>NZ_CP034909.1:1276250-2552500 GCF_008932245.1 Sinorhizobium alkalisoli | reverse complement strand
TGTTGCCTGACCGCGCATCACCGGATTCATCTCGAGAAGCTGGTCTTAAGATTTGGCGCAAGCGAACCGCTCGGCGTGGTTCCAATAACGCGACCAAATCGAACACGTCGATGGCATCTGACTGGCCTGGTTGTAAAAGGTAACCGGGCTTTTGGGCTGGCGGTGCGGCATACTGAGTGTGTCCGGATAGTCAGGTTTGGCTGCCCCATGAGCGCAAGTGAATGGGATAAGCTTAGCCAAATCCAAATAAGGATGAGCATTGGCAATGAGAACGATCAAGTGTCAAAAGGGCATTTGGTGGATGCCTTGGCATGCACAGGCGATGAAGGACGTGATACGCTGCGATAAGCCGTGGGGAGCTGCGAATGAGCTTTGATCCATGGATCTCCGAATGGGGCAACCCACCTTAAATACTTGGAAAATTTAAGCCGTGCGCGAGCACGGCTTAAGTTTCCAAGTATTGTTACAAGGTATCTTATTCTGAATACATAGGGATAAGAAGCGAACGCAGGGAACTGAAACATCTAAGTACCTGCAGGAAAGGACATCAACCGAGACTCCGCAAGTAGTGGCGAGCGAACGCGGACCAGGCCAGTGGCAATGCGGAATGAAGTGGAATGATCTGGAAAGGTCGGCCGTAGCGGGTGACAGCCCCGTACACGTAGAACACGCATTGTCCTTGAGTAAGGCGGGACACGTGAAATCCTGTCTGAACATGGGGAGACCACTCTCCAAGCCTAAGTACTCGTGCATGACCGATAGCGAACAAGTACCGTGAGGGAAAGGTGAAAAGCACCCCGACAAGGGGAGTGAAATAGAACCTGAAACCGGATGCCTACAAACAGTCGGAGCCCGCAAGGGTGACGGCGTACCTTTTGTATAATGGGTCAACGACTTAGTGTGACATGCAAGCTTAAGCCGGTAGGTGGAGGCGTAGCGAAAGCGAGTCTGAACAGGGCGCCTTAGTATGTCGCATTAGACCCGAAACCGAGTGATCTAGCCATGAGCAGGTTGAAGGTTGGGTAACACCAACTGGAGGACCGAACCCGCATCTGTTGCAATAGATTGGGATGACTTGTGGCTAGGGGTGAAAGGCCAATCAAACTCGGAAATAGCTGGTTCTCCGCGAAATCTATTTAGGTAGAGCGTCGACCGAATACCCCCGGGGGTAGAGCACTGGATGGGCTATGGGGACTCACCGTCTTACTGATCCTAACCAAACTCCGAATACCGGGGAGTACTAGTCGGCAGACACACGGCGGGTGCTAACGTCCGTCGTGAAGAGGGCAACAACCCTGACCTCCAGCTAAGGTCCCCAAGTCATGGCTAAGTGGGAAAGGATGTGAGGATCCCAAAACAACCAGGATGTTGGCTTAGAAGCAGCCATCATTTAAAGAAAGCGTAACAGCTCACTGGTCTAAACAAGGGTCTTTGCGCCGAAAATGTAACGGGGCTGAAGCCATGCACCGAAGCTGAGGATACGTCGCAAGACGTGTGGTAGCGGAGCGTTCCGTAAGCCCGTGAAGGGATACCCGTGAGGGGTCCTGGAGGTATCGGAAGTGCGAATGTTGACATGAGTAACGATAAAGAGGGTGAGAGACCCTCTCGCCGAAAGACCAAGGGTTCCTGCTTAAAGTTAATCTGAGCAGGGTTAGCCGGCCCCTAAGACGAGGCGGACACGCGTAGTCGATGGGAACCACGTTAATATTCGTGGGCCTGGTGGTAGTGACGGATCGCTTGACTTGTCCGGACTTATTGGATTGTCCGGGCTTGGACGCGGTTCCAGGAAATAGCTCCACCGTATAGACCGTACCCGAAACCGACACAGGTGGTCAGGTAGAGTATACCAAGGCGCTTGAGAGAACTATGTTGAAGGAACTCGGCAAATTGCACGCGTAACTTCGGAAGAAGCGTGACCCCATTATGGGCAACCATGATGGGGTGGCACAGACCAGGGGGTAGCGACTGTTTATCAAAAACACAGGGCTCTGCGAAGTCGCAAGACGACGTATAGGGTCTGACGCCTGCCCGGTGCTGGAAGGTTAAGAGGAGGGGTGCAAGCTCTGAATCGAAGCCCCAGTAAACGGCGGCCGTAACTATAACGGTCCTAAGGTAGCGAAATTCCTTGTCGGGTAAGTTCCGACCTGCACGAATGGCGTAACGACTTCCCCGCTGTCTCCAACATAGACTCAGTGAAATTGAATTCCCCGTGAAGATGCGGGGTTCCTGCGGTCAGACGGAAAGACCCCGTGCACCTTTACTATAGCTTTACACTGGCATTCGTGTCGGCATGTGTAGGATAGGTGGTAGGCTTTGAAGCGGGGACGCCAGTTCTCGTGGAGCCATCCTTGAAATACCACCCTTATCGTCATGGATGTCTAACCGCGGTCCGTCATCCGGATCCGGGACAGTGTATGGTGGGTAGTTTGACTGGGGCGGTCGCCTCCGAAAGAGTAACGGAGGCGCGCGATGGTGGGCTCAGAGCGGTCGGAAATCGCTCGTCGAGTGCAATGGCATAAGCCCGCCTGACTGCGAGACTGACAAGTCGAGCAGAGACGAAAGTCGGTCATAGTGATCCGGTGGTCCCGCGTGGAAGGGCCATCGCTCAACGGATAAAAGGTACGCCGGGGATAACAGGCTGATGACCCCCAAGAGTCCATATCGACGGGGTTGTTTGGCACCTCGATGTCGGCTCATCGCATCCTGGGGCTGGAGCAGGTCCCAAGGGTTTGGCTGTTCGCCAATTAAAGCGGTACGTGAGCTGGGTTCAGAACGTCGTGAGACAGTTCGGTCCCTATCTGCCGTGGGTGTAGGAATATTGACAGGATCTGTCCCTAGTACGAGAGGACCGGGATGGACATATCTCTGGTGGACCTGTTGTCCTGCCAAGGGCATAGCAGGGTAGCTATATATGGAAGGGATAACCGCTGAAGGCATCTAAGCGGGAAACCCACCTGAAAACGAGTATTCCCTCGAGAACCGTGGAAGACGACCACGTTGATAGGCCGGGTGTGGAAGTGCGGCAACGCATGAAGCTTACCGGTACTAATCGTTCGATCGGCTTGATCGTTCCCATTGCTCATGCTCATCGAAGATGAGCTTTTAGCCCTCACGGCGATCCGCTGTCGCGGATGCCTCCGGGAGGGCGCGCCAAAAGGCGCGACGGCCTTTGGCCTTGCGGAGCTAAAGCTCCGATGAGTGCCCCAAGCGCCGTCGAAGACGTGTTCAAAAAAAACGAAGCAATCGCTTCACCAGCTTCTCGAAATCAATTTGCGCCCTTAGGGCGCAAAAGCTTGCGCTTTGCCGACCTGGTGGTTCTGGCGGGGTGGCTGCACCCGTTCCCATTCCGAACACGGCCGTGAAACGCCCCAGCGCCGATGGTACTTCGTCTCAAGACGCGGGAGAGTAGGTCGCTGCCAGGTCTGCAAAGCGCAACAAAAACGCCGCTCCCCTTCACGGCAAAGCCGTGAAGGACAAGGCAGCGGCGAAAACAAAAAACATCTTCTCTCACACGCCGACAAAACGGCGAAACAAACCATTCGAACCATAACGCGGGGTGGAGCAGCCCCGAACGCCCGCAGGCCGAACGGCCGAGGACGGGCAAACAGACAAACAACCGGGCAAGAAAACCCGGACAAGCATAACGCGGGGTGGAGCAGCCCGGTAGCTCGTCAGGCTCATAACCTGAAGGCCGCAGGTTCAAATCCTGCCCCCGCAACCAAACTAAACAACGCCCCGTCAAGGGGCGTTTTTGCGTTCGGCGTTCGGACGTCGTTTCGGTAGCTTGTCGTGTCGGGATCGAGATCCCTCTACAGCGCCGCGCGTCTTTTCAGACGCGTAAAGGTCGCTGTAACGCTTTGAATCTGCGCATCGAGCTTTCCGAAAATCGGGTACGATTTTCGGGCCGATGCGCTAAGGCCCGGGACCGAAGAAGGCGAGGCGGGTGAAGAGGATGTAGTTCGATTCCGACACCATCAGCGTCACGAAGACGAGCACCAGCAGTGGTGGAAGAAGGATCGCATACATGAGGGCGAGGCGCTCCCACGCCATATGCATGAATACAGCGACGATGAGCCCGGCCTTCAGCATCATGAAAATCAGGATCAGCGACCAGCGTAGAAATCCCTGCAGGCCGAAATAGTCGACCAGGTAGGAGAAGGCGCTGAGGACGAACAGCAGACCCCAGACGAGGAGGTAGAGTTTGATCGGGTGCTGTTGTTGTTCCGCATGTGCCTCTGCGTGGGCCATGATAGCTCTCCTCACCACAGATAGAAGAACGCGAAGATGAAGACCCAGACGAGATCGACGAAGTGCCAGTAAAGGCCGGTGATTTCGACGATCTCGTAACGGCCCTTGCGGCTCGTAAAGAAGCCGCGCCGTTCCGTGTCGAAGTCGCCACGCCAAACCTTGCGGGCGACGATCAGCAGAAAGATCACACCGAAAGTGACGTGGGTGCCGTGAAAGCCGGTGATCATGAAGAAGGACGAGCCGAATTGTGCGGCGCCCCATGGATTGCCCCAGGGCCGCACGCCCTCGGCGATCAGCTTCGACCACTCGAAGGCTTGCATGCCCACGAAGGTGGCGCCGAAGAGGGCGGTGACCAGCATCAGCGCCGCGGTCTTGCGCCGGTCGCGGCGATAGCCGTAATTGACCGCCATCGCCATGGTGCCGCTCGAGGAGATCAGCACGAAGGTCATGATGGCGATCAGGATCAGCGGCATGTGAGTTCCAGCGATCTCGAGAGCGAAAACCTCGCTCGGATTCGGCCAGGAAACGGTGGTCGACATCCGCGCTGCCATGTAGGCGAGCAAGAAACAACCGAAGATGAAGGTGTCGCTCAGGAGAAAGATCCACATCATGGCCTTTCCCCAGGAGACGTTCTTGAACGCGCGCTGATCCGACGCCCAATCGGCGGCGAAGCCCGCCAGACCGGCCGGGTGTTGGTACGTTTCTGCTGCGGGAGGCTTCAACGGGGCGGACATTTGTGCGGCTCCTAGGTCAGCAATTGTCGGCAGAATACGACGACCTCGGTCGCCCAGCCGGAGAGCAGGGCGAAAAGAACCAGCCAGACCGCCAGCATGAAATGCCAGTAGATGGCGCAGAGCTCGATCGAGAGCCGCGTCCTGCGGTCAAATCCGGCATCCGAGGCATGCATTGTGACGCGCCCGAGCGCGGCGAGCCCGCCAAGAATATGCAAGCCGTGCAGGCCGGTCAGCATATAGAAGAAGCTGTTGGCGGGGTTACCGGCAAGGAGATAGCCGGCATTGGACAGTGCCCGCCAGGCGAAGAGCTGACCGACGAGAAAGGCAAGTCCCGCCGCCAACGCGACGAGCAGTCCGGTTCGTGCCTTCTCGCCATGCCGGCTCTCCGCCCTGAGCTTCGTCCAGTGCAAGGCGACGCTGGCGAGCGCCAGGATTGCAGTATTGACCCAGAGGAAGCCCGGCAGCGGCAGTGCACCCCAGTCGGACGAGGCCATGCGCATGAAATAGGCGCTGAAGGAGAGGGCAAATAAGGAACCGACGACGGCGAGGAAGACGCCCAATCCGACCTTGGCCGCCGGCAGGGGGGCAGCGCGGCGAGGGTCGTGAGCGTGCCCGACCTCGAGCCAGGGTTTCGACGCCAATCGCTGCTGGGCGAGCCACCAGACGACGATAGCGGCGATTGCCGTCAGGAATATCAGCATGATGCTCATGAAACGGCCTCATGGCTGACGCGGCCGGGGGCCGGATGGTTCTGCGGGATGAAATCCTCCGGCGCGCCGGGGACGCTGTAGTCATAGGCCCAGCGATACACAACCGGCAGTTCCTTGCCCCAGTTGCCGTGGGACGGCGGCGTCTCGGGTGTCTGCCATTCGAGCGTCGTCGCCCGCCAGGGATTGCCACCCGCCTCCCGGCCGTGGCGCAGGCTCCAGACGAGGTTGAAAAGGAAGACGATCTGCGCAGCGCCGACGATCAGCGCCATGATGCTGATGAAGGCATTGAGATTATGAACGGAGTCCGGCACGAAAGCGGTCTCGCCAAGCTCATGATAGCGCCGCGGCACGCCGATGAGACCCAGATAATGCATCGGGAAGAAAATTCCATAGGCGCCGATGAAGGTGATCCAGAAGTGGATCTGACCGAGCGTCTCATCGAGCATGCGCCCGGTCATCTTCGGGTACCAATGGTAGATAGCGCCGAAAATGACGAGGATCGGCGCCACCCCCATGACCATGTGGAAATGCGCGACGACGAACATCGTGTCCGAGAGCGGAACGTCGACGACCACGTTGCCAAGGAATAGGCCGGTCAGCCCGCCATTGACGAAGGTGACGATGAACGCGAGTGCAAACAGCATCGGCAGGGTCAGGTGAATATTGCCGCGCCAAAGCGTCAGCACCCAGTTGTAGACCTTAATCGCGGTCGGCACCGCGATGATCAGCGTTGTGGTGGCGAAGAAGAAGCCGAAATAGGGGTTCATCCCGCTGACATACATGTGATGCGCCCAGACGACGAAGGAGAGGCCGCCGATGATGACGATCGCCCAGACCATCATGCGGTAGCCGAAGATGTTCTTGCGCGCGTGCGTGCTGATGAGATCGGAAACGATGCCGAAGGCCGGCAGGGCGACGATATAGACCTCGGGATGGCCGAAAAACCAGAAGAGGTGCTGGAACAGGATTGGGCTGCCGCCGCCATATTGCAACTGTTCGCCCATTTCGACGATCGCCGGCATGAAGAAGCTGGTGCCGAGCAGGCGGTCGAAGAGCATCATGACGCAGGCGACGAAAAGGGCAGGGAAGGCGAGGAGCGCCATCACCGTCGCCGTGAAGATGCCCCAGACGGTGAGCGGCATCCGCATCAGCGTCATGCCGCGTGCGCGCCCCTGAAGTACGGTCACGACATAGTTGAGGCCGCCCATGGTGAAGCCGATGATGAAGATGATCAGCGAGGAGAGCATCAGGATGATGCCCCAGTCCCTGCCGCCCGGTGTGCCGGAAAGCACTGCCTGCGGCGGATACAGCGTCCAGCCGGCGCCGGTCGGCCCGCCGGGCGCGAAAAAGCTCGCGACGAGGACGAGCACGGCGAGCAGATAGATCCAGTAGCTCAGCATGTTGGCGTAAGGGAACACCATGTCGCGCGCGCCGACCATCAGCGGAATGAGATAATTGCCGAAGCCGCCGAGGAAGAGGGCGGTCAACAGATAGATCACCATGATCATGCCGTGCATGGTGATGAACTGATAATAGGCCTCCGCATCCACCAACTGGAATGTGTCGGGAAAACCGAGCTGCAGGCGCATCAGCCAGGAGAGCACCAGCGCCACCATCCCGATGGCGATCGCGGTGGTCGCATATTGGATGGCGATGATCTTCGCATCCTGGCTGAACACGTAGCGCGTCCACCAGCTGTGCGGATGGTAAAGCTCAACATCCTCGACTTCGGGAGGCGGCAGCGCCTCGCCAATACCGGACCGGACGTCGACCATCTTATCTCCTCCCAATTGTTACCTCACGGCGCCTCCGATTGCGCCGCTGCCGCGGCAACAGCCGTTGCCGTCGGGTCCCCATCGGACGATGCCGTCAATTGCGAAAAGGTCTGCTGCTCGGCAAGCCAGGCCTGATAGTCGTCCTCCGTGTCGACGACGACGGTGCCGCGCATCTGCGGATGACCAACGCCGCAGAGCTCGGCGCAGAGGACCTCGAATGTGCCGGTCCGCGTCGGGGTGAACCAGAAATAGGTGATCATACCCGGGACCATGTCCATCTTGGCGCGGAACTCCGGAACGTAGAAATCATGCAGCACGTCGACGGACCGGAGCAGGACCTTGACCGGCTTGCCGATGGGCAGATGCAACTCGCCGGCTTCGACGATGACGTCGTCGAGGCTTGCGGCGTCATTCCGATTGAGACCGAGCGGGTTTTCCGGCGTCACGTCGCGTGCGTCCGTCGTGCCGAGCTTTCCATCGGCCCCTGGCAGGCGGAAGTTCCAAAGCCATTGCTGCCCAACCACTTCCACTTCGGCCGCCCCTTCCGGCACGGTGACGAACTGGTTCCAGACGAACAGGCCCGGCGCCAGCATCGCCGCGACGCCGAGCGTCGTGCCCGTTGCGAGCCAGCTTTCCAACCTCCGGTTTTCCGGCTCGTAGTCCGCGGTGTTGCCGGGCCGGTGGCGAAAGCGAAACACGCAGTACGCCATGAATAGCACGACGGCGACGAAGGCGATTCCGGTGATCCAGAAGGTTATGATGATGGTATTGTCGATGTAATTCCAGTTAGAGGCGATTGGTGTCCACCACCAAGGACTCAGCACATGGAACAAGACCGACCCGAGGGCCAAGAGTACCAGAATTACTACCACGGCCATTTCCTGTCCCTCCCCGCCACGATCGGCCGTGAGACGAATACTTAATCCGCAGCGTTCCGATCGGAATTATTGCACGAACGGAAAATACTGGCAAATCGCCCGTTAGAAGTGTGCTCCCTCCTCCCGGGGGTTGTCCTACTCGGAATGTTGCTTCAGATAGGCGATCACGTTGTTCACGTCTTCCTCTTCCTTGAGACCGGGGAACACCATCTTGGTTCCCTTGATCATGGCCTTGGGATCGCGAAGATATTCGTGCAACGTCGCATCATCCCAGACGAGACCCTCTTCACCCGCCTTCACCATGGCCGGCGAGTAACGGAAATTCGCATGCGTCCCTGCGGTCCTGCCGATGATGTGCTGAAGCGAAGGCCCGACCCTGTTCTGGTCCTTGTCCACGACGTGGCAAGCCGCGCATTTCTTGAAGACGGTGGCGCCGGCCTCGGCATCGCCCTCTTGCGCAAGGGCGGCGGCCGGGCAGAGCAGGAGTACCGAAACAGACAGGGCAGCAATCGGATGTCGCATCATGAGTCCTCATTTCGCAGGGCGCCGGGCCAAGGAAGAGTGCGGTCAATTCATGGCTTTGGCCGTGCGATAGTCTCTCGGAAACGTTGCGCCGGGCGGTCGATACTGGCGATAGAAGAAAAGCTAGTCTTCCTCCCGAATAAGTCAATCGTCACTTTGAGCGACCGCATGTATCCTCACGTCGACCTCAGCGACGGCTGCCTCTGCGCGTCCGACCGGAAGGGCGGCGCTGTTGGAGGGTGGCGGCGCGGGTCAGACACGCCGTCCTTCGCGATCGAAGAAGTGCAGGCCCAGCGCCGGGAAGCGCACCGGAATCGTTCCGGACGCCGTGAGGAAGGAGCGGTCGCTGGTGAAAGCCTTGAAGCTCGATGGGCCGAGCGATAGATGCAGGATGATACCGAAGCCGGTCGGCTCGACGAGGTCGACCTGGGCAAAGAGCGCATCCGGTCCGTGCCCGGCAAGAACGACATGCTCCGGTCGGATGCCGAGCGTGACGCTGGCGCCTTCCGCGACCGGTGCCGGCGCTCCAAGCGGAATGGCGACATTGTCGACCGTCTCGAAACGCGGCGTCTCGCTGGCGTGGCAGGTACCCTCGAAGAAATTCATGCCGGGCGACCCCATGAAACCGGCGACGAAGAGATTGGCGGGGCGATCGTAGAGTGCGAGCGGGGTTCCGACCTGCTGGACGATGCCGGAATTCATCGCGACGATGCGGTCGGCGAGCGTCATCGCCTCGATCTGGTCATGCGTCACATAGATCGAAGTGGCGCCAAGGTCCTTGTGCAGCTTCTTGATTTCGGCACGCATCTGCTCGCGCAGCCGCGCATCGAGATTCGAAAGCGGCTCGTCGAAGAGGAAGGCCTTCGGCTGGCGTACGATGGCGCGCCCCATGGCCACCCGCTGGCGCTGGCCGCCCGAAAGCGCCCGCGGCCGCCGCTCCATCAGCGGCTCGAGCCCGAGCTTCGCGGCGGCGCCCGCAACGACCCCCGCAATCCTTTCGCGGGCGGTCTTTCGGAGCCTGAGGCTGTAGCTCATGTTCTTCTCGACCGACATGTGCGGGTAGAGCGCATAGGACTGGAACACCATGGCGATGTCGCGATCCTTCGGCGCGAGCTCGTTGACCCGTTTGCCGGCGATGCGGATCTCGCCGGCGGTGACGCTTTCAAGCCCGGCGATCATCCTGAGCAGCGTGGACTTGCCGCAACCGGAGGGGCCGACGAGCACGACAAATTCGCCGTCGCGGATTTTCAGGTCGACGTCGTGCAACACCGGATGGGCGCCGTAGGATTTCCGGATACTGGCGATATCGATGGAAGCCATGGTGGATTAGCCCTCAGCCTTTGACCGCGCCGGCCGTCAGGCCCTGCACGAGGTAGCGTTGAATGAGCAGGAAGAAGAGCCCGGCCGGGATCAGCGCCAGCACGCCGGCGGCCATCATCTGTCCAAAGTCGACCGAGAACTTCGAGACGAAAGAGAGGAGCCCGACCGGAAACGTCGCCTGTTCGTTGCCGGAGATCAGCATCAGCGAGAAGAGCAGCTCGCTCCAGGCGGCCGTGAAGACGAAGCCGAGGGTGGCGGCAATCCCCGGCAGCGTCAGCGGCAGGATGATCTGGCGGAATGCGACGAATTGCGTCGCGCCATCGATCATCGCCGCCTCCTCCAGGTCCTTGGGAATGCCGTCGAAGAAGGACTGCATCAGGAATGTTGCAAAGGGCACATTGAAGGCCGAGTAGACGATGACGAGACCGGTCAGGCTGTTGGTGAGCCCAATCGGCGACAGGATCTTGAAGATCGGCGCGACCAGCATCACCAAGGGGAACATCTGGGTCAGGAGCATCAACGTCACCAGCCAGTATTTGCCACGGAAACGGAACCGCGAGAGTGCGTAGCCGGAGAGCGAGGCCAGGATCGTCACGACGACGGCGGTCGAGCCGGAGACGATCAGGCTATTGCGGAAAAAAACCGGAAAAGCGCTATGCCGGAGTACGAATTCGAAATGTTCGAGGCTCGCGCGCGACGGCCAGAGCCGGATGCCTTCCGAATAGAGCAGGTCGTTGGGCGTAACCGCGACCTTGAGCAGCCAAAACAGCGGAAAGAGCGCGAAGGCGATATAGGCGAGGATCGCGAGGCGGTGCGCGATGGTGAGGAGGGCAGGCTTGGCGCCCATCGTTTCAATCCTTGCTCAGAAGCCACTGCCTAAGCATCACGATCAGCAGCGAATAGGCGAGGAGCAGCGCCAGGAGCACCAGCGCCACGGCCGAGGCATAGCCGAAATCGAGCCGCTTGAAGGCCTGGGTGAAGATGTAGCTGGCGACGATCTGCGTCCGATCGGCTGGCCCGCCATTGGTCATCACGATGATGAGATCGGCGAAGTTGGAGATCCAGACGGTGCGCAGCAGTATGGTGATCGCGATGGTCGGAGCGAGGAAGGGGAGCGTGATCGAAAGGAAGCGCTGGGCGGCGCCGGCCCCGTCGATGCTTGCCGCCTCGTAGAGATCGCGCGGGATCGCCTGCAGCGCCGCCAAAAGGGTGATCGCGAAGAAAGGAATGCCCCACCAGATGTTGGCGATGATCGGGCCCCACAGGGCAAGGTGGGGATCGGAGAGGATATTGCCCGGCTCGCTCATGAGCCCGGCCGCGTAGAGCCAGTGTGGCAGCGGGCCGACGACTGGGTTGAAGAGCCAGGCCCAGTTGAGACCGGCAAGAAAGCTCGGCACCGCCCAAGGCAGGAACACGAGCGCCTGGGCGAGGGCACGGCCGCGGAACGGCTTATCGAGCAGCAGTGCCAGGATGAGCCCGAACGTGAATTGCAGAAGCACGGAGGCGCCAGTCCACCAGAACGTGTTGCGCAGCGAGCGGAAGAAGGCTTCGTCATGAGAGAGCGCGCGGAAGTGATCGAGGCCGATAAAGGCGCCTGAAAAGGGATTGAGGAGCTGGACGTCGCGAAAGGCGTAGGAGATGCCGAGCGCCAACGGAACCAGCATCACGGTGGCGATCAGGATGAGCGCCGGGGCGCTGTAGAGATAGGGCGCCGAGGCATCCGCGATGCGTTTCATCAGCGGTGGTCGGATCGCGGGCAGGCCGTCTTGGCGTGCGGCATAGACCATCGGTCAGAGTTCCCTTTCCTACAGCACCGCGTGTCCTTCAAGGCGGGCGAAGGTCGCAGTAGCACTTTGGATCGCTGCATGCCTTTGTCTTTAAAACACGCACGATTTACGAAGGCATGCAGCAGCCTCGCGGCGCCTGTCTTTGCTGTCGTGCGGGGGGGCGGCGGCAGAGCCGCCGCCCGCGCCGGCGCTACTTCTTGCTTTCCAGGTATTTCTGCTGCGCCTTGGTCAGATACTCCGCCCACTGATTGGCGAGCTGTTCCGGCGTGATGTCGCCGAGCAGTGCTTCCTGGGTGGTCTTGATCGCAAGCGAATCCTTGAAATAGGCGAACTCCTCGAGATAGGTCGGCATCACGGTCAGGACGACGTCCTTGTCGGCGAGTTCGTCGAACCAGCCCTTGAACTGCGGGCCTGCGTAGAAGGGATCCTTCTCGGCCGATTTATGGACCGGCAGCGCGCCGGTGCGCTTGTTCCACTCGATGTTGCCTTCCGGACCTTCGAGTGTTTCGATCAGCTTCCAGGCAAGCTCCTTGTTCTGGCTCGCCGACATCATCGACCAGCCGGCAAAGCCGATGGTGGTGAAGGCCTTGCCGCTTGGCCCCTTCGGCATCGTGGTGACGCCGAAGTCTTCGGGCTTCATGCGCTGGGCGATTGCGATCAGCGCATCTGGATCCTGGTCGAGGAAGGCGCAGGTGCCGCTATAGAAGCCGGCGACGATCTCGTTGAAGCCCCAGTTGACGCTGTCTTTCGGTGCAAGACCGTTCTTGTAGAGATCGACGACCCAGGTCAGCCCTTTTATCCAGCCCTCGCTGTTCATAGTCGAAGTGCCGTCCTCGTTGAAGAACTTGTTGTCTCCGGCCATGGTGGCGCCGAACATGACCCAGCCATTGAGCCCGCCTGGGCCGCCGCGCAGGCAGTAGCCGGATTTGCCGGGCAGGTTGGAGATCGCTTCCGACGCCTTGACGAAATCGTCCATCGTCTTCGGCGGCTCGGCAACGCCGGCTTCCTCAAGAAGATTCCTGTTGTAGAACATCGCCCGGAGATAGAAGCCGTAAGGCAGCATGTAGGCGGTATCGTTGACGTCACGGCCGAGCTCCAACGCGCGCTCGGTGAGCCCTGAAGTGTGTTCCCATTTGGCGAGATAGGGCTCGAGACTTTCGAGCATTCCGTTATTGGCATAGAGCGACAGCCAAGTGTCCGGCATTTCCATCACGTCCGGGACTTCGCCGGCCGAAACCATGGTCGCGAATTTCTGGAAGGCCTCGCCCCAGGGCAGGGAGATGATTTCCACGGTCGTGCCGGGGTTGGCCGCCTCGAATTTCGCGACGATCGATTTCAGCGTTTCGGTGCGCTCGGGGCTGGTGATGACCTCGACGAGCTTCAGCCTGGTCTGGGCAAGGGCGCTGCCGGCCATCAGCGTGGCGAGCAGGGTGGCTGTGATCAGTTTCCTCATTCCTCAGTTCCCCTTTTCTTAGGTGCTGACCTGATTTTCCGCGAGCAGGTGGCGACGCCAAACCGCTTGCGCCTTTCCTGATCCGTTTCTCGTCAACCTGACGAAGCGGCGATTGCTGCTTCGAGATCGCTCCAGAGGGCCTCCGTTCCCTCCAGGCCGACATGGAGCCTTACCGACCGCGGAGAAATGCCGAAGGCGACCGCGGAATTGGGTTGCGCTTTCTGTGCAAGAACGATTTCTCCCGGCACGATGAGGCTTTCGTGGCCGCCCCAGGATACGCCGAGCTTGAAGAGCTGCAGATGGTCGGCGAAGCGGCGCAGGTCGACGCCCTCACGAAAGATGAAGGAGAAGAGGCCGGACGTGCCCGAAAGCCCCGGCGGCAGGTGATTGCCGAGGCCGGGATGGCAAACGGTCTCGACCGATGGATGCTCCTGCAGCCGCCGGGCGATGCCGAGCGCCGAGCGCTCATGCGCTTTCATCCGGATCGGCAGCGTCCGCAGGCCGCGGATCAGAAGCCAGGCCTCGAAGGGCGAAAGCTTGGCGCCGAGATAGGGATAGGCCTCCGAGCGGATGCGGCCGACCAGGTCGCTCGATCCGGCGACGACGCCGGCGACCACATCGCTGTGGCCGCCTAGGTACTTCGAGGCCGAGTGGATGACGAGATCGACGCCGAGAGCGATCGGCTGCTGGAAGATCGGGCTCGCCCAGCTGTTGTCGATGACGGTGACGATCCCCTTTGCCCTGGCGAGCGCCGCGAGCACGGCGACGTCGTGGGTGTCCATGACCCAGCTCGTCGGGCTCTCCATGTAGAAGAGCTTGGCTCCGGGAAGCGCTCTAGCGACCGCCTCCTCATCGCGACCGTCGACATAGGTGACCTCGATCCGCATGCGCCTGAGATGCGTGCCGAACAGGCGGAACGCATCCGGATAAACATGCCTGACCGCGACGATGCGGTCTCCGGGCTCGACGAAGGAAAGGACGGTGGAGGAGATGGCCGACATGCCGCTGGCAAAGCCGATCGCATCTTCGGCGCCTTCGAGCTTCGCCAGCATCTCCTCGAACATCCGCACCGTCGGATTGAGGCCGCGCGAGTATACGGGGCGCACATGCTCGCCCAGATAGCAGGCGATCATTTCGTCATAGTCCTTGAAGGTGAAGAGCGAGGTCTGGACGATCGGCGGCACGACGGCGTCGAAAGCATGGCCCTCGTCATGTGCTGCGATCAGCGAGGCTTTGTCGAAGAGATCGAGGCCATCGCTCATTTGGACATTTCCCTGATGTCTTCCTCGACGATGGCGAGGATTTTCAACGTCTCTTCCCGGGCGGCATCCGGATCCCGCGCCGCGATCGCGTTGAAGAGGGTGCGGTGAAAGGGGAAGGACCGGCGGGCGAAATCTGGCCGGTCGAAGGGTTTTTCCCAGAAGCGCTCGAAAGCCTCACGCATCTGCTCGAGCAATTGCCGGAACAGGGGGTTGTGGGTGGCGTCGTAGATCGCGAGGTGAAAGGCCAAGTCTTCTGGGCCGGAGGTGCCCTGGGCGAGATGCGCGCGCTCCATCTCTTCGAGCTTCGCTTCGATATTGGCGAGATCCGCCTCTGTGCGACGGCGCGCGGCCACCATGCCGGCCTCGATCTCGATACCGCGCCGGACCTCGAGCGTCTGCAGCAGCGCATCGCGCAAGTGTCCGGTGTCGAGCGCCAGCGGCATGTGAATGGTGGCACCCGAAATTGCCCGCAGCAGATAGGTCCCGCTGCCCTTGCGCGCCTCGACAACGCCGAGCGCCTGGAAATGGCTGATGACCTCGCGAACCGTCGAGCGGCCGACGGCCAGTGCGGCCATCAGCTCGCGCTCTGCCGGCAGTCGGTCGCCCGGTTTCAGGCCCGATAGCTGGATGTAATCGGCGAGAGCGGCGATCACCTGCTGCGCCCGGTCCACCGCGGGCAGGGGCAGCAGTGTCGCTTTGGCCGGTTCGGGCATTGCAGTTCCTGAAATTGGTCTGACATCTGATCACTATGAGTGCGGAGCGCGGCATGGTCAAGAGGCAAGATTTGCGTTATTTCTCCTGCCGCCGAAGTCCCGGCCGTATCCAGGTCTTGCCAAAAGTGGAACGCTGCAACGATGGCGAGGGTCAGAAACTCTTATTCCGGCGACGGCTCCTATCCGACGAGCTACTATGCCGCCTCGCGCAACGTCGTCCGCACGCCCCTCAAGATTGAAGGGCGGATCGAGACCGACGTCTGCGTGGTCGGTGCCGGGTACACCGGTTTGTCGACGGCCATTCATCTGGCCGAAAAGGGCTACAAGGTGACAGTGGTCGAGGGGGCGCAAGTCGGCTGGGGCGCCTCGGGACGCAATGGCGGTCAGATCGTCAACGGTCTCAATGCCAGCCTGTCGACAATCGGGCGCCGTTATGGTGAGGGCGCCGCTCGGTTCATCGGCGGCCTCGTGCAGGAGGGCGGGCGGATCATCCGCCGGCTCGTCAACGCGTATCAGATCGACTGCGACCTGAAGTCTGGCAACATCTACGCCGCCTACACCAGTGCACATATGAAGGAGCTCGAGGCCAAGCATGCGCTCTGGCGCAAATACGGCATGGACGAGCATGAGTTGCTCGACCGCGAGGCGCTCAGGAAGCTCGTCAATGCCGAGGCCTATTGCGGCGGCATGCTGGACACCACCGGCGGCCATATGCACCCGCTCAATCTGGTGCTCGGCGAGGCGCGCGCCTTCGAGAGCCTCGGCGGCACGATCTACGAAATGTCGCCGGTGATCCGTGTCGACCACGCGGCGGCCCGGCCGAACGTCTATACGCAGGAGGGGGAAGTCTCCGCCCGCGCTGTCGTCCTCTGCGGCAATGCCTATCTCGGCGACGCGGTGCCGGAGCTTGCCGCCCGCGTCATGCCGGTCTCGACGCAGATGCTGGCGACCGCGCCCCTCGGGGAAGAGCTGGCCCAATCGCTCATTCCGAGTGACATGTGCGTGGAGGACGTGCGCTATATCCTCGATTACTTCCGGCTTTCCGCCGACAAGCGCATGATTTTCGGCGGGGGCACGGTCTATGGCGGCACCGATCCGCCCGATGTGGCGGCGAAACTGAAACCAAATCTCGAAAAGGTCTTCCCGCAGCTCAAGGGTGTGAAGATCGACTATGCCTGGAGCGGCAATTTCGCGCTTTCCTTCACCCGCGTGCCGCAGATGGGGCGGATCGGCCCCAACACCTATTTCGCCCATGGCTACAGCGGGCACGGCGTTACCGGCTCCCATCTTTTCGGCCGCACACTTGCGGAGGCGATCGATGGCGACGCCGCCCGTTTCGCCGCCTTCGAAAAGCTGCCCTGGTACCCCTTCCCGGGCGGGCGGATGTTCCGCGCGCAATATTCGACGATTGGCTCGTGGTGGTATTCATTCCGGGACGCCATCGGTTGGTAATGCCTGATCTTGCGCCCGCCGCTGGATGTCCCGGGGGGCGGGACGAGTGCATCGGACGGAAGTTCGTGCCCCGTTTTCGGAACGTTCGAATGCGCAGATTGAAAGAGTTGCAGCGACGCTTTGCGCGTCTGAAAAGAGGCGCGCCGCTGCAGCAAGACGTTGCCGATGCCGAATGCCGAAACGAATTTTCACGTTCCGCGCCATCGGGGGAAATTGATCTCTATAAATTCAATCGAGAATATAGGAGAACTGCTGTCTCGAAACAGCGGAGAGGATGAAAATGAACGCGACCAAGGCGATGATCCGATCCCGCTATCAGGTCGCCGCCCCGGCCAGGCACCGGCCGGTCGCCGTCATGCCTCACAGTCTTGCCGTCCTGGCAGCTTTCGCGTTCGTCTGCGCCCTCATCATCGGCCTGATCTGACCACCTGCGGGAAGCCTCTGTCCTGCGCCCGCTTTCGGACGCACAAAGGGGCTGCACGCGTCTGAGGCCTCTGACCAGACACGCGGCCTGTTCCGGAGATCCCCACGTTCTCAGATGCCCGGTAGAGCGAAGCCGGAGAGCCGTTCTTCGAGCTTCTGGATCGTCGGCACATCCGCGTTGGCGAAGGCGAAGCGCAGGTAATCTTCCTGACCTTCGCCGAAATAGTCGCCTGGCAGGCAGAGGATGCCGGCAAGCTTGGCCAGCTTCTCGGCGACGAATCGCGAGTCGATGTCCGGGAAAGGGTGACGGATATAGGCGAAATAGGCGCCGATGGCCTTCAGCTTCCATTGCGGCAGGCGGCTCAAGACCGTTTCGAGCGCTCTTGCGCGGGCGGCGATCTCCGCGCGATTGCCAAGCCGCCAGTCGGCGAGAGCCGGAAGCGCCTGGGCGACCGCGGCCTGGGCGGCGCGTGGGGCGCAGATCTGCAGGTTGTCCATGACCTTCGTGACCTGCGCGATCAGCGCCGGTCCAGCCGTGATCGCGCCAAGGCGGTGGCCGGGGATGCAGAAGGACTTCGAGAAGCTGTAGAGGCCGATGATACCCTCCTCCCAACCTTTCGCCCGGAGGAGCTCATGCGGCGCCGCGGCAGCATCGGGCAGGAAATCGCGGTAGGTCTCGTCGAGGACTAGCCAGGTGCCGTTTCCGCGGCAGATTTCGTGGATGCGGTGAATCAGTTCCGGCGGATAGACGGCACCGGTCGGATTGTTGGGCGACACGAGCGCCATGGCGCGGACACCCGGACGAAGTGCCGAGGCTATGGTCTCGATCTCCGGCAGGAAGCCGGCGCCCGCATCGCATGGCACGAGCTCGACATTGATGCCGAGCATCGCCAATGTCGTCTCCTGGTTGAAATAATAGGGGTTGGTCATCACCACCGTATCGCCGGCGCCGGCAATCGCCATCGCTGTCGCGGTGAAAGCCTGGTTGCAGCCGGATGTGATGTGAATATTGGCGGCCGTGATTGGAGCGCCATAAAGCGCCGCAACGTGCTCGGCATAGGCCTTGCGCAGTTCCGCTTCGCCTTCGATCGCGCCATAGCCCGCATAGGCCGGCGAGGCGGCAGCCTCGCCAAGCCATTTCAGCATGTCCGAATGGGCGGGATAGCCGGGCACCGCCTGGGAGAGATCGATCAGGGGACCCTTTGCCCCGTCATAGGCTTTCGCCCAGGCGAGCACGGATGGAACCGGCGGCGGCGTAAGCCTTTCGACGAGCGGATTGAAATGCGGCATGGAGCGTTTCCTGTTGCTGGACGGGCCGGCGGTTTCGTCGTCCCGTCTCTACGGTTGGGCCTTGTGCTTCTGCGGGAGGGTTGCACGCCGTGAGGGCGCAGGTTGAACTGCACCCGCTCCCGGCTCTTCGGACTCGCCCGCCTTTTGGATGCGCGAACGAATGATGGTTCGGGCGGACATCTGGAGTTCCGGCATGGGATCGCTCTCGAGCGCCGCGAACAGCCAGTCGATGAAGACGCGCACGATCGGGGCCGCCCGGACCTCGCTACGACAGGCGACGAAGAACGCATCATTGGCCGGTACGGTCAGGTCGAAGGGCGCTATCAGTTCGCCCCGTGCGATCAGGCTGCCGGCAGTGATCGTATCGCCGAGCGCCACGCCCTGGCTGTGCAGGGCACCTTCCGTCGAGAGCCGGGCGTCGCTCATGAAATGCTGGCGACCCCGTTGAAGGTCGGCCGCATCGGCGGCGGCAAGCCAGGTGTTCCATTCACGGCCATCGTCGCCGTGCAGCATCACATGGTCGCGAAGATCCCTGATCGAGCGTAGCGGCCGCATGTTGAGGAGCGTCGGGCTCGCAACGGGGAAAAGCTCCAGTCGGCTCCAGAGCCGGGCCCAGCAGTCGCCCCAATTGCCGTCGCCGTAGAGCAGGCAGACATCCACATCGCGGGAGTGGAGGTTCGCCGCGTCGTTCGAAGCGATCAATGTCAGTTCCACGTCGGGAAATTGCTCGGTGAAGCGATGCAGTCGCGGGATCATCCAAAAGGACAGGAGCGCCGGCACGCAGGTGATGCGGAGCTCGCCGCTGGTCGCGGGGCGCGTCATCGCCGCCGTCGCGGCGGCGATCTCGGCAAAGGCATGGGTGACGGCAGGGAGCAGGAGCGCGCCTTGCGGCGTCAATCTCAGCCGCTTGCCGCCGCGTTCGAAAAGAGTGGTGTTGAAGGACAGTTCGAGCGCACGGATCTGGTGACTGATCGCGCCGTGAGTGACGTTGAGCTCGCGGGCCGCGGCGGAAACGGAGCCGCGCCGGGCAGTCGCCTCAAAGGCGCGCAGCGGGTTCAGCGGGGGCAGGCGGCTCGACAAGCGGAGGCTCCGGACAATGTGTGAGATTTTCTCACAGGAAATGCTATAACAATGTCAATTGATTTTCCAGAGGTTTTGCCCCGTAATGGGCTGAAACAAGGGCAAAAGCCTGGGGAACATGATCGCGCCGATTCCGAACGGCGAAACCGCGGAAATGCCGCGCGATCCCTCGTACCCCAGCCGGGAGATACGGAGATGGCCCGCATGGTCTGGGATGAAAAGAGACTCAGCGCATTGAAGGCGAAGTATGGCGAGAGCCATGGCGGCGAGCTCTTCGATCCGACCTTCCGCAAGGTCGCCGACAAGATCTTCACCAAGGGCGGCACGCGGCTTGCGCCCTATTCCGGCATACCGACCTTTCTCAGCGCACCCTATATGCCGGTCGATGCCGAGCAACCCGATTTCGGCAACCTTCAGGTCGCGATCCTCGGTATCCCCATGGATCTCGGCGTCACCAACCGCCCGGGCTCCCGCTTCGGACCGCGGGCGCTGCGGGCGATCGAGCGGATCGGCCCCTATAATCATGTGCTCGGCTGTGCGCCGGTGCACGACCTTCGGGTGGCCGATGTCGGCGACGTGCCCTTTCGCAGCCGCTACCGGCTGGAACTCAGCCATGAAGACATCGAGACGCGCCTCAACCAGATCGTCGAAGGCGGTGCCGCGCCGCTTTCGGTCGGCGGCGATCATTCGATCACTCATCCGATTCTCAAGGCCGTCGGCAGCCAGCAGCCGGTCGGCATGATCCATATCGACGCACATTGCGACACCGGCGGCGCCTTTGACCTCACCAAATTCCATCACGGCGGCCCTTTCCGCAACGCGGTGCTCGACGGCGTGCTCGACCCGACCCGCGTGATCCAGATCGGCATCCGCGGCTCGGCCGAATATCTCTGGGAGTTTTCCCACGAGTCCGGCATGACGGTGGTCCATGCCGAAGAAGTCAGTGGACTTGGCATTGCGGCGATCGTCGAGAAGGCGAAAGAGATCGTCGGCGATGGTCCGACCTATCTTTCCTTCGACATCGATAGCCTCGACCCCGCCTTCGCGCCGGGAACCGGGACGCCGGAGGTGGGCGGCCTCACGACCCGCGAAGTGCTGGAACTGATCCGCGGCCTCAAGGGCATCAATCTCGTCGGCGGCGACGTCGTCGAGGTGGCGCCGCAATACGACGCGACGACGAACACCGCCCATGCCGGGGCCCAGGTGCTCTTTGAAATCCTGAGCCTGATGGCGTTCAGCCCGTCGATTGCCGGCGAAGGCTGACCTTGGTACGGCGCTACTCCAATGGAGATGCGCCAGCGGGCATTGCAAGGCGTATGATGTCGCCTCGGCGGCATGAGCAGAAAACAACAACAACGACAATAGGGAACGCGGCGACAGCCGCAAAGAATAAGGAGACAGGCGATGAAGATCAATTCCATCAAGCGCCGCACGCTGCTGGGGGCGGGGCTTGCCGGTGCGACCGCACTGGCGATGCCGGCGGTGCTGAGAGCCCAGGACCGGTCGTTGAAGGTCGGCGTCTATGGTGGCTATTTCAAGGACTCGTTCGACAAGAACATCTTCCCGGATTTCACCAAGGCGACCGGTATTGCCATCGAGTCGGTGGCCGAGCCGACGGGAGAGGCCTGGCTGGTGCAACTCGAGCAGGCGGCCCGCGCCGGCCAGGCGCCGGCGGACGTTTCGATGATGTCGCAGGTGGCGATGCTGAAAGGGCAGTCGACCGAGCTCTGGACACCGATCGACATCGCGAGGATCAAGAACAGTTCCAGCCTGCTCGACCGCTTCATCAACAAATATCCGGATGGCCGTGTCGCCGGCGTCGGGGCGGTCTCGTGGTACATCACGCTGGTCACCAACACCAATGTCTACAACGAGCCGCCGACCTCTTGGGAGGCCCTCTGGGATCCGGCCAATGCCGACAAGCTCGGCTTGCTTGCACTGGTCTCGAACTCCTTCCTGCTCGAAGTCACCGCCAAGACCTTCATGGGCGGTACCGATGCGCTAGACACGGAAGAGGGCATCCTGAAGGCCTTCGATAAGCTCGCCGAGGTGAAGCCGAATGTGCGGCTCTGGTACCGTGACGAGGCGCAATTCGAGCAGGCGCTGAAATCAGGCGAAATACCGATGGGGCAATATTACCACGACGTCACCGGACTTGCGGCCGCCGAAGGCCATCCCGTCCGTTCCACATTCCCGAAGGAGGGCGGCATCCAGGATTCCGGCTGCTGGGCGCTGTCGCGTGCTTCGCAGAAGGTAGAGGAGGCGCATATCTTCATCGACTATATGTGCCAGCCTGCGATCCAGGCGACGCTGTCGCGCAAGGTCGGCACCTCACCGACGGTCAAGCGCGAGTCGATGGACCTGACGGAGCAGGAATTCGCGGCCGTCTCGTCGGATATCGAGCCGATCGTTCCGCGCTACGACCTTTACCAGACGAAGTCGGACTGGCTGAACCAGAAGTGGACGGAGCTCATCGTCGGCTGATGTGCATCCGTCTTTTCCGGTCTCCCGCGCCGATTGCGGGATCGGGGATCGACGTCCTCTAATCGTTCGCGGCTTAGGATAAGCTTGTGGAACGGAACTTGAAAGAACAGCCGCAGCGACCATGGGCCCGACCGGGCCCTGGCCTGGCGGGGCGGAGAATATATGTCGGGACTTGAGCTCCAGAATGTCGTCAAGGAATTCGGTGCCTTCCGGGCCGTCAACGACGTCGACCTGACCGTGCCGCATGGCACATTCGTCTGTATGCTCGGCCCATCGGGGTGCGGCAAGACCACGCTGCTTCGGATGATCGCCGGTCTCGACCTGCCGAGTTCGGGGGCCATCAGGCTCGACGGCGACGACATCACCCGCGTGCCGACACACAAGCGCAATCTCGGCATGGTGTTCCAGTCGCTGGCGCTGTTTCCGCATCTGACGGTCGGCGAAAACATCGCCTATCCGCTGCGTATCCGCAAGGCTCAGAAGGAGGAACAGAGGCGGCGCGTCGACGAACTTCTGTCGATGATCCATCTTCCGGGCTATGCCGACCGGCCGGTCTCCAAGCTCTCCGGCGGACAGCGCCAACGCGTGGCGATTGCCAGGGCGCTGGCGATCTCGCCCAAGCTGTTCCTCCTCGACGAGCCGCTTTCCGCGCTTGACGCCAAGCTGCGCGAGGCAATGCAGGTGGAGCTTCGGCAATTGCAGCAGAAGCTCGGCATTACCACGATCGTCGTCACTCACGACCAGCGCGAGGCGATGACGATGGCTGACACGGTCGTCGTCATGAATGGCGGCGAAATCCGCCAGGCGGCTTCACCGATCGAGATATATCGCCGCCCTGCGGACAGTTTCGTCGCCGACTTCATCGGCCAGACGAACCTCATCGAAGCGGAAGCGGACGGCCAGGGCCGCGCGACGGTATTCGGCCAGGCGGTCGCGGGTCTGCAATTGCCTCCCGGCGCGCGCAAGGCGACGATTTCCATCCGCCCGGAAGATGTGCACCTGACCGCGCCCGGTGCCGGCGCACTTTCAGGCACGGTCACATTCGTGCGCGATCTCGGCGGCACCATCGAGACCTTCATCGACGTCGCCGGCCACCAGATCGTCGCGGTCTCGACGCCGCGGGCCCGGCCGCAGGTCTCCGCCGGCCAGCCGGTTGGCGTCGCGCTCACCCCTGACGTCTGCGTGGTGCTCGGCAAATGAGACGCGAACCGCCCAAGACCTTTGGCGACTACGCGCCGCTTCTCTTTCCGGCGGGGATGCTCACCATCTTCTTCGTCGTGCCCTTCGGCACGATGATCGCGGTCAGCTTCTTCCAGCGCCAGCAGGGCGGCTTCTACACGCCAGCCTTCGTGTTCGACAATTACGCCCGGTTCCTCTCGGGTTTCTTCGGCGGTGTGCTTGGCTTTTCGCTGATGCTGGCGATCGCCGTCGCCGTCTGCTGCGTCGTGCTGGCGTTGCCCTTTACCTATCTCCTGACGCGCATGGCGCGCAGCGTGCAGGTCCTCTGGCTGGTCGCCCTCCTCTCGGTCCTGTCACTCTCCGAGGTCATCATCGGCTTTGCCTGGTCGACGCTCTTCTCGCGAACGGCTGGCATCACCAATATCCTCGTGGCGCTCGGCGTCATGAGCGAGGCCAAGGCATTGACGCCGAGCTTCGCCGCGGTGCTGACCGGGATGGTCTATCAGGCATTTCCCTATACGGTGCTCGTGCTCTTCCCGGCGCTGGTCCGTCTCGACCCGACCTTGACGGAAGCCGCCCGCACCCTCGGCGCCTCGCCGCTCAAGGCTTTTTTCACCGTTGTCGTGCCGGCGCTTCGAAACACCATTACCGCAACGCTGATTATGGTCTTCATCTTTGCGCTCGGCTCCTACCTGCTTCCGCAGCTTCTCGGCCGTCCTCAGCACTGGACGCTCTCAGTGTTGATCACTGACCAGGCGATCTACCAATCCAACATGCCGTTTGCCGCGGCCATGGCCGTTTTCCTGGTGTTGGTAACGCTCGGGCTCGTGGCGTTGACCGTTGTCGCCGGACGAAGAGGAGAGGCAGCATGACGGCCGTCTTCCGCAACTTCTATTTCTTCGTCATAGCGCTCTTCCTCGCGCTTCCCTTGATCGTCGTCGCTGGCGTGTCGGTCAACCAGAAGCAGACGCTCGCTTTTCCCCCGGAAGGCTTTTCGACGTCGTGGTACGGGGAAATCTTCCTGAACCCCGAGTGGCGCAATGCGCTCGTCGCTTCGGTCACGCTCGCGCTGCTTTCGGCGGCGCTCGCCGTCGCGATCGCGCTGCCGCTTGCCTGGTTTCTGTGGCGGCGGGTGGCGCCCTGGGCGAGCATCTTCCAGCTCTTGGGCGTTGCGCCCTTCACGCTGCCGCCGGTGATCACGGCGCTCGGCATGCTCACCTTCTGGGCGACCGCGGGTTTTTACGGCCAGCCGTGGACGGCGGTCGTCAGCCACGCGATCTTTTTCGTTACCCTGCCGCTCGTGACGCTCTCGCTCGGCTTTACGTCCATCGATCGTTCATTGGTCGAGGCTGCCGCCACGATGGGGGCGGACGAGCGCACCATTTTCCGCACCGTGGTGCTGCCGCTGATCCTGCCCTATATCGTTTCGGGCTATGCTTTTGCCTTTGTGCTCTCGCTCAACGAATATATCGTTGCCTATATGACGGTCGGCTTTACGATGGAGACGCTGCCGATCAAGATCTTCAATGCGTTGCGCTATGGCTATACGCCGACCATGGCATCGGTGACCGTCCTTTTCGTCGCGACGGCGGCGGTGATCTTCGGTCTCGTGGCGCGTTTCGGCGATTTGCCGAAGCTGCTCGGCGCCATGGCATCGGATGGAAAGTGATGAAGCTTGCGGGTCTTCAGATGAGAAGCGTCGGCGGCGACATTGCCGCCAATCTCGCACGGATCGAGGGCGCGGCGGCAGAGGCCGCGGGTAAGGGGGCGACCTTGATGGTGACACCCGAACTCAGCATCACGGGCTATGGTGCCGGCGCCCTCATCGCAGAGCTTGCGCAGCCCGCGGACGGTTCGATCGTAGTGCAATTGCAAAGGATTTCCCGCGCCACCGGCATCGCGATTATCGCCGGTTTTGCGGAGCGGGACGGCGACGCCGTCTATAACAGTGCGGCCTGCGTCGACGGTGACGAGGCGCCGATAGTCTATCGGAAGTCGCATCTCTATGGGGACTATGAGCGCGCGCTCTTCACGGCGGCGGAGCCTTCGACCCGGCTCTTCGAGCATGGGGCCGTTACCTGCGGCATGCTGATCTGCTACGATGTCGAGTTTCCGGAAAATGTCCGCCGGCTGGCGCTTGCAGGCGCCGAGGCTGTGCTTGTTCCGACAGCCCTGCCAGCGGGCTGGTCGGGCAACTTCATCACCGAACATATGATCCAAACCCGTGCCTTCGAGAACCAAGTCTTCGTCGCATACGTCAACCATTGCGGTTCCGACGCGATGTTCTCCTTTGCCGGTTCGTCGCGCATCGCTTCGCCGGATGGGCAGATTCTCACGAGAGCCGATTCCGCCAATGAATCCTTGTTATTCGCCGAGATCGATCCGCGGGCCTTTGCCATTTCCCGGGCGGAAAATACCTATCTCCGTGACCTGAAAGGCGCCTGATCGCTCCTCTTTTCTGTCTGAGATCGGGACCGTGCGGAACCCAGGAAGGGCCGGCAAAGGATTGCGACTTTCCTTTTGCTTTTGCGCCTCTAGTTCTAACGGAAGTGCGGCACGCTGTCGTCTTGCGGAAGTGGAGAGGCCATGACGAAGATTCTCGGCATATCGGGCAGCCTGCGGAAGGCATCGTTCAATACGGCGCTCTTGAACGCCGCCCAGAGCCTAGCGCCCGACGGTGTCGAGTTCGAGACGGCAACCTTGCACGGCATTCCGCTCTACGACGGCGATATCGAGGCCGAAAGCGGTGTGCCGGCGGCAGCCGAAGACCTGAAACGGAAGGTCATGGCGGCGGCCGGGGTGATCCTTTTCACGCCGGAATACAACAATTCGATCCCCGGTGTGTTCAAGAACGCCATCGACTGGCTGAGCCGCCCGCCTGCCGACATTCGCAAGGTGTTCGGTGGCCGGCCGTTCGCACTTGCCGGCGCGTCTCCGGGCAATTTCGGCACGATCCTTAGCCAAAACGCCTGGCTCCCGGTCATGCGAACGCTCGGTGCCGATCTCTGGTCGGGCAAGCGCTTCATGCTGCCCAAGGCAGAACCGCTCTTCGAGCAGGGCCGATTGACCGACGAACAGACAAGCGAGCGTCTGCGCGGCTTCGTCAAGGCTTTTGCGGACTATGCGGCCGCGGCAGGGGCGAGGTGAACGGTTGCTACAAGCCTCGTTTTCCGGCATGGCCCGACTGGATCAGACGACCAGAAAGTCGTCGAAGACCGGTGCCGGGTGCGCCGGTGGTGGTCAGCACCGAGAAGATGGCATTCTCCAGCCAAATCGTGCGAGGCCAGGGTCGGACGGGCTAAAAGGACTATATACCATTCTCCGCGAGCCAGCGGCGAATGGCCTCGATATCGCCGTCGCCGATACCGTGGTGCGTGTCGATGTCCAGCGCTTCGAGATTGGCGCCGGTGTCGCTGAGAATGCGCTTCAAGGTAGGCGCATGCTTGCCATAGGGGTCGTCCCTGCCGGTCAGCATCAGGATATTCGTTGAAGAGAGATCGGCTGTCGGCGGCACTTCGAGAGCCGACATCGCCCGCATCAGCACGGCGTTAGCGATCACGCCGGGATGAAGCAGCATCACCGCCGCCAGCAGATTGGCGCCGTTGGAATAGCCGATGAAGATCACCTTGCCAAGGTCGAGCCCGTAGCCGTCGCGCGCCCCTTCCAGGAAGGCGACGAAGGCCTCGGCCTCCGAGCGGATATCCTGCTGGTCGAAACTTGTCATCGTGAGGCGCCGGAACCAGCGGGGAAAGCCCTCTTCGGTGCTGCGGCCGCGCACGCCTAGGAGCGTAGCCTGCGGATCGATCTGGTGGCCGATGGGGAGCATGTCCGTCTCGTTGCCGCCGCTGCCGTGGAGCAGCACGAAGGTACGGTCGCTCGTCTCGTCCGGGTGGTAGAAGCGATGGACGAAGGGCAGGTCGCGGCGCGTCAGGCGCGGTTCGCCCGGTAGAGCGAATTGCGGCAGCCGCACGAGCGTGGCGGCGGCATTGCTGCCGGCGAGATGCGGCGGCAGGAAGAGCTCGGTACCGAGCGCGTCCGGCGGCTCGTCGACGGCAAAGCCGGGTCCGTCGGTCGCAAGCTCGAAGAGCGAGCCTCCCGGTTCGCGCACATAAAGGGAAAAGAAGTACTTCCGGTCATGCGCGTTGGTGGCGCCGGCGTGTTCCTGTTCGAGATCGGCCCTGACGGCAAGCACCGTTGCCTCGTCCGGCGCGCGGAAGGCGATATGGTCGATGGTGCCGGTGCCGGGCGCGGCCGTCCAGAAGCCGGTCGCGTCGCGCACATCGATGACGTCGCCGGAGGGCGAGGTGAGGCGGCGGATCGCATCCGCTGCGACTGTCTCGCGATAACCGAAGTGGCTGCGGAGGAAATGCGCCGTCTCCTTTGGCCTTTCCGTGAGCACGGTCGCGCCCCGTAATCGCCTGATCGAGTCGGTTTCGGGAATGTCGCGGCTTGCCCAGGGCGCCGGTTCCGCCAGCGCGTCCGTGCCGACCAGTTTGACGATGATGCCGTCCGGATCCTTGAGCCTGAGCACCGGCTCGCCGAATTCCTGTGCCGGGCCGGTCGTCCGGATGTTGAACTGCAGGGCGCGTGTAAGCCAGAAGCCGATGCTTTCCGGCGGCATGGCGAAGGCGATCTCGCTCGGCTGCCCATGGCCGACACGCCCCGGCGAGCCGTCCTCCCAGATCAGGAAGGTGACGAGCGATCCGGGCGAACCCGAAGCGTCACCATAGAAGAGGTGCAATTGATTGGGGTCCTCGAAGCCGCCGGTCCGCTTGACGAGGTGAAGGCCGAGAAAGTTCAAGTAGAAATCGATATTCGCCTGAACGCGGCGGCTGATCAGGGTGATATGGTGAATGCCGCTGGTCACGATTTCTTCCCTTTCGCGAATGCGATTTACAGCGCCGCTCGTCTTTTCAGACGCGCAAAGGTCGCTGTAACTTTGAATCTGCGCATCGAGCTTTCCGAAAATCGGATGCGATTTTCGGGTCGATGCGTTAGTCCCGTTTCCCGGCAAGGAATGCCTGGAACGATGCCTGGTAGTTCGGATGCCACCGCGAAAGGGGTGGGCGGTTCTCGACGACATCGCCGGCCGCCCACAGGATGCGCTTCTCGTCCGTCGGTCGCTGGACCTCGTTGTCGGGGCAGAGAATGTAGAAATCGCCGCCGGCGAGGCTTTCGAGCATGAAATCGACTGTCTGTTCCGGCGTCCAGGCGCCGGCCGGCTTCTCTGTGCGGCCATGCGCCGTCAGCGCCGTATAGACGAAGCCGGGGATCAGGAGATGCGCGTTGACCTTGCAGCCCTCCGTATTGCGCAACTCGTGCTGGAGAGCTTCGGTAAAGACCTTTACCCCCGCCTTCGCGACATTATAGGCGGGATCGCCGGGCGGCGTGGTGATGCCCTGTTTCGAGCCGGTATTGATGATCAGTGCTGGTTCTCCGTGGGCAATCATGGCGGGCGCGAAAATGCGCGAGCCGTTGATCACGCCCCAGAGATTGACGGACATCACGGCTTCCCAATTCTCCAGCGGACCGAACATCGAACTGCCGGGCTGGATCCCGGCATTGTTCATCAGGACATGGACATGGCCGAAGCGCTCCTGCGTGGCACGCGCCAAGGCGACGATCTCGTCCGGCCGCGAGACATCGGTGGCGATTGCTGCGACATCCGCGGTGCTACCCGCGGCAAGCTTCGCCACCGAGGCCTCCGCCGCCTGCAGACGATCACCGGCGAGGTCGGCCATAACAACCTTCATGCCGATGCTTGCGAAGTGCCTGGCGGCAGCAAGCCCGATGCCGGAGGCGGCGCCGGTGACGACGGCAACGTTGTTTTTGGCGATGGCGGAATAGGACAACATGGTTCACAATCCTGCTTGCGACGGGCGATCGACGAGAGATAGGGCCTGGCGGCGCGCAAGTCCATGACGGGAACCGCGCGCGTCGCGCCAATTCTGTCACGAGGCTCCCGCGCAACCTGCCAAGCCGCCGCGAGCATCCGATGGCAAACGAAGACAAGTTCAGCAAGGCAACGCCGTGCGAGGCCTGTCCCCTGCGCCCGCTTGAGATTTTTCGTCCGTTCCAGCACGACGAGCTTGCCTTCGTGGCGAATTTCAAGATCGGCGAGCGGTCGGTCGACGGCGGGGGAACCATCCTGTCGGAAAGTCAGCGGAGTGAGCATCTCTTCACGGTTCTTTCCGGCTGGGGATTTCGCTACAAGGTGCTAAAAGATGGGCGGCGACAGATTCTGAACTACGTCATGCCCGGAGACATGGTCGGGTTGCAGGGCACGCTGATGGGTGAAATGCAGCACTCTATCGAGGCGCTTTCGCCTGTCACGCTCTGCGTGTTCAAGCGGAGCGGCCTGGAACAGCTCTACAGGCAGCACCCGGATCTCGCCTATGACATCACCTGGATCGCCGCCCGGGAAGAGCGCATTCTGGACGAGAATCTGTTGAGCATCGGTCGGCGCTCCGCACTCGAAAGAGCCGCCTATCTCCTCGCTTTTCTTTACCAGCGCGCGGAGACGCTGCAGCTCTTCCGAGGCGGCCGCAACGCCCTTCCGCTGACGCAGCAGCATGTTGCCGACACGCTCGGCCTTTCGATCGTTCACACCAACAAGACCCTGCGGAAGCTTTCCGGCCGCGACCTCATCCGTTGGGCGGACAGGGGCTGTGAAGTTCGCGATGTGCGGGGGTTGCTTCGGCTTGCCGGTTGGCAAGGGCTCGGCGAATCGAAACGGCCGCTGATCTGACGGGGGCGGTATGTCTTTTTTAAATGCCGAAGTCCGGTATTCACACTAGCTTCGCTGGCCGGCTTCCGGAACGGACGCCAAGATCGAGGAACTTTACGTCGATGACAGGCGGTGAGAATGTGACGAAGATCCAGTCGGTTCTTGTCCTTGAGGACAATTTTCTGATCGCCTTGGACATGGAGGAAATGCTCGCTGCGTTGGGCGTCACTCACGTTTACACCGCGACGACAGCAGAAAGAGCGATGGAAATCGCAACCGAGCACCCGATCGATTTCGCCATCGTCGATATCAGGCTCGGTGACGAGACGAGTTTCACGGTTGCAGAAGCGCTCGTGGCGCGGGGGATCAAAATCGGCTTCACCAGCGGCTGCGGCGAGATATTGCCCTTGCCCAGCCATCTGCGTGACGTTCCCCGGATCGAAAAACCCTTTACCGAAGGGTCCCTCTGCAGCCTCATTGCTGCTGGACTGCGGCCGCGCTCGCCCTGACCTTCGTGCCCTGCAGCGGCGCGCGTCCTTTACAGCGCCGCGTCTTGTTAACGCGCAAGGTCGCTGTAGCAGTTTGAATTGCTGCATGTCCTTGAATCGAGGTCGATTAAAGGAGGCATGCAGTGGGATCCGCGGCCGATGCGCTAAAACCGCCTCGCGCGCGCGATGAACCATGGGTTGGCGAAGTCGCTGTCGTTTGGCTGGTCGCGTTTGCCGTAGGCGAGCGGCTGGCCTTCCACGGTCAGCGTTTCACCGCCCGCGGCCCTCAGGACCGCGTCGCCCGCGGCGGTGTCCCACTCCATCGTGCGGCTGAAGCGCGGATAGAGATCGGCCCGGCCCTCGGCCAGCAGGCAAAATTTCAGCGACGAGCCGATCGTCTCGCAGTCGGTGATGCCCTGCTCCGCGAGATAGGCAATGGTCTCGGCACTGCTGTGCCGTCGGCTCGCCACTGCCACCGGCCGATCCGGGATTTGCCGGCAGCCGATCCGGCTCCAGCCGCCGGCGATTCGACCAGCCGCGACCATTGCTTTTTTCGCCTGTCCGTCCTTTGCCGCATAGATGACGCCAAGCGCCGGCGCATAGACGACGCCGGCGACCGGCTCACCGTTTTCGATGAGACCGATATTGACGGTGAAATGGTTATCGCGATCGACGAATTCCTTCGTGCCGTCCAGCGGATCGACGAGAAAGAAGCGCTGGCCGGCTATGTCGGGAACATTTCCCGCAGCGACCGATTCTTCGGCAATCACCGGGATATCGGGGAAGGCCGCGGCAAGCTCGGCAAGGATCATGCGCTCGGCGCGATGGTCTGCGTCGGTCACGGGTGAGGTGTCGGCCTTATAGGTGACTGCAGGGCCGGCATCATAGACTTCCAGGATCGCCTGTCCGGCTGCCATCGCTGATCTTTCCAAGATGCCGAGCATTCTCGTTCCATTCCTGCTTGTCCTGCCGTCCTACGTCAGATCCGGGGCCGGCATTTTTCCGCCGCTTCTATCTTTCAGACACGTGAAGTTCGTGTAAAGATCGGCGATCAAGAACGGCTGTTTGCCGGCGTCCTTGAGGCAGACGCGCCATTTTCGCGGGCAGAATGATGAATTCGCAAGCGAATGCTGCATCTTTTTTGATTTCTGGCTGGCAAAAGGGGCGTCGAACTGACTTTTTCGCGGAAGAATCCGCAATTCGCGCGATTTTTGGCTTTCATTTTCGATCGAAAGAGGTATGAAATCGCCGCAGAGCACGCTCATGAGTGATAACTAATAACAAGAGGCCGGACTTTCGGGATCTGGTCCAGGGGAAGATTGATGGAGTACTTCGTCCAGCAGCTCGTCAACGGGCTGACGCTTGGTTCTATTTATGGTATGATCGCGATTGGTTATACCATGGTCTACGGTATCATCGGCATGATTAACTTCGCTCATGGCGATATATTCATGCTTGGCGGCTTCACCGCGCTGATTATTTTCCTGCTGCTTACGTCTTTCCTCGCAGGTGTGCCGGTTGTCCTGGCGCTGCTGCTGATGATGATCGTCGGTATGCTTACGGCGGCGCTTTGGAACTGGACCATTGAGCGGGTGGCCTATCGTCCGCTGCGTGGATCCTTCCGGCTGGCGCCGCTGATCACGGCGATCGGCATGTCGATCGTCCTGTCGAACTTCATCCAGGTGACGCAGGGTCCGCGCAACAAGCCGATTCCGCCGCTCGTCTCTTCGGTCTACAATGTGTTCGGCATCACGGTTTCGCTGAAGCAGATCATTATCGTGATCATCACCGCGGTTCTTCTGTCCGTCTTCTGGTACATCGTCAACCGCACCCCTCTCGGTCGCGCGCAGCGCGCCACGGAGCAGGACCGGAAAATGGCGGCGCTGCTTGGCGTCGACGTCGACCGAACTATTTCGGTGACGTTCATCATGGGTGCGGCGCTCGCCGCGGTCGCCGGTACGATGTACCTCATGTATTATGGCGTCGTCGTCTTCACGGATGGCTTTGTTCCGGGCGTAAAGGCCTTCACGGCAGCTGTTCTCGGCGGCATCGGCTCGCTGCCGGGCGCCGTTCTGGGCGGACTGCTGATCGGCCTCATCGAGGCGCTGTGGTCGGCTTATTTCACTATCGACTACAAGGACGTCGCGACCTTCTCTATCCTCGCGATCGTTCTGATCTTCAAGCCGTCCGGTATTCTCGGACGACCGGAAGTCGAGAAGGTATAATTCCATGGCAAATGTTGCTTCCACGACTGCAAGCGCCGGCACCGAGGTGACGGCGCGGGCCCTCCGCGAGGCCGTCTTCGCGGGGCTCATCACGCTCGGATTGTTCGTCCTCTTCGTCGGCCTCGAAACCGACCAGAACATCCGCAACGAACTCGTTCTCAGGCAGCGCTGGGGGCTGCTGGCCATCTTTGTCGCCGTCGCCACGGTCGGCCGGTTCCTGATCGTCGCCTATGTCCAGCCTTGGCTCGCCCAGCGGAAGGCCGCGAGGGCGGCGGCGCCGGACATTGCGAAGGGGGAAAGCTTCTTTAGCCGCAATTTTTCCAAGATCGCGATTGTCGCTCTGGCGCTTTACCCGCCGGTCATCCTGGCCCTTGTCGGCGTCCAGGGTTCCCTGAAGTGGGTAGACAATTTCGGCATCCAAATCCTGATCTACGTGATGCTTGCCTGGGGGCTCAACATCGTCGTCGGTCTCGCCGGCCTGCTCGATCTCGGCTATGTCGCCTTCTATGCGGTTGGCGCCTATTCCTATGCGCTGCTCTCCAGCTATTTCGGCCTGTCCTTCTGGGTACTGCTGCCGATCGCCGGCATTCTCGCGGCTCTCTGGGGCGTGATCCTCGGTTTTCCGGTTCTGCGCCTTAGGGGCGACTACCTGGCGATCGTGACGCTTGCTTTCGGTGAAATTATCCGCCTCGTGTTGATCAACTGGACCGAGGTCACCAAGGGAACGTTCGGGGTCTCCGGCATTGCCAAGGCGACGCTGTTCGGCATCAAGTTCGATGCCTCCAAGGATGGCTTTGCAGCCCTGTTCGGCCTGCCGTTATCTTCGGCCTACTACAAGATCTTCCTCTTCTATCTGATCCTCGCACTGGCGCTGCTGACCGCCTACGTCACGATCCGCCTGCGCCGGATGCCGATAGGCAGGGCCTGGGAAGCGCTTCGCGAGGATGAGATCGCCTGTCGGTCGCTCGGCATCAACACGACGATGACTAAACTCACGGCCTTTGCTACGGGAGCGATGTTCGGCGGCTTTGCGGGTTCCTTCTTCGCCGTCCGCCAGGGCTTCGTCTCGCCGGAATCCTTCGTGTTCCTGGAATCGGCCGTTATCCTCGCCATCGTCGTTCTCGGCGGCATGGGGTCGCTGACGGGTATCGCAATCGCGGCGGTGGTGATGGTCGGCGGCACGGAAATCCTGCGCGAGCTCACTTTCCTCAAAGCGGTCTTCGGGCCGACCTTTACGCCTGAACTTTACCGGATGTTGATCTTTGGCCTGGCCATGGTCGTCGTCATGGTGTGGAAGCCGCGCGGCTTCGTCGGATCGCGCGAGCCGACCGCGTTCCTCCATGAGCGAAAGGCCATCTCCGGCAGCTTCACCAAGGAAGGGCACGGCTGATGGCCCTCGAGACAACGACAATGACAAATGACCCCATTCTCAAGGTCGAGCACCTGTCGATGCGCTTCGGCGGTCTCATGGCCATCAACGACTTCTCCTTCGAGGCGGCGCGGGGCGAAATCACCGCACTGATTGGCCCGAACGGGGCCGGCAAGACGACGGTGTTCAACTGCATCACCGGCTTCTACAAGCCGACCATGGGCATGATCACCATGAGGCAGAGGTCCGGCGGAGAGTTCCTCCTGGAGCGCCTGCCGGATTTCGAGATCGCCAAGCGTGCCAAAGTGGCGCGGACCTTCCAGAACATCCGGATGTTCTCCGGCCTGACGGTTCTCGAAAATCTGCTGGTGGCACAGCACAACAAGCTGATGCTGGCCTCCGGTTTTACCATCCTCGGCCTCTTGGGCTTCCCGGCCTATCGGCAGGCCTCCAAGGAGTCGATCGAGGTTGCAAAGCATTGGCTCGAGATGGCATCGCTCGTCGACCGTGCGGACGATCCGGCGGGCGACCTGCCCTATGGTGCACAACGGCGACTCGAAATTGCCCGCGCCATGTGCACCGGTCCGGAATTGCTTTGCCTCGACGAGCCGGCTGCCGGTCTGAACCCGCGCGAGTCGCTCGCCCTCAACGACCTGCTGCAGACCATTCGCGGCGAAACAGGGACGTCCATCCTGCTGATCGAGCACGACATGTCGGTGGTGATGGAGATATCCGACCATGTGGTTGTGCTGGAATACGGGCAGAAGATTTCCGACGGCAATCCGGATTACGTGAAGAACGATCCGAAGGTCATCGCGGCCTATCTGGGCGTCGAGGACGAAGAGGTTGAAGAGGTGATCGAAGAGATCGAGGAAATCGAAAGCGAGCAGGGAGGCATGACGCAATGACTGCTCCGCTTTTGAATGTGAGAAGTGTCGAAACCTATTACGGCAATATCCGGGCGCTTTCCGGCGTCGACGTCGAGGTTCACCGCGGGGAAATTGTCTCGCTGATCGGTGCGAACGGCGCCGGAAAGTCGACGCTGATGATGACGATCTGCGGCAGCCCGCAGGCGCGCACCGGCTCCGTCGTTTTCGAGGGACAGGACATCACGCGTCTGCCGACGCACGAGATCGCCCGCCTACGAATCGCCCAGTCTCCGGAAGGGCGGCGGATCTTCCCGCGCATGACGGTTCTGGAGAACCTCCAGATGGGAGCGAGCCTTGACAATCTGAAGCACTTCAAGGAGGACGTCGAGAAGGTCTTTGCGCTTTTTCCGCGCCTGAAGGAGCGTCAGACCCAGCGCGGCGGAACGCTTTCCGGCGGCGAGCAACAGATGCTGTCGATCGGCCGGGCGCTGATGGCGCGGCCGAAGCTGCTGCTGCTCGACGAGCCGTCGCTAGGCCTTGCGCCGCTGATCGTCAAAGGCATTTTCGACGCGATCAAAAAGCTCAACAAACAGGAGGGGCTGACGGTCTTCCTGGTGGAGCAGAATGCCTTCGGCGCGCTCAAATTGTCCGATCGGGCCTATGTTCTGGTCAATGGCCGGGTAACGATGAGCGGGTCGGGCAAGGACCTGCTCGCCAACCCGGAAGTTCGCGCCGCCTATCTCGAAGGCGGCCGTCACTGATGCGCCGCGTCTGGAGTTAATGACATGCAGGGAATTCTCTACGAAGAAGCGTCAATCTGGCAGTTTCTGTTCGTCACCTGTGTCCTAGGCGGCTGGACTGCCTGGAGAACGGGCAAAAATGTCGCCGAAAACTGGCAGACGGTTCAGCGTTTGCTGATCTATGTGGCACTGCTCGGCCTCGCTATCCGTTTCGTGCATCACGCCCTTTTCGGAGGAACGATGTTCAGCCTGCAATACTATATTGTAGACACGGTCGTGCTTTTGTTGTTTGCTACCGCCGGTTTCCGGTATTACCTGACCAAGCAAATGGCAAACAACTATTATTGGTTATATGAAAAAGCCTCGCCTTTCTCTTGGAGGGCGAAATAGGGGAACAGCATGTGCCGGTCGCAAGCGGCCGGTGCAAAGGATCACCGGCGCAAGAATAGTGGGCATTGCGCTGGCTTTGAAATGAGACCCGCTCGACAATTTGGGAGTAACAAGATGAAAAAGTCTCTTCTGTCGGCTGTGGCGCTGACCGCAATGGTCGCCTTCAGCGGCACCGCGTGGGCCGATATTCTTGTCGGCGTCGCTGGTCCGCTGACGGGCCCGAATGCGGCGTTCGGCGCTCAGCTCCAGAAAGGTGCGGAGCAGGCTGCTGCCGACCTCAATGCGGCAGGCGGCATCAACGGGGAACAGATCAAGATCGTACTCGGCGACGACGTTTCCGACGCCAAGCAGGGCGTATCGGTAGCCAACAAGTTCGTTGCCGATGGCGTGCAGTTCGTGATCGGCCACTTCAACTCGGGTGTCTCTATCCCGGCGTCGGACATCTACGCCGAAAACGGCATCCTGCAGATCACCCCGGCTTCGACCAACCCGCAGTTCACCGAGCGTGGTCTCTGGAACACGTTCCGCACCTGCGGCCGTGACGACCAGCAGGGCGCGGTTGCCGGCGCTTATATCGCCGCCAACTTCAAGGATGCAAAGGTCGCCGTCGTTCACGACAAGACGCCTTATGGTCAGGGCCTTGCCGATGAAACCAGGAAGGCCATGGGCGAAGCCGGCGTCACCGAAGCCCTCTATGAAGGCATCAACACCGGCGACAAGGACTTCTCGGCGCTGATCGCCAAGATGAAACAAGCCGGCGTTTCGGTCGTGTATTACGGCGGTCTGCACACGGAAGCCGGCCTCATCATGCGTCAGATGAAGGACCAGGGCCTGCAGGCGACGTTCATGTCGGGCGACGGTATCGTTTCGAACGAACTGGCCTCGATCGCCGGCGATGCGGTCGACGGCACGCTGATGACCTTCGCTCCGGATCCGCGCAAGAACCCGAATGCCAAGGAACTCGTCGAGAAGTTCCGCGCAGCCGGCTTCGAGCCGGAAGCGTACACGCTCTATTCCTATGCGGCGCTTCAGGTGATCGCTGAGGGCGCCAAGGCGGCCGGCGGCAACGACCCGCAGGCGGTTGCCGAAGCCATCAAGGCAAAGGGCCCGTTCCAGACGGCGATCGGCGAACTCGGCTTCGATGAAAAGGGCGACATCACGCGTCCGGACTACGTCATGTACACCTGGAAGAAGGGTGATGACGGCAAGTACAGCTACTTCCAGAACGAGTAGTCCTCGTTTGAAATAGTCAAGTGAAGGGCCCGGTCACAAAGCCGGGCCTTTCTCTTTTGTGCGTCCTCGGGCGTACGGCAATATGAGTGCGTACCCAAAAAACGGCGCGTCGACGGCAATGCGGATGAGATCAACTGGGGGAGCTTCGTGGGTCCGGACGGCAGTTCGACGGCGTGGAGCGTCAGTTCAGACCTGCTACGGACGCTTTAACTCTCCAAGTCCGCATCTGGGCTAACCGAAGGTTCGGGTCCGACAGGCTACAGCGCCGCGCGTCTTTCAGACGCGCAAAGATCGATGCGCTAACGCAACAACGATGTGCGAAGCGCCGCGATTTCCCGTTTGAGCCGGGTCATCTCGGCCGGTTCCATTCCAGTCGCGTCGACAATTCCGTTTGGCACGGAGCTAGCTTTTTCCCTGAGAGCGCGACCGGCTTCGGTGAGGCGGACACGTACCTGCCGCTCGTCCGTCCTGTCGCGAACCCTGGAAATATAACCCATTGCTTCCAGCCGTTTCAGCATGGGCGTGAGCGTGCTCGATTCAAGGAAAAGCTTTTCGCCGAGGCTGCCCACCGTCTGGTCGTCCTTTTCCCAAAGCACGACCATGACCAAGTACTGCGGATAGGTGAGCCCCAACTCATCGAGCAGCGGCTTGTAGACACGCGTGAACGCGTGATTCGCGGAATAGATGGCGAAGCACAGAAATTCGTCGAGCTTCATCACCTCCTCGGAGGGGCGGGTATCTGCGTTTGCCATGGGCTTCTTCCAAACGTCGAGACCCACAAAGTAAATCGTTCGCGATATAATCGCAAGGCATTGACAACCGAATTCCAGAGCGTTAAATATCGTACACGATCTAAGCGTACGCGATATATAAGAAAAAGGAGTTTTATATCGTGCACAATTAAATCGCGAGATCTAAAGGAGTACATGTATGATGAACGGTCAAGCACGGATGATTGCTGATGGCTTTTTCAGGCGTAGAATCCTGGCCGGGGCGCTGGGTGCCGCGGGCGCGGCCGCAGCTTTCTCTGTCGCCAATTCAGAACGGCGGCGGACGCCGGAACCTCACCCGCAAGCCAAGGAGCAAAGACTATGGGCAGTCGCATTCTCACGCGTGACGGTGTCGAAATCTATTACAAGGACTGGGGTCCCAAGGACGGTCCGGTCGTGATCCTCAGCCACGGCTGGCCGTTGTCGTCCGACAGTTGGGAGGCGCAGGCCATCCATCTTGCCAGCAACGGGTTCCGCGTCGTCACCCATGATCGTCGCGGCCATGGCCGATCCAGCCAGCCCTGGGACGGCAACGACATGGACCACTATGCCGACGACCTGGCCGAGATGATCGAGCAATTGGATTTGAGGGATATCTTCCTCGCCGGCTTTTCGACCGGTGGCGGCGAAATCGCCCGCTATATCGGCCGGCATGGCACCGAGCGTGTAGCCAAGGTGGGGCTGATCGCGGCCGTTCCTCCGTTGATGGTGAAGGCTGAGAGCAATCCGGGCGGTTTGCCGAAGGATGTGTTCGACGGACTGCAGGCCGCCAGCCTTGCCGATCGCTCGCAGCTCTACAAGGACATTGCGTCGGGTCCGTTCTTCGGCTTCAATCGGCCCGGCGCAAAGCCCTCCCAAGGCATGATCGACAGTTTCTGGCTGCAGGGCATGACGGCCGGCCACAAGAACACCTATGATTCAATCGTCGCCTTCTCGCAGACGGATTTCACCGAGGATCTGAAGAAGTTCGACGTGCCGACGCTTATCATCCATGGCGACGACGACCAGATCGTGCCGATCGACGCAGCCGGCCGCGCCTCGAAGAAGCTCATTCCGCATGCGGTGCTAAAGGTCTATCCGGGTGCTCCGCATGGCATCACCGACACGCATAAGGACGAACTCAACAGGGATCTTCTGGAATTCGCACGGTCCTGATCTTTGCAGCGCGTGTTGGAGGAGGGCCCCGACGAGGGGTCCTCCTTGTCGGCGAAAGCGGCGGCCGAACCGAGGGGGTGTTGTGCTGCGCTGGAACTTGGTCGAGGCGCCGTTGTCGTGGATGGCGATTTGGCTTGGGAAACAGTGGCTTGACTTTGGTCGCCCGGTTTCCGACGATGCCGGATCAGGAATTGCGCGAGGGTCGCGCGCCGGCAGGGGAACTCCGAGACATTGACCGCGTCGGCAATCATCGCTCCGCAAAGGGCGTGGGGAAAGGGGCGGCTGATCGCCAAATTTCAAGGGGGACGCACGCGCATAGCCGAACTCTACCAGGAAGGCTGCGCCAAGCTCCGCCTGCCGAAGACCTTCGACGGTACCATGGAAGCAGTGCTCATCAACTCGTCAGGGGGCGTCACGGGCGGCGACCGTTTGAACTGGGCCTTCGAGGCCGGGGAGGGGACGAGCCTAACGTTGGCGACGCAGGCCTGCGAGAAAATCTACAAGGCGAGCGCAGGCACCGCAGAGATCGAGACACGCCTGTCGGTCTCGGCCGGCGCCCGTATCGACTGGCTGCCGCAGGAAACGATCCTCTTCGATCGGGCGTCGCTGTCGCGCGTGCTCGAGGTCGATCTGGCAAGCGATGCCGTGCTGCTCGCCGTCGAGGCGGTGCTGCTCGGTCGCAAGGCAATGGGCGAGACGGTGCATACCGGCCTCTTTCGCGATCGCTGGCGCGTCTCGAGCGGCGGCAAGCTGATTCACGCCGAAAATCTGACGCTCGCCGACGAGATTGCCCGACTTGCCGCAAGACCTCCCGTCCTTGGCGGCGCGGCCGCGTTCGCGACGCTTCTCTATGTGGCGCCGGATAGCGAAGCGATGCTCTCGAAGCTGCGCGCAGCACTTGCAGCGGTGGCATGGGCAGGCGTTAGCCACCACAGGGTCGGCGGGCGCGACAAGGTCGTCGCCCGCATGGTCGCCGCCGATGGTTACGAACTCAGAAAAATCCTCGTCCCGCTCATTTCGCACTTGCGTAAGGACGCATCTGTGCCGAAAGTCTGGACTCTCTGATCCTGCAATAACCCGGATGCCGACTCATGAATCTCACTCCGCGCGAAAAAGACAAATTGTTGATTTCCATGGCGGCGATGGTCGCGCGTCGGCGGCTGGAGCGGGGCGTCAAGCTCAATCATCCGGAGGCGATCGCGCTGATTACCGACTTCGTCGTCGAAGGCGCGCGCGACGGCCGGTCCGTGGCCGAACTGATGGAGGCGGGTGCGCATGTGCTGACCCGCGATCAGGTGATGGAGGGCATCCCGGACATGATCCACGACATTCAGATCGAGGCGACCTTCCCGGACGGGACGAAGCTCGTCACCGTTCATGAACCGATCCGTTAAAGCATTTTGCAGTCAGGTGGAATCGCCTGACGTCGCATAAATGCGGCAAAAACAAACAGACAGAGCGGTTGCGCGAACGTATGTGAGCGCATTCCGCTCTAAGACCTGCGTGAGGGGACAAAAACTTGATTCCAGGGGAAATCATCGCAGCCGCCGGCGACATCGAATTGAATGCCGGTCTTGAGACCGCCACCATCGAGGTCTCCAATTCCGGCGATCGGCCGGTGCAGGTCGGCAGCCATTACCACTTCGCGGAGACGAACCCTGGCCTGAACTTCGATCGCCAGGTAGCTTATGGCATGCGTCTCGATATTCCTGCCGGCACGGCCGTTCGCTTCGAGCCGGGCCAGACCCGCCAGGTTACGCTGATCCCGCTATCAGGCAAGCGCGAGGTGTTCGGCTTCCGCCAGCAGGTGATGGGCAAGCTATGAGGCCAATTGCTCCCGTCACCGCTCTACTCCTCATCGTTTCAACGGCTTCCGCGTTCGCCCAGGAGCAGCCGGAAGTGAATTGCCAGGAGGCCGTGACGCAGATGGATTTGAACCTTTGCGCTCATCGGGATTTCGAGGCGGCCGACATGGAACTGAACAGCATCTACCGACAGGCGATCGCCGCGATGCAGGCAACCGACAAGGAACTGGGCGATATCAACGCGGCCCATGTCGGAGCCGTGGGGGCGCTGAAAAAGGCGCAGCGCGCCTGGATCGGCTATCGCGACGGCCAGTGTGAACTGGCCGGTTTCGAGGCGCGCGGTGGCTCGATGGAGCCCATGCTCGTCTCTGGCTGTCTAGCGGACCTGACGCGAAAGCGGACGGCAGAACTCAAAGAACTGCTCGAACCCGCAGGGAACTGACGTTGCAAGAGGGCCGCGTCGTCATGATCGTGGGCAATGGCGAGGTGCCGGAGGGTGCCGCCGCGATGATCGACACTGCCGATCTGGTGATCCGTTTCAACGACTGCCGCTCGATCGGCAAGGGCGGCAGCAAGACCGACATTATCGCGGTCTGCAACACCGGTCGCCCCGCGCTCGCGATGCTCGGCGGCGGCCGCTGGAAGACAAGCGACCCGGTGAGGCAGGCGCGCGAGATCTGGAGCGTACGCTCCGGTGCGAAGTTTGCCGCCATGCGGGCTGGTCTTGCCGCAACGCACCCGGATCTTGACGATTTCTGCGATGACTATACCGCCGGCTTCGAAAGCTTTGCGCGTGCGACCGGGCGTAAACACCGCGCCGTTCCCCCAGAGACGCAGGAACGGCTGGAGCGTGACCTCGCCCGCTTCGAGCCCTCTCCTTACGTCGTTCCGTCGAGCGGCCTCGTTGCGGTCGCCGACATTCTCTTGAATGCCGCCTCCAGCGGCGACCGCATCGTGCTTGCCGGTTTCGGCCATAGCGGCTGGGCGTGGCACCCCTTCGCGGCCGAGCGTCGCTATGTCGATGCGCTCGCCGCCGATGGCCGCCTTCGCCGCCTCGATCAATCCATTTCGTCAGACTTGCCTCAAGGAGCCTGAACCATGTCCTACAAGATGTCGCGTGCGGCCTATGCCAACATGTTCGGTCCGACCGTGGGCGACAAGGTGCGGCTTGCCGATACCGAGCTTTTCATTGAAGTCGAGAAGGATCTCACCACCTATGGCGAAGAGGTGAAGTTCGGCGGCGGCAAGGTTATTCGCGACGGCATGGGCCAGAGCCAGGTGACGCGCGCTGCAGGCGCTGTCGACACGGTCATCACCAATGCGCTCATCGTCGACCATTGGGGAATCGTCAAGGCCGATATCGGCCTCAGGGACGGGCGCATCGCCGCCATCGGCAAGGCCGGCAATCCGGACACGCAACCGAGCGTGAACATCATCGTCGGTCCGGGTACCGAGGCGATCGCCGGCGAAGGGAAAATCGTCACCGCAGGGGGTATGGACGCGCATATCCACTTCATCTGCCCGCAGCAGATCGAAGAGGCGCTGACGAGCGGGCTGACCTGCATGCTCGGCGGCGGCACCGGGCCGGCGCATGGCACGCTCGCCACCACCTGCACGCCGGGGCCCTGGCACATCGCCCGCATGATCGAGGCGGCCGACGCCTTCCCGATGAACCTCGCCTTTGCCGGCAAGGGCAACGCCTCGCAGCCGGGCGCGCTGGTCGAAATGGTGATGGGTGGCGCCTCGTCGCTCAAGCTGCACGAGGATTGGGGCACGACGCCGGCGGCGATCGACTGCTGCCTTTCGGTTGCCGACGAGTATGACGTGCAGGTGATGATCCACACCGACACGCTGAACGAGAGCGGTTTCGTCGAGGATACGATCGCGGCGATCAAGGGGCGGACGATCCACGCTTTCCACACTGAAGGGGCGGGCGGCGGCCATGCGCCGGATATCATCAAGATCTGCGGCCAGCCGAATGTCATTCCGTCCTCGACCAACCCGACGCGGCCCTACACGCTCAACACCGTGGCGGAGCATCTCGACATGCTGATGGTTTGCCATCACCTGTCGCCGTCGATCCCGGAGGACATCGCCTTTGCGGAAAGCCGTATCCGCAAGGAGACGATCGCAGCGGAGGATATCCTGCACGACATAGGCGCCTTCTCGATCATCTCCTCCGACAGCCAGGCCATGGGGCGCGTCGGCGAAGTGGCGATCCGTACCTGGCAGACCGCCGACAAGATGAAGCGGCAGCGCGGACGGTTGAAGGAAGAGGCGGGCGACAACGACAATTTCCGCGTCAAGCGCTACATCGCCAAATACACGATCAACCCGGCGATCGCCCATGGATTGAGCCACGAGATTGGCTCGCTCGAGGTCGGCAAGCGCGCGGATCTCGTCCTCTGGAACCCGGCCTTCTTCGGCGTTAAGCCGGACATGGTGCTGATCGGCGGCACGATCGCCGCGGCGCCGATGGGCGATCCGAACGCCTCCATCCCCACGCCGCAGCCGGTGCATTATCGACCGATGTTCGGCGCCTATGGCAAGAGTCTTACCAATTCCTCCGTCACTTTCGTCTCGCAGGCCTCGCTCGATGCCGGGCTTGCGGGCAGGCTCGGCGTCGCCAAGGAACTCGTCGCGGTTCAGAACACCCGAGGCGGCATCGGCAAGGCGTCGATGATCCACAACAGGCTGACGCCGCATATCGAGGTCGATCCCGAAACCTATGAGGTCCGTGCCGACGGGGAACTGCTGACATGCGAACCGGCAACAGTGCTGCCGATGGCACAACGCTACTTCCTGTTCTGAATCTGTCGCATTCGTCTAATAAAATGGTCGGATTTGGGGCTGATGGGCAAACTCGTCGATTGCTCCTCGACATCAGCCATGCGTCTGCCGCAACGCTGCCATGCAGTCTCAAATCGCAGCTTTGATGCTGCACTGCAGCGCAAACTCCTGTAGGAAGAGCGCTCGCTTTCCGCGGGCCTGCGTTTTCCTCTCTGACGCGGTCGGCAGCAATTCGAAGGAGACCCTGATGCTCGGCAGAAAAGTTCCTGCAGTAACCTTCCGCACCCGTGTCCGCGACGAATCCGTCGGCGGCTCCAATCCATTTCGCTGGCAGGATGTCGGCTCGGATCACTACTTCGCCGGCAAGCGCGTTGTGCTCTTTTCCCTACCGGGCGCCTTCACGCCTACCTGTTCGACCTACCAGCTGCCGGACTTCGAGAAACTCGCGCCGGAGTTTCGTGCGCTCGGCATCGATGAGATCTATTGCATTTCGGTCAATGACGCCTTCGTCATGAATGCCTGGGGCAAGTCGCAAGGCCTCGAAAGCGTGAAGCTCATTCCGGACGGCTCGGGTGAATTTACGCGCAAAATGGGGATGCTGGTCGCCAAGGACAATCTCGGCTTCGGTATGCGCTCCTGGCGCTACGCCGCCGTCATCAACAATGGCGTGGTCGAGCAATGGTTCGAGGAAGAAGGCTATTCCGACAATTGCGATAGCGATCCCTACGGCATCTCATCGCCGCAGAACATCCTTGCGGCACTGAAGTCGCAGAAGATCGCCGCCTGATCGAATAGACGGTCCGAACAAGGCCCCGGTTGCCGCGAGTAGGTCCTAGAAAGTCCTTTGGATTTTCGCCGCCTCGCTGGCGCCGGGGCCTTTTATTGGCGGATCACGTTGATTTTTAGGTCTGATCGAACCGAAAGCATAAACGTTATGGAAATCAGCGCTCAAATGCATTCTTACACCGCGCTATTTGTTGTTTTTTCCGAATGTGTGTGACGCCAGCCGTTTCCAGCTGACCGCAAAATGCCTAGAGTGCCAAGCCAAAACGGTGGGAGCTCAATGGTTTACGTGATCGCACATCTGAAGGCGCATCCGGAAAAGGTCGAGGAGATCTAACGTGCCCTATCGTTCGACCGCAGTCCTTTCGCCCGGGCCCGCCGACAGGATGCCTCTCCATCGTGTGACCTTGACGCATGACCAACGGCACCTGCGCCGCAAGCTCCTGCATCTCGAAAACGACGACGTGGTGATGCTCGATTTGAAGGAGCCGGTGATGCTTGCCGATGGCGACCTCCTGGTGCTGGAGGGCGGCGGTCATATCGAGGTGAAGGCGGCGCAAGAACAGCTTTATGAAATACGTCCGCGCGACAGGCTGCACCTGATCGAACTCGCCTGGCACCTCGGCAACCGGCACCTGCCGGCGGCGGTGGAGGAGGGGCGGATCCTGATCGCCCGCGACCCAGTCATCCGCGTGATGCTCGAGGGCCTCGGGGCGGCGGTGAGCGACGTGATCGAGCCGTTTCATCCCTTGCGCGGCGCCTATCACGGCACGGGCGGCCACCATCATCATCATGTGCATGGCGGCGATCACCACCACGATGGCTGAACGCGCCGATACACAGGCGTTGATCCGCCTCGTCACCTGGCTTTCTCCTGCGTTTCCCGTCGGCTCCTTTTCCTATTCTGGGGGGCTGGAGCAGGCGGTTCATGACGGCCTGGTGACAGGCGCCGAAGACCTCGATCTTTGGCTGAAGACGCTCATGCATCGGGGAGCGGCCTGGAACGATGCGCTGCTGCTGGCCGAGAGCTACAGGAACCACGAGGATGCGAAGCGCTTGCGGGCGGTCGCCGAATTGGCGGAGGCGCTCGCCGGTTCGCGCGAACGGCACCTGGAAACCATGCTTCTCGGTGGCGCTTTTCTCGCCGCTGCCCGCCATTGGCCGCATCCGGTGTTCGAGCCGCTGGGCCCCGAGGCGGCCTATCCGGTGGCCGTGGGTGCGGTTGCCGGAGCCCATCGGACCGGGCTCGAACCGGCAATCGCCGCCTATCTTCACGCCACCGCCTCCAATGCCGTCTCGGTCGCCATACGCTGCGGCGTGACCGGCCAACGCGACGGCGTCGGCGTGCTGGCGGGGTTGGAGAAGTCGGTCATGAGCGTCTCGGCGCGCGCTGCACGCGGATCGCTCGACGATCTTGGGTCGGCGGCAATCATGGCCGATATTGCTTGCCTGAGACACGAAACCTTGCATTCGCGCCTGTTTCGCTCTTGATGCATGTGCCACATGCATGCCCACAGGTGACGGGAAAGGACATAAGACATGCCATCGAAAAACGGTCCTCTTCGCGTCGGGATCGGCGGTCCGGTCGGGTCCGGCAAGACGGCGCTGACGGACAAGCTCTGCAAGGCGATGCGCGAGAAATATTCCGTCGCCGTCGTCACCAATGACATCTACACCAAGGAAGACGCGGAGGCGCTGGTGCGCATGCAGGCGTTGTCTTCCGAGCGGATCGTCGGCGTCGAAACCGGCGGCTGCCCGCATACGGCAATCCGGGAGGACGCCTCGATCAATCTGCAGGCGATCGCCGAACTCAACCGCCGCATTCCCGACCTGGACGTCGTCTTCATCGAATCCGGCGGCGACAATCTTGCGGCCACCTTTTCGCCCGATCTGGCGGATTTGACCATCTACGTGATTTCCGTCTGCCAAGGCGAGGAAATCCCGCGAAAGGGCGGACCGGGCATCACGAAGTCCGATCTGCTTGTGATCAACAAGAAGGATCTTGCTCCGTATGTCGGCGCCGACCTCGAGGTGATGGAGCGCGACGCGGCGCGAATGCGCGCGCAAAAACCCTTCGTCTTCTCCGACATGAAACGGGGGGAGGGGATCGACCTGATCGTCGAATTCCTGACAGCAAACGGCGGCCTTTGAGCCGGCTGGGCGTCAGAACTCCTCGAGCGCCTGGCGGTTGCGGATTTCGATCACGCGTCCCTTCACGACGACGCCGGACGGGCGCAGCATCGAGAAGGCGCGCGAAAGCGCCTCCGGCGCGAGACCGAGCTTGCCGGCGAGCACGTTCTTCTGAAACGGCAGCCGGAAGGAGAAGGTCTCAGAGCCGTTCGGGCAATGGCTGAGGATATAATTGGCAACCCGCTGCGGCGCCGTCAGCAGCCGGTCATCCGCGAGGCAATCCTCGGTCATCTTGCCATGGTGACAGACGACCTCGAGGAGCGCCTGGGCGACGTCGGTTTCTTCGGCCGCGAGCTGACTGAGCCGGCGGCTCTCGACGCGCGCCACGATCGATGGCTCGGCGGCCTGCGCATTCGCCGTCGCGCGGTGGTTCAGGAACATGGCGTTGACGCCGAACATATCGCCTCGCTGGAAGACGGCGACATCCGCCTCGCGGCCGTCCTTGCCGAGGCGGTAGAGACGCACGAGACCGGAGAGTACGAAGAATACCTCGTCGATCCGCTCCTGCTCGCGAAACAGCACGTCGTGCTCCTCATGTGTGGAGACTGTCGTGTCCGCGAGAATTGCTTCCACCGTCGCCCGTGCCAGCCGCGAGAAAAAGCGCGAGTGGAGGAGAATGGCCCTGTCGCCCGAGGTCAATCGCAATGTCTTCATACCGCTCGTTCCCAAAAAAGCCAGGGACGAAACTAGCGGTTCGGGCCGCGCCGGAAATTGACCTTGATCAAACAACTTCGCGAATGAATCCGCGTCCTAGCGCTGCGCGTCTTGTCAGACGCGCAGGCGTGCACACGTCTTAAGGACTATTCGGCTGCAAGGGCCGGATGGCTGATGACCTTGCGGTCGGATTTGCCGCGCCGTTCCGCCTCCAGCGCATTGACGCGCTCGTCCAGGCTTTCGATCGTGCTGCCCTGCTCGGCGGCGAGCTTGCTCAGGGCCTCGCGGTCGAGAGGCAGGACTTCCTCGTCCTTCTTGCCGACGAAGCGGCCGAAGATCCAGGCGAGCAGCCGCGACAGGTCGTCCATGATCAGGAAGAACGAGGGGACGACGACGAGGCTCAAGACCGTCGACACGATGATGCCGCCGATCACCGCAATTGCCATCGGCGCGCGGAAGGAACCGCCTTCGCCAACGCCGAGCGCCGAAGGCAGCATGCCCGCGGACATGGCGATCGAGGTCATGACGATCGGGCGGGCGCGCTTGCGGCCGGCCTCGACCATCGACAGCGTCCGGTCCATGCCGTGGTGCATCATCTCGATGCCAAAATCGACGAGCAGGATCGCATTCTTGGTGACGATACCCATCAGCATCAATATGCCGATCAGAACAGGCATGGACAGCGCATTCTGCGTCAGGATCAGGCTTGCCGCCACGCCGCCGATGGCGAGCGGCAGCGAGAACAGAATGGTGAAGGGTTGGATCACGTCCTTGAACAGCAGGATGAGCACGACAAGCACCATCATCAGGCCGAGCAGCATTGCATTGCCGAAGCTCTGCTGCATCTCCGCCTGAACCTCGGCATCGCCGCTCTCCAGGAATTGGACGGTGGAGGGGAGCTCAGCCTCGGCGGCGATCTGCTTGAAGCGGGCCGATGCGGTGTCGAGCGCGACGCCGGCCGGCAGGTCCGCGCCGAGCGCGACAACCCGATAGCGGTCGTAACGCTTGATCGAGCTCGGGCCCTCAGAGTAGTTGATATCCGCGACGCTCGACAGCGGAACCATGGCGCCGGAGGCGGTCTGAACCTTGAGATTGCGGATCGCTGCCAGGTCACTGCGGAAATCGCGATCGAGCTGCACCCGGACCGGGATGAGGCGCCCATCAAGCGCGATCTTCGTCAGCTGCGCGTCGACGTCGCCGATCGTGGCTACGCGGATCACCTCCGAAATCTGCGCCGTAGTGATGCCGAGACGGGACATCTGCTCGTCGCGCGGACGGATTTGCAGTTCCGGCCGCGGCAGAGCGCCGTCCGGACTCACATTGGCAAGCAGCGGGTCGCTACGGAGCTTTGCTTCGAGAGTCGCGACCGCCTTGTCCAGATCGGCCTCGTCGTTGGAGAGCAAGTTGAACGAGAGATCGCGCTCACCGCGGTCGTTAAGCTTGATGACGCGGACGTCCGGGATCGACTGCAGCCGTGTGAAGATTTCCTTTTCGATCTGAGATTGCGGCTTGGTGCGGCCGGCCGGCGGTAGCTTCGGCAGATATTCGCCGATCAACGGCATGCCGCCGATCACGTCATTGACGATCCTGTTGACCAGTGAATGGTCGAGTTTCCCGAGAAGTATGGTCACGGCCGCGCGCCTGAGCTCGAGATCGCCCTTCGGAGAGGCGCCGCCAAGCACGAAGACGTCTTCGACGCCGTCGATATCCTTGATCCGGTTGTAGATCTCGGTGGTCGTCCGATCCGTGTCCTCGAGCATCGCGTCCGGCGGCAGTTCGATCGACAGGCTGACGCGCGAGTTGTCCTCCGGCGGCAGGAAGCTGCCGGGGACGAAGAGGATGAGGGCGACCACCGAGCCGACCGAGAGGACGATCGCGGCAAGAAGCGTCGAATAGCGCGTGTACCAGGCCTTCGTGGTGAATTGCACGAGGCGCGTGTACTGGCGCATTATGAAGCCGTCGTCGCCGTAGTGGCCGCCCACGTCCGTGGGCTTCATCAGATAGGCCGCCATTACCGGCGTGATCAGGCGTGCGACCAGAAGCGAGAAAAAAACGGCGACGGCGACAGTCAGGCCGAACTGGATGAAATATTGCCCCGGAATGCCCGGCATGAAGGAGACGGGTACGAAGACGGCGATGATGGTGAAAGTCGTGGCGATGACCGCAAGGCCGATCTCGTCCGCCGCCTCGATCGCAGCGCGATAGGGCGACTTGCCCATCTGAATGTGCCGCTCGATGTTCTCGATCTCGACGATGGCGTCGTCGACAAGGATGCCCGTCGCAAGCGTCATGGCGAGGAAGCTCACGAGGTTCAGCGAGAAGCCCAGGAGTTCCATGACCCAGAAGGTGGGAATGGCCGAAAGCGGCAGCGCGACCGCGGCGATCAGGGTAGCCCGCCAATTGCGCAGGAACAGCATGACGACGATGACGGCAAGCAGCGCACCTTCTATCAGCGTGTGGATGGCCGCCTCGTAATTGCCATAGGTGAAATAGACCGAGTCATCGACCATCTCGATCGTGACGTCCGGATGTTTGGCCCGGATCCCCTCCAGCGTCTCGGCGACCGTTTCGGCCACCGTCACCTCGCTCGCACCCTTGGCACGGAAGACCGCGAAGGTAACGCCGGGATGCCCGTTGAAGCGCGAGAAGGACTTCTGTTCCTCATAGGTGTCGGTCACGGTGCCGAGTTCCGAGAGGCGGACGAAGCGGCCGTTCGGCAGCGAGATCATCGTGTTGGCGAGGCCTGCCACGTCGCGCGTATCGCCGAGCGTGCGGATCGCCTGTTCGCTGCCGCCGACCTGACCCCGGCCGGAACCGAGATCGAGGTTCATGCGGCGGAGCTGACCGTTGACGTCGGCGGCACTGATGCCGAAGGAATTCAGCCGGTCCTCGTCGAGTTCGATTCGGACTTCGCGGTCGGAGCCGCCATAGCGGTCGACGCGGCCGATGCCGCTCTTGCCCTGGATCTCGCGCTTGATCGTGTCGTCGACGAACCAGGAGAGCTCTTCGAGCGTCATGCCCGGCGAGGAGACGGAAAAGGTCTGGATCGCCTGACCTTCGACGTCAACCTTCGAGACGATCGGCTCGTCGATCGTCGTCGGCAGATCGCCACGGATGCGGTCAATCGCGTCCTTGACGTCCTGAACCGCTTGGGTTGTCGGCACTTCCATGCGGAAGATCACGGCGGTGGTGGAGGTGCCATCGGTAATGGTCGATTGAATATGGTCGACGCCCGAAATGCCGGCGACCGCGTCCTCGATCTCTTTGGTGACCTGGGTTTCGAGTTCGGCTGGCGCCGCACCGCTCTGGGTCACCGCGACCGAGACGATCGGCACGTCGATGTTCGGGAAACGGGTGATCGGCAGCGAATTGAAGGACTGCCAGCCGAGCACGACGAGCACGAAAAAGGCCAGGATCGGCGCGACCGGATTACGAATGGACCAGGCGGAGAAGTTCATGGTCTCGGTTTCCCGTCAATTGGTTATCGGCTGCGCCGGTTTGACCGGATTGATGCGGTCGCCGTCGCGCACATAGGCGCCGGCCTTTGCCACCGCTTGTTCGCCCGCCTCGAGTCCGGAAACAATCTCGACGAACTGCCCGTCCTGAATGCCGGTCGTCACCGGGACCAAGTGCACGACGCCGTCCTCGACCTTGCGGACGATCGATTTGCCGTTCTCCGCGGTGACCGCCGTTTGCGGCAAAACCACCGCCTGTTTCTGCGCGACGGTAATGACGGCGCTGGCATACATGCCTGCACGTGCCTCTGTCGCATCGGCGAGGGTGATGTGCACGGTGCCGAGCCGCGTCACCGGATCAACCGTCGGCGCGATCAGTCGGATCTTGCCGTCAATCGTCGTGCTGCCCCCGGCAAGCTTCATTGTTGCAGCCTGGCCGATGGCAAGCTTGAGAATGTCGGCCTCGGTAACGTCCGCCTTCATCTCGATGGCGCCGTCACGGATGATCGCGAAAAGCGGCGCGCCGGTGCCGCTGGCAATCGCACCGATCTTGGCATTCTTGGCGGAGATCACACCGCTGACCGGCGCCTTTACTTCCGTGCGGGCAAGACGCAGGTTCACATCGTCGATCTGCGCCTGAACGACCTTGATATCGGCGGCCGCAACACCTACGGATTGCTCGGCAGAGCGGACGCGGGCGCGCGCGGCTGCGGCGAGCGCCTTCAGCCGGTCGGCCTCCGCGGTCGAGACGGTGCCGTTTGCCGAAAGCTGCTCGGCGCGATCGGCAACGCGCGTCGCCTCTTCCGCATTGGCCGTCGTTTCGGCGAGCTGAGCACGATATTGGGCAAGCGCGGCCGCCGCCTTGGCCAAATTGGCTTGGAGTTCGCTTTTCTGCAGGAGCAGCGCATCGTCGTTGAGAACGACGAGCGTGCTACCTTTTTCGACCCGGTCGCCGACGTCGACGTTCAGCGACCGAATGGAAAGCCCGTCCACCAGCGGGGAAACATAGGTCTCCTCGACCGCCTCGATCGAACCGGTTGCGAGGACACGATCCCTGATCGATCGCTCCGTGGCTTCGGTAACGACGATCGACGGCAATAGCTGTTCCTGCTGCGGTGCCGGTTCCTCGGCCGAGGCTGCGGAAAAGCCGAGTGCAATCGCTGCGAAGGCGCCGAGAAAAGGAAGAAATATCTGAACCATCGGCCTGTCGTCCCAAAGAAAGTCATGCCCGCTCGCCAATCGAAAGACGAGGCGCTTATCTGTACTCGCGGCTTTGCCGGCTATGCCGCCCGATTGCCGGTCGCGGCCGCGGCATCGAATTCCTTCCGACCGATCCGGTCAAACAGAAACGGCCCGCTATTTTAACTGCGTTTTCAAACCCGCACAGGATACGGTGACACTTCGAACTGCCGCGTGGTTGTCGTCGGATCGGCTTCCGCATCGAACGAAACCAAGCGTCAGGGATAAATTTCCCCCACAGGACAGGAAGAGAGAATAAACGGCTCCCCCTGCGCCACCTTCCAACCAAACGTTGCGGCCTATGTAATCTTCGTAGCAAACGCTTGCAAGGGCTGGCGAAGCGATGGTGCCTCAATATTTTTGACCGTCCGCCACTCCAAGGCTATATCGATACAACTTATGATGTAGGTTTGGCAACCGAGGCAGGGCAGGAAGAAAGCGAGCGGCAGCCGCCGCTCGCTTTCCCGTATTCGACAGGACTGTTTAGTTCAGGGCTTCGTCGGTGATCTCATGCGTCCAGGCGCCTTCCGGCTCCTTCGAGATGACCGGATCGGAGCCGCCCGCAAGCAGGGATTCCACGGTGCGCTTGTAGTCGGCCTCGTCGAGGGCGCCGTTCGAGCCCGCGGTCAGCTTGGCGATTTCGCCCATCATGCGCTTCTGGTGCTTTTCCGTCTGGGCGCCGGTCGAGTCGTTCTCGAGCACGATCTCGGCCGCTTCATCCGGATTTTCCTCGGCATATTTCCACCCCTTCATCGAGGCGCGGACAAACTTCACCATCTTCTCCTTGAAGGCCGGATCCTTGAGCTTGTCCTCGAGCACATAGAGACCGTCTTCGAGCGTGGCGACACCCTGGTCCTCGTATTTGAAGGTGACGAGATCCTCGGGCTTGATGCCGGCGTCGATTACCTGCCAATACTCGTTGTAGGTCATTGTCGAGATGCAGGCCGCCTGTTTCTGGATGAGCGGATCAACATTGAAGCCCTGCTTCAGCACCGTTACGCCGTCCGGCCCACCGTCGGTCGGGATCTTCAGGTGCGCCATCCAAGAGAGGAAGGGATACTCGTTGCCGAAGAACCAGACGCCGAGCGTCTTGCCCTTGAAGTCTTCCGGTTTCTGCACGCCGGTCTCCTTGAGACAGGTCAGCATCATGCCGGACTTCTTGAAGGGTTGGGCGATGTTGACGAGCGGTACGCCCTTTTCGCGCGAGGCAAGCGCGGAGGGCATCCAGTCGACGATGACGTCGGCGCCCCCGCCGGCGATCACCTGCGCCGGAGCGATGTCCGGACCGCCGGGCTTGATCTCGACGTCGAGACCCTCCTCCTCGTAGAAACCCTTCTCCTTGGCGACATAGTAGCCCGCAAACTGGGCCTGGGTCACCCATTTCAATTGCAGGGTGACCTTGTCGGCGGCATTAGCGTGGAATGCAGCGAGCGAAAGGACGCCGGCTGTCAGCAGAGATGCAAGTCTTTTTTTCATGTCAGTTCCCTCTTATCGTTGCTTCATCGTCAGAGCGGGATGAGGAAATATCAGCGGGGTTTCCGCCCGCATCCTGCTCCAGATCGTCAGTGTCGACCACGTCTTTGATTTGGGACAGTCGACCCCAATTCATGGTGATCTAGCCCCGGCCACTGCGGATGGACGGATGCCAGAACGTGACGGCCCGTTCGATCAGCGCAACCGTCCCGTAGAAGGCGGAGCCAGCCACCGCCGCGACGGCGATTTCGGCCCAAACCATGTCGACGTTCATGCGGCCCACTTCCGTGGAGATACGGAAGCCCATGCCGACGATGGGCGTCCCGAAGAACTCGGCCACGATGGCGCCGATCAGCGCCAGGGTGGAGTTGATCTTGAGTGCGTTGAAAATGAAGGGCCAAGCGGCCGGCAGCCGTAATTTGATAAGCGTCTGCCACCAGCTGGCCGCATAGGTGCGCATCAGGTCGCGCTCCATATGGCTCGCGGCGGCAAGTCCCGAAACGGTGTTCACCAGCATCGGGAAGAAGGTCATGATCACGACGACCGCGACCTTCGACTGCCAGTCGAAGCCGAACCACATCACCATGATCGGCGCGACGCCGATGACGGGCAGGGCGGAGACGAAATTGCCGAGCGGCAGCAGGCCCTTCTGCAGGAAGGGCGAGCGGTCGATCAGGATCGCCGCCAGAAAGCCGAGGCCGCAGCCGAGCCCGTAGCCTGTCAGCACCGATTTCAGGAAGGTCTGCCGGAAATCGGCCGAGAGCGTAGGTATGGAGTTTACCAGCCTCTGCCAGATCATCGACGGCGCCGGCAACAGGACCGACGGGATGCCGAAGCCACGGACGATGCCCTCCCAGAGGACGAGGATGGTGATGCCAAACAGGAACGGTACCGCAAAGCGTGCAAGGTTGCCAACCGTGCGGTTCGCGAAATGCTGCCGGACCAGCCATTCGTTGACGGCCCAGGCGACAAGCCAGAAGGCAATCGCGCCGGCGAGAGGGGTCGTATTCATGGCTTGGCTCCCATGCGTCTCAGCACCGCCGAGTGCGCCAAGCCGACGATCATGACGAGGACGGCCGCGAGCGCTGCCGCCATGAACAGAGCCGCCCAGATCTGCACCGTTTGGCCGTAATAGGAACCGGCAAGCAGGCGGGCACCCAGCCCAGCCACCGCGCCCGTCGGAAGTTCGCCGACAATGGCGCCGACGAGCGAGATGGCGACCGCGACCTTGAGCGAGGTGAAGAGGAAGGGCATCGAGGAGGGCCAGCGCAGCTTCCAGAAGGTCTGGGCCGGCGATGCGTTATAGGTATGCATGAGATCGAGCTGGATCGTTTCCGGGCTGCGCAGCCCCTTGACCATGCCGACGACCACCGGGAAGAACGAGAGATAGGTGGAAATCAGCGCCTTCGGCAGCAGGCCGGCGATGCCGATCGCATTGAGCACGACGATGATCATCGGCGCGATCGCCAGGATGGGGATCGTCTGGCTGGCGATCACCCAGGGCATTAGCGAGCGTTCCATCGCCCGGTTGTGGACGATGCCGACGGCGAGAAGAATGCCGAGCGCCGCGCCGATTCCGAAGCCGAGCAAGGTGGCCGAGAGCGTGATCCAGGCGTGATAGACGAGGCTGCGCTTCGACGTGATCGCCTTGTTGACGGTCGTATCCCAGATCTCGGCCACGACCTGGTGCGGCCCCGGCAGGACCGGCCGCTCCTGGAACATCGTGTTTCGGACGAGATCGGACAGGGCGATCTCGGTGCCGCCGCGCGCCGCGGTGTCGCGCTCGAAGGGTGCGTTCAGGAACACGGCGGCGACATACCAGACGGCGATCAGAATCAGGACGACGGTGGAGATGGGGAGGAGTTTGTCGCGGACGAAGCTATAGTCACGCATGGAACGCTTCCCTCCCGCGCGGCAGTTCGGCACGCCAAAGATAGAGTATATCCGGCAGGCCTTCCTCGTTCTCACCGGCCGTTCTGCCTGCCGGCACGAAGCCCTCGCGTACATAGAAGCGCTGAGCACGCGTATTGTGTTCGAAGGTCCAAAGTCTGAGCTCGGTTCCCGACCGCTTCTTGGCTACGCCGAGCAACGCGGCTCCAACTCCAGTGCCCCTGTGGCGTTCATCGACATAGAGCGCCGTTACGAGGTGATCGTCGGAAAAAGTGAGAAAGCCTGCGATTTCAACTTCACGTTCTGCGACGACAACCGAGCGCTCGGCAAAGACAGTTTCCCGGTAATACCGCTCCACTTCGCCTGTTGAATGGACTCTTGGCATCCACGGCGTCGCGTCTATCCAGCTGCTGAGGATACCGGCGCATACCGCCATATCTGCCAAATCCGCATCGCGGCAGCGCGCCGGACAGGCGGGGCTATTCCTCATAGCTGTGCCCCGCTCTCAAGCCCTCGCGGACGCGATGGGCGATTTCGAGGAATTCCGGCGTTTCGCGGATGCCGAGCGGTCGTTCCTTCGGCAACGTCGATTCGATGATGTCGGTAACGCGGCCGGGGCGGGGGCTCATGACGACGATCCTGGTCGAGAGGTAGACGGCCTCGGGGATCGAGTGCGTCACGAAGCAGATCGTCTTGCTGGTTGCGGCCCAGAGCTTGAGCAACTGTTCGTTCAAGTGATCGCGGACGATTTCGTCGAGCGCGCCGAAGGGCTCGTCCATCAACAGGAGATCGGCGTCGAAGGCAAGCGCGCGGGCGATCGAGGCGCGCTGCTGCATGCCGCCGGAAAGCTGCCAGGGATATTTCTTGCCGAAGCCTGCAAGGTTGACGAGCTCCAGCGTCCGTTCGATCCGCGCCTTTTTCTCTTCCCGCGAGTAACCCATGATTTCGAGCGGAAGCGCGACGTTCTTCTCGATCGTCCGCCAGGGATAAAGGGCGGCTGCCTGGAAGACATAGCCATAGGCCCGCTTGCGGCGAGCGTCCTCAGGCGTCAGGCCGTTGACGGCGATCGAACCGGAGGTCGGCTTTTCCAGGTCGGCGATGACGCGCAGGAACGTCGTCTTGCCGCAGCCGGAGGGACCGATGAACGAAACGAAGTCGCCCTTGCCGACGTCGAGGTTGACGCCGGTGAGCGCGTTGACCGGCCCGTCGCTCGTCTCGAACGTCAGCCCAAGGTTCCGGGCCGAGACGACGGAAGCGGGATTGGATGTCATCGGTGAATTCTCATTCTCATTCGTCTGTGCCAGACTGCTATCAGGGCGCGCAACATGCAATCGCGGATTTGCCGCAGACGGCTCCGGTTGCGGGTTTTTCAGCGAATTCTGGAGAAGATTCATGTCTCGATCATCCAATCCTGGCTGTCGCGTGGTGCGCCCGGGCAACGGTTACGCCGGAAAGCAGGGGCTCAACTATTTCGAAGGCATTGCCGCGGAGACGGTGGGGTCGACGGGCATCTGCATGCATCTCCTGACCATGCCGCCGGGCGCCCGCGCCAAGGCGCATCTCCATGAGAGCCACGAGACAGCGATTTACGTGCTCTCCGGCGAGGCGCACACCTGGTTCGGCGACCGGCTCGAGGAGCATGTGGTCGTCAAGGCCGGCGAGATGTTCTACATCCCCGCCGGCGTGCCGCATCTGCCGGCGAACCTCTCCGACAGCCCCTGCACCGCAGTGATCGCCCGGACGGATCCGAAGGAGCAGGAGAGCGTCGTGCTGCTGCCGGAACTGGAGGGACTTGTGCCGGCCGATCCTTTCGCGCCTGACCAATGACGGATGCGGCATCGCGTCAGACGCCGCTTGCCGGGATGCCGGTACGCTGCACCGCGCGCGGCGCCGTCACTTCCTTCCAGGTCGTGAGCGCCGTGCTGACGGCCGGGAAGGGATCGCGACGGACGAATTCGCCATGGCCTTCGTGGGTTTTCACCGTGCCTTCCTCGATTGCGACAACGCCGCGCGTCAGCGTGAAGCGCGGCAGACCGGTAACCGTCTTGCCCTCGAAAACGTTGTAGTCGATCGCCGATTGCTGGGTCTTGGCCGAGATCGTCTTCGAGCGCTTCGGATCCCAGACGACGAGGTCGGCATCGGCGCCGACGAGTATTGCGCCCTTTTTCGGATAGATGTTGAGGATCTTGGCGATGTTGGTGGACGTCACCGCGACGAATTCGTTCATGGTGATCCGACCGGTCGCGACGCCATAGGTCCAGAGCATCGGCATGCGATCCTCCAGCCCGCCGGTGCCGTTCGGGATCTTGGTGAAGTCGCCGACGCCGAAGCGCTTCTGCGCCGTCGTGAAGGCGCAATGGTCGGTTGCGACCACCTGCAGCGAGCCGGAGGCAAGCCCCGCCCAGAGGCTGTCCTGATGCGCTTTGTTGCGGAAGGGCGGCGACATCACCCGGCGGGCGGCGTGGTCCCAGTCCTTGTTGAGATATTCGCTCTCGTCGAGCGTCAGATGCTGGATCAACGGCTCGCCGAAGACGCGCATGCCCTTGGCGCGGGCGCGGCGGATCGCCTCGTGCGCCTGCTCGCAGGAAGTATGGACGATATAGACGGGACAGCCGGCCATGTCGGCGATCATGATCGCGCGGTTGGTGGCTTCGCCCTCGACCTCGGCCGGCCGCGAATAGGCATGCGCCTCGGGGCCATTGTTGCCGTCCGCGAGCAGTTTCGCTTGCAGTTGCGCCACCACGTCGCCGTTTTCGGCGTGAACAAGCGGCAGCGCGCCGAGCGCGGCGCAGCGCTGGAACGACGAGAACATCTCGTCGTCGTCCACCATCAGCGCGCCCTTATAGGCCATGAAGTGCTTGAAGGTGTTGATGCCCTTATCCTTGACGATGGTCTCCATCTCATTGAAAACCTGTTCGCCCCACCAGGTGATCGCCATGTGGAAGGAATAGTCGCAATTGGCGCGAGTCGACTTGTTGTCCCACATGGTGAGGGCTTCGAGCAGCGACTGGCCGGGCGAGGGGAGGGCGAAATCGACGACCATGGTTGTGCCGCCGGCCAGAGCCGCGCGCGTGCCACTCTCGAAATCGTCGGAGGAATAGGTGCCCATGAAGGGCATTTCGAGATGGGTATGCGGGTCGATGCCGCCCGGCATCACGTAGCAGCCGGTCGCGTCAAGCGTTTCGGCGCCCGAGAGATTGGGGCCGATTTCGACGATCTTGCCGCCTTCGACCTTGATGTCGGCCTTGTAGGTCAGGTCGGCTGTGACGATGGTTCCACCCTTGATGACGGTGCTCATTGTTCTTTCCTCGCAATGATCTGTTGGGCGGCGGTAGGCCACCAGCCAAACGGGCGGAATTTCCGTCCCGCTGCAGCAATTCTCACTCGACGACTTCCGCCGTTTCGAGCACGGCGTGGAATAGGACGTCGGCGCCGGCCACGGCCCATTCCTTTGAAATGTCCTCGGCCTCGTTGTGGCTCAACCCTCCGACGCAGGGGCACATGATCATCGTCGTCGGGGCGACTTTTGCCGCCCAGCAGGCGTCGTGCCCTGCACCGGAAATGATGTTCATATGGCTGTAGCCGAGCTTCTCGGCGGCGCCGCGGACGGTTGAGACCAGCTTGGGATCGAAGGTGACCGGGTCGAAATGGCCGACCGCCTCGATGGCACACCCGACGCCAAGGGGCTCGCAGATCTTCGGCGCTTCCGCCTCGATGCGCGCGCGCATGCCGTCGAGCTTGGCCTGGTCGGGCGAGCGGATGTCGACGGTGAAAACGACCTTGCCCGGCAGCACGTTGCGAGAATTCGGCGAGAAGAACATCTGGCCGACGCCGCCGACGGCTCCCGGCTGATTTTCAATGGCGACGGTCTGCACCATTTCGAGGATGCGCGCCATGGCGAGCCCGGCATTGACGCGCATGTTCATCGGCGTCGAGCCGGTATGGGCCTCCCGGCCGGTCAGCGTGAACTCGAGCCACCAGAGACCCTGACAGTGGGTGACGACGCCGATCTCTTTGTTCTCGGCTTCGAGGATCGGCCCCTGTTCGATGTGATATTCGAAATAGGCGTGCATCTTGCGATCGCCGACGTCTTCGTCGCCGACCCAGCCGATGCGCTTTAACTCGTCGCCGAAGATCTTTCCTTCGGGATCCTTGCGGGCATAGGCATAGTCGAGCGTGTGGACGCCGGCGAAGACCCCGGAGGCAAGCATTGCCGGCGCGAAGCGCGCGCCTTCCTCATTGGTCCAGTTGGTAACGACGATCGGGCGCCTGGTCCTGATCCCGAGATCGTTCATCGTGCGCACGACCTCGAGGCCGCTTAACACCCCGAGCACGCCGTCGAACTTGCCGCCGGTCGGCTGGGTATCGAGATGGGAGCCGATATGGACGGGCAGGGCATCGGGATCGGTTCCGGGGCGAGTCATGAACATGGTGCCCATTTTGTCGACACCCATGGTGAGCCCGGCCGCCGCGCACCAGGACTGAAAGAGCCGTCGGGCTTCGCCGTCGGCATCCGTCAAAGTCTGGCGATTGTTACCGCCAGCGACGCCTGGGCCGATCTTCGCCATTTCCATCAACGAATCCCACAGGCGGTCGGCATTGACGCGCCTATTCTCGCCAGGTGCTGCCATGGCGTTCTCCTCTGATTTCGGCTGGGCCCTCCCCCGGGGATAGCCCTCATGTTCCCGTTGGCCAAATCTGAGCTTTGTTTTATGCCCTTCTAACAGCCGTTGCCTTTATTGGCGTTCTGGCTGATAATTTGACCGGTTGGTAAACATTACAGCTTCCGCGGCGGCACTCAAGCGGGAAAAAGAAAAAATCGGAACTGCTGCCCATAAAATGGCGCGTCCGAATTTCGGGCAGATCGGGTCCCTTTCCGATCCGGTGCGGGCATCGACAGGGGGAGAGATGGTACTTCCAAGAGCGGCCAAGACCCAAAGGCGCACGCGTATTCAGGAGGAGAAGGAGGAGCAGATCTTGGAAGCGGCGCTGGAGGTCTTCTCCGCGCACGGCTTCCGCGGCTCGACCATCGATCAGATCGCCGAGGTCGCCGGCATGTCGAAACCGAACCTGCTTTATTATTTCCGCACCAAGGAGGCGATGCACCGCGCCCTGATCGACCGAGTGCTCGACACCTGGCTCGATCCGCTGCGCGCGCTCGACGCAGGCGGCAATCCCGTTGCCGAGATCCGAAGCTATATCCGGCGCAAGCTCGAACTTGCGCGGGATTACCCACGTGAAAGCCGCCTCTTCGCCAATGAGGTGCTTCAGGGAGCACCGCATATCGAGGACGAACTGAAAGGACCTCTGAAGCAACTGGTCGACGATAAGGCCGAGGTGATCAGGGCCTGGGCGAAGGCGGGCAAGATCGCCAAATGCGATCCCTATCACCTGATCTTCGCGATTTGGTCGACGACGCAGCATTACGCCGACTTCGACGTGCAGGTGCGCGCCGTCCTCGGCCAGGAGCATGCCGGTGACGGGCGCTTCGAGGATGCGGCGCGGTTCCTCGAACGGCTGTTCATCGATGGCCTGCAGGTGCGGGAGTAGGTACGTCGGCGTTTGCGGGTCATCTTCGTCCCTCATCCCGCTGCCGCGAGAGGGTGAGGGGGCAACCGATGATGGCTCAATCCTCTGCCGGGAGCGCGTTTGATATTGCCCCGGCGTTTTCGAGGATCCAGATTTCGAGCCGTGCTTGGCGGCCGCGCAGGCCGATATCCAGACGGCGATTGCCCTCGAGGCTGACGCCGGCGCGGTTAACGAGCTCGACGGAGACGGCAAGCTCCGCGTCATGCTCCTTCGCCAGGCCCTCCAGCCGGCTTGCGGTGTTGATCGTGTCGCCGACTGCAGTCAGCGATGTCGCCTGGCCGTAACCCATCTCGCCGATGATCGCCCGCCCGGCATGCAGGCCGATTGCGAGCCGCAGCGGCTGCTGGAGTTCAGCTTCGAACGTCTGGTTAAGCGCCTCCACGCCTTCCGACAACCGCATGGCGGCGGTCAGCGATTGCAGGCAGGCGTCTTTGTAAGAGCTCTTCAATCCGAAAATCGCCAATGCGCCGTCACCGATGAATTTGTCGACAACGCCGCCCGACCCCTCGACCGCCTCGCCGATCATTGCGAAATAGCGGTTGAGCAGGAACACAGTGTCGTAGGGCAACCGGTGCTCGGCGATGCGGGTGAAATCGCGCAGGTCGCAGAAGAGCACGGCGACGCGCCGCTCGCGCCCGCCGCCGTTCTGGCGGGCAATCTGCGTCTTGATCCCGAGGCTGTCGGTATCGAGAATGGGCACGACCGTGACATTGTGGGTGGGCCGGAACTGGCAGGCCAGGCGGACATTGTCGGGGGCGCCGATCCGGCTGAGGGTCGCAAATTCCGCGGCCTCCGGCGCCGGGTGGCCCTCGAGGCCCTCAATGACGCGTACGCGGCAGGTCGAGCACCGGCCGCGGCCGCCGCAGACCGAGACATGGGGGAAACCGGCGGCGCGGCTCGCCTCGAGCACGCTGAAGCCGAGGCTGACCGCCGCCACGCGCCCATCCGGATAGCGAACGCGGATGCGGCCGCGCGCGGGCATGGCGCGCAGCGCCAGGGTGCCGCCGATCAGGCCGGCAAAGCCGGCATAGAAGGCGAGCCGGATGTTTTCGGCAAGGGCGGGATCGAGGCGCTGCCGCTCATTGACATAGGCCGTGTCGCCATAGGCGCCATGTTCGGCATAGTCGCGGACGAGGGAACGGGCGCCGTTGACGAAGCCAAGCAGCGCGAAGATGGGTACGAGCAGGGCAACGGTATAGAGCAGGATCTCGTATCGCGGAAACCAGTCTCGGCCGCGCGTCCAGAACCAGGCACCAAGACAAGCGTGGCTCCATACGAACAGCAGCGCGATCGTCTGGCGGGTTGTGCCGACCGAACTCGACCACTGTGCGCGCAGAATGCCGGGATAATCGGCACCGATCCCGGTCAGGAACGGCTCCACCCGTGTGGCGACCACATGGGGTATCAGCAAGAAGGGCAGGCTCAGGCCAAAGGCGATCTTCAGGGCCTCGCCGATGGGCATCCTGAGAGTCTGGCGGCGATAGAGACTGTCGAGGGCCATCACGAAGTGCAGGAGCAAGGCGCCGTAGAGCAGAACGGTTCCTGGTATGCTTTGCCAGAAGAATGTGAAGACACGCCGACCGGCTTCCATCGCACCGATGGAGATCAGGCCAAGCGAGTGATTGGTGAAATGCGAGAGCACGAAGATGCCGAGAACGGCACCGGAGATCAGGTGTGTCTTCTTGCGCGTGCTGGCGGAAATGATAGTCAAACAGTTTGCCCGGGTCTGCGGCGGCCGGCCGCTGCTGGTTTTTCCCCTTATCGACCAGATTGCGGGTGGCGACAACTTACGTTTTCTACACAATCTGTTTAGCGTTCGTGTTCGCGCGAAAATCCCCTCAATCTAAGGAATATGCTGAGATTCGAACGCCTAGGCGTGGCCAGCGCATCTATTCCATGATGCGCGGCAGACCCGCGGCGAGGGCGTCGATCGCCACCCGCAATTTCGGCAACAGCAGCCGCGTTCGCGGCCATACGGCATGCACCTTGAAAACGAGACCGGGCCGATCGCTCAGGACGCGGACGAGTTCACCGCGTTGCACGCGCTCGCGCACCAGCCAGCAGGGCAGCCAGGCAAGGCCGATGCCCTCGGCTGCCGCATCAGCGATCGCCGCGAGATCGTCGAGCCGCAACCGGGTCTTCGGCAAGATCGTCTCGGCGGTCCTGCCTTCGACAGGAAAGGACCATGGTCGCTGTTGGCCGCCGCGGCAGTAGACCACCGCATCGTGGGATGCGAGGTCTGCCACGGTATGCGGCGCACCGCGCGCCGCGAGATAGGCGGGAGAGGCACAGACTGTCATGCGCTGCTCGGCGACGGCACGCGTCATCAGCCCGGAATCGTTGCCCAATGAACCGTTGCGGATGGCAAGATCGAAGCCTTCGTCGAGAAGGTCGATGACGCGATCGCTGAAGGACAGATCGAGCTCGAGATGCGGGTGGCTGCGCAACAGGTCCCGAAAGAGCGGTGCCACGCATTGGCGGCCGAAGAGCACCGGCATGGAGATCCGCAATCGGCCACGGATTTCCTGTCTCCCGGATTCGAGAAGGGCTTCGGCGCTGCGGATTTCGCCGAGCGCTCTCTGGCAGCTCTCATAGAAGAGCTGGCCCTCCTCGGTCAGGCTCTGCGCCCGGGTGGTGCGATGGAAGAGGCGGACGCCGAACTTCTGCTCGAGCCGGGCGATCGTCTTGCCGACGGCTGAGCGTGAAAGGTTCAGCCGCTCCGCCGCAGCGGAGAAGCCGCCGGCCTCCGCCGCCTCGACAAACACCGGGATGCCGTTGAGATGTTCCATGCGATTGTGTCCGTTGAAGAACCAATGAGGGGAATTCTTATCGCAACTGGCGATCTCATTTCAACATTATGTTCGTCCCAGCACAACAACTGGAAAGGAACGAACATGTCGAAATGGATGCAGGAATGGAGCACCGAGGCTGTTGGCCCGCATAAGCTGAAGATCGCGGAGCGCAGGGTGCCCGAAATCGGCGAGTTTGATGTACTTGTTCGCACGACGGCGGTGTCGCTCAACTATCGCGACAAGCTGATACTGGAATCCGGCATGGGCCTGGCTCTCACTTTTCCCTTCGTTCCGGCCTCGGACATGAGCGGCGTCGTCGAAGCGGTCGGCAAGGGTGTGACTCGCTTCAAGGCCGGCGACCGCGTGATCTCGACCTTCGCGCCCGTTTGGCTCGACGGCCTGCGGCCCGGAAACGGCAGGACGCCTGCATATGACACGCTTGGTGGCGTCCATCCAGGCGTGATGTCGGAATATGTCGCCTTTCCGGAGGACTGGTTCGTCGCCGCGCCGAAAAGTCTCGATGCCGCTGAGGCGAGCACGCTGCCCTGCGCTGGCCTGACTGCCTGGTTCGCCCTGATCGAAAAGGGTCATCTGAAGCCCGGCGACCGTGTCGTCGTGCAGGGCACGGGCGGCGTCGCACTCTTTGGCCTGCAGATCGCCAAGGCTGTCGGCGCCGAAGTGATCGTCACATCGAGCAGCCGGGAAAAGCTCGAGAAGGCGCTTGCGCTTGGCGCCGACCACGGCATCAACCGCCTCAGCGAAGACTGGGTAGAGCGCGTCTATGCGCTCACCGGCGACCATGGCGCCGACCATATTCTTGAGATCGCCGGCGGCGCCGCTCTCGGCCAATCGCTGAAGGCGGTCGCCCCGGACGGGCGCATCTCGGTGATCGGAGTGCTCGAAGGCTTCGAGGTTTCCGGTCCCGTAGCACCGCTGCTTCTCAAGTCGCCGGTGCTGCAGGGCATCAGCGTCGGACATCGCCGGGCGCTGGAAGACTTGGTCGGCGCGGTCGATCGCTTGCGCCTGAAGCCGGTGATCGACAAGCGCTACAAGTTCACGGAGTTCAATGAGGCGCTCGCGCATCTCGACCGCGGGCCTTTCGGCAAGGTCGTGATCGAGTTCTGACGCCAGTGCAAATGCAGAAGGCCGCCGGCGCTCCCCGGCGGCTTTGTTGCTCCATCCCTTACTCGGCGGCCTGGCGGGCCATCGGGTTGTTGGGGTGGGTCGTCCAGTTGGCGTAGTTCGGATCGACCGGCTTGCCGGTGCGCCTGTCGAGAGTGCCGGCGGCGAGCGGCTCCATGGTGATGCAGTTCTCGACGGGACAGACGTTGACGCAGAGGTTGCAGCCGACGCACTCTTCCTCGATCACCTCGAAATGGCGCACGCCGTTGACGAACTGGGTGATCGCCTGGTGCGAGGTGTCCTCGCAGGCGATGTGACAGCGGCCGCACTTGATGCAGGCGTCCTGGTCGATCTTCGCCTTGGAGACGTAGTTGAGGTTGAGATACTGCCAGTCGGTGACATTCGGCACGGCGCGACCGCATATGTCGTCGAGCGATCTGTGGCCCTTGGCGTCCATCCACTCGGAGAGGCCCGAGATCATTTCCTGGACGATCTTGAAGCCGTAGGTCATCGCCGCCGTGCAGACCTGCACGTTGCCGGCGCCGAGCGCCAGGAACTCGGCAGCATCGCGCCAAGTGGTGATGCCGCCGATGCCGGAGATCGGCAGGCCGCGGGTCTCGGGGTCGCGCGCGATCTCGGCGACCATGTTGAGCGCGATCGGCTTGACCGCCGGTCCGCAATAGCCGCCATGGCTGCCGCGGCCGTCGATCGACGGTTCCGGCGAGAAGGTGTCGAGGTTGACCGAGGTGATCGAGTTGATCGTGTTGATCAGCGAGACCGCGTCGGTGCCGCCGACCTTGGCGGCGCGGGCGGGCTTGCGAACGTCGGTGATGTTCGGCGTCAGCTTGGTGATCACCGGCATGCGGGTATACTGCTTGCACCAGCGCACGACCATCTCGATATATTCCGGCACCTGGCCGACCGCGGAGCCCATGCCGCGCTCCGACATGCCGTGGGGACAGCCGAAATTGAGTTCGATGCCGTCGGCACCGGTTTCCTCGACGAGCGGCAGGATCGCCTTCCACGCCTCCTCGACGCAAGGCACCATGATCGATGCGATCAGCGCCCGGTCGGGCCAGTTCATCTTCACCTGCTTCATCTCGCGCAGGTTCACATAGAGGTCGCGGTCGGTGATGAGTTCGATATTGTTCAAGCCCAGAAGCCGCCTGTCCGCGCCCCAGATGGCACCGTAGCGCGGGCCGTTGACGTTGACGACCGGCGGTCCTTCCTCGCCAAGCGTCTTCCAGACGACGCCGCCCCAGCCGGCCTTGAAGGCCCGCTCGACATTGTAGGCCTTATCCGTCGGCGGCGCCGAGGCCAACCAGAACGGGTTCGGGGATTTGATCCCGACAAAATTGTTGCGAAGATCAGCCATTGTTCTCGTCCTCTCGATCCTGTTCCGCTTTTCAAGCAACGGCGCTCGCCAGCGGCGCTTCCGCGGCGAGAGCCCGGTTGATCGATTCGGCTGCGTCGCGTCCCATGGCGACGGCCGAGACGGTCAGGTCTTCGCCGCCGTGCACGCAGTCGCCGCCCGCCCATACTTTTGCCAGCGAGGTGCGGCCCTCCTGATCGACGGCAATGCGCCCGCCCTCCATCTGCAGCGCGCCGAGACCGGAGGCTTCGAAGGTCTGGCCGATCGCCTTGAAGATCTGGTCGGCGGCAATGATGCCGGTCTCCCCGGTCGGCGTCAGCTTGCCGTCTTCGAGGGTGGTGTATTCGAGCTCGATGCCGGCGACCTTGCCGTCCTTCGCGGCTATACGCTTTGGCTGCAGCCAGTGGCGAATGGTGACACCCTTGGAGGTGGCCAGATCCTGCTCGAATTCGGAGGCGTTCATGTGCTCCTTGCCGCGGCGGTAGCAGATCGTCACTTCTTCGGCCCCGAGCAGCTTTGCCTGTACGGCCGCGTCGATGGCGGTCATGCCGCCGCCGAGGACGACGACCCGCCGACCCACCGGAATGTCGGCCCTGGTATTCGATTGGCGTAGCGCCGCGATGAAATCCACGGCGTCCTCCACTCCATCGGCATTCTCGCCTTCGGTCCTGAGAGCGTTGACGCCCGCAAGGCCGAGACCCAGGAAAACGGCGTCATGCTGCTCGGCGAGGTCCGCGAGCGAGAAGTCGCGGCCGAGCGCCTGACCATGGCGTACCTCGATGCCGCCGACCGACAGCACGTAATCGACCTCCTTCTGGGCGAAATCGTCGACCGACTTGTAAGCGGCAATCCCATATTCGTTGAGACCGCCGGACTTTTCACGCGCGTCATAGATCACCACGTCATGACCGTTGACGGCGAGGCGATGGGCGCAGGCAAGGCCGGCAGGCCCTGCGCCGACAACCGCAACCCTGCGGCCGGAAGACGCCGCCCGCGCATAATACTGCTTGTTCTCCTTCATCGCGATGTCGGTCGCATAGCGCTGCAGTCGCCCGATCTCGACCGGCCGCTCCTCGGCGGTGTTGCGCACGCAGGCCTGTTCGCAGAGCGTCTCGGTGGGACAGACGCGGGCGCACATGCCGCCCAGGATGTTCTGGTCGAAGATGGTCTTGGCGGAGCCGATCGGGTTGCCTGTCGCGATTTGTCGGATAAACAGCGGAATGTCGATGGAGGTGGGACAGGCCGTCATGCAGGGCGCGTCGTGGCAGAAGTAACAGCGGTCCGCGGCCACGAGCGCTTCGTGTCTGTCGAGCGGCGGATGTAGGTCGGAAAAGTTCTTTTCGTACTCCGCGAGCGGCAGGCGCCCGCCGAGAATCCCAGATTGTGTCGTTCCCATTTTTGGCTCCCAATGTCTTCTCAGGATGGGTAACGGTATCACGCTTTATTTTTTTATCAAACGGTAAAATTTTGGACGCGCCTTCCGCGAATCCGGAGAGTTTGCGGTCTTTTTTCCTCGAGGCCCGGTCGATTTACGCCCTGGTTTGACAGGGCATGCCAAATAGTGGCAGCAAATCAAAAGGAAGGAGGCGAACCATGGCGCGCAAGCCGGAGAACAACAACAGGCTGGACGATGCTGCCCGTGCCGGATGGCTCTATTATGTTGCCGGTCGCACGCAGGACGAGATTGCGTCGATCATGGGCATTTCGCGCCAGTCGGCGCAGCGCCTCGTGTCGCTTGCCATGGCCGAGCGGCTTGTCAAGGTGCGGCTCGACCATCCGATCGCCGCCTGCCTGGAAGCGGCCGCCCGGCTCAAGGACAGATACGAGCTGAAATATGCGGACGTGGTGCCGAGCGACCCGGGCTCGGCGTCGACGACGGTCGGCATCGCCGAGGCCGGGGCGACGGAAATCGAGCGCTGGCTGAAATCCGCCGAGCCGGTGGTGCTCGCGGTCGGCACGGGTAGGACGCTGAAGGCGACGATCGACCAGTTGCCGCCGATGGACTGTCCGCAGCACCGCATCGTCTCGCTCACCGGCAATATTCGGCTCGATGGTTCGGCTGCCTATTACAACGTGATCTTCAGCATGGCGGACGTGATCAATGCGCGCCATTTCCCCATGCCGCTGCCGGTTCTCGTCTCGTCGCCGGAAGAGCGCGAAGTGCTGCACAAGCAAAGCCTGGTGAAGATGGCGCTGGAACTCGGCGCCCGCGCCGATGCCGTTTTCGTCGGCGTCGGCGAACTCGGCGCCGAGGCACCGCTCTGCGAGGACGGCTTCCTCGCCCGGGAGGAAATGGCGGGATTGATGGCGGCGGGGGCCGTCGGCGAGATCTGTGGATGGATGTTCGACCATGACGGCGCCTTGCTCACGGGCAGCATCAACGAGCGCGTCGCCTCGATTCCGCTGCCGCCGCGCGACCGCGCCGCGGTGATCGGCATCGCCAAGGGAACACGCAAGTACGAGGCCCTGCGGGCTGCCTTGAGGGGTGGAATCATCAACGGTCTCATCACCGATGAAGACACGGCCGAATATCTGCTCAAGGCCTGAAAACGCCCAAGTCGGAACTTGGCCAGGCCGCCGCGGTTGCGGATCGGCCGCTCCCGAACGGAACTTCTCCAAGAACACTACAGCGAAAACAGCCATTTAGCGCTTCATTCTGCACTGCAGCATGGAATCCGCATTGACATTTTTTCCCGAAAAGTGAGTAATTGCTCACGAGCAAGGCAAATGCTCAGTTCTTCTGGGAGGAAATCGATGAATTTGAGAACATTCCTGCTGGGCACGTGCTCGGCGGTCGTTATGGCGGGTTTGGCCCAGGCCGAGACCCTGACTATTGCGACGGTGAACAATGGCGACATGATTCGGATGCAGAAGCTGGCAGACGATTTCACGTCGAAAAATCCGGACATCGATCTCGAGTGGGTGACGCTCGAGGAGAACGTGCTGCGTCAGCGCGTTACCACGGACATCGCGACGAAGGGCGGTCAGTACGACGTCATGACGATCGGGACCTATGAAGTGCCGATCTGGGCCAAGCAGGACTGGCTTCTGCCGCTCGACAATCTCGGCTCCGACTATGATGTCGACGACGTTTTGCCGGCGATCCGCAGCGGCCTGACGGTCGACGGCAAGCTCTACGCCGCACCGTTCTACGGCGAGAGCTCGATGGTCATGTACCGCAAGGACCTGTTCGAGAAGGCGGGGCTCACCATGCCCGATGCGCCGACCTGGGAGTTCATCGCCGATGCGGCCCGAAAGATCACCGACAAGGGCAATGAGATCTACGGCATCTGCCTGCGTGGCAAGGCCGGCTGGGGCGAGAACATGGCTTTCCTCACGGCCACCGCCAATTCCTTCGGCGCGCGCTGGTTCGACGAGAACTGGCAGCCGCAGTTCGATCAGCCGGAATGGAAGAACGCTCTCGACTTCTACGTCAAGCTGATGAACGATGCCGGCCCGCCCGGCGCCTCGTCCAACGGCTTCAACGAAAGTCTGTCGCTGTTCCAGACGGGGAAATGTGGCATGTGGATCGACGCGACCGTCGCCGCCTCCTTCGTGACCAATCCCGACGAGTCCACGGTTGCCGACAAGGTGGGCTTTGCACTGGCCCCGGATACCGGGCTCGGCAAGCGCGGCAACTGGCTGTGGGCCTGGAGCCTTGCCATTCCGGCAGGTTCGCAGAAGGCGGACGCCGCCCAGAAGTTCATCGCCTGGGCGACCGGCAAGGACTACCTGAAACTCGTGGCGGAGAAGGAAGGCTGGGCCAACGTCCCTCCGGGTACCCGCAAGTCTCTGTATGAGAATCCGGAATACCAGAAGGCTGCGCCATTTGCGGCTATGACGCTGGAATCCATCAATTCGGCGGATCCGAAAAACCCGACAGTGAAGCCCGTGCCCTATGTCGGCGTTCAATTCGTGGCCATCCCGGAATTCCAGGGCATCGGCACGGCAGTCGGCCAGCAGTTCTCCGCAGCCCTCGCCGGGCAGGTCAGCGTCGACCAGGCGCTTGCCAATGCGCAGCAACTGACGACGCGCGAAATGACTCGCGCCGGCTACATCAAGTAAGCTCCCAAGGGTCGGGGTGCTGGCCGGAACCGGCCGGCGCCCCGGCAAACTCCGGAGCGGAACGAGGAAAAGGCGAACCTTCCCGATCCGCGTTCCGCTCTGCCTTTTCAAAACGGCGACAGGCGCGTTCCACATGCGACCCGCATGCTCCGCAACAGCGCCGACACCTCATGGGGAATGCGATGGCGACCTTGCACACCCGCTCTGCCGCGCGGCTGATGATCGCACCTTCGGTGCTCCTGCTTCTGGCCTGGATGATCATTCCGCTGTCGATGACGATCTATTTCTCGCTGCTCCGCTACAATCTGCTGATGCCGGGAATGGAGGAGTTTGCGGGCCTTTCCAACTATACCTACTTCCTCACGGATCCCGCCTTTTTCCAGGCAATCTTCAACACGCTCGCCATCGTCCTCGGCGTGCTGTTCATTACTGTCGCCGGAGGCATCGCGCTCGCGCTTTTGCTCGACCAGCCGATGTTCGGGCAGGGCATCGTGCGCATCCTGGTCATCGCCCCCTTCTTGATCATGCCGACCGTTGCGGCGCTCGTCTGGAAGAACATGTTCATGAATCCGGTGAACGGGCTTTTTGCCTGGCTCGCCAAGCTCGTCGGCCTGCAGCCCTTCGACTTCCTCGCCAATGCGCCGCTTTTCTCCATTATCCTCATCGTCGCCTGGCAATGGCTGCCGTTTGCGACGCTCATCCTCCTGACGGCGCTGCAGTCGCTCGACGAGGAGCAGAAGGAGGCAGCCCAAATGGACGGCGCCGGCGCCTGGAGCCGCTTCATCTATCTCGTGCTGCCGCACCTTTCGCGCGCGATCACCGTGGTGATCCTGATCCAGACGATCTTTCTCTTGTCCGTTTTTGCGGAGATCCTCGTCACCACCAATGGCGGCCCCGGCACGCAGAGCACCAATCTCACCTTCCTGGTCTACGCGCAGGCGTTGCTGCAGTTCGATGTCGGTGGTGCATCCGCCGGCGGCATCATCGCCGTCATCCTCGCGAATATCGTCGCAATCTTCCTGATGCGCATGATCGGCAAGACGCTGGAGGCTTGATCAAATGGCACGCAATGTTTCGACCCGGCGCAAGCTGCTGACGACCGCCGCGGCCTGGACCATCGGCATCCTCATCTTCTTCCCGATCCTCTGGACGTTCCTCACGAGTTTCAAGACGGAAGCCCAGGCGATCGCCTCGCCGCCCGCCTTTCTGTTCTTCGATTGGACGGTGGAAAACTATTTCGAGGTGCAGAGCCGGTCCGACTACTTCAAGCACTTCATGAATTCGGTCGTCATTTCCTTCGGATCGACGCTGCTCGGCCTGGTGATTGCCGTTCCGTCCGCTTGGGCGATGGCCTTTGCGCCGACGAAACGCACGAAGGACGTGCTGATGTGGATGCTCTCCACCAAGATGATGCCGCCGGTCGGCGTGCTGGTGCCGCTCTATCTCATGTTCCGCAATACGGGGTTGCTTGATACCCGCGTCGGTCTGGTCCTGGTGCTGATGCTGATCAACCTGCCGATCATCATCTGGATGCTCTACACCTATTTCAAGGAAATCCCCGGCGAGATCCTCGAGGCGGCGCGTATGGACGGCGCATCGCTTGCCAAGGAGATTATCTATGTCCTGACGCCGATGGCGATCCCCGGCATCGCCTCGACCTTCCTGCTCAACATCATTCTCGCCTGGAACGAGGCGTTTTGGACGCTCAATCTCAGCGCGGCACGTGCCGCGCCGCTGACCGCCTTCATCGCCTCCTATTCGAGCCCCGAGGGCCTCTTCTACGCGAAGCTGTCGGCGGCCTCGACGATGGCGATCGCCCCCATCCTCATCCTCGGCTGGTTCTCGCAGAAGCAACTGGTGCGGGGCCTCACCTTCGGCGCGGTCAAATAAGGAAACGACAATGGGAAGCATTACACTGAAGAACGTTTCGAAGGTCTTCGGCGCCCACGCCGTGATCCCGTCGATCGATCTGGATATCAATGACGGCGAGTTCGTCGTCTTCGTCGGCCCCTCCGGTTGCGGCAAGTCCACGCTTCTGAGGCTGATTGCCGGGCTGGAAGACGTCAGCGGCGGCGAAGTCGTCATCGATGGCAAGAACGCGACCGAGCTGCCGCCGGCCAAACGCGGTTTGTCGATGGTGTTCCAGTCCTATGCGCTCTACCCGCATATGAGCGTGCGCGGCAACATCGCCTTCCCGCTGAAGATGGCGGGCGAGGACAAGTCGGTGATCGACAGGAAGGTTCAGGATGCGGCACGTGTCCTGAACCTGACCGACTATCTCGAGCGCAAGCCCCGCCAGCTTTCCGGCGGTCAGCGCCAGCGCGTTGCAATCGGACGGGCGATCGTCCGCCAGCCGGACGCCTTCCTCTTCGACGAACCGCTGTCGAACCTCGACGCGGCACTGCGGGTCAATATGCGGCTCGAGATCAGCCAGCTCCACCAGCAGCTGAAGACGACGATGATCTATGTCACCCATGACCAGGTCGAAGCGATGACGATGGCCGACAAGATCGTCGTGCTCAATCGCGGCCGTGTCGAGCAGGTGGGCTCGCCGCTGGAGCTCTATCACCGGCCGGACAATCTCTTCGTCGCGGGGTTTATCGGCTCGCCGAAGATGAACTTCGTCTCGGGAGCGCCGGCTGCGGCCTACCAGGCCCACACGATCGGCATCCGCCCCGAACATCTCGTGCTCTCGAAGGACCACGGGACATGGCGCGGCACCGTCGGCGTCGCCGAACATCTCGGCTCCGACACCTTCCTGCATGTGAAAGCCGACGGCATCGACACGATGACGGCGCGCGTCAGCGGCGACTTCCCCGTGACTCATGGCGATCAGGTGTTCCTGACGCCGGATACCCAGCGCGTGCACAGGTTCGACGAGAAGGGAATGGCAATCCGATGAAACGTCTCGACGGCAAGAATGCGCTCATCACCGGCTCGGCGCGGGGCATCGGCCGCTCGTTCGCGGAAGCCTATATACGCGAGGGCGCGACGGTCGCGATCGCCGACATCGATATGGAACGTGCGAGGGAGACCGCCGCGGAAATCGGGTCGGCGGCCTACGCAGTCGAAATGGACGTCACCCGACAGGGGTCGATCGATGCGGCTATCGCCGCGACCGTGCAGCAGGCCGGCGGGCTCGACATCCTCGTGAACAACGCCGCTCTCTTCGACCTCGCTCCAATCGTCGAGATCACGCGCGAAAGCTATGAGAGACTGTTTTCGATCAACGTCGCGGGCACGCTCTTTACACTGCAGGCGGCGGCAAGACAGATGATCGCGCAGGGGCGGGGCGGCAAGATCATCAACATGGCGAGCCAGGCCGGCCGGCGCGGCGAAGCGTTGGTCGCTGTCTACTGTGCCACCAAGGCGGCCGTCATCAGCCTCACCCAGTCCGCAGGCCTCGATCTCATCAAGCATCGGATCAATGTGAACGCGATCGCCCCCGGCGTGGTCGAGGGCGAGCACTGGGACGGGGTCGATGCGCTGTTTGCCAAATATGAGAACCGGCCTCTCGGTGAGAAGAAGCGGCTCGTCGGTGAGGCCGTGCCTTATGGCCGCATGGGCACTGCCGAGGATTTGAGCGGAATGGCGATCTTCCTCGCTTCATCGGAAAGCGACTATGTCGTGGCCCAAACCTATAACGTCGACGGCGGCAACTGGATGAGCTGAGGCCGGGTTCTCGAAAGGAACGACAGGATGACGACCAAACTCTCGCTTGCCACGCTCGACGCGATCAAGGCCAAAGCCGGCGTGCCTGGGTATGGCCGGCATGATCTCAGGGCCGGAATCTTGCATTTCGGCGTAGGCAATTTCCATCGCGCTCACCAGGCCGTCTACCTCGACGATCTCTTCAATCTGGGGCGCGACCGCGATTGGGCGATCATCGGGGCGGGCGTCTTGCCCTCGGACGAGATCATCCGCGCCAAGCTCGAAGCGCAGGATTTCCTGACGACCGTCGTCGAGCAGGACAACAACCGCACGGCGGCTCGGGTGACCGGCGCGATGATCGCCTATCTGAAGCCCGGCGATACGCCGGCCATCGTCGCCCAACTGGCAAGCCCCTTCATCCATATCGTGTCGCTGACGATCACCGAGGGGGGCTATTTCATCGATCCGGCGTCCGGGGTCTTCAATCCTGAGCATCCGGCGATGGTCGAGGATGCACGCAATCCGTCGTCACCGAAGACTGTCTTCGGTCTCATTCTGGCGGGCCTTGCCGAGCGGCGGGCAAAGGGAATGCCGCCGTTCACCATCATGTCCTGCGACAATATCCCGGGCAATGGCGAGGTGACGCATGCCGCCGTTTCCGGTCTCGCGCGCCTCTCCGACCCGGGCTTCGCCGACTGGATCGACGCGAATGTCGCCTTTCCGAACGGCATGGTAGACCGTATTACGCCGGCGACCGGCGCTCGCGAGATCGGCATCGTCGCATCGGATTACGGTATCGACGATGCCTGGCCGGTCTTCTGCGAGGAGTTCAAACAGTGGGTGCTCGAAGATAACTTTCCCCAGGGCCGTCCGGCGCTGGAAGAGGTCGGTGTGCAATTCGTTTCCGACGTGGCGCCCTACGAGCATATGAAGATCCGCATCCTCAATGGCGGTCATGCGGCGATCGCCTATCCGGCGGCATTGCTCGACATTCATTTCGTTCACGAGGCCATGGAGGAGCCGCTGATCCGCGGCTTCCTGGCAAAGCTCGAGCATGAGGAGATCATCCCGGTGATCCCACCGGTTCCGGACACGGACCTGAAGGACTACTACAGACTCATCGAGAAGCGGTTCTCAAACCCGAAGATCGGCGATACGATTGCCCGCCTGGCTCAGGACGGCTCCAACCGCCAGCCGAAATTCATCCTGCCATCGACAGCCGACCGGCTGAGCCGCGGCGAGGATGTGGTCGGGCTGTCGCTGGTCTCCGCGCTCTGGTGCCACTATTTCGCAGGCAAATCCGAGAGCGGCAAGGACATCGTCTTCAACGACGCAAACGCCGACCGGCTGCATGCCGCAGCGCTCGCGGCAAAGGACGAGCCTGCGGCGTTCCTCGCCCTTTCCGACATATTCGGCGAAGTCGCGCAGTCCGATCTCTTCCGCCGCCGCTTCGCACATGCCTTGAAAACACTCTCGGAAAAGGGTACCCGCGCCACACTCCAGCTCTATCTGGATGGCGAACTTAGGGAATAGGCAATGGCGGTGCACGCGTCCGGACTGGTCATTTTCGACTGTGACGGCGTGCTTGTGGACAGCGAGCCGATCTCGCTCGCTGTCCTGGTCGAGTCGCTCCAGGCCGCGGGAGTTTCCATGACGATCGAAGAGGCGAGCGAACGCTTCCTCGGACGCAGCCTCAAGAGCATGTCGGCGATCCTGCACGCGGAGTACGGGCTTGCAGCGGACGACGTCTTCCTCGAAGGAATGCGGATGCGGCTTTACGCCCGCTTTCGTCAGGAACTGAAACCGATCCGCGGCGTCCGCGAAGCCGCTGCGCAGCTCGGCGGCGCATGCTGCGTCGCCTCGTCGAGCCAACCGGAACGCATCCGCCTTTCACTGACGGTGACCGGGCTCATCGATCTCTTCGAGCCGCATATTTTCAGTGCGAGCATGGTGACACACGGCAAGCCGGCTCCCGACCTCTTCCTGCATGCGAGCGCCGAGATGAGTTACAGGTCGGCCGACTGCATCGTCATCGAGGACAGCCCAGCCGGAATTGAGGCGGCAAAGGCCGCGGGAATGCGCGTCTTCGCCTTTGCGGGCGCCAGCCACGCGCGCAACGAGCGACACCGGCGGGCGCTCGCCAGTCTCGATCCCGATGTGTTGTTTGACGACATGGGCGAATTGATACAGTTTGTCCGACAATGATCGGAACGAACCGAACGCCTACACCAACTGCATGTGCCGTTAAATCGACCTCGATTAACACACATGCGGTCACTGAAAGTGCTACAGCGATCTTTGCGCGTCCGATAAGACGCGCGGCGCTGTAGAGACCGGCGGCACTTGCATATCTCGGGACGGGGAATCCATCGATGCGGGAATACGTCGTTGCGGTCGATATCGGAACCAGCAGCGCCCGTGCCGGCCTATTCGACCGGAGGGGAAAGCTTCTGGCGCGCTCCGACCGGCCAATCGCCATGAACCAGCCGGCGGAGAACCACGCCGAGCATGATTCCGAAGACATCTGGGCGGCCGCGTGCGCGGCGGTGCGTTCGGCCCGTGAGGAAGCGGGTGTCAGCGCCGAAAGCGTCGCGGCGATCGGTTTCGACGCGACCTGTTCGCTGGTGGTGCGCGATCGCGAGGGCGCGCCGCTGTCGGTCAATCGCGAAGGCGAGGGGCGCTGGGACACCATCGTCTGGCTCGACCACCGGGCCTTGGACGAGGCCGATCTTTGCACCGCCACCAAGCATCCGGTGCTCGATCATTCCGGCGGCGTCCTTTCGCCGGAGATGGAAATGCCGAAGCTGATGTGGCTGAAGCGTAACCTGCCGCGGCAGTGGGCGAAGGCGGGCTATTTCTTTGACCTGGCCGATTTCATGTCCTGGCGGGCGAGCGGAAGCACCGCTCGCTCGCGTTGCACGCTGACGGCGAAATGGAACTATCTTGCGCATCGGAAACGCGGCTGGCAGCAGGACTATCTCGAGCGGATCGGCCTTGCCGACCTGCTCGAGCGCGGTGGACTGCCGGAAGAGACATTGCCGGTCGGAGGCGCCGTCGGAAAGCTGACGGCGAGCGCGGCGGCGGCGCTTGGACTCGACACCGAATGCCGGGTGGCGCCGGGGCTGATCGATGCCTATGCCGGCGCCCTCGGCGTGCTCGGAGGCTTTGCCGGCGATCCGGCAAAACTCGAAAGGCAGCTGGCGCTGATCGCCGGCACGTCGAGCTGCATCGTTGCCTTCTCCAAGGAAATGAAGCCCGGCTTCGGCATGTGGGGACCCTATTTCGAGGCAGTGCTGCCGGGCTTCTGGCTGATTGAGGGCGGGCAGTCGGCAACGGGAGCGCTGCTCGACCATGTTGTTCGCCTGCATGGTGGCGGGCGCCAGCCTTCGCCCGACACGCACAGCAGCATCATCGAGCGCGTGCAGCAATTGCGCGAGCTGCACGGCGCCGATTTCGCCGATCGTCTCCATGTGCTGCCGGATTTTCACGGCAACCGCTCCCCGCTGGCCAACCCGCACGCGCTCGGCGTCATCAGCGGGCTGGCGCTCGATTCGTCCTTCGACGCGCTGTGCCGTCTCTATTGGCGGACCTGCGTCGCGATCGCACTCGGGATCCGCCACATCCTCGAAATGATGAAAAAGGCCGGTTACGATCTCGACACGCTGCACGTCACCGGCGGCCATGTACGCAACCCGCTGTTGATGGAACTCTATTGCGACGTCACCGGATGCCGGGTAGTCGCGCCGGAAACGCCTGACGCCGTGCTGCTCGGCACGGCGATGGCGGCAGCCGTCGCGGGGGAGCTCTATACGGACTTGCCTGCCGCGGGGGGCGCCATGGCCTCGGCGGGCAAGGAGCGGCTTCCGGATTCGACGCTGCGCAGCTTCTACGACCGGGACTATAGGCGCCTTCTTGCCCTCCACCGCCATCGCGCCGAACTGGAAGCGATCCGCTAGCCGCACGCGCGGCTCAAAGATTTTCTGCCCCGGCGGAACCTTTTTTTTCTTGGCGCGTTTTTGGCCATAGCCGAGCGGTGACGCACATGGCCCCCAATGTGACGTCGGAGGCATACCGCCGGTTGCCAACTCACGATCCCCCTCAGTGAGTTGCATTAGCTCAGCCAGTGCCTTCCCTCGGCACTGGCTGTTTTGCATGTGGAGACCTGACGATTTCTGGCCCCCTGGGAGGCCGCTGTAGCGCGATGCGGCGACAGGCCATTCCCGCGATGCGCAGGAATGACGGGTATGGGTGCGGATCAGGCCGCAGCTTTCGTCGATTCGTTGAAGAACAGTGCCTGGCTGATCAGCGCCTTGACCATTTCCGGATTGAAGGGCTTGGTAACCAGGAAGGTTGGCTCGGGTCTCTCGCCGGTCAGCAGTCGTTCCGGGAAAGCGGTGATGAAGATCACCGGGACGGCGTTCGTCTTCAGGATCTCGTTGACGGCATCGATGCCCGAGCTGCCATCGGCAAGCTGGATATCGGCGAGCACCATGCTGGGTTTCGTCGAATGGAAGAGGGCGACAGCCTCGTCCCTGGTCCTTGCGATTCCGGTGACACGGTGACCGAGGCTTTCCATCATCTGCTCGATATCGATCGCGATCAGCGGCTCGTCCTCGATGATCATGATATCGGTCGCAACCTGGCGGGATATTTCCGCCGAGGCGCGTTCCAGCAGAGAGGCGAGCTTTTCGGCGCCGATATCGAGCACCTCCGCGGCCTCGCGCGCGTTGAAACCTTCGACCGAAACGAGCAGGAAGGCCTGGCGTGCGAGCGGGGTGACGGCGGCGAGATTGACGGATGCCTGCTGTTCCCAGGCAAACGGCGATGCCGGTTCCGGGACCAGCATCGAGGACGAGCCGAACAAGGACGTGAAGAGGCGAAACAGCCCTACCTTGTCATTGCTCGAGTCGGGGAAAATCGCCTGGTCCGCGATCAGCGCCTCGAGAACGGCTGCGACATAGGCGTCGCCCGAGGTCTGAGATCCGGTGAGAGCGCGGGAATAGCGACGCAGATAGGGAAGAAACGGAGCGATGCGGGTGGACAGTGTCATGCAGGACTCCCTCGATCCATTCATTATTCATTTTTGATTTGTTCCGCTGCGGAAACGTGCCGTCGAAAAAAAGGTTCCGTACGGGAACATTTCAAATTTTTGTGGCGTTAATGAGCAGGCATTTTTCTCCGCGGCGACATGCGCGGGCAAGAATGCGCGTTCAAACAAGGGCGACCGTTAAAAATGAGATATACTTCAGGGGCAGGGAGGCCGATGGGGGCGAACCCTAAAAGCGACGATCCGAACGCGCAGATCGCGACGAAGCTGAAGGCGCTCTACCAGTCCGTGCAGGAGGAGGCGATACCGGCGCGCTTTCTCGAGCTTTTGGAGAGGCTGGAAGCTGCCGAGCAAAGAACCGTGCGGCAAGGCAAGGAGTAGGCGCCGGATGCCATCCGAAAACCAAGAGTTCAAGCGCGAGATGCTTGCTGCCCTGCCGAGCTTGCGGGCTTTCGCCATGTCTTTGATCGGACGCCACGACCGGGCCGACGATCTGGTGCAGGACACGATCATGAAGGCGTGGGCCAAGCAGGACCATTTCCAGATCGGCACCAACATGAAGGCGTGGCTCTTCACGATCCTGCGCAACGAGCTCTACAGCCAGATGCGCAAGCGTGGGCGCGAGGTTCAGGACAGCGACGGCCATTTGACCGAGACGCTGGCACATCATCCGGAACAATATGGCTCCCTCGACCTGCAGGATTTCCGCAGGGCGCTCGACCAATTGCCGCCGGATCAACGGGAAGCGATCATCCTTGTCGGGGCTTCCGGGTTTTCCTACGAGGAGGCAGCGACGATCTGCGGCTGCGCGCTCGGCACCATCAAGAGCCGCGTCAACCGCGCCCGCCAGCGCCTTCAGGAGATCCTTCAGGTTCAGGGTGAAAACGACTACGGGCCGGATGAGACTTCGGCTCCCATAACGTCCCGTGCCTTCGTTTCGTGACAGCCACGCGCTTTGCCGGTTCGCTCTCGGCAGCATGGTCGAGGCAAAGCTTGCCGCCGTGGACGGGAACCTGCAATCTCTTGTCCTCACGGAATATTGAATTCGAAGAGCAGGCGCTGTGATTTCAGTCGATACACCCTACTGCATGTCTCGTTAAATCAATCTCGGTTCAAAGACATGCAGCAACTCAAAATGCTGCAGCGACCTTTGCAGGTCTGTTAAGATCCGCGGCGCTGCAGTCATTTTCGCGATGGCGCCTCGCCCTGCTGGAGGAGGCCTATGGGAGCTCGGATCGAGTGCATGAGGTAACAGCGATGCTTCCGACGCTTGCTCGAGTGCTCGGCTCGCAGGATCGACTCGGCGCGTTATATGCCGCCGTGCCGGACATGGCCCAGCCGGACGGTGACTTCGACGCGCTGGCGAGGCTGGCGTCCGGCATCTTCGAGGCACCGATCGCTCACGTCACGCTCATTGGTCAGGATTGGCAATGGTCCAAAGCCGCCGTCGGAACGCCGGACACGCGTGTGCGCGTGGAGGAATCGTTCTGTGTGCACACGATTGCGCAGGAAACACGCGAGGTTTTCCTCGTGCTCGATGCCTCGAAGCATGCGGTTTTCCGCCACTGGCGCAGGGTCGCCGAGGCGCCCTCCCTGCGGTTCTATGCCGGCGTTCCAATCATGCTCGAGGGGCAGGCCGTCGGGACCGTGTGCGTCCTCGACGTCGTCCCGCACAACGGCGTCTCGGCAAAACAGGTCGAGGAGTTGCGGCGGATTGCCGAAGTCGCGGCGACGTTGTTGAAGGTCAAGGACAAGGCGCATCGGCATTCGCTCAATGAAGCGGCGCTTCTGCGTCAGGAGCAGCGTCTCGCCATGGCGCTCGAAGCCGCGAATGTCGGCAGCTGGCTCTGGGATATTCGTGCGGGGACGGTCGCGGGCGATGGTGCCATGACGCGCATGTTCGGGCTGCCGTCGGAGCGGTCGCTGAGCGCCAAGGTGGTCTTTTCCGCCATACATCCGGATGACCGTGCCGCAACCTTCTCGAAGCTTCGCGCGGCAATGGCCGCAGACGAGGAATATGACGGCATGTTTCGGATCCGGGCAAACGAGCGCTGGCTGCTCGGCCGCGGCCGCGTGCACGACCGCGACTACAAGGGCGCACCGCTCACCTTTCTAGGCATGACGATCGATGTCTCCGAGCAGCAGGTGGCCGTCCAGCGGACCAGGCTTCTGCTCAAGGAATTGAACCATCGGGTCAAGAATACGCTTGCGATGCTGCAATCGCTGGCGCGTCAGACACTGCGCCAGACCAGCGACCCGGCCGAATTCATGATGGCCTTTGCCGGCAGGCTGCAGGCGATCTCCGAAGCGCATGGGCTTCTGTCGGATCATGAATGGGGCACGATCCGACTTTCTGAGCTGATCTCGAAGCAGTTGCGGCCCTATGTCAGCGACTATGCGGAACAGGTCGAACTGCACAAGGACGAGATCCTCCTCGGACCGGACCAGGCCGTGGGGCTCGGTCTTGTGCTGCACGAGTTGGCGACCAATGCGGTGAAGTACGGTTCGCTCTCGGCACCGAAGGGCAAAATCGTGCTCACCGCGCGCAGCGTCGTCGAGGAGGATAGTGCCGTTCTGCACCTGACCTGGACCGAGGTCGGCGGGCCGCCTGTCCGGGAGCCGCGGCGGCGCGGCTTCGGCTCGCTCCTGATCGAGCGCAGCCTGGACAAGATCATCGGCAGCTCGGTGAAGGTCGAATACATGTCGGCCGGCGTCACGGCGCTGATACATCTGCCGCTTTGACGATGTTTCTTAGGCCTGTCGACCTACACTCCGCGCGTCTTTCAGGCGTGCAAAGGTCGCTGCAATTCTTTGAGTTTGCGCATCGAGCTTTCCGAAAATCGGATACGATTTTCGGGCCGATGCGCTAGCGCTCAGGCTTTCCGCGCCGCCTGCCCGTGCGAAGGCCGAGCAGGGTGCCGACTGCGATCGCGGCGGCCAGTGCGAGCAAGGGCTGGCTGCGCGCGACGCTTGTGGCGGCAATCAGACCGACATTGGCCTGGAGCAACGCGCGGCGCCGGCGTTCCTCGGCCAGCCGGCGATCGCGAGCGTGAAGAACGACCAGCACAAGGATGAGGATCAGGGCACTTAAAAAGAGCACGGCCGCGACCATTGCAGCGGCGATGACCGGAGAATAGTGTTCGGCAAGTGCCAGGGCAATGGCAACGAGAACGAAGACATAGGTGCTGCCGAGCAGAACGGCGATGATCGCCCACAGGATCGCGTTGCGCCTGTAGCGTGCTACGGTGGCACTCAGATCGGCCGCGAGCAGGGCGGACAAGACGGCCCCCAGTGTCCCCATGTAAATTGCTCCTCATCGCAATGGGGACCGGAAAGGCATCCTTTCCGGTCCGGATTCCGGGCGCCTCTTCGAGATTTCGCCTGGATATATCGTGATCGCCTGGTTACCTGCGCAGGACAGCGGCCGCGATCAGTCCGATTACCGCCGCGGTGCCGAGCGTTGCGACCGGGTGTTCGCGCACGACCGTGCGAAGCTGTCTTTCGGTATCCGCATAGCGGCCGCGCAGTTCGGAGAGCATCTGTTCTCCGCTTGCCAGCAGGTCCTCGAGGTCTGTTGCCGCTCTGGCACGGGCGCCTTGCGCCCTCGCCTTCGCCTCCTCGGATGCGGCGAGGCCGCGATCCGCCAGCAAGGCCACGAGTTTTCCGACGTCGTTGCGGATTTCGTCGAGTTGGTCCTGGATCGACGTCTCGCCGGATCCGCCGTTGTGCTTCCTCGTGCTCGAACTTGAGAAGAGACCAGTCGCCATTTTCGCTCCCTCCGCTAAAAACGCCGGCAGGAGCCGGCGTGTGACCTGCAAGACACACGATGCTGCCGGCGAAACCGGCCGCGCCGCGGGCATGCCCGATCAACGCATGAGGGAGAGATTTGTTTCGATAAATCTTGGCGTTGCTACGGTTTGCTGCTGAAGCTCAGCGGGCGGCCGACTGCGGCAACACGAAGGGGACGTCGCGCGCCGGCGCGACGCCCCCCTGCAGCCGGCAGCCGAACACGGCTTCCATGGGCTCGTCGGTGAGGACGTCGCCCGGCGCGCCGCGGGCGCGGATGCGGCCGGATTTCATCATCATCATCTGATCGGCGAACATGGCGGTAAGATTGAGGTCGTGCATGATGGCGCCGGAGACCGCAAGGGCCGCACCGACCAGCATGCCGAGCACGGCCCGCGTCAGGCGGATGTCGAGGATGATGATGCGATCGCGCGTGCTCAGCGCCCAATCGGCGGGTGCATCGCCGGGAGTCAGCCGAGCACATTGCCGAGCGACGCATCGGCCGCCCCGTTCATGATCGCGGTCGGCTGCAGGGAGTGTTCGGTTTCGGGGTCATTCACGGCTTCGGCCCGCTCGCGAAGGCGAGAACTTCAGGCAAAATCCCCCCTTTTATCCCCGCGTCTTCCATTTGCTATCTTGACTTCTTTACTCATATTTTTTTACGCAATACGGGATAATTCAAGTCAAGTTATTTGATCGCGCCGTCGGCGAAGAGTTGGTGGGCGGGGTCGCGGACCAGGGGTGACGAAACGATGGCCCATCTTTCATTTTCGGCCTTTTCGGCCGCAATCGTGGTTCTCGGCATGGCAGGAACCGTTGCCGCAGAGGACGTTCGATCCGGCGGACTCTCGATCGAGCTCAACGAGATTGCCCCGTCGGAGAAAGGCTGCAAGCTCACGTTTGTTGCCGACAACAGTCTCCAGCAGTCGCTTTCCAAGGCTTCGTTCGAATTCATCCTCTTCGACCAGAAAGGTTTGGTCGAGCGAATGGCCGTGCTCGATTTTCGGGACCTGCCTGCCGGCAAGACGAAGGTCCGGCAATTCGATCTGCCGGGCACGAAATGCGAGGCGGTCAAAAGCTTGCTCATCAACGATGCCCCGGCGTGCGTCGGCGAGGGGATCGAGAAGGGCGCCTGCATGAGGGGTCTGAAGACCGGTTCCAAATCGGCGGTGGAACTCAAGGGCTGATAAAGCCCGGCTCTCGCAGGCCAACGGAAGGCGAGTTCGGATGAAGCAAATCGTCAAATGGACCGGGGCGATCGCCCTGTCGCTGCTCGCGCATGCCGGCGGCGCCATGCTGTTCGAGCCCGACGAAGACGACATTCAGATGGCCGGGGGCGCCGCCATGGAGGTTGCGCTGCTCGGCAACGCGTTCGAAGAGACAGTACAGGCCGGCGATCTGTCCGACGTGGTCGAGCCGACCGAGGAGACGCCGGCGGAACTGGCGCCGAGAGAGATCCCGCCGGTAGAAGAGGCGGTCGAAGAGGTCGAGCCGACGATCCCCGATCTCGTTTCCGAACCGCCGTCCGAGGTTGCGCCCGCGGAAGCGGACGTGATCCTCCCGGCCGAGCAGGTGCCGATCGCCGAAATCGCGGAGCCGGCAGTGGTGACAAGTGTCGCCCCGGTCGAGACCGTCGTTCCGCATCCGAGGCCGGAGCCGCCGGAGACCGTGGAAAACGTCGAAAAGCCGGAACCGAAGAAGGAGCCGGTGAAAAGAAAGAAGGTCGCGCGGAAGAAGGCGGGCGAAGCCGGAAGCCAGGCGAAGACGCAGGTCAAAGGTCAGGCGGACGGCGTGGAAAATGCGGCTGCGAGTGCGGCCACGGGCGCCAAAGGCAGCGCATCACAGGCGGGTAACGCGGCCGTCTCGAATTATCCCGGCAAAGTGCGGCGGAGGCTGAACCGCGCCTTCCGTTATCCCGCGGAGGCAAAGCGTCAGGGCCTGCGCGGCGTCGCGCATGTACGTTTCACCGTCACTTCCGATGGGGGGCTTGCCGGCGTTGGCATCGCCAAGAGCGCCGGCTCGGCGCTTCTCGACGAGGCCGCGCTCGGGGCCGTGCGTGGCGCAGCGCCCTTTCCGGCAATCCCGGCCGGCGCCGGGCGCGACAACTGGGCTTTTACCATACCGCTTGAATTCAAACGCTGACGAAGCGCCATGGACCAGCCACGCCGCCCGGCGTGGCCAGGGCTCTCTTCAGAAATAATATGAGTTATAAAGTCATGTTTATACTTTACTCGAATAATCAAGTTTAATAAGTTGCCGCCCACCATGCAACCGGGCGCTGTGGGCGCCGGAAGATATCTGATGGCGGTCGGCGGCAGAAAACGCGCCCGCGAGAAAAAGACGGAGAAAAATGGATGCGCGGCAAACGGCAGCAAGGCCAGAATTCAGCCACGGGCGGCAGGGGCAAGCCGAAGCCAGAGGCGAGCACCGGTAGCGGCAAGGCAACGCTCGAAGGCCGCAGCTTCCTTTATGTCGGCGGCCGCGACTGCCAGGTGGCGCATCTGCGCGAGATCGCCAGTTCCTTCGGAGCGGAACTCATCCACCACGATGGCGGTTTACGGGAGGCGGTTTCGCGCATCGACCGGGTCTTGCCGTCGGTCGACTGTGTCTTCTGCCCGATCGACTGCATCAGCCATGATGCATGTCTTCGCGTGAAGACCGGCTGCAAGAAGTGGGGCAAGGCCTTCGTGCCGCTGCGCAACGGCTCGAAATCGAGCCTGGAGCGGGCACTGAACGACCTCACCGCCGGCAGCGAGGATTGAGCCCCGGCAACATCGACGTCGAGCGGGCGTCAGCGCATGGAGAAGTGACGATGAATGACGAGCGTCCCGATCAGATGATGATGATCGGTCTTCATAAGCTGGCCTCCCAGTTCGGGGATGGGCTGGTGCCGGAACTCTACGAATTGCTGACGCGCCGCGCGCGGATGCTGGAGGACAACCCCGGCTTGGCGGAGTTCCCGGCGCGGCAGCCGGGCAGGGCGCCGCACGGTCTTGTGCCTTCGCCCGAGGGCGTTATCCTGCCATTCCCGGATGCGGAGGCGAGGTGCGCTACGCAGAAGAAGGCGCTTGGGAGGTAGCCCATGTATTTCGCGATGAACCGTTTCCGTGTCGCCCTCGGACAGGAGGGGGCCTTTGAGGCCGTCTGGAAGGGGCGCGATTCGGGTCTTGCCGAAATGCCCGGCTTCATCGATTTTCATCTGCTGCGTGGCGAGAGCGTGCCGGAAGAGGGCTATACGCCGTTCATTTCCAAGTCGACCTGGGAAAGCAAGGACGCGTTCCTCACCTGGACGAAATCGGAAAACTTCCGGGCGGCCCACCGCAATGCCGGCGACAATCGCGCCATGTATCTGGGGCCGCCGAAGTTCGAGGGCTATACGGTCGTCGAGGGGGCGTAGGGGAAGGCTTCAGGCGCGCCCGTTCTTACCCCCTCTGGCCTGCCGGCCATCTCCCCCACAAGGGGGGAGAATACACGCGGCTAGCTCCTCGCTCCGACCGAAGGCTTCTGCAGCGGAAAGCTCCCCTTGAGGCGCAAAGCGCACCGCACATTTTCTCCCCCTTGTGGGGGAGATGGCCGGCAGGCCAGAGGGGGTATCCAGGGCACCAGCGCGAATAACGCCTCCGACCCAGCAAAACTATCGACGCGGAAAAAACGCCCCGAGCGCCACGGCGAGCCACCCCGCCATCATCGTCAGCCCGCCGAGGGGTGCCGACATCGGGAAGAGGCCGTGGCCGGCGAAATGACGGAGCGTCAGGTCACCGGCGAAGACGGCCGTTCCTGCGGCGAGCAGCAGGGCCGCGATAGCCGCCGTGCGAAAATGCGCCCATCCGGCATGGAGCGCGACGACCGCCGGCGCATGGGCGAGGCACATGGCGGATGCGCCGCCGAGGAGCCGCGGATCGGCCCCGTGCGAAGCGGCGGCGGCCGCGGCGACGCCGAAGAGGCCCATCAGCCCGGCGACGAAAAGCATGGTCGAGCGCAGCGCCCCGTTCGGCATTCGACACTATTCCTTGTTCTGCATGTGAAAGGCGAGCCGCGTGATCGGCGCGAGAATGATTTCCCTAAGCTTCGGATAGGAGACGGTTTCCTCCAGGGCGCGGGTGAAGCAGAGCAGCCACTCATCGCGTTCGGCCGGTCCGATCCCGGCGATGAAATGGCGGCGGCGCAGCATCGGATGGCCGCGCTTCTCCACATAGATCGGTGGGCCGCCGAGCCAGCCGGTCAGGTACTCGTAGAGCTTTTCCTCGCTGCCCGCGAGGTCCGGCGGATGCACGGCGCGGCAGCGAGTCGCCTCCGGCAGGCTGTCCATGAGTTCATAGAAGCGCCGCGTCAGCGTCCGCACCGTCGCGTCGCCGCCGATCGCCTCGTAAAGCGTCGTCGTTTCCGTCATCGCCGTTTCCTTCGAACGGATGTCGTATCGCGGGCCCGACCCGCGGACAATGCCTGCTCGCCGCTTGCGGCGTTTCATCGCGGCGGCGGCGCATTTGAAATGCGCCTCTTGACAAACCGTCCAGACGGTATGTTTAATATGCGATGATCAGTGCCCATCAGAGGAAGAAGCAGCCGGAGCGCGTGCGCCAGCAATTGCTGGAGGTTGCCGCGCGGCTGTCGCTCGAACAGGGCATCGCCGCGGTGACGCTCGATCGGGTGTCGCAGGCGGCCGGGGTCAGCAAAGGCGGGCTGTTGCACCATTTTCCCAACAAGCTGGCCCTGCTCGACGGCCTGTTCGACGAACTCGTCGCCCGCTTCGACCGGGCGATCGCGGCGGCGATGGCCGAAGACGATATCGAACGGGGACGTTTCACTCGCGCCTATCTCGCCGTCTGCTTCGCCCTCGACGGAGAAGCGGAAGGACAGGATTGGCAGGTGCTGGCGATCGCGCTGCTTGCCGAACCGCAGCTCAAGGCGCGCTGGCGAGACTGGGTGGCGCGGCGTTCGGTCGAGTTCGCCAAGACCGACGGCTCGCCCAACTGCCTGATCGCCCGGTTTGCCGCCGACGGCGTCTGGCTCGCAGACCTGATGCGGAGTCACGAGCTCCACACGGCGATGCGCGCCGAGCTGCTTGAAAGGCTGAAGGCGCTGTCGTTGCAGTGAGGCGCGAATTTCGAGGTGCTACGGCGACCTTTGCGCGACTGAAGAGACGCGCAGCGCTGTAATCCCATGCTCTAACCGACCGGAGACGTCGCCCATGAACCCCGCCATGCTCTATACTGTCCTGGTGATCGCCATCGTCTTCGAAGTGCTCGGCACTTCGGCCATGCAAGCGGCACAGCATTTCACCCGGCTTGCGCCGACGCTGCTCATGGTCGTCTGCTATGCCGTTGCCTTCTTCTTCCTATCCTATACGCTGCGCTACATTCCGGTTGGCATCGCCTACGCGCTCTGGAGCGGCCTCGGCATTGTGCTGATTTCGCTCGTCGGTTACATGACCTTCGGGCAGAAGCTGGACTTTGCCGCCATCCTCGGCCTGGCGCTCATCATTGCCGGAGTTCTGGTTCTCAATCTCTTTTCGAAATCGACTTTCCATTGAGGCGGTAGGCGTTTACGGCGCGACCGCGGAGCCGACGGTGTTTTCCATCGACTGGCCCAGGCGGCGCAGCTGGTCGTCATAGGTCTGCCGGGTACGCGGGTCGAAGATCATGATCGGGGTCGAGACGGCGACGCTGGCCGCGCTGCCGACGGTTTGCGCGGTTCCAAGCGCGACGGCGCCGACACGCTCCCCAAGTCCGACATCCGAATCCGTCACGGTCTGGCCGGCAATGAGCCGGTTGCCGAGGAGCCGCACCACTTCCGGGCTTTCGGCGAACTTGCCGTGGTTGAGCCGATCCCCGCCCTTGAGTGCCGTCAGGTCGAGCACGGTGATGCCGGCGTTTTCGAGCTGGCTGCGATAGGGTTCGACGGTGGGATCGATCTGGCCGAGCCGGTCGATATTGCCGGAGATGCGCCGAGAGACGGTCAGCGCCCGGTCGTCGCGGGAGACGAAAAGCGTGAATTTCGGCCGATCCTTGCCCATCGCCCGCATCTGCTGCGAGAAGACGTCGACGTCGAGGTCAGGCGACGCGAGGATCACGTCGGTGATCTTGGGCGCAACGCGGCCGTCGCGGATCGCCATCTGCCTGAGTGCTTCGACGGTGAGCCACGAGCCCATGGAATGGGCCATTAGCGTGATCTCGCCGACTGCGGGATCCTTGGATGCGCGCTGCAGCAGTTCCTCCAGCGCATCGCGCGAGTAGTTGGTGCTTTCCTTGTCGTAATTATAGTCGAAGATGCTCGCGCGCGACGGCCAGGTGAAGATCACTGGAGCGACGTCGGCGCCGGAATCGTGGACGATCTGGGCGTAGCGATAAACCGCATCCTCGAAGCGATTGTTGAAGCCGTGGACGAAGATCAGCACCCGCCGGCTCCGGGGCAGATGCCCCTCGAGCCAGGCGCGCGTTTGCGGGCCCGCCTCGATCGGCTCGACGCTGACGGTCGAGAAAGCGCGGCTCGGGTCGGGCGGAAGCTTCTTCGGCCATTGCACCTGGCCGACCGTTCGGTTCTTCTCGGGCGGTATCGAGACGACGATTTCCGTCAGCGACAATTGCCGGGCGCGCTCGCCGGTGAAAAGGATGCCGGGATCCTCGGAGGGTTTGCGGGTGGTGGCGACCAGGAGATCGACCTTGGAGGCGCCGTCGGCGGAACCGGAGGGAACGAGAACCCCGACGGGTCGCCCGCCGCAGCCGGCAATGCCGAACATCAGCGCCAGGCAGATGAAGGTGCGCGCCAGCCGCATTGCGAGGTTGAGAACAGCGATCGACGACACGTCAAATTCCCCTCGGCCTGTTCTTCAGCGCCTTGCCTCTCGAGGAGACATGCGGCAGACGGTCGTCATGACCGGCGGTCATCGGCTCTTTGCGCATAGCTATCGCAGATTTTCGCTCGCCTGACACCAATTCGATCGTCCTGCGCGTCTCGTTCGACAGGTCCTCGCCATGCGATTGCGGCTTTCCTGCAACATTTCGCTACAGGTGCCCGCGGGCGGGCCCCTGGAAATTCATTGAAATGGCCGGTGCCTTTCAATAGCATCGACCGGTCCACCCACGGGCGCGGCATGGCGGATGATCCATCCGATCTCCCTGATATAACGAGGAATTCTGCGCATGCAGGCGGTATTCGACGGCCATAACGACGTGCTCCTGCGGCTTTGGCAGCGCGAACGCGGCGGCAGCGATCCGGTGGCGGAGTTTATCGACGGAACCGACAAGGGGCATATCGATGCGCCGCGGGCGAGGGAGGGCGGCCTCATCGGCGGGCTCTGCGCCATATACATCCCGTCCGGCGATCTTGTCCTGAGGGTGCCGGACACCAATGGCCATTATGCGACGCCGCTCTCCGCTCCGCTCGACCACCTGCCGTCGCTCGCAACTGCGCTTGAGATCGCAGACATCGCCTTCAGGCTCGACCGGGCCGGCGCCTGGCGGCTCTGCCGCTCGACCGACGCAATCCGGAGAGCGATCGACGACGGGGTCTTCGCGGCAGTGCTCCACATGGAAGGCTGCGAGGCGATCGGGCCGGACCTGGCTGGGCTCGAGACCTTCCATGCGGCCGGGCTTCGCTCGCTCGGTCCCGTGTGGAGCCGCCACAATGTCTTCGGCCACGGCGTGCCCTTCGCCTATCCGATGTCGCCGGATAGCGGCGGCGGCCTGACGGAAGCCGGCTTCGAACTCGTGCGCGCCTGCAACCGGCTCGGCATCCTGGTCGATCTCGCCCACCTCACCGAAAAGGGCTTCTGGGACGTCGCGAAGACCACCGACCAGCCGCTCGTCGCCAGCCATTCCAATGCGCATGCACTGACGCCCGTCGCCCGCAATCTCACCGACCGGCAGCTCGATGCGATCGGGGAAAGCCAGGGGCTCGTCGGCCTCAATTATGCGACGACGATGCTCCGCGCGGATGGACAGGAAAACGCCGCGACGCCGCTTGCCGACATGGTCCGTCATGTCGACTACATGGTCGAGCGCCTCGGCATCGACTGCATCGCGCTCGGCTCGGATTTCGACGGCGCGACGATCCCGGAGGCAATCGGCGACGCGGCGGGCAATCAGCGGCTCGTCGCAGCGCTGAGGGAGGCCGGCTATGGCGATCGCGAGCTCAAGAAGATATGCGGCGAGAACTGGTTGAGAGTTCTCGCAAAAGCCTGGCACGAGGATGCCTGAATTCGTGAAGAAGAGCCCGCAAAGGGCAAAAAAAGAGGGAAGCGTAAAATGATGCACAAGCTCCATGGACGTTTTCGACTTCTGGCTGCATCTGCGGCCATGGCACTTGCCATGGGCGTGGCTCAGCCGACATTTGCCGAGACGCCGAAAGACACGCTCGTCCAGGCCTGGGCGATTGATGACATCATCACCATGGATCCGGGTGAGGCCTTCGAGATTTCGACCGCCGAGATGACCAGCAACACCTACAGCCTGCTCGTCCGCCTCGATCTCAACGACACGAGCAAGGTGATCGGCGATCTCGCCGAAAGCTGGGAGGTGTCCGACGACGGCCTCACCTATACGTTCAAGCTGAAGCCCGGCATGAAATTCGCGTCCGGCAATCCGATCACCGCCGAGGACGTTGCCTATTCCTTCGAACGCGCCGTCAAGCTCGACAAGAGCCCGGCTTTCATTCTCACGCAATTCGGTCTGACGGGAGACAACGTCACCGAAAAGGCCAAGGCCGTTGACGAAGGGACTTTTGTGTTCACGGTTGACCAGCCCTACGCGCCGAGTTTTGTGCTCAACTGCCTGACCGCCACCGTTGCTTCGGTGGTCGACAAGAAGCTGGTGCTCGAGCATGTGAAATCCGTCGAGCCGAGCGACACCTACAAATACGACAACGACTTCGGCAATGAGTGGCTGAAGACCGGCTATGCCGGCTCCGGGGCCTTCAAGCTGCGCGAATGGCGAGCCAACGAGGTTGTCGTGCTGGAGCGCAACGACAATTACTACGGCGAACAGGCGAAGCTCGCCCGGGTCATCTACCGGCATATGAAGGAAAGCTCCGGCCAACGCCTCGCGCTCGAAGCCGGCGATGTCGACGTCGCGCGCAATCTCGAGCCGGGCGACTACGAGGCGGTTTCGAAAAATGCAGACCTCTGGACGACCGACGCGGCGAAGGGCACCATCTATTACATCAGTCTCAACCAGAAGAACGAAGACCTCGCGAAACCCGAGGTGCGCGAGGCCTTCAAATATCTCGTCGACTATGACGCGATCGGCGCGACCTTGATCAAGGGGATCGGTGAAATCCACCAGACGTTCCTGCCGAAGGGCGTGCTCGGCGCGCTCGACGAAAACCCCTATAAGCTCGACGTCGCCAAGGCCAAGGACCTCCTGGCCAAGGCCGGTTATCCGGACGGGTTTTCCGTGACGATGGACGTGCGCAACACCCAGCCCGTCACCGGCATTGCGGAGTCCTTCCAGCAGACGCTGGGGCAAGCCGGCGTGAAGCTCGAAATCATTCCTGGCGACGGCAAGCAGACGCTCACGAAATATCGCGCCCGCAACCATGACATGTATATCGGCGAGTGGGGGATGGACTATTTCGACCCGCATTCGAATGCCGAGACATTCGCCAGCAATCCGGACAATTCCGACGAAGGCAAGGTGAAGACGCTTGCCTGGCGAAACGCCTGGGATATTCCGGAATTGAGCAAGAAGACCAGGGAGGCGCTTCTCGAGCGCGACAGCGCCAAGCGTGCCGAGATCTACAAGGAGCTCCAGAAGGCCGTTCTCGAGGATAGCCCCTTCGCGATTATCTACCAGAAGACGGAGGTCGCGGGCCTGCGCGGCAACGTCAAGGACTACAAGCTCGGGCCGAGCTTCGATACGAACTTCGTCTGGAACGTCTCCAAGGAATAGCCGGAAGGACCGTGTCCTTGAGCTTGAGTGCAACAGAGCGGGAGAACGGGCAACGGCGCGCCCGTCCCCGCAAGATCATTGCCGCGGCGCTGCAATTCCTCGTCGTGGTGGCGACCACCTATCTCGGCCTGCTCGCCGTCACCTTCTTCATCGGCCGGGTGATTCCGATCGATCCGGTGCTGGCGGTGCTCGGCGACCGCGCGCCGGCGCATGTCGTCGAACGGACGCGCGAGGCGATGGGGCTCAACCTGCCCCTCTACCAGCAGTTCTTCATCTATGTCCGGCAGGCGCTTTCCGGCGACTTCGGCACCTCCGTGCTGACGACCAATCCGGTGATGACCGATATCCGCCGCGTCTTCCCGGCGACGATCGAGCTTGCGACGCTCGGGACCTTGATCGGCGCGCTGATCGGCGTGCCGCTCGGGGTGCTCGCTGCCGTCAAACGCGGCAGTCTTGCCGATCAGATCGTCCGCATCATCGGTCTCGTCGGCTATTCCGTGCCGATCTTCTGGCTGGCTCTGCTCGCCCTCCTCGTCTTCTATGCGCGGCTGCGATGGGTCGCCTATCCCGGCCGCATCGACATCGTCTACGAATATAGCTTCACGCCGATTACCGGCTTCTATCTTCTCGATGCGCTCTGGCAGGGTCAGTGGGACGTCTTCCGCGACGTCTTCCGGCATATCATCCTGCCGGCCTCGCTGCTCGGCTATTTCTCGCTTGCCTATATCAGCCGCATGACCCGCAGCTTCATGCTGAACGAGTTGCAGCAGGAATATATCGTCGCCGCGCGCGCTAAGGGACTTTCCGAGGTGCGGATCATCTGGGGCCACGCACTGCGCAATGCGGCGGTGCCGCTGGTGACCGTGATCGCGCTTTCCTATGCGGGGCTGCTCGAGGGCTCGGTGCTGACCGAAACGGTCTTCGCCTGGCCGGGGCTTGGGCTCTACATCACCAATTCGCTGCAGAATGCCGACATGAACGCCGTGCTCGGCGGCACCATCGTTATAGGCTCGGTGTTCATCGGCATCAATCTCCTGTCCGATCTCCTTTATCGGACGCTTGACCCGAGGACGCGCGCGCGATGAGCCTTGCATCCCAAAGCCGCCCGATGACGCGGCGCGAATGGCTTCTTTCCGACCGGCCGCAATCGCGGATGCAGGCGCGGTTTGGCCGCGCCTATATGACCTGGCGTCGGTTTTCGGCAAACCACCTCGCCGTTGCCGGACTTCTGATCCTCATGGCACTCGTGCTCGTCGCCGCTTTTGCCGACTTCCTTGCACCGCATTCGCCCTTCGTCGGCAATCTCGCCGGCGCGCGGCTGCAGCCGCCGGGCAGCGAGGGCTATCTGCTCGGCACCGACGATCAGGGACGCGATATCCTGTCGCGGCTGATCCATGGTTCGCGTCTGACGCTCGTGGTCGTCGGGCTCGTCGCGATCATCGCCGCCCCCGTTGGCCTGATCGTCGGCGCCGTCGCCGGCTATGCCGGCGGCTGGATCGACGCGGTCCTCATGCGCATCACCGATATCTTCCTCGCCTTTCCGAAGCTTGTGCTGGCGCTCGCCTTCGTCGCAGCCCTCGGGCCGGGCATCGAGAATGCGGTCATCGCCATCGCCATCACTTCCTGGCCGCCCTATGCGCGTATCGCCCGCGCCGAGACGCTGACTGTGCGCCACTCCGACTACATCGCCGCGGTACGGCTGATGGGGGCGTCGCCGGCGCGCATCGTCTTCCGCCATGTGATGCCGATGTGCCTGTCATCGCTGATCGTGCGCGTCACCCTCGACATGGCCGGCATTATTCTGACGGCGGCGGGCCTCGGTTTCCTCGGCCTCGGGGCGCAGCCGCCGCTGCCCGAATGGGGTGCGATGATCGCCTCGGGGCGGCGCTTCATTCTCGATCAATGGTGGGTCGCCACCATGCCGGGCATCGCCATCCTCATCGTCAGCCTCGGCTTCAACCTGCTGGGCGACGGTCTGCGCGACGCGCTCGACCCGCGGGAGAGCGGCCAGTGAGTGTCCTTCTGACGGTCGAGGACCTGAAGGTCCGCTTCCCGACCCGCACCGGCGTGGTCGAGGCGGTCCGCGGCGTGTCCTTCACGCTGGGGCGCGAACGCCTCGGCATCGTCGGCGAGAGCGGCTCCGGCAAGTCGCAGACGGGCCGGGCGATCATGGGGCTGACGCCGCCGCAGGCAGAGGTGACGGCGAAGACGCTGTCCTTCGACGGCATCGATCTCTTGAACGCCCCGCCGAAGCGGCGCAGGGATCTGCGCGGCAAGCGGATCGCCATGATCCTGCAGGACCCGAAATATTCGCTGAACCCGGTTATGAGCATTGGCCGGCAGATCGTCGAGACGCTGCGGCAACATGAGAAGGTCAGTCGCGCGGAGGCGCGCGAACGGACGCTCGACATGCTGGCCGCGGTGCAGATCCGCGACCCGAAGCGTGTGTTCGACCTCTATCCGTATGAGGTCTCGGGCGGCATGGGTCAAAGGGCGATGATCGCGATGATGCTGATTGCCGGGCCGGAACTGTTGATCGCCGACGAGCCGACCTCGGCCCTCGACGTGACCGTGCAGCTCGAGGTGCTGTCGATCCTCGACAAACTTGTGTCGGAGCGCGGCATGGGGCTGATCTTCGTTTCACACGATCTGCGGCTCGTGTCCTCCTTCTGCGACCGGGTGCTCGTCATGTATGCGGGGCGGATCGTCGAGGAGATCGCCGCCTTGGATCTCGCCAATGCGAAACACCCCTATACGCAGGGTCTCCTGAACTGCATGCCGGTGATCGGCGCCGACCGCCACCCCCTGCCGGTGCTCGACCGCAAGCCGGAGTGGGCGCTATGACCGCGGCCGTATCGGTTGAAAATCTCAGCGTCCTCTTCGACGGCTTCAAGGCGGTGGACGACGTCGGCGTCGAGATCGCGGCGGGAGAATCCTTCGGCCTCGTCGGCGAGTCCGGCTCGGGAAAATCGACGCTCCTGCGCGCGATCGCCGGGCTTGCGCCGACAAGCGCAGGCATCATTCGGGTCCAGGGGCGGGCGCTTGAAGGCGCGCGCGACAAGACCTTTTACCGCGCGGTGCAGATGGTGTTCCAGGATCCTTACGGATCGCTGCATCCACGCCAGACGATCGACCGGCAGTTGGCGGAGCCGCTCGCGGTCCACGGGTTCGGCGATAGTGAGCGGCGCATCCTGACGGCGCTCGACGAGGTGGGCCTCGGCTCCGGCTTCCGCTTCCGCTATCCGCATCAGCTTTCCGGCGGCCAGAGGCAGCGCGTGGCGATCGCGCGGGCCCTGATCCTCGAGCCTTCGATCCTGCTCCTCGACGAACCGACATCGGCGCTCGATGCCTCCGTTCAGGCGGAGGTGCTGAACCTACTCGAAGAGGTGCGCCAGCGGCGCAAGCTGACATTTCTCCTGGTCAGCCACGATCTCGGCGTCGTCACCCATATGTGCGATCGCCTGGCGGTGATGCAGGGCGGGCGCGTCGTCGAGCGGCTCACCTCGGCCGATCTCGTAGCCGGCCGCATTGCCGAGAATTACACGCTGAACCTGATGGTGGCGAGCAAGGGCTTCCGCCGAGAGGCCGCGCCGGCGCCGGGTTGATCCCATCCTTCCTTGATGCGGGCAGAACCGCTGAGTTTGTCATGAGCGGGGCCGCTCCCACAGATGTGTAGACGGCCGGGGCCGGCCTTGCTTGCGGGCCGACCTACAAGGGCGCAGAATGCTCGACTGCTGGGGCAGAGGTCCACCGCGGGAGGAGCGGATCATGAACGATATGAGCCTCACCAATCTGCAAGCAGGAAAAACAACCGTCGGCGCCGCGGCTGTCGAAGCGCTTCAAGGCCGATTGCGCGGGCGGGTGCTGAAGCAAGGTGATCCGGGTTACGAGGAGGCGCGCTCGATCTGGAATGCGATGACCGACCGCAGGCCCGGCTTGATCGTGCAATGCGCCGGCGCGTCCGACGTCATCAATGCCGTTCGCTTCGCGGCGGAGAGCCAGTTGCTGGTGGCGGTGCGGGGCGGCGGCCACAACATCGCCGGCAATGCCGTGTGCGACGGCGGGCTGATGATCGACCTCTCGCCCATGAAATCCGTGCGCGTCGATGCGACGACGAAACGGGCCTGGGTGGAACCCGGCGCGACGCTCGCCGATGTCGACAAGGAAACCCAGGCCTTCGGACTGGCGCTGCCCGTCGGCATCAACTCCACCACCGGCATTGCGGGACTGGCGCTTGGCGGCGGGTTCGGCTGGACCGCGCGCAAATTCGGCCTGACCTGCGACAACCTGCTCTCCGCGGACGTGGTGACGGCGAACGGCGAGCTGCTGCGCGCGAATCCCACGGAGCATCGCGACCTTTTCTGGGCCTTGAAGGGCGGCGGCGGCAATTTCGGCGTCGTCACGGCTTTCGAATTCGCCCTGCACGAGCTCGGCCCAGAGGTGCTTTCGGGGCTGGTCGTGCACCCCTTCGACGATGCGCGCCAAGTCCTTGCGCAATACCGGCAGGCGCTGGAGGCGGCGCCGGACGAACTCACCTGCTGGGTCGTCCTGCGTCAGGCACCACCGTTGACGTTCATTCCTGAGGAGTGGCACGGCAAGGAAGTCGTGGTGCTCGCCATCTGCTATTGCGGTGACATCGCGGCGGGCGAGAAAGCAACGGCCGCCCTGCGCGCGATCGGCAATCCGATCGTGGACGTGGTCTCGCCCCATCCCTTCCTCGCCTGGGAGCAGGCTTTCGATCCGCTGCTGACGCCGGGGGCCCGCAACTACTGGAAGAGCCATGATCTCCTCGAGCTTTCCGACGCAGCGATCGATGTTCTGATCGAGGCGATCCGGAAGCTGCCGGGGCCGGAATGCGAGGTTTTCATCGGCCATGTGGGCGGCCTGGCTGGCCGGATCGCGGCGGAGGAGACGGCATTTCCGCAGCGCCATTCGCATTTCGTCATGAATGTGCATGCCCGTTGGCGCGAACCGGCCATGGACGAGACCTGTATCGGGTGGGCGCGCCAGGTTTACGAGGCGATGAGGCCGCATGCCGCCGGCACCGTCTATGTCAATTTCATGCCGGCCGATGAGGTCAACCGGGTGGAGGCGGCCTATGGCGGCAATTATCACCGGCTCGTCGAGGTCAAGCGCCGCTACGATCCTGGCAATCTGTTCCGCATGAACCAGAATGTGCAGCCGGTAGACGCCCGCGGAGCGGCATGAACCGGAGAGGAGGCCGCGACGCAAGCGCGGGGGGGGGTCAAGCGCAAGGCGCGCTTTCCCGCCCACCCTGTTCTGTCCAACCAAAGGAGGAATCTCATGTTATCGATGCGATTGCCAGCGGTGGCCGCCCTCGCTGTCATCATGACCCTGGGCTCGACGAACATCGCCGCCGCCCAGGCGGCCGATGCGCCTCAGGAACCGGAGGCCGCGCCGGAGGCGCCGCAGGCGGAAACGCCGGATCAGGCGCCCCAGGCGGGGCAGCAGCGCGCGATGCCGCGCGACATGATGCGGCAGGGCCGTATGGGATATCACGGCCGGATGATGGGGGGACGCGGGCACATGATGAAGATGATGTTCGCGATCGCCGATGCCGACGGCAACGATGCGCTCTCCTTCGAGGAGATCAGCACCATTCACAAGCGCATTTTTGACGCGATCGACGCCGACGGCAATGGCGAGGTGACGCAGGAGGAGGTCGAGGCCTTCATGCGCGAATAGCGTCCGCTGAGGCGCCGCATCTCGCCCGGACTCTTGCATTCGGGCGGGATGGGTGGTCACTTCACGTAAAGTGCTTCCGGGGGACGGATGGGGGAACTGCGACTGAAACGTGTCTATGAAGCGCCGGGGCCGGACGACGGAACGCGCATTCTCGTCGACCGGCTGTGGCCGCGCGGCATCGCCAAAGAGAAGGCGCGGATCGACCTCTGGCTGAAGGAGATCGCGCCGAGCGACGCGCTGCGCAAGCGCTTCCATGGCAAGCCGGACGACTGGGAGGCGTTCTGCGAAGCCTATGCCGGCGAACTGGAAGGCGGGGCTGCACAGGCGGCGGCGGCAGGCGAGCTTCTCGACCGGCTGGCGCAAGGACCGGTGACGCTGCTTTATGCGGCGCGCGACGAGAGCCGCAACAATGCGGTCGCGCTGAAGGATTGGCTGGAGCGACGGGGGGAGGGGTCGCCGGGGTAGCGGTCTCAGCTGGCGCGGGCATGCCCCTCGGCAGCTTCCCGCTCATCCCGGCTGTCGGCCGCCAGGGAGATAGAGCGAAACATTCGCCGGTATTCTGCGGTTGTCAGCCCGGTATGGCGCTTGAACAGCCGCCGGAAGAAGGCCGGGTTCTCGTAACCGACTTCTGGCGCGATATCTTCCGACGAAGCCCCGCCGCCGGCTTCCAGGAGTCGTTTGGCCTCTTCGATACGCAGGTTCTGTACGCGCTCCATCGGGGTCGACCCGGTCGCCGCCTTGAACCGTCGCTTCAGGCTTCGTTCGGCGATGCCACAAGCGGCCACGGCGCCCGCGACCGGATTTGGCAGCCGGAAGTTGGCGGCGAGCCATTCCTCGGCCCGTCGGACCGCCGCATCCGCATGCGGCTGGTGCCGCACCAGGCTCGTATAGGGAAGCTGACCCTCCCCGTGCCATTTCAAGAGATAGACCTTGGCGATCCTCAGAGCTTCGCCGGGACTGCAATGACGCGCGACGATGTGGATCACCAGATCGTGCCAGGAGGTCGTGCCGCCGGCCGTGACGATGCGGCCGGCGGGATCGCCGAAGACCAGGTTGGGGGTTGGATTGAAGCGCACGTCGGGAAAGCGCCGACGGAAGAGATCCTGATATCCCCAATGCGATGTCGCCTCGCGACCATCGAGCAAACCGGTTGCCGCAAGTAGCACCGAACCGGAGCAAGCGGAATAGATGGTGCTTCCCTCCCGATAGCGATCGATTATCCATTGCTTCACTTGCGGATAGCGTGTGCGCATGTCGTCGTCGGGGGCGAGCCAGAGTTCAGGCACGATCACGATGTCCGCGTCGCGCGCCTCTTCCATTGCGAGATCGGGGGAGACCGGAATGCCGTTTCCGCAGCGGAACGATTGCCGTGACGGGGAGACGATCATTGGACGTATGAGCCCGACGCCGGGTTCCGCGCCCACCAGTTCCCGCCAGAGCGTGCCTGTCGCGGCGAGGACGTCGACAATTCCGTAGAGCGCGGAGCCTGCGGTTTCCGGCAGGGCCACGATGAAGGCTTTGACGGCTGGTTTCACGCTAACCGCTCCATATTGGCACGAAAGGATCGCTTTCGGCCAGAATCGTCCTAAAGCCAACGCGCCTCAAGCCCTAGTCTGATCTTCGTTGGCATTGCCCGATTGCAGACCGCTCGGCGATGCGAGCCAAAGCAGATCAAAGGAATGGAGATGAGCCATGAATGAGCACGTCGTGAACAGCGTCCGCGTAAACGGTCTCAATGTGCAGGCAGCGCTTGAGACGATCGCCGCGATCAAGGCGGACAAAAGCCTCGCCCGTTTCGAATTCCGGGCGCGCAACCGGTGGATCGACGGCGGGGAGAACCGCTCGACCATCAAGGATTTCTACGGGGCCGGGCGTGAAGACTGCTCGCGCATGTCGGCATTCGAGTTCACCAATGGCGAGCCGCCGGTGCTGCTCGGAAACAATGAAGGCGCCAATCCTGTCGAATTTCTTCTGCATGCCCTGGCGGGTTGCGTCACGACGACCTTCATCTTGCATGCGATGGCGCGCGGGATCACCGTCCGTGAGCTCCGGACAGAGCTCGAAGGAGACATCGACCTGCAGGGGCTGCTCGGTCTCGACGACGCCGTTTCGCCCGGATATGAGCAGATCCGCATCCGCATGCATGTCAAGGCGGACTGCCCGGAGAAGGATCTTGACGATCTGCTGGCCTACACCCAGCAGCATTCGCCCGTCTGCAATACGGTCTGTCGGCCCGTGCCGGTCATCATCGAGCGCGCGATGGATTAGCAAAGCCGCCGCCGGATGTCGCCGGAGACGCGCTGCAAGTCAAAGTGACACAGGACGGCGTTTCGTACAGCGAGACCGCACCGATTCCTCGATCGGTGCGGCCTCCACGCGCTTTAGGCCGCGGCCATTTCGAAGCTCACCGCCCGGTCGCCGTTCTCATCCTTGATGCGGGTCGGCAGGCCGATGCGGTTGAGGATGTCGATAAAGGGCTTCGGCGGCAGTTCCTCGACATTCGCCATCTTCTTCACGTCCCACTCTCCGGTGGCGATCAGCATGGCCGCGGCCACCGGCGGCACGCCGGCGGTGTAGGAGATGCCCTGGGAGCCGACCTCGTTGTAGGCTTCCTTGTGATCGGCGACATTGTAGATGAAGACCGTTCGCTCCTTGCCGTCCTTGATCCCCTTCACGAAGTCGCCGATGCAGGTCTTGCCTTCATATTCCGGCGCGAGCGACGCCGGATCCGGCAGGCAGGCCTTCACGAGTTTGAGCGGGATGACCTCCAGCCCCTCCGCCGTCGTGACCGGCTGCTCGGAGAGCAGGCCGATGTTCTTGAGGACGGTGAAGACGTTGATGTAATGGTCGGAGAAACCCATCCAGAAGCGCACGTCCGCGCCGTCCATGTTCTTGGCGAGCGAGTGCACCTCGTCATGGCCGCAGAGATAGGCCTTGCGCTTGCCGACCACCGGCAGGTCGTATTCCTTGCCGATCTCGAACATCCGGTTCACCTGCCACTCATTGTTCTGCCAGGAATAGACGACGCCGGTGAACTCGCGGAAATTGATTTCCGGATCGAAATTGGTGGCGAAGTACTTGCCGTGGCTGCCGGCATTGATGTCGACGATGTCGACATCCGTCACCTTGTCGAGATACTCGTCCTTGGCAAGCCGCGCATAGGCGTTGACGACGCCCGGATCGAAGCCGGCGCCGAGGATGGCGGTGATGCCCTTTTCCTCGCATTCGGCGGCGCGCTTCCACTCGTAATTGCCGTACCACGGCGGCGTCTCGCAGATCTTGCCGGGCTCTTCATGGATGGCGGTGTCGACATAGGCGGCGCCCGTGTCCATGCAGGCGCGAAGAACCGACATGTTGAGGAAGGCGGTGCCGACATTGATGACGATCTCCGCGCCGGTCTTCCGGATCAGTGCCTTCGTCGCTTCGATGTCGAGCGCGTCGAGTGCATGGGCCTCGAGCACGCCCGGCTGTTTCAACGCCTTCTTCTCATGGACCGACTCGATGATCCTGTCGCACTTCGCCCTGGTGCGCGAAGCGATATGGATGTCGCCGAGCACGTCGTTGTTCTGGGCGCATTTATGCGCCGCCACCTGTGCGACGCCGCCGGCGCCGATGATGAGCACGTTCTTCTTCATTTTGCGGGATATCTCCTTCTATCCGGATAAGGCCTCAGGAGAGGCTCTGTTCGTAATCCGCGTAGGTGAATTCGCGGACCGTTGTGATGCTGCCATCGAGTTCCCTGATGGCGATCGCCGGCATCTTCACGCCGTTGAACCAGTTCTTCTTGACCATGGTGTAACCGGCCGCATCCTCGATCGAGATGCGGTCGCCGACCTTCAGTTCCTTCTCGAAATCGAACTCGCCGAAGATATCGCCGGCAAGGCAGGACTTGCCGCAGACCATGTAGCGGTGTGGGCCCTTATTCGGCCGAAGCTTGGCACTTTCGCGGAAGATGAGCAGGTCGAGCATGTGCGCCTCGATCGAGGAGTCGACGATGGCGAGGTGTTTGCCGTTATAGAGCGTATCGAGCACCGTCACCTCGAGCGTCGTCGATTTGGTGATCGATGCCTCGCCCGGCTCCAGATAGACCTGAACCCCATAGTCGCCGGAAAAGCGCTTCAGCCGTTCGGCGAAGCACTCGACCGGATAGTCCTCGCCGGTGAAATGGATGCCGCCGCCGAGGCTCACCCATTCGGCCTTCTTCAAGAGCGGCGCGAACCGCTCCTCGATGACGCCGAGCATGCGGTCGAAGAGGTCGAAATCGGCATTCTCGCAATTGTTGTGGATCATGAAGCCGGAGATCCGCTCCATCACCCGCTCGACCTTGGCGACATCCCACTCGCCGAGGCGGGAGAAGGGCCGGGCGGGATCGGCGAGATCGAAGCTCGAGGAGCTCACCTGCGGGTTGAGGCGCAGGCCCCGGGCGATGCCGGAAGCCCTGTCGGCGAAACGCTCCAGTTGGCCGATCGAGTTGAAGATGATCTTGTCGGCGTGGCTGACGACCTCGTCGATCTCGTAATCCGCATAGGCGACCGAATAGGCATGCGTCTCACCGCCGAAGCGCTCATGCCCAAGACGAACCTCGTTGAGCGAAGAGGAGGTGGTGCCGTCCATGTAGTCGCGCATCAGGTCGAAGACCGACCAGGTGGCGAAGCATTTCAGCGCGAGCAGCGCCTTGGCGCCGGATGCCTCTCGCAGCCGCGCGATCTTCTCCATATTGCGGAGGAGCCTGGACTTGTCGATCAGGTAATAGGGTGTCGTCAGATGCATGATGTTTTCTTGCAATTTGCCTTGGATCGCCGGGACGGCCTCGGCGAGCGGTAACCCTGAACGCGGGGTGCGCGGGCGGCGCCTCCGGTTGAGGATCGGGATCGATGGAATTGGAGGCGACGTTACGTCGGAATCGTCGCCGCGGCCCGGCGACAGGCCGGCTCCTCACAAGATTTCCCCGGGAGCGCTACATCAGCGCGCATCAAAAAGCGTTCTTCCGTTCGGGGGGCATCGACCGAGCCCATCCCCGATTGGAAGAGGGCGTCGTCAGCCATGGCGTCCTCTCCAACCAGCAGATGAAACCTGCAAATTGGGCGGGTCTGTAGCATAGGGGGTGGGGGAGGGCAACATGGGTGGGTGCTTGATTGAGGCGGCGTCAGGGTAAGCACGTCGAGGATGTTCATAGCTCTGTCAGCATTCCTAGGAGCGCCAACTTCCTCTCAGCTTGCCATGGAAGGCAGCCGTCACATCCGGGCTCAGCTTTTGCCAGCTTGCGATTTCTAGCAGGTTCGCCAAGGCCTCTTCGACAACACGCCTAAAGCGGTGGCCCCGCAGCGAGCGCTTTGAGGATTGCTGTCAACGGACTAGGTTGGAACGAAAGAGCCGCAGACCAAGGAGACAGATCGTAGTGAAACCAGATAGCGACGCACTCGACGATTTCTATGCGGCGCTAAAAGAGGGGCTTGCGGTGGACGACTTCTTGCGGCGGCGCAAACAAATCTTTCAGTTCGTTAAGTCAATCGGCCTTATTGACGACTACGTGCTCGGGCGCAGACGGATGGCCAAGCTGCGCGATGAGGTCACCCCCGCTGCCCGATTCGTCAGGGGACATGCCCGGCCTGATGACGAAATTCAATTCGCCTTAGATGGTACTTATCCTGATTGTGTCGTCCGCAATCGGCACGGCTGCAAGCGAGAGATTGAGGTCACCGTCGCACGGGCCCAGGAACGGCTTGCACTGATGGAGCGGGCGATCAAGGGCGGCGAAGTACGCGGGATCATCAATGTTCAGGATCACGAAGAGCTGGTCGTCTTTAGGCGCCCTGCGGAGCACGCCGGCGATCCGGACAAGGTGGGAGCATATTCGACCGAGCAGCTTTTCAGCCTTATCGTCGATGCTGTGGAGACACGCGCCAAGAGAAAGGCTCGTCACAAAGGAGACACGCTGCTTATTGAAATACTGCCGGATATGTATGCCTTGACCGATGATCGGGTTCGTGATCTGGAAGCTCTGCTTCTCCAGAGCGAAGAAGTGAAGCGACTTTCCTTTTCAGACGTCTATGTTCTTGGTTATGGTCACCAAGGCGATATCTGTATGAAGATAAAATGAGCCGTAGGTTGGCTTCTGACGTTAGCTGGTAACGCATGGCACCGGGGGACGCGACCGTGTTCGCGGCCCACTTGATGGCGTTCGAGAGGGCGACCGAGGGCAAGGCGCATCGCGCTCCTTGGCGCGCAGCCCGCGGTGGCTTCAGCTATGATATTGAAGTTGAGCTTGTCGTGCTCGATCAATTGTGTAGTCAGCGGCAATGGGGCTTTCCGCGCATAACCATGGGTACGAGATTGATGCTGATCTGTGCCAAAGGCAGCGCCGTGTCACACCAAAGACAGCGGCGCGCAAACATTATAATAGCGACGATTGCCCATAACAAACCGAAGACATAGCCAAGAAATGGCGCACCCGACAGGATTCGAACCTGTGACCTTTGGAATCGGAATCCAACACTCTATCCAGCTGAGCTACGGGTGCATCCGTTGGCGGCCAAGGCCGCCGAAGCAGGCTGTGAGCGGTTCTTAGCCTAGCTTGCGCCGCGCTTCAATGGTCAATTGCAGGAGATCGTGGGGGAAATTTGATTTCGCCTGCCGGCCTGTGTTCCCCATGCATCGCTCGCGGCGAGGTATCACCCCAAGGAAAATGCCGCATCCTCGAGGGATGCGGCATTGGGAGGCGAGGCGGCTCAGGCCATCTGCATCGCGCCGGGGCCGGGGATGGCCTTGGGCGGCACCTTGCCCATGATGATCATGCCGAGCACTTCGTCCTTGGTCACGTCCTCGGTGCGGGCGTGGCCGACGACCTGGCCGTTTTTCATCACCGAGACGCGGTCGGCGAGGTCGAAGACGTCGTGGATGTCGTGGCTGATCAGGAAGATGCCGATGCCCTCGCGCTTCAATTGCTTGATGAGCTCGCCGACCTGCGCCGTCTCCTGGGGGCCGAGCGCCGCCGTCGGCTCGTCCATGATCAGGATGCGGGCGTCGAAGAGGATGGCGCGGGCGATTGCCACTGATTGCCGCTGGCCGCCGGAAAGCGCCTTCACCGGCTCCTTGAAGCGCTGGAAGTTGGGGTTCAATCGCCCCATCACCTCGCGGGCCTTCGCCTCCATCGCCACGTCGTCGAGCGTGCCCCAGGGGGTGCGCAGTTCGCGGCCGAGATAGAGGTTGGCGGCGGCGTCGACATTGTCGGCGACGGCGAGCGTCTGGTAGATCGTCTCGATGCCGTATTTCTTGGCGTCGCGCGGATTGCTGATCTCGGCCGGCTCGCCATTGATCAGGATCTCCCCGGCATCGCGCCGGTAGGCGCCCGAAAGGATCTTGATCAGCGTCGATTTGCCGGCGCCGTTGTGGCCGAGAAGGGCCACGACCTCGCCGGGGTAGAGATCGACGGAGGCGTTGTCCACCGCATGGATGCCGCCGAAGGAGATGGAAATGTTCTTCATTTCCACGAGCGGAGTGCGTTGTTCGGTCATGTTCGAACTCCTTACTTGGCGCGGGCGCGGTAAACGGTGTCGAGCCAGACGGCGGTGACGAGCACGACGCCGACGACGATGCGCTGCAGCGGGCTGTCGATGCCGACCAGCACCATGCCCGACTGCAGCGACTGCATGACGAGCGCACCGAGCATGGCGCCGGCGATCGTGCCCATGCCGCCGGCAAGCGAGGTGCCGCCGATGACGGCCGCGGCGATCGTGTAGAGCTCGTCGAGCTCGCCTTGCGCATTGGTGGCGGCGTTGAGACGGGCCGTCGATATCGCGGCGGCGACGGCGCAGAGCATGCCCATCAGCGCGAAGATGCGGACGGTGACCCAGCGGGTCTTGATGCCGGCGAGTTCGGCCGCCTCCGGATTGCCGCCGATCGCGAAGACGTAGCGGCCGAAGCGCAGGCGCGTCGAGATGAAGGTCATGATTATGCCGATGACGATCGCGATCAGCACCGGAACGGCGATGCCGTGGGCGATGAAGAGGCCGCCATCGGGCCAGGCGATGCTGTTTGCCTCCGCGTAGCGGCGTGCGATGTTGACCGGCCAGGGGTAGCTGTTGACGATCGCCACCGCGCCGAGCACGAGGGCACAGCCGACCACGGAGAGGAAATACTCGGCCCAGACCGGGCGGAGCGGGAAGCCGAAGCGTTTGCGCTGCCGGCGCGAGTGCAGGATGCTGGCGACGATCGCCACGCAGGCGATGACGCCGACGATCCAGCTCGCGGTCGCGCCAATCGAGCCGGCGGTGCCGCCGCCCATCAGGCGGAAGGTCGCGTCCATCGGCGCGACGGTGCGGCCGCTGGTGACGAACCAGGTGGCGCCGCGCCAGACGAGCAGGCCGCCGAGCGTGACGATGAAGGACGGCACGTTCAGAAAGGCGATGATCATGCCGTGCAGCGCGCCGATCGACGCACCGAGGGCGAGGCCGGCCAGAAGCGTGATGACCCAGGTGGCAGGATGATTGAAGCCGAGGAGCTGCGGCAGGAGTTCCGCCTGCAGCACGCCCATGATCATGCCGACGAAGCCGAGGATGGAGCCGACCGAAAGATCGATGTTGCGCGTGACGATGACGAGCACCATGCCGGTCGCCATCACGGCGATCGAGGCGGTCTGGACGGAAAGGTTCCAGAGGTTGCGCGGCGTCAGGAAGAGGCCGCCGGAGAGCATGTCGAAGCCGAGCCAGATGATCAGCATCGCGCCGACCATGCCGAGCAGGCGGGTGTCGATTTCGGTGGCGCGGAAGAAGCGCTTCACCGGGCTTTCGGTGGCGCTGCGGGCGCGATTGAAATGTGCGGTATTCGTCGTGTCGGCCATGGCCGCCGTCCCCCACTTGTTCTGCTTTCACGCGGGTCGCCCTTGGGCGTCGCCATCTTAGCACCCGCAAGACAAGAGCGATCGGACCTCACTGCATGTCTCCTTAAATCGTCCTCGATTTAAGGAGAAAGACATGCAGCAACTCAAAGTGCTGCAGCTACCTTTGCGCGTCTGATAAGACGCGCGGCGCTGTAAGCAAACGCCGCAACGGTCTGCCGTTGCGGCGTCGATGAGGTCAATGCAAGGGCCGTCAGTTGCAGGCTGCAACCGAGCCGCCAGGAACGCCCTGGCAGGCGGCGTCCTTGGAAATCCAGCCGGCGTCGATGACGACGTTCAGATTGTCCTTGGTGATCGGCATCGGCGCCAGGAAGACCGACTTCATCTCGACGCCCTTCGGACCGCCGTTGAAGGTCTGTACGCCTTCGATCTCGTCCATGGTCTTGCCGCCGGCGAGTGTTGCGGCGATCTCGGCCGCCTTCTTGCCGAGTTCGCGGGCATCCTTCCAGACGGAGACCGTCTGCGTGCCGAGGGCGACACGGTTGAGCGCGGCGTGGTCGCCGTCCTGGCCGGAGACCGGAACGGAGCCGGCAAGACCCTGGGCGGAAAGCGCCGCGATCGCGCCGCCGGCGGTGCCGTCATTGGAGGCGACGACCGCATCGACCTTGTTGTCGTTGGCGGTCAAGAACTGTTCCATGTTCTTCTGGGCGTTTTCCGGCTTCCAGCCATCGGTATAGGCTTCGCCGACATTCTTGATCTTGCCGGCGTCAACCGCTTCCTGCAGCACTTCCATCTGGCCGGCGAAGAGGAAATCGGCGTTCGGATCGGAGGAGGAGCCCTTGATGAAGACGTAATTGCCTTCCGGCTTCACCTTGAACACCTCGCGCGCCTGCATGCGGCCCACTTCCTTGTTGTCGAAGGTGATGTAGAAGGCGTCCGGGTTTTCGATCAGGCGGTCATAGCCGACGACCGGGATGCCCTCAGCGGTCGCCTTTTCGATCGCCGGCGCAATCGCGTCGGAGTCCTGCGCCAGCACAATCAGCGCATTGGCGCCCTGGGCGATCAGCGACTCGATGTCGGTCAGCTGCTTGGCGGCGGAGGACTGCGCGTCGGCCGAGATATACTTGTCGCCGGAGGCTTCAAGCGCGGCCTTGATTGCGGCCTCGTCGGTTTTCCAGCGCTCTTCCTGGAAGTTCGACCAGGAGACGCCGATGACGAGGTCCTTGGCGAGCGCTGCGGAATGCATGGATGCGATGATGGCGGCACCCGCCATCAGCTTCAAAACGGATTTCATTATTTACCTCCCAATGGCTTTGAGTTGATGCGCACGAACCCTCCCGCGCGCACCCGACGAGCCGTTTGATGCTGTCTCGAAGATCGCTGCCACGACTGGCAGGCCTTTTTTCTCGACAGTCGAGAAAATAAATGTCAGAGTTTTGAAAGGCTGTCAACAAGGGCACTTCAGGACTTCGAAACTGCATGTCTCCCGGGCATGGGGTTCTTGTTCAGGCGGTCGCCGCTGCTTTGGAGGAGTATGTGTTTCAAGCGGGCGCTACCGGCGGGGGCGAGGAATGCTGACCAAGTCCAGCACCGAACTGGTGCGTCAGCAGAACTCGGCCCTCGTGCTTTCGGCGCTCCGCCGCAGGGGCGCGCTCGCCCACACGGAAATCGCCGAGCAGACCGGCCTTGCCTCGGCGACGGTTTCCGCGATCACCGCCGAACTGGAGCGCATCGGCGCGATCGCCAAGAGCGAGCATCACGTCCAGGGGGGCAGGGGCCGGCCGCGCGTGCTCTTCGCGCCGAAACGCGACTGCGGCTACGTGATCGTCGTGCGGATTTCCTCCGATCTCGTGCAATATTCCCTCGCCGATTATGGCGGCGTGCTGCTCGACCGTTTCGACGAGGCGCGCGGCGAGGATCATGCCGGTGCGGCCGCCTTCGGGCGCCGTTTTGCGGCGGCGCTCGAGCGCCTGCTGGCGCGCTCCGGGATCGCCAAGGCGCAGGTGCTGGCCGTGTCCATCAGCAGCAAGGGGCTTGTCGCCGCCGATGGAGCGCGGCTCATCTGGTCGCCGGTCTTCGGCAATGAGGAACTCGATTTCGCGGACCTGCTCGGCGACGGGTGGCGCGGGCGGATCATGCTCAGCAACGAGACCCTGCTCGTCGCCCAGGCGCTTGCGGTGCAGGCGGAGAACAAGGGTGGAGCGCCGAGAGCGCTGGCCGCCATCTCGCTCGGCCACAGCATCGGCCTGGGATTGGCGAGACGGAGCCGCTCAGGCGAGTTCGACGTCTCCGCACCGAATTTCGGTCATATGCTGCATGCGGCCACGGCCGGGCTCTGTCGCTGCGGCGCCCATGGCTGCATCGAGGCGGCGGCGGGCTTCTACGGCATCCTGCGCACCGCCTTCGAGGTGCCGTCCGACACGATACCCGCGAAATTCGTGCCGCTCGTGGAGATGGACAAGATCGCTGCCGGCGCGCGCCAGGGCCAGCGCATGGCCGGCTATGCCTTCCGTCAGGCGGGTCTTGCGCTCGGCATCGGCATTTCCCGGCTCATCAGCCTTTACGAGCCGATGCCGATCTTCGTCACCGGTCCGGGCTTGCGCTATTTCGATCTGCTTCAGAAAGGCGTGGAGGAGGGGCTGCAGCAATCGCTGCAGGTGCGGCTGCAGGGCATGCCGGAAATCGCCGTCGCCACCGATGAGCAGCAGCTTGCCTTCGACGGGCATCTGAACCGTGCTCTCACCGCGGTCGACGGCGACATCGCGGCGGCCGGGCAGCAGGCCGCGTGACGCGCTGCCGGACAGGAAAAGGCCGGGCATCGCGCCCGGCCGTCTCGATCAGGTTTACGATCTGCGTCAGTCGAGGCTGATCTGGCGCTTTTCGGCGACCGACTTCACGGCCGCATCGGCGAGCGCCAGGGCGGCGAGGCCGTCCTTGCCGGAGGGGCTGATTTCCGCGCCCTTTTCGATCGCGGCGATGAAGCTCTCGATCTCGTTGGCGTAGGCCTCGGTATAGCGGGTCATGAAGAAATCATGCAGCGGCGGGCGCGTATAGCCTTCGCCATTGGCGATTTCGATGGAGACGGGGCGCTGGTTCTCGGCCGAAACGGCACCCTTCGAACCGTGCACCTCGATGCGCTGGTCGTAGCCGTAGGTGGCGCGGCGCGAGTTGGAGATGATCGCCTGCTTGCCGGACGCCGTCTGCAGGATGACGGAGACGCTGTCGTAGTCGCCTGCTTCGCCGATCGCCTCGTCGACGAGGACGGCGGCTGTTGCCGTCACCGAAACGGGCTCCTCGCCGAGCAGGAAGCGCGCCATGTCGAAGTCATGGATGGTCATGTCGCGGAAGATGCCGCCGGAGCGCTTGATATAGTCGACCGGCGGGGCGCCCGGATCGCGCGACGTGATCGTCACCATCTCGACGTCGCCGATCCTGCCCTCGTCGATCGCCTTGCGCACGGCCATGAAATGCGGGTCGAAGCGGCGGTTGAAGCCGACCATCAGTTTCGCGCCGGTCTCGGAAACCACCTTCATGCAGGCCTTGACGCGGTCGACGTCGAGATCGATCGGCTTCTCGCAGAAGATCGCCTTGCCGGCGCGGGCGAAGCGCTCGATCAGATCGGCATGCGTGTCCGTCGGCGTGCAGATGACGACGGCGTCGATATCGCCGGCCGCCTCGATCGCCTCGATGGTGCGGACCTCGCAGCCATAGGCCTTGGCAATCGCCTCGGCGGCGGCCGGGAAGGCATCGGCGACGGCGACGAGAACGGCGTCCGGATTGCCGCTGACGGCTTTCGCGTGAACCTTGCCGATACGTCCGGCGCCCAGAAGACCAAATCTTACTGTCATCTTCGTTTCTCTCGAATTCCGGTCCGCAACCGGGTTGGGGCGCGATGATATGCCGCTCATCGCGCAAAGGCGTCACGGGACGACCGGCCCCGCGAATAGCAGATCAATGGGGGAAATATAGTGGCGCTTCCCGCCCCGGTTCCTCTCCCATGCCCTTCACCCTGACTCCGCCTGCACATCTTTGCGCATATCGGAACGAAATGGCCATCCGCCAAATTTTCAGAACGTTTATTCCATTTTGTCCGAGTGACGTCAAGATGGCGGGCTACGGCTGCGACAGGATTTTACCCAGGCTCGGTTACGGGCTAAGGAAATGTCTGTTGGCCGTTAACTTCAGAGGCATGAGCATGATCAAATTCATCGATCCGGACCACCCTTTCTATCGGCCCTTGTGGATCCGGCTGCTGATCGTCGGCCTCTGCGCGGTGTGGACGGGCGTCGAGTTCTATGGCGGGCAGATGATGTGGGCGACGATCTTTCTCGTCGTCACCGCCTATGCCGGTTCTGCTCTCCTCGTCTTCTACCGGCCGAAGGAGCCGGAGGAAAAAGAGGCGGGTGCGCCTGACGAGCCGAAGTGATGGGGGTAGCGCGGATCGAATCAACCGTTCAAGGCCGGACAAGCCGTCTCGTCGCTTCGTCGATCAGCATGTTGGCGAGTTTCATGCGAACGGTCGCATTCGCCCGGAATTCTGCCGTCAGCCTGTCCGGATGGTTCGCCGCGGCAAAGTGCCTGCGCTTGGCCGCAAGCGTCAGGGTGGTTTCGTCTTCCGCGATCGCCAGCTCTTCGGCGACATCGGCGAGGCTCGTGCGCTTCAGATGGGCGGGCATGACCGGCGGCTCCGTCCTCTCGGCGGGTGCCAGCTCTCGATAGGCCCGGGCGACGGCGTTGAGGGCTGGCGTGGCGCAGGCGGGCGTCGCCATGACGAAGGCGGGTGATCGATCGATCGGCGAACGCCACGCCTGGACGTCGCCGGCTGCGTCCCCGTCCCCTTCCATGTCTCGCTCGGCCTTGAGGCGCTCGACCACCGACTGGAACACCGACATGCCGAACATGAAGCCTCCGCAAATCCCTTTTCGACCATCGGGCCATCCTGCCGGGCGAAGGTTATGCGGGCCTGATCACATGCGGCTTTGCTTCAGGATCAGGTCGTAGAGCAGCTTGGCGCTCGGGGGAAGCGCCCGGCCCTCGGCGGTGATCAAGCCGTAGGGTTTGATGCGGACCGGGAACTCGGTCTTGAGGATGCGGATCTCGCCGGCCTGGGTGCCGTTGCCGGCCACCAGCCGGGCGACGTCGAGCGCGACCGGGGCAATGGCGTTGGTATTGCGCACGATCGACAGCGTCAGGATGATGGAGGAGGTGTTGATGACGGTCGCGGGCAGCCGGACGCCTGCGGAGAGGAAGCTGTCTTCGACGGCGCGGCGCAGGAGCGTGCCCGGCGGCTGGAACACCCAGTCGTAACCCGGCAGGTCGTCGGCGCTCACCGAGGCTTTCCCGATCAGCGGATGACCTTCCCGTACGATCAGACAGACCTCCTCGAAGCCGACCTCGACGACGTTAAACAGGCGCGGATTTAGGTCGTCCGGAATGCGGCCGATGACGAAATCGTGGCGGGCGGCGAGCAATTCCCGCGTCAGCACATTGCTGTTGTCGATCTGCACGTTGATCTCGATGCCGGGATAGGCGGTGGAAACCTGGCGGATCGCAGGGACGGCAAGAGCGAGCGCCGGGCCGGTAACGGAGCCGAGCGAAACCGACCCGCCGCTGCCGCTTTTCAATTCATTGATTTCGCGGGCGGCCTCGCGTAATTCAAGAAAGATGGTGCGGGCCCGCCGGGCAAGCGCCTCGCCGTAGCGGGTGAGTTCGACGCCGCGGGCGACGCGCGCGCAGATCGGCGCCTTTACGATGGCTTCGATTTCCGCGAGCATGCGCGAGGCGGCCGGTTGCGAAATGCCGAGCGATTCGGCGGCGGCGCTGATGCGGCGATGGTCGTCGAGCGCCAGCACGAGGCGCAGGTGATTGATCTTCAATCCCGACCGGAAAAGGCCGGCATCGAGCGGTTCGCCCGCGGGTGCAATCGTGCTGTCGGGGACCATTCTTTCGAACTCGTTTATCAAGAGATTCAAAAATCACACTCTTTGTTAGTGGTATACCAATTTTGGTATGCATGCAAAGCGATATTGTATTTGACAGTTATGGCAATTGATTCCAGTTTCGCAGCCTGTGCGACAGCGCATGCGGGAGTATGTAAGAGGGGAGGGCTTCCTTCATCTTGAAACGCCGCCGGAGACCGGAGTCTCGGCAGGCGGGTTCGCTGTGCATAGGCGGGGGGCTCTGGCCCGCCGCTTCAACACTCAGGGAGAGATCTGATGAAATTTGTTACTTCGCTTCTCGCAGCCGCGGCCGTGACCGTCGCGTCTTTCGCTGCGCCGGCATTCGCCCAGGACAAGGGCATGGTCGGCGTCTCCATGCCGACGAAGACGTCCACCCGCTGGATCTCCGACGGCGAAACCATGGAGAAGCTGTTCAAGGAAGCCGGCTACACGCCGGATCTGCAATTTGCCGACGACGATATTCCGAACCAGCTGTCGCAGATCGAAAACATGGTGACGAAGGGTGCGAAGGTTCTCGTCATCGCCGCCATCGACGGCACCACGCTCTCCGACATCCTGCAGAAGGCTGCCGATTCGGGCGTCAAGGTCATCGCTTACGACCGGCTCATCCGCGATTCGGGCAATGTCGACTATTACGCCACCTTCGACAACTTCCAGGTCGGCGTGCTGCAGGCAACCTCGCTCGTCGAAGGGCTGAAGCTCGACGAAGCCACCGAACCGAAAAACATCGAACTCTTCGGCGGCTCTCCGGACGACAACAACGCCTTCTTCTTCTATGACGGCGCGATGTCGGTCCTGCAGCCGCTGATCGACAGCGGCAAGATCGTCGTCAAGTCCGGCCAGATGGGCATGGACCAGGTCGGCACGCTGCGCTGGGACGGTTCCGTCGCCCAGTCCCGCATGGAAAACCTGCTGTCCTCCACCTACACGGATGCCAAGGTCGATGGCGTTCTTTCGCCCTATGACGGTCTCTCCATCGGCATCATCTCGGCCCTGAAGGGTGTCGGCTACGGTTCCGGCGACCTGCCGATGCCGATCGTCACCGGCCAGGACGCCGAACTGCCGTCGGTCAAGTCGATCCTCGCCGGCGAGCAGTATTCGACGGTGTTCAAGGACACCCGCGAACTCGCCAAGGTCACGGTGAACATGGTCAACGCAATCATGGACGGCAAGGAGCCGGAAGTGAACGACACCAAGACCTATGAAAACGGTGTCAAGGTCGTTCCGTCCTACCTCTTGAAGCCTGTTTCGGTCGACAAGACGAACGCCAAGGAAATCCTCGTCGGCTCCGGCTACTACACCGAAGAGCAGATCGACAACTGATCCAGTCGAAGGGGTCCGCGGTGACCGCGGGCCCCTTTTGTCTGAGCCGACCGGCCTCTAGCGGATGCACGTCGGTCGCTCCAAAACTTTGAACTGCTGCACGTTCGCCGGGTGGTGAATCCGGAATTGGCGCAGCGGGAGGAAGCCTGTAGTCTCTCGCGAGAGACTGCCGCTGGAATGGCTGATTATGGACAATATCATTCTCGAAATGCGGGGCATCACGAAGACGTTTCCCGGCGTCAAGGCGCTGGACAATGTCTCGTTCAAGGTCCGCGAAGGCGAAATTCATGCCCTCGTCGGGGAGAATGGCGCCGGCAAGTCGACCTTGATGAAGGTCCTGAGCGGCGTCTATCCCGCCGGCACCTATGAGGGCGAAATCCACTACGACGGCGAAGTCCGCCGCTTCAGCACGATCGCCGACAGTGAAGAACTCGGCATCATCATCATCCACCAGGAACTGGCGCTGGTGCCGCTGCTTTCGATCGCCGAGAACATTTTCCTCGGCAACGAAGTCGCCAACAAGGGCGTCATTCACTGGCCGCAGACTTTCGCGCGGACGCAGGAGCTCTTGAAGAAGGTCGGGCTGAACGAGTCGCCGGCGACGCTCATCACCGATATCGGCGTCGGCAAGCAGCAACTGGTGGAGATCGCCAAGGCGCTCTCCAAAAAGGTCAGGCTTCTGATCCTCGACGAGCCCACCGCATCGCTCAACGAAAACGACTCGGACGCGCTCCTGAAGCTCCTCATGGAGTTCCGCAACCAGGGCATGACCTCGATCATCATTTCGCATAAGCTGAACGAGATCAAGAAGGTCGCGGACCAGATCACCATCCTGCGCGATGGCGGCACCGTGGAAACGCTCGACTGTCACAAGGAAGACGTCAGCGAGGATCGGATCATCAAGGGGATGGTCGGGCGCGCGCTCGAGGATCGCTATCCGCCGCGCGAGCCGAAAATCGGCGATACGCTGCTCGAGGTGAAGAACTGGAACGTCTTCCACCAGCAGCACCGTGACCGGCAGTTCCTGCACGACGTCAGCTTCAAGGTCCGCGCCGGCGAGGTCGTCGGCATTGCGGGGCTGATGGGAGCCGGACGCACCGAAACGGCGATGAGCATTTTCGGCCGCTCCTGGGGCCACAAGATCACCGGCGAGGTGACCATGCGCGGCCAGCCCGTGGATGTGAGCACCATCCCGCGGGCGATCAAGGCGGGGCTTGCCTATGTGACGGAAGACCGAAAGCAACTCGGTCTCGTGCTGATCAACAACATCATGCACAACACCACGCTCTCGAACCTCGGCGCGGTTTCCGCAAACGGCGTCATCGACGAGCGCAGGGAGGCGAAGGTCGCGTCCGATTATCGTTCCAAGCTCCGCATCCGTTCGCACTCGATCTATCAGGAGGCGGTGAACCTGTCGGGCGGCAACCAGCAGAAGGTCGTGCTGTCGAAGTGGCTGTTCACCAATCCGGAGGTCCTCATCCTCGACGAGCCGACGCGCGGCATCGACATCGGCGCGAAATATGAAATCTACACCATCATCAACCAACTCGCGGCCGAGGGCAAAGGCATTCTGATGATCTCGTCGGAAATGCCAGAGCTGCTCGGAACTTGCGATCGCATCTATGTCATGAACGAGGGACGCATCGTGGCCGAGCTTTCCAAGGAAGAAGCCAGCCAGGAAACCATCATGCGTGCCATCATGCGTTCAGGGGAGAAACACTAATGGTCGCCGATACGAGCACCCACACCACCAAACCGTCGATCGGGGACTACCTCAAGAACAACATCCGCGAATACGGCCTGCTGGTCGCGCTCGTGATCATCATGCTGTTCTTCCAGTTCGTGACCAACGGCGTTCTCTTCAAGCCGGTCAACATCACCAACCTGGTGCTGCAGAACTCGTTCATCGTCATCATGGCGCTCGGCATGCTGCTGATCATCGTGGCGGGCCATATCGACCTCTCGGTCGGCTCGATCGTCGCCTTCATCGGTGCCGCCTCGGCCATCATGCTGGTCAAATGGGGACTGCCGGCTTTCGTCGTCATTCCCGCCTGTCTCGTCGTCGGCGGCATCATGGGGGCGGCCCAGGGATATTGGGTTGCCTATCAGAAGATCCCGGCCTTCATCGTGACGCTGGCGGGCATGCTGGTCTTCCGCGGCCTCACCTATGTGGTGCTCGGCGGCCGTCCGATCGGCCCGTTCCCGAAGGAATTCCAGATTCTTTCGACGGGTTTCGTTCCGGATTTCCTCTATTTCCTGAACCCGAGCCCGGATGTCATCAAGAACATGGTGGCGCTCGTGGCGGTGCTGCTGCTCGTCGGCTATGCGATCTATGCGGGCCTGCGCGACCGTCGGATCAACGAGCAGCACGGCACCGACAACGAGCCCTTCATCTTCTTCGCCACGCAGATGGCGGTGATCGCCGTCGTCGCGCTGTTCATCGGCTTCCAGCTCGCGACCTATCGCGGCCTGCCCAATGTTCTCGTCGTCATGGGTGTCCTGATCGCTCTCTACACTTTCATCACGACGCGCTCGACCGTCGGTCGCCGGGTCTATGCGATGGGCGGCAATGAAAAGGCGGCGAAGCTCTCCGGCATCAACACCGAGAGGCTGACCTTCTATGCCTTCGTGAACATGGGTGTGCTCGCGGCACTGGCCGGGATGATCATCACGGCGCGGTTGAACTCGGCGACCCCGAAAGCCGGCGTCGGCTTCGAGCTCGACGTGATCGCGGCCTGCTTCATCGGCGGAGCGTCGGCATCGGGCGGCGTCGGCAAGATCACCGGTGCGGTGATCGGCGCCTTCATCATGGGCGTGATGAACAACGGCATGTCGATCATGGGCATCGGCATCGACTACCAGCAGCTCATCAAGGGCCTCGTGCTGCTCGCAGCCGTGTTCTTCGACGTCTACAACAAGAACAAGGGCAAGGGCTGACCGGTTCGCCGGTCGGCCGCCTTACCTCGCAGATGAAATGGCAGCCCAGGCTGCCGGAGCCGGGCGGTCACGGGGCCGCCCCGAAGGCGGCGCGTTGCCTTCGCCGTGAAGGCACATCGCCCGGATCCAAGTCAGGAAGGACAGGAACGTGCTGATTTCTCAGATCAGAATGCAAGACGGATCGGTCGCGGTCGCGGTGCGGGTGCCCGGCGAAGCGGCGCGCGTCGTCAAGGGCGCAGAAAGCGTCTATGCGCTCGCCATGGAGGCGGCGAACGGGGGCAAGAGCCTGAAGGACGTCGTCGATGCCAAGGGGCTGGCCGAAGCCGTCGATCTCGAAAAGGCCTATGCCGAGGGGCGGATGCTGCCGCCGATCACCCATCCCGATCCGGCGCATCTGCACCTGACCGGAACCGGCCTGACGCATCTCGGCTCCGCCGCGACGCGCGACGCCATGCACAAGAAGACGACCGAGGCGGCGGAAGAGACGCTGACCGATTCGATGAAGATGTTCCGCATGGGGCTCGAAGGGGGCAAGCCGAAGCCTGGCGAAAAGGGCGTCCAGCCGGAATGGTTCTACAAGGGCAACGGCAGCGCCGCGGTCGCGCCCGGCCAGCCGCTGACGTCGCCCTTCTTTGCGGAGGACGGCGGCGAAGAGCCGGAAATGGCGGGGATCTATGTCATTTCCGACAAGGGCGTGCCCTATCGGCTCGGCTTTGCCGTCGCCAACGAGTTTTCCGACCACAAGACAGAGCGGGTCAACTATCTGTGGCTGGCACATTCGAAGCTCAGGCAGGCGAGCTTCGGTCCGGAGATCCGCGTCGGCGCCGCGCCCGATGACATTCGCGGTACCTCGCGAATCTTGCGCGGCGGCAAGGTCCTGTGGGAGAAGCCTTTCCTTTCCGGAGAGGCGAACATGTCCCACAGCTTCGCCAATCTGGAATACCACCACTTCAAGTATGAGCTCTTCCGAGTGCCCGGCGACGTGCATGTGCACATGTTCGGCACTGCAACGCTGTCCTTCGGCGACGGCATCCGCACGGAGGCGGGCGATGTTTTCGAGATCGAGGCCGCAGGCTTCGGTCTGGCGCTGCGTAATCCGCTGGCGATCTCCGAGGAAGAAGAAATCGCAATCCACCAGCTCTGATATGTAAAACGACTGGCTGGCCGCGACGGGCGGCCGCTTGCGACAAGACAAGGAGGCTGAAGCCATGACACTTCACCAGAACCTGATTGCCGGCGAATGGGTCGGCGGCGACGGCGTTGCCAACATCAATCCGTCGAATACCAACGACGTCGTCGGCGAATATGCCCGGGCAAGCGCCGAGGATGCGAAAGCCGCGATCGCCGCGGCGAAGGCGGCCTTTCCGGCCTGGTCGCGCTCCGGCATCCTTGAGCGCCACGCAATCCTCAAGAAGACCGCCGACGAGATCATGGCGCGCAAGGACGAGCTTGGGCGGCTCTTGTCGCGGGAGGAGGGCAAGACGCTTGCCGAAGGCATCGGCGAGACGGTGCGCGCCGGCCAGATCTTCGACTTCTTCGCCGGCGAGTGCCTGCGCCTGGCCGGCGAGGTCGTCCCGTCGGTGCGCCCGAACATCGGCGTCGAGATCACCCGTGAACCGGTCGGCGTCGTCGGCATCATCACGCCCTGGAATTTCCCGATCGCCATTCCGGCCTGGAAGATCGCGCCGGCGCTTTGCTACGGCAACACCGTCGTCTTCAAGCCGGCGGAGCTGGTGCCGGGCTGCTCCTGGGCGATCGTCGACATCCTGCACCGCGCCGGCCTGCCGAAAGGCGTCCTGAACCTCGTGATGGGCAAGGGCTCGGTCGTCGGCCAGGCGATGCTCGACAGCGCGGACGTCCATGCGATCACCTTCACCGGCTCGGTCGGCACCGGCAAACGCGTGGCGATGGCCTCGGTCGAGCACAATCGCAAGTTCCAGCTGGAGATGGGCGGCAAGAATCCGTTCGTCGTGCTCGACGATGCCGATCTGTCGGTGGCGGTCGAAGCGGCGGTCAACTCCGCCTTCTTCTCGACCGGCCAACGCTGCACGGCCTCGTCGCGGATCATCGTCACCGAGGGCATCCACGACAGGTTCGTCGCGGCGATGGGTGAGCGCATGCGGGGCCTCGTCGTCGACGACGCGCTGAAGGCCGGCACCCATATCGGCCCGGTGGTCGATCAGGGCCAGCTGAACCAGGACACCGACTATATCGCCATCGGCAAGCAGGAGGGGGCGCAGCTCGCCTTCGGCGGCGAGCTGATCACGCGCGATACGCCCGGCTTCTACCTGCAGCCGGCGCTGTTCACCGAGGCGACCAACGCCATGCGCATCTCTCGCGAGGAGATCTTCGGACCGGTCGCCGCGGTTATCCGCGTCAAGGACTATGACGAGGCGCTCGCTATCGCCAACGACACGCCCTTCGGGCTCTCCTCCGGCATCGCCACGACGAGCCTCAAGCATGCGACGCATTTCAAGCGCAATGCCGAAGCCGGCATGGTGATGGTCAACCTGCCGACGGCGGGCGTCGATTTCCACGTCCCCTTCGGCGGTCGCAAGGGCTCCTCCTACGGCCCGCGCGAACAGGGCAAATACGCCGCCGAATTCTACACAACCGTCAAGACAGCCTACACCCTGGCCTGATCGACCGGGCCGGGATGCGGGTGGAATTCCGCATCCCGGCCCACAGCGCCGCACGTCTCGTCAGACGTGTAGCCCTTTGAATTGCTGCATGTTCCCGACATCATGTCGATTAGGGGAAATACAGCGGGCCAGCCCGTTCCGCCCGTCCCCGGGCCTGAAGGAAGAAGAGATGAAGAAGAAAGCTGAGTGGCCGCGCAAGCTGCGATCGCAGGATTGGTTCGGCGGTACGGGCAAGAACGCCATCATGCATCGCTCCTGGATGAAGAACCAGGGACTCCCCGCCGACACCTTCGACGGGCGGCCGATCATCGGCATCTGTAACACCTGGTCCGAGCTCACCCCCTGCAACGCGCATTTGCGCGATCTTGCTGAACGCGTGAAGCGCGGGGTCTACGAGGCAGGCGGCTTCCCGGTGGAGTTCCCGGTCTTTTCGACCGGCGAGAGCACGCTTCGCCCGACGGCGATGATGTTCCGCAATCTCGCGGCGATGGATGTCGAGGAGGCGATCCGCGGCAATCCGGTCGACGGCGTCGTGCTGCTCGGCGGTTGCGACAAGACCACGCCCAGCCTTCTGATGGGGGCAGCCAGCGTCGATATCCCGGCGATCGTCGTCTCGGGCGGTCCGATGCTCAACGGCAAGTGGCGAGGCAAGGATGTCGGCTCGGGCACGGCGGTCTGGCAGTTCTCGGAAATGGTCAAATCCGGCGAGATGACGCTGGAGGAGTTCATGGATGCCGAGCAGGGCATGGCCCGATCGGCCGGTAGCTGCATGACCATGGGCACCGCTTCGACCATGGCCTCGATGGCCGAAGCGCTGGGCATGACGCTTTCCGGCAATGCCGCCATTCCCGCTGTCGATGCGCGCCGCCGGGTGATCTCGCAGCTCACCGGCCGCCGTATCGTCGAGATGGTCAAGGAGGATCTGAAGCCCTCCGACATCCTGACGAAACAGGCCTTCGAAAACGCCATCCGCGTCAACGGCGCCGTCGGCGGCTCGACCAATGCCGTGCTACACCTGCTGGCGCTTGCGGGCCGCATCGGCGTCGATCTTTCGCTCGACGATTGGGACCGGCTCGGCCGCGACGTGCCGACGATCGTCAACCTGCAGCCCTCCGGAAAATATCTGATGGAGGAGTTCTATTATGCCGGCGGTCTGCCGGTGGTGATCAAGGCGGTCGCCGAGATGGGACTCCTGCACAACGACGCCATCACCGTCAGCGGCGACACGATCTGGAACGACGTGAAGGGCGTCGTCAACTACAACGAGGACGTGATCCTGCCGCAGGAGAAGGCGCTCACCGCGTCCGGCGGCATCGCCGTCCTGCGCGGCAATCTGGCGCCGCGCGGCGCCGTGCTGAAGCCGTCGGCGGCATCGCCGCACCTGATGCAGCACAAGGGCCCCGCAGTCGTCTTCGAGAGCATCGAGGACTATCACGCCCGCATCAACCGCGACGATCTCGACATCGACGAAAACTCGATCATGGTGCTGAAATATTGCGGACCGAAGGGTTATCCGGGCATGGCCGAGGTCGGCAACATGGGCCTGCCGCCGAAGGTCCTGAAGAAGGGCATCACCGACATGATCCGCATTTCGGACGCGCGCATGTCGGGAACCGCCTACGGCACCGTCATCCTCCACACGGCACCGGAAGCCGCCGAAGGCGGGCCGCTGGCGCTGGTCGAGAACGGCGACCTAATCGAGGTCGATATCCCGAACCGCAAGCTGCACATCCATGTCTCGGACGAGGAGTTGGCCCGCCGCCGCGAAGCCTGGATCTCGCCGGTCAAGCCGCTTGTCGGCGGCTATGGCGGCCTCTACATCAAGACCGTCATGCAGGCCGACACCGGCGCCGACCTCGATTTCCTCGTCGGCGCACGCGGTGATCGCATCCCGATGGATCGCGACAGCCATTGAGGTGGGGTGAGGCGAGGGCGGTTGCCCGCCGCGTCGCTTCGCCACCCTGCGCCTTCCCTTGAATAGCCGCGATCGTGAAGATGGATCGAGGCGGCGCCACATCTACCTTCTCCCGCCTGCGGGGAGAAGGCGCCGGCAGGCGGATGAGGGGCCGACTTTAGCCTCACTGGCTCTGCGTCTGGCTCTGACCGCCTTGGCTCTGGCTTTGCGTCTGCCCTTGCCGCTCGACCGTCACGGCCACCTTCAGCGTCTCGTTGACGGCGCCGTGGACGAGACCGGAGACCGGGGCGGCGTCCGGGTAGCAGAGGCCGGAGGCCACGCGGACATAGCGGTCGTCCGGGCAGATCTTGTTGGCGGCGTCGAAGCCGACCCAGCCGAGGCCGGTCAGGTGGACGTCGGCCCAGGCATGGCTCGCGGTCTGTTCGGGATGCCCATCCACCATCAGATAGCCGGAGACGTAACGAGCGGGCAGCCCAAGGATGCGGGCCGCGGAGATGAGAATGTGGGCGTGATCCTGGCACACGCCCTTGCCGCGCTCCAGCGCCTCTTCGGCACTGGTCTCGACGTGGGTCTCGCCTGGCCTGTATTCGACGCTCTCGTGGATTATCGCCATGAGCGCGTGCATGCGGTCGAGATCCGTCTCGCCCGTGGCCGACTTCGCCAGATCACGAACGCGCTTGCCGGGCTTGCTGAGCGGCGTTTCGCGTAGGTAGAGCCACAGCGGCACGCAGGATTGGTGTGCGCCGAGGACACCAGCCTTGTCGTCGGTGTCGACCTCGCCGCTTGCCTCGACGCTAAAGCTCGTTCGATTGGCGTCGACGCTGACGAGATGCGTCCGGTTACCGAAATGGTCATCATAGGCGACTTCGACGACGGCGCCCTCGACCAGCGTCCGCCAGTTGAGAACCGTCTGGCCGGGCTGGTTCGTCGGCGTCAGGCGCAGACGCTGCAGGGCATAGGACACCGGCTCGTCATAGTGATACTCGGTCCTGTGGCTGATTTTCAAGCGCATGCCCTTCTCCCGAGTCTGGAGCGGGATGAGGAAAACTGTGCGCGGTTTTCCGCCCGCATCCCGCTCTAATCTCTTCTAATTGTAGAACCGGTATCCGTCGGTGATTTCCTGTCCCACACGGTTGTTGTGGCTGATGAACTCTTCCAGATATTCGTGCAGCCCCTGGTCCATGATGTCGTCGATGGAGCGGCTGCGTAGCGATTGAAGAGTTTGTTCCGCTGTCTCGTGGGCGGCATGCTTCTCGCCATACTCGCGCGCGAGATAGCCGAGATTGCTGACGATCTTCTCATAGCAATAGGCGAGCGATCGCGGCATGCGGCCGTTGGAAATCAGGAAGTCCGCGATATTCGCCGGCTTGAGTTCCGCGTCATAGACCCAGCCATAGGCGCGATGCGCGGAAACCGAGCGCAGGATCGATTCCCACTGCACGTTGTCCATCGATGACCCGACAGCGGCGACAGCCGGGAGCAGCACATAATATTTCACGTCGAGAATGCGGGCGGTGTTGTCCGCCCTCTCGATGAAGGTGCCGATGCGGGAGAAGTTGAAAATCTCGTTTCGGAGCATCGTGCCGTGGAAGGCGCCGCGAATGAGGCCGGTGCGCCGCTTGATGGCATCGATGACCTCGGGCATTTCTGCGGGCCGCACCTTTCTGGTGAGGCTCTCCTTCATCGCGATCCAGCATTCGTTGGTTGCTTCCCAGGTCTCGCGGGTCAGAGCCGTGCGGACCATGCGGGCATTGTGGCGGCCCGCCTCGATGCAGGACATGACGCTCGACGGGTTGGCGCGATCGCGCAAGAGGAAGTCGATGGCGTCGCTGCTCGTCAGCCTGTCGTGCACCTGGTCGTAAAGCTCGCGCACGCCGGCGCTCTGCAGCACGCCGTCCCAATCGTCCTCCGTCGCTTCGCTGCGCGTCAGCGACATGCGCAGGCCCGCATCGATCAGCCGGGCGCCGTTTTCGGCGCGCTCGATATAGCGGAACATCCAATAGAGACCGTTCGCAGTTCTTCCCAACATGGCCTCAGTCCTCCAGTACCCAGGTATCCTTGGTGCCGCCGCCCTGGCTGGAATTCACCACCAGAGAGCCCTCCTTCAGCGCGACGCGCGTCAGGCCGCCGGGAATGATCTGCACCTTGTCGGAGACGAGGACGTAAGGACGCAAGTCCACATGCCGGGGCGCAATGCCCTTGTTGACGAGGATCGGCACGGTCGAGAGCGATAATGTCGGCTGCGCGATATAGTTGCCGGGGCGCTCCTTCAGCTTCTCCGCAAAGGCGGCGCGCTCCCTTTTCGTCGCCGTCGGTCCGACGAGCATGCCGTAGCCGCCGGAGCCGTGCACTTCCTTGATGACGAGTTCCTCCAGATGTTCGAGCACATATTTGAGGCTCGGTGGTTCGGAACAGCGCCAGGTCGGCACGTTTTCGAGCAGAGGCTTGCGGCCGGTATAGAACTCGACGATCTCCGGCATGTAGGAATAGATCGCCTTGTCGTCGGAAATCCCGGTGCCGGGCGCATTGGCAATGGTGATGTTGCCGGCACGATAGACGTCCATGATGCCGGGAACGCCGAGTGCGGAATCCGGGCGGAACGTGAGGGGGTCGAGGAAATCGTCGTCGACACGGCGATAGAGCACGTCGATGGCCTCGTAGCCGCGGGTCGTGCGCATCTTCACCTTGCCGTCGATAACGCGGAGATCCGAGCCCTCGACCAGCTCGACGCCCATCATGTCGGCGAGGAAGGCGTGCTCGTAGAAGGCGGAGTTGTAGATGCCGGGGGTCAGGACGGCGACACGCGGTTTGCCGGTGCAGCCGGGCGGGGCGAGCGAGGCCAGGCTCTGGCGCAGCAGATAGGGATAGTTTTCCACCGGCCGCACGCGGTTCTGGTGGAAGAGCTCCGGGAACATCTGCATCATGGTTTCCCGGTTTTCCAGCATGTAGCTGACCCCAGACGGCGTACGCGCATTGTCTTCCAGCACGTAAAACTGATCCTCGCCGGTGCGCACGATGTCGGTGCCGACGATATGGGTATAGACGCCGCCCGGCGGGCGGAAGCCGATCATCTGCGGCAGGAAGGCATCGTTCTTCTCGATCAACTCGCGCGGAATGCGGCCGGCGCGGATGATCTCCTGCTTGTGGTAGATGTCGTCCAGGAAGGCATTGAGCGCGATCACGCGCTGCTCGATGCCCTGGGCGAGCCTGCGCCATTCGCGGCCGGAAATGATGCGGGGAATGAGATCGAAGGGAATGAGCTTCTCGGAGGAATCCGCATGTCCGTAGACCGCAAAGGTGATGCCCGTCTTACGGAAGATATTTTCGGCTTCCTTCGATTTCGCTATGAGCCGGTTTCGGTCCTGGCTGGCATACCATTCATGATAGGTCGAATATGGCTGGCGCGGACTTGTATCCGCATTCATCATTTCGTCAAATGCCAAAGGCGTGGTCCCCTTATTTTGCGACCATTTGAGTACATCGTATGACGCAATGCAAGAAGCGTGCACGTCCGCCCGCGAAGAAATTTCGGGCAGACGCCGGGCAAATTGAAAGCGTTTTGCTGACGCCGCCGTGCCCGCCGCCGCTGCAACACCCACTGCGTGCGGCTGCTGATTTCAACAGGCGGTCGCCGACAGGGCAAATGCCTCAATATTCATCAATCTAGTCGAGCGGCCCCGAGGATTTGCCCTCGAATCAATCGAGCCCATTCCCCGCTGCGCCTGATAATTCCGATTCGCTGATTGCAGCCATCAGAAAAATTGCTTTGACCGGGCGAGGCGAGCGCTCTACCGCATGCAGCAATAGAGTGCTGCAGCGAGGTTTGCGCGTCTGAATAAGACGCGCAGGCGCTGCAGGCATGAGGCTCATGCGGGCCTCCATGATCCGCCTTGCTTCGGGAAAACACCGATGTTGCTTGCCCGCCTGGCTCCGGCCCTCTTCGTGCTGCTCTGGTCCACGGGTTGGGTGGTTGCGAAATATGCGGCCTTTTTCGCCGAACCGCTGACCTTCCTGGCGCTGCGCTACAGCATCGCCATCCTGCTCTTCATCGGCTTCTGTGCCGCGACCGGCGCGCGTTGGCCGCGCTCGGGGAAGACAATCGGCCATGCGGTGATCTCCGGCATGTTTCTCCATGGCCTCTATCTGGGTGCGATATGGTGGGCGATCGGCGAGGGCGTGCCCGCAGGCATCTCCGGCATCATCGCCGGCCTCCAGCCCCTGATGACCGCGGTCGCGGCGCCTTACCTGATCGGCGAAAATATTACCCGGGTGCAGAGACTTGGGCTCGCGCTCGGCTTCTCCGGCATTGCGCTTGCGGTGCTGCCGAAGGTGCTGGCGATCGACGCCGATATCAGTCTATTTCCGGTGGCGGTGAATGTGCTCGGAATGGGTGCGGTGACCTATGGCACGCTTTACCAAAAGCGGCACCTGCAGACCGGCGACATCCGGGCGATCGCGACGCTGCAATATGCCGGCGCCCTGATCGTCACCGTGCCCATGGCCCTGACGCTCGAGGATATGCGCGTGACCTGGAGCGTCGAACTTGTCGCCGCGCTCGCCTGGTCGGTCCTCGGCCTGTCGATGGGAGCGATCGCCCTCCTGCTCTATCTCATTCGCCGCGGTCAGGTCTCTCGCGCCGCATCGCTGATCTATCTGGTGCCGCCGCTTGCGGCCGTTGAGGCGGCACTCCTCCTGGGCGAAGCGCTCACCTGGCCGATGATCGTTGGTACGGTCATTGCAGTGACCGGCGTCTATCTCACCAATCGCAAGAGCGAAAGCGAGGCACGTTCCGAGGGGCAGACCGGTAAGGCTGCCGCTGTGTGAGGCGATAGAGAGAGACGGGTGAATCCCGGCCGTGGACGTGCTTCTGCGGCCGGGTTTCTGCTTTTTCGGGCCAATGCGCTAGGCTGAACGGCCGCCCTTGCCGGCACGGCGCATGTCCTGGCGGCGATTGCCGTCGCTCACGCCGCGGCGGCCGTCTTGCGGTCCCGGGCGACCGTGATGGTGCTTTTTGGCCTCGTGGTTGCGGTTGCCTTCCGAACGGCCGTCATGATGCCCATGACCCGCCGCACGCTGGTCGCGCCGCTCGTGCTTCTGCGGGCGATCTTCGAGGAGGAGCTCGTCGCCGGCAAAGCCGACTGCCGCCTCGCGCGCCGGGCGATTCCGGCGTGGTGCCTTGTCCTGCCGCGGACCACCGCCATTGCCGCGGTTCTGGCCATTGCCGCGGTGCTGACCATTGCCGCGTCCGCCGCGTCCCTTCGACGGGCGAGCCTGATCGGCCGGCGCCTCGCCGCTGGCGACGGCGATCTCGATGCCCATCAGCTTCTCGATGTCGCGAAGCAGGCGGATTTCGTCGGGGGCGCAGAAGGCGATCGCGATGCCCTCACGGCCATTGCGGGCCGTGCGGCCGATGCGGTGCACATAGGCATCCGGCACTTCGGGCAGATCATAGTTGTAGACATGGGTGACGCCCGGAATGTCGATGCCGCGGGCGGCGACATCGGTCGCGACGAGCACGCGGATTTCGCCATCGCGGAAAGCCTTGAGCGCCCGCTCGCGCTGGCCCTGGCTCTTATTGCCATGGATCGAGGCGGCCTTGAAACCGACATGGTCGAGATGCTTCATCAGCTTCTCGGCCCCATGCTTGGTGCGGCTGAAAATCAGCGACAGGCCATCCGGGTTGGCGGTCAGCGTCTGCTTGAGGATCTGCGTCTTCAGGTCCTTGCCCGGAACGAAATGGACATATTGCTCGACCTTGTCTGCGGCCTTGCCCGGAGGCGTGACCGCGACCTTGACCGGATCGGTCAGATACTCGCCGGCGAGCTCGGCAATCAGTTTCGGCATCGTTGCGGAGAAAAGCAGCGTCTGACGGTTCTTCGGAACCAGCTTGGAAATCTTGCGCAGGTCGTGAATGAAGCCGAGGTCGAGCATCTGGTCGGCCTCATCGAGGACGAGATAGCGAGCCTGCGTCAACGTCACCGCCTTGCGAGCAACGAGGTCGAGCAGGCGGCCGGGGGTGGCGACGAGAATGTCGACGCCGCGGGCGAGCTGTTCGGTCTGCTTGTTGATCGAGACGCCACCGACGACGACGCCGATCTTGAGCGGGCTCTTCTTGACGAAGAGCTTCAGATTGGCGGCGATCTGGTTGACGAGTTCGCGAGTGGGAGCAAGCACGAGAGCGCGGATGTTGCGCGGATCCGGGCGCTTGCCATCGGCAACCAGCTTTTCGATCATCGGCAGGCCGAAAGCAGCGGTCTTGCCGGTACCGGTCTGCGCAAGGCCGATGAGGTCATGGCCCTTCAATACCATCGGAATGGCCTGCGCCTGGATGGGCGTCGGTTTTTCGAAACCGTTGGCCGAGAGTGTTGCCAGAATATGCTCGGAAAGACCGAGCGCTTCAAAAGTGGACAATGCGTATACCTTTCGGGGCGCCAAACGCTCTCGCCGGAACCGCAGGATGCAATTCCGGTGTCGTCTGGCGTCAAGAACCCCGCGTGAATTGGGAACTTGTGGGTTAAAGAAAAGTCGTCAAGCGCCTGTGCTGACCGCAATTCGCGGCGATGTCACGCGCTTTCCTTCTTCACGGCTTGAAAGTGGTTGCCGAGGGCGCGCTCACGCGGCGGCCGGAAGGTGACGCACCCTCATGTCGTTGCTTTGGCTCCAAAAGTCAAGCTGCTTCTTCTGCTGGGTCCGAATTCAGCGCTCGACCCGGGGCATTTTGGTAAAGTTCCCGTCTAAGCCATGACAAGTTCGAAATCCGCCTGGGCGGCGGGTTGCCCGTTGACCAGGATCACGACGCGGTGAGCGCCGCCATAGTAGCGTCGCGTGGTGATCGGCCGCATCGGGTGGTGCTTCCTGAACTCGATGGTGCTGCCGGGGTCGAGCGTCACGGTCGTCCATTTGAACACTTTCGGCGACGTGTCGCCATTCGCCTTCCGATGGTGCACGGCATAGTCGATCATGACTCGCTGCCTGGAGCCATCCGCATTGCGCATGGTCAATCCGAGGACGAGATCGTTGCCGAACCGGACGGTCGGCGTCGCGAGTGCAAGGTGGGCGGCGACACCGAGCGGCGGCTCGAAGCCGAAATTGGCAAGCGCGCCGCGGTGCCCCTGCTTGAGGAGCGTGCGGGAGGCATGCCGCAGCAATTTCAGGCGTTCAGGCGATGCGCCTGCCATGTGCGCGGCCACGAAATCCGCGACGAGGTCGGGATGATCTTTGGCTATGTCGTTGAGGCTGTTGGCGACGGAGCGCCGCACATATTCCTCCGGATCGTCGAGAAGCGCCGTGAGGATCGGGAGGATCGGCCGCGGATCGAGGATGAGCCTTGGCAGTCGCATCGCCCAGGGCAGGCGAGGGCGCGTGCCCTCGCTTGCCAGCCGCCGGACGTGATGATCGTCATCCTCGACCCAGCGGCGGATCGTCTTCAGTGCCCGGTCCTGTTCCTGCTGGATGAAGGGGCGGATCGCGAACTCGCCGGTGAAGTGGGGGGTGAGCCGACGGAGGAACGACAGGGAAAGCTCGAAGTTGCCAAGCCCGCGAACCGCGACGAACTGGCTCGCCGGCAGAAGCGCCCAGCCGGTGAGGCCGGGCGCATTGCCGTTCGGCAACGCCGCGTCGAGGATCGAGACGGCCGCGGGAAAGTCCAGGGGCAGACCCTCGATGAGGGCATCTCGGATCTTGAGCGAGCGCTGCATCAGTTCTAGCGACTCGAGGCCACCGCCGGCGGAAGCGACAAATCGGTCGCGGTCGAAGCCGGGGGCGCAGCGGGACAGGCGATCGGCGATCTCCATCACGACGCCCGGATGCAGGAGATTTTTCAGGGGTTCCGCCATCGCCTTGCCGTCGTTCAAATCTGTCGTTCGGTCAGGAAATGCTGCATGAGCTGAACCGAGCCGATCGCCGCCATGTAGGGTGCGAAATCGGGGTCGGTCATGACGCGCTTTCCGGCCTCTCGCGCCGCCTCCAGCGTCTCCCATTCGACAAGATCGGCAAGCATGTCGGCCGTTTCGCAGGCGGTAACTGCGCGCCAGGAGACGAAGCCCGGATAACGCGAGACGACCTGCATGGCCTTGCCGCGTGCCGCTATCGCGATCTCCTTGTCCGGGACCGTGCATACGGCGAGTTCGAGAACGTGTTTCGTTGTCATCGGGATCTCCTTGTTTGAATGCGGCTTGACTTAAGCACATTCCAACTGACAGCCTTATGGCCATAGCCGGCTAAGCGGTCTGAGGAAAGGCGTGACCGACTCTCGACCCCCTTCGGCTCCGCCCGTCCGGAATTGGAGAAGACCATGCGGCCTGCCGACCGATTGTTCCGTATCATCCAACTCATGCGCGCCACAGGCCGGGCGATGACGGCGGGCGAAATTGCCGAAAGGATGGAGGTCGCGCCGCGCACCATCTATCGCGATATGCAGCACCTGATTGCTTCGGGTGCGCCGATCGACGGCGAGCGCGGCGTCGGTTACCTCTTGCGTGAGGCTTTCGATGCGCCGCCGCTCACCTTCACCTTCGAGCAATTGGAGGCGCTGGCCTTCGGCGTGCGCGCCGTGCAAATGCTCGGCGACGGGCGCCTGGCGCAGGCGGCGCGCGAGGCGATGGAGAAAATCGGCCACGGCCTTCCGCCCGAACATGCGGAGAAATTGCGCAGCGCACCGCTTCGCGCCTTCCGATCGGCGCTGCAGCCCGCCCCGCCGGCTCTGCTGGGCGACATCCGCCAGGCCATTGCCGGAGAGCGCAAACTCAGCATCACCTATGAAAGCCTTGCACAAGAACTGTCGGAGCGTACAATTTGGCCGCTCGGCCTCAGCATTTTCGGGCATCATTGGCTGCTGACGGCCTGGTGTGAACTGCGCCAGGACTTTCGCGATTTCCGGGTCGACCGGATCCTCTCGCTTAAGACCGAGCGCGAGCGATACGAGTCGACGCCGGACCGCAATTTCGAAGCCTATCTTGCCCGCCTGTAGCCAAGCTGCGTGAGATTTTGGACAAAAGGACTATCGGCGATTGGGAACCTGACGCGAGTTTCAACCGTTCCGTTTCCTGTGCATTCGCCGACCTATCTGCCAACCACGATATGAGCGGAGGACGTAGTGCGGAACCGGGTTTGGATACTGGCAGCCGACGGAAACGCGGCGCGCATCGTCAAGGACGTCAATTTGCTGAAGGACGGCCATCAGCATCCGGCAGAGGAGACCTACCAAATCGAGGGCAAACGGGCCCAGGACATCATGGCTGACAAGCCCGGCCGCAGCCATTCATCGGTCGGTCACGGTCGGTCGGCCATGGAATACAGCAGCGATCCGGTCCGCGAGGAGCAACATCGCTTTGCCGCCGAGATCGCGGGGAAGATCGATCACTACGCGCTCGAGAATGCTTTCGAGAACCTGGTGATCTGTGCCGCGCCGAAGACGCTCGGCGACTTGAGAAAGCTGCTGTCGCACCAGGTCAGGGAAAGGACGCTTGCCGAGATCGACCGCAACTGCGTCGCGGCCCCGACCGATCAACTGATCGCAACGGTGAAATCCGTGGTCTTCCCCTGAAGCCAACGGCAGTGGATTTGACCGATCCGGATGGGACGGGCCGATCCACTGGACTTCGTTTGCGCCGCCGCGAGTACAAGAGGGTGCCGCGTCAGACCTTATCGCCGCGCAGCATCTCCCGCTTGCCGGCAAAACCTGGCAGGCGCTCGACGGCGAAGCCGGCAGCCGTGAGGTTGCGGCGAACGAAACCGGCCGCGGCATAGGTTGCGAAAGTACCTCCCGGCACCGTCCTCTCGAAGACGAGCCGCATCAATTCCTCGGACCACATGTCCGGGTTGCGGGACGGCGCAAAGCCGTCGAGATACCAGGCGTCGAAGCGTTCCGCTGCGGCGGTTACGCCGTCGATCGCCGTGCCGCAGACGACCGTCAGCCGTACTTTGCCGAGATCAAAATCGATCCGGCTCGCCGGGAGGTGAGGCCAACTGGCGACAAGCGCCTGGCGCTCGGCATCGATTTCCTGCCAGTGCGACAATGCCCGGGCGATTTCCTCGGCTTGCATCGGAAAGCGCTCGAAGGAAACGAAATGCAGGCGTCCGCCATTCGGCGAGGCCTGTTTCCATTGCCGCCAGGTTTCGCAGAAATTGAGCCCGGTGCCGAAGCCGAGTTCGCCGATGGTAAAGGCGCCGCATCCTCGCCATCGCCCGGGCAGCCTGTTGCCGGCGAGGAAGACATGACCGCATTCGAGCCGCCCGTCCGTGCGGCAATAAAAGTGATCGCCAAATTCCACCGAATAGGGCATATCGCCCCCGTGCCATTCGAGGCTTTGCGCGGCGGGCGATTGCGTCTGGCGGAGATCGATTGCTGTCATGTCAATGCGGATCATTTTCCCAATCTACAGCGCCGCGCGCCCCCTGGGGCGCGCAAAGCTCGCAGTAGCACTTCGAGTTGCGGCATAGTTTGATCGTCAGATCGAATACGATCTAAGGAATTATGCAGTGGTAGGTCAATCGATGAGCGAAGTCTTGATCGTCGGCGGCGGTATCATGGGCCTGTGGGCCGCCCTCATGGCAGGGCGCATCGGCATTGAGACGCGGCTCATCGAAGGCAAGAGGATTGGTGCGGGAGCGAGCGGCGGCTTGCTCGGCGCGCTCATGCCGCATATGCCGGACCGCTGGAACGCGAAGAAGCAGTTCCAATTCGACGCGCTGGTGTCGCTGGAAGGGGAAATCGCTCGGCTCGAGGAGGAGACCGGCCTGTCGGCAGGCTATCGCCGTTCCGGCCGGGTCATGCCGCTCGGCAAACCGCATCTCAAGGACATCGCCCGCGGCCATGAACAGGATGCCGCGCGGCACTGGATCGCGGGCGAGCGGCGTTTCCACTGGCACGTGAAGGATGGCGGAACCGGCGATTGGCCAGCGATCCAGGCGGCACCCTTTGGTATCGTGCACGACACCCTGGCCGCCCGGGTTTCGCCGCGAGACCTGCTTCGGGTGCTCCGCGCCGCAATCGCCGGTTTTTCCCATGTCCGGATCGAGGAGGGCGCTGAGGTTGCGTCGGTCGATCCGGAGCGCGGTCGGCTCCTGCTTGCCGATGGCAGGGCGCTGGTCTTCGGCCATTGTATCCTTGCGGCCGGCGTCGAGAGCTTCGCCTTCATCGACCATTTGGCACGCAGTGGGCAGGCGCCGAGCGGCGTCGCCATCAAAGGGCAGGCGGCCCTGCTTCGCGCCGACATCGACCCGGCGTCGCCGATCATCTTCACCGACGGGCTTTATATCGTTGCCCATGACAATGGCCACGTGGCGGTCGGAAGCACCAGCGAAAATCGGTTCGACGCGCCGTTTTCGACGGACGAGCAGTTGCAGGTGCTGATCGACCGCGCGGCGGCACTCGCGCCCGCGCTTCTAGGCGCTCCGGTCGTCGAGCGCTGGGCGGGCCTGCGCCCGAAGGCCATCGGGCGCGAACCGATGGTCGGCCGACACCCCGACCATGGCCGGCTGTCGGTCTTGACGGGGGGCTTTAAGATCAGTTTCGGGATGGCGCATGTGCTGGCGCAATGGGTGATCGACGAAATTGCCGGGCGGCAGGCTCGCGTAGATCTTCCGGACTCATTCCGTTGCGCGACCCATATGGAAGCGCTCAGATAGCCCCGTTCGAATTCGTCAATCTGTCACGCAAATCACCTAACACGCGGCCGATGTGTATCGGAGCGGGTTGCCTCGTCCTGCTCTGAACCGGTTTCGGAGCCTGCGACATGCGGTATGCCATATGTTTCACCCCGCCGATGAGCGATCCGCTCTCTGCCGTTGCGGCGAGTTGGCTTGGACGGAGCGTCTATTCGGGCGAGGCGGTTGAGTTTCCTTCCGTTGGCGCCCTCAGTGTTTCGGAAATCGCCTTCCATACCGCCGTGCCGCGCCGGTTCGGCTTCCATGCCATGATCATGGCACCGTTCCGCCTGGCGCCGGAGACCGACGAGGGCCAGCTTTTGAAGGCGCTGATGCACTTCACCACCGCCGAAACGCCGCTGACGGTCGAGCGTATGGAACTGGCGCGCATCAGCCAGTGCTGGGGACTGGTGCCGCACGTGCCTTTCCATGCGATGCATCTGCTTGCGGCCCGCGTCATCGAGGCGTTCGACCGCTTTCGCGCGCCGCTTAGCGAGGAGGAGATCGAGCGTACGGATCCGGATCGGCTGACGGCACCGCAATTCTCCAATCTTCACCGCTGGGGCGACCCCTTCGTGATGGACGAGTATCGTTTCCATCTTAAGCTTACGGGACCCTTGAGCGCTGCCGCCGAACGGCGGCTGGAGACGCCGCTGCGCGAATTATTCGAGCCGCGTCTGGCCGAGCCGCTCGTGGTCGACAGCCTTGCGCTGTTCGTCGAACAGGATGCCAGGGCGCCGATGCGCGTGCATTCGCAGCATCCACTCGGCAAGATTTCCGCGCGTCCGCGTGGAGATCGTGCAAGGCGGCCGACGGAGCGTCGCCCTAAGGTAGACCCCTTGCCGCGCACAGTCGCGCCCTTGCCGACGCCACGCTAAGCGGATTTTCGATGGCCTTTCCGGACCTGCTTCGGTTCCGCTTTCGCCGTCATTTGCATCTCGACAATCCGGCCCGCGGTGCTACCGTTCCGGAAAAATCGAAGGGTGATTTGATGGCAGAGAAGACCTATCCGCGCGACCTCGTCGGCTATGGACGCACGCCGCCTGATCCGCGCTGGCCTGGCGACGCGCGCATCGCGGTCCAGTTCGTGCTGAATTATGAGGAGGGCGGCGAGAGCTCTATTCTCGACGGCGATCCGGCGTCCGAAAGCCTGCTGTCGGAAATCGTCGGCGCGCAACCTTGGCCCGGGCAGCGCAACCTCAACATGGAATCCATCTACGAATATGGTGCGCGCGTTGGCTTCTGGCGTCTATGGCGGCTGTTCACGAGCCGCGGCGTGACGCTGACTGTCTACGGGGTGACGCTTGCCATGGCCCGCAATCCCGAGGCGGTCGCGGCGATGAAGGAGGCGGGCTGGGAGATCGCCAGCCATGGGCTGCGCTGGCTCGAATACAAGGATTTTCCCGAGGAGGTCGAGCGGCAGCACATTCGCGAGGTGGTGCGGCTGCACACGGAACTGACGGGCGAACGGCCGCTCGGCATCTACCAGGGCAAGCCGTCCGTCAATACGCTGAAGCTGGTTCTGGAGGAGGGCGGTTTCCTCTATTCCTGCGACTCCTATGCGGACGAATTACCCTATTGGGTGCCGGGGCCGACACCCGACAAACCGCATCTCATCATTCCCTATACGCTCGACGCGAACGACATGCGCTTCGCCACCAATCAGGGCTTCAACTCCGGCGACCAGTTCTTCACCTATCTCAAGGATACGTTCGACGTGCTCTATGAGGAAGGCAAGGAGGGCAGCCCGAAGATGATGAATGTGGGCCTGCATTGCCGCCTGGTCGGCCGGCCCGGACGCGCGGCGGCGCTCGCCCGCTTCATCGACTATGTCCTGTCGCACGACAAGGTCTGGGTGCCGCAGCGCGTCGATATTGCACGCCACTGGTACGAGCACCACAAGCCGGAAGGAATGCGCTGATGTCCGGACGCGAAGAATTCGTCCGCCGCTTCGGCGGCGTCTTCGAACATTCCCCCTGGGTGGCGGAGCGGGCCTATGATCGCGCTGCCTCCGTCGGGTTGACCGCCGGCAATGTGCATTCGGCGCTCTGCACTGCCTTTCGCGCCGCCTCGCCTGCGGAACGCCTCGCCGTCCTCAAGGCGCATCCGGACCTCGCCGGCAAGCTGGCGGTCGCTGGGGAACTCACCCCCGATTCGCGCGCGGAACAGGCGTCTGCAGGACTGGACCGATTGTCGCCCGAGGAACATGCACGCTTCACGGCCCTCAACGAGGCCTATACGAAGAAATTCGGCTTCCCCTTCATCATTGCGGTGAAGGGACTGACGAAGGACGATATTGTCGCGGCCTTCGCGCGGCGCATTGACAATCCCGCGGAAGAGGAATTTGAAGCCGCCTGCGCTGAGGTGGAGCAGATCGCACGGCTGCGTCTCAAATCCATGCTTCCGGGAGATGATTATGCCTGATGGTGCCGTTCCTGACAGGAAGCAAGGCCCGACGTCGCATCTGCTGTCGATCGAACCGCTGACGCGGGAGGCATTCGCGCCGTTCGGAACGGTGATCGAAGCGGATCCGGCGTCGATGCGCCTCATCAATGGCGGCAATACCGAGCGGTTTCACGCGCTTGCGGAGGCCGAGGTCGTCGGCGAAGGCGCGCGCGTCGTGATCAACCTCTTCCGTGGCGAGCCGCGGGCCTTTCCCTACGCACTCACCATGATGGAGCGTCATCCGCTCGGCAGCCAAAGCTTCTCGCCGCTCGAGGATCGGCCCTGGCTTGTGGTGGTCGCCGAGGGCGAAGGCGGGCGGCCGCTGCGGCCGCGGGTGTTCCTGGCGGGCGGCCGGCAGGGCGTGAATTATGGCCGCAATGTCTGGCATCATCCGCTGATGGCGATCGGTGCCGTAAGCAATTTCCTCGTCGTCGATCGTGCAGGACCGGGCGACAATCTGGAGGAGTTCTTTTACGAGGCTCCCTTCATCATTCCCGATCCGTTCGTGGAGAATATCCGATGAGCAAATCCGGCCGCCTGACGACCCATGTTCTCGACACCGCGCGCGGCAAGCCTGCCCAGGGGCTGTGCATCGATTTCTATCGGGTGGAGGGCGAGGAACGGCGCCTGCTTTGCACGGCAGAGACCAATAGCGACGGCCGGATCGACGGTCCGCTTGCCGAAGGCGCCGGCTTCACGGCGGGTACCTACGAGTTGGTCTTCCACGCCGGCGACTATCTTCGGACGGCGGGCGTGGCGCTTTCAGAACCGGCCTTTCTTGATCTCATCCCCTTGCGCTTCGGCGTCGCCGATCCCGAAAGCCACTATCACGTGCCTCTGCTGCTCTCACCCTACGGCTATTCCACCTATCGGGGCAGTTGAAGCGCCGCGGCGCATTCTGCGGTCGCTATTCCACGATGACGTCGCGTCCAACTTCGGTGAGGAGGCGCTTGCCGCAAAGCGCCATGGTGATGTCCATCTCCTTGCGAATTATCTCGAGGGCGAGCGTCACGCCCTCCCTGCCCAAGGCGCCAAGGCCATACAGGAACGGGCGACCGATATAGGTGCCCTTGGCGCCGAGTGCGATCGCCTTCAGAACATCTTGGCCGGATCGGATGCCGCCATCGAGATGAACTTCGATCTGGTGACCGACGGCATCGACAATGCGCGGCAGCATGCTGATCGAGGAAGGGGCGCCGTCAAGCTGCCGGCCGCCATGGTTCGAGACGATGATCGCATCGGCGCCGGTCTTTGCCGCCATCTTGGCGTCTTCCGGGTCGAGAATGCCCTTGAGGATGAGCGGACCGCCCCAGCGCTCCTTGATCCACTCGACGTCCTTCCAGGAGAGTTGCGGGTCGAACTGTTCGGCCGTCCAGGCGCTGAGCGAGGAAAGGTCCGTGACGCTTTTCGCGTGTCCGACGATGTTGCGGAAGGTGCGTCGGCTGGTGCCGAGCATCTTCATGCACCAGCGCGGCCGCGTCGCCATCATCCAGAGGTGCTTCGGCGTCATGCGCGGCGGTGCCGACAGGCCGTTACGCAGATCCTTGTGGCGCTGGCCCAAAATCTGCAGGTCGAGCGTCAGGACCAGCGCCGAGCATTTTGCGGCCTTTGCCCGGTCGATGAGGTTGAGCACGAATTCGCGCTCGCGCATGACATAGAGCTGAAACCAGAAAGGCTTCGTCGTTACCGACGCGACGTCCTCGATCGAGCAGATGCTCATGGTCGACAGCGTAAAGGGGATGCCAAAGGCCTCTGCCGCCTGGGCGGCAAGCATTTCGCCGTCGGGATGCTGCATGCCGGTCATGCCCGTCGGAGCGAGCGCCACCGGCATGGAAACCTGCTGGCCGATCATCGTCGTTTCCAACGAGCGATCGGTCATATCGACCAGAACCCGCTGGCGCAGCTTGATCTTCTGGAAGTCTTCCTCGTTCGCCCGGTAGGTCCCCTCGGTCCAGGCGCCGCTGTCTGCATAGTCGAAGAAGAGCTTCGGTACGCGCCGCCTAGCGAGCGCCTTCAGATCGTGGATGTCGAGGATTTGCGTCATGGGGCTCGGCCTTCAGCAATGATGACTGCCGAGCCATTATCACGTTTCAGGCGGGGGCGTAATAGCAGAGGTAAAAAAAATTGACCACTTTCTAATCTGCTTGAATTGCGTCGAGCGGCGATTTGGCCGGCCGGCCACCCACATAGGTCTCGGCCACGGCGCGGTCGTCGCCCATCGTCTGCAGCAGGAAGAGCTCGTCGGCAAGCGAATTGACCACTTCCGCCCTGAGCGCCATGGGTGGGGTTGCCGCCATATTCAAGACCGTGAGGTCGGCATCGGTGCCCGGCTCCAGCGTGCCGATGCGGTCGGTAAGCGACAGCGCCTCGGCATTGCCGCGCGTCATCATGTAGAAGGTCTCGAACGGGTTCAGCCGTTCGCCCTGCAATTGCAGGATCTTATAGGCCTCGTCGAGCGTCTTCAGCATCGAGTAGCTGGTGCCGCCGCCGATGTCGGTGGCGACCGAGACGCGCACCGGCTTTCCGCGCCTTGTCAGCACGCGCAATGGAAAAAGGCCGGAGCCGAGGAAGAGGTTCGATGTCGGGCAGAAGACGGCGACGGAGCCGCTTTCACTCATCGCATCGGCCTCGCGCTCGGAGAGGTGGATGCAGTGGCCGAAGAGGCTCTTTCGCCCGAGCAGGTCGTAGCGGGCATAGACGTCGGTATAGTCCTGCGCTTCCGGAAAGAGCTCGCATGTGTAGGCGATCTCGTCGCGGTTCTCGGAAAGATGCGTCTGCACGTGCAGGTGCGGGAATTCGCTGAGGAGCGATCGCGCGACTTCCATCTGCTCCGGCGTCGAGGTGATGGCGAAACGCGGTGTGATGGCGACGTGGTTGCGGCCCTTGCCGTGCCAGTTGGCAATGACGGCGCGTGTCTCGTCATAACTTGTCTCCGGGGTATCGAGGAGGCCCTGCGGAGCGTTGCGGTCCATCATCACCTTGCCGGCGACCATGCACGTCCCGCGCCTAAGACTCTCGGCAAAGAAGGCATCCGCGGACGCCTTGTGCACGGAGCAATAGGCAGTCGCCGTCGTCGTACCGTGGCGGGCCATCTCGTCGAAGAAGTGCCCGGCGATACGCTCGGCATGCGCCGTCTCGACGAAGCGGCACTCCTCGGGAAACGTATAGGTGTTCAGCCATTCGAGCAGGTTGGCCGCATAGGAGGCGAGGACCTGCATCTGCGGAAAGTGCAGGTGCGTGTCGATCAGGCCCGGCACGATGAGGTGCGGTCTGTGGTCGATCTCCTCCACCCCTTCCGGTGCCGCCGCCTTGACCGCCGTGTAGGTGCCGGCGGCCTTGATCAGCCCGTTCTCGATCAGCAGGGCGCCATCGCTTTCGTAAGCATAGGCGGCGCTGTCGTCGATGCTTTGCGGTGCTCGGTTGAAGCTCAGGGTGCGGCCGCGAATGAGGGCGGGTGTCATCGTGTCTCCCCGACGGCGCTTTCGAACCAGGCTGTGACCAGGCCACGTTCCTTCGCCGTCATGTCGGTTATGTTGCCGGGCGGCATCGCATGGCTGCGCCCGGCCTGGATATAGATTTCGCGTGCGCGCGCGGCAATCTCGCCGTCGCTCCCGAAGGTGACCCCGTTCGGGGGGCGAGCGATGCCCTCATAGACGGGCTCGGCCGCGTGGCACATGCTGCAGCGGGTGGCGATCGCCTCCTTCACTGCCGGAAAATGCGCGTTGTCGGCAAAGCGGCCAAAGGCCGGCGCGGCTTCGGCTCGTTCTTCGCCGGTCAAGACTTTCGGGACCGTCGAAAGCCAGATGATGAGGATGAAGAGAAGCACGGTGGCGAGCCAGGTCCAGGTCGGCGTGCCCTTGCGCGCATGGGTCGTGTTGAACCAGTGGCGGATCGTGACGCCCATCAGGAAGACGAGCGCCGCGATGATCCAGTTGAAGGCGGTCGCGAAGGCAAGCGGGTAGTGGTTCGACAGCATGAAGAAGATGACCGGCAGCGTCAGGTAATTGTTGTGCAACGAGCGCTGCTTGGCCTGCGCGCCGAGCCGCGGATCGGGCGTGCGCCCGGCGATCAGGTCGGCAACGACGATCTTCTGGTTGGGGATGATGACGAAGAAGACGTTGGCCGACATGATCGTCGCCGTGACGGCGCCGAGATGCAGAAATGCGGCCCGGCCGGTGAAGACCTGCGTATAGCCCCAGGCGATTGCGACGAGCACGACGTAAAGCAGGATCATCAGCCCCCAGGTGTTCTTGCCGAGGAGCGATTTGCAGAGCAGGTCGTAAAGGAGCCAACCGAGCCCGAGCGAGGCAAGGGAGAGTGCGATCGCGGTCGTTGCCGAAATGTCCAGCACATGCCGGTCGACGAGGAAAAGATCGGCGCCGCCATAATAGACGATGCAGAGCATGGCGAAGCCGGAGAGCCAGGTCGAGTAGGACTCCCATTTGAACCAGGTGAGGTGCTCCGGCATCCTCTCGGGCGCAACGAGATACTTCTGGATATGGTAGAAGCCGCCGCCATGCACCTGCCATTCCTCGCCGTGGGCGCCCGGCGGCAAGTGGTCGCGCATCACCAGGCCGAGGTCGAGCGCGATGAAATAGAAGGATGAGCCGATCCAGGCGATGGCGGTGACCACATGCAGCCAGCGGACGGCAAAAGCCAGCCATTCCCAGGCAATGGCGAATTCATACATTCAGTTCCCCTTTGTCTTCGTTCGCCCAACCTTGCGAGAAAAAGCGATGGCGGGGAAGGGGCGATTTCGCTGCCCTCCGCATTTTCGCCGAACGGTGAGCGTCTCGCGAAGCTGATCTATTACAAAAGCTTAGATTGATGTTCTGGGCGTGCGATTCAGTCATTTCAGCATTTGCATCAAGTGATGCTATCCGGGTTAAGCGCGCCCAGAATCCAATCGCGAAAAGCACGGATCTTCGGCGTGTTTCGGCGAGCATGCGGATAGACGAGCCAGTAGTCGTGAGTATCGCTGCAGCGCAGATTGAACGGCTGGTAAAGCCTGCCGAGCGCCACGTCGTCGCTATAGAATTCCGGCATCAGGATCGCGACGCCCTGGCCGGCCACCGCTGCACGAGCCTCGAAGACCTGTGCGCCGAGCCGGCTCACGGGACGGCTGGCCAGATCCGGATCGTCCACACCGGCAGCGTGGAACCACAACGGCCACCAGGGATCTCGAGGGTCGATGATGCGGAGCTTCAGTAGATCCCGCGGCGTGCGCACGCCACCGATCGTCTCGGCAAGTGCGGGGCTGAGCATGGGGGCAAACTCCACTCGCATCAAGCGGTGGCTGACGAGCCCCGGCCAGTCACCTTTGCCGGAACGGATCGCAACGTCGACCGATTCCTTGCTGAAATCGACGATCGCGTCGTTCGCCACCAGGCGTACGGCAATATTCGGATGTTCGAGCTGGAATGTGCCGATTTCCCGGGCGAGCCATTGCGAGGCAAAGGTCGCCGTCGAGCTGATGAGCAGGGCCGCTTCAGTGTCGCCACGGGCGGACGCGACCGCGTCCTTGAGCATTTCAAAGGCCTCGGTAACCTTGGGGGCCAGTCGGGCGCCGACTTCCGTCAGCGTGACCTGCCGCGGGCGCCTCAAGAACAAAGGCTCACCGACACTCTCCTCGATGAGCTTGATCTGATAGCTGACGGCCGTCTGGGTCATGCCGAGCTCTTCACCCGCCCTGGTGAAGCTGCCGAGCCGGGCGGCCGCTTCGAAAACCCTCAGTGCATTCAGCGGGAACTGCTTCGATAGCTTCATGGATAAGTTCTCTTGATGCATGCAGATGGATATTCGATTGGAATTCGAGCATGCTTATCGACATCCTGCAAGTCGACTTTCCCATTCCGAAGGATTTGCGACGATGACTTGCGATGCACTGGAACGCCCTGAACGAAAAGCACTTTTGCCGCGCGAGCTTATGTCCGGGCTGGCCGCGGGCGTACGCACGCTGATGCGGCCCTCCTATCCGCGGCTGGATATCGGTGCCGTGTCGGATCACATGAAGAGAGATATGGGATTCATGGACGGACGCCCGCCCCGGCTGGATGATGAAGGGCTTTGATCGGGAGCCGTTTCGCGACTGCCCCTCGTGCCGGGCATCCTCTCCCTGCGAAGGGCAATCTCAATGTCTCAACCGCTCCACCGCCATCAGGACACGTTCCGGCGTCGCCGGCGCGTCCAGTCGCGGGCATTCGCGGTAATCGGCGACACTCGCGACCGCCATGGAGAGGGCCTCGAGCACCGAAATGGGCAGCATCAACGGCGGTTCCCCCACCGCCTTGGAACGGCCGACCGTCTGTTCGGCGTTTTCCGACCATTCGGCGAGGCGGACGTTGAAGATCTTCGGCCGGTCCGAGGCCAGCGGAATCTTGTAGGTGGAGGGCGCATGCGTTCTCAGCCGTCCCTTTTCGTCCCACCAGAGCTCTTCCGTCGTCAACCAACCCATGCCCTGGACGAAGCCGCCCTCGATCTGGCCGAGATCGATCGCCGGATTGAGCGAGCGGCCGACATCATGCAGCACGTCGACGCGGTCGACCAGGTATTCGCCCGTCAGCGTGTCTATCGAGACCTCGGAGACGGCGGCGCCATAGGCGAAATAATAGAAGGGGGCGCCGCGGCCGGTGGGACGATCCCAATGGATCTTCGGCGTCTTGTAGAAGCCGGCGGCGGAAAGCTGCACGCGGGCAATGTAGGCTTGGCGGATCAGGTCCGGGAAGGGCACCAGTTCTTCACCGATCTTCACGTGATTCGCCACGAAGCGGATATTCTCGGCAGTGGTCTGCCAGCGCTCGGCGGCAAAGGCGACGAGCCGCTCCTTGATCTGGCGGGCAGCATCGAAGGCGGCCATGCCGTTGAGGTCGGAACCCGAAGAGGCCGCCGTCGCCGAGGTGTTCGGCACCTTGCCGGTGGTCGTCGCGGTGATCTTCACGCGGTCAATGTCGATCTGGAAACTGTCGGCAAGGACCTGTGCCACCTTGGTGTAGAGCCCCTGGCCCATTTCGGTGCCGCCGTGATTGAGATGCACCGAGCCGTCCGAATAGATATGGACGAGCGCGCCCGCCTGATTGAGATGGGTAAGCGTGAAGGAAATGCCGAACTTCACCGGCGTCAGTGCGATACCCTTGCGGATTACCCGGCTGGACCGGTTGAACTCGATGATCGCAGTGCGCCGCGCCTGATAATCGGCGCTTGCCTCCAACTCGTCGACGATCCGGCGGATGATGTTGTCCTCGACCCTTTGGTGATAGGGCGTGATGTCGCGGCCGGACTCCTTGTCGCCATAGAAATTCAGCTTGCGGATGTCGAGCGGGTCCTTGCCGAGCGCATAGGCGATCTCTTCGATGATCCGCTCGCCGCCAAGCATGCCCTGCGGGCCGCCAAAGCCGCGAAAGGCGGTGTTCGAGACCGTGTTCGTCTTCAGCGGCTGCGAGGTCAGCTTCACATGCGGATAGAAATAGGCATTATCCGCATGGAACAGGGCGCGGTCGGTGACTGGGCCGGAAAGGTCGGCGGAGTAGCCGCATCGCGCGGCATAGTTCGCCTGGACCGCCAGGATGCGGCCTTCCTCATCGAAACCGACGTCATAGTCGACGAGAAAGTCGTGCCGCTTGCCGGTGGCAATCATGTCGTCATCGCGATCCGGGCGGAACTTGACGGCGCGACGCAGTTTGCGCGCGGCAACCGCGGCAAGGGCCGCGAACTGGTTGCCCTGCGTTTCCTTGCCGCCGAAGCCGCCGCCCATGCGGCGGACATTCACCGTCACGGCATTGGAGGGCACGCCGAGAACTTGCGCGACCATATGCTGGATCTCGCTCGGATGCTGGGTCGAGACCCAGACGGTCACCTCGTCGTCCTCGCCCGGGATCGCGAGCGCGATGTGACCCTCCAGGTAGAAATGTTCCTGGCCGCCGATCCGCATCTGTCCCTGAAGCCGGCGAGGGGCCCGTTGCAACTCGGTTTCGGCATGGCCGCGCTCGAGCGTCAGCGGCGGCGTGACGAGTTCGCCGCCCGCTGCTTTCGCCTCGGCGACATCGACCAGCGGCGGCAGGTCCCGGTAGGTGATCTTGGCGAGTCGTGCGGCGCGGCGGGCGATCTCGCGCGTCTCGGCAATAACCGCGAAAGCCGGCTGTCCATGAAATTGCACCCGGCCGTCGGCGAGCACCGGCTCGTCGTGCAGATGCGTCGAACTGATGTCGTTGGAATGCGGCATGTCCTTGGCAGTCATCACGCAGACGACGCCCGAGACCGCGGCAACGGCGGAAAGTTCCATCTCCAGGATCTCCGCATGCGCCCGGTCGGTGAGGCCAAGCGCGCCGTGCAGGGTGCCGACGGGTTCCGGCATGTCGTCGACATAATCGGCGGTGCCGGCAACGTGCTTGTGGGCGCTGTCGTGGGGGAGGCGCGCGTGCATCGGTCCGACAATGGTGGCTTCGTCTTCGAAGGCGGTTTTATCCATCTCAGCCAATCCTCACGGCGGAGGGGCCCCTCATCCGGCCTGCCCGCCCTCCGCAGTAGCTACGCAACTGCGGAGGGCGGACCGGCGTTTTTCTTCCCGTCCGGGCGGTGAAAAGTGACGTTATCGCATTGCGCTCGTCCGCTCTCCCCGCCCGCGGGGAGAGGGTTAGGCCTTGGGTTAAATCCGAGGAGAGGGGCAATCGCGGGTCATAATTCTCGATGTCGGCCTTCATGCGACCTCCTCAAACCGCCGAAGCTCAGCCGTCTCACCGGCGCTCTCCAGGAAAAAGCGCATCAGCAGGTTCTTCGCAGCGAGCATGCGATATGCACTGGTGGCGCGCCAGTCGGTAAGTGGCTGATAATCCGTTTCGAGGGCTGGCTGCACGGTACGGATCGTCTCTTCCGTCCAGGGCTGTCCCGTGAGCGCGGCCTCGACCGCATTCGCCCGTTTCGGCGTCGCCGCCATGCCGCCATAGGCGATGCGGGCGGTCGTCACGCGGTTCTCCTCGTCAAGGGAGATCCGGAAGGCGCCGAGCAGGGCGGAGATGTCCTCGTCGCGGCGCTTCGAGACCTTGTACGCGGCGAAGAGGTCCCCCGCCGGCAGTGCCGGAACGAAGATGCTTTCGACGAATTCGCCGGGCTTCCGGTCCTGCTTGCCATAGGCGAGGAAGAAATCTTCGAGCGGCAGCGTGCGCGTGCCGGCTTTCGAGCGCAATGTTACGGTTGCTCCGAGGGCGATTAGCGGTGGCGGGCTGTCGCCGATCGGCGAACCATTGGCGATATTGCCGCCGATCGTGCCCATGTTGCGCACCTGCTCGCCGCCGATGCGCTCGAGCAGGCGGCCGAAGGTCGGATATGCCGACGCGAGGGCGTCATGGGCCTCCGTATAGCTGACGCCGGCACCAATCGTCAGGCCGGCGTCCGATCGTTCGATCCGCTGCAATTCGGCTATGCCGTTGATGAATACGACCGGGTTCAAGGATCGCATCTGTTTCGTCACCCAGAGGCCGACGTCGGTGGCGCCGGCGACGATGGTGGCGGCCGGATGTTCGGCGAGTACCGCCGCGAGACCGGCCGTATCCGCCGGCACGATCAGACAGTCATCGTCCTTGCGAATGGTGATCGATTGCGTCGGCCGAAGTTCTTTCAACTTTGTGGCAACCGCTTCCCGCGTGCGCGTGATCGGATCCAAGATCGCCGAAGGTCGCGCCTTGGCCGCGGCTTCGGCCGCTCGCACGATCGGCTCGTAGCCGGTGCAGCGACAGAGATTGCCCTGCAGCGCCTTTTCGATTGCGGCGCGGCGCGGCGTATCGTTGGTCAGCCACAGCCCGTAGAGCGACATGACGATGCCCGGCGTGCAGAAGCCACATTGCGAGCCGTGGAAATCCACCATCGCCTGCTGAACCGGATGGAGCGCGCCGTCCCGGGCAGCCAGATGCTCGACGGTGACGACATGAGTCGCATTGAGCGATCCCAGGAAGCGGATGCAGGAATTGACGGTTTCGTAGACGAGTTTTTCGCCGCCGCGGCCATCGTCGGCAAGCCGTCCGACGAGCACCGTACAGGCGCCGCAGTCGCCCTCGGCGCAGCCCTCCTTGGTGCCGGTGAGGCGGCGGTCCAGCCTCAGATAGTCAAGCAGCGTCGCGGTCGGCGCGACCTCCGAAAGGACGATGTCGGTGTCGTTCAGGATGAAGCGGATGCTGTCGGATGCCGTTGCCATCACCGTCTCGCTCTACTGGGCCGTCCAGCCGCCATCCATCGAAACATGCGTGCCGGTGATCTGGGCGGCATCGTCGCTGGCGAGATAGAGCGCCAGTGACGCCACCTGCTCGACGGTGATGAACTTCTTCGTCGGCTGCCCCTTGAGCATCACCTCGTTGACCACCTGCTCTTCCGTGATGCCGCGCGTCCGCGCCTGATCCGGAATCTGCTTTTCGACGAGCGGCGTCAGCACATAGCCGGGGCAGATCGAGTTCACCGTGATGCCGTTTTCCGCCACCTCCAGGGCGACGGTCTTGGTGAGCCCCATGATGCCGTGTTTAGCCGCAACATAAGCGGACTTGAAGGGAGAGGCGACGAGCCCGTGCGCCGAGGCGATGTTGACGATGCGGCCCCAGCCCTTCTGCTTCATCGCCGGAACGGCCGCGCGGATCGTGTGGAAAGAGGATGAAAGATTGATGGCGATAATCCGGTCCCATTGTTCGACCGGAAAATCCTCGATCTTCTCGACGAATTGCACACCGGCATTGTTGACGAGGATGTCGGTGCCGCCGAAGCGCGAGGCGGCGGTGGCCATCAGATCGGCGATTTCCTCCGGCCTCGTCATGTCGGCCGGGTGGTAGACAACCGTGCCGGATGTCAGACCCGCAACCTCGTCCGTCACCGCCTGGATCTCGTCCGGTTTGCCGAAACCGTTCAACAGGATATTGGCGCCGGACTTCGCGAAGGCCTTGGCGATCGCCAGGCCGATGCCGCTCGTCGAACCCGTTATGACCGCAGTTTTCGTCATTCTCGATTTCTCCCTCGGCATCGCGATGCCTGTCTCGTCCGTCGCTCGTTTTGCGTCGCAAGAACTTCAGCCTACGCGCAAAAGTGCGCCGGTGACAATTGTGTTTTTCGGTCTTGCAACGCACTGTCGGCGGCAGTCGGGAGGCCGGGAGAGTGTTGCGTTTTGTTTTCGTTTGACATTCGTTTTCCCATCGTATTGAACTCTTTCGAAGGCCTTTGAGGAAGGGCGAAAGGAACAGGATGAGCGGAGCCGGGTTCCGGCGCATCTCCTCGTCTTGAAGCATCGCGTGCCGAGGAGGGGCATATGGGCGGATATATTCTCGCGATCGATCAGGGTACGACGTCCACTCGGGCGATCGTTTTCGATGAGACGCAAAAGGTCGTCGGCGTCGGCCAGAAGGAATTCAAGCAGCACTTCCCGAAGTCCGGCTGGGTGGAGCACGACCCGGAGGAGATCTGGCAGACGGTGGTTCTCACCGTGACGCAGGCGATGGAGAAGGCCCGCATTGTCGCGAGCGACGTTGCTGCAATCGGCATAACCAACCAGCGCGAGACGGTGGTCGTATGGGACCGCCAAACCGGCAAGCCGATCCACAACGCGATCGTCTGGCAGGACCGCCGCACGGCCGCCTTTTGCGACAAGCTCAAGAAGAACGGACTGGAAAAGACCTTCGCAAAGAAGACCGGCCTTTTGCTCGATCCCTATTTCTCCGGCACGAAGCTCCATTGGCTCCTCTCCAACGTGAAGGGGGCACAGGCGCGTGCCGCGAAGGGCGAGCTCTGCTTCGGCACCATCGATACCTTCCTCATCTGGCGACTGACGGGCGGCGAGTCATTCGCGACGGATGCCACCAACGCGTCGCGCACCTTGATGTACAACATCGTCGACAATGCCTGGGACGACGAACTGCTCGAGATCCTGCGCATTCCGCGGGCAATGCTGCCGGAGGTGAAGGATTGCGCCGCCGACTTCGGCGTCACCGATCCGTCGCTCTTCGGCGCGGCGATCCCGATCCTCGGTGTTGCGGGCGATCAACAGGCGGCGACGATCGGCCAGGCCTGCTTCGAGCCGGGCATGCTGAAGTCGACCTACGGCACCGGCTGCTTCGCGCTGCTCAATACCGGCAAGGATATCGTCCGGTCGAAGAACCGACTCCTGACCACGATCGCCTATCGCCTCGACGGCAAAACCACCTATGCGCTCGAAGGATCGATTTTCGTCGCGGGCGCCGCCGTGCAATGGCTGCGCGATGGGCTCAAGGTCATCAAGGCGGCGCCTGACACCGGCGCGCTTGCCGAAAGTGCCGATCCATCACAGGAGGTCTATCTCGTACCGGCCTTCACCGGCCTCGGCGCGCCGCATTGGGACCCGGATGCCCGCGGTGCGATCTATGGAATGACGCGCAATACAGGCCCGGCGGAATTTGCCCGCGCGGCGCTTGAGTCCGTCTGCTACCAGACCCGCGACCTGCTCGACGCCATGCATCGCGATTGGCGCAGCAACGGCAAGGACACGGTGCTGCGTGTCGACGGCGGCATGGTCGCCTCCGACTGGACGATGCAGAGACTGGCCGACCTGCTCGACGCGCCGGTCGACCGCCCTGTGATCCTCGAGACCACGGCGCTCGGCGTCGCCTGGCTCGCCGGCAGCCGCGCCGGCGTCTGGCCGACCCGGCAGGAATTCGCCAAGTCCTGGGCACGTGACCGGCGCTTCGAACCGAAGATGGACGGGGCGACCCGCAAGGTGAAGCTGAAGGGCTGGCGGAGCGCCGTGAAGCGGACGCTGGTGGCGGCTTAGCGCATCGGCCTGCAGCGGGCGAGGGGACAGTGATTGCTTGGGCGGCACTTCCCGGCAAAGAGGGAGGCCCAGGCCGCATGGTCGGAAACGCACTTTGTCGGAAACAGAGTGTTTCCTGAATGCGCCTTGGCGGCCTGGGCGTCAGCCGACTATCTCATCGCGAAGAGCAAACAGGGTGCTGCCATGGAACTCGGGCTTTACACATTCGCGGATGTCGATCCCAATGCGGCCGACAAGGGCGCCGAAGGGCGCCGCCGGCTTGCCGATCTCATCGAGGAGATCGAGCTTGCCGACCAGGTGGGGCTCGACGTCTTCGGGCTTGGAGAGCATCACCGGCCGGATTACGCCGTCTCCGCGCCGGCGGTGGTGCTTGCGGCGGCCGCGGCGCGCACGAGCCGTATTCGCCTGACGAGTGCAGTGACGGTGCTGAGCTCCGACGAGCCGGTCCGCGTCTTCCAGCAGTACGCGACCCTCGATCTCCTTTCCAATGGCCGCGCCGAGATCATGGCCGGGCGCGGTTCCTTCATCGAATCCTTCCCGCTCTTCGGACAGTCGCTCGACGACTACGACCAGCTCTTCGCCGAGAAGCTGGATCTCCTGCTCAAGCTCCGGGAGGCCGAGAAGGTTACCTGGGCCGGTGAGATGCGGCCGGCGATCAACGGCCGCGGCGTCTATCCGCGGTCGCTGCAAGATCCACTGCCGCTCTGGATTGCCGTCGGGGGCACGCCGCAGTCGGTCGCGCGCGCCGGCGCGCTCGGCCTGCCGATGGCCCTTGCCATCATCGGCGGCGAGCCGCGGCGTTTCGCACCGCTCTTCGATCTCTATCGCGAGGCAGCCCGCCGCGCCGGCCAGGATATTTCGGCGCTGAAGACGAGCATCAATGTGCATGGTTTCATCGCCGACACGACAGAGGCCGCGGCCGACCAGTTCTACGGCCCCCAGGCCGAGGTGATGGACCGTATCGGCCGCGAACGTGGCTGGGGGCCGACGAGCCGTGCCCACTACGAGCAGGCACGGAGCCCGACCGGCAACCTCTTCATCGGCGATGCGGAGACGGTAGCGCGAAAGATCGTCGTGCATCAGCGGCTCTTCCGCAACGATCGCTTCCTCCTGCAGATGGCGATCGGGCTCATGCCGCACGACCAGATCATGCGCGGCATTGAGCTCTACGGCACCAAGGTCGCCCCACTCGTGCGGGAGATGCTGGCGGAGGAGGCGGCCGGCAACTTTAGGGACTGACGCAGTCGAGGGACTGGCATAAGCCTGGCCGGCACGCTACATGTGCCGCGAAAGCGAGACGCCATGACCCTCAACAATGACGAAGACCTCGAACGGCTGAAGGAGATCGGCCGCATCTGCGCCAACGCGCTTCAGGCGATGGGCGACGCGCTCGAGCCGGGCATCACGACCGCGGAGCTCGATGCCATCGGCCGCAAGGTGCTGGAGGATGCGGGTGCGCGCTCGGCGCCGGAGCTCTGCTACCGCTTTCCGGGCGCGACCTGCATCAGCGTCAACGAGGAAATCGCCCACGGCATTCCCGGCAGCCGGGTCATCAACTCGGGCGATCTCGTCAATATCGATGTCTCTGCCGAGAAGGACGGCATCTTCGCCGACACGGGCTCGTCGTTTCCGGTGCCGCCGGTGACGGCTGCGATCGACCGCCTCTGCCGCGACGGCAGGCGCGCCATGTGGGTGGGCCTCAAGCAGGTGCGGCCGAACCAGCCGCTTGCGGCTATCGGCAATGCCATTGGCGAATTCGCGCGCAAGAACCGCTATTCGCTGGTCACCAATCTCGCAAGCCACGGCATCGGCCGGTCGCTCCACGAGGAGCCCGGCGAAATCGCGACCTGGCCGGATCCTTCGGAGCGGCGGCGGATGAGCGAAGGCATGGTCTTCACGGTGGAGCCGTTCCTGTCGATGGGAGCGCATTGGGCCGAGGGCGGAGACGACGACTGGACGCTCTATAGCGAACCGCGCGCACCGACGGTGCAATACGAACATACGGTGGTCGTTACCCGCGGCGGTCCGCTGGTTGTGACGCTGCCGGGCTGAGTTTGCCGAAGCCGGATCGTTCGATTTCCTCCATCGTCCCTTCAAATATACTGATTTGTCGCCTTCCTGTTGCGGTGCAATAAGGGCCTATGAGCACGCACCAGAGAGTGCCGGACCGCGACGGCAGGCGATCCGGCGAAGCCGTCGTCGATGGTGCCGATCCGCACCCGGGGGAGCATGCGGAGGCTTCGTCGCCTGCCGCCCTTCCTGCCGTTTCGAGCGGGAGCCTCGTTGCGACCGCCATCGCCGGCGCCATCGCTATGGCGGTGGCGATGGGCCTCGGCCGGTTTTCCTATACGCCTATCCTGCCGGCCATGATGGCGGATGCGGGGCTTTCACCCGCGCATGCCGGGCTGATCGCCTCGGCGAATTTCGTCGGCTATCTCGCCGGTGCCGTGCTGGCGGCCTATGGCTGGGCTCACGGCCACGAACGCAGAATTGGCCTGGCCGCCCTGGTGGCTACGGCACTGCTGCTTGGCGCCATGGGACTCACCGCGTCGGTGCTCGCCTTCGGGCTCATCCGCTTCCTTGCGGGCCTCGCGAGCGCCTTCGCCATGATCTTCGTGTCAGGGATCGTGCTCGGCGAGGGCCTGCGCGCGAGATCGGAACATGTGCCGCCGGTGCATTTCGGCGGCGTCGGGTTTGGCATCGCGCTGTCGTCGATCGCCGTCTGGGCGGCGCCGCTCGCCGGGGTCGGCAGCCTTTCCGCCTCGCAGGCACACTGGTTTACCGGCGCTCTTCTCGCGCTTGCGGGCACTGCTCTCGTCGCGGTTCTGTTGCAGGAGAGTGGCAAGGCCGCGGAAGGCGAACGGCCGGAGGCGCCGCTTGTCTGGACGAGAGAGCTCGCGGTGGTGACGCTCACCTACGGCTTTTTCGGCTTCGGCTATGTGATTACCGCCACCTTCCTCGTCGCCATGGCCCGCGAGGCAGGCGGCGGAGAATTCCCGGCCTGGCTGCTGACGGGTGCCAGTGCCGCATTGTCGGTGCAGCTCTGGCGTTTCGCCGTGCGGCGCGTCGGTCTTGCCGGCTTATATGCCATTGGGCTCCTCGTCGAGGCGGCCGGCCTTGTCCTGACCGTCTCTCTGCCCGGAACCCTGGCACCGCTCGTCGGCGGTCTGATGCTGGGGCTCACTTTCATGATGATCACGGCCTACGGCCTGCAGATCGGTCACCGCCTTGCACCCGAAAGCCCGCGCCGGGCGCTCGCCTTCATGACCGCCGCCTTCGGCGTAGGGCAGATCATAGGGCCTCTGGTGGCCGGCTGGCTGGCCGAATGGACCGGAAGCTTTACTCCGCCGACCTTGGTTGCCGCAATCGTGCTCCTGGCGTGCGGCGGCGTCGTGGTGCTGGAGTTGCGCGCAATCAACGCCGCGATCGCCGCGCGGCAACCATGATCTCGCCGGGCGCAGCTTCATGAAATAACGGTAACATTCGTATTGTCGAATTGTTGAAGCGGTGAAATTGCCCTAGTTTCGGCGCATCAGGAGGCAAGTCGTAGACCTCCGAGAAAACGTGAGTGCCGTCCCTTGTTCGAATCCTTCTTTCCCAAACCGAAGCTGTTTTTTCTTTCCGTTGTCGTCTGGTCGCTCATCGCCATCCTCGGCTGGTATAGCGCGGGGCGTGATCTTGGCGCAGTGTTCGGGTTGCCGCCGCTTCCCGATGGCGTGGAACCCGTCATCGGTGTTTCGGTCTTCTGGTCGGCCCCGTTCCTCTGGTTCTACATCTACTATCTGGCGGTCGTAGCCCTGTTCGCCGGATTCTGGTTCGCATACGCGCCGCACAGGTGGCAAAACTGGTCGATTCTCGGTTCGGCGCTGATTATCTTCAACACCTATTTTTCGGTCCAGGTCAGCGTCGCGATCAACGCCTGGTACGGCCCCTTCTATAACCTGATCCAGCAAGCGCTAGCGAAGACGGCACCCGTGACGGCCGAGCAGCTCTATACCGGCATGCTCGGCTTCGCCGGGATTGCGTTCGTGGCGGTGACGGTCGGCGTACTCAATCTCTTCTTCGTCAGCCACTACATCTTCCGCTGGCGGACCGCGATGAACGAATTCTACGTCTCGCATTGGCCGAAGCTGCGCCATGTCGAAGGGGCATCTCAGCGCGTCCAGGAAGACACGATGCGCTTTTCGTCCACGGTCGAACGGCTGGGTGTCGGCCTCGTAAGTTCCATCATGACGCTGATTGCTTTCCTGCCGGTGCTCTTCAAGTTCTCCGAGCAGGTCAGCGTACTGCCGGTCGTCGGCGAAGTGCCCCATGCATTGGTCTGGGCGGCGATCAGCTGGTCGATTTTTGGCACTGTTTTCCTTGCCTTGGTCGGCATCAAGCTTCCGGGCCTCGAATTTCGAAACCAGCGGGTCGAGGCGGCGTATCGTAAGGAACTGGTCTACGGCGAAGATCATGCGGATCGCGCCGATCCGCTGACCCTCGGAGAGCTGTTTCACAACGTGAGAAGGAATTATTTCCGCCTATACTTCCACTACATGTATTTCAACATAGCGCGTATCTTCTACCTGCAGGCCGATAACCTGTACGGCACATTCGTGCTGGTGCCCGCAATCGTGGCGGGGAAGCTGACGCTCGGCGTGATGACCCAGATACTGAACGTCTTCGGGCAGGTGCGCGAGTCCTTCCAGTATCTCGTCAATTCCTGGACGACGATCGTCGAACTCCTGTCGATCTACAAGCGCCTGCGCGCCTTCGAATCGATCCTCTATGAAGAGCCGCTGCCGGAGATCGATCAGCAGTTCATCGAGGCCGGCGGCAAGGAGGAGATGGCGCTCTGATCGCGCCATCCATCAGAAGGCGGAGCCGTCCGCCTTCTTCCTGGCGCGCTCGATCAAGGGCAGTGCCTGCGCATAGCTGACGCAGGCGACGTCCGGCTTGCCGCAGGCCTCGGTCAGGAAGCGGTCGAGCGCGCGCCAGTAGGCGCCGCCGTTCATCTCGACGAAATGGAAGCCGAGCTGCAGCGGGATGCGCTCGCCGTCATATTCCCTGATGAAGGCGTTGCGAAAGGCTTCCAGCGTGCGTTCCTCGAAGCGGGCGCTGTCCTTCTTGTTTTCGATCCCCATCGAATGGCGGATGAAAAGATTGTAGTCCATGCCGATCACCGGCCGGCGGGAAGGCCCTTCGGGGATGAGCGGCAGGCCGAAGCGGGGCAGTTCGTCCCCGGCCCTCGGCCAAGCGGGGCCTTTGGTGACGAGACTGGCATCATAGGTGAAGCCGAAGGCCTTTATTGCCGGCACCAGCCCGTCGCTCAAGGAGAGGTAGGGGGCGCGAAAGCCCGTAATGCCGGTTCGGGCGAAGTCCGCCCAGCCTTCCGGCTCGGCCTCCGGCCTGCCGGCCCTCTTCCAGGCGTCGACGAGCGCCGTGCGGAAGGACGAGAATTCCTGCTTCCAGTCGGCCTCGCTCCAGCCCTTGCCGTCGAAGTGACCGCAGGCATGGCTGCCGATGTCGTGTCCATCGAGATGCGCCCGCCAGATATGGCCGGCGCGAGCGGCGACCTCGTGGCGATCCTGGGCATAACCGACATTCGATCGGCCCCGTTTCTGGCCCGGCGCCTTGTAGCTCGCCTTCCCGTCGGCTTTCGTCATCAGAAAGGTGCAGGAGAGGAAATAGGTGAAGTGCGCGCCGTGCCGTTTCGCCAACGCGAGGCTCTTGTCCCAAAGCGCATTGTCATGGGCTCCATCGAAGGAGACGATCACCAGTTGCTTGTCTTTTGCCGGTGCGGCCGGCGGCGCCGCGACGGCGAGGGCGGGAAAAAGGCAGACGGGGAGCGTGAGGAACTTGCGGATCATGCGGAGGGCTTCTTGGGAGAATCAGTGGCTGCGACGATTTGTTCGCTGCCTCCTTGAGCAACAATGCGGCAATCCTTTGATCCGGCTGGAAATTCACAGGCGGTCCCGCTATGCGGTGGTTAACGAACGGTAAACGGGCGCGCAGGTCGGTCTGTCGGCCGAGCTCAATGTCAAAACGGGGGAGACATGGCACTTCTGGTCCTGGGCATCGTGATATTTTTCGGCATCCATCTGGTGCGAAGCTTCGCGCCTGCGATCCGCACAGCGGTGATCAAGCGGCGCGGCACGGGTACATGGCACGGCGTACACGGTACGCTTGCACTCGTCGGGCTGGCGCTGATCGCGATCGGCTTCGCTCAGGCTCGCACGACGACCGGAATGCTTTACACACCGCCCATCTTCATGGCGCATATCGCGCTGACGCTGATGCTGATCGCTTGCATCTGCCTTGTGGCCGCTTTCCTGCCGCCCGGCAGGATTCGCGTGGCGACCAAGCACCCCGCGATCCTGGCAATCAAGATCTGGGCGCTCGCGCACCTGCTCGCCAATGGCGAAACGGCGTCCGTCCTGCTTTTCGGCTCGTTTCTCGCCTGGGGCGTGATCATGCGCATCTCGATGAAGAAGCGGTGGCGGGCGGGCGAGATCGCCTATCCCCGCTTCGTCTCCTACCGCTACGATCTTGCGGCGGCGGTGATCGGAGCCGCGCTTTTTGGCGTCATTGTCTGGAAACTGCACGAGTTGGTGATCGGCGTCGCTCCTCTCGTGGTCGGGTAAATCACGTTCGCCCCCTTACAAGCGGCGCAAAATCGGGTAGAAGGCGCAAACTCCTGGGGCAGCATCGAGAAAGATGCGCGGCGTTGCCGCTCCAGACGCAATCTTTAAAGTAAAGGCCGGGCAGCCGGAACAGGACATGGCGAACCAAGACGACAGCTTTATCCGCGAGGTCAATGAAGAGCTCCGTTCGGACCAGATGAAGGCGATCTGGACGCGGTTCGGCGGGGTCATTATCGCGGTCGCCGCCTTGATTATCCTCGGCACGATCGGCAAGGTCGGCTACGACTATTGGCAGGATGCCTCCTCGTCGGAATCCGGCGACGCCTTCCTGGTCGCCCTCGACCTCGCCAAGGAAAACAAATCCGACGAAGCGCTGGCCGCGCTGACGAAGCTCGAGCAGGATGGCTACGGCTCCTATCCCGTGCTTGCCCGTCTGCGTGCGGCGACGCTCGAGGCCGAAAAGGGGGAAACCGACGCGGCGATCGCGGCCTTTACCGACATCGGCAAGGACAGCCGGATTCCGGCGGCGCTGCGCGACGCGGCGCGGCTGCGCGCGGCCTATCTGCTGATCGACGCGGGAACCTATGAGCAGGTCTCGGCGGAGGTCGAGCAACTGGCGGTGCCGCAGAACGCCATGCGCCATTCCGCGCGCGAGGCGCTCGGGCTTGCCGCCTACAAGGCGGGCGACTACGCCAAGGCGAAGAGCTGGTTCCAGCAGATCGCCGAAGATACGGAGAGCCCGCGCGGCATTGCGAACAGGGCGCAGATGCTGCTCGACGTGATCGGGGCCAGCGGCAAGGCTTGAGGCATTCAGAATGAGTTTTACCGTCGCCATCGTCGGGCGCCCTAATGTAGGCAAGTCCACACTGTTCAACCGGCTTGTGGGCAAGAAGCTGGCGCTTGTCGACGACACGCCGGGGGTGACGCGTGACCGCCGTCCGGGCGACGCCAAGCTCGTCGACCTCAAATTCCGCATCATCGACACGGCCGGCCTCGAGCAATCCGCACCCGACAGCCTGCAGGGCCGCATGTGGGCGCAGACCGAGGCGGCAATCGACGAGGCCGACCTGTCGCTCTTCATCGTCGACGCCAAGGCAGGCCTGACGCCCGCCGACGAGACGCTTGCCGAAATGCTGCGCCGGCGCGGCAAGCCGGTCATCGTCGTGGCCAACAAAGCCGAGGCTCGCGGCTCCGAGGGCGGCTTCTACGATGCCTTTACGCTCGGCCTTGGCGAACCCTGCCCGATCTCGGCCGAGCATGGCCAGGGCATGCTCGACCTACGCGACGCGATCGTCGCAGCGCTTGGCGAGGAGAGGGCCTTTCCGCCCGCCGAGGACGTCGCCGTGACGGATGTCGATGTCAGGCCGGCCGAGGTGGGCGAGGGGGCGGAGGACGAAGAGGCCGAGCCCGTCTATGACGAAACCAAACCTCTGCGCGTCGCGATCGTCGGCCGCCCCAATGCGGGCAAATCGACGCTGATCAACCGCTTCCTTGGCGAAGACCGGCTCCTGACCGGTCCGGAGGCGGGGATTACCCGCGATTCCATTTCGGTCGAGTGGCAATGGCGTGACCGCACGATCAAGATGTTCGATACGGCAGGCATGCGCCGCAAGGCGAAAGTTCAGGAGAAACTCGAAAAGCTTTCCGTCGCCGACGCGCTGCGCGCGATCCGCTTTGCCGAAACGGTCGTCATCGTTTTCGATGCGACTATTCCCTTCGAGAAGCAGGATCTGCAGATCGTCGACCTGGTGCTGCGCGAGGGACGTGCGGCGGTGCTCGCCTTCAACAAATGGGATCTGGTCGAGGATTGGCAGGCGGTGCTCGCGGACCTGCGCGAGAAGACCGAACGGCTGCTGCCGCAGGCCCGCGGCATCCGCGCGGTGCCGATTTCCGGACACACGGGCTATGGGCTCGACCGGCTGATGCAGGCGATCATCGAGACCGACAAGGTCTGGAACCGCCGTATTTCGACGGCGCGCCTCAACCGCTGGCTCGAAGCGCAACAGGTGCAGCACCCACCGCCGGCCGTCTCCGGCCGCCGGCTCAAGCTCAAATACATGACGCAGGTGAAGGCCCGCCCGCCGGGCTTCATGATCTCCTGCACCCGTCCGGAGGCGGTGCCGGAATCCTATGTCCGCTATCTCGTCAACGGCCTGCGCAAGGATTTCGATATGCCGGGCGTGCCCATTCGCGTCCATTTCCGCGCCTCGGACAATCCCTACGAGACGAAGGCGCGCAAGAGGCGGTGACGGTTTGCCGAGTGAGGACGGCGTTGGCCCCTCATGCGCCTGCCCGTCCTCCGCAGCAGCTGCCGATCTAAGCGATATCCTCGACCGCCAGCGTCTCCCGCGCAACCAGCGCCCCGTGGTGACCGATGACGGCAGCAGCGACGTGGGCGGCGAAGGCGGCGGCATCGGCGGGGCTGTCGCCGGCGGCAAGACGGGCGAGGAAAGAGCCGTTGAAGCTGTCGCCGGCGCTGGTGGTGTCGACGATCCGCGACGCGGGAACTGCGGGCACATGCAGGCGTTCGCCGTCAAACTGCAGCGTGATGCCTTTGCCGCCGTCCTTGACGGCGATCTCCTCGACACCAAGCGCGCGGTAGCGATCGATCGTCTCGCCGACTGACGCATCGCCGAAATGCGTCGCCTCGTCGTCAAAGCTCGGCAGCACCATCGTCGCCGCCCGGGCGCCGGCCTCGAGAGTGGTGAGCATCCGGGTCGCGTCGTCCCACAGGCGCGGACGGATATTCGGATCGAAGACGACGCGCTTGCCGCCGGCCTTCGCGCGGCGCAGTTCGGAAAGCAGCGTCTCGCCCGCGCCGGGCGAGAGGATCGCCAGCGTGATGCCGGAGAAAAAGGCAACGTCCGCGGCCTCGACAGCCTTCCTCAGCCGATCCGGGTCCTCGGCAAGCAGCTTGGCGGAAGAGGTGGAACGCCAGTAGGAGAAGCTGCGCTCGCCCTCCTTCAGGTGGATCATGTAAAGGCCCGGCATGCGACCCTCGATCCGGGCGATATGCGACGTGCCGATTCCGTTACTTTCCATGAAGGCGATCATTTCGTCCGAGACCGCATCGGTGCCGACGGCGGTGAAATAATCCACCGTCCAGTCCGCCGGCGCAAATAGCCGGGCATAATAAGCGGTATTGAAGCTGTCGCCGGCATAGCCCTTGCGCAGCATGCCTCTCTCCGCCTGCATCAGTTCGACCATGCATTCGCCGATCGAAAGCATCGTGCCTGCCATAAGGTCCTCCCTTGCCGGTTGTTCGCCCAATGGGTTAGCGAAGCGCCGCCGCTCGGGCAAGTGAATGTTGCAAGTGCCGTTTACTCGGACGGTACCGGACGATACATCTCAAGAGGATCTGCGGGAATGAAAGGAAGGCGCATGGCGATCGAGGCGAGGCGTGGCGACGACTGGTGGCGCGGTGCGGTGATCTACCAGGTCTATCCGCGTTCCTTCCAGGATACCGATGGCGACGGCGTCGGCGATCTGCGCGGTGTCACCCGGCGGCTTTCGCACATCGCTGCGCTCGGCGTCGACGCGATATGGCTCTCGCCCTTCTTCACCTCGCCGCAAGCGGACATGGGATATGACGTCTCCGACTATTGCGACGTCGATCCGATGTTCGGTACGCTCGACGATTTCGATGAAATGCTGGCGGAGGCGCACCGGCTCGGGCTGAAGGTCATCATCGACCAGGTGATCTCGCACACATCGGATCGGCATCCATGGTTTGTCGAAAGCCGATCGAGCAGGACCAATGCGAAGGCGGATTGGTATGTCTGGGCCGACCCGAAGCCGGACGGTGCCGCGCCGAACAACTGGCTTTCGGTCTTTGGCGGCCCGGCCTGGGAATGGGACGGCGTGCGCAGGCAGTATTACCTGCATAATTTCCTGACGTCGCAGCCGGATCTCAATTTCCACAATCCCGAGGTACAGGAGGCGCTGCTTTCGACGGTTCGCTTCTGGCTTGAACGCGGCGTCGACGGGTTCCGGCTCGACACGGTGAATTACTACTTCCATGACGATCAGTTGCGGGATAATCCGCCGGTCGTGCCCGATCCCGATGCGATCAGTCAGGATGCGCCGGACGTCAATCCCTACGGGATGCAGAGTCATCTCTACGACAAGAGCCGTCCGGAGAACATCGCCTTCCTGCGTCGCCTGCGGGCGCTGCTCGATGAATACGGCGGCCGTGCAACCGTGGGTGAGGTGGGCGACGGCGCTCGGTCGCTGAAGACTGTTGCCGCCTATACGAGCGGCAGCGACAAGTTGCATATGTGCTACACGTTCGACCTTCTCGGGCCGGCTTTCACGGCGAGCCACATTCGCCGCTGTGTGGAGGGCTTCCAGGCGATGGTCGCCGATGGCTGGGTGTGCTGGGCTCTCTCCAATCACGACGTGATGCGGCATGTCAGCCGATTTGCGGTTCCGCGTGCCGATCGCGAGCGGCTGGCCAAACTCGCCATTTCGGTTCTTGCTACCCTGCGCGGCTCGATCTGCCTCTACCAAGGGGAGGAACTGGGCCTGCCGGAGGCGGAACTGGCGCTTGAGGAACTGCGGGATCCCTACGGCATCCGCTTCTGGCCGGCATTCAAGGGCCGTGACGGGTGCCGGACGCCGATGGTCTGGGAACACAGACATCCAACCGGCGGTTTTTCGTCCGGCATTCCGTGGTTGCCGGTAAGAGACGATCAGCGCCTGCTTGCGGTGGATACTCAGGAGGGTGACGCCGGATCGGTGCTCGAACACTACCGTCGAACGCTGGCCTTCCGCCGTATGCATGCGGCCCTGATCGACGGAGAAATGTCCTTCCTGGCGTCCAATCGGGACGTGCTTGCTTTCGTGCGGGAGAAGGACGGCGAACGGCTGCTGTTCCTGTTCAACCTCACGACAGAGCCGCAAGAGGTTCATCTCTCATCGGCTACCACGGTTGCGGAGGCGCTGCCGCTGCCCGGCTTTGCGCCGGAAATTGCGGACGACGTGGTCAGGCTCGAAGGACTCGATGCGTTTTGCGGAAGGCTGCGGTGAGGCGTGAGAGGACGTTTCCTCTCCATTGTGATCCTCGGCCCTGAGATGCTCAGGGCCGAGGATAACGGTGGAGGAGGAGGCGGCAGTGCCCAGTCGGCTCAAGCCCGAGGATGAGGAGGGCGAAGCGTCGGAGCGAGCCTGAGCGAAGTCACCAGAGGCGGCCGGAGCGGGCGGACAACTCACCCGATCAGCGCAAACCTGTCGACGTCCACCAGCCCCCGGTCGGAGATCTTCAGATGCGGGATCACCGGGAGCGGCAGGAAGGCGAGTTGCAGGAATGGTTCTTCGAGCGTCGCCCCCAGCGCAACGGCGGCTTGGCGCAGGTGGTGGAGGATGTCGCGCACACGCTCATAGGGTTCGAGGCTCATCAGGCCGGCGACGGGCAAAGCGATCTCGCCGGTGACCTTGCCGTCCTCGACGACGACGAAGCCGCCCTTGATTTCGCCGAGGCGGTTGGCGGCGAGCGCCATGTCTTCGTCATTGACGCCGACGACGCAGATATTGTGGCTGTCATGGCCGACGGTTGAGGCGATCGCGCCCTTCTTCAGCCCGAAGCCCTGGACAAAACCATTGGCGTGATTGCCGTTGTGGCCGTGGCGCTCGACGACCGCGACCTTGATGATATCGCGGTCGAGATCGACACCGGTTCGGTTGCCCTCGGTGGGGAGACGATAGCGGCGGTGTTCGGTGATGATCTTGCCGGGCAGCACGCCGATCACCGAAGTTTCTCCCTCGGCATAAGGGACGCCGAAGTCGGCGGCCTTGACCTCTCGCGCCTTGACGCTGTCGAGCCCAACCGGCTCGACCGGCTTGCGCCGCGCGAAGAGCCGGTCGGTGACACGCCTCCCGGCGGAAAACACCATCTGCGCCTTGCAATTCTCCAAGCTGTCGACGACGACGAGGTCGGCGCGCCACCCGGGCGCGACAAGGCCACGGTCCCTAAGCCCGAAGGCGCGCGCGGCCGAGATCGAGGCTGCGCGATAGATGGCCAGCGGTTCGACGCCTGCGGCGATGGCGGTGCGGATCATATGGTCGAGATGGCCCTGTTCGGCGATGTCGAGCGGGTTGCGATCGTCCGTGCAGAGCGCCAGGTAGGGCGAAAGGCGTTCGGTGATGATCGGCATCAGGGCGTCCAGGTCCTTGGAGACGGAGCCCTCGCGCACGAGGATGTGCATGCCCTTGCGGATCTTTTCCAGCGCCTCTTCCGCGCTCGTGCATTCATGGTCGGTGCGGATGCCGGTTGCGAGGTAACCATTCAGCTCCTTGCCGCGGAGCAGCGGCGCATGCCCGTCGATGTGGCCGCCCTGGAAGGCGTCGAGCTTGGCGAGGCAGACCGGATCCTTGTGGATGACGCCGGGGAAGTTCATGAACTCCGCCAGGCCGATCACCTTCGGGTGCTGGCGAAACGGCAGGAGCCGCTCGACCGGGAGGTCGGCGCCCGAGGTTTCGAGGTGTGTGGCCGGCACACAGGAGGAAAGCTGGACGCGAATGTCCATGATGGTTTGCAGCGCCGAATCCAGGAAGAACTGGATGCCTTCGGTGCCGAGCACGTTGGCGATCTCATGCGGATCGCAGATGGCGGTGGTGATGCCGAGCGGCAGGACGCAGCGGTCGAATTCGTGCGGCGTCACGAGTGATGATTCGATGTGCAGATGCGTGTCGATGAAGCCTGGAACGACGATGCGGCCGGAGATGTCGATCTCCTCGCGGCCGCGGTATTCGCCGCAGGTACCGACAATCCTGTCGCCTGAGAGGGCGATGTCCGAGACGACCAGTTCGCCGGTGACGAGATCGAAGAACCGTCCGCCCTTGAGCACGATGTCCGCCGGCTCACGGCCGACGCCCTGATCGATCAAGCGCTCCAGCGTTTCGGACATGGCCTCACTCCGTTTTCTATACCGATTCATAACAATAACCCTCTCCCCGCGGACGGGGAAAGGGTCGAAGGATTGCGAGCGGATTTCAGATATTGTTCGTCAGGACATCACGCAGCTTGTCGAACAATTCATCGATCTGCTCTCTTTCGATGATCAGCGGTGGCGAAAGCGCGATGATGTCTCCGGTGGTGCGGATCAGGAGGCCCTTCTCATAGGCTTTCAGAAACGCCGAGAAGGCGCGCTTCGTCGGCTCGCCGGCAATTGGCTCGAGTTCGATCGCGCCGATCAATCCGATATTGCGGATATCGACCACGAGCGGGCAGTCTTTCAAGGAATGCAGGGCCTCTTCCCAATAGGAAGCAAGCTCGGCGGCGCGCATCAGCAATCCCTCTTCCCTGTAGGTGTCGAGCGTGCCGAGTGCCGCGGCCGAGGCGATCGGGTTGCCCGAATAGGTGTAGCCGTGGAAGAACTCGATCAGGTGCTCCGGCCCGGTCATGAAAGCGTCGTGAATTTCGGAGCTGACGAAGACCGCGCCCATCGGGATCACGCCGTTGGTGAGCCCCTTGGCGGTGGTGATGATGTCGGGCTTGACGCCGAAATATTGTGCGGCGAAGGGCGTGCCGAGACGGCCGAAGCCGGTGATCACCTCGTCGAAGATCAACAGGATGCCGTGCTTCGTGCAGATCTCGCGCAGCTTCTGAAGATAGCCCTTCGGCGGGATGAGCACACCGGTGGAACCGGCAACCGGCTCGACGATGACGGCGGCGATCGTCGAGGCGTCGTGCAGGGTGACGATGCGCTCCAGCTCGCTCGCGAGATCGGCGCCGTGTTCGGGCTCTCCGCGGGTGAAGGCGTTCTTGCCTGGCAAGTGCGTATGCGGCAGGTGGTCGACGCCGGTCAAAAGCGTGCCGAACATCTTGCGGTTGGCGACGATGCCGCCGACGGAAATGCCGCCGAAATTGACGCCGTGATAGCCACGCTCGCGGCCAATGAGGCGGAAGCGCGAGCCGTCGCCCTTGGCGCGGTGATAGGCGAGCGCCACCTTGAGCGCGGTGTCGACCGATTCCGAACCGGAATTGGTGTAGAGAACGTGGTTCATCCCTTCCGGGGCGATATCGACGAGCCGGTTGGCGAGTTCGAAGGCTTTCGGATGGCCGAGCTGGAAGGCAGGCGCATAATCGAGCTCGCCCGCCTGCTCGCGAATGGCCTCCGTGATCTTCGGGCGACAATGGCCGGCATTGACGCACCAGAGCCCCGCGGTTCCATCCAGCACCGTCCGCCCGTCATGGGTCGTGTAGTACATGTCCTTGGCGCCGACGAAGAGACGCGGCTCCCTCTTGAATTGCCGGTTGGCCGTAAACGGCATCCAGAAGGCGCTGAGGTCATTGCTTAGGCGGGTCGCCATGTCCTGTTCTCCTTGGAGGATTCTCGTCCGGCAGCGAGGTGGTGGAGCGCGCCGGATTATTTTACCCGTTGGTCAAATTATCAGCGCCTCTATCAGCGTCAAGCCTGCAGCTTTGTCGACCGATATGCCGTTGGTTGGTCCGGTATTATGGTTGCGTTTAGAGCCTGCAGCGGCCCGGCGAATTTCGACAGGATGCGCGCTGGGGTGGTTGAGCGGCACAACGCCTTCGGTCCTTTCGTGAGCGTGTTATAGCCAGCCCCCGGTGAACCCAGCCCTGCGCAGCCCTGTCACTATGGGTGCGGATCGGCGCATTATGTCCCAGAGCAGGCCCGTCCGGTAGTTTTCGACCATCAGCACAACCGGCCCTTGGTCGACGCCGAAGTGGTACGGAGTTACCCACCATCCGGTCGGACTGTCTTTCACCACGAAAGACTGATTGAACGACGGCTTGAACCCGTACAGACGCGTCATGCCCAGGTTCATGCGGGCAAAGTTGCGGGTTGTCGGAATGACGATTTCAGGCGCGAATGGCAGCGAAGCGATAACAACCCATGGTGAAACCGTCCCGTCGTCGGGCCCGAATGGAGCCCCTCGTGCGATGTAATCAAAGAACTCCCGCTTGACATCATTGACCACGCGCGTGACCCAACCGGGCCCGTCGCTCGCCGTGAATCCCCAACAATATTCCCCGTAGCCGGCGAAATTCATCGGATTGCGAATCGCATACTCCTGCTGCACGAACGTTGCATGCCGACTGTTCTCGAAATAGTCGCTGTCGTGCTGCCGCATGAACTCGTCGCGAATGCCTCGAAAATCCACCCACATATGCGACAGTTGGTGGGTGAAGAGCGGTCCAGAATAAAGCACATCGCGGCCATAGATATTCCTCCATTCATAGGTGGCCGTGTAGGCGGCATATGATTCGGGCGGCAACGGATGGGTCGGCGAACCGAGCCCGAGGATGTAGAGCAGCAGTCCTTCGTCGTACCCACGCCAGCGGTGGGGAATGAAACCGCTTTCCGGGTGCCAACCGTGCGTCAGCGTCGGACCGCCATCGCGGGCCCAGTTCCAATCGGCACGCTCATAAAGCGTCGTCGCGAGTTGGCGGATTTCCGCCTCGTCGGCGGTGTCGCCATCGAAATAGGTTGCTACCGTCAGTGCGCCCGCCAACAGGAACGCCGTATCGATGGTTGACAACTCACATTGCCAAACGCGGCGGCCCGTTTCGATGTCCAGAAAATGATAGAAAAAGCCTTTGTAGCCGGAGGCGTCCGGCTCTGGTCCTTGCGGAAGTTCCGACAAGAATCGCAATCGCTTGCGAGTGATCTTCGCCGCGAATTCGCGGATGATGACGCCTCGTTCCACAACAACGGGAGTCGTCGCCAACGCCATGCCGATTGCCGCGATGCTTGCCGGGGCGTTCGGCTCTGTTTTGTCACGGACCAGGCCATTGTCCGGATTGGTGACTTGCAGGTAATACAGCAGCGTTGTGAACTGTAGCCGCCCCAGATCTTCATCGGTCGGCGGTCCATGGAGATCGGCGTCGGTCGAGAGCATCTCGGGCATGGTTTCCGCTTGAGTCGTCCTTAAATATTGTCCTCTTCAGTGGACGTGCCCAGAGGTTTGCCGGCCGCTCCCTTCAGGCCCCACTTCCAACCGCTGATGGCTGGCAGATCGTCGCCGTACTTCTGAATGTGTTGCCGGTGTTCGATCAGTTTCTCGTGGATTGCCTGCTTGAAGTAGGCAGCACGGGCCCCCAGTTGCGGCAGCCGGTCGATCACGTCCTCGACCAGGTGGAACCGATCCAGGTCGTTCAACACAACCATGTCGAATGGGGTGGTCGTCGTCCCTTCCTCCTTGTAGCCGCGAACATGCAGATTCTTGTGATTCGTGCGGCGGTACGTCAAACGGTGGATCAGCCATGGATAGCCATGGAAGGCGAAGATGATCGGCTTATCCTTTGTGAACAAGGCATCGAAGTCGCGGTTCGAAAGGCCGTGCGGATGCTCCTCCGACGGCTGCAGCTTCATAAGGTTCACCACGTTGATGACGCGCACCTTCAGGTCCGGCAGATGGTCACGGATCAATTCGACCGCTGCCAGCGTCTCGAGCGTCGGCACGTCGCCGCAACATGCCATCACGACATCGGGCTCGCTGCCCTTGTCATTGCTCGCCCATTCCCAGATCCCGAGGCCTTCGCTGCAATGCTTGATGGCCTCGTCCATTGTCAGCCATTGCGGGGCGGGCTGCTTGCCGGCGACCACGACGTTGATGTAGTTGCGGCTCCTGAGGCAATGATCCGTGACCGATAGAAGCGTGTTCGCGTCCGGTGGCAGATAGACCCGGATAACGTCGGCCTTCTTGTTGACGACGTGATCGATGAAGCCGGGATCCTGATGGCTGAAGCCGTTGTGGTCCTGACGCCAGACGTGGGAACTCAGGAAATAGTTCAGCGAAGCGATCGGCCGCCGCCAGGCGATTTCGTTGCACACCTTCAGCCATTTGGCGTGCTGATTGAACATCGAGTCGATGATGTGGATGAATGCTTCGTAGCAGGAGAAGAAGCCGTGGCGTCCGGTGAGCAGGTAACCTTCCAGCCACCCCTGGCATTGATGCTCACTGAGCACCTCCATCACCCGACCGTCCGGCGCCAGATGATCGTCCTCGGGATAGATCTCCGCCATGTAGCAACGGTTCGTGACCTCGAGCACATCCTGCCAACGATTCGAGTTGTTCTCGTCCGGGCTGAAAAGACGGAAGTTTTTGGCCTCGAGATTGAGCCTCATCACGTCGCGCAGAAAAGCGCCCATCACGCGCGCCGACTCCGCCGTTGTGGCGCCGGGGCTCGGAACGGCGACCGCATAGTCACGGAAGTCAGGCATCTTCAGGTCGCGCAGAAGCAGGCCGCCATTTGCATGCGGGTTGTCGCTCATGCGGCGGCGCCCCACGGGAGCGAGCGCCGCCAATTCCGGCTTCAGCCGGCCGTTGCCGTCGAAGAACTCTTCGGGCCGATAGCTCTTCATCCAGTCTTCGAGAATGCGGATGTGGCTTGGATTGTCCATGTCGCCCATCGGCACCTGATGCGAGCGCCAGTAATCCTCGCATTTCTTGCCGTCGATCTCCTCCGGGCAGGTCCAGCCCTTCGGCGTGCGCAAGACGATCATCGGCCAGTTGGGGCGCATGACCTTGCCGTTGGTGCGGGCATCGGTCCAAATTCGCTTGATTTCCGCGACCACGGCGTCGAGTACGCCGGCCAACTGCTGATGGACGGCCGCCGGGTCACGCCCTTCGACGAAATACGGCGCGTAACCCATGCCCTCGAAGAATTTCTGCAACTCGTCCCTGGGAATGCGGGCGAGAAAACAAGGATTCGCAATCTTGTATCCGTTGAGGTGGAGGATGGGGAGCACGCAGCCGTCGCGCGCCGGGTTCAGGAACTTGTTGCCGTGCCAGCCGGTCGCAAGCGGTCCGGTCTCGGCCTCTCCGTCCCCGACGATACAGGCGACGATCAGGTCGGGGTTGTCGAACGCCGCCCCATAGGCATGGCTCAAGGCGTAGCCGAGCTCGCCGCCCTCATGGATGCTTCCCGGCGTCTCTGGTGCAACGTGACTGGGGATTCCTCCCGGAAAGCTGAACTGCTTGAACAGCCGCTTCATGCCCTCCGCATCCTGGCTGATATTTGGATATACCTCGCTATAGGTGCCTTCCATGTAAGCGTGAGCTACCAAAGAAGGTCCACCGTGCCCCGGGCCAATCACGTAGATCATGTTGAGGTCATCGCGTTTGATGACCCGGTTGAGGTGGGCATAGAGCATATTCAGGCCCGGTGACGTACCCCAATGCCCGAGCAACCTCGGCTTGATATGCTCGCGCTTCAGCGGCTCCTTCAACAGCGGATTATCGAGGAGGTAGATCTGCCCGACCGAGAGGTAATTGGATGCTCGCCAATAGGCGTCGATCGCCCGCAGTTCTTCCTTCGAGAGCGGACGGGTTGCCGTTGAATCTTCGACAGGCTCATCGCTTATGCCCGGTGCCGTTCTGGTCGAAACCATGGGTCGCTCCTTTCAACACAAGCAAGCGCCGATCCAAGCCGTGGCCGGCAGCGATGCAGGGACGCCATTGGCCAAAGGAGAAGCCTTACCTCAATTTCGTCGGCCGGGCATTGCGTTGAATCAAAGCAGCCCTCCGTTGCGCTAAGCCGTTTTCTCCCCTTGTGGAGAGATGCCGGGCAGCGCAGACGGGGGGTGAAGCAACGATGAAAGGGTATGATGACACATGCGCGTACGCCCTCGCACAATGGCTCGTCGGGGCCAATACGGAGGTCGTCCAGATGGGTGGCGTACGGGGAAGTTACGCCGATTTGCGCAGGAGCGGCTTGTCTCCTACGGGGTGGCTGTGTTCGCCATAGATCTCGTCGAGCGCGCCCAGGATCTTCATGACCGCGTCGGAAGAGCTCGAGTAGTAGATCGTCTGCGCGTCCCGGCGAGTGCTGACCAGATTCTGCGCCCGCAGTTTCGAAAGGTGCTGCGAAAGGGCAGACTGACTCAATCCGACCTTGTTGGCCAATGCGCCCACTGCCATCTCTTCCTTGACGAGCGAGTCGAGGATGAGCAGACGTTTCGGATTTGCCATGGCAGAAAGAAAACCGGCTGCTGTTTCGGCTTCCTCGTGTTTTTCAGGCGAGAGAGGCTGCATTGCGTGCTCCATGCGATCACATCACACGTAGTTATGTTTGACGAAGCACGATAATTAGCCGTGATGCATAAAAGGGCAACCACCCACTGCAAGAAATGGGGGTAGCCAAGTGCGGTTTAGCGGTAAAGTTTTTTCAGGACAGGCCGCAACTCGGCTGCATTTTGTATCGGCGTCTCGAATTCGAGGCGCTTCAGCGCCTCGCCATCAGCGAGATCGAGACCGGCCGCATCGATTCCAACGAGCTTCCAGTCGCCACCGGATGCCCGGCAGTGAACCTTCGCGTAATGGTCTACTGCCTCGGCATGATCGGTATTCATGTGGTCGATTGCGCTCGCCTCCATCTCCGCGAGCGCGGCGGTCGCCGGTGAATCGATGACGAGATCGTCGGCCGTCAGCGCATAGGCACGGCCAAAGCCGCCATTGAGGCTCGCTCGCTGCGGTGTCAGGCGGAAAAAGCCGAAATCGGGGAAATCGATATAAAGTCCCGCTTTCGGGTGGCGCCGCAGGAAGCGTTCGCGGATGCGGGCGTGGTCGTCCGAATCGCGCCGGATCTCTTCAGCCTGGCATTGTACGGTCAGGCGCGGATGGGCGAGCGGATCGCCTTTGCCGGGTTCGCCCGTCAAGAGAGATGCGCGGTCGTCGGCGAGCAGCGCCTGGGTATGGGTCGACAGACGCGAGACCAGAACCACCGGCGCTCCGTCGACGTCGATGCCGAGCAGCACCCGGCTGACGAAGGGAAAGCCGCCGCTCTGAGGTTCGATCACCGCCAGCGCACCGCTCCGCGCCGATCGGAGCAGGACACGGGCGAGCTTGCGTGCCTCGTCATCGGTATCGCGCAGGACATTGGGTTTCTCGCTCATCGTCGCCCCCTTAACGGTCGGTGCATCATCCAAAATAAAAGGCCCGGAGCGTGCGCTCCAGGCCTTTTTCGAACACATTGCATCGCCCGCGTCATTCCCTGCTGCGGTGGCGGGTAAGTCCTTCGACGATGTCCTGCGCATCGATGGTTCCGACGACCGCGCCGTTATCGACGACGCCGATGCTGCCCGGCTGACGCGACATGGCGTCGAGGATGTCGATGAGCGGCGTCGTGGGCCTGGCGGTGGCGGTCACTCCCGCGCCGGCGGTCGAGCGATCGATGCCGCTCTGCATCACGTCCTTCGCGGTCAGCATCGCGATCGGATTCATGTGTTGGACGAAGTCGGCCACATACTGGTTTGCCGGGTTCCTCACGATTTCCTGCGGCGTGCCGCACTGGATGATCCGTCCGCCCTCCATGATCGCGATGCGATTGCCGATGCGGAAGGCCTCGTCGAGGTCGTGGCTGACGAAGATGATCGTCTTCTTCAGTCGCCGCTGGAATTCCAGCAGCTCGTCCTGCAGGCGCGTGCGGATCAGCGGATCGAGCGCGGAGAACGGCTCATCCATCAGCAAAATGGGCGCGCCCGTCGCAAAGGCGCGGGCGAGGCCGACACGCTGCTGCATGCCGCCGGACAACTCGTTGACCTTACGGTCCGCCCACGCGCTGAGATTGACGAGTTCGAGCTGCTCGCCGACGCGCTTCTTGCGTTCGCCGTCCGGAACGCCGGCAAGTTCGAGTCCGAAGCCGACATTGTCGGCCACCGTCCGCCAGGGCAGAAGCGCGAACTGCTGGAATACCATCGAGACGGTATGCATGCGGAAGTCGCGAAGCGCCTTGGCATTGCAGCGATAGGGATTGAGCGAGCCGTTCGCCGTCTTGACCTCCACCTCGCCGCGCACGACCGGGGCAAGCCCGTTGACCGCTCGAAGCAGCGTCGATTTGCCGGAGCCGGAGAGACCCATCAGCACGAGGATCTCGCCTTCATGAATCGACAGCGAGGCGCCGGCGACGCCGAGCACATGACCGGAGGCCGCGCCGATCTCGTCCCGGCTCTTCCCCTGGTCGACCATCTCGAGCGCCACCTGCGGGTTCTTGCCGAAGATGATGTCGACATTCTTGAAAACGACGGCGTCTGTCATGCGCCTTCTCCTTCATCGGATGAGCGGAACAGACGATCGAGAACGATTGCGAGGATGACAATGCAGAGTCCGGACTCGAAGCCCCGGGCGATATTGACGGTGTTCAGAGCCCTGAGGACGGGCACGCCGAGGCCGTTGGCGCCGACCAGAGCGGCGATGACCACCATCGAAAGCGAGAGCATGATCGTCTGGGTAAGGCCGGCCATGATCTGCGGCATTGCGAAGGGCAGTTCCACCTTGCGCAGCACCTGCCAGGGCGTGGCGCCGAAGGATTCGGCGGCCTCGACCAGCGCGGGCGGCGTCGAGATGATGCCGAGGCGGGTTAGGCGGATCGGCGCGGGAATGGCGAAGATGACCGTGGCGATCAGGCCCGGCACCATCCCAAGACCGAACAGGATCAGTGCCGGGATCAGGTAGACGAAGGTGGGGATCGTCTGCATGAGGTCGAGGATCGGGCGCATGAAGGCATAGATCCAGGCACGCCGCGCCGCGGCGATGCCGAGTGGGATCCCAACGGCCATGCTGACGAAGGTGGCCGCGAGCACCAGCGCCAGCGTCTCCGTGGTTTCCTTCCAGTAGCCCTGGTTGATGATCAGCAGAAGGCCAAGACAGGTGAAGGCCGCGATGCCGATCGAGCGGCGGAACCACCAGGCAAGCGCGGTCACGATCGCGATGACGATGAGCGGGTGCGGCGTCTGGAGGATGTAGAGCAGAATGGAGATGATTGCCGACAGGAAGTTTGCAAGCTGGTCGAAAAACAGCTCGAAATTGGTTGTCAGCCAGTCGACGAAGGCCTTGGCCCAGCCGCCGATCGGAATGGGATGGTCAGTCAGAAATTCCACGGGATTGAATCCCTCTTGTCAGGGGTCGAACAGGATCGCATGGCGCCGTGCTAAGGGCAGGCTGCTGCCGCATGTATCCGCTTCCGGAAACATGCGGCACGCGTTCAGTCCCCTGATGCACGTCGTCGGGGCGCGTGGCGTCAGGCCGTCAGAGGCCGAGCTCGGACTTGACCGCGGCCAGCCCGTCGGCGCCCTCCTTGGTGGTGACGCCCGCAAGCCATGGCTCGAGGACCTGGGGATTGGCCTTGAGCCATTCCGAGGCAGCCTTCTCCGGATCTTCGCCGTCGTCCAGGATCTTGCCCATGATCTCGTTTTCCATCTCGAGCGTGAATTTGAGATTCTTGAGAAGGGCGCCAACGTTCGGGCATTCCTCGGTGTAGCCGGCGCGGACATTGGTGTAGACCGTGGCTCCGCCGAAGTTCGGTCCGAAGATGTCGTCGCCACCGGAGAGATAGGTGAGCTTGAAGTTGGCGTTCATCGGATGCGGCTCCCAGCCAAGAAAGACGATCGGCTCGCCATCCTTCTCGGCGCGGGCGACCTGCGCCAGCATGCCCTGCTCGGAGGATTCGACCACTTCGAAGCCCTTGAGGCCGAAAGTGTCCTTCTCGACCATGTCGATGATCAGGCGGTTACCGTCATTGCCGGGCTCGATGCCATAGATCTTGCTGTCGAGCGCATCCTTCTCAGCGGCGATGTCCTTGAAGTCCTTGATACCGAGTTCCGCGCCCTTTGCGTTGGTCGCAAGCGTGTACTTGGCGCCTTCGAGGTTCTCGCGCACGGTCTCGACCGACTTATCCTCGCGATAGGGGGCGATATCGCCTTCCATCGTCGGCATCCAGTTGCCGAGGAAGACGTCGATGTCCTTGTTCTTCAGCGACGTGTAGGTAACCGGAACCGAGAGCACCTTCACATCCGTCTCGTAACCGAGCGCCTTCAGGATGGTCGTGGCCGTTGCCGTCGTCGCGGTGATGTCCGTCCAGCCGACGTCGGAGAAGCGCACGGGACTGCAGCTTTCCGGATCCGCCGCGACAGCGTTTCCGGCGGTCAGGGCCGCCACGCAAACGCTGCCCGCGAGCATGAGTTTGAGAGTGAGATTTCTTATCATCGTAGTCGTTCCCCTGCTTCCATTCTTGTTTAGCCAAACACCAATGGGACCGGAATTCAAGGCCTTGGTGCCCACGGCAGTGTATTGTCTCAATACGCTGAAGGGATGCACGGAGCGACGCGGAATGTCGCAATCCCCGCGAAACAAGGCGCGATGCGGCTATTTCATGTCCGGCGCCAGCACCGTCCGCAGCGCCTCGCGAAAAGCTGTGGGTCGCGTCGCCCGCGCTCTGGCCTTCCGCCCTTCGCCTCGTCATGTAACGGCTTGCGATTCCGGAGACGGGGCTCATGGCAAAACTCTATTTCAGCTACGCGACGATGAATGCCGGCAAGAGCACGCTGCTGCTGCAGGCGTCCTACAATTACCAGGAGCGCGGCCTGCGCGTCGTGATGCTGATCGCCGCTTTCGACGATCGCGCCGGCGTCGGCCGGATCGCCTCGCGCATCGGGCTCGACGCGGAGGCGATCCCGTTCCGCCGAGCTGAGGATCTCTACGCCCTTGTCGAGCGCATGAACGGCGACGGTTCCGGCGAGATCGCCTGCATATTCGTCGATGAGGCGCAGTTTCTCGGCGAGAACCAGGTCTGGCAGCTCGCGAGGGTGGCCGACCGTCTCGGCATCCCCGTGATGGCCTATGGCTTGAGGACGGATTTTAAGGGCAAGCTCTTTCCCGGCTCCATGGCGCTGCTCGCGATCGCCGACGAACTGCGCGAGGTACGCACGATCTGCCATTGCGGCCGCAAGGCGACAATGGTCGTGCGCCTCGACGGCAAGGGCAATGTCGTGCGCGAGGGCGCACAAGTCGACGTCGGCGGCAACGAGAAATACGTCTCCTATTGCCGCCGCCATTGGGAAGACCGGATGCAGGGGTGAAAAAAGCCCAACCGCGTCTTGTCCTCGCCTGTCGGACGTCCTTTATATAAGTGCAATCGATGGCTGAGTAATCTGGGCCGCTGACGTGCGCCTGTCGGTGCGGATCAAGGGGACGGAAAATGGCGACTCTTCAGAATTTTGACACCGAGATCGAGAAGACGAAGAACGTCGTCGACGAGATGCGCGGCAAGCTTGAGCAGTCCGGCGTCGTTCTCGAGCAGTTCGCCAAGGCCGACACCAGGCTCGGTGACGTCGATTTCGACATCGAGAACGCCCGTATCCAGGACGTCATCAAGCAGCAGAAGGTGATGGAGGCCAATATCGCCGATCTGATCATCGGCCTCGAAGACGCGACCAATGTCTTTGGCGCCGAATTCGAGAGCATGAAGAGCTATACCGGCTACGAGAAGTTCATCGGCATCTTTTCCAAGCAGTCGATGCAGCGCATGCGTACCGATCGCGTGCGCAACATGTCGCTCGCCGGCAATCTGCAGGAGCTGCTTGCCAAGTCCGATATGATCGTCGGCATCCTCAAGGATCAGAAGTCGATTCTCGACCAGCGCTACAAAACCTCGGAGCAGAGCCTCATCCAGGTAATCGAGCGCCGCAAAGGTACGATGACGACTCTTGAGGAAACGCAGAAGAGGATCGAGGAACTCAATCCGCTGCTGCTCGACATCGAGAACCGGATCGCCGCCTCGACCGACCAGAGGACCCGCACCGACCTTGAGGCGGAGCGCTCCAGGCTCGCGACCGAATACAACGAGAAGCAGGCCAAGGAGCAGGAACTGCTTGCCGAGAGCCAGACGCTCGAGCGCTACACGGCGATGTTCCAGACCTTCGTCGACTCGCTCAACAACCAGATCGCGGCGCAGAACACGCTAATCAACAAGCTGACGATTGACACCGAACAGCGTATCGTCCTCTACAAGTCGCTCGAGGATTCCTTGAAGACCGCGGCGCAGCAGGATGTCGCCCACAAGATCAACACGCTCGGCAGCCAGGTCGACACCGCCGCCGAGGAAACCATGGCCGGGATCGGCGCCGCGGCCCAGCGCCACATCGGCGACCTGCTCGAAATGCATGAGAAGAACATGCAGGCGACACAGGATATCCAGCGGCGCAAGAAACTCGCCGACGACGCCTTTGCCCGCCGCTTCCAGGACGTAATGGAAAAGCACAATGCCGCAGATTACGTGAAGCAGTGATCGGCAAGGCGTCGATGATCCGATTTCCGGCCGCCCTTTGGCAGATGGCGGGAGGCGTTCGATGAGCGTTGCGATATCCTCGTCCGTCCGGCAATACTTCACCTCGATCCGGGCTGCGGTGGCGGGGCTGGAGCTGTTTCTCGGAGACCGAAACTCGCCGCTCTACCGCAATACGGTGGTGGGCGAGGTCATTGTTCCCTATCTGGCGCGGCTGAAGGCATCGATCACCTGCTGGGAGAACCGCATCGGCTTTGTCGAGCAGTTCCGCATCGCGCGTGCGGAGAGCGGCTATCCGACGTTCCAGAACGTGCTGGAATTCGAGAATGACCGCCAGAGCGCCGACAGGCGGCTGGCGAGTATTCCCTCTGCCGATGCGCTGCGCGAGGAAATGGTGGATTTCATCCTGCGGCACAAGGCCTTTCCCGATGCGCTGCAATCGCGGATGGCCGAGCGGCTTTATCTCGAGCAGATCGGCCAGGGGAATATCTTCTCGCCCTTCATCCTGCCGGAGACGATCCGGGTTGCTGTCAATCCGAAGACGATGCGGCCCTATTACGTCGTGTCCTGGGGCGCATTCGACGGCAGCCAGACCCTGCCGATGGTCTATATGGCGACGATCGAGGATTCATCGGAAAATATCGTCGAAATGCTGGTGACCAGGGACGGCAAGCTCAATCCCGACGTCGAGATCCCGCTGCCTGTCGGCGGACTGCTCAATCCGGAGCTTGCCAGCCGCTTCGACGATTTCGCTTCGAAGCACAGCGCCTATTCGCTGACGCCGGCAACGATCGCCACGACGCTCGACAGGGATTTTCCGGAACTGCATCCGAAGCAGCTTCGGCGCATCGTGCTTGGGCCGTTCTATTCGGCGGGGATCACCGAGAACAGCGCGAAGATCAACGAAATCCTCTCGAAGGTGCGCAGGACCGAGAATGCCTGGCTTTTGACCTGGACGGTGCAGGAGGTCTATTCCAAGGCGGAGCGTCCGGCCAAACACGGCTTCTGGTCCTCGACGCCGGCGCAGGAAGAATTCCATATCGACACCGACAATCTCGAGGCCGCCCGCATGGGGGTCAGCGCCTATGAGAAGCATGCGCTGGTGCCGCATGACGCCTATCAGGCGCTTTATGCTTCCGGCGAGGCGGCCGGGATTTTCGGTGATTACAAGGTACATGTGATTTCCGGTAACCAGGTGGTGAGCGAGGTTTGAGCGATGACTTTGAACGCGGGCCTGACGACGCTCCACGAGGACGACATTGCCAAGCACCAGGCGATCGCCCAGAGCCTCGTCACCAAGCTCATCATCCTCGAGCGGGTCGATGGTCCAAATGGCGCGCCGCTTGCCGGTACCGGGCGCCGCTTCGTCTCGACCGTGTCGACGGGCGGCCAGCGCCGCACGCGGGAGGTCGAGCTTGCCCGCACCGTTCAATCGATCCGCGGCGCAGATCCGCTACTCTCTCCGGCGCAGCACGCCGTGCTCTACCGCGTCCGCCGCGGCATCCAGGTGGCGCTGGCGGTTGCCGACGTATTCGCGCGGCAGACGAGTCTCGAACAGTTGCAGGCGCGCAATTCGACTGCACCGCTCGCCGGGGAGGATGCGGAGCGGTTCAAGGCGCTGCTTGCGGCGTCGGCCTATGTCGCCGCCTTCACGCTCGCCGCCTATCTCGGCGCGACCTTGCAGGGGGAGGGGGAGCCGGTCGACGATGCCGCCGAGCCGGACTTTCTTATCGACACCCCCCAGGACGCCTTGAAAAGCATGGTGGCGGCGCTCGACCGCAGCATCGCGGGCGCGCCCGACGAGCTTGCCCTGACGGCCCGAACCCGCGCCTTTTCACGCGTGGCGATCGACGGATTGCTCGCCCGCAAGGCGCGCTTCACGGGATTGCAGAACTTCGAGACTGTGCACATCCGGCTCGACCAGGACGACTTCACGCTCAACGGCTTCGACGTCGCGCCCGGGCAGAAGCGCAAGCCGCTTGTGATGACCTTCAAGAAGCCGGAGGAGATCATCGGCAACCACATCGCCAAATATCAGGCGCTGAAGCTTGCCAAAATGCTGGTGGCCTATGACTTCGACCGGCAGATGAACCCGTTCGTCGAACTCGGCGGCTTCCTTTTCACCTTCATCGGCGACGGTATGCCGGGCACCGGCAAGACGATCCTGATCCAGATGCTTGCCGGCATGCTGCACGACTATTGCGGCGTCGCCGGCTATGCCCTCCATTACGAGAACTTCGGTGTCGACCAGATTTCCTCATACCAGGGCAAATCGGGCCAGAACTGCAAGGAGTTCGTCAATAACGTCATGAACCCGCGCGCGATCGGTTTCGGCACGATCGACGATGTCGACCAGGTGACGGCGAAGCGTTCCGACGACCGCGCCTCGGCCGGTCAGCATGAGGTGACCGCGGTTCTAATGGAGAGCTTCGCCGGCGCCTCGACCGTCATTCGCGGCAATTGCACCTTCGGCATGTTTTCGAACCATCCGGAGAATGTCGACGATGCGCTGCGTCAGCGGGCCGGTGCGCGCTGGCTGGTCGACGGGCCGCAGACGGAGGCGGACTACATCGACATTTTTGCGCTGCTCGTCGGCAACAACCATCAGATCCCGTTGGGAGAGCACGAGCTCTATGCCGGCCAGGAGATCAAGCGGGCCGTCACGCAATCTTATGCGGCGCATTCGCGGCCGCAGGAGGATGGGCTCGTCGCCGTCTGGGAACGTTTTGAGAAGGAAAGGGGCAAGGTCGCCACGCTTGCCGATGTCGGTGCCTATCTGCATCGGATAAAGGAGGCCGAACCCCGCTTCACCGGCCGCGCCATCAGGAACATCACCGACGCGATCAAGATGCGGGCGATGGATGTCGAACTGCCGGACGACTGGTTCGAGGATGCGGCCTCCTTCATGCACAAATCCTATGAGGAGAAGAGGGCAATGATCGAGGATCTCCGCGGCCCGATCACCATCGACATGGTGCTGCAGGAAATCAACCGCTATGCCGACAGCGAATTCCGATACACTGACAAAACCGACGACGCAGCGATCGCCGACATCATTCGCCGCGAACGCCAGCGCGAGAAGGCGATCCACGAGATCGAGGCAATGAAGCGCGCCGGCAGGTGGCAGAGTTGATGGCGGCATTGGTCAGCGAACGGGACGTCCGCGTCTTGCGGAGCGTTCCACAATGAAGCGCCTCCTGGAAGCCGAGCTCATTTACGGGCGGCTGCTCGATATTTCCGAGCCGCACCTTATTGCGCGCTACAACAAGGCGCTCGAAGGCTTCGGCCTCAGGCCGACGGCGCTTCCGCGCTTCAGCATCGACATGACCGGCTTCTCGCCGGAGATTGCCTATGAATTGGGGGACCAGGATTATCTCGATCCCAATCGGGTGAACCGGCGCTTCATCATCCTGACGCCGGCGCAGGGGGAGCTGCCGGTGGTGCACACGAGCTTTTCCAACACTGCGGCGTTGATGCACGAATTCTTCAATGCAAACAGCCGTGCAATCCACGCGGTGACGATCAAAGACGCTCTCTATGGAGAGATCGAGGATACGGTCTCCGTCGTCAAGGACATCGACGATCTCTTGTCGATCAACGAGGTGCGGTTCCGGGTGCTCTCGGCCGAAGGCATGCTCGGCAAGGCGGCCGAACTTCGCGAGCTCATCGACCGTTTGAAGAAGGTGCCGAACGCCTGGGCGGACGACGCGATGCTCGGGCGGATGGTGGAACTGGCGCAGACGACCGGCGACATCCGGCAGAATGCACTGGTGCCCGACCAACTCATCTTCCGCCACCAGGCCTTCTGGGCGAACCACTTCGGCGGCGTCTATGTCTTCCTGGACGCGAAGACGACGACGGTGATCTGCGATCCGTCGGCGCCGGGCTTTCGTCGCTCGCGGCCCTGGCAGGTGAGTTATATCGCGATCTCCGATCATGCGCGCATCTACGATTTCCTGGCTGCGACGAACCGGCTGCAATTGCCGCAGGCCTCCTGGGTGGAGCACTCCGGCCTGTTCCAGCACCGGGCGGACATGGCCGTTCGCGGGCTGATCAACGAGGCCGATCCGGACGCCGACCTGGTCAATGCCGATCGAATCTGGCTGCAGACGTGGATTCACCGCAATGCCGCGCTGGTAGCGCGGGACGGCATCTATCCTTTCCTGCAGGAAATGTCGCGGGCGATCGCCGCGACCGGCACGGTCAAAATGCAGGAAATCGCCCCGGCACATCGCTTCCTGCTGGTAAGGGCCGCGCCCGATCACCCGGACCAGTGGCTCGTCAACCGCCTCGTTTCACAACTCGTCCCGCGCGATTTCGTCTCGCGCTTCGTTTTCGACAAGCAGGGCTTCTACAGCGCTTATGAAGGCTACAGCGAAAAGTTTCGGGAATATGTTGTTGCGACGTTGACGGGCACATATCTCAAGGACAAGGCCGCCTTCCGCCACAAGCTCTACGGTCTCAAAGAGGAATAGAAGATGTTCGATCCGATCGTTGCGTTCTTTCAGCGTGTCTTCACGGCGATCGGCCGGGGCATCGGGTTGGTAGTGGCGTGGCTCGCCTGGCCCTTCGTCGCGCTTGGCAACTGGTACCGCGGAAGAAGTTGGATCATCAAAGGGCCAATCGCGCTCATCCTGCTCGCCTTTGTCCTCTTCTACGGCTATTTCATCTGGCAGACGCAGGCCTGGACCAATTTCGATCCGGATTACGTCGACCGCTACAAGCTCGCCGAACGCAAGACACCGGCCGGCTCGCCGGTCAGTGGTCCGGGGGCGACGACGACCGGGCAATCGGCCGATGTGACCCCCGCCAACCGGGCAGCGCTCGATGCAGGGACCTCGACGCCTGAATCGCTGGCCGTCGCGCAGCTGCCCGCCGGGACCGCCTGCCAGCACTCCGCAATCGTCGATGTTGCAGCCGATCTCATCGACTTCAATGTCAACCAGAACGCCTGGATATCCTCGATGCTTGCCTACAAGATCGGCTTTTTCGGGCTCGACTGGGACGATACGCCCTGGCTCGACAACAAGGCATCGTTCCAGCGCGGCATCAATCAGGCGGTGCGGCGCACGGCCGTGGAACTGGTCGACTCGCTCGGCCGCGTCCGCGGCACTTCCGGAATCAACAACGACCTGCAGAGCGCGCGCGGCAATATCCAGTTCGACGAGGAGACCTGGTATTTCGGCATCAGCCCGTTCGGCCCGAAAACACCGACTCCCAGCTTCTATCGCGCCGCCATGCGCGACCTCAGGAAGTTCAATGTATCTCTCGGCAAGTGCGATGCGGTCTTCGATGGGCGGTCGGACAATCTGGTCGAATTCCTGGATCGCATCGCGAGCGACCTCGGCAATACGTCGGCGATCATTCGCGAGCGCTCCGAGTTGCACAATGGCGGCTGGTTCGACACGCGGGCGGACGACCGCTTCTGGTTCTCATTCGGCCAACTCTACGGCTATTACGGCATCCTGTCGGCGGCGGGCGCCGATTTCGAGAATGTCGTCACGCAGCGGGGGCTGACGCCGATCTATACGGAAACGATGAAGCAGCTTCGCGCCGCGCTGCGTATCCAACCGCTGATCATCTCGAATGGCCGCGAGGACGGCTGGATCATGCCGACGCACCTCGCAACCATGGGTTTCTACATTCTCCGTGTTCGGTCCAATCTCGTGGAAATGCGCGACATTCTTGCCCGCTGACGGACTTCATGTCAGCGTAAGAACAAGCAAACGCAAGCGCATTCGGCGGAGGAGGTTGAATGCGCGAGCCGTGCGAACACAAATTGAGGGGAGCCATGGGGCACGTCAAATCCGACATCGAGATCGCGCGCGCCGCGACGAAGAAGCCGATCATGGAAATCGGTGCGAAGCTCGGCATTCCGCCGGAGCACCTGCTTCCCTATGGGCACGACAAGGCGAAGGTGAGCGCGGAGTTCATCGCCGCGCAGAAAGAAAGGAAGAACGGGCGGCTAATCCTTGTGACGGCGATCAACCCGACCCCGGCGGGTGAGGGCAAGACGACGACCACCGTCGGGCTTGGCGACGGTCTGAGCCGTATTGGCAAGAAGGCAATCGTCTGCATCCGCGAAGCTTCGCTCGGCCCCTGCTTCGGCATCAAGGGCGGTGCCGCCGGCGGCGGCTATGCCCAGGTGGTGCCTATGGAGGACATCAATCTACATTTCACGGGCGATTTTCACGCCATCACCTCGGCGCACAACCTGCTCGCTGCGCTGATCGACAATCACATCTATTGGGGCAACGAACAGGCGATCGATACCCGCCGCGTTGCCTGGCGGCGGGTGATGGACATGAACGACCGGGCGCTGCGCCAGATCGTCGGCGCGCTTGGCGGTGTTGCCAATGGCTATCCACGCGAGACGGGTTTCGACATCACCGTCGCCTCCGAAGTCATGGCGATCCTGTGTCTGGCGACGGACATCCGGGACCTCGAAAGACGCCTCGGCAACATCATCATCGGCTACCGGCGCGACAAGAGCCCGGTTTTCGCCCGCGAGATCAAGGCGGACGGCGCCATGGCCGTGCTGCTCAAGGACGCCATGCAGCCGAACCTGGTGCAGACGCTCGAGAACAATCCGGCTTTCGTCCATGGCGGCCCTTTTGCCAATATCGCCCATGGCTGCAACTCGGTGGTGGCGACGACAACCGCGCTGAAGCTCGCCGATTACGTCGTGACGGAAGCGGGCTTCGGGGCCGATCTCGGAGCGGAAAAATTCTTCGACATCAAGTGCCGCAAGGCCGGACTCAAGCCGGACGCCGCAGTGATCGTCGCAACCGTCAGGGCGATCAAGATGAATGGCGGGGTGAAGAGGGAAGATCTCGGCAAGGAGAATGTCGAGGCCTTGAAGAAGGGGTGCGCCAATCTCGGGCGGCACGTGCAGAACGTCAAGAAATTCGGCGTTCCGGCACTGGTCGCGATCAACCATTTCACGACCGACACGGAAGCAGAGATCCAGGCGATCAAGGACTATGTGAGGACGCTCGGGTCCGAGGCGGTGCTCTGCAAGCACTGGGCCGAAGGCTCAGCTGGCATCGAGGATCTGGCCTTGAAGGTCGTCGAACTCGCCAATGCCGGCCATTCGCAGTTCTCGCCGCTCTATCCAGATGAAATGCCGCTCTTCCAGAAGATCGAGACCATCGCCAAGGATATCTACCATGCGAGCGAGGTCATAGCCGACAAGCTGGTGCGCGAGCAGCTCCGGACCTGGGAAGACCAGGGCTATGGCTATCTGCCGATCTGCATGGCCAAAACGCAATATTCCTTTTCCACCGACCCCAACCTGCGCGGCGCACCGAGCGGGCATGCGGTGCCGATCCGCGAGGTGCGGCTCGCGGCAGGCGCCGGCTTCATCGTCGTCATCACCGGCGAGATCATGACAATGCCGGGCCTGCCGAAAGTGCCCTCGTCCGAGAGGATCCGCCTCAACGAAGCGGGCTACATCGAAGGGCTGTTTTAACGCATCGGCCCGAGAATCGTACCCGATTTTCGGAAAGCTCGATGCGCAGATTCAAAGAGTTACAGCGACCTTTGGACCTTTGCGCGTCTGAAAAGACGCGCTGCGCCGTAGATCCTGGCCTAGCCCGCATTCTCACACTCCTTGTGCCCTGCGCCGGTTCAAAATGGGGACAGGGTAGGAGAATCGTGCAGCCCGATGTGGCTCATCGGGCAAGTCATGCGACGCACACAGTCGCCATTTTCAACCGGCCCGCAGGGTTGGATTATGGCGGCTGCCTCCGGGCGAAAGCCGCTCAACCGTAGGACGGGCTACGCTTTTCGCGGCTTTCGCCTGCATCCAACTCGCCAAAATCCAACGCAAGGCGCAAGGAGTGTGAGAAATGCGGGTTAGCCGAGGTGGCCGATGAAGTCCGCCTTGCCGATCGGTACGCCTTTGTGGCGCAGGATGTCGTAGGTAGTGGTGACGTGGAAATAGAAGTTCGGCAGCACGAACTGCAGGAGGTAATCGCCGCCGCTGAACGTCACCTTGAGGTTGGGGAAGCTGAGCGTCACCTCACGGGTCTCGCTGCCGTCGAGATGCTCGGGTTTCACGGTCTCGATAAAGGCCATCGTCCTGGCGATCCGCTCGTGCAGTGCCGCGAAATCCTGTTCGTCATCGGGAAGGCGTGGCGCCTCGAGCGTCGTCAACCGCCCGATCGCGTTCTTCGCCGTGTCGCTCGCCCGCTGAATCTGGCCAGCGAGCGGCAGCATGTCCGGCGCGAGCCGCGCGTCGAAGAGCTCCGCGAGCGGCATGCCCCTCTCGGTGGCGAACGCTTCGGCCTTGCCCAGAAGTCCGTCGAGGGCCGTAAAGCCGCGGGTGAAGGCGGGGACGATGAGTGCGTACATGGGGAGCGGCATGGATGTTCCTCGATAGGTTTGTGCTTGCAGAAAAATGCTTGGCCGCCCTTAGATCGTGGCGGTTGGGAGAGGTTTCAATCGGGCGCGGCGAGGTTTGCGCGAAAAGACGCCGCAACGTGCCGTAGCTCGGCTCCCGATTGCAGCGCCGCGCGTCTTTCAGACGCTTTCAGACGCGCAAAGGACGCTAACGCTTTGAATCTGCGCATCGAGCTTTCCGAAAATCGGGTACGATTTTCGGGCCGATGCGGTAGAAGTGAGTTCTGCCCGGCCACTGGTCCGTGGCCAACCATAGGAGGCATTATGACACCCTCGGAACTGCGGGAATACCTCCATGCCCATATTCCGCTCTCCGCCGCCATGCAGGTCGAGGTGGCGGCGCTGGAGTGGGGGCATGTGGTTCTTCAGGCACCGCTCGCACCGAACATCAACCATCGCGAAACGGTCTTCGGCGGCAGCGCCTCGGCGCTGTCGATCCTCGCCGCCTGGTCGCTCCTCCATCTGCGGCTGCGGTTGAGCGGCGTCAACAGCCGGTTGGTGATCCAGAGCAACCGCATGGATTACCTGAAGCCCGTCGCCGGCGGCTTTTCGGCGCGCTCGAGCCTTGAAGACCCGGATCAATGGCCGGGGTTCATGCGCCTCCTGGAGCGGCACGGCCGCGCGCGACTGACGGTCACGGCCGAGCTCATGGGCGAAGGAGAGGTCGCGGGATGCTTTTCCGGCGTATTCGTCGCGCTCGGGTACGAGAGTGGGGGCGGCTGAGGGGAGATTCGTCGCTGATGCAATATTGTCAACGGCAATACCGATAACCGTTCTTCCGTTCGATGACGTCGAAATGCAGATGCGTCTCGTGCGCCGCATCGCTGCCGGGATCGAGCACGGTGGTGAAATAGAGGCAGGCGGTGGCGGTGATGGCGCGCTGAAAGGCGCCGGTTAGCGTACCGTCGTCGTCGCGCGGCTGGATGTCGATCGTTTTGCCATCCTTCAGTGTGATGGAGGCAATATCGATGGCGTTGCCACGCGCGTGTTCGGATATCTTGCCGGTGCTGCCGTTGTTCCTGAGACGGCAGACGTAGGAAGAGGCCTGATTGAGGCTCCCGATGGCCGCATCCGGGCCGAAGGCGACCTTCGCGGCCGGAGCCGCGGTCTCCCTGGTCCAACGGGCAAGCGCCAGCGCCGTTTCGCAGCGCATCGTGCCCTCCGGCTTCAGCGACGTGCCCGGCAGAATTTCGTTGACTTCGATCGGCTTGTCGATGCCGCAACCCTTGCCGTCGTCGATGCGCGCGCCTTCGGTGAATGAGGCGCCGAGGGTGCGAAGCGCGGCGAGGCAGGCTCGGTAGGCACCTTCATCTTCCTTCTCGATTTCGACGATCACCGGCGGCACGGCGTCAATGGCATCGTCCTTCCAGCCGGCAGGCAAGTCGCGGCCGGACTCGGTCTTCCCGGTTGCGGAACTGTCATTGTCGGTCGGCGCCGCAGGTTTCGGCGCCGGAGTCGGCTTACTGCTGTTTTCGGGTTTCTCCGCTGGCACCGGCCCCTGCTGAGGCAGGGTCGCGCCGCAGGCGATCAAGGAGCAGAGCAATATGAGTCCGGCGTGGCGCATGCGGGGACCTTCCGTTCGCGTCGCGGTCGAACGTGCCGAGCGCAAGGGAACAATCCTCCGTCAAAATGTGCTGAAACTGAGGAGAGGGGTATACTCGCAGCCGTCGCAATATCATTCCGAGCCGAGACGCACCTTCCGGGACTCTCTGGTCAGCGCTTCTGAGGTCCGGAAGGCTGGACGGTCCGGCGGTGGCCGTCCTATTCAACCAATGCTTTTCCCGCTTGCACGCCGTCCAAAGGCAGGCTAACAGTTTCGCCCATGGCAACCGCACGCAACATTTCGGTCTGGTGGTGGGTCCGCTGAAGCGGCCTTGACCAGTCATGCGTGATTGAGACATGAAGCCGCCCGGAGATTTCGAGGCGGCTTTTTCGTATTCGGGCCGCGTGGAAAGACCGGGCTTTGACGGAGCGAGACGAATGGCAACGGTAATTCTGGAAGACGGCGCGGAAAGCTACACCACCCGGGGCGGCATCGTCGTCACCCGCAGGCGGCGCGAAGCCTCCTATACGGACGCGATCGCCGGCTATGTCGAAAGGCTCGACGAGAGACGCGGCGCTGTGTTCTCCTCCAACTACGAATATCCCGGCCGTTACACCCGCTGGGACACTGCCGTCGTCGATCCGCCGCTTGCCATTTCTTCGTTCGGCCGTTCGCTCTGGATCGAAGCCTATAATGAGCGCGGCGAAGTGCTGCTGGCGCTTGTCGCCGAGCACCTGAAGTCCGTGGTCGACATCACGCTCGGGGACCGGACCGCGCGTCGTCTCGACGTTACCATCGACGAGCCCGACCGCGTTTTCACCGAGGAAGAACGCTCGAAGATGCCAACCGTCTTCACCGTGCTCCGCGCGGTGACCAACCTCTTCCATTCGGAAGAGGATGCGAGCCTCGGCCTCTATGGCGCCTTCGGCTACGATCTCGCCTTCCAGTTCGACTCGATCGAACTCAAGCTTGAGCGGCCGCAGGACCAGCGCGACATGGTCCTCTTCCTGCCCGATGAGATCCTCGTCGTAGATCACTATGCGGCAAGGGCCTGGATCGACCGCTATGACTTTGCGGGAGGTGGACTTTCGACCGAAGGCAAGGCGGCCGACATCGCGCCGGAACCGTTCCGCATCGTCGACAGCATTCCGCCGCACGGGGACCATCGGCCGGGCGAATATGCCGAGCTTGTCGTCAAGGCGAAGGAGAGCTTCCGCCGCGGCGATCTTTTCGAAGTGGTTCCGGGGCAGAAGTTCTACGAGCGCTGCGAAAGCCGCCCTTCGGAAATCTCCAACCGGCTGAAGGCGATCAATCCGTCGCCTTATTCCTTTTTCATCAACCTCGGAAACCAGGAATATCTCGTCGGTGCCTCGCCGGAGATGTTCGTGCGTGTGTCTGGCCGCCGCATCGAGACCTGCCCGATTTCCGGGACAATCAAGCGCGGCGACGATCCGATTGCCGACAGCGAGCAGATCCTCAAGCTCCTGAACTCGAAGAAGGACGAGTCCGAGCTCACCATGTGCTCGGATGTGGATCGCAACGACAAGAGCCGCGTCTGCGTGCCGGGATCGGTGAAGGTGATCGGCCGCCGTCAGATCGAGATGTATTCGCGGCTGATCCACACGGTCGATCATATCGAGGGGCGCCTGCGCGACGATATGGACGCCTTCGACGGCTTTCTGAGCCATGCCTGGGCGGTGACCGTGACCGGGGCGCCTAAGCTCTGGGCGATGCGCTTCATCGAGAGCCACGAGAAGAGCCCGCGCGCCTGGTATGGCGGCGCGATCGGCATGGTCGGCTTCAATGGCGACATGAACACCGGCCTGACGCTGCGCACGATCCGGATCAAGGACGGGATTGCCGAGGTGCGGGCGGGCGCGACGCTGCTTTATGATTCCAGCCCCGAAGAGGAAGAAGCCGAAACCGAACTGAAGGCCTCCGCCATGATTGCCGCCATTCGCGATGCGAAATCCACCAACAGCGCCAAGGCCGCGCGCGACGTGGCCCCGGTCGGCGCCGGGGTCAAAATCCTGCTCGTCGACCACGAGGACAGCTTCGTCCACACGCTGGCCAATTATTTCCGCCAGACCGGTGCTACCGTCACGACGGTGCGCACGCCGGTCGCCGAGGAGATCTTCGATCGGGTCAAGCCGGACCTCGTCGTGCTTTCGCCCGGCCCCGGCAGCCCGAAGGACTTCGACTGCAAGGCGACGATCAAGAAGGCGCGGGCGCGCGAGTTGCCGATTTTCGGCGTCTGCCTCGGCCTGCAGGCGCTGGCGGAAGCTTATGGCGGAGACCTTCGGCAATTGGCGATCCCAATGCATGGCAAGCCCTCGCGCATTCGGGTGTTGGAACCGGGCATCGTCTTTTCCGGCCTCGGCCGCGAGGTGACGGTCGGACGCTACCATTCTATCTTCGCCGACCCATCGAGCCTGCCGCGTGAGTTCACGATAACGGCCGAGAGTGAGGACGGCACGATCATGGGCATCGAGCACATGAAGGAACCCGTGGCCGCGGTGCAGTTTCACCCCGAATCGATCATGACGCTCGGCGGTGACGCCGGCATGCGGATGATCGAAAACGTGGTGGCGCATCTGGCCAAGCGCGCGAAGATCAAGGCGGCCTAGGGCGACACATTTCGACTACCTGCGGCAGAGGCGCGCGGGCGGTGACCGCCCTTTGACAATCCGTCCGAAATCGCCCATGGTGACGACGACCCGCCTGCGCGAAAACCCGCGCGGGCGGTTTTGCGTTTGAATAGGCATGCATTTGCAACTCGTTTGCATCTGCAGAGGAATGAGATGACCGCGCCCGACAACCGAACAGTCCTGAGGCTCGCCTTCTGGGGCATGCCGCTTTCTCTTGGCGTCATGGGGCTGAAGATGCTCGCCTGGTGGGTGACGGACTCGGTGGCTCTTCTCTCGGACGGACTGGAATCCACCGTCAACGTCATCGCTGCGGTGATCGCCTATATGATGATCGGCTATGCCGCGAAGCCGGCGGATGCGACACACCCGTTCGGCCACCACAAGGCGGAGTATTTTTCCGCGGTCATCGAAGGCGTGCTGATCGTCGTCGCGGCGCTCCTGATCATCTGGGAGGCTGTGCCGGAGATGATGGCGCCCTCCATGCTGGATGCGCCCGCACTCGGTCTTGCGATCAATTTCGGTGCCGGCGTGATCAACGCCGCCTGGGCCTATCTGTTGATCCGGGCGGGCAGGCGCCATCGCTCGCCGGCGCTCAGCGCCGATGGTCACCATATCGTGTCGGATGTCGTGACCTCGGCGGGCGTGCTTGTCGGCCTTCTCCTGGCACTTGCCACCGGTTACGCGATCCTCGATCCGCTGCTTGCGGTGGTCGTCGCCGGCAATATCCTCTGGCAGGGCTGGAAGGTCATCTCGCGCTCGATCGACGGGCTGATGGACAGGGCCGTGCCGGCGCAGGAAGAGGAGGCGATCAAGCGGGCCATCGCGGACAATGCCGAGGGCTCGCTCGGCGTTCACGACTTAAAGACGCGGCAGGCGGGCCCGGCGACCTTCGTGGATTTTCACATGGTGGTGCCGGAGGCGATGCCGGTTGGCGAAGCCCATGATATATGCGATCGCATCGAGGATGCGATCCGTGTCGTTCACCCGGGGGCGCGGATCGCCATTCACGTCGAGCCGGAGGGCGAGAAGGCGCACGGCGTGCGCGTCAAGACCACGGCACCGCGCGGCTGACTGGACGTGCAATGCTGTCGCACTATGAATTGCCGCCTGATAGGTTAGGCATCATTCAGGGGCATTAAGGAGAAGAGTGGGCGGTGCGCCCCATCCAGCGTCTCGATCACAGATTGGAGCATGACGGAAATGACGAAGACGGACGTATCAGGACTTTCGCAACTCGGCGCGAAAGTAGATCTGCCGCAAAGCCCGGAAGAGGCCGAACTGGAAAGGGTGCCGAGCGGCCACGCCGGCACGGATTTCGTCGTCCGCTTCACCGCGCCGGAGTTCACGTCGCTCTGCCCGATGACGGGACAGCCGGACTTCGCGCACATCGTCATCGACTATGTGCCGGATGGCTGGCTGGTCGAGTCGAAGTCGCTGAAACTGTTCCTGCATTCTTTCCGCAATCACGGCGCCTTCCATGAGGATTGTACCATGGAAATCGCCAAGCGGCTGGTATCGCTGCTTTCGCCGAAATGGCTCAGGATCGGCGCCTATTGGTACCCGCGCGGCGGCATCCCGATCGACGTCTTCTGGCAGACCGGCAATCCCCCTGGAGGCGTTTGGCTGCCGGACCAAGGCGTGCCGACCTATCGCGGCCGCGGGTGACGCGCGCCCGAACAGGCGCACCGATCAGAGAAGCTTGGAGAGACCGACCTTTTCAAGATCGGTCTCAAGGATGGGGTCGAACAGCACCTTCCGCCAGGTTTCACGATAGCCGAGATGGCGATAGAGCTGGAGCGCCCGCTCGTTCCGGACGGCAACCTGAATATGCGCCTCCGCATATCCTCGGCCGGCGATCTGCGCTTCGAGCGCTCCGATCAGGGCCGATCCGGCGCCGCGCCCTTCGAAGGCCGGCGCGATCCAGATATCGCTGATCGTATTGTCGTTGCACTCGCATGCACCGATCCCCGCGGCTGCGCCGCCGATCTCGGCCACCACCACGCGTGGCCCCAGTTCTTGCAGAAACGGCAGGAAAGGATTGGTTGCGGCAATCCTGGTCGCCACCGTCTCGGTCACGAGTGGCGCTATCCCCTTCAGCCAGGCTGAAAGGCCGATTGCGGCAAGGGTGCCGATCTCCTCGGGGAGTGCAGGGCGGATCACCAGCATTCATTCAGCCATTTTCCCGAACGGCCGGGCATGGACCCGCCCCTTCGCTCTTCATTTGCTCATCCGAGCATCAGGGCTGCACCGGCAAGCGCGGTAATTCCGCCGAGCAGGCGGGCGAGGCTGGCGCCGCCCGAGCGCCTGGCGAGCGCCATGCCGAAGACCATACCGGCGACGTGGAGGAGGGCGGTCGCGATGATGAAGCCCGCGGCAAAGGACCAGGCGCTGGCCGCACCAAGCTCTCCCCCATGCGCATGACCGTGGAACAGCGCAAAGATTGCGACAATGGCCGCGGCTTTCGCAGCGCAGAGCCGGACGGCGATCGCCACCATCAGGCCAAGAGCAATCACGGAGGCGAGGATCGTCGGTTCGACAAAGAGTAGGCCGACGCCGATTACCGCAAGCGCAAAGCCGACGGCCATGGTCGCGACGAAGGTTGCGGGTACCGCCCAGCGTGCCCGTCCGCCGATCTCTCCGGCCCAGAGGCCGACGGCGAGCATCGCAAGGACATGGTCGGCGCCGAAAAACGGGTGCAACAGACCGGCCGTCAGCGAGACGTGCAGCGTCGGATCGAGGTGGGCAAAAGCGGGTGCGGCGGAGGCAACAAGCGCGGCGGCGGCGATAAGGATCTGTTTCTTCATTCGGGTCCCCACTGGTCGGCAGGCCTGGGAGGTAGCCCGCCTGTCTGAAATTCATGTCAGCGGGGCGCGGCTCTACCAGGGACCGCACCATTGCTGACGCGCTGATCTTATTGGGCTTTTGCGCCCTGTCCATACAGCATTTGTCGTCCCTCGCGCATTTCCCACCGCAGCAGCACCGGCTGGGCGGAGCCAGCTTCGCCTATTTCATTGCATTGTTTTCGCTGTCGAGTCGCATTATCTGACTTTGAGACATTTCATGAGGAGTCCGGAGAATGCGGATGAACGACGACGACCAGGAAGAGAAGAAGACCGAATTGCCGCTCGGCAAGGAAACGGAGGCGAACCTTTTCAAGTCGCGTTCGATTTTCATCTACGGAACGGTCACCCAGGAGCTGGCGCTGAAGGTCTGCTCGCAGCTCGTGGCATTGGCCTCGGCCAGCGATGAGGATATTCGCATCTTCATCAATTCGCCGGGCGGCCATGTGGAATCGGGCGACAGCATTCACGACATGATCAAGTTCGTGAAACCCAAGGTCTGGACGATCGGCACTGGCTGGGTCGCTTCCGCCGGCGCACTGATCTATGTCGGGGCCCCGAAAGAGCGCCGCCTGTGCCTGCCGAACACCCGCTTCCTCCTGCATCAACCGTCCGGCGGTACGCGCGGCATGGCCTCCGACATCGAGATCCAGGCGCGGGAAATTATCAAGATGAACGAGCGCCTCAACCGAATCTTCTCGGAAGCGACCGGCCAGCCGGTCGAAAAGATCGCCAAGGACACCGATCGCGACTACTGGCTCGGAGCGGACGAAGCGAAGGCCTACGGGCTCGTTTCGCGGATCATCACCTCCGTCACTGAAATCTGATGACGAGCGCCTCCCGGCCTTAGAGCAAGCGATCGCCCCTCATCCGGCCTACCGGCCACCTTCTCCCCGCAGGCGGGCGAAGGAGACTCGCGGCATCCTCCAAGTCCCTCTCCGCGCCGGCGGGGAGAGGACTAGGTCTGAACCAGCCAAGACTTACATTCAGTACGGCACGCAATCTGCTTCTCCTCTTGCCCCACAGCGTCGGCCCGTGTATAGGCACTTGCATGACCCAGGCGAAAGCACACAGGATCGCAGCGATCTTCTCCGGACGCGATAACAATCGCGCTTCCGTGCGCGCCTTCGCCTCGCTTCTTCTTCTCGGCCTTACGCGCGGTTGCCGGGTCCGGTGAGGAGCGCCCGGCGGCCGAAAAGCCCTGCCGGCGGATCGCTCCTCGAAATCCCAAGCTGCAAACAACAGTTAAAACAGGCGCGCTCCGGCGAGCATCAGCCATCGCAATAATTCCGGCGATCGGCTATTGCATGCGGCAAGCGACGCTCCAGTGACGAAGAGAAGCTGCACATGATCTTGAAATCGCATCCCGTCAAGCAAGGCATGCCCGAGGCCGCGTTGAAATATCAGCCCTATCCGCAGGTGGCGCTGCCGGACCGCACCTGGCCATCCAAGACGATCGCCAAGGCGCCGATCTGGTGTTCGGTCGACCTGCGCGACGGCAACCAGGCGCTCGTCGATCCGATGGGGCACGACCGCAAGGCGCGGATGTTCCACCTGCTCCTGGACATGGGCTTCAAGGAGATCGAGATCGGCTTCCCTTCCGCCTCACAGACGGATTTCGACTTCGCCCGCTGGTGTGTCGAGGAAAGTAATGTGCCGGAGGACGTGTCGCTGCAGGTGCTGGTGCAGTGCCGGCCGGAGCTGATCACGCGCACTTTCGAGGCGCTCGAGGGCGCCCGCAATCCGATCGTCCACTTTTATAATTCGACAAGCGAGCTGCAGCGTCGCGTCGTCTTCGCCAGGGACGTCTCCGGCATCAAGCAGATCGCCACCGATGCCGCCAAGATGATCACCGACATGGCGGCAAAGGCGGGAGGCGGCTACCGCTTCCAATATTCGCCTGAGAGCTTCACCGGTACGGAACTCGAAGTGGCGCTGGAGATCTGCAACGCCGTTACCGAGATCATCGGGCCGACGCCGGACAACAAGCTCATCATCAATCTGCCGTCGACGGTCGAAATGGCGACGCCGAACATCTATGCCGACCAGATCGAATGGATGTGCCGCAATCTCGACAACCGAGAGAACCTGATCATCTCCCTGCATCCGCACAACGATCGCGGCACCGGTATCGCCGCCACCGAGCTCGGCCTGATGGCCGGCGCGGATCGCGTCGAGGGTACGCTTTTCGGCAATGGCGAGCGCACCGGCAATGTCGACGTGGTGACGCTGGCGCTCAACATGTTCACACAGGGCGTCGATCCGAAGCTCGACTGCTCGGATATCGAGCGCATCAAGGAAGTCTACGAATATTCCAACCAGATGGTCATTCCGGAACGCCACCCTTACGTCGGCGAGCTGGTCTACACCGCCTTCTCCGGTTCGCACCAGGACGCCATCAACAAGGGCATGAAGGCGCTGAAGCAGGCAAACAAGACGCTCTGGGAAGTGCCCTATCTGCCGATCGACCCGCGCGACGTCGGGCGCAGCTACGAGGCCATCATCCGCATCAACTCGCAGTCGGGCAAGGGCGGCATCGCCTATATCCTGCAGGAGGACTATGGCATCAATCTGCCGCGGAAACTCCAGATAGAGTTCCGCGAGGACATCCAGCGCATTACCGACGAGGAGGGCAAGGAACTGCCGTCGAAGCGGATCCATCAGCGCTTCATAGAAGATTACGTGGAGCAGCCCGGCGCGCGGCTCAAATTCATCGATCACCACACCTATCCGGTGAGCGAACACAAGGGACTGCGCGTCGTTGCCGCCGAGATCACCGACAGGGGCGAGGCCAGGCGGATCGAGGGCAAGGGCACGGGCCCGATCGACGGCTTCATCAATGCCCTGTCGATCTATCTCGGCATCGAGCTCTCGGTGGCAGACTATTCCGAACACTCGCTGCAGCACGGCTCGAACGCCGCGGCGATCGCCTATGTGGAAGTCGAATATCCGGGGGGCACGCTGTTCGGCGTCGGCGTCAACACCAATATCGTCGCCGCCTCGCTCGAAGCGATCGTTTCGGCCGCCAACCGTGTGCTGGAGACGATGGGGAAGTAGCCTTCCGGGGCAGTCCCCCTCTGTTCAGAGGGGGACTGCCCCGTCATATGGCCGCCGCCACCATCTGGGCGAGATCCTGCAGGCCGGCATCCGATGACGGTCCCACCACGACGAAGGAAGCGTTGTTTCGCTGCCAGGAGACGAGGCTTAGATCGCCGCGGATCGTCTCTCTGAATTGATCCGGTTTCCCGCCGCCGCCGTTCTTCAGGAAACAGATGGCGACGATTTCGCTTTCGCGATCGCGGTACATCAGTTGGGCGACGGGTCTGCCGTTGGCGACAAGCAAGCGGGCACCTTCGAAGGTCAGTCCCTTGCGCGTGAGATCGGGGATGCGGAAGGCAACGCCGACGCTTGAGGAGAGCCAGCTTTGGATCTCTGCTGCCTGCGAGGCCGGTACCTCGACAAGGTGCTTTTTCTGGCGCGAATAGATGGCGTGATACTCTGCGACCTCGCCGATCCACGAGCGATCGGCCGCCTCGGGGGCGGGATCGACGATGTTGCCGGCACTGCCAAGAATGAAACCGCCGACGCTGCCGAGGAAGAACAGCGCAACGGCGGCGACGGCAAGGCGCGGCCAGATGCGCAGGCTTCTTTTCGGAAGGTTCGCCGTTGCGACCCGCTCGAAACGCGGCGTGATCCCGGGGCCTTGCTTGATCTGGCGGACCAGAGCCAGAGGCACGGGATCGTGGAGGAAATCCTCGAAGGCCCTGTTGCCGAAGGTGCTGCCTGCTTTCAGGCGCTCAAGCAGAGCCCTCGCGTCGTCGTCCTGCGCCAGCAAGCTATCGAGCTCCGTCTTCTCCGCTTCGCCGATCTCGCCGTCGATATAGGCCGAGAGCCGCACTTCGAGCGCGAGTCCTTTCGTCTCCTGCAACGCTCATGCCCTCCTTTCCGCATCTTCGGACAGCATTGCCGCAAGCCTGAGGCGCGCCGTCGACAATCTGCTCATGACCGTACCGACGGGGATCGCGAGTATGTCCGCCGCTTCCCGGTAGCTGTAGCCTTCGACGTTTACCAGCAGGAACACGCTTGCCAATCCCTCCGGCATGGAGAGGATCATCCTATGCAACTGATTGACATAGACCGCCTTCTCGGCGGTCGCTTCGACGTTGAGTTCGGCAGAACCCAGAAAATCGGTCATGTCGCCCCCGCTGCGGACCTTGCGCTTGCGGATCTCGTCGACCCAAAGATTGCGGGTCATGGCGTAGACCCAGCTCGCCAGCCGACCCTCTCCGTTCCAAAGATGGCTGCGCGTGATCGCGCGCTCGCAGACCTCCTGAAGAAGGTCGTCGGCATCATTGACGTCGCGTGTCAGCGTCATCGCGAAGCGACGCAATTTGGGCAGCAGGCTGACCAAATCCCGTCTGAAGTCCTTCATCTCAACCGCTTGGCGCATTACTCTTCCAATGAGACATGCCGGATCGGGGGCCTGCTCGCCACGCGAACCCACGGCCCATGATATGAAACACGATCCGAAGTCTGCAAGGGAAGAGCCGGAACGCAAAGAGGTTTTTGCGCTTCGGGCCCATCCAATAGCCGTTCTGCGCCTCCGACAGCGGGTTACCTGTCCGAGGAAAGGCGCGCAGCCACGCGCTTCAGTAGTGGCGGAGACCTCCGAGCGATTGCAGCAATGCCCTGTAGGCCCAGGTGTTTTCGCCGCCGCGATCGCGAATCTCGACGAGCTGCAATTTCGCTTCCTCGATCCGGCCCTGCTCGACCAGCGCCTGCCCCATATAGGAGCGGGCAAGGATGTAATTTCCGTCCGCCTGAAGAGCGCGCTTGTAATATTGCATGCCGAGTTCCATACGGCCGGCCTTACGGTTGGCATAGCCGAGATAGTTGAAGACGCGGGCGCTGTGCTGCTCCTTCATGGCGCCGAGAACCTTGATGGCATTCTCGTATTGGCCGGCATAGGCGAGTTCGCGCGCCGCATCGAACAATATATCGTCATCGAGGCTGCTCTTCTTCGCTTCGACGCATTTGTTCTGCTTGGCGTCCCAGACCTTGCCGTTCGTGCATTGGGTGGTCGTCTTGGTCTTCTTCGGCGGCTCGCTGGTGTCATCGCCGACGGCCATCGCCGCGTGGCTCGCTACCGAGGCCGTCAAGACTGCGGAGGCGAAGAGAATGATTTTGCGGTTCGTCATGCCTGTCTCCTGTGAAGATCGGTGATCGGTGACCCAGCCGAACCGGACATCCCCCGGCGGCTGGCTGATCCGAACCGAACGCGAATAAGACGCGCAAGACTCGCCGTTTATTCGACAGGCTGGCCATAAAAATGCGTCGTTTCGGCAAGGGTGGTAGCGGTCGCGTCGGCATTGAGCGCGAAGCGCTCGCGCGTCACCTGCCATTTGTCAGGCGCACCTGCGATCGTGAAGAGATTGTAGGCGGCGACGGGCTTGCTGCCGCCCGGCGCCTGGGAGGCCGATGAGATTCCGACCACCGGCACCGGCCCTGCATGTCCCTTCAGCCAATGAACCGTGTTGAGATGGGTGTGGCCATGCAACACCAGTTCCACTCCACCGGACGAAATCGTCGCGGCGAAACGGCGGATGCCGATCATGCGCTTGTGCATCGAGGTTGCGCCGCGGATCGGCGGATGATGGATCATGATGACCCGGAAGAGCCCGGCCTCGCCGGCCGCGCGCAGCAGATTGACCGTGGCGCGCGCCTGATGCGGCCCGAAATAGCCGCTTGCCGCGAAGGGGGGCGTGGCGACGGCCGTCGAGCAGCCGATGAGCGCGACCTGGCCGCGCACGCGCATATAGGGGAAGCAGGAATGCTCCTTCGCCCATCCGGTTGGACCGACGTCGCCGCGCATATAAGGATACCAGGCACGGGACATCCGCTCGTAGGCGCCCGGCACATAGGCGTCGTGGTTGCCAGGCACGACGGAGACGTCTTTGGGATCGCCGGCTTCCGCGAGCCATTCGGTCACCGCCTTGATCTCAAGCGAGGAGGCGAGATTCACGAGATCGCCGGTGATCGCCAGATGATCCGGTCGGCGGCTCTCCATGTCCTCCATCAGGCACGCGAGCGTGCCGGGGAAAAGGTGGCGCGCTCGGTTTCTGTGCCAGTTGACGAAGCCGGTGATTCTTTTCGAGGCGAGTTCGCGCAGGGTAAGCTCCGGCAACGGCCCGAGGTGAACGTCGGAAATATGCGCGAGTTTGAACATTACCCCCCGTCTAGCGCATATTCGGGATCAGGGAAATCATTTGAAAGAATTATCCCGAACCTCTACAGCGCGGCTGTCGCCTTTATCGATCATAAGGAGTAGCGACATGCAGAGCTGGCGGCTCCGCCTTCTGACCCGGTTCGCCCATGTCTATTTCGCATTCTCGCGCGGCATGACGCTCGGGGTGAGGGCGGCCTGCTTCGACGAAGAGGGGCGGGTGTTTCTGGTCAGGCACTCCTACTTGCCAGGCTGGCACTTTCCCGGCGGCGGCCTCGATCGCGACGAAACCGCGGTCGAGGGGCTGGTCCGCGAATTGGGGGAAGAGGGCAATCTCGAACTCACGAGGCCGCCGACACTTGTACAGGTCTATTACAACCGCAGCACCAGCCGGCGCGATCACGTTATCTTCTTCCGCTGTGAGGGTGTCCGCCAGGAGCGGCCGAAGCGTGCGGACCTTGAAATCGCTGCCGCGGGGTTTTTCACCCTCGACGCCTTGCCGGAGGAGACGACACCCTCGACCCGCCGCCGGCTTGAAGAACTGGCCGGAATCGCAGCGCTGGATTCGTTCTGGTAACACCAAAGGGCGCACGGCTTTCCTCACGTCGATTTACAGGCGATCCCGCCTGTGCGGAGCCGCGAGGTCGAACTCCGGCCCGACCGGCACGATGCCGGTTGGATTGATCATCCTATGGCTGCGATAGTAATGCTGCTTGATGTGGCTCAGGTCGACCGTCGCCGCGACCCCCTCTATTTGGTAGAGGTCGCGCAGGTAACCCGAAAGATGGGGATAATCGGCGATGCGGCGGATGTTGCATTTGAAATGGCCGACATAGACCGGATCGAAGCGGACCAATGTCGTGAACAGGCGCCAGTCGGCCTCGGTCGTGCGATCGCCGAAGAGATAGCGCCGTGAGCCGAGGCGATCTTCCAACTCGTCGAGCATTGCGAAAAGTGCGGTGACGCTCTCCTCATAGGCTTCCTGCGTCGTGGCGAAGCCTGACTTGTAGACACCGTTATTGACCGCGTCATAGACGCGCGCATTGAGGGCGTCGATCTCGGTCCGGAGCGCCTGGGGATAAAAGTCCAGGGTCGAGCCAGTGAGGCCGTCGAAAGCCGAATTGAACATGCGGATGATTTCGGCCGACTCGTTGGAGACGATCGTTTCTCTTTCTTTGTCCCAAAGGACCGGCACGGTGACACGGCCCGTGTAATTGCTGTCGGCGCGAACATAGACCTGCCAGAGGAAGCGTGAATCGAAGAGGTGGTCGACCGTGCCGCCGTTCTCCAGCTTGAACTCCCAGCCATTGCTGAGCATCAGCGGGTCGACGACGGAGAGCGAGATCATCTCCTCCAGCATTTTCAACTTGCGGAATACCAGTGTTCGGTGCGCCCAAGGGCAGGCGAGCGATACGTAGAGGTGGTAGCGACCGGCCTCGGCCTTGAAGCCACTTTCGCCGGAGGGTCCGGGCGAGCCGTCGGCGGTGATCCAGTTGCGGAACTGCGATACACTGCGCTTGAAGCGACCGTTCGTCTCGACGGTATCGTACCAGACGTCCTGCCAGACGCCGTCCACCAGCCTGCCCATTACAGATCTCCATTCCTGATCCTGCTGTCGTTCAAAATAGCGCGCGACGGAGCAGGAGATAGGGGTCGAATCTCGAACAGTGCGTTTTCGGCTTTGACAGGCGGCAAATTTCTGCTATCGGCAACGGAACGCTTTTTCACTTTCGGAAATGACCGATACCCATGATCCAGTCGGGAAACCTGCGACGACGCTGATGCCGCCAACGCCCTTTGGGGTGAGCCACTGCATTCTGTCCGTTCGCATGCCGGTTTTCGACATCCATGAAAAAGCACGATCTCGTCTATCTGACTGAAGACGCGTCCCACGACGCAGCCATCGAAATCATCAATGAAGAAGCCTTTGGTCCCGGCCGGTTTACCCGTGCTGCTGCGCGGATCCGTGAGCAGGGACCACATGATCGGTCGCTTTCGTTCATCTGCACAGACAATGGCGAAACGATCGCGTCGGTCAGGATGACGGCGGTGACCGCCGGATCCGTGCGGGGGCATCTACTCGGGCCTCTTGCGGTCCGGCCGTCGCACAAGAACAAGGGCATCGGCCGGGAGCTCGTACGCATCGCCGTCGAGGCGGCGCGGCGGAAGGGCTCAGAGGCGGTGATCCTCGTCGGCGATCCACCCTATTACCAGCCGCTCGGCTTCGAGAAGGTGCGTTACGGCGCTCTTGAGTTCCCGGGGCCGGTCGATCCGGCCCGGGTGCTGGTCGTGCCGATCGCTACGGGTGTTTACACACGGCTGCACGGTGTGATCGCCTGGCGTGACGACGGCATTGAGTCCGAGGGCGCCATCGGCGCCTCGCGGGAAGTCGCGGCGTGATCGCCTGACCGGGCTGCAAACTCCTCCTTCGTCAGTCATCCTCGGCCTGGGCTGCCCTGAGCCAACGATCCGCGCACAAGCATTGCGGGGAACACCAGGCACGTCGGCCGGGCGACTTTGCAGCAAGGTGCGGCGCCGCGCGCAAAGCGATAAACGCAAGCCCCGTTCACCGCCCTTCGCGATACCAGGTGGCCGAGATGATGAAGAGCAGTGCCGCCAGACCGAGCAGTCCGGAGAACAGCGACAGGGAATTGACGCCCTTGAGCACCGTCTCGTCGGTCATCTTCAGCGACAGGCGCTGGTCGTCGACCGCCCGCACGGCACCTCGAACAGGCAGGATCGAAGGAAGGTCGACCGGGCCGTCGGCATTTGCCAGGCGGCGGAGGGTTCCCTTGGTTTTCTCGGCCCAGGGTTCCAGCTTTTCCTCCGTCGAAATCGCCGCCTTGAACTCCGGTGCATTGACATTGCCGACATGCACGAGCGTCGTCAGCTCGTCATTGGCAACTTCGAAGAGCCCGATCTCGTCGGTGCTGACCTCCGCCTTGTACAGGCCCGGCTCCCGTTCCGTCAGCGTGACCTCCGCCGAGCGGCCGGAGGGATAGGTAAGCGTTGCCTGGCCCGGATCGCCCTCGATCGTCTGCCGGGTGATTTCCAGCGTCCGACCCGAAGCACGCGCGGTCAGCGCCTCCTCTTCGAGGGCCGGCTCCTGCATCAGCCAGTGGGCGGTGCGGCGGTAGAGCGAAATATGCGGGCCGCCACCTTCGAAATTGCGGGCCCAGAGCCAGCCCTGGTCGGAGAGCAACATGGCGACGCGGCCCTTGCCGACGCGGTTGAGCACCAGCAATGGCCGGCTGTCCGCGGCCTCCATCACCGTCTGACCGAGCGGCCTGTCGACATCGACCGTGCGGAACCAGCGCCCCCAGGCCGGAGGCTCGCTGTCCGCACCTTCGAGGCCCCTGGTCACCGGATGCTTCCTGCCCTCCTCGGAAAGGCGCGGGAAGAAGGCCTTTTCGTTGACGACCCCGGTCGGGTTTGCGGGAAGGACGGCCGACAGCGGCGTCGCCGCGATCGAATCGTCGCCGGCATGTTCCGGGCCGGCCGCGATCAGCAGGGCGCCGCCGTTCTGCACATATTGCGCGATGTTGTCATAGTAGAGGATCGGCAGCACGCCGCGATGTTGATAACGATCGAAGATGATGAGGTCGAATTCGCTGATCTTGTCGACGAAGAGCTCGCGTGTCGGGAAGGCGATCAGCGACAGCTCGTTGATTGGCGTGCCGTCCTGCTTTTCGGGCGGCCGGAGAATGGTGAAGTGGACGAGATCCACGGCCGCGTCGGATTTCAACAGGTTGCGCCAAGCGCGCTCGCCGGCATGCGGCTCGCCGGAAACGAGAAGCACCCGTAGGTTCTCGCGAATGCCGTCGATCACGTGAACGGCGCGGTTGTTCGCCTCCGTTACTTCCCCGGCGATCGGATTGACCGCGAATTCGAGAATATTGTTGCCGCCGCGCGGCACGGTAAAGCTGAACGGCACCTCCGTGCCGGGCTCGGCGTGCTCGATCGCGATTTCGTTGCCGTTGAGGCGGATCGTTACTTCGGCGCTGCCCCGGGGGGCGGTACCGTCATCGACGACGCGGAAGGTGAGGTTCTGCTGCTCGCCGACGATGCCGAAGCGAGGCGCGCTGACGATCTCGATGCGCCGGTCGAATTCATCGGGTCTTCCGGTGATCAGACCGTGCAGCGGCGCGTTGAATCCGAGCGTCTGGCTCACATCCGGCACATCGTGCACTTGGCCGTCCGTGATGAAGATGGCGCCGCCGACGCGCGCGGGCGGCACGTCGGCCAATGCCGTTGCCAGCGCGTCGAAAAGCCTTGTCGAGGGCGCGTCGTTGTCCCTGGAATCCGCCGCTTCCACGATGCGCGTTTCGATTTGCGGAAAGCGGGCGAGGCGCTCCTGGAGTCCGGCCAGCGCCTTGTCGGTCTGTTCACGCCTGTCGGCATTCTCCTGGCTCTGGCTGCGATCGACAACGACGGCAACGATAGTCGAAAGCGGTTCGCGCTTCTCTTGGAACAGCACGGGATTAGCAAGCGCAAGGCAGAAGGCCGCGAGCGCGGCCGTACGCAGGAAAGCGCCGCGAACGCGCTGCCAGATACCGAAGGCGGCCAGGACAATGGCCGCCAGGATCAACGCCGTCAGGTAGGGCCAGGGGAGGAGTGGCGAAAAGTCGATGGTCATCGCGGTCTCACTGCCCGAGCCGCTCGAGCAGAGCAGGAACATGCACTTGGTCGGCCTTGTAGTTGCCCGTCAGCATATACATCATGATGTTGACGCCGGAGCGGAAGGAATACTCGCGCTGCATCTCGTCCGGCGGCACCGTCGGCAAGAGCGCGGCGCCGTTCGCGTCTATGGCCCAGGCGCCGGCAAAATCATTGCCGGTAATCATGATCGGCGTCACGCCGTCGCCGGGCCGGGCCGGGCGGTTGCTTTCCTCCTCGCGGTTGTCCAGTTGCGCTTCGATCCAGAGCGGACTGCCGTTATAGCGGCCCGGGAAATTCGTCAGCAGATAAAACGCCTTGGTCAGAACGTGATCCGTCGGAACAGGCTCCAGCGGCGGAATGTCGAGATTGCCGAGGATCGCCTGCAGCCGCTCCGTGTTCGGGCTCGTGCCGCTCGACGAGGCGCCGAGCGAGGAGAACTGGTCGCGGGTGTCGAAGAGCACGGTACCTCCAGCGCGCATATAGGCGTCGATCCGGCTCACGGCCTGTGGACTTGGCATCGGGGCTGTTGCCGAGATCGGCCAATAGATGATCGGGTAGAGGCTGAGCTCGTCGCTCATGATGTCGAGGCCGACGGGAGCGCCGGGCTCGAGCGTCGTGCGGTAGGTCAGGAAACTGGTGAGCCCCCTGAGCCCGCTCTCCGACAGCCGGTCCACCTCGTCCTCGCCGGTGACGACATAGGCGAGATGGGTGGTATCCAGCCGCTCGAGAATGCGATCGTCGCCCGGGCGTATGTCGTCCGCGAAAGCCTGCGGCGGAAGCAGAAGGGCAGCCCCGGCGATGAGGCAAATGAGTGCCGCCGCCGAGCGCGCCGAGCGGATGCGTGAGAAGGCACCCCCCATGAACAGGACGATCACGGCGTCGGCCAGCAGCAGCACGAGGGCGAGCGTCAGCAGCGCCGGCTTCAGCGACCAGCTTTCCGCCTGGACGAGCCGTTCCGAGGCGTAGGGGCCGGCGGTGGTCATGTCGATGCGCTTCAGTTCCGCGTCGCGCGGCAGGAGATTCAGTGCCGTAAAGCCGTCCTCCGAGCCGTAAAGGCCGGGCGGGTTGTCCGGTGTCGCGACCGGTTCCCTGCCGGGCCGCACTTCGAGCGGGCGGGCAGTGCCGGTTTCGGCGACCAGCACGCCATCGGCGTTCAGAAGGCGATAAGGTGCGAGCGCCTGTGCCTTGACGGCCTTGGTCTCGCCGGTAACGCCGCCGCTGCGTGAAAGCTGGACGCTGCGGCGGAGCATTTCCACGAAATCGCCGGAAATCGGCAGGTTCGACCAGGTGGCCTCCGCGCTGACATGGAACAGGATGATGCGGCCCAAACCGCGGACCGCGGTGGTGACCAGCGGCGTGCCGTCCGCGAGGCTCGCCCAGGTCCGCTCCACCAGATCGGCCGTCGGTTCCGCGAGGACCTGGCGCTTGACGAGGATGTCTGTCGGTCGCGCCATGCCGGCAAAGGGGCCGTTGGCCGGATAATCGGTGAGCGGCTGTGGCTCCGACCAGGACAAGGCGCCGCCGAGCGCCCGCTCGCCTTGCCGCAGCGTCACCGGAACAAGCGGATCATCTGCCGGGGCTGCGGCAAGCCTGGGGCCAGCAAAGCGGATGAGCGTCCCGCCATTCTCGATCCATTTCGTCATCAGCGGATAGGTCTCTTCCGGCAAGCGGCCGATGTCGGCCATGATCAAGACCGATGGGCGCTGATCGAGGAGCTCGGGAATGGCGATGGCGAGATCGGTCTCACGCGGCTCAATGAGATCGGCATAGGGGGCAAGCGCGCGATCGATATAATAGAGCGGCGAAAGGAGCGGCTGCGACCGGTCGCGCGCCTCTCCGCTCAACAGCGCCACCCGGCGCCGGCGGAACCCGTCGTCGAGCAGGTGCATCGCGCCGGCCGTGGCCGCACCTTCGATGCCGATGCGGGCAAAGTCGTTCCGCAGTTCGAACGGCGCTTCGATCGTTCCCTTCGCGACCCCTTCGCCGGAGGCAAAATCGATCGAGCCGTCGGCGATCGCACGGCCGCGGCTGTCATAGGCGACAAGCGGAAGGGAACGGTTCGCGTCCGTCTTCAGGCGCGTTGCCGTCACCGACATGCCACTCGACTCGTTCATCGTGTCGGTGATCGCCACCGCCTGGGCGCCGTCCGCCTCGATCACCCGGACGTCCGCCGCGCCGAGTTCGGCAAGCGCCTGCATGGTCTGGGTGTCACCTGTTTCGATGCCGTCGGTGATGAAGGCCGCGGTACCAGGCGCGGTATCGGTAAAGGCTGTATCGAGCGCCGCAAGAGCCGATCGCCGGTTTGCCGGGAGCGGCGCGGGCGCGGCGGCCGCCAACCGGGTGCGCGCGGCGGCTGCCGATCCCGGAGTGGCATCGTGCTGCCGGTCGCCGGTGAGCACGATCGACACGGCCACGTCCCTTGCCTCCGCGTCGTCGATCAGTGCCGAGGCGGCTTCGACCCGGCGCTCCCAATCCGGCGCGGTCGCCCAGCTGTTGTCGATCAACAATAGAAGCGGACCGGAGGAGGCGAGCGTGTTGCTGCGCGGGTTGAACACCGGATTGGCGATTGCCAGGATGACGGCGGCGGCCATCAGCATTCTGATGAGCGTCAGCCACCAGGGGCTCTTCGACGGCGTCTCCTCGCGCTTGATCACCGAGGCAAGGACGCGCAGCGGAGGAAACACCTCGGCTGCGGGGCGTGGGGGCGTCATGCGCAACAGCCACCAGATGATGGGCAGGGCCAGAAGCGCCGACAATATCATCGGATTGGCGAAGGCGAGGGAGAGGCCGCCGATCATAGGAGCCCTCCATGGGTCGCGCGGGAAGGCATTCCGGAAAGATACATATGCACGGCGACCAGCGCCTCGGACGCCGGTCTATCGGTCCGGTGCGGAATGAATGTCCAACCGAGATGCCGCAGCCCGTCGCCCAGGCTGTCGCGGCGTGCGCGATAGGCGCGCTGGTAGTCTTCCCGCAGGATTTCGGCGCGGCCGGCCGTCAGCTTCTCGCCGGTTTCGGGATCGGTGAACTCGGTGCGCCCGGCATAGGGGAAGACCTCTTCGGCCGGGTCGGCGATTTCGACCACATGACCGCGCAGGCCGCGACGCGCGACGGGGCCGAGCCGCTCCATCACCGCGTCCGCCGGGTCCAGAAAATCGCCGATCAGCACCAGATCGCTCATGCCGCGGATCATCCCCGTCTCCGGAAGGCCCTCGGCGAGCGGGCTCAGCATGATCGCGGTTGCGAGCCGTTCGGCGGCGTTGCGGGCGGAAACGGGCTCCATGACACCCGGACAGCCGATCCGCTCGCCGGAGCGGGCGAGAATTTCGGCGAGCGCCAGCATCAGAACCAGCGCGCGGCTTTCCTTCGAGACCTGGCCGAGTGTGGACTTGTACATCATCGACGGCGAGAGATCGGCCCAGAGCCATATCGTGTGCGCGGCTTCCCATTCGCGGTCACGCACATAGGTGTGGTCGTCGCGGGCGGAGCGGCGCCAGTCGATGCGCGACATGCTTTCGCCCAGGCTATAGGGGCGGAATTGCCAGAAATTCTCGCCGATGCCGCGCTTGCGCCGGCCGTGCCAGCCGGAAATCACCGTGTTGGCAATCCGGCGCGCCTCGACGAGGCAATCGGGGACGAGCATCGCGCGTTGCTGGGCGCGCGACAGAACCTCGCCGGAAGGCGTACGCGCGACTATCTGCCCGATCGCGGCCATGCGTTATCCCTTGGCTCGCTTCACCAGATCGCCGATGACGTCGCGTACCGTCATGCCCTCGGCGCGCGCGGCGAAGGTCAGCGCCATACGATGCTGCAGCACGGGTTCGGCAAGGGCGAGTATATCGTCGATGGAAGGAGCCAGTCGGCCGTCGTAGAGAGCGCGTGCGCGGGCGCAAAGCATAAGCGCCTGCCCGGCGCGCGGCCCGGGTCCCCAGGCGACATTCTTGTCCGTCGTCGCATTGCCGTTTCCCGGGCGGGCAGAACGGACGAGCGAGAGGATCGCGTCGACCACTTTCTCGCCCACCGGCATCTGGCGGATCAGCGACTGGAGTTGCTGGAGACGTGCGGCGTTGATGACGGGGCGAGCTTCCGCCTCCGACACGCCGGTGGTCTCCAACAGGATCTGCCTTTCGGCGGCGAGTTCCGGATATCCCACATCGACCTGCATCAGAAAGCGATCGAGTTGCGCCTCGGGGAGGGGATAGGTGCCTTCCTGCTCGAGCGGATTCTGTGTTGCCAGCACATGGAAAGGCTGCGGCAGGTCCTTGCGCGCGCCGGCAATGGTGATGTGATATTCCTGCATCGCCTGCAGCAGCGCCGACTGGGTGCGCGGTGAGGCGCGGTTGATCTCGTCCGCCATCAGAAGCTGCGTGAAGATCGGTCCGGGAATGAAACGGAACGAGCGATGGCCGGCCTGGTCCTGATCCATCACCTCCGAGCCCAGGATGTCCGAGGGCATCAAGTCGGGGGTGAACTGAATCCGGCTGTTGTCGAGGCCGAGCACCGTTCCGAGCGTCGCGACGAGCTTGGTCTTGGCGAGACCCGGCACGCCCACGAGCAGCGCATGGCCGCCCGACAGCACCGCGAGCAGCGTCTGCTCGACGACGCTTTCCTGGCCGAAGATGACCTTGCCGACCTCAGCGCGGATGTGCGCGATTTCGCCGAGGGCGGCCTCCGCGGCGGCGACGATCGCCTTCTCGTCGGCGAGCTCCGTCGCACCCTTCATCACACTCATCGCCTGTCTCCCCACGCATACGTTCGGAACCGAATCGCGGTCCTTCGAACCTTCGGTCCAGTTTTTCAATTTAGACTCTGGCGGGCGGCTGACAAGCCGCCGCAGACGCACTATCTCGTGAGCCACGGAGCGCCTAACGTCCGAAAACCTTGTCGGACGCACAGTGCTTCAGGGAAAAGATCGAGGCCAAACGGGACAGAACGATGGCAGAGCCGAAGATTCAGCAGACGAGTGACGCGGCGGGCCTTGCCGCACTGATCGCTCGCGCTGCCGGTCAGACCGGCGGAGAAGCGAAGGGACTGCCTCCGGTGGAACGTTGGAACCCGCCCTTTTGCGGCGACATCGACATGGAAATCCGCGGCGACGGAACCTGGTTCTACATGGGAACGCCGATCGGCCGCCAGCCGCTCGTCCGACTGTTTTCGACCGTGCTGCGCAAGGACGAGGACGGCAGGACCTATCTCGTCACGCCGGTGGAAAAGGTTGGCATCCGTGTTGCCGATGCCCCATTCCTAGCGGTTGAGATGAGTGTGACCGCACGGAATGGAGCAAGCGTGCTGACCTTCCGCACCAATGTCGGCGATGTGGTCGAGGCAGGTCCGGACCATCCGCTGCGCTTCGTCATCCATGGTGAGAATAGCGAGCTGAAACCTTATCTGCATGTGCGCGGCCGTTTGGAGGCGCTCGTTTCCCGGCCGGTCATGTACGATCTTGTAGAGCTCGGAGAGAAGGCTCAGATCGGCGGGACCGAGATGTTCTGCGTGCGGTCGGGCGGGGCCGTCTTCCCGATCATGCCGGCGGCGGAACTGGAAGCACTGTCCCGATGAGTCGTCCGCTCTTTTCCGCCGAGGAGTTTCGTCGCCGCGCGCGAAAGCAGACGGGTGGTCCGGTTGAGACTTCCTGGCGCGATCATGGGGATTTCCTGCTCAATCCCGGCATCGTGCCTTACCTCGAGACCTTGAATCTGAAAGACGCGGCCGTCCTTGTACCGGTCGTCGACGACGGGGAGGATGCCAGCGTGATCTTTACCCAACGGACCTCGACGCTGCGCAAGCATTCCGGGCAGGTCGCCTTTCCCGGCGGCGCCGTCGATCCTGAGGATCCGTCTGTCGAGATGGCGGCGGTGCGCGAGGCCGAAGAGGAGATCGGGCTCGATCCGCGCTTCGTCGATCCCGTCGGCCGTCTGCCGCATTACATGGCGCTTTCCGGCTTCCGTATCACGCCGGTTCTCGCCGTGGTGCAGCCGGGATTCGAGCTCGTCCTCAATCCGGTGGAAGTCGAAAGCGTGTTCCAGGTGCCGCTCTCGTTTCTAATGGACCCGAAGAACCATGGGCGGGGAAGTCGCCATTGGGATGGTGCCGAGCGGCATTTCTACCGCATGCCCTATGGTGAACGAAACATCTGGGGCATCACCGCAGGCATTGTCCGCATGCTCTATGAAAGGCTTTACGCATGACCTCCATTGCCGCTGAGCCCTGGTTTCAGGCACCGGCGCTGCGCCGGGTCTTCGCGCTCTTGAACGTTGACGGCGGAGAAGCACGGGTCGTGGGGGGCGCGGTGCGGAACGCCCTTCTTGGCCTGCCAGGTGGCGATGTCGATCTCGCGACCACCTGGCACCCAGAAGACGTTGCGGAGCGGGCGAAGACCGCCGGCATCAAGGTGGTCGCAACGGGGATCGACCACGGCACCGTCACGCTCGTCGTCGACGGCGTGCCCTACGAGGTGACGACTTTGCGCGAGGACCTTGCGACCGACGGCCGGCGCGCCGAAGTCGCCTTCGGATCGGGATGGAAAGAGGATGCGGTGCGCCGCGACTTCACCATCAACGCACTCTATGCAAACAGCGAAGGTGAGATCTTCGACTATGTCGGTGGCCTAGCCGATATTGAAAGCCGGACGCTGCGTTTCATCGGTAATGCCGCCGAACGTGTCGCCGAAGATTATCTGCGCATCTTGCGGTTCTTCCGGTTCTTCGCCCACTTTGGCAGCGGCCGGCCCGACGCGGAGGGCCTCAGGGCCTGCGCGCAGGCCCGCGCGAAGCTTGCGACGCTTTCCGCCGAACGGGTCTGGACCGAGATGAAGAAGCTGCTGTCAGCCGCGGATCCCGGCCGCGCGCTTCTCTGGATGCGCCAGGCGGGCGTGCTCGGCGAGGTTCTGCCGGAGACCGAAAAATGGGGCATCGACGCTATCCCGGCCCTGATTACCGCGGAAAAGACCTTCTCCTGGGCGCCTGATCCGCTTTTGAGGCTTGCCGCGATGATTCCACCCGATTCCGAACGGATTGCGGCAATGGCGTCGCGCCTGCGTCTCTCAAAGGCGGAAGCGGCCTATCTCGTCCGGTTCGCCGAGGCGCCGGAGATCGCCGCCGCCCTGCCGGATGCGGCCCTTGATCGCGCGCTTTACCGCCACGACGCCGAGGGGACGATCGCGCGCCTGAAGCTTTCACTTGCCTCCGCCCGCCGCAAGGCCGAGACCGATCCGGCCTTTCTGGCCGAGACGGCCGCGTTTCAGCGGCTGCTGGCACGTGCGGAAAAATGGCGGAGACCGGCCTTTCCACTGACTGGAGCCGACGTCCTGAAGGCCGGCGTGGCGCCGGGGCCGCAGGTCGGAACGCTTCTTTCGCAACTCGAGAATTTCTGGATCGAGCGCAATTTCAGCGTCGACCGGGCAACGCTCGTCGCCCGGCTCGAGTCCCTGGTGCAGGCGCGCTAACGCTCCTGCATGTCTCCTTCGATCGACCTCGATTTCAGGACGAGACATGCAGCAATTCAAAGCTACAGCGACGTTTGCGCGTCTGATGAGACGCGCAGCGCTGCAAGTGGCGTCCGGCGTCACGCAGCCTGTGGCTCGTCGACGATGCGCGCCTTGATGTTGTCGACCATGTTTTCGCGGATGACCGTTTCTCCATGGGTTTCGCGCATATGCTCGACGACCCGGCGTACGATCTCCGCATCATTGTCCGCGCGGGTGTGCCAATCGCAACCGGGGACGAGCGTACCGCATTCGAATAAGCGCATGGTGTTCCTCCTTCTCTTTGGCCGTGGCCGCGGGTGCGCCGAAGTGCCGGCCTCGCTCCAGGAAGTCGAAGCGGGATGCAAGCGGAAAGTTCCGCCGACACCCTCATCCCGCTGTGTTTCGCTCTGCAAATGGGCAGCGCCGCGACCGGCCGCAACCCGGCGACAAGCCTAACATCAACTCCGGCGTTCGGCCAAATCCTGTGGGGTTTGAGTGGATCGATGCGGGTTGGGGGCAGGGCTTGCGTGTTGTCCAGCCCTCGTCCGGAAGATGCTGGCGGGCGGGTATTAAGACCCGCGCTCGAGACCCGCGAAGCCGCGCAAGTCTGGCCCGAGCCGAAGAAAATCCTGTAAGTCCGCGCTTTGTTGATGCTATGGCTTTGACACTTTCAAACGCGCAAAGGCTTTCTCCAGCATGACCGTTGTTCAATCGGAACTGATTTCTGCCATTCGGAGCATTCCGGACTATCCGAAGCCCGGCATCATGTTCCGCGACATAACCACGTTGCTCGGCAATCCGAAGACGTTCCGTCGCGCGATCGACGAACTCGTTCACCCCTATGCCGGCACCAAGATCGACAAGATCGCCGGCATCGAGGCGCGCGGCTTCATTCTAGGCGGCGCGATCGCGCATCAGCTGTCCGCCGGCTTCGTGCCGATCCGCAAGAAGGGGAAGCTGCCGCACGAGACGGTCCGGATCGCCTATAGCCTCGAATACGGCGTCGACGAGATGGAGATGCACAAGGATGCAATCGTGCCGGGCGAAAAGGTAATCCTTGTCGACGACTTGATCGCCACCGGCGGAACCGCCGAAGGCGCCGCCAAGCTCTTGCTTCAGATGGGCGCGGAGATCGTTGCCGCCTGCTTCGTCATCGATCTGCCGGAACTCGGCGGGCGCAGGAAACTCGAGGCGCTGGGCGTCGACGTCCGTACGCTGGTCTCCTTCGAAGGGCACTGAGCGGAAGGCGCTTACCCGCCTCACGTAAATTCGATGACCTTGCTTTCGAAGCGGATCACGGCTTCGCCATGTTGGTTCTCGCCTTCGCAGAGGAGTGTGTTGATCTTCCAGCCGGGGCGCGATGCAAGGGCACGAGCCTCGAGCAGGGTGACTGCGTAGGTCACCGTATCGCCGGCATAGACCGGCTTCAGCCATTTGAGATCGCGGAAGCCGGGCGAAGGGCCGAGCCTCGGCGCGCAGAGTCCCTCGGCTGCAAGCCGCCGGGCCTCGTCCTCCCAGAACCGCACGAAGCACTTCATCCATCCGGCGCTGGTGTGCCAGCCGGAGGCGCAGAGGCCGCCGAAAAGCGAATGCCTGGCCTGCTCCTCGTCCAGATGGAACGGCTGCGGATCGAAGTCACGGGCGAATTGGACGACATCTTCTGCCGCAAACGTCAGGTTGCCGATTACCACCCTGCGGCCGGCGGCGTAAAGCTGCTCCAGCGTTATCATGGTCGCATGCCTCTGTCACGGCGGCGGAACATGATCGAGCCTTCCGAGACCGCAACCGTTTCGCCACTTTGGTTGGTGAGCTCGTTGCGGAACTTCACGAACCCGATGCCGGGCCGAGACGTCGATGGGCGCGATTCCATGACCAGGCTGAAGCCCGAGAGCACGTCGCCGGCCAAAACCGGCTTTTTCCAGTCCATGAAATCGATGCCGGGTGAGCCTTGCGAGGCGGAACGCCCGAGAAAGGCATCGATCATCATGCGCATGCCGATGGCACTCGTGTGCCAGCCGGAAGCGGATAGGCCGCCGAGAATGCTGCGTCGGCCGGCCTCCTCGTCGAGATGCATCGGCTGAGGATCGAAGTCGCTGGCAAAGGCGACGATGTCGGCAGGCCGGACGGCCTTCGGCCGGTAGCCGAAGCGCCGCCCCAGCGTGAAATCCTCGAAATAGAGCATCGCTGGCTCGGTGTTCATCGCATGTCAGGTGTTGAAGCGGAAGTGAATGACGTCGCCGTCCTGGACGACGTATTCCTTGCCTTCGTCGCGCGCCTTGCCCGCCTCCTTGGCACCGGTTTCGCCGCCGAATGCGATGAAATCGTCATAGGCGATCGTGTTGGCGCGGATGAAGCCGCGCTCGAAATCCGAGTGGATGACGCCGGCCGCCTGCGGCGCCTTGGTGCCGCGCGGAATCGTCCAGGCGCGCGTTTCCTTCGGGCCGACAGTGAAATAGGTGATGAGATCGAGCAGCCTGTAGCCAGCACGGATCAGCCGGTCCAGGCCGGCCTCTTCGAGACCGAGGGCGGAGAGAAATTCCCTGGCTTCCTCCTCGGGCAATTGCGCCACCTCGGATTCAATCGCAGCCGAGATGACGACCGTTTCGGCTCCCTGAGCCTTGGCCATTGCTTCGACGGCGCGGGTGTGCTCGTTGCCCGTGGCGGCGTCGCTTTCGGCGACATTGCAGACATAGAGGACCGGATGGGATGTGAGAAGGTTCAGGCCCTGCAGGATGCGCAGTTCGTCGGCGGCAAGCTTCGCCGACAGCGTCCGCACCGGCTTGCCTTCCTGCAGCAGCTTCAGCGAGGCCTCCATGATCGGAAGCTGCGCCATCGACTCCTTGTCCTTGCCGGTCGCCCGCTTGCGCGTCTGTTCGGTGCGCCGCTCGAGGCTCTCGAGATCGGCGAGCATCAGCTCGGTCTCGATGGTCTCGGCGTCCTCGACCGGATGGATGCGGCCCTCGACATGGGTGATGTCATCGTCCTCGAAGCAGCGCAGCACATGCACGATCGCATCGACTTCGCGGATATTGGCGAGAAACTGGTTGCCGAGACCCTCACCCTTGGAGGCGCCGCGCACGAGGCCGGCGATGTCGACGAAGGAGATGCGGGTTGGGATGATCTCCTTCGACTTGGCGATATCGGCAAGCCTGCGCATGCGCGGGTCCGGCACGGCCACTTCGCCGGTGTTCGGCTCGATCGTGCAGAACGGGTAATTCGCCGCCTGTGCCGCCGCCGTCTTGGTGAGCGCATTGAAGAGTGTCGACTTGCCGACATTCGGCAGCCCGACGATACCGCATTTGAAGCCCATGGCTGAAACCTGTCGTTTTCGAATTTCTTGGGCGTGGCTATGGGATAAAGGAGCCGAGCGGTCAAGCCTTCGTGCATGCAGGCGCCAGCTAAGACCAAATCTCGCCAAATGGACGCCGATTGCTGCAGCGAGGTTTGCGCATCTGATAAATGGCGCGGCGCTGCCGGCTTGAATGCCCTTGCCCGGCGCGCAATAGTGGGACTGCGAAGTCGCTGTCTTCCCATGTCATCAACGGGTGTTCCGATGAGTGACAAGGATGTTGTCGTAAGACGCAAAACCAGGACGAAGCCGAAGCTCGAGCGGCCGAGGCTCTACAAGGTCATACTCGTCAATGACGACTACACGCCGCGCGAATTCGTCGTGATGGTGCTGAAGGCGGTTTTCCGCATGAGCGAGGAGACCGGCTACCGGGTGATGATGACCGCGCACAAGCTCGGTACCTCCGTGGTCGTGATCTGTGCCCGGGACATCGCCGAAACGAAGGCGAAGGAGGCGACCGACCTCGGCAAGGAGGCGGGTTTCCCGCTCCTGTTCACCAGCGAGCCGGAGGAGTGAAATTCGGCAGGGAAAGCACAATGCTCAGATACGAAGACCTACAGCGACCCTTGCGCGACTGAAAAGACGCGCGGCGCTGTAGTGGATGGTGCGGCCCCGTTCATTCCTGTGCCCGTCACGGGAGGACGCCAGGCCCGTCAATCCTCCTTGGCGCCGAACATCTTCTTCAAAATCTCGGCCATCGGGCCGGTTGCCGGGAGCTTCTTCGGTTGGGCCGCATTGCGCGCCTGGTGGATATGGGAGCGAGCCGTCTGCTTCTTCGTGGTCTCGGGCTTTTCCGTCTCCGGCTTTCCGCCCAGCGCAAGCGCGATCTTGTTCAGAAGCTGCGAGTCCTCGCCCCTCACCAGCATGTCGGCGTTGTCGGCGATCGCGTCGAGGAGGGTCGAAAGCCAGGCCTGATCGGGCTTGGCGAAATCGCCGAGCACATGCGCGTGCACGAGATCCTTCACGCCCGGATGGCCTATGCCGAGGCGAAGTCGGCGATATTCCTTCCCGCAATGAGCGTCGATCGACTTGATGCCGTTGTGTCCGCCATGCCCGCCGCCCGTCTTGATACGCGCCTTGCCGGCCGGCAGATCGAGCTCGTCGTAAATCACGACGATGTCCTTCGGCGCGAGCTTGTAGAACCGCATGGCCTCGCCCACGGCCTCGCCGGAAAGATTCATGAATGTCTGCGGTTTCATCAGCAGCACGCGTTCGCCTGCGACCTCGCCTTCGGCGATCTCCGCCTTGAACTTCTTCGACCAGGAGGAAAAGCCCTGCCGCCCCTGGATGGCGTCGACCGCCATGAAGCCGACATTGTGACGGTTGCCCGCATATTTGGGGCCCGGATTGCCAAGTCCCGCTATAATCAGCATACGGCCAAACTCCCAGTGCTTCGAAGCGGGTCGGACGGCGTCGAATGCCTCGGCGGCTGACGGACAACTCAGCATTCCCGCTCGCCCACCCAAAACCACCGCTGTCCGGGCAAGTCAATGCTATTTCGTCGCCTGCCGGATGCCGTTCGGGCGCAGGCCGTAAGCTTCGAAGATCCGGTCCTGCGTGCCGTTGGCGATCAGCCGGTGCAGTTCGACCTGCATGCGCGAGACGATCTCCTCCGGCATGTCCTTGTGACAGGCAATGCCGTATTGCTTGCCGTCCAACCTAAGCGCCGCTTCGACCGGCGTGCCGCCGGCCCGCATCGTCTCGAAGGTCTTTTCCGAGGTCATCATCAGATCGACGCGGCCGGCGAGGAGTTTCTTGAGCGTGGAATCGAGTGTGGCGGCAAAATCGATCCGCTGAAATCCGTGCTCCTTCAGATAGCCGGCGGAGAAGTCCCCGCGTTGCGTGCCGATGACGAAATGCTTTGCCTCCTCCAGTGATTTCGGCGCCGCGGTGGCGTCCTTGCGGCGGACCATGACCATGTGGTCGACCAGAAGCGGTTCGATCCATTTGAAAATCCTGTCCCGCTCGGCGTCGTGACCGGTCGTGAAGACGCAGTGGAAAGGCTGCCTCTCGGCAAGCGCAAAGGCTCGCGCCCAAGGCAGGACCTCGATGTCGTATGGAAGATCCAAGGCCTTCATGATCAGGGCGACCTGGTCGACGGAGGCGCCGCCCGGACCGTTATCGCTCAGGTAGTTATAAGGTCGGTACTCTTCGGTGAGGAAATGGATCGTTTCGGCGTGGGCTGTGGCGGCCAGGTTGAGCAGGATTGCCAGGATCAGTTTCTTCACGCCGTATTTTCCTTTCGTCCGTCCCCAGGCTCGGACAGGATCCGGCTTCAGCCTAGCCGGTTGAGCTCGTCTTCGCCTCGGATTCGTTCTCCAGCATCGTCAGCATGCCGCTAATCGGCATGGGCCGGCTGAAGAGATAGCCTTGGCCATAATCCACACCGAGCTTGCGCAAGAGTTGCCACTGCTCCTTTGTTTCGATGCCCTCGGCCACGACCGTGCATCCCATCTGATGTGAGATGGTGCGAATGCCTTTGATGAGCATGCGGCTCTTGCGCCTGACGTCCGCGGAACTGGAACTGAGCGATCGCGTGAAGGACTGGTCGACCTTCACGATGTCGACGGGGAAGCGGTTGAGGTAGCTGAGCGAGGAATAGCCGGTGCCGAAGTCGTCGAGCGCGATACGGCAACCGAATTCCTGGAGCTGCTTCAGGACTGCGTGGACTTCGGGATTGTCGAGCATCAGCACCGCTTCGGTGATCTCGACGACGATGCGGTGCGGCGAAATGTGATGCTTGAGCAGAAGTGCCGCGAGCTTATGAGGCAAAGTGAGTTCGAACTGCAGCGGCGAGAAGTTGACGGCAAGGTAGGTTTCCTGGGTTCCATCGAGACTGGAAATCGTCGCCAGATGGCGGATCGCCTTTTCCAGCACGCGATCACCGATGCGGCTGATGGTGCCCGTTTCTTCGGCAATGTTGATGATCTTGGCCGGCGGCAGCAGGCCCTTTTGCGGGTGGTCGAGCCGCATCAGCGCCTCGAAGCCGACGATCTGGCCGTCGTGGAGGCTGACGATCGGCTGCAGCCAGGCCTCGAACCAGTCTTCCTTGAGGCCCGCCTCGATGAATTGCTCGATCTCGTGGCGCTCGCGTGCGGCGTCGAGCATGCCGGCATCGAAGATCCTCAGCCCGTTTTTGCCGTCGCGCTTGCGTGCATACATTGCCATGTCGGCCTTCAGCAGCAGGTCGGCGGCGCTTTCTGCATGGAGCGGATAGGCCGAAATGCCGATGCTGGCACTGACGGACAGGTCGTTGCCGGCGATCGGCATGGGCGCACGCAGCGCGGCTGAGATCCGCTCGCCGATCTCCCCGGCAAGCGCGATGACGTCCGTCGACTGTACGAGAATGGCGAATTCGTCGCCGCCGAGCCTCGCCAGCACGTCGTCCGGACCGAGCGCCGTGCCGATCCGCTCCACCGTGAGGCGCAGCACCGCATCGCCGGCGGCGTGGCCGAAATTGTCGTTGATCCATTTGAAGCGATCGAGGTCGATGAAGAGGCAGGCGAGTTGCATGCCGCATTGATCCGCGCTCAGAAACGCGGCATCCAGCGCGCTCTCAAAGCCCTGGCGGTTGAGGAGGCCCGTCAGGTGGTCGGTGATCGCCTGCAAGTGGTTGCGGCTTTCAGCCTGTTTCAGTGCCGTCACGTCGGTCATTACCGAGAGCGAAGTCTCGCCGCCCTTCGTTTCTGTCTCCAGGATCAGAACGGTCATGAACTCGCCGTCCGCCTTGCGGAAGGGCAGCGTGACCTCGCTGTTGGCGGGACTGTCCGCTGTGCCGGCCCGCAAACGCAGACGGTAGGCTTCCCGCCAATGCGCGTCGATGAAGTCAGTAAAAGTCCGACCGATCACGGCATCACGGCTGTAGCCGGTTGCCAGAAGCCAGTAGTCGCTGACCGCCGTCAAGCGTCCTTCTGCGTCGAGCGAGAAGAGCATTGCTGGCGTCTGATTATAGGTCTCCGTCGCCCGGGCATGCGCGGTCTTCAGCTCCGTTTCCTCGCGCGCGAGCCGGTCCTGCATCGCGTTGAAATTCGCGGCGAGCGCGCCCATTTCGTCGTGCGACGTCCAGTCGACCCGATGGCGCGAGCCGAGGCGCCGCGTCGCCTCGATCGCCGCCGTCAGCCGCATCAGCGGCCGGACCACGGTCAGGCGGTTGCCGATCAAAGCTGCCGTGAAGACGATGGCTACGGCGACGAGCAGGATGCCGAGAACCGCCCATTCGTCCTTGCTGAACCGGGACAGCATGCCGGATGCGGGAACGAGGGTTTCAAGCGTGCCGACGGTTCGGGTGCCGTTCACAGCGTCGTAGCTGATCGAGGTGCTCAGAGTATAGGCGGCGGGCGCATCGGGCTGCGCCCCGGGCAGCCGCGTGAGGACCTTGCCCGCGGTATCGCGAATAACGACGGCGCGGATGTCGCGCGCGTTCATCAGCGATCGCGCAATCCGCTCGATGCCGTCCTGATCGAAGTCCCAGATAGGCTTGCCGAGCGCCTCGCCGCTGGCCTCCATCAGCAATTCGATGTTGTGCAGGCGCTCCCGTGCGACGCGGTCGCCGGACATGCTCAGGAAGAGCATCAACAGGGGTACAACGAAAATGAGCATCGCGCTGCAGACGATTGCGACAAAACGGTGTTCCACCGAGTGCATCATGAGATGGTCCCGCCGGTGGATGGTCTTGATTTCTGCATTCGGATTCTCTTGGACTGCCACGCTGCGCTCTCCACGCGCAGCACACCATCAAATCCTTAAATGTTGCTGAAATCGTCTTGGAAAGGCAACGCGCAAGCGTTGTCTGTGGTTGGAAATGAGACCCGCCCCATGGGAAATGGGGCGGGTCTCTGGATCCAGTACGAAAGTGGGCGGCAGCTCAGAAGCCCGAAATCAAGCCTCTGCTTCGCCTTCCGCTTCCGTCTCTTCGGCTTCCTGTACACGGCCGGTGATCGTCGCGATGGTGAAGTCGCGATCGCCGATGACCGGAGTCGCGCCAGCCGGGAGCTTGACGTCCGAGATGTGGACGGTGTCGCCGATGTTGAGACCGGTGAGATCGACGGTCAGGAATTCCGGAATGGCGTCAGCGGAAACGTTCAGTTCGACGTCGTGGCGAACGATGTTGAGAGCGCCACCCCTTTTGAGGCCCGGGGACTTCTCTTCATTTTCGAAGTGAACCGGAACCTGGACGGAAACCTGGCTGTCCTTCGAGACGCGCAGGAAGTCGACGTGCATGGTGAAGTCGCGGACCGGATCCAGCTGATAGTCCTTCGGCAGCACGCGGATCTTCTCGCCGTTGACGTCGATCGTCGCAACGGTGGTCATGAAACCGCCGGCGTGGATCTTCATCGTCACGTCCTTGGTGGACAGCGCGATCGAAAGCGGGGGCTGCTTGTCACCGTAGATGACAGCCGGGATAAGACCGTTGCGGCGAAGTTCGCGGGAGGACCCCTTACCAACCCGTTCGCGCGTCTCGGCCTTGAGCTCGTAACTCTGGCTCATGGTTAGACCTTTCTGGTTATTTGGAGAGTTCGTCCGTCAAGGGCCAAAGCCGGGGGCGGAAAAACCTGAAGCCGCAGGGCGGCCTCATCCGCGTTGCCTCCAAGGGTGTCTGCGCGGACGCGCGGTCCATAGCGGAGAACGGCACGAAATGCAAGGCGGCACGGTTCCTATGCCTTGCGCCGGGCGAAACGGGCGAGCGCCAGCATGAGACCGCCGGCAATCAGGCCCCAGAAGGCGCCGGAGACGCCGGCGAAACTGACGCCGGATGCCGTGACCAGGAAGGTGATGGCGGCAGCCTCGCGGGTGTCGTCCGTGAATGCAGCCATGGCGGAGCTCGAAAAGGCGCCGATCAGAGCAAGCCCGGCAACGGCTTCGATCAGCACTGGCGGAGCGAGGCCGACAAAGGCGGTGACGACACCGGCGAGGAGCCCGAAGGCGATATAGGTGATCCCGGCATTGATCGCCGACCAGTAGCGGCGGCCGCAGTCGGGATGGGCATCGGTACCGGCGCACATGGCCGCGGTGATCGCCGCCAGATTGACCGCATGACCGCCGAAGGGTGCGCTCAGCAGCGAAAAGAGCCCCGTCGTTGCAAACAGGGGCCCGGGGTTCGGTTGGAAGTGGTTGACCTTCAGCACGGCGATGCCGGGAATGTTTTGCGACGCCATCGTCACGATGAAGAGCGGCAGCGCGATGCTGACCGCGGCCGCAGTGTTGAAGACGGGCGGGATGAGCTCCAATCTCGGAACCAGCGCCGAGGAGAGCTCGCCGAGCGCATCGTCCGGCATGTCGATGCCGAGGGCGATCACGAGGACGAAGGCAAGCAGCGCTGCCGGCACGGCATAGAGCCTGTTGACGCGGCCGACGACCGCCCAGGCGAGGACGATCGGCAGACCGAAAAGCGGATTGAAGGCGATCGCCTTTACCGGCGCGAAGCAGAGGCCGATGAGCACGCCGGCAAGCATCGCATTGGCAAGCGCCGACGGGATGGAGGAGACCATCCGGGCGAGCGGTTTCCAAAGTCCGGCGGCGACGATCAGCAGCCCGCAGAGGAGGAAGGCGCCGACCGCGGCACTGAAACCGCCTTCCACGGCACCCGAGCCCGCCAGCAAGGCCGCGCCGGGCCAGGCAATGCTTACGGGAAGCCGCGTCGCGAGGCTGAGGACAATAGCGCAGGCGCCCATCGAGATCGAAAGCGCCATCAGCCCTGAGGCGGCTTGAACCTCGCTCGCGCTGACACCGGTGAGACCGTGAAGCACAACGGCGAAGGAGCTGGCGAAGCCGACGAAGGCGGTCAGCACGCCCATGAAGAGAGTTTGAACGGAAAAATCACGAAGCATGGACGAAAAGCCTGAACTTGCGGGCGACTCGAGGTACCGATGCAGTAGCATATCGTCCGGTATATCGATGCCGGCAGCCTTCGCTGCGCGACTATCGTCCGGCTGGACCTTGCCCGCGATCGCCGGCTATAGTGCCGGTAGAATGCAGCAGCGCCGAACCCGGGAGGTCGGGGCAATCTGCCTTCGCGGACGCTTTCAGGGAGGGAGCGAATGCCTGCAGCCACGGATCATTCGGAACAGGTCTACAGGATCGCACACCAGTCTTCGGCTGCCGCGAGGTCGCCGGTTGCCGCCTCGTGGCGGCGCTGCATGACCCTTCATGGGCTGGCACCCGAGGAGGTACGGAAGCCGTGGCGCCTCACGGAGAGCGAGTTTCTCGAGGCGCGCGAACGCTCCGGCGTTTTGATTGTGGAAGCGGCCGGTGAGCTTGATCGGTTGTTCACGTTCATCGGCAAGGCGGGGTGCTGCCTTCTGCTTACGGACACAAAAGGGATAGCGCTCGAGCGGCGTGGTGCGGTCGGGGACGACGCCGATTTTCGCGGGGTCGGCCTCTGGTCCGGAACGGTTTGGAGCGAGGCGAGCGTCGGTACGAACGGAATCGGTACGGCGATCGCGGACGAACGCTCCGTCGTCATTCATCGCGACCAGCATTTCCTGAGCAGCAATATCGGGCTCAGTTGCGCGACGGCGCCGATCCGTGACGAGGCCGGGCGCCTGGCTGCAGCGCTCGATATTTCCACCTGCCGTGACGACGCTTCCGAGGGGACGCTTTCGATCCTTTCCCAGGCTGTGCGCGACGCCGCCGCGCGGGTCGAGGCGAACCTCTTCCGGCGCGCCTTCGCCGGGGCACGCATCGTGCTCGTGCCGGTGGACCGCGCCGGACCGGCGCTGCTTGCAGTCGATCGCGACGACCTCGTGCTCGGCGCGACGCGGGCGGCCCGGCAATGCTTGGGGCTCGACGACAGGCGCATCGCCGCTGGCGTTCCCGCGTCCGACCTTCTCGATGAGGGGGCTCCGCGCGATGGCGGCGAGTTGCCGGATGCCGAGCGGGCGGCTCTTCGCCGCGTGCTGTCGCGCACCAACGGCAACGTCTCGATGGCCGCCGATCTCCTCGGTATCAGCCGCGCTACGCTGTATCGCAAGATGAAGCGGCTTTCGCTGAACTGAACCTGGCCCGCTGATCCCACCCGCGGCACCTCTCGTCCAATCTTGAGAATTCCGCCCCTCTGCTTTATATGATGCGTGATGACCGATGCGCGATGAGGCAGGCATGAGGACGACACTGGCGATCGACGACGATGTTCTGGTCGCCGCCAAGGCGATGGCGGCGCAACAGCACCGGAGCGTCGGCGAAGTCATTTCCGACCTGGCGAGGCGTTCCCTCCGCCGGCCGCAGAGCGGCGGCGAGCGCAATGGAATTCCTCTGCTATCGCCCCGACCCGACGCGCCACCGGTGACACTCGATATGGTCAACGCATTGCGTGACGAATTGCCGTGACTTTCCTGCTCGACGTCAATGTATTGATTGCCTTGATCGATCCGGGCCACGTCGCCCATGATGATGCGCACCACTGGTTCGCATCGACCGGCCGAAACGCGTGGGCCACCTGTCCTATTACCGAAAATGGCGTCGTCCGGATCGTCGGCAACCCGAAATATCCCAATTTTCCCGGTTCGCCAGCACTTGTGATGGAAATCGTAGGGAAATTGCGATCGCTCCCCGGACATTGTTTCTGGCCGGACGACGTGAGTCTTGTCGGTTCAGGCAACGTCGCTTCGGCAAAGATCCTGACTTCAGCCCAGGTGACGGACACCTACCTGCTTGCGCTCGCGAAGGTGCATGGCGGCCAGTTGGCGACTTTCGATCGCAAGCTATCAACCGCGGCCGTCACCCAGGGCAATTCTGCCTTGCACCTCATCACCGCCAAGTAGTCACGGCAATTCCGCGGCAGCGACGGTGTATTGCTGCGTTTCGGCATTACTGCCCCAGTCTACCTTAGGGCATAGCGTTAGTTTCCCGCTAAACAACGCTGACGTAGAACGAAGCCTGAACGCAGTCAGGCCGCTCGGTGTTTTCCAGCCAGGTTGAGCGGTTTCCGGTCGGTTGTCTTCGCGGCACGATCCCAAAGGAAATCGCCGGAGAAGGCGATGTGCTCCCATCCGGTGAGGTATGGGTCAGGAGATCGTCCGGGACGATTTCGCCTTGTGCCCGCAGGTGCGCCACGGCGTCGGCCATATAGATCGAGTTCCAATAGACGATCGCCGCGGTGACGAGGTTCAAGCCCGACGCCCGGTATTGCTGGGCCTCATGGCTGCAATCGATGCCCCTGTCGGAACGTATAGATGGCCTGCGCCAGGGCATGGCGCTGCTCGCCTTTGTTGAGCCCGGCGTGGCAGCGGCGGCGCAGTCGCAATACGCCGACATTGTCCACCCTGGACTTCTTTAAGGTCCCAAACGCGAGACGGACGGCAGCCGTCGAAACGAGGTCACACCCGGCTATTGCGGCCGCTGAGCGCGGCTGAAGCACGGGGAACCCGTTGCAGCGCTGTTTTATACTAGAGTGTGGCCGTTGCGCCACAACTTGCCAGTAACTTTACTCCCAAGATTTCTCTGTTGGACAAGTAAAACATCCGGTGTGGTTAATACCAGCGTCCTCGTCCGTAGAAGCCGCCACCTAGCAGAATAACTATCAGAAGTATGATGAGAAGCGTGGTGATATCCATGTACGTCTCCTAGGAGTTCCTAGCACGGTGCTTTTCTCGTGATTGTACTCCAACGCTATATAACGTTTAGCACGGGGTTTTGTTCCATTTTAAACTACGCAATGATAGCGCTGAAGTGAGTTCCTTATCCTTGACACAACCAAGCTCACGTGCGCAACGCCGTGGTGATCGATTGACTACCTGGCCCGGTGACGACACCGACATAAAGAAACCAATGGGGTCGGCTGGTGGATACGAACCAGGTGGCAGCTCCGCCGGCCGGCACTTACAACGACACTAAGTTGCATTGGAACATTGGAACAGTTGCCCTTCGCCTGCGTTCCCTGCGTTTCCCGTCATTGCGATGGGCAACGGTCGAAGGCCATGGAACCGGTCACGATTATGCTGGTGGAAGACGAAGGGCTGTTACTCTTCGAGTTTGAAGAAGCGCTGACGGAGGCAGGCTTCAATGTCGTCGCGTGCCTCCAGCGGAACGAAGGCCGTGGAGTACCTCAGGAGCGCAGAAGGCGCAGCCGAGGGTGTGGTCACTGACATCAGGATCCCGGACAGGGCCCTGGACGGTTGGGAGGTGGCGCGCATTGTCGGGGAGATCGACCCGGAGGTAGCTGTCGTCTACATCAGTGGACACGGCGCGGTGGAATGGCCGTCGAGGGGCGTTTCAAACAGCATCGTGCTTGAGAAGCCGTTCGCCATAGCGCAGTTGGATTTCACAACTTCTCAACGGTCCTTTAGCCGACGCCTCTTCGTAAAGCGGCGGAGACGAAGGAACCAGCTTTAGGGACATTTGTTGAGCGCCCCGAAACCTCATGTGGAGGACGGCCTCCGCCCCCGTTCGCTCTTGGCTCAGCACTCAGTTTTCCTGGACCGAAACGCCATTCTGGTCGAGCCGGAGTTCAACGCCGGCCGGCTTCGTTTCCTCGCGATAGAGGTAGACGCCCAGGACTATAACAGCGACAACCAGGCCGCCAATGATCAGGTACAAGGTATTGTTTCGCTGCATGAGGGGAGCAATCCTGCCTTTGAAGAAAGTGGGACTATCCGGCCCCAATTTTGAACAGTGTGAATCAATACCAACGGCGGCGCGTATCCGCTAAAGTCAGGCCGACAGCCACGCCCAGCAGAAAACCGACAATGCCGACCCCGCCAAGCACAGTCGCTGTGGTGCCCGGGTTTTTTCGCGCGACTTCTGATACCGCTTGGAGCTGCGTGCCTACTTGCTTCGCTGCGCCCGCCGCCGTTTTCGACGCATCGTCGTAAAGATCGGATGCCCGCTCGCGCGCTTGATGCAAAACGCCGACAGTTCGTTTCGCAAGCATCTTGTTGATCTCTGTCACTTCATTGCGAAGCGTCGCGATCTGTTTTTCTAGTGCTTCCTGCGTATCGCCGACGCCCGGAGCGGCAGGCTTAAGAGTCTCGGCCATTCAACGTGTCCTTATAATGGAGAATTAAGGAACGACAAGCGCGGCCGTCGTTCGGGATTAGCGTTTCCAGCGGCCTTCGTATTTGAATTCGGGGGCCGCCTTGAGCTGATCCTTGGTCGCGTCCATCACAGCCGTCCATTTCTTGTCGTTTTCGACGTAGGTGATTTTGACGGCCTTCGGGCTGACAATAACGTAGCGCTCGCCCATCCCGAGGACACCTCCGACCGATACGATATATCCGGTGAGCTGACCTTCCGAGAGCACCAGATCCTTGATCTCCCCGATCGACTCGTTAGCATTGTTGGTGACGTTGAGATTGACGAGATTGTAGCTCAGCACGTCGGTCGGCTTGGCGGTGACGAAGGTTTCGGTGGTCGTGGTTTCCGCTGTCTGCGCGGCAGCCGCTCCAACAATCATCGTAGTCGCAGCAAGAGCAATCAGAATACGTCGCATGGTCCACCCCTTTGAGGCTGTTCAGGAACCCGGAAACGCCTTGAAGCAATCGAAAGTTCCAACGACCTCAGTGAATTGGGCAGCATTCTGTGCCGCGGCAAGAGCCACTTAGAGCCGACTAAGAACCCCGCCGACGGCGGAGTTTTAATTATGCCAGAGCGGGACCCTTACCAGTCGTCCTGTTTGCTGTACCAGTCTTCAATGTCCCTCTTCGCGCGGTCCTTCTCAAGACCATAGCGTTCTTGGATTTTGCCTTCGAGCTGGTCGCGTTTACCGGCGATCTGGTCGAGATCGTCGTCAGTGAGCTTACCCCACTGCTCCTTGATCTTACCTTTAAATTGCTTCCAATTGCCTTCGACCCGATTCCAATCCATGTGCGTTTTCTCCGGGTTTGCGCCTGATACAATAAACTCACAACGGTCGAATTAGTTCGAGCCGTCGCAGTGATATGTCAGGACGGCGGCTTGGCGGGCTCCAACTCATGCCGATAAACGGACCTTACGCGCCCGCGTACTCATTGAAGAATGCGCCTTCACCCCGCGTTGAACGGCCTCGTCACCAGAAACGCCGGTCCCGGTCTTGCACCAGTCAGAAGGCGCTCAGGAAACGCCGCTTATGAAGATCGCCGGAACTGGAGATTGAGCAGGAATGTTCCTGACCGCATCGATCCCGGAACTGCCACCGGCAAGCTGGATCTCCCGCCAGTATCATTTTGGGCGATGTCTTGCCATAGAGGTCGACGGCCTCATCGTCGGTGCGTGCGACCGCACTTAACAGAGCGCCGCAAAACGGCTGTCACGCGTGTCGGGGTCGCTCCTACGGCACTTCTTGCCAAAATGCGCGACGGTGTTTCTTCACAGGTCGAGGCGACCGCCGGCCAGCCTGGGGGTATTAAGAATACGCAGCGCGCGCACTGCATTTTTGGGGCTGAGCCCTTCCATCTTCCAAGGGCCTATCTCTGCTGTCTCTCCGGTGAAGAGGTGATAGATCGTATAGGTTCCGTCTCCATCGAAACGGCGGCCGTACTGATCGAGCTGTCCGGATCTGTTCGGCGCGCCGCCTTCGGATTCCCATGCGCTGATGAGGAGCGCGTGCTCTTCGTGTTTGCTTTTCATCTGCAGCTCTCCTCCCGCAGTCGCCTGCGCGACGACTGGACGCTGCTCAGTGATCGGATGCCAACCCGTCAATCGGCTCCAGATTATCTTCGTTGCTCACTCGCTCTTGGCCGAGTTCATCATTGCGGACGCGATACTGGGGTGAGTTGTCCCTTAAGGGGAGTTTGGCGGTGATATGATAGGTTTCCGCCGCACGGGGTGAAATATGTGCGCGATCTTTGAGGCGCACTGAGAGACCCATGCGAAATCGATGAAGACGCAGTGGTTAGGACGACGGGGAGATTGCGTCTTCGTGGCGATCGACTGCAATGAGGCGTTCAAGTTCCTCGGGATCGATGGCCACAAGTCGCATTCGGTATTTGTTCTCGGCCGTGGCTGGTAGCTTGATAAAGGTCGCCACACGGCGATAGGCGAGCCAGGAGATGCCCTCGATCAACTCCTCGTCATCATCGACTTGGTAGTCGCCAGGAGCCACCATCTCACCGAGGTTCGGCATCCAGAATGGTCGATCGAAATGGACTGTTCGATGTGTCGTCCGGGCAAACATGCTGCCCTCCTTTTCTGTGGCGTACGTGGTGGCGAGACTGAGCAACGAAGGAGGCCGTTTGGCGCCAATTGCAGCCCGAACAGCGACTGTCCTACAGCCTCATTGAACCAAGTCCGCATGTGGATATGTTGAAGCGAGATCGGTGGGGTTTTCCTCTGATAAAGCAAAAAGCCGAGCGGGCCTCAAAAAGCAATCATAATTCTTTATGCCTTGAATGTGGCTTTACCATGATTTTCCGGTGAAGATATGTTTTTGAAGAAAATAATTTCATGGTTATGTAAAATAGAGAAGCGCTGACATATCGAGATCTTTTGTTTTCAGACAAGCTTTTATGCGTTCATTAGTTGAAAATTTATTTTTTCTGATGAATCGAGAATTGGTTGTTTACTTTAGTTAATTTAGAGCGCACTGTGAAAAATCTGGATTGCCATTGGCTCCTGGTCGGAGCACGGGCCCGCAACGATCCCGATAATCAACCTGATTAGAGGGAATGAGATCATGACATTCGATCAAATCCTTGAACGGACAAAACCCTACGCGATTGGTTTAGTTGTCGGGCCTTTCGCCGCGCCGATCATCGGCTTCAATGCTGGATGGATTACCACCACGACTGCCAGCACTCTGGCGGCAGAGACGGCCAGAGTGGATGCACTTGCGGACATCTGTTCAACTGCGGCAGGGCGAATGGCTACTGCCAGCAGCAGCACCGACCTCGCAGCACTTAAGGGCTACGACAACCGTGCGAGGCGTGACGAACTCGTAGCGACCATTATGGCCGATATCCAAGTTCCGGCGGACGTCCTCGGCAAGGTCAGCACGAGTTGCAGTCGCTCGCTATCATGAAGCGCGGTAACGCGGCGCTTTGGGCATCTCGACGAGACTTAGGAGATCGTTATGAAAAACCTCATTCCCGCCCGCCTCTAATATACCTACGATTTCACGCGCCTGTTCGTATCGCTCGCCTTTACTCTGGCGATTGCAGTGATTGTCTATTCCGTCCTGTTCGGAGGCATCCTGTAGTCTTCTGATCATGCGCGCATCGCTCTACTAAGCTCGAACGCAGGTTCGGAGTGCCGCGCCGTTGAACGACGCTGGCAAGTTATTCCGACATTAGCTCCTTCAGGCGAGTAAAATGGACCTGACATTGGGAAGAGTTGGTCGGGACTTTATCCATGACACAGGCTCAGGCTTTCGCCTTCGCCATTCTGATCGGCCTGATGGTCGCTTTCATATGGGGACGGCTCCGCTACGACCTCATTGCGGTTCTCGCGCTGCTTTCCGCAGTTTTCACCGGCATCGTGCCGCACAAGGCAGCTTTCTCCGGCTTCGGGGACGACATTGTCATCATTGTAGCCAGCGCGCTTGTCGTAAGCGCCGCGATTGAGCGCAGTGGTGTCATAGGGGCATTGCTCCATCGGGTGGCGCCCAGCGTGACCTCTGTGCAGGCTCAGGTTGTTATTCTCGTAACGACCGTCTCGGTTCTCTCCGTGTTCATCAAGAACATCGGCGCGCTGGCGATGATGATCCCAGTCGCCTTCCAAATGGCGCGCCGGTCGAAAGCTTCCCCTTCGTCCTTTCTCATGCCGATGGCGTTCGGTTCTTTGCTTGGCGGGCTCATTACCCTCATTGGCACATCACCGAATATTGTCGTTTCCCGGATGCGCGAGGAACTGACGGGCCGACCTTTCAACATGTTCGATTTCACTCCGGTCGGCTTAGGGCTTGCCGCAGCGGGGGTGGTCTTTCTGGCGTTTGGCTACCGGCTGCTTCCCACGGGACGCGAGGCGGTCCCGACAATGGAGAAGGCGCTTAACATCAAGGACTACATGACAGAGGCCCGCGTTACCGCGACTTCGTCTGTCATCGGCAAATCGATCGGTCATTTGTCGACCTTGTTGGACGAGGAGGTCCTTGTCACCGGCCTTGTTCGCAACCGGGTCGAGCGCCTGATGCCGTTGCCGGACGTCGTCCTTCGTCAGGGCGATATCGTTCTGTTGGAAGGAGACCCTCAGGCGCTGGAGCGAGGCATCAGGCGCACGCGTCTGGAACTGGAAGGGCACGACCGTCCGACGGAAGCGAAGGGAGTAGACGAGGAGATTGGCGGCATCGAGGTGGTGATCGGCCCGAAATCGGTTTTGATCGGGCAAACCGCCAAGCGCCTGGCGCTACATGACCGTTTCAACATCAATCTTCTCGCGGTGAGCCGGAGCAGCAAGCGCTTCACCGAGCGTTTGCGCGACATCGCGTTAAGACCAGGCGACGTTCTCGTTTTGAAGGGCGATCTCGTGCTTCTCCCGACCAGGCTGATGGAACTCGGTCTTCTTCCGTTGGCCGGGCGTGAGATCCGCTTGGGCAATCCGCGAAAGGGCCTGATTCCGGTGCTGGTCCTGGCTGGTACCATGCTGCTAACGGCATTAGGCCTGCTGCCCGTTGCCACGGCCTTCTTTGCTGCTGCTGTCCTGACGGTATTGCTCGGGTCACTTTCGCTTCGGGAAGCTTACGAGGCTGTCGATTGGCCCATCCTGATAATGCTCGGCGCTCTCATTCCCGTGAGCGAGTCGATCCGTACGACCGGTGGTGCAGACCTTATCGCCGGCGGCCTCGCTCGGTTCGCCAGCACCTTGCCCCTCTACGGTGCGCTTGCAATGATCATGGTTGTCGCAATGGCCGCAACGCCGTTTTTGAATAACGCGGCCACCGTTCTCGTCATCGCACCGATCGCGGTCACCCTTGCTCAGCGACTTGGCTACAATCCGGATGCGTTTCTGATGGCAGTCGCGGTAGGGGCGGCGTGCGATTTTCTCACGCCTGTTGGACACCAGTGCAACACTTTGGTGCTGGGGCCCGGCGGTTACCGCTTCGGCGACTATTGGAAGTTGGGACTGCCGCTCTCGTTCATTGTGGTCTTGCTAGGCGTTCCTCTGATCATGTGGTTTTGGCCGCCCGTTTAGCGCGCGAGCGTCGTTTCAATTCTGATCTCAGGTTCACCGTGGTGTCGGCCTAAAGTCTGCCCGTAAGGACCAGAATGAGCAGAACGATCGCCACGACGCCGAGGGCACCAATGCCGCCGTGCCCGTAACCGTAGCCATAGCCTCCGAATCGTCCACTAAACCCGCCCAACAAAAATATTATAAGAATAATTAGAAGTATCGTTCCCAAGGACATCTCTTTATCTCCATTTTGAATCTGGTTCTATTTCCTCTCGACCGAAATACCGTCCTCGCCGAAATTGATTTCGATCTCCGCTATATCCCGTCGCTCTTGAAAATACTGATAAGCAAAGACTGCCGCAATGATGATTAATGCGCCAATGATAATATACAAGATGTTACGATTATTTCGCATTCTTACAATCCGCTAACGGCTAGATGTATAATAGTTGAAAACAAGCAGGCTGCCAATTGCGGCCGCTTCGAAGCAAGCTCCGCGTCCAAGATGGAGGGCGATCGCGGCTCCAGGCATCCACGGGGATGGTTGCCAACTTTGGCACGTCCGCCACAGCGACGGTGTCTGGTCAGCGATGGCGTTGGGGGGCAAATCAGCGATTCTGCACGGCGCCCTGCGCACCAAGATCAAAATTGGGAGTAGAATCGCAAGGAACCGGAGGAGGGGTCATGTTTCCTCTAAGCAGACTGATCGAGCAGCTCCTGGGCATCGGCGCGCTTGTGCTGCTGGCGATTGGTTGCGCTCTCGTCCTTTGGCCCTTCCTGTCGGCAATAATGTGGGCCGCGGTGATTTGTTTCTCGACATGGCCTATCTACCGCCGATGTGAACGTGCTGTGGGTGGCAACCGGGCGGCTGCCGCAGCAGCTATGACGATGCTAGTGGTCATTGTTGTGGCCGCGCCGCTTGCTTTCGTTGTGACGGCGCTCGCCGACGATATAAAGAATCTGGCCGAGGGAATAACGCGCGTCCTAGAGCAGGGCCCCCCGGCACCACCGAATTGGGTGAAAGGTCTGCCTGTTGTTGGTGAGAATTTGGCTACCTATTGGGAGGGCTTAGCCCATGACGCTCCTGCCTTCATCGTTGAGCTCAAAAAGCTGACCGGTCCTGTCACCGACATTGCTCTCGCTGGCGGTGCAGCTTTCGGCACCGGCCTCCTCGAAGTCGCGCTCAGTATATTCATCACCTTTTTCCTGTTCCTGCACGGCCGACGCATGATCAGTTTCATGCGCCAAATCGGTGAGCGGGTTGCCGGCACTCGCGCTAGGAGGTTGCTCGCGGTCATCGGCATGACCGTGAAAGGTGTCGTATACGGAATGATCGGAACGGCCCTTGCCCAAGGCCTACTGGCCGGCGTCGGTTTCTGGATCGCCGGTGTGCCCCAATCGTTATTGCTGGGCTGCCTGACGTTCCTGCTTTCGTTTGTGCCCGCGGGACCGCCGTTCGTGTGGGGGCCGGTTGCACTCTGGCTTCTCATGCAGGGGTCAGTTTGGTGGGGCCTCTTCATCGCTATGTGGGGTCTGCTTCTCGTCAGCAGCATTGACAACTTCCTACGACCATATCTGCTCGGCCAGAACATCAATCTGCCCGTGCTGCTCGGTCTGTTCGGGCTCGTTGGCGGCGTCCTGGCCTTTGGATTAATCGGGCTTTTTCTCGGGCCGACCCTACTGGCGGTGGCCTACAACCTCTTTCTCGAGTGGGTCGTAACGGAACTCGAAGAGCGTACGCTACGGGCGTCGCCCTCTGCTGCGGCTGACCACTTGGAAGCCGATCCAAGGGATTGAGTTGACGGATCCTCGTTTCAGAAAAGGGTCGGGTCGGCTGATCCCTCGCAAGCGGTTCCGGCACCACGCTCCACGCCGCTTCCTCCCGGCGCCGCTTAACAACGGTTGGCTGTCGATCGCTTGATACAATCCCTGATTTTCTCCGGCCAGATTTGGCTCCCAACTTAATCATTGATCAAAATGCGAGCTGGTGGTGTCTAGCCATGCCGCCGCCTTCGTTCTCCCAACGCCTCTCATCCTCTTTTTGAAGCGGATCGGCGATCGAAATAGGCGAAGAAGGCGAGGAAAACACCTTGATCTGGCGCATGAGCGAGGCTGAAAGCGCCGCCTCCGAATGAACGCCATCCTGGAAAGCTGTGATGAGATATCTCGCCGCATCCTGCCTTTTTTCTCGGTGCCAAGCGCTATCGACGTCAAACAGTCCTGTTGTGTCAAGCACACGCTTCAACATCTTGATGTTGAGCGAGGTAAGGTATTGCTGGGTCAAGGCGGAAGACATGCTGCCCTCCTTTAATTGGGGCATCTCGGCGGAACTCCGCGGGACCGTGAGGCGTGCGCTAGAAGGTTTGGTCTTAATCACAGCATGGACCCTTCCGAGAGAATTGCAATCAATTATCACCTCCGAAGGGAAACCGATCCACACGCGCGAATCCGACGTTTTATGGCACCCGCGCATGCCATCCCGTGCTACGATTAAGAGTAGATTGCGGTCATCCGCAAGCATCGAGGACGTCGACCGAACAAGAGATCTGGACGGAGCAACGCCAATGAGATTGCGCGAAATGCTACCCAGTGAATGCAGCATACTCATCTCCGAGCAGCGCGTGGCCCGGCTTGGATGTTGCCGTGACAATCAACCTTATGTTGTGCCGATATATTATATCCGAGCAGAGGGCCAAATTTTCAGTTTTTCGATGCCGGGAAGAAAGATTGAATTCATGCGGAGCAATCCGCTTGTCTGCGTCGAGATCGAACATTCCACTGATCAGCACCGATGGAAATGCGTAATCATCGAGGGCAGGTACCGCGAATTCCACGAAGGGACGGAGAAGAAGCACGCGTGGGGCATACTGAACGTCTACAATGATTGGTGGGAGCCAGGTGCCCTTAACTGGGGCGCGGATGAGAAGCCACCCGGATACCTTCCCATTTTTTTCGCCATCAGCATGGACAAAGTGACGGGCCGTGAAGCGCTTGCGAGTTAGTTCGTTGCCAGGCTGCTAGTCAGCGAATGCCTTAAACCGGATCGCGGACTACCGTCTTCCAGGAGACGTCAGCCAGGTCAACGCCAGAAGACCGAGTGCTGCCGAGACGACGGAAGCGCCGAGAACGCCGAGCTTGACGGAGTTCAGTAGCTCGAGCTCGAAAGCAAGTTCGGCAATGAACAGGGCCATGGTGAAGCCGATCCCGGTCAGCAGGCTTCCGGCTGCCAGCAGGCTCCACGGGAGATCGTCTGGACGAGCCCCGAAGCGGAGTTTCACGGCGAGAACACTGAAGAGCACAATGCCAACGGGCTTGCCGATCACGAAGGCGGCGACAATTGCGATCGTGAGGGGAAGGTCGAAGTTTGCATCCGCGATCGGAACGCCCGCGTTGGTGACCGCAAAAAGCGGCATGATCACAAATGCAACCCAGGGATGGAGAGCGATCTCGAGACGCTCGATCGGCGACAGTGCTTCGCGGGTCGCGACGCCTGCCCGATGGAGGTCGTTGCGTGCCGCCGTGTCGCGGCTCCAATGGTCGCCGGGCGGATAGGCGCTCACCCGGTCGAGTATCGCGTGGAGGCGTGTGTCGCTTATCCACCTCCGCGCCGGCGTCATTAATCCAAGAATCACTCCGGTGAGCGTCGCATGGACGCCCGATGCGTCGAATGCCAGCCAGATGCCGCCGCCTATCACGAAATACACCGGAATGCTGCGGATGCCCAGGCGCGCGATCCCTGCGACGACAGCAAGCCCGAGAATGGCGGTTGCGAGTGCGACCCAATTCAAGGCTTCGCCATAGCCGATCGCCACGACCAGGATGGCGCCGACATCGTCGAAGATCGCAAGAGAGCAGGAACAGCCGCAAGCGGCCTGGTATGCGCGAACCAAGCACCGCAAGGCACCCGATGAGGAAGGCCGTATCGGTAGACATCACGGTGCTCCAGCCGCTCGCACCCGGCCCGCCGCCGACCAGCAACGAGAACAGACCGGCCGGCACCGCCATCCCGCCGAGAGCAGCGGCGACGGGGAGAGCGGCTATGCGCGGATTGCGCAGCTCCCCCAGCACCAGCTCGCGTTTCAGCTCAAGGGCGATGACGAAGAAAAAGAGCGTCATCAGTCCGTCGTTGATCCAGTGCTTCAGCGAACGATAGATCTCGATGTCACCAACTCTGGCACCCGCGGGCATCTCCCAAAAGGCGAGAAACGACGACGACCAAGCAGTGTTTGCGAGGCCTAGCGCCAAAAGTGCGCTGAGCAAAAGGATAATGCCCGCCGTAGCCTCGATGCGGAGGAATCGCATGAACGGCTTGGTGAGCCGATCTGCCGGTTCCCTGGGAAGCCGTGAGAGGCTGTCGTTCATGCCGTGAACCACTCCTGCGTTTTGATCGCGACTCGCAAATGTTTCCAGTGGCTATTGCAAGGCCGGCACCTCATAAGTCCACACCCGGAACGACTTCAGGACGTGCGGCCCGAACGAGTTGATGAGGGGGACGTCGGCCGCGTCACGGCCGCGTGCAACCACGATCCTGCCGACACGCGGCGTATTGTTGCGCGGATCGAACGTGTGCCATCCATCGTCCAGGAAGACCTCCATCCAGGCACTGAAATCCATCGGGTCGACGACCGGGACGCCGATGTCGCCGAGATGACCGTTGATATAGCGTGCGGGAATGTTGAGACAGCGGCAAAGGGTGACCGCAAGATGCGCGAAGTCGCGGCAGACACCAACGCGCTCATGAAAGACTTCGAAGGCGGTCCGCGTCGATCGGGCCTGCATGTAGTCGAAACGGATATGGTCGTGAACGAAATCGCAGATCGCTTGCACACGCCCCCAACCGGGCGTGACCGCGCCGAACATGTCCCAGGCGCTCTGGCTGAGACGGTCGGTCTCGCAATAGCGGCTGCCCATGAGGTAGGCGAGGCAATCGTCCGGCAACTCCGGCACTGGGAGTTCCTGGGCGGCTGGCAGCACGTTGTCCGGCTTGCCGTCGTCCTCGATCGTGGCATCCCCCCATATCGTCAGGTCACCCGCCGGTGCGACAAGCCGCCGACATCGGTTGCCGAAGAGATCGCGATAGGTCGATGTCGGCACATCGGGGGCGGTGAATGTCGTTTCAGGAACGCGGATATCGGCCGCGCGATCCTCGTGGACCGACAACAGGCACACCAACGCGGTCGGTTGCTGGCAGTTCAGCGTGATCTCATAGCCGTAGCGGATCAGCATCTGGATCCATCCTAGCGGAAATCAGCGGCGGTCAGTGTGTAGGAATCGTGGCGGCCACTGGAATAGGCCTTGCGTGCGACATCGTAGATGGACGGACGCAACGCGTCAAAAGCAGAAAGGAGCTTTAATTCCGAGATTTCCGACCTGCCCAATTCGGCATCCGCTATCATGAGCGCCTCGGCCTCGACGAAGAACCGCACCTCGAACATACCGTCATGGCCGATGAAACGGACGGCGTTTCTTGTTTCATCGAGGCTGCGGCTCGGATTCGGAAATGACAGCGTCATAATCAGCGCGCCTCTGTTTCGGACGCGGACCGCGCGGGTGCCGATAGCCTGATCCGTTTTATCCGGCGCTCTATATTGCGAAGGTTGCCGCCGACACGCGCCGGTGCGCCTGTGAACACGTGATAGACCGCCCAGGAGCGATCCGCATCGATGCGGCGGCCGCATTGATCATCCATTGTGTCGGGCGCTGGCGTCCCACCTTCATTTTCCCAGATGCTGATCGCAAGCGCATTTCGCCCTGCTTCAGTTTCATTGCTGTGGGCGTTCACGGTTGTGGCCTTTCATCAAGATTTTCGATGGTGTTGAACCTGCTTGAATGGATCGTGTTTCCATCACCTTCGACGACGTCCGGACGCTGCGGCATGTCGAGCGTCCGCAAGAGCTCCCGCGCAATCTCTGTCGCCTCGTCGAAATCGGCAGCTTCCGCGGTTTCGCGGACCGACGATCGCATGCGCGTCGTCCGCATCCCGAACACGGTAGAACGCAATCACGAACTTCGTCGCCATCCTTTCCGTTGGACAGAGGGGTTCTGTCATTTATCGCCCTTGTCGAGCGAGGCGCTGCCGTTCGCAGCGGGCTTGATCTGGTTGCCGAACGTCCTTTCGATGAGCGTGGCGCCTTCATCGGCGGACGACATAGGCACCGGTTCGAGCCCGTCCTGCGTCGTGACCCCCTCGTGACCTTCGTCGTCGTTTTTGGTGAATGGCGGCCTCTGACGCCGCGAAGCCAATTGGCTGCCCAGCAAAATCAAGGCGTTTCGCATATGTGGGCCTCAAATCGGTTTACCAGGTCATCCGTGCACCAACGCCGCTCAGGCACTGTTCTCAATATCCCATCCCGCCCATGCCGCCGTTACCGGCCGGCCGGGCAGATTCTCTTGAGGGAATGTCGGCGATCATCGCTTCGGCAGTGATCAGAAGTGCCGCGATTGAGCCGGCGTCCTGCAAAGCGGTGCGCACGACCTTAGCCGGGTCGACGATGCCGGCTTTGATCATATCGACATAGGTCTCCGTCTGCGCGTCAAAGCCCCGGTTGTAATCCCTGCTGTCGGTGAGTTTTCCCACGACGATCGAGCCTTCGACACCGGCGTTCTCGGCGATCTGCCGGATCGGGGTTTCAAGCGCCCTGAGCACAATCGAGATGCCGGCCGTGACGTCCGCATTCGCTCCGGTCAATCCGACCAGGACCGACCTGGCGCGCAACAGGGCAACACCACCGCCAGGAACAATGCCTTCCTCAGCCGCGGCACGCGTGGCGTTCAGCGCATCGTCGATGCGGTCCTTCTTTTCCTTGACCTCGATTTCCGTCGCGCCGCCGACGCGGATTACCGCGACGCCGCCGGCGAGTTTCGCCAGGCGTTCCTGCAGTTTTTCCTTATCATAGTCGGAGGTCGTCTCCTCGATCTGTGCCTTGATCTGCTGGATGCGCGCCTGGATGGTCGCTTTATCGCCGGAACCGTCGACGATCGTGGTGGTATCCTTCTCGATCAGCACGCGCTTGGCGTGGCCGAGCATGTCGAGTATGACGTTCTCGAGCTTGATGCCGAGATCCTCGGAGATCATCTGGCCGGCCGTGAGGACGGCAATGTCTTCCAGTATGGCCCTGCGGCGGTCGCCGAAGCCCGGCGCCTTTACGGCTGCGACCTTTAGGCCACCGCGCAACTTGTTTACGACCAGCGTCGCCAGAACTTCGCCCTCGACATCCTCGGAGAGGATCAGCAACGGTTTGCCGCTCTGCACGACCGCCTCGAGTATCGGCAGCATCGCTTGCAAATTGCCAAGCTTCTTTTCGTGGATGAGGATGTAGGGGTCCTCCAATTCCACGCGCATCTTCTCGGCATTGGTGACGAAATAGGGCGAGAGATAGCCGCGGTCGAATTGCATGCCCTCGACAACGTCGAGTGCGGTCTCGGCAGTCTTGGCTTCCTCGACGGTGATGGCGCCTTCATTGCCGACCTTGTCCATCGCCTTGGCGATCATCTCGCCGACTGTCGCGTCGCCGTTGGCGGCGATGGTGCCGACTTGGGCAATCTCGCCCGAGGACTTGACCTCCTTGGCGCGCGCCCGGATTTCCTTGACGACGACAGCGACACCAAGGTCGATGCCACGCTTGAGATCCATGGGGTTCATGCCGGCGGCGACGAGCTTGGCGCCTTCGCGCAGGATGGAGGCAGCGAGCACAGTCGCCGTCGTGGTGCCGTCACCGGCGAGGTCGTTTGTCTTAGAGGCCACCTCACGCACCATCTGCGCGCCCATGTTCTCGAACTTGTCGGGCAGTTCGATTTCCTTGGCAACGGCGACGCCGTCCTTGGTAATGCGCGGCGCGCCATAGGCCTTGTCGATGACCACATTGCGGCCCTTGGGACCCAGCGTCACCTTCACGGCGTTGTTGAGCAACTCGACACCGCGCAGCATGCGATCGCGCGCATCAGTGGAGAATTTGATTTCCTTGGCAGACATTATGTTCGTCCAGTTCGGTCTTGAGATTGCGGGGTCGGAAATCGACCGTCAGGCAGCGACGGTCTTTTCGACGATGCCCATGAGGTCGGCCTCGTTCATGATCAGTTCCTCGCCGTCGATCTTCACTCGGTGCCGGACCATTTGCCGAACAGGATCGTATCACCGGCCGTAACGTCGAGCGGAATCAGCTTGCCGCCTTCATCACGCGTGCCTGAACCAACGGCGATCAATTCGCCTCCCCGCGACTTTTCCTTGGCAATGTCAATGATGATCCCGCCCTTGGATTCCGCGCGCCGGATGCCGACGCGGTCATGGAGTGGGCGCATTTCATAGAGATTCTTTCTACGGTCGGCGCATAGGGCGACAGCAATCCTTACATAGCACCTTTGGCGCTCAATTGATAGGAGCGCCAAGAAATATTATTTATACAAGGAAAAATGTTGGAAAATATAAGCCAACAAATCTGAGCAATACCGCCGTACGTCCCAATGATTATACTGTACTACATTTATTATTTTCCTAAGCTAAGAATTTGTTAACATGACTTCTTGGGAGAACCTTGATCACGCCTTCGCTTGGAGAACGGGATAATCAAGGCGGCGCAGTCGAAAAACCGCTGCGCAGGGAAACTCAAGGCAGGAGTGGCGATGACGCGGATGGAGGCGGCGGGCAAGAGCGACCAAGGACCGGAATGAGCAGTTCGACAACGAGCCTCTTGCGATTTCAAGTCCGGCTGGCGCGCAGGTATGTTGACGCCTTCGTCCAATCCGCACCGGAATGGCGGGAAAGCGGGCTGAGAGCACTCCCGGCCGGTGGCGTCGGCTGGGTCGAGTAGTGGCAGGCCTTAATCAAAATACGTTTAGCGAGCTGAGCAACGAGACGATGCCGACGACTACAACGACGATCTGAGCCATCTGCTTCATCGTCGAGTCAATCGGAAGTTTTTGCACTAGGTACAGCACCAAGGCGATGACAAGGACCGTGATCAGGATGCTGATTATGATGGACATGCCCCAGGCCTCTTGAAGAAACCGCCTTCCGGCAGTGAAGGTGTAAATATGGCTGAGTGCTATAAAGGGAAGGGCGGCGTGGGCGCGACACAGAGCGCTCGCGCCGGTCCCATCGGCGCGGGATAGGCATCCCGGCCGCCGTTTACCGGATCGTGTGGACGCTGGCGACTCTCTTTGGATCGAGCCGCAAACGTGACTGGCAGAAAGCCGCTGATCCTGTCGATGAAGCGGCGGGCAACGTGACGCGGTTCGGGCTTCGTTCCCTATTAGCGTTGTTTAGCGGACTTTCAGCGCGCTGCGCTCTACCTGTCGCAATTCTGAAACAGATGGCGTTTCCGGCTGCGGCCGGGCTCTATCGAAATTCGGCATTCGGCCTCACCCTGCCGTCCACAGCAATCCGAGTGCTGTTCTTTTTCAAGGGAGGAAGTCATGCTGCATCAGAAGATCGTCGAGAGCCCGTTCAAGGCCAAATACGGAAACTTCATCGGGGGTGAATGGCGCGAGCCGGTCTCCGGTCGCTATTTCGATAATACGACGCCGATCACCGGCGGTGTGATTTGCCAGGTCGCCCGTTCGGATGCGGCCGACGTCGAACTGGCCCTCGATGCCGCCCATGCGGCGAAGGAGAAATGGGGCCGAACCTCGACCACCGAACGCTCCAATATCCTCATGAAGGTCGCGGCGCGGATGGAGGACAATCTGGAACTCCTTGCGCGGGCCGAGTCCTTCGACAACGGCAAGCCGATTCGCGAGACGATGGCGGCGGACATTCCGCTGGCGATCGATCATTTCCGCTATTTTGCCGCCTGCATTCGCGCGCAGGAAGGCTCGATCGGCGAGATCGATCACGACACGATCGCATATCATTTCCATGAGCCGCTCGGCGTCGTCGGCCAGATCATCCCGTGGAACTTCCCGATCCTGATGGCCGCCTGGAAGGTGGCACCGGCGCTTGCGGCCGGCAACTGCGTGGTGCTGAAGCCGGCCGAGCAGACGCCTGCCTCGATCCTCGTGCTTGCCGAACTCATCGCGGACCTCCTGCCGCCGGGCGTGCTCAACATCGTCAACGGCTTCGGCCTCGAAGCGGGCAAGCCGCTGGCGACCAGCCCGCGCATCGCCAAGATTGCCTTCACCGGCGAGACGACCACGGGCCGGCTGATCATGCAATATGCCAGCCAGAATCTCATCCCGGTGACGCTCGAACTCGGAGGCAAGTCGCCGAACATCTTCTTCGCCGACGTGTTGAACGAGGACGACGACTATTTCGACAAGGCGCTCGAAGGCTTCGCCATGTTTGCGCTCAACCAGGGCGAGGTTTGCACCTGCCCGAGCCGTGCGCTGATCCAGGAAAGCATCTACGACCGCTTCATGGAGCGGGCGATCAAGCGGGTCGAGGCGATCCAGCAGGGCAATCCGCTCGACCCAGCGACGATGATCGGCGCGCAGGCGTCAAGCGAACAGCTCGAAAAAATCCTCTCCTATATCGACATCGGCAAGCAGGAAGGCGCCGAGGTGCTGACCGGCGGCGGGCGCAACGCGCTCGAAGGCGAGCTTGCCGGCGGCTATTACGTCAAGCCGACGGTGTTTCGTGGCCATAACAGGATGCGCATCTTCCAGGAAGAAATCTTCGGTCCGGTCGTATCCGTGACGACCTTCAAGACCGAGGACGAGGCGCTGGCGATCGCCAACGACACGCTCTATGGCCTCGGCGCCGGCGTTTGGAGCCGCGATGCCAACCGCTGCTATCGCTTCGGCCGCGACATCCAGGCCGGCCGTGTCTGGACCAATTGCTACCATGCCTATCCGGCCCACGCGGCCTTCGGCGGCTACAAGCAGTCGGGCATCGGCCGCGAGACCCACAAGATGATGCTCGACCATTACCAGCAGACGAAGAACATGCTGGTGAGCTACAGCCCGAAGGCGCTCGGCTTCTTCTGATCGTTCCCCTCCGGCGGCGATCGCCGGGGATCCTCCCCGCGGGCCCCCGATTTCCTTCGGGGGCCTGTCGGCCGTTGTGGAAGGAGAGAATTGATGACGGACACCCATGGCGAGCCGCGGGTGCTTGCGACCGATGCGGCGATCGATCTCATCCGCGAGATCCGGCGGGACTATCCGGAAATCCTGTTTCATCAGTCCGGCGGCTGCTGCGACGGCTCTTCGCCGATGTGCTACCCGGCAGACGATTACATCGTCGGAGGCCATGACGTGAAGTTGGGCGAGATCGACGGCGTCCCGGTCTATATCAGCGCAAGCCAATACGAAGCGTGGAAGCACACGCAACTGATCATCGACGTGGTGCCGGGCAGGGGCGGGATGTTCTCGCTCGACAACGGACGGGAGAAGCGCTTCCTCACCCGTTCGCGGCTCTTTGGCGGGGGTGGTGAGGCATGCGCAGTACTACCTCGCACGGAGAGATAGTCCGCATGCGTGGCGTGCGGAGACTGCGGCGCCGCGCGTCCTTCCACACGTACAAAGATCGGCGTCACTCTTGACTCTGCGCATCGCGCTTTCTCGGGTACGACTTTCGAGGTCGACCCGCCAGCCAAAAAATAACACGTATAAGGCGCCGATGCGTTGCCATTTCCATGTATAGTGGATGCCTCGCAGAATTGAGTTATCGCTAAATAAGAATTTTAGAATAAAACACTCTTTCCTTCACTGTTTGGAAACCATCGCATCCCAGTTTGGGGACAGCGAGGCTACCCATCGTCCCGCCTGCCATGATGGCAGCCGGTTTCGCGGCGCGAGATCCTTGCATATTCGACAAACAACACTGGTGCCCTGGCTCACATCGATGTGCCGGCCTCTCGATCCGGCCTGCGGTGGGTGGGAAACGGCGTACGCGAACGGCATTGACGGGAGCAGCATTGACGGGAGCGGTTACGGCTCGCTTCGCTTACAAGGAGGAAATAGCATGAAGGCAATTCCATTTGGCTTTGGTTCAGATGCCAAGGCGGTCCTGTCTGCGATGAACAAGTCGCAGGCCATCATCGAATTCGACATGACCGGCAAGGTACTGTCCGCGAACCGCAACTTCTGTAGCGCCCTTGGTTATGAGGCTTCGGAAATCGTCGGTCAGCATCATCGGATGTTTGTCGATCCTGCAGAAGCCTCGTCCTCCGATTATCGTGAGTTCTGGGCCCGGCTCAATCGCGGTGAGTTCGACCAGCGTCAGTACAAGCGCATAGGCAAGGGCGGCAAAGAGGTGTGGATCGAAGCGTCCTACAATCCCGTCTTCCGAGGTGGCAAGCCGTATAAGGTCGTCAAATTTGCGACCGACATCACGGCGCAGAAACTGAAGGGCGCCGAAGATGCCGGCAAGCTCGACGCGCTATCGCGCGCCCAGGCCGTCATCGAGTTCACGCCGAACGGCGAAATCCTCACCGCGAACGAGAACTTCCTCTCAACGCTCGGCTATCAGCTCTCGGAAATCCAGGGCCGCCATCATTCGATGTTCTGTGACAGCGTCTATACGAAAAGCGAGGATTATCACCGCTTTTGGCAGCGCCTGTCGGGCGGCGAATTCGTCGCCGACGAATTCACGCGCATCGGTAAAGGTGGGACAAGAGTTTACATCCAGGCCTCCTATAACCCGATTTTCGACATGAGCGGCAAGGTTTTCAAGGTCGTCAAATTCGCGACCGACGTTACCGCTCGGGTGAACAATGTCGACCAACTCGCAGCCGCCCTGAACAGGCTCTCGAACGGTGACCTGGCGCAGAACCTGAGTACTCCATTCATTCCCACGCTGGAAAAACTCCGGATCGACTTCAACGCCGCGGTGGAGAAGCTGCGCACGACAATGCAGGCGGTGGCGGAGAATGCGGGCGCAATCGCCGCCGGCTCGCAGCAGATTCGATCGGCATCGGATGATCTGTCGAAGCGGACGGAGCAGCAAGCAGCCTCGGTGGAAGAAACGGCCGCCGCCCTAGAAGAGATCACGACGACGGTGGCCGATACCAGTCACCGTGCAGAAGAGGCGGGGCAGCTTGTGCGCAAGACTCGCGAAAATGCTGAGCATTCCGGCGCAGTCGTGCGCAGTGCCATCGAGGCAATGGGCAAGATCGAAAGCTCGTCGTCGGAGATCTCCAACATTATCGGCGTCATCGACGAGATCGCCTTCCAGACCAATCTCCTTGCACTCAATGCCGGGGTCGAGGCGGCGCGCGCGGGCGATGCCGGAAAAGGCTTCGCCGTCGTTGCCCAGGAGGTGCGCGAGCTGGCGCAGCGGTCGGCCAAGGCCGCCAAGGAGATCAAGGATCTGATCACCGATTCAAACGCGCACGTTAAGAGCGGCGTGGCGCTGGTTGGCGAAACGGGCACGGTGCTCAACACCATCGTGTCGCAGGTCCAACAGGTCAACGGCAATGTCGAGGCGATCGTCGAAGCAGCCAAAGAGCAGGCAACCGGGATCAAGGAGATCAATCAGGCCGTCAACACCATGGATCAGGGCACGCAGCAGAACGCAGCTATGGTCGAAGAATCCACGGCCGCGGCTCACAGCCTTGCGAAGGAAGCCGAGGCGCTATTCGATCTGCTTGGTCAGTTCAATGTTGGAGTGAGCACGGCTTTGCGTCAGACGCGACCGGCCGAGGCAACGCCCGCCTCGAAGCCCGTCACTTCCCCGGCGCGGGTCATGGCAACCAAGGTGGCTGCGGTCTTCCACGGCAATGCTGCGGTTACGGCTGACGGTTGGGAGTCTTTTTGACGGAATTGGCGGTGGCAGATGTGCTGCATGGGTCTCTTTCGCCACTGCTCATGAGGCACTCCCGTTGACAGCACGCGAGGCCAGGAAGAAAGAAACGCAACGTCTGCCCGAGCCGCGGCCTCATCCGTGTGAGACAAAAAGGTCATCAGCCGATCGCGGCTCGCGATCGGCTGCAGATCTCGAGGTGCGGCCTCAGTCGAACAGGCTTGATACCGACTCTTCCTGGCTGGTGCGGCTGATCGCTTCGCCGAGCAGGGCGGCGGTGGAGATCACGCGGATATTATGGGCCGATTGCACCGCCGTCGGCGGCTGGATGGAATCGGTGATCACCAGTTCCTTCAGCATCGACGACGTGACGCGGGCGACGGCGCCCCCGGAGAGGACGCCGTGGGTGATGTAGGCGGTGACACTGATGGCGCCGTTCTTCAGGAGTGCTTCGGCAGCGTTGCAGAGCGTGCCGCCGGAATCGACGATGTCGTCGATGAGGATGCAATCCTTGCCGCTGACCTCGCCGATGACGTTCATGACTTCCGATTCACCAGGACGATCGCGACGCTTGTCGACGATCGCGAGCAGACAGTCGAGCCGCTTGGCAAGGGCGCGGGCACGCACGACGCCGCCGACGTCCGGTGAAACGACCATGACATTGTTGAGATTGTAGTTTTCCTTGACGTCGCGCGCGAGGATCGGGACCGCATAGAGGTTATCCGTCGGGATGTCGAAGAAGCCCTGGATCTGGCCGGCATGGAGATCGAGGGTGAGAACGCGGTCGGCGCCGGCTTCGGTGATCAGGTTGGCGACGAGCTTGGCGGAAATCGGGGTGCGCGGTCCGGGTTTGCGATCCTGCCGGGCGTAGCCGAAATAAGGAAGCACGGCGGTGATGCGCCGGGCGGAGGAGCGGCGAACCGCATCGATCATGATGAGCAGTTCCATCAGGTGATCATTGGTCGGGAACGATGTGGACTGGATGATGAACACATCCTCGCCGCGCACGTTCTCGCCGATTTCGACGAAGATCTCCTGGTCGGCGAAGCGCCGGACCGTGGCTTTGCCGAGGGGCAGGTTGAGATAATTGCAGATCGCTTCGGCCAGCAGCCGGTTCGAATTGCCTGCGAAAACCTTCATTGACGGTCCGCCTTGCGCTGGCGCGGTCGCCATCCGGGGCCAGTCCGGGACGGCTTGTTCCGCGCAGATTCCGTGAGCCATTCCGATCGCGGGCAATCGTTGCGGACGGCCGCTGTCAGACTGATCGGCCGCTTTTTAGCGTCCCTGAAGTCGAATGCAAGGGGGATTGCTGCGCCGCAGGGGTCGTTATCCTAAAATCTTTGCAATCTGCTGGCCAGGATCACGGTGAATTTGGCCCGACCGGCCTAAATCCGTAGAACATGATCGAGCTAAGCAAGTTTGGTGCGGGATGCGGGTGGGAAGCGCGGCGCTTTTCTCAGCCCGCTCTGGAGCGACGCCATTCGAGATAGGCGCTGATCGTCCTTTCGGCGATTGCCTGCATCGTCTCGGGCGGCACTGCGCTCCAGGGCTCGGCCGCGCTTCCGGCGACCGTGTCCTGTCCCTGGATGCGGTGCAGGCGATTGCCGCTGCCGTCGAGAACGTCCCAGACATAGACCACGGTGGTCTTGCCGCCATCCTGGAGCGCCGAGAAATAGCCCTTGAGGATATGGTCGCTCGTGGCATCGCCGGAGCTCTTGATGGCAAGCCCCTCCGCGCGGGCCGAGGCCCCGAGTTGCCTGGAGAGCGGCGTCACCGCCTGAACCGGCGCCCCGATGATCGGCAGGAACCGGATGCTGCCCGCGCTGGAACCAGCGGTAGGCGATGCGGCGGCGTGCTGGCTTTCTGCCGGCGCGGCCGCAGCCGTTTCCGTGCGAGACGGTTGACGAGCCGGTTGAGAAGACTCCTGCGGAATCGGCTCGCTCTGCGGCTGCTGCACAGGCGGCTGCGTAGTCTGAATTGGGGCTGCGCCTTGCGCAAGCCGATTTGCCTGGCCCTCCAGCGTACCGGCGGGATCCGTGTAATCGGCATAGTCGGCCGCGGATTGCGTCGGCGGGCCCGCGACATGCGGCTGCGCAGAGAAGGCCGCCGTGCGGCTTGGCGGCACGCTTTCCACCGGCATCACCGCCGTCTGCGCCGACATGGTATCGAGGTCGGATTGCGTCACCGGCGGCGAGTGGAAGTTTCCTTCGCCGACGTCCACCTGTGGAATAAGAGCATCCGTCGTGTTGCAGCCCGCAAGGGCCGCGGCAAGACCAAGGCTTGCGATCGGCATGATCTGCTTTCGCATCATTCCTACCGTCCCGGCTTGAATTCTGGCGCGGGTTGCAGTCCGAAGACCGCGCTGCCCGCACTTCGCTTCATTTCTCGCCGGGGATCATAGGGCGAATTCCTTACGCAGAAATGAAGTCCAGGCCGAAGCGCGAGAGGGCGCGTGGCTCACCGGCCGTCGTCAGGTAAGTCTGGCCGAGCGTCATGGCCGTTCCGCTGTCGGAGTCCATGATGATCATGTGCACGAAGAGCGACATGTCGGGTTCGATCTCCTGGGGATTGCCGATATGGAACATCTGGTGCTCCATCCAGGACGGCGAGAAGCGGGCACCAAGCGAATAGCCGCAAGCATTCAGCCGGTGCCTGGCGAGGCCGCGCTCGTCCATGATCCTCGAGTGAACGTCGAAGACGGTTCCGAAGGTATTGCCGGGCCGGAGTACCATTTCGATCGCCTGGATTGTTTCGCGGCAGGCGCTGTAGAGTTCGCGATGGCGGTTGGTCGGCACTCCGATCACCACCGTGCGCATCATAGCCGCGTGGTAATGGGCACTGACACCGGCCCATTCGAGCGTCAGCTGGTCATTGGCGTCGAGTGTGCGCCGGCCGGCCTTGTAGCGGCAGAGCAGCGCATCGGCACCGGAGCCGATGATGAACTCGTTGGCCGGATAGTCGCCGCCGCCGGCAAAGACCGCACCTTGCATCGCGGCGAGGATATCCGCCTCGCTGCCGCCGGGCCGGATCAGGGGTAGCGCCGCGTCCAGCGCGTCGTCGGCGAGGCTCGCCGCCTTCTCCACATAGGCGATCTCCGCCGGGCTCTTGATCAGGCGCAGCCGGCTGACGAGCAGCGAGGCATCGACAAGCTCGCCGAAGGTGGAAAGTTGATTGTCGACGAGCCGCGCCGTCTTTCCGGTCATGCCGTGCGTATCATATTCGACGCCGATACGGGAGCCGAGCAGGTCGAGTTCGCTCAGCAGGTTCTTCAGGTCTCCGGCGGGATCGGCATTGACGCGGTCGACCCAGATTTCGATCCGCTCGATATTCGACGTGTGGCGCGCCTGCCGCAGATCGGCCGAACGCGTGAGCAGCACCATCTCTCCGTCGCGTTTCACGACCAGCGTCTGGAAAAAGCAATAACCGAAGGTGTCGTAGCCGGTCAGCCAATACATGCTTTCCTGCGCGAAGAGGAGCAAGGCATCGAGCTTTTCTTCCTGCATCCGGGCCGTAAGCCGGGCCAGACGGCTGGCATATTCCTCTTCGGCGAAGTGAAGCGCCATCTCAAACCTCCCGTAGACAAATCGCGGATATCTGGCGTCCGTAGTCCGGCTCTTGCCGGTGCGTGGTGCGGCGATAGGAGAAGAAGCGGCCCTCGTCGGCATAGGTACAGATATCGAGGTTTTCCGCCGTCACGCCGGCCTCCGTCAGCTTCTCGATCGTGAGCCCCGGCAGATCGAACATGGTGTGCCCATTGCGGCCCGAGGGGCTGAAGAACGATGCGTGGCGCGCGTCGGCCGCAAGGAAATGCTCGACGAATTCGGGTCCGACCTCATAGTGCTGGCGGCTGATCGAGGGGCCGAGGCAGGCGACGATGCGCTTCCGGCGCGCGCCGAGCGAGACCATGGCCGCGATCGTGCTTTCAAGCACACCGCCAAGCGTTCCTTTCCAGCCGGCATGGGCCGCGCCGATGATGCGTGCTTCCGGATCCGCAAAAAGCACGGGTCCGCAATCGGCAGAAAGAACGCCGAGCACGATGCCGGGCGTCGCCGTCACCAGCGCGTCGGCATCGGGTCGGATGCCGTCGAAACTCGCATTGACGACGATCGCGTCGGGTGAATGGATCTGGTGAACGGTGGCAAGCCGCCGCGGCTCGGTGTCGAACCAGCGGGCCACCCGGGCGCGGTTCTCGCCGACGCGCGCCTGGTCGTCATTAGAGCCGAGGCCCACATTGAGACCGCGATAGATGCCTTCGGAGACGCCGCCCTGGCGGGTGAAAAAGCCATGCGTGATCTCCCGGCCGGCCATGGCGCCAAGGAGCGGACTTTGCACGGGGGAAATCGAGGCGTCGTCCTGCATTCGGTGTTTTCGCCCTTTGGAGTCAATAGGATAGGTTGGAGTTGAGGCGCTATTTCGGCCCCGTGGCTCGCGGCTGATTTGCCTGGATGTTGGCCCGGCCTGCCAAGACTGTCAATCGTCGGACGGCGTCGGCGGGGCGGAATGGCACGCAAGCGACCACGGCAATTCCCTTGCGGGGAGCAGTCCGGCCGTCGCGTTCGCCGTGCGTCTTTCGAACGCGCAAAAGGCCGCTATAACGCTTTGAGACGCGCGTGGAGCTTTCCGGAAATCCGTTCCGATTCTCGGATCAAAAACGTCAGGCGGCCTTCTTCTTGAAAGGTGCCAAGCTCACTTCCGGGCTGCTGACGACCAGGACCTTGAACAACTCGCCCATCTTGCCGGCGCCGGCGCCGGCAAGACGTTCGACATCGTCGCGAATGCCTTCGCGCGTGGCCCCGTCCTTGTCGCGCCCGAGTGCGGCGGCGCGCTCCAGAAGGCCGAGGCCGACGAGGAAGTCGCCCTGATGGGCCAGTCCGTTGATCTGGACGCCTTCCGCCCTGGCGCGATGCGCCAACTGTTCGAAATCGACATGGCTGGTGAGATCTGCCTGGCCCGGATGGGCAAGCGGCAGGTCGTAGCGGTGCTTTCGCACGGCCTGCAGTGTGTCGCCATAGCTGGTTGCCAGATGCCCGTAGTCGATGATGACGGCGGTGCCGCCTCCCGCGCGCAGACGCTCGCAAAGAGCGGCCATCACGGCATCGCGCGCCGGGGCGATCTCGAAGATCGTGCCTTCGGCCACCGACTGCGCCGGCGTCGGCAGGAGTGATGGATCGATCCCGGCGACGCCTGCGGCGAACGCGAGCCGGTCATCGCCGTCGAGCCCGACCATACGCTCGCGGAACCCTTGCGCCGTGCGCACGAACTGGCGGATTGGGATGGCGTCGAAAAGCTCGTTGGCGGCGAGGAGCAGGAAGCCCGGCGGCAGGCTGTCGAAACTTTGATGCCAATGGATCCTGCCGTCATGGGCGGAGAGTGTGGTCGCCTGCACCTCCCGCAGCCGTTCGCTCGTTTCGACGAGGTGTATGCCTGCCGTCTCGTAGAGGTCCGGAGCGAGGCGACGGACGACGCGCAGGATATCCGCCATCATCGTGCCGCGGCCCGGGCCGATTTCGGCGATCATCGCGGGCTTTGGGCAGCCATGTTGCTGCCAGGCATGGACCAGGAAAATGCCGATCATCTCGCCAAAGAGCTGGCTCACCTCCGGCGCCGTGGTGAAGTCGCCGGCGGCGCCGAAGGGCTCGCGCACGCGGTAATAGCCGTGCTCGGGATCGGCGAGGCAGAGGGAGAAATAATCGGTGACGCTGATCGGCCCGCTGGCCCTGATCAAGGCCTTGATCTTGTCCGCAAGTGGGTTGGTCATGGCTCGGCCCAATCAAGTGGCGGCGACAGCGGCCCGGCGCGCACGCAGGATTGCCCATATTCCGGCGAGCGCTAAGGGCGCGGAAAGAAGCATGCCCATGGTCAGCCAGCCGCCGAAAAGATAACCGAGCTGCGGGTCCGGCTCGCGGAAGAATTCGACGAAGATGCGGCTTGCCGCATAGCCGCAGGTAAAGATGCCGGTTACGAGACCGGGGTTTTTCAGCGCCTTCCGGGGATAGACGAAGTAGGCAAGCACCGCCAAAAGCAGGAAGCCCTCGAGCGCGGCTTCGTATAGCTGGCTCGGGTGGCGCGCGAAGGGTCCTCCCGTCGGAAAGACGACCGCCCAGGGCATGGAGGACAGGCGGCCCCAGAGTTCGCCATTGATGAAATTGGCGATGCGGCCGAAGAAGAGGCCGATCGGCACCACGGCGGCCACGAGATCAAACAGGCTCCAAACAGCAATCGCATGTTTGCGCGCGAAGACGATCATCGCCAACGTGGTGCCGAGAAGGCCGCCATGGAACGACATGCCGCCGTTCCAGATCTCGATCGCCCGGATCGGGTTATCGAGCACGGCATCGATGTCGTAGAACAGGATGTAACCGAGGCGCCCGCCGAGGACGATACCGCCGGCCGCCCAGAGGAGGAAATCATCGAGCTGCGTCAGAGTAAGGGCGGGCGTGGCGTTGCGCCAAAGGGCAGGTCTCTGAAGGATGCGCCGGGCATAGAACCAGCCGAGCAGAATGCCAGCCACATAGGCGAGGCCGTACCAGCGCACGGCGAGCGGCCCGATCGTGAAGATGACGGGGTCGATCTCCGGAAAGGGGAGGATGGCGAGGCGAGTGGCGATGGTTTCCAAGGTGTACTCTCTGGCGACCGAATGTCTTGGCGGAACATGGCGACCGAACTTCACCGGGTCAAGCCGCGAGCGGGGTCTCGGACTGCTTCGCGCCGTTTATTTTCCTTGCATCCTCCACCCGAGGACCCTACCTGAATTCCAAGGATCCGCGCACGGAACCGAAAGGGAGATCAGGACGATGAGCACAGGCGCCAACCGCATTCTCGATGATTTTGCCAAACTGATGACAGATGCCGCCGGCGCTGCTCAGGGTGTGCGCCGCGAAATGGAAGCAGCGTTTCGCGCCCAGGCCGAAGGCTGGCTGAACTCGCTCGACGTGGTCAAGCGGGAGGAGTTCGAGGCGGTGAAGGAAATGGCCGCCAAGGCGCGTGACGAAAACGAGGCGCTTCTCGCCCGCATCGCGGCGCTGGAAGCGCGCCTTGCAGAGACGGGCAAGTAATTTCGCAAGCGGTATGAGGAGGTGGTCGGCCGGACTGCCTCGCATCGGGCGCGCGTGTCATCGTCGGTCGCCCGAGCGCCCATTCCATTCATGCGGCGGCTCTTCGCGCCGATGGGATCGGCCCTGATTTTCGGGCCGACGCGTCAAGGCGACGCGTTCTCGTACAACGTCAGGGTGTTGCCGGATTTCCGCGTTAACGAATTCTGAAAAGTTTTCCACCTGTGGACACTCGCAAAAAAGCCTTATCGCAGAGTCGGTTAAGCTTCGGCGCTAAAACAAAATCACAGCGGGTTGAGCCGATCTTTCCTTCAATTTTTCGGCTAAGGGGCTGGCAGCCTGACTCTGCCGCTATACACTGATTTTAAATGATGATTCGAAACGGACCACGCAAGCTTCGGGCAGGGTAAGTAAGCCAGGATAGTCGCAGGTCCAGCAATCATAGTGTGTCCGTATCCGGTGTGGGTTTTCAAGCGTTGCGTCTTGTGAACGTGATCTTGCGCGCCCGTGCCGTGCCTTTAGGGTGATGCATGAGCCTTTTGGAACTGGAAGCCGAGCGCCAATCAAATCCGGTCGACATGATCGAATTCGTTGCCGCCAACAATGACTGGTCTTTCGAGAGATCCGGCGAGGACGAGATCGCGATGACGGTCGAGGGCCGGTGGGCCGACTATCACGTTTCCTTTTCCTGGATGGAGGAATTCGAGGCGCTGCACCTGGCCTGCGCTTTCGACGTCAAAGTTCCCGAAGGCCGGGTCAACGAGGTCATCCGGCTGCTCTCGCACATCAATGGCCAGGTGCTGATGGGCCACTTTGATCTCTGGCGCCAAGAAGAGGTCATCATCTTCCGGCAATCTCTGTTGCTTGCCGGTGGTGCGGAGCCGACGAACCGGCAGGTCGAGGTGCTGCTATCGAGTGCGCTCGATGCCTGTGAGTCCTATTACCAGGCTTTCCAGTTCGTCGTCTGGTCAGGAATGGATGCCCAGCGCGCCATCGACACGGTCATGTTCGAAACCGTCGGAGAGGCGTGAGATGCAGGCATCCCATTCAGGTCCGATCGTCCTCATCGGCGCCGGCAATATGGGCGGTGCGATGCTCGGCGGCTGGCTGAAAAGCGGCGTCCGCGGCAGCGACGTGCTCGTAATCGATCCGGGCCCGCCTCCCGTCATGGCCAAACTCATTGCAGACCACGGCGTGGGCCACGCGACCTCCGTGCCGGATGGGGTCAAGGCAGGCGTGATCTTCCTGGCCATCAAGCCGCAGGTCATGGATGCAGCCCTGCCGCCGCTCAGGAGTCTCGTCGGTCCGGAGACGGTGATCATTTCCGTTGCCGCCGGCAAGACGCTCGCCTTCATCGAGCGTCACCTCGGCGAGGCGGCGATCGTTCGGGCGATGCCGAATACGCCGGCGCTGATCGGCCGCGGCGTGACCGGCGCGTTTACGAATGCTCGGGTGACGGAAGCGCAACGGGTCCTCGTCCATGATCTGTTGAAGGTCAGCGGTCCGGTCGAATGGGTTGCGAGCGAGGCCGATATCGATGCGGTGACCGCCGTTTCGGGCAGCGGCCCGGCCTATGTCTTCTATCTCGTCGAGTGCATGGCGGAGGCCGGGCGCAAGCTCGGTCTCGAGGCGGACCTTGCCATGCGGCTCGCGCGGGAAACCGTCGCGGGGGCTGGCGAACTCCTGTACCAGTCCTCCGACGATGCCGCGCGCCTGCGCCAGAATGTGACCTCGCCCGGCGGTACGACCGCTGCCGCCCTGGGCATACTGATGGCGGATGACGGCATGCAGCCGCTTTTCAACAAGGCCATCGCCGCGGCGCGCAGCCGCGCCCAGGAATTGGCCAGTTCCGAATAGACACTGTCCGGGCATCGTGGTCGCCCGGGCTCAGCAGCCGTGGCCCGCCGCAGCTTGTCTGCGTTCAGAGGCGAGGCTCCGGTTTCGTCTTAGCACGAGTTGCACCAGCCAGCCGACCGCCCGAAGGCAGGTCAGGCGGATGGCAGCGCTGCGCTGGCGGCGTGCCACCGCATGGAGATCGTGACCGTCGAATATTTCGAACTGCTCGTCCATCTGTTTCACCGTCGATCATTGTTTGCGAAAGGAGACGATAGTCTCCATGGAAGCGCCCGATAATCCTTGCTACATTCCGCTCATCTGTGACGTTTCGGAATAAATGCGATGGAGCGACAGGAGACCATGGCGGTATTTCTCGCCGTCGTGGAGGAAGGGGACTTTTCGGCGGCGGCGCGGCGGCTGAGGATGACGCCATCCGCCGTTAGCAAGATCGTCGGTCGGCTCGAGAGCCGGCTGGGCGTGCGCCTACTGCAGCGCTCGACGCGCAGCATCAGCCTTACGGCGGAGGGACACGCTTATGCGGAAGCCACTCGCCGGATCCTGAGCGATCTCGAGGAGGCGGAGCTGGCAATCCAGCCGGGTGCGGAGCCGCGCGGTCGGTTGCGTGTCAGCCTGCCGAGCGCCTTCGGCCACCGCCTGATCGTGCCGATGCTTTCGGCCTTCATCCAGCGCTATCCGGCGATCGAATTGGAGCTCGATTTCACCGATGCGATCGCGGACCTTATGAACGGCGATGCGGATGTGGCGGTGCGTGTGGCGGCGCAAAGCGATTCCGCATTGATCACGCGCCGACTGGCGGCCAATCGGCGCGTCATCTGCGCCTCGCCGGACTATCTGGAGCGTCGTGGCGTTCCCGAACGACCGGACGATCTTGAAAGGCACAGGTGCCTGGGGATCACATCCGGCGGCCGATTGAACGTCTGGGAATTCGACGAAGGCGGCCGGCGCTGCACAATTCGCATCCGCAGTTCCGTGGAGGCGAACAGCACCGAAGCCTTGCGACGGCTGGCTCTCGCCGGCATTGGTATCGTGCGCCTTTCGGAAATACTCGTCGGCCCCGATATTCAGAATGGCCGCCTCCAAGCCGTGCTCACCGACTGCAACCGAACGGAGGCCGAGCCGATCAGCGTTGTTTATCCGCATCGCCGTTTCCTGTCGCCGCGCGTGCGTGCCTTCGTGGATTTTCTCGCCCGGGAATTTGCGCATCCGCCGTGGGAGGAGAGCCATGGCGAGCCCGGCTAACCAACTTCTCCAAAATCGTCCGAATCGGATTGCGCCGCGGAGCATCGCATCTTATCGGACTCGCAAACGCTCGCCTGCAATTCATATCGGTCCGGTCGGAGAGGCAGTCAGCCGAGCGCAGCCCCAACTTTTCTTCGCAAGGAACTGCAATGTCGGAAACCATTGAATTTTCTGATTTCGAGCGCGTTGACATTCGGGTCGGTACGGTTGTCGGAGCCGAAGTGTTTCCCGAGGCACGCAAACCCGCCTACAAGCTGAAGATCGATTTCGGCCCGGAGATCGGCATCAAGAAATCCTCGGCGCAGATCACCGTGCATTACGAACCGGAGGAGTTGGTCGGCCGCCAGGTGCTCGCAGTGGTTAACTTCCCGCCGCGCCAGATCGGCCCGGTTCGTTCCGAAGTCCTGACCCTCGGCTTTGCGGATGAGGGCGGTGCGATCGTGCTTGCGGCAACCGAGAGGCCGGTGCCGAACGGCAGACGGCTGATGTAAGAGCTCCATGTACATTCCATTTGATTCTATCTGCGACAGGCACAGATAGAATGAGATCGACGATGCGACTGCATTAGCCGGTGCAAATGCTGATTTGCCGCGCGCGGAGAGCGCATCAGGTTGGCACGCGTACGGTCGCCCGCAGGCCCCCGAGCGGGCTTTGCGCAAGCGTCACGTTACCACCGTGGCTGCGGGCGATGTCGCGGGCGATGGCGAGCCCAAGTCCAGTACCGGAACTGTCGAGATTGCGCGCCTCGTCGAGCCGGAAGAACGGCTTGAATACGTCCTCCCGCACGGTTTCCGGAATACCGGGGCCGTCGTCGTCGACGATGACTGTAAGCCATTTTGGGCTCTGCCGCGCGTCGATGTGGACCGTGTCGGCGTATCGATAGGCGTTGGAGACGAGGTTGGCGAGGAGCCGGGTGAAGGCGTTCGGCCGGACACGGATCTCGTCCTGGCCCTCGACCGAAGTGGTCAGGCTCTTACCGTAGAGTTCCGCCTCCGCAGTGAAGCGGGCCATGAGATCACTGAGCTTCAACTGGCCGACATCCTCTTCCGCCTCGCCGCGGGCAAAGGCCAGATAGCCCTCGAGCATGTTCTGCATGTCCTCGACGTCCTGATTCAGGTTTTCGAGGTCGGGACTGTCGCCGGCGAGCGCAAGCTGCAGTTTGAAGCGGGTGAGAATCGTGCGCAGATCGTGGCTGACGCCGGTCAGCATCGCCGTGCGCTGCTCGATCTGGCGTTCGATGCGTTCGCGCATCAGAATGAAGGCGAGGCCGGCGCGACGGATCTCGTCGGCGCCGCGAGGTGCGAAATCGTCGATCTTCTGTCCCTTGCCGAAACTCTCGGCGGCGTTCGCCAAGGCCAGGATCGGTCTGATTTGGCCGCGAAGAAAGAGAATGGCGATCGTCAGCAGCACCAGCGACGCGCCCACCATCCATACGAGGAAGATATGGGTGTTCGATGCATAGGCCTGATTGCGTCGGGCATAGATCCGGAGAATACGGCCGTCTTCGAGCCTGATCCGGATTTCGACGATCTTCGAGTTCCCGACGGTGTCGATCCAGAAAGGTAGCCGCACCTGGTTCGAGATCTCTTCGCTCAGAATCCGGTCGAGAATTTCGAAGAACGGCTTCGGGCGCGGCGGCGGCAGTTCGCCGCCCGGCTCGACGCTGATATTGAGACCGAGCTGCTCCCCAGCGATGCGGACGATCTCGTTGATATCGCCATCCTTTGGAAAGGTCGTGATCAGGTCCACGATCGCAGCGATGTCGTTGGTGACCGCGGCAGAGAGACGCTGCGTTACGAGCTGCCAGTGCCGCTCCATGAAGACGAAAGCGACGACCGACTGCAGGAGGACCATCGGAATGACGACGATCAGCAGCGAACGGGCATAAAGCCCCATCGGCAGGCGACGACGCAGCCAGCGGGCGAGGCGCTTCCAGGCGCCGTCGGCGGGGCTCGACCTTTCCCGCTTGAGGCTGTCGATGCTAGCCCGCATTATTCACACTCCTTGCGCCTTGCGTGGGATTGAGGCGCGCTGGATACGGGCGAAAGCCGAGTAAAGCGTAGCCCGTCCTACGGTTGAGCGGTTTTCGCCCGGAGGCAGCCGCCATTCTCCCACGCTGTCGCCGTTTTGAACCGGCGCAGGGCACAAGGAGTGTGAGAAATGCGGGCTAGCCATCAATGCCCATTTTGGTTGCCGGAACATGCCTTATGTTAGTGCGCGGGCGCCTCGCTAGTCCACGCTCAATCGATAGCCGATCCCCCGCACAGTCTGCAGCCAGACGGGATTGGAGGGATCGTCCTCGATCTTGCGCCTCAGCCGGTTGATCTGGACGTCGATCGTGCGTTCGCCGACTTCCGCATCGTCGCCGATCAGTTCGTGGCGGGGTATGGTCTCGCCGGCGCGTTGTGAAAACAGCATCATGATCTCCTGTTCGCGGTCGGTCAGTCGGATCTGCTCGGCACCGCGCCGGAGCTCCTTGCGCACGACGGAGAACGTATAGGGGCCGAAAATCACCTGATCGACCTTCGGCGTCTGCGCCGGCTGGTTTCGCCTTAGAATATTGCTGATCCGGAGCACGAGTTCGCGCGGTTCGAAAGGCTTCGGCAGGTAGTCGTCTGCGCCGGCTTCGAGGCCCTCAATGCGTGAGTTCGTTTCGGCCAGGGCAGTCAGCATGATGATCGGCACCGTCTTGATCTGCCGCAGGCTCTGGGTCAGCGCGATGCCGCTTTCGCCCGGCATCATCACGTCGACGATCAGAAGGTCGAAGTCGAGTCCGACAAGCTTACGCCGAGCCTCGTTGGCATCCGCCGCCGTCGTCACGCGGAAGCCCTGTTCGAGCAGATAGCGGTTGAGCAGGTCGCGAATGCGCCGGTCGTCGTCGACGATCAGAAGATGCGCTGCATCATCGGAAACTTTCGCCTTTGCCTTCAACATTCGCTGACCTCGTTCCTCGCTGAGCCGATTTGGCACTTCCCCTCGATCCGCAGGTTTCATCAACCGATTTCGGGCCAGAACCCTAAAACATGCGGCAAACAAAAGCGATATAGGCGCTTGGCCCGGTCGTGGCGTTCGGGTCGAGCGCCGCCATTTCAGATTCGGTGCGCGTATGGAAACATCGCCGAGCGGTCGCCCATGTCGCTGATTCCGGCGGGCTGGTCCACAGAGAGACCTGCCCCAGACTATTCCGCAGTGGTGTTCCTCATGCTGGCGAGAAACCGCTTCACGACGTCGCGCGCCCCCGGACCTGCCTCTGCCAATGCATCGGCTATGCGGCGGGACTGTGGCTCGGCAAGCGCTCTTGCCAAGGCTTGCCCCTCTTTTGTCGTGTAGAGCATGCGTTGACGCCTGTCCTCCGGACCGGTCAGCTGGCGTATGTAGCCTGAATCGATCAATTGCTTCAGGACCCGGGCAAGACTCTGTTTGGTGATCTTCAGCGTGTCCAGGAGATTGGCGACGGTCATGCCGGGTTCGCGGTTGACGAAATGCACGACGCGGTGGTGCGCCCGGCCGAAGCCGCTCTTTTCCAGAATGGCATCCGGATCGCTCGTGAAGTCGCGATAGGCGAAGAACAGGAGTTCGATCATCTCGAAATCGATCGCCTCGTCATCCTTGCCGTGGGCTTCGGTCAGGTGTTGGCTGTTGTTCCTCGGTTGGCCCGCCACGCAGTCATTTCCTTTCACGCTATTTGCGGTTCGCGGTGAAAAGATATGTCAGTTTTATTGACTTAGTTCCAGCCGGGCCAGCTGGACGCCTCTAATCGGCGGATAAAGAGCGCGCCTTCGCCATCTTGCGCGTGAAGGGGTGAAAAACGGCTACCGCCGCATGGGTGCGGCCCCATCGGGCGCTTCTTACACGCAGAAAATGGACAGGCGCCCAGCCGCCCTTCCACCTGCAGCATTGAAGCAACCTTCTAGATCAAAGACACGCGGCAATTTCAAGCCCGACAGCGCCGCGTGTCTGACATGGCGCACGGCACTGTGACGAGGGAATGAAACCGGCCGGCGGCGCGTCAACGGTAGATGTAGACGATCCGTCGCGTCGCCGGTTCGACCAGCACCGGCTGGTTGTTGACCACGACATATTCATACTCGTAATCCGGGATGGGCCGCACGGCTACCGCGCTCGGTACGGTGGCACCGAGGACCACCTCGCCTTCGAGATAAACCGGCTCCACCGGGTTTTCGGTGATATAGGTCCTCACCGTTGGGGGCGGGGCGACGGTCGGGATGTCGTCGACACGGCCTATGAGCTCAAGCGGTTCGGGTCCAGTGGTGACCGTTGCTCCCGTGGCCTCGTAGGAGACGACGGGAACCCCGATTTCCTGGCGCCGTTCGGAAATGACCACCGTCGAACCGCCGCTTTCCGTCTGCAGATACTTGGAATACGCCCAACCACTGACGCCGCCGGCATTCACGCGGCACCACAGGCTGCCTTCGATGCAGCCTTCCAGTGCGGCTGTGCTGCCGCCCGGCGCGACGCCAAGGACCGGATATTGGGGGCCGGGGCCGGCGCGCAGATTGAGGTCAGTCGTAACGGTGGCGTTCATGTCCGCAAAGGCGGCGGGAACGCCTGCGGCGAGGATCAGGCCCGCCGTTGCCGCTCGGATAAGATGGGGGAAGAGGGTCTTCATCCTTTTGCTCCTCATTCGTGATGAACGAAAAAACGCCTCGCGCCAGAGTGATGTTCCCCCCGTGACATCACGAAATGTGTGGTTGCGCCATATTGGGCCGAAACCTGGGCGCCGAAGGGAAACCACCGTCCATGCTTTTTTGGCCGAACGAATTGGGGGGACGACATGCAGGGTCAATCCGTGCGGGAAATCAGCGCTGCCGAGCGGCAGCTTCGCCCGTTGGTCGTCATCGTCGTTGCGGCGAATTTCGCCGTAACCGCGCTGCTGCTCACGACCGTGCAACTCGCGCCGCCGGCGCCGGCGCCGGGAATCGTGGCGCTTCGTTGAGGCGATTTCCTGGTTTGAGCTGTCATTCCACCCATATAAGGCTATAGGTGGCCTTCTGCGGGCGCGACCCGCCACTGCACGTCTCCTTACTCGGCTCGATTTGAGGATAACGACACGCAGCAGGGTGCCAGAGAGAACTTTGCGCGCTCGATAGGACGCGCGGCGCTGTAAAGACGTTCACAAACGAGGGCATGGTTGGCATGTTACAGGCGGGCATCATCCCGGTTACGCATTTTCAGCAGAACTGCACTGTCCTGTTCGACAGCGAGACAAAGGACGGGGTGATCGTCGATCCCGGCGGCGACGTTGACGTCATCCTGCAGACGGTCCGCGAAAACGGCATCACGTTGAAAGCGATCTGGCTTACGCATGGCCATATCGACCATGCGGGTGGCGCCAAGGAACTGAAGGATGCGCTGGGGGTTCAGATCCTCGGCCCGCACAAGGACGACCAGCCTTTGCTCGAGCGGCTGGAGGAGCAGGCGGAACGCTTCGGCCTGGCGATGAAGGTGGAGAACGTATTGCCTGACCAATGGCTGGAGGAGGGAGATGTGGTGTCCTTCGGCAGCCACGTCTTCGAGGTGTTGCATTGCCCGGGCCATGCGCCCGGCCACGTCGTCTATGTCAACCGCACCCAGAATTTCGCCCATGTGGGCGACGTGCTGTTCCACGGTTCCATCGGGCGCACCGACCTGCCGGGCGGAAATCACCAGCAGCTTCTTCAGTCCATTCGCGACAAGATCCTGCCGCTCGGGGACGATGTCGGCTTCATCTGCGGTCACGGTCCCGGCGGTCGGATCGGTGAGGAGCGCCGCACCAATCCGTTTCTGCGCGGCCTCTGAAGAGAAGCTACTGTGCCGCGCGACTTATCTGGATTGAGACATAGGAAAAGCCGCGCACCTCGGGGGATGAGCGCGGCTTTGTCAATTCTTCGCGTTATCAGCCGGCGGTGCAGAAATGGCTGCGGCCGTCATAGCCGATGAAGGTGCCGCTGTCCGGATCGAACGAGCGGTAGCGCTGCGAGCAGTAGCGGTACCAAGCCGGTGTCCAGGGCTCGAGGCCGTAGCTTTCGGCCACGACGGGACGATAGACGGGGCGGGGACGATAGACCGGGCGCGGCTCATAATATTCGGGTTCCGGATCGATATAGACCCGTTCGCTGTAGCGCGGTTGCGAGGCGATCGCGCCGCCGATGAGCGTGCCGGTCACAAGCCCGACAGCACCGGCCGCCCAGGCATCGCTGTTGTGGTGGTGACGATCTCGCGCCTGGGCGCTGCCGAAGGTGGGAAGCACCACGGCGGCTGCTGCGATCGAGAGAACGGCTGCTTTCCAGAACTTGTTCATGCGCTTCATTCCTGTGCCTTGGGCCGGCCAGTTCCGGCTTTCATGATGATCGGAAACTATCGGGGCCAAACTGAACGGAGCCTGAACGAAAAAACCCGGCATGGCTGCCGGGTCAAGAAAGTATCAATCGACGGAGGGTATCGTCAGCCGACGATCTGAAGGTTGACAGCCTTCGGGCCCTTGCCGCGGCGATCCGGCTCGGTGTCGAAGGAGACCTTCTGATTTTCCGAAAGCCCGCTCAGGCCGGAAGCCTGTACAGCGGAAATATGTACGAAGATATCAGCGCCACCGTTTTCAGGTTTGATGAAGCCAAAGCCCTTGTCGGTGTTGAAGAATTTTACGGTGCCAGTCTCGGCCATGCGTCAGGTCCTTTTCTCTCCACCCGATCATGGGTGGCATTGCAGTTTGCCCAAATGGGCGTGGGGGCAGGCAGTTCTCGACAATTGAGGAAAGGGTCCTGTTATCGCGACCATCCATGGGAAGGCACAATTATCCTCCCCGCAGCTTGCCGCCCGGAGTGCTTTTGCGTCCTCCGGCCCGCTTATTTTCAAGATCTTCCCGTGTTCGCAAATTGCCCGAACAGAAGTAAGAGTGATCAGTTTATTTTAAGTTGGCAAGCAAAACTTTTGGGAAGCGGCGTTGCTTTTTGCCATTGCTCAAAAATGGCGCAATTCGCGGTTTTACCGGTGTTTTTAGAGATATATCGCAAGCTGTTGAATCCACCCGTCTTTTGAGGTGTGCCAGGCCCAACGGCAGGTTTGCGCCAAGTTTTGTCGCTCTGGAACATGCTGCCGTATTGGGCGACGCCGCAGTCAGGCGCAAACGACTGATTTGGCTCGCTCTCTACACAGAAACCGTTTCATCCGGGCAATCGGGCAACCATTGCAGGTGTTGATACTATTCCCCGCGTGGAACTGATGTTCCATTTTGGTGGAAAGTAGAACGACAATACAGCATTAAGTAATACAGTAAGTTCACGTCCTTTGCAGGCGCAATATTGCTGGCCGCCGCTCAAGCGGCCGCGGTCTTCTGGCGTCGCCTTGTCAATTCCGGCACGAGTTCGACCGCAAGCATCGCCGCGAAAATGACGGCGCAGCCGACATAGCCGACCGGCGTGATGGCCTCGCCGAGCAGCACCATGCCGAAGAGGGCTGCGAAGAGGGCCTCGCTCGAAAGGAAGATCGCCGCCTGCGCTGCCGTCGTGTACCGCTGGCCGACGACCTGACAGATGAAGGCGATGCCGCTCGAAAACACGCCGGCATAGAGGATTTCCGGCAGGGCGGCTTTCACGGCCTCGACGCTCAAGGGCTCAAACACGGCGGCCAGCAGGATGCCGACGACTGCGCAGACGGCAAATTGCGTCATCGAAAGCAGCATCGGCCGGCCGGTACGCGCCGCGAAGATACCAATGAGCATCACCTGGATCGCCCAGAAAAGCGCGCAGACGATCGTCAGCAGGTCTCCGCCGTTCAGGCCCGACAGGGTGCCGCCGCTCAAGAGAAAGATGCCCAGGCTTGCCATCAGTGCCGCCGGCCAGATGACCCAATGGGGCCTGCGGCGCAGGAAGACGATGGTCAGGATCGGCACGAAGACGACATAGAGGCCGGTCAGAAAGCCGGAATTGGTGACGCTGGTGGTGAGCAGACCGAACTGCTGCGTGACTGCGCCGCCGAACAGCGCCAGGCCGATGAACACGAAGTTGCGCATCGTCCCGCGGGATAGCGGCCTTTTGGTCTGCCGTGCTTCGATAAACACCAGCGGCAGCGCGACGAGCGTGGCAATTGCGAAGCGCAGGCCGATGAACCAGAGCGGACCGATCACATCCATTGCCGTCGATTGCGCAACGAAGCCGGCGCCCCAGATCGCACCGGATAGCAGCAGGAACAGATTGGCCTGAATGCGCGTCACGGTCGCCCTCTCGCTTTGGTTTGGATGGAGGCAATCCAAATCGGCGTCGTGCCGCGGTTGCATCCGCGCTGTAGCAATTGCGTGTTTCTTCGGCAAGAACCATGCTCGTGTGCTTCCGGTTGCGAAGCCGCAATGAGGGGCGATGAAAGAGGCAGACTATTCTGACACGCCGCTTGCAAGTTGTTCCGCGAAGCGCCGTACTCTTCGTAGCTTCCCGAAAATCCGGTGTCGGGCTGGTGCGCTGGAGCTTTGCGGAAGTTTACTGTGTCGGGGGTTTGGAGACCCGGAGCACAGCGCCGTTATCCTCGTCTGTGACCATCAGCAGCGCGCCGTCGGGCGCAACGACCACGTCACGGAGCCGGCCAAACTCGCCATCGAACAGCCGTTCCTCGGCAATGATCGCTCCACTTTCGTCGCGGTCCATCCGGGCGAGCAGCTGGTATTTCAAGGCTGCGACCAGGAGATCGCCGTCCCATTCCGGAAACATCTTGCCGCGATAGACCGCGATTGCGCCTGGGGCAATCGACGGGTCCCAATAATAGAGCGGCTGCTCAAGGCCCTCCTTGGCGGATCCTTCGCCGATTTCGGCGCCGGAATAATCGCGGCCATAGGTGATCACCGGCCAACCATAGTTGCGGCCGGGGAGGGGATTGTTGACCTCGTCGCCACCGCGGGCGCCGTGCTCGACGGTCAGAAGCGTGCCTTCGACGGGATCGAATGCGATGCCCTGCGGATTGCGGTGTCCTATGGACCAGATCTCCGCCCGTCCGCCGGTGTCGCCGCGATAAGGGTTGGAGGCGGGTATCGAGCCGTCGGTGTTGATGTGCAGGATCGAGCCGGCATGGTCGCGCGGGTCCTGGGCTCGCTCGTCGTCGCCGCGATCGCCGATGCCGAAGAACAGACTGCCGTCCCGATCGAAGGCGATGCGCGACCCGAAATGCTGGCCCGCCCGTGTGAACCGGTTCATCCGGAAGATTTCCTCGACATTCGTAAGACGCTCCTCGTCTTCCGATAGGACGGCTCGCGCGACCACGGTGCCATAGCCTCCCTCGCCGCGCGCCGCGAAGGTGAGATAGAGCGTACGGTTCGTTGCGAATTGCGGATCGAGGGCGACGTCGAGCAGCCCGCCTTGACCGTGTGCAGCTACTTCGGGCACATCGCTGATAGGCGCAGAGAGTTTGCCGTCTCGCAGAATGCGCAGCCGCCCCGGGCGCTCGGTGACGATGAGCGCCCCATCCGGCAGCGCCTCGACCGCCCAGGGATGCTCAAGCCCGGTCGTGAGCGTCTCGACGACGATCGTCCCCTTCTGCGTTGCAAATTGCCGAGTCTCCGCGGCATTGGCCGGGTCTATTGGCATGAGGAGCAGTCCGCCCGCGAGGACGGCCGCAAGCGGAACGCATGCCGCGTGGATCCTGTGGAGCTTGGTTCTTCCCGACCACGGCTGTCGCATCCGCTTTCCCTTCCGTCGCGCTCCTGCGGAGGGGCGCTGTCTCGTCCGACGGCTTTTGCGCGGCTTTTGCACCAGCGCACGGGGCTAAGCTGGAGCGCCGCACCCGACGCTTCAAGTCATATCTGATCAAAAGGGCTTTACCGAGAAGGGGGCAAGAGATCACTGCAGCATTTTCAGCGCCGCATGTCCTGGTCCTTAAATCGAGGTCGATTGGAGGAAACTTGCAGTTGCCTTCATATAGAATCCCTTGCCAATGAGCATGAGGCCGGCGATGGCAATGAGGGCGATGGCGGCGGCGACGATGGTCTCGACCGCCGACAGCCGGGCGAGGAAGGCTTGGCGCTGGCTGGTTGGGCGCTGGCTGGTTGGGCGCTGGCCGTTTGGGCGCTTGTCGGTCGGGGCGTCCGCGTCATCGGCCATGGTGCCTGACCTTCGCGTATATCACCTCCACCTTCTGGCTGCGCCAGAAGCCGAATGCGGTTCCGCCGAAAAGCGCGGTCGCAAGCAGGATGAGTCCGGCGAGGATCTGCCTGTCGGCCGCGGTCGTCAGACCCATCCCCGGGTCCACTTCGGCGCTGCGCTGCGCCATCGACGCCGCCATTGTCGGACCGGGATCCGACAGCCTTGCGCCAATTGCGATCTTACTTTGCGGCGGGTCGTTCGCGCGCATATGTACCGCAGGCGGTGACGTGCTTTCCGCCGCCTGTGCCGTGGCCGGCACCAACAGGCCGAGGATCATCAGGACGCAGGCGGCGAGCGCGGCAATCGCCAGATAGAAGCCCCAGCGCGCCTCGTTCGGCCGCGGATGCCGGTCGGAAATTTCGTCGTCGAGAAACATGGCACGCCCCACGATGCGATGCATTTGGAGCATTCATGATGCGGCTCGGATCTCGGCTCTTGCGGGACGGAATTGCGGCGCTCCGTGACAGTTGTTGTGGCGAAATCGGGGCAGATCGGAGCGCGAATGCTGGCGGATTTTCCCGCGTGTGATCGGAATGCATGATGAGCATCCACATGCTGATTGCGCGAATTTCCGGGCGGTCCGACCCTGCGCAAACTTCGGATCGAGCGGATGAATCATTGTCATGGTGACGCATTTTAAACGGCATCGCGCCGATTTTGCCTTGGTGGCGCTTGCAAGACAGGACGTCTTTCGACATAGACCTAACCGCTATGGGGCCCGATATCCTGCTCCCTAGCGTTTTCACGCCCGCCTCGAAACGATCAGGACTCACATCATGGCCTTCCTTGCCGATGCCCTTTCCCGTGTAAAGCCCTCCGCCACCATCGCCGTTTCGCAGAAAGCCCGCGAATTGAAAGCGAAAGGCCGCGACGTCATCGGCCTCGGGGCAGGGGAGCCGGATTTCGACACGCCCGATAACATCAAGAAGGCTGCGATCGACGCGATCAACCGCGGCGAGACGAAATACACGCCGGTCTCCGGCATTCCGGAGCTGCGCGAAGCCATCGCCAAGAAGTTCAAGCGCGAGAACGGCCTCGACTACACTGCGGCGCAGACGATCGTCGGCACCGGCGGAAAGCAGATTCTTTTCAATGCCTTCATGGCGACGCTCAATCCGGGCGATGAAGTCGTGATCCCGGCACCCTATTGGGTCTCCTATCCTGAGATGGTGGCGTTGTGCGGCGGCACGCCGGTTTTCGTCTCGACCAAGCAAGAGAACAATTTCAAGCTCAAGGCCGAGGACCTTGAAAAGGTCATTACGCCGAAGACGAAATGGTTCGTCTTCAACTCGCCGTCGAACCCCTCCGGCGCGGCCTATTCCCATGACGAGTTGAAGGCACTGACGGAAGTGTTGATGAAGCATCCGCATGTCTGGGTGCTGACCGACGACATGTACGAGCACCTGACCTATGGCGACTTCAAATTCGCTACCCCGGTCGAAGTGGAGCCCGGCCTTTACGACCGCACGCTGACGATGAACGGCGTTTCGAAGGCCTATGCGATGACCGGCTGGCGTATCGGCTATGCCGCGGGTCCGCTTGAGCTCATCAAGGCGATGGACATGATCCAGGGCCAGCAGACTTCCGGCGCGACCTCGATCGCCCAATGGGCGGCCGTCGAGGCGCTGAACGGCCCGCAGGATTTCATCTCGCGCAACAAGGAAATCTTCCAGGGTCGTCGCGATCTCGTCGTCTCGATGCTGAACCAGGCCAAGGGCATTTCCTGCCCGACGCCGGAAGGCGCCTTCTACGTTTATCCGTCCTGCGCCGGACTGATCGGCAAGACCGCCCCTTCGGGCAAGGTCATCGAAACCGACGAGGATTTCGTCTCCGAGCTTCTCGAAGCCGAAGGCGTCGCGGTGGTGCACGGATCGGCCTTCGGCCTCGGCCCGAATTTCCGCATTTCCTACGCGACCTCCGAGACGCAGCTCGAAGAGGCATGCCGCCGCATCCAGCGCTTCTGCGCGGCCTGCAAATAAGGGCGGGTTTTACCGCAATTGAAGAGAAGCCCGCCTGTTGTGGCGGGCTTTTTTGCGGCATGCCGATTCAGGTTGGTATGGTAATGGGTTGAAACTGCAGTCTTTTTGCCTCGGGAAAGTTTAAGGTTTGGCGGCAATGCCCCCTCTGGCACGCCAGACAGGCGCGACTGCTCTCAGCGCTCGGCCAGCGCCGGCTCGCCCTTCTTTTCGCGGATCAGGTTCATAAAGCGGCGGAACAGATAGTGGCTGTCCTGCGGGCCGGGGGAGGCCTCCGGATGGTGCTGGACGGAGAAGACGGGCCTGCCGGCGAGGCGCAGCCCGCAATTGGTGCCGTCGAAGAGCGAAATGTGAGTCTCTTCAACGCCCTGCGGCAACGACTTCGAATCGACCGCGAAGCCGTGGTTCATCGACACGATCTCGACCTTGCCGGTGGTATGATCCTTGACCGGGTGGTTGGCGCCGTGATGGCCCTGATGCATCTTCTCCGTTTTGGCGCCGAGCGCCAGCGCCAGCATCTGATGGCCGAGGCAGATGCCGAAGACCGGTATGTCGGACTTCAGCAGGTCCCGGATCACCGGCACGGCATATTCGCCGGTCGCCGCCGGGTCGCCCGGGCCGTTCGAGAGGAAGATGCCGTCGGGCTTGAGCGCCAGAACCTCTTCGGCGCTCGTTTGCGCCGGGACGACGGTGACCCGGCAGTTCAGGCCGGCGAAGAGGCGCAGAATGTTGCGCTTGACGCCGTAATCGAGCGCGACGACATGGTAGGCGGCATCCGTCTCGCCGAGCGTGGAATAGCCCTCGTTCCAGACCCAGGGCGTCTCGCTCCAGCGGTAGGACTGGCCGGAGGTTGCGACCCTGGCGAGGTCGAGGCCCTCGAGGCCGCTCCAGGCCTTCGCCTCGGCCTTCAGCGTCTCGACGTCGAAGACGCCGTTCGGATCATGGGCGATGACAGCGTTCGGCATGCCGTTCTCGCGGATCCAGGCCGTCAGTGCCCGCGTGTCGATGCCGGAAAGACCAATGATGCCGCGCGCCTTCAGCCAGGCATCGAGATGTTTGACGGCGCGATAGTTGGAGGGATCGGTGATGTCGGCCTTGAAGATCACGCCGACGGCGCCGTGGCGGGCGGCGGGCGTCAGGTCCTCGATGTCCTCGTCATTGGCGCCGATATTGCCGATATGCGGGAAGGTGAAGGTGACGATCTGGCCGAGATAGGAGGGGTCCGTCAGAATTTCCTGATAGCCCGTCAGGGCGGTATTGAAGCAGACTTCCGCCTGGACCTTGCCGGTCGCGCCGATGCCCTTGCCTTCGATCACCGTGCCGTCGGCCAGAACGAGCAAGGCAGTGGGTTTCTGGATTGTCCATGCGGGTGTCGCGGTCATCGTTCCTATCCCGTTGCGGCGGCCGGCGGAGCGGCTTGAAAGCCGGCCGATATATCGCCATCTCATATGCTCAGGCATGGACGCGCGGGAACCCCCGCGAAGAATGTGTCATGCCGATGTCGTGCAGGTGCCGGAAAATAGCCAAAGGCTTGAATGGGGTCAACCAGCCGCCTGTGAATTGTCGGGAAAATAAAGATCCTTATAATTCAAAGGGTTGCGTATTCCGTTTGATTGCACCTGCCGCAGTGGTTAAAGACGACGATAACAATGACGCAATCGAGCCGGTTCCGAATTGAGATGCAGGGGCCGGTTTCGGCATGGAGAAGAATATGCGCGAGCACTTCGCCAACGCACTGAAAGAGGCGCTGAAGGCCAAGGACGCAAGGCGAACGTCGACCGTCCGGCTGATCCAGGCGGCGATCAAGGATCGCGACATCGCCAATCGCGGCCAGGGCAAGGATCCGGTCGGCGACGAGGAGATCATGCAGATCCTCGCGAAGATGATCAAACAGCGCGAGGAATCGGCCCGCGTCTACGATGAAGGCGGCCGGCCGGAGCTGGCCGAGCAAGAGCGGCAGGAAATCGCGATCATCGGCGAGTTCCTGCCCGAGCAGTTGCCCGAGGAAAAGGTGAAGGAGCTTTGCGCCAAGGTCGTGAAGGAGACCGGTTCGCACGGGCTCCGCGACATGGGCAAGTGCATGAACGCGCTGAAGGAGCGCTATCCCGGCCAGATGGACTTCGCCAAGGCTTCCGGCGTCGTCAAGGACCTGTTGAAGTAGAGGCGGGCCCGCCCGTTCGCGGCGGGCCGTCGATTTCGCAGTGAGAAAACGACCCCGGCAGGGCTGGACTCGAGCTCGTCTCCCTTCTTTCATGCCCCTGTGAATTGCGGGCAAGGTGGATCCGCACTGTGGCATCCCGTCGGCTTCCCGCTTATAGGGGGAGTCGGCCAGAGGAAATCCATGCGCTTTTCACCGTCCTTTCTCGACGAGATCCGCGACCGCGTCCCGATATCGGACGTGATCGGCAAGCGCGTGACCTGGGATCGCCGCAAGACCAATGTCTCGCGCGGTGACTATTGGGCCTGCTGCCCGTTTCATGGCGAAAAGACGCCGAGCTTCCATTGCGAGGACCGCAAGGGCCGCTATCACTGTTTCGGTTGCGGCGTCTCCGGTGATCATTTCCGCTTCTTGACTGATCTCGAAGGGTTGAGCTTTCCCGAAGCGGTGCAGCAGATCGCCGACATGGCGGGCGTGCCCATGCCGCAGCCGGATCCGGAGGCCGAACGGCGCGACAAGGAGCGCACGAGCCTGCTCGACGTGATGGAATTGGCGACCCAGTTCTTCGAAGACCAGCTTCAGACCGCGAGTGGTGCCAGGGCCCGCGCCTATCTGCGCGAGAGGGGACTGACAGGTCGGACGATCGACATGTTCCGGCTCGGCTATGCGCCCGACAGCCGCAATGCGCTCAAGGAATTTCTCGCAGGCAAGGACGTCGGCAAGGAGCAGATAGAGGCCTGCGGGCTCGTCGTGCATGGTCCGGACATTCCGGTTTCCTATGATCGCTTCCGCGATCGCATCATGTTCCCGATCCTCTCGGCGCGCGAAAGGGTGATCGCCTTTGGCGGCCGTGCGATGTCGCCGGATGCGCCGGCGAAGTACCTGAATTCGAACGAGACCGAGCTCTTCCACAAGGGCAATGTCCTCTTCAATTTCGCCCGCGCCCGCCGGGCGGCGCAGGGTGCGGACGGCGCCGGCACGATCATCGCCGTCGAGGGCTATATGGACGTGATCGCGCTGCATCAGGCCGGCATCGAAAACGCCGTTGCCCCGCTCGGCACGGCGCTCACCGAAAACCAGCTGGATCTGCTCTGGAAGATGACGTCGCAACCGGTGCTCTGCTTCGACGGCGACGGCGCCGGTATCCGCGCCGCCAACCGCGCCGTCGACCTGGCGCTGCCGCACTTGAAACCCGGGCGTTCGGTGCGTTTCGCCATGCTGCCGGATGGCAAGGATCCGGACGATCTCGTGCGCTATGAAGGACGCGACCCCTTCGACAAGGTGCTCGCCAATGCCCGCTCGCTCGCCGATATGGTGTGGCTGCGCGAGGTGCAGGGCGGCAGCTTCGATACGCCGGAAAAGCGCGCCGAGCTCGAAGCTCGACTGAGGCAGGTGACCGCCGTCATTGCTGACGAAAGCGTGCGCCGCCATTACGGCCAGGACATGCGCGACCGGCTGAACGCCTTCCTGCAAGCCGGCACTCCCTTTCGGGGTGATCGGCGGCCCTTCGAGCGGGGCGGGCGAGAGCGCGGCGGACAAAGAGGCTTTGCAGGCGCTCGCAATGCTGCCGGCCCGACCTCGATCTCCGACCGGCTGGCACGCACGTCGCTCGTCAGCGGCCAGCAGGCCGCGCCGCTTCTGCGCGAAAGCGTGCTGGCCCTCACCATCGTCAATCACCCGCAATTGCTGTTCGACGAATATGACGAGATCTCGACCATCGAGTTCGACCACCGCGACCTGCAGCGCTGCTGGGCTGCGGTGCTGAACGCCGCGGCAGCAAGCGGACCGCGGCTGACGCGGGAGGGCCTTATCGAGCAGTTGGAGGCGGAGGGCTTCGGCGTTCTGATCGGCCAACTCGATCAGCAGGTGCGCTATGCGCGGCTCTGGACAGCGACGGCCGTCGCGGCTCCGGAGGACGCGCGCGAGGGCTACCTCCAGGCGCTCACCCTTCACCGGCGGACGAAGGCATTGCTCTGGCAGAAGCGGGAGTTGGAGCGTGAAATCGCGGAAGCCGCGGCGACCGAGGACGTAGAGCAGGGTCAGCGTCTGGTGCGTGCCATGGAGGAGGTGCAGCTCGAGCTCCACCGAATGGACAAGCTGGAAGCGATCATCGAAGGCTTCGGGGTGCTGTCCGGTCGCGTCAAAGGGCCGGCGGCGCGGTGATGGGGGCTCGTGGATTGCTCATCGGCCGCCCATGCGTGGTTCAGCGCCAGATTCCAGCCTGCTGCAGCCGAGGAATGCGATTCCATGCCTGAAAGCCGCAACACCACCGCCCACCTGTTCGAAACGGCGGGCGCCGCCGATCCCCTCGAGGTCCTTAAACGCGTCTACGGCTATTCCGCCTTTCGCGGCCAGCAGCAGGCCGTCGTCGAGCATGTGGCGGCGGGCGGCGATGCCGTGGTGCTGTTTCCGACGGGTGCCGGCAAGTCGCTGTGTTTCCAGATTCCGGCGCTTTGCCGCCACGGCGTCGGCATCGTCGTCTCGCCGCTGATCGCGTTGATGCGCGATCAGGTGGAGGCACTGAAGCAACTCGGCGTCCGCGCAGCGGCGCTCAACTCCTCACTTTCGCGCGACGAGGCGATCGCGGTCCGCCGCGCGCTGGCATCGTGTGCGCTCGACCTGCTCTACGTCACGCCGGAGCGCGCCGTCACCGAAGGCTTCGCGGAGATGGTCGCCGACACCGACATCGCCCTCTTCGCGATCGACGAGGCCCATTGCGTCTCGCAATGGGGACATGATTTCCGGCCGGAATATCGTGGTCTCCATTGCCTCTCGGAACGCTTTCCAGGCGTGCCGCGCATCGCGCTCACCGCCACTGCCGACCGGCACACGCGCGACGACATCATCGAGCGCCTGGCGCTCGGGCGTGCGCGGGTCTTCACCTCCAGCTTCGACCGCCCGAACATCGCCTACGAAATCGTCGAACGCGACCAGCCGCGCCAACAGCTCCTGCGCTTCCTGTCTCGCTTCAAGGATGCAAGCGGCATCGTCTATTGCCTGTCGCGCGCCAAGGTCGACGACACGGCCGAATGGCTGAACGCGCAAGGCATCCGCGCGCTGCCCTACCACGCCGGGATGGACCGGGCTTTGCGCGATGCCCATCAGGACGCCTTCCTCAAGGAGGAGAACCTCTGCCTCGTCGCCACCGTCGCCTTCGGCATGGGGATCGACAAGCCGGATGTGCGCTATGTCGCGCATCTCGACCTGCCGGGTTCCGTCGAAGCCTATTATCAGGAGACGGGCAGGGCCGGGCGTGACGGGCTGCCCTCCGAGGTCTGGATGGCCTATGGCATGGCCGACGTCATCCAGCGCCGGCGGATGATCGATGAGGGCGGTTCGCCCGAGGAGATCAAGCGCATCGAGCGGTCGAAGCTCAATGCGCTGCTGGCGATCTGCGAGACCGCCGGCTGCCGCCGGCAGGCCATTCTTGCGCATTTCGGCGAAGTCCATCCGGGCGGCTGCGGCCATTGCGACACCTGCCTGAAGCCGGTCGAGACCTGGGATGGGACGGAGGCGGCGATCAAGGCGCTCGCCGCCGTTTACCGTACCGGTGAGCGTTTCGGCGCCGGCCATGTGGTCGATGTGCTGATCGGCACGGTAAACGAGAAGACCGAGCGCTTCGGTCATGTGGACATGCCAGTCTTCGGCGCCGGCAAGGATCTGCCGGCGCGCACCTGGCAGTCGGTTTTCCGGCAATTGCTTGCCGCCGGACTGCTCACCGTGGATCACGCCGCCTTCGGGGCCCTGAAGCTCGAGCCGGAGGCGCGTGCCGTCTTCCGCCGGGAGCGGCAGTTGCTCTTCCGCAAGGACCGGCCGACGTCGGGCAAGGCGGCGCGCGGACAGAAATCATCCGCCGCGCGCGAACGTTCGGAGCTTGCGGGCTCCGACCTCGAACTCTTCGAAAGGCTTCGTTCGGAGCGCTTGTCGATCGCCCGGGAGCTCGACGTGCCGCCCTATGTGGTGTTCCCCGACACGACTTTGATCGCCCTCGCCAAGCGGCGCCCGCGCAGTTTCGACGACCTTCTCGACGTCCCCGGCATCGGCGAGAGCAAACGGGAGAGATACGGCGAGGCCTTTCTTGCGGTGATCGATGTGTTTGAGGATGCGGGGTGACCGAGTGGGTGTGCTGTGACCGTGGAGTCATTCACGGTGCGCCGGTGCCGTGAATGACCTGGAATCGAGGGACCAGAGCGTAGAGGCTGGCGCCAGACGGCGCCCGCTCCAGGCCTCCGCCGCGTCGGCGGCGTGGAAGGTGCTTGAATCCCGCGCAGTTCGCCTCGACAATGCAGCGAGATTTGGCTGCACGTTGTGAGCCGGCGTGCTATTTGTCTAGACAAACGCCTTTTTTTGAAAGCGGCCCATCATGACCTCTGCCTTCCTCTCCCACCTCAGTTCGGAACTAGCTGGCCTGAAGCAGGCGGGGCTCTACAAGTCCGAGCGCGTCATCACCTCGAAACAGTCGGGCGAGATCGAAATCGCCGCGGGTGCCCGGGTGTTGAACTTCTGTGCCAACAACTATCTCGGGCTTGCCGACAATGAGGAACTCGCCGAGGCGGCGAAGAAGGCACTCGACCGTTATGGCTACGGCATGGCCTCGGTGCGCTTCATCTGCGGCACGCAGGAGGAGCACAAGCAACTCGAGGCGCGCATCTCCGCCTTCCTCGGCATGGAAGACACGATCCTCTATTCCTCCTGCTTCGATGCCAATGGCGGCCTGTTCGAGACGCTGCTCGGGGAGGAGGACGCCATCATTTCCGACGCGCTGAACCACGCCTCGATCATCGATGGCGTCCGGCTCTCAAAGGCGAAACGATTCCGTTATGCGAACAACGACATGGCGGCGCTGGAGGAGGAGTTGAACAAGGCCGCGGGCAGCCGCTTCAAGCTGATCGCCACCGACGGCGTCTTCTCGATGGACGGCATCATCGCCAATCTTGAGGGCGTTTGCGATCTGGCGGAGAGATACGACGCGATGGTGATGGTCGACGACAGCCACGCCGTCGGTTTCGTCGGCAGGCATGGCCGCGGCTCCGCCGAACATTGCGGCGTCGAGGGCAGGGTCGACATCATCACCGGCACGCTCGGCAAGGCGCTCGGCGGTGCCTCCGGCGGCTACACCTCGGCCAGAGCCGAGGTCGTCGACTGGCTGCGCCAGCGCTCCAGGCCCTATCTCTTCTCAAATACACTCGCTCCGGTGATCGCCGCCGCCTCGCTCAAGGTCTTCGACCTGATCGAGAACGGAGACGCGCTGCGCCAGCGGCTCTCTGCCAATGCGGCGCTCTTCAGGGCCGAGATGGCGAAGCTCGGCTTCACGCTTGCCGGCGAGGGGCATCCGATCATCCCGGTGATGCTTGGCGACGCGGCGCTGGCGCAGGAGATGGCCGCACGCATGCTGGAAAAGGGCGTCTATGTCATCGGCTTCTCCTTCCCGGTGGTGCCGAAAGGGCAGGCGCGCATCCGCACGCAAATGTCGGCGGCGCACAGTGAGGAGGACGTCCGGCGGGCGATTGCGGTGTTCGAGGAAGTGGGCCGCGAGCTCGGTGTGATTTGAAGGGCAGATGATCGGAGGAGTGAGGATCCTGCAATGACCAACATGATGAAGGCGCTGGTCAAGACGAAGCCGGAGGTCGGGCTCTGGATGGAGCGAGTGCCGGTGCCGGAGATCGGTCCGAACGACGTGCTGATCCGCGTCAAGAAGTCGGCGATCTGCGGAACAGACGTCCATATCTGGAACTGGGACCAATGGGCGCAGAAGACCATTCCGGTGCCGATGGTCGTCGGCCATGAATTCATGGGCGAGATCGCGGAAGTCGGCTCGGCCGTCACCAAGTACCATGTCGGCGAGCGCGTCTCCGGCGAGGGCCATATCGTCTGCGGCAAGTGCCGCAACTGCCGCGCCGGCCGGGGGCACCTCTGTCGCAACACGCTCGGCGTCGGCGTCAACCGTCCGGGCTCCTTCGCCGAATTCGTCTCACTGCCGGAATATAATGTCGTCTCGATCCCTGACGACGTGCCGGACGAGATCGCGGCGATCTTCGATCCCTTCGGCAATGCCGTGCATACGGCGCTTTCCTTCGACCTCGTCGGCGAGGACGTGCTCGTCACCGGCGCCGGTCCGATCGGCATCATGGGTGCGATGGTTGCCAAGCGGTGCGGCGCCCGCAAAGTGGTGATTACCGACATCAATCCGGTTCGCCTCGACCTCGCGCGCAAGGTCGGGATCGACTATGTCGTGGACGCCTCCAAGGAAAACCTCGCCGATGTGATGCGCGCGATCGGCATGACGGAAGGCTTCGATGTTGGCCTCGAGATGTCGGGGGCCGCACCGGCCTTCCGCGACATGATCGACAAGATGAACAATGGCGGCAAGATCGCCATTCTGGGCATTGCGCCGGCGGGCTTCGAGATCGACTGGAACAAGGTGATCTTCAAGATGCTGAACCTCAAGGGCATCTATGGCCGCGAGATGTTCGAGACTTGGTACAAGATGATCGCCTTCGTCCAGGGCGGTCTCGACCTTTCGCCGATCATCACCCATCGTATCCGCATCGACGACTTCCGCGAGGGTTTCGAGGCGATGCGCTCCGGCAATTCCGGCAAGGTCGTGATGGACTGGGCGTAAGGAATTCCCGAACCGAAACGGGACAGGAGGTGCTCTGCCGGAATACGCGCGGAGCCCTTGTCTTTTCGCGGGTTGCTCCTACATGTTGAGCGAACGCTGATATGCGGCAAGAAGTCCTGTCAACACCGTTTTTGGCCGAATTGCGCGGTTTTTCACCGGAAAAGCTTGACGGGATCGAAAATTCTGGGAATCACCATTTCAAGCAGAAATGGCGACATGGTACGGCGGATAGGGATTCATGCCAGAAACGACTGAGTGGCAGGACTGTCGTAGCTTGCCCGCTCAACCGCGAACGCTGTCGTGGTTAATTAGGAATTAAACAACATCCCGTTACGTCAGGGGAAATGAATCGGTGGCGGGTACGCGGCGTGCCCGAAACTTCCGAGCGGAATTGGCACCGGGTGCAGGCCGGTTGCGACAAGGAAAGCGACGAATAAATGGCAACAAAAGTCAAAGAAAACGAAGAAGCGGACGTTGAACGCGAAGGTGCGCCGGACGGTCCGCTTCTCGATCTTTCCGACGACGCTGTCAAGAAGATGATCAAGGCCGCCAAGAAGCGCGGCTATGTGACCATGGACGAGCTCAACTCCGTCCTGCCGTCCGAAGAGGTGACCTCCGAGCAGATCGAAGACACGATGGCCATGCTGTCCGATATGGGCATCAACGTCGTCGAGGACGAGGAGGCCGAGGACGTCGCGGGCGGCGATGACGAGGACAGCGCCGACGAGGGCGAGAGCGAGGGCGGCGAACTTGCGCCCTCGGGCGGCACCGCGCTTGCGGCCAGCAAGAAGAAGGAACCGACCGACCGCACGGACGACCCGGTGCGCATGTATCTGCGCGAGATGGGCTCTGTGGAGCTTCTCTCCCGCGAGGGCGAAATCGCCATCGCCAAGCGTATCGAGGCCGGTCGCGAAACGATGATTGCCGGTCTTTGCGAGAGCCCGCTCACCTTTCAGGCGCTGATCATCTGGCGCGACGAATTGAACGAGGGCCAGACGCTTCTGCGCGAGATCATCGATCTCGAGACCACCTATTCCGGTCCCGAAGCCAAGGCGGCGCCGCAGTTCCAGAGCCCGGAGAAGATCGAGGCCGACCGCAAGGCGGCCGAAGAAAAGGAAAAGGTTCGCAAGACGCGCACGGCGGCCAATGACGACGACATCACCAATGTCGGCGGCGAGGGCCAGCCGGTCGAGGAAGAGGAAGAGGACGACGACGAGTCCAACCTCTCGCTCGCCGCGATGGAAGCGGAACTGCGCCCGCAGGTGATGGAGACGCTCGACCTCATCGCCGAGACCTACAAGAAGCTGCGCAAGCTGCAGGACCAGCAGGTGGAAGCGCGTCTGGCTGCGACCGGCACGCTGTCGCCGGCCCAGGAGCGCCGCTACAAGGAGCTGAAGGACGAGCTGATCAAGGCGGTGAAGTCGCTGTCGCTCAACCAGAACCGCATCGATGCGCTGGTCGAGCAGCTCTATGACATCTCCAAGCGCCTGACGCAGAACGAGGGCCGGCTCTTGCGCCTCGCCGAATCCTACGGCGTCCGCCGCGAGGCTTTCCTGGAGCAATATTCCGGCGCCGAGCTCGATCCGAACTGGATGAAGTCGATCAGCAATCTCGCCGGCAAGGGCTGGAAGGAATTTGCCAAGGCCGAGAACCAGACGATCCGCGACATCCGCCAGGAGATCCAGAATCTCGCGACCGAAACCGGCATCTCCATCGCCGAGTTCCGCCGCATCGTGTCGATGGTGCAGAAGGGCGAGCGCGAAGCGCGTATCGCCAAGAAGGAGATGGTCGAGGCGAACCTGCGTCTCGTGATCTCGATCGCCAAGAAGTACACGAACCGCGGCCTGCAGTTCCTGGACCTGATCCAGGAAGGCAATATCGGCCTGATGAAGGCGGTCGACAAGTTCGAGTATCGTCGCGGTTACAAGTTCTCGACCTATGCGACCTGGTGGATCCGGCAGGCGATCACCCGCTCGATCGCCGACCAGGCCCGCACCATCCGCATTCCAGTGCACATGATCGAGACGATCAACAAGATCGTGCGCACCTCGCGCCAGATGCTGCACGAGATCGGCCGCGAACCGACGCCGGAGGAACTGGCGGAAAAGCTCGCCATGCCGCTCGAAAAGGTCCGCAAGGTGCTGAAGATCGCCAAGGAGCCGATCTCGCTCGAAACGCCGGTCGGCGACGAGGAGGATTCGCATCTCGGCGATTTCATCGAGGACAAGAATGCGCTGTTGCCGATCGATGCGGCCATTCAGGCGAACCTGCGCGAGACGACCACCCGCGTCCTCGCCTCGCTGACGCCGCGCGAGGAGCGCGTGCTGCGCATGCGCTTCGGCATCGGCATGAACACCGACCATACGCTCGAAGAGGTCGGCCAGCAGTTCTCCGTCACCCGCGAGCGTATCCGCCAGATCGAGGCGAAGGCGCTTCGAAAGCTCAAGCACCCGAGTCGCTCGCGCAAGCTGCGTTCCTTCCTGGACAGCTGACCGCGGACAATTCAAGACGAGAAAAGCCGGGCCGAAAAGCCCGGCTTTTCTCGTTTGGGGCAGGCGCCCTGCACCATCTCGCCAACTTGTTAGCTTCCGGCTGCAGGTTTATACTTCGCGGCTTGTAGCAAAGGGCACTGGGTCGCAGTGCACGAGCAGCCGTTGCGCCGCAGGCGTCGACCCCCCTGTCCTCAGTGGTGATCTGGGTTGAAGCGGCTTAGATCATGAATGTCATCGTTTTCTGGAGAAGTTGGAGCGGACAACGGGCCGGCTCAATCCAGCCTGCTCTGCTCCTTCACGAATCGGGGCATCTTTTGCCGCTTTCAATCGAAGGCGGGATGCCCTTGGGAGGTGAAGAGATGACCACATATGTCGTGCTTCTCAATTGGACCGAGCAGGGTATCAAGAACGTACGCGAGTCCCCGAAACGGCTGGACGCGGCAAGGAAGGTGCTGGAAGAGATGGGCGGCTCCTTCAAGGAATTCTATCTCACCATGGGCGAATACGACATGGTCGCCATCTGTGAGGCGCCGGACGATGCCATCGCCGCGCGTTTCGCCCTGACGCTCGGCACCTATGGCAATGTCAGGACGCGGACCTTGAAAGCCTTCCCCGAGGCGGCCTACCGCGAACTGATCGGCACCCTCGGATAGTAAGAGCCGTCGTGCTACTTCGGCCCATCGAGGCGCTGCGCATTTGACGCATCGGCCCGAAATCGTGCCCGATCATCGGGCCGATGCGGGAATTCAGGACCCCCTCAGCATGGCTTGTGCGCTCTGAAGGAAGGACGCACAAGCGACACTGAAAGGCGTTCGCGGCTTACCCGCCGACTCCCGCCTCCCTTCTTTCGAGTTTCGACTCAATACCGATCCTTAACATTTACGCTTTATCAATCTCTCGCAAACGAGAGGTTCTGCGATGCGTTGCGTTTTTGTCGTCGTCCTCCTGTTGCTGGCCGGCTGCGGAACGGTGCCGAAAAACACCCGGAACGCCTGCGCGGTATTCGAGCAGCGAGATGGTCTGTTCCAGGATTGGCGCCGCGCCGCCAAGAGCGCCGAGCGCGAATATGGCGTGCCCGTGCCCGTGCTGATGGCGACGATCTATACCGAATCCGGTTTCCGGCATAATGCCAGGCCGCCGCGCACCAAGCTCTTCGGCTTTATTCCCTGGAAGCGCATTTCCACCGCCTACGGGTATTCGCAGGCGCTCGACGGCACCTGGGGCCGCTACCAGGCGGAAACCGGGCGCTGGATGGCGCGGCGGACCGACTTCGCCGACGCGATCCGCTTCATCGCGTGGTATCACAACGAAAGCCACCGCCGGAACGGTATTGCGCTCAACGATCCCTACCGGCTCTATATCGCGTATTATCACGGCCATGGCGGCTATGCCCGCGGCAATTGGAGCGATACGGCAAAGGCGGGCGCCAAGCGGGCGTCAGGCATGGCGGCCCTCTACGCGCGGCAATTGCAAGGCTGCGGCAACTGAGAGCTGTCGGCCGCCGCCGTCAAAAAAATAGCGAAAATAGTCGCCGCCTGTCGGAACTGTTCGGCCTCAGCCGTCCTTTGGCAGTCTATCAACGGAGGAAACGAATATGACCTATGTGGATGGCTTCCTGGTCGCGGTGCCGAAGGCGAAAGTCGAGGCCTACAAGGACCTGGCGCGCAAGGCCGGCGACGTGTGGATGGAACATGGCGCGCTCAGCTATGTGGAGTGCCTGGGAGACGACGTGCCCTATGGCGAGGTGACGTCGTTTCCGCGCGCGGTGCAAGCGTCGGACGACGAGACCGTCGTTTTCTCGTGGATCACCTACAAATCCCGCGAGGACCGCGACGCGATCGTCGCCAAGATAATGGCGGATCCGCGGCTGCAGGGCGACGAATGGAAATCGATCTTCGACGGCAAGCGCATGATCTATGGAGGCTTCAAGAGCTTCCTTGAGCTGTGACCGTGCTTTCACCTATGGTCGGTTCCGGTTAAGTTGTCGGCAATCCAGACGCTCATGCCGGTCGCCTGCAGGGCAGGCGAGAAGGGGTAGGCGCCGGTTCGCGCGGCGCCTCGAAACAGGATCGACAACGGATGCCGCAAACCGTCATCACCATCGCCACAAGCGGGCAGGGCCTCTACGAGTTCACCGGCGAGGCGGCCGAATTCGTGCGAGGGTCGGGCGTGTCAGAGGGGCTTCTCACCCTCTTTGTCCGCCATACCTCCGCCTCGCTCCTCATCCAGGAAAACGCGGACCCGGACGTGCAGCGCGACCTGCGGGAATTCTTCCGCCGCCTGGTGCCGCCGACGTCGGATTCATCCATGCGCTGGGTCGTTCACACGCAGGAGGGGCCGGACGACATGGCCGCCCATATCAAGGCCGCCTTGACCCAGGTCTCGCTCGGCGTGCCGGTGATGAACGGCCGGATGGCGCTCGGCACCTGGCAGGGGCTTTACCTTTTCGAACACCGCGACAGCGTCCACCGGCGCGAGGTCGTGCTGCATCTCGGCAGTTGAAAACAGGGGGAGACGATGCCTGACGCCCAGACGATTGCCAGCCGCTTCATCGACGCCGTGAACGCGCGGGATTTCGAGACGATTGCCAGCCTCGTCGACGAAGACGTCGCTTTCGATCCGCTCACCGGCCAGCGGATGCTCGGCGTCGAGCCGCTCAGGGCTTGGATCATGAATTATCTCCGCCACTTCGACGAGAGCTTCGAGGACATTGTGCTGATGCACGAGGCATCCGGGCAGCATGTGGCCGCCGACACGACCGCCCGCGGCACCTATCGCGAGACCCTGGCCGGCTTTCCGCAGGCGTCGGGCCAGAGCTATTCCATCCCGAGCGTTTTCGTCTTCGAGATCGAGGATGGCGCGATCGTGCGGCTCAGCCACTATCGCAACATCCGCCTCTTCGAACGGGAATTGGCGGCCGGCTGACTACGGCGCCGCGCGTCTTCTCAGACGCGCAAGGGTCGCTGTAGCACTTTGAATTGCTGCATGTGTTTGTCTCTAAAGCGCAGACATGCAGTAGGCCCGTCGGACTGCCACGCCCTCGGCTGCCGGGCCGACGAGCGGCGGTAGACAGGAACAAATCCCTATCGCGGCCGTTTCTTCTCCGATCGGAAGGCGCCGGCGTTTGGCTGCCGCCCTTCCACCCCTGCGATTTGGCATGGCGATTATGCCCGGACAGCGCGGCGTATCTGAACAGCACATGAATGGGGGGTTCCGGGAACGTTCAGCTTGTCCGGCCTATAGTCGGCTCAATCGTAGAGATTGACTGCTGAAACGAGACTTTCGCTGCACCGGAGAAATGCCATGAAGAAGTTCCTAATCAATGCTACCGTCGCCGCCGTCGTCGGCTTGACCGGTCTTACCGGTGGGGCCTCCGTCGCTTCGGCCGACTCGCTCGTTTTCGAAATCGGACCGGGCGTCGATGTCCAGTATCGCGACCGCGATCGTAATCGCTGGGGCGACGAGCGCGACTGGCGCCGCGACCGCTGGGATCGTGGCGATCGTTGGGGCGGCCGCCGCGGCCGTTGCGTCCCGGGGCTCGCCATAGAGAAGGCGCGTGACCGTGGCTTGCGCCGCGCCCATATCGCCGACATCTCGCGCCGCCAGGTTGTCGTCGCCGGCCGCCGCCACGGCGACCGTCAGGCGATCATCTTCGCCAATGTCCGCGGTTGCCCGATCATCGGCCGCTGGTAATCCCCTCCGTCCAGTCTCTTCCCGGGCTGACGGAAAAGAGAGCCCCCGACGCTTGGCGCGCCGGGGGCTTTTTTGTACTTCCGCATGCGTTAGGGTCTGCGGCGGTTTACTCTTCTGCTCGGGATTTAACCCGAGGACCAACCTCTCCCCGCAAGCGGGGCGAGGGGACGAGTGCTTGCCTCGTCGTTTCCTCCCGCAGCGGCCTACCGCGTGGAGCGCTGAGATGCCGTCGCTGTGAGGCGGACCGAGGCGGTGCCGCGAGCCCCTTCGCCTCGCTTGCGGGGAGAAGGTGCCGGTCCACACTCCGCAGCTGCAGCGCAGCCGCTGCAGTGGACGGGCAGGCGGAGGGGCGGCCAGCGGTACAACCCATACTCGAAGCGCATCGAACCCCTACTGATTGATCGCGAAGGTCACGTTGACGGTGACATTATAGGCGTTTTCGCCGGTGGCGATCGGCACCTGGTCGGCGGCGGATTCCTTTGCCATGCGCGCGAAGGGCACCGGCGGTTCGGGGCGTGCCGGCTGTTCGGAGAGTTCGATCAGCCGGCCGAGCGAGACGCCGGCGGCTTCGGCCAGCACTCGTGCTTTGCCGATCGCGTCGGCGACGGCTGCCTTGCGGGCTTCGGTGATCACCGCATCCGGATTGTCGTTGGTGAATTCGATGCCGCCCGCCTGGTTGATGCCGAGCGAAACCGAGCTGTCGATAACCTCACCGAGTTTCGTCAGATCCCGCACGCGCACGCTGACGCCGTTGACCACCTGATAGCCGACGAGCTCCGGCGGTCGGTTGCCGCCGTCATCATTCGGCGGATAGTGATATTGCGGATTGATGGAAAAGCCGCTCGTCTGCAGATCGCGATCGGCAATGCCCGCCTGCCGGAGCGCCGCAAGCACCTCCGCCATCGCCTTGTTGTTGGCGTCGAGAGCCTCGCGCGCGGTCTTTCCATCCTTGACCACGCTCAATTGCACGATCGCCATGTCCGGCGCCGTCGTCGCACGGCCCTCGCCGGAGACCTTGATCACCGCCTGGCGGCCGCGGGGCGTATCCACGCGCGCCTTCTCCCCGTTGCCGTTGTCTTGCGCCAGGGCGGCGGCCGCAAAAGGGCCGGCAAAGGCGGCGGCGATGGCGGTGGCTTGCACCGCGCGGGCAATGCGTGTGGACATCATGGATGTTTCTCTCCGGTTGTTTTCTGCCGTCAATCCATGCTTATCGATTGTGTAGGCATTGCGGCAATGGCTTGTCGGCAAAAAGGATTTCGGCTAGAGCCTTTCACGACCCCGCGAATTGCCATTGGTTCGCGGGCCGGCTGACGCCGAAAGGGCCTGTAGCTCAATGGTTAGAGCCGGCGGCTCATAACCGCTTGGTTGGGGGTTCGAGTCCCTCCGGGCCCACCAATCACCAAAAAAATCAGGGTCTTGCCAACTGGTCGGTTAAAAGGTGAGCCAATCGGCCCTGACCCCCTTGTTTCCAGTATGCCATGTCGATCCCCGCCCGAAGCAGCATCGCTGCGACATACCAACCCTGTGCACCACCTAACCTTCGGGTTGCATCCCTCTCCATTTTCAAGCATCCTTCTACATGAGCAGCCAGCAGTTGACGCGAGGAGTCGTCGGATGGGGCGTAGCTTGCCCAATAGCATCGACGTTTTTGTCGGTCGCCGCATTCGGCTTCGTCGCGCGATGCTGGAGGTGGGCGAGGGCGAGATGGCTGCGGCTTTGGGCGTGCCCGTCGGGGAAATCCGGAAATATGAGAAGGGTGAGTCGCGGGTCTCCGCAAGGCGCCTGGAGAGGATCGCGGAAATTCTGGACGTGCACTTTTCCTTCTTTTTCGAGGATGCGCCGTTCTCAACCGGCGGATCGAGCGAGACAGTCAAGCGAGGGGCGGGAATGAGCGGGGCATCAGGCTTCCTATCGAAAGGGCGGCGACGTCCGATCCGGCGGGTCGTGCCGGGTCGTGGTTTTGTGAAGCTGTAATGCCGTTGAGCTTTTCGTGACGGGGCGCGGTTATCATCTTCAGACTTTCGGGGAGTTGCGGCTGACCGATGCCGGCGGCGCGGTCGTCGTGTGCCCGGAGCGCGGTCTGCTGATCCTTGCCTATCTCGCCGCATCCGAACGGGAGGTAGCCTCCCGCGAGAAGCTCGCGGCGCTGATCTGGCCGGAACGGGAAAAGGCCGTCGCCTTCAACAACTTACGCTCGACGCTCTGGCGCATGCGGCATCTGGCGACGGGCGGTGGACTGGTCCTGTCGGCGACGGAAGCGGAGGTGACGCTCGGGCCGGTCACCTCAGATCTCGCCGATTTCGAGGCGCCGAATGGCTCCGAGGAAGACTTCCGCAAGGCGCTTTCGCTCTGGCGTGAAACCTTTCTCGCTTTCGCGGACCTGCCGCCGGGGCGTTATGCGGACTGGGTTGCGGAGAAGCGGCGAGATTTCACCGCCCGGCTTCGGGGGGCGCTGATTGACGGCGAAAAGCGGTTTTCCGATCGGGCGATACTGCGCACGGCCTCAATGCACCTGCTCGAACTTGAGCCGGCCGATACGGCCATTATCGGACTTCTCGAGCGCGTCAGCCGCAGCCCTTTGCTGGAGGTCGCCTCACCCAGGGCATTGTCGCCGCCCGGTGCATTTTCCCGGGAGATGCCGGTGGAGGTCAGTGCGCCGGACATGGTCCCGGTGCCGCGAGTCGCCCTGCTTCCGCCCGCCGCCTTCGGCAGCGACCCGATGCTCCACGCCGTCAGCGTGGCGGTGATCGAGGACATCACCATCGGTCTCTGCGGGCTGCGCTCGATGTCGGTCGTAGCACCTTATACGGCCGAGCGCATTCGCGACGCCACGGACAAGGCGGCCTTTCTGGAAAAGCACGGCGTCACCTATGCGCTCGATTGCCATATGTCCGACCTGGGCCTTTTCACCCAACTCATCTTCCTGCCTTCCGACCAGATCGTCTGGGCGGAGCGCTTTCCGATCTCGCCGGTCGGCCTCCTCCAGCAGCGCGAGCAGATCGCCTTTCATATTGCCCGGGCAGTGACGCATCGGGTTGAGACGGGGCAGGCGGAGCATCTGGACTATCTGGCGCATCCTGAGGCCTATTACGCCTATCTCGGGGGGCTCCGACATCTTTCGGGCCTCGGCCTGCCGGAGGTCCGCCGGGCGCGCCGCGACTTCCGCGAGGCGCTGAAGCATAAGCAGGATCTCGCGCCGGCACTGAGCGGCATGGCCCGCACCTTTGTCAATGAATGGCTTCTGACGGCACGCGCCGATGAAGAGCTTCTGTCGAGCGCCGAGCGGTATGCGCGGGAGGCCATCGAGAGCAGTGATGGGCTGCCTGCCGCCCATCGCGAGGTGGGCGTCGTCAAGCTCTACCAGGGCGATCTGGACGAAAGCCTTTCTTCGCTGGACCAGGCCGAGCAATTGAGTCCGCATTATGCCGACGTGCTCTACAGCCATGCCGACACACTCATACACTCCTCCCGCCCGGCCGAGGCGCTGGAAAAGCTCGATAAGGCGCTTTCGCTTAATCCGCTGGCGCCGGACGCCTATCTCTGGAGTGCTGCAGGTGCCAGCTATAGCCTCGGCCAATACCAGGAGTGCATCGGCTTTGTGCAGAGGATGAAGGACAAGACGCCGGGCGGCAGGCTCGTCGCAGCGAGCTGGGCGATGCTTGGGAACTACAAGAAGGCGCGCCACTACAGAATGCGTGTATTGAAGGCCAACCCGACCTTCGACGTTGACAAATGGCTTGCTGTCATTCCGTTCAAGGAACAATGGCAGAAGGACCTCTACCGTGAGGGGCTGAAGAAAGCGGGATTTTGATCAAAGAGCATGAAGGGAAGCAGTATGGCTAAAGTTGTTGTGATCGGTATCCCGGGGGAATCTGGCCTGTGGCTGGCGGATCTCGGAAACGGAACGGTGAGGGCCCTTAATTCCGTGACGGGCGAACTGGCGAGCGTGAACGCACTTCGCAGGCCGGGGAGCGTTTTCGTCAAGAATGTCGATCTCGCGGTGGCGGTGTCGGCGGCCGACGAGGTTTTCGCCGGTCACATGGACGGGTGATTGATCTCGACATTGAGAAGAGGCCGATCGCGGGCAACAGCTATTCCGACCGGGTGTGCACCCCGGAAGAAACGTTCGCCCGCGTTCGGCCCTATCTTGGCGTCTTCGGCGTAACGCGTGTCGCCAGGCATACGGGTCTCGACAGGGTCGGAATCCCGATCTGGTGTGCCTATACGCCAAATTCCCGTTCCATCGTCGTTGCGCAGGGCAAGGGCCTGACGGATGCGGATGCACGCATATCCGCCGTCATGGAAGCGTTGGAGCGCGCGGTTGCCGGCGAGCCGGCAGTCGAAACGGTGATGGCGACGGCCGACGAGCTCAGCGCCTCGGGGCGGGGCGTCGATCCGCTCAACGCGCTGATCTCCGCGGGGCAGGGGGATCTTCCTCGGGATGAAGCGGCCGAATGGGTTCGCGGCACGGATCTCGTCTCCGGCGGCGACGTATTCGTGCCGCTCGGGGCGACGCTTCTCGACCGTACGCGGCCCTCGCGTTTCTGGATGTCCTCCGACGGGCTCGCATCGGGCAATATCCGGGAGGAGGCAATCCTGCACGGCCTTCTGGAGCGGGTCGAGCGCGACGCGCATGTTCTCTGGCAGGTGTCCGGTCCTGATATCCGCCATCGGCAATGCATCGCCCCCGAGGCGCTCGGCGATCCGGCGCTCGACGCGCTCGTCGGCCGCCTTCGCGATGCGGAGCTCGACCTGCGGCTCTTCGACATCACCAGCGACATTGCCATTCCCTGTTTCCTGGCGTTTCTCGGGCCGCGTGGCACGGCGACCGCCGCGGGCCTGCGCTACGTGGAGGTGACGAGCGGTTGCGGGGCGCATCTCTCCGCCAGCCGCGCCGCGATCCGGGCAGTCACCGAGGCGGCGCAGTCGCGGCTCACCTATATCAGCGGCGCCCGCGACGACGTCTATTCCGAGGCTTTCGAGCGGCCGCTGCCGGAATCGACGCGGCGCGCCTTCCTGGCGGTGCCGCAGGCGAAGGCGGTTCAGACTTCCAGCATTGGCGGTGGGGTCGATACGCTGCTGCGCCACGTCATCGATCGGGTGAAGGGGATGGGTGTCGAGCGGCTGATCGCCGTTCCTCTGTCTTGCGACGATCTGCCCTTTTCCGTCGTCAAGGTCTTTGCCCCGGCGCTCGAACACCCGGAGGGCAAAAGAGCCCGCCGTTTTGGCCCGCGGGCCCTGTCGAAGGCGATTGCCTCGTGAGGGGATTTTGCCCCTATCCGCTATCGGCGAGATCTGCGCATCGAACTTTGCGAAAATCCGGTACGATTTTCGGCCGATGCGCTAGCGACAAAGCCGGTCGAGGGTCCGTCGAAGGGCGGCAACCGCCTCTTTGCGCTCGCCGGTCGACATGAGGTCAGGCTCCGCCTCAAGTATCAGATGAGGCAGTTCCGTCCGAATGGACTGAGAACCTCCGGTCAGGTTGGTCCGGAAGTCGATGACGCGATAAGTGGCGACGGGATAGGCTATTCCCCGGATGCGGATGTGACCCATTTCCTCGCAGTGGATCAGCTCCCGTACCTGCGCGAAAGTTTCGTAGGAGATCAGCACGGTTCCGGGTGCTGCCTCGTGCTCGAGGCGCGCGGCGAGATTTACGGCGCCGCCGATGATCGTGTAATCCATCCGGTCTTCGCTGCCGAAATTGCCGACCGTGCAATAGTCGGTATGAATACCGATCCGGCAACGCAGCGGCGACTCGATGCCGATGCCGCGCCAGGCCTCGCCGAGTTCACCCATTCTCCGCTGCATGGCGAGAGCCATTGAAACACAGGCGATCGCGTCTTCCCTCACTCCGCGGGTTTCGGGGTCGCCGAAGAACATCAATATGGCGTCGCCGACATATTTATCGACGGTTGCACCGAAGGCGAGCGCGATCTTCGACATTTCGGTCAGGTACTGGTTGAGGAGTTGGGTCAATTCCTCCGATTCCATCTTGTCTGTCGTCTCGGTAAATGCAGCGATGTCGGAGAAGCAGATCGTCAGCTTCTTTCGCTGACTCTCGATCCTGACGTCCTGGCGGCCGCTGAAGATCGAGCTGTAAACCTGCGGCGCGAGATATTTGGCGAGCTTGGCGGAGAGTGCCTCGAGCGCTGTCGTTTTCTCGGAAAGATCCTGCTCCCGGCGCTTCAGCTCGGTGATGTCCGAATAGACCGCGACAGTGCCGCCACCTGAAATCCGGCGTTCACTGATCTGGATCCATCGATCCGGGTCACGCTGCTGCAAGAGCGTTCCGGAGGGATTGCGATGCGCTGCCAGACGCTCGGCGACCCATTCTTCCTCCCGGCCGATCGCGTCCTCTATCAGGCCGCGTTCCGCCGCCGCGCGGATGATGTTCTCGAACCGGGTTCCGGAAACGACGGTTTCGTCCATTCCCGGATATAGAATCTCACGATATCTGCTATTGCAGAGGAGAAGCCGGTCCTCTCCGTCATAGAAGGCGAAGCCCTCCGAAATGCTTTCAATTGCATCGACCAGGCGCTGGCGAGCTTCGGCGACATCGCGCAGGTTCTTTTCCTCGATCTCGACCGCCGTGTCGCGGAACACGCGAAGGGCCTTGGCCATGCGGCCGATCTCGTCGCCGCCGGTTTCCGGTAGCGGCACCCGAAGATTGCCCGCCGCTATCGCGAGCATGCTGCGGCTTAAACCCGCGAGACGGGCCAGGAGGTTGCGGTCGACATAGAGCCACACGATCAGGATTGAACTCAGCAGGCTGAGAAGTGCGGAGCCAAGGACGATTCCGGTACCGAAGCTCCGAACCATGACGGCTTCACGGCCCGCCTCGGCGATATCGCCCTTGGCGGCCGCCACCAGGCGGTCCACGGCAAAGGTTAGATTGCGCGACAATCGCTTGTTCTCCGCCACCAGTCTTTCGCCCTCTGCCAGCACCGCGAGCTCTTCATCGCGGGCGCTTGGAATGCTCCCTGGTCCGTCGATCAGCGCCTTGAATTCGCCGACGAGTTGCTGAAACCGCGTGCGCAGTTGCTCATCGAATTCGGGTGTCACCGCCTCGAGGGCATCGACCGAGCGGTGCAAGGGAAACGAAAGAAGCGACAAGTCGCCGCGGGTCGGTGCGGCTGCCGCCTGCAAGAGCGTGCCGTTTATAGCCGAGATCTCCCGTTGAGCGGCCTGCTGAGGAAAGTAGGCGGCGATTGCCCGCGCAAGATCCATGGTCGCGGCGGCGCGTGCCTCTGGTGTCGCTTTCTCATCCTCCGCGGCCGCGCGCCAGCGGGGTACCTTGGAGCTCATCACGAGTATACCGGGTGCGACAAGCCGCTGGCTGGCACTGGTTGTGGTCGACAGGCGTCGTATGAGTTCGTCCTTGCGTGCAACAGCGGCAAGCCGGACAGAGACCAGATTATCGAGAGCGTTCAGGTTACGTCGCAGACCAATCGCCGCGTCTTCGATCTCACCGACGACGGCTGTGCTCAACGTCGCACCTGTAAGGTCGGCAAGCAGCTCTTCGAGGCGCGCCATCTCGCTCCTGATCGCGGCCGACATCTCGCTGTGTTGCGCCTTGCTGTTCGAAGCAAGGACGGCGGGTGCCGTGGCCGCAACCCTCTCGGCGTGGCGGGAGAGTTCAAGTGATGCAGTTGCAGATGGGACCCGGTGCTCAGTCACCCGTTCGAGCATCCGACTCAACTGCAGGAATGCGTACAGGGCGCCCGCGGATGCAAGCACCGCGAAGGCGCTGATACCGAAGAAGGCGAACAGCAGACGACCGCGAATGCCAAGACGCTCAAACATCGCGGCGACCCCTCGCTCCGGCCAATGCGGTCAACATGGTCCGCACAGTCTGCCTCACGGGCGAGCCGCATCAGTGAGCGCGAAATTACTGCATCGGCACGTACTCGCCATTTCTCCAAACATACCACACCCAGGACTGAACGGTGAGATCGCCCTTCTCATTGAAATCGATCCGGCCCAACACCGTGTCAAAATGATTTTGGCGCAGCGCCGCGATGACGCGCTTCAGCTCCAGCGATCCCGCCTTCGTCACCGCTTGTGCCCAGACCTGTGCGGCGCCGTAGCTGTGCAGAGTCCAGGAGTCGGGCTCGAAATTCTCGGCCCGAAAGCGCTCGACGACTTCCGCTGCCTCGGCATTTTGGCGCGGGTCGGCGACAAAGGTAAAGAGCGTGCCCTCGGCGGCAGGACCGGCAATAAGGCCGAATGCCTCGGTTGCCGTATCATCGCCGGAGATCACCTGAAGCGAATAGGCTCGGTCGCGCGCGGCGCGAACCATGAGCGCGGTCTCCGTATGGTAGCCGCCCAGATAGAGCACCGCGATTTCCGCTGCCTGCAAAGCAGCAATCTCGGCCGAATAGTCGTCCTTCCCGGGGGCGTAGCTCTGGTAGATCGTTTCGGTCACTCCGCGTTTGTTCAACTGTTTTTTAGTCTCGTCGGCGAGACCCTTGCCGTAGGTCGTGTTGTCGTGAAGAACGGCGATCCTCTTCTCGCCCCAATGGTCGGCCAGGTAATTGCCGGCCACCAAGCCCTGGGCATCGTCGCGACTGCAGACGCGGAAGACGTTGGCGCGCCCCTGATCGGTCAATGACGGGTTGGTCGATGACGGCGAAATCTGCAGAACGCCCGCCTCCTCATAAATCTCGGAAGCGGGTATCGAGGCTCCGGAGCAATAATGCCCGATGACGAAGACCGCACCGTCGGCGACAAGCTTCTTGGCCGCGGCGACCGCCTGCTGAGGATCGCAGTAGTCGTCGGCCACTATAAGCCGGACCTGCTGGCCGAGTACGCCGCCGGCACTATTAATCTGGGCCACGGCCATCTCCGCGCCGCGCTTCAGCTGGGTACCAGTCCAGGCAAGTTTTCCGCTCATTGGGCCCGCGACCCCGATCAGAACTTCCGCTCGGGCTTGGCATGCAAGAGCGAACACAAAGGCGGCGGCGAGCAGACGGCGCATGGAAACACCTCCAACTTCAGTTTACTCTCAAGCAATGGCCATCGCCACTCCAGGCGAGGGCATAGAGTATCCTCGCGCGAGTTCTCGACTGGCGATCGAGTAAGGACGGGTGGCGTGATCCGCGACCGCGGCGAAAGCGCGGTTGCGGTTGCATTGTTTCTACACGACGTCTACTTGTAAGTCCTTTACGGTACACAACCATATAGCGTGCAACGCTTGTGCAACGCGCAATAACACGGAATTCGGCTATAGTCGGCCAAGGGAAAGCTGGAATGGGGGTTCAGATGACTTACTCTGTCTCGTCTACGGCCGATCATGAATCGGAACTCGCGAGCATTGCGAGAATGCTGACGCATATCCGCGACAGCGCTCGCGCCATGGATGCGCAGGCCCTGGAATACTGCGTCGATCTGGCGCTGCAGGCGGTGTCCAGTGAAATACGGAACCGACGCGACACCGTCACCGGAGTGGACCTGGACTTCAGCCCGCGGGTGCTGCAGTAGGGGGTCTAGCCCGCATTTCTCACACTCGCTGTGCCCTGCGTCACGTTTTGGCAAGACGAATGCAGGCGAACGGCGCGCAAAGCATAGCCGAAGCTATGGTCAAGCGGCTTTCGCCTGAAGACGCCCTCCAAAACGCGACCCTTCGGGCCGGTTGAAGCAGGCGACAGTGTGCGTCAAATGGCTTGCCCGATGGCCCACACCGCTCTGTACCATTCTCCTACCCTGTCGCTTGTTTCAACCGGCGCAGGGCATAGCGAGTGTGAGAAATGCGGGCTAGCGGTCCAGTTCCGGGTAGATCCTGTCGAGGAAGCCCGGTCGCAGCCTTTCGCCGATCATGCAGTCTGCCGCGGATTCCGCGGCAGCGGGGGTGAGCGTCGCCGCGGGCGGCAGCCCGCTCACTTCGAGAACGAGCTTCTGGCGGATCGCGATCGCGAAATCCTCGGGCTCGTGTACTGGAAGTACGAAGGAGCCCGGACCGCCAATGACGCAGGCCGTGTAATATTCGTCCAGCGGCCCGGTCGAAAAGGACGGGCGGATCATGATCGCCAGCCCGTTGATGATAATGCCGCGCGAAACAGCCTCATCGCGCGCTGGCGGCACGGGTGGTCCCGTATTGTTCGGCCCGTCGCCGGAAATGTCGAGGACGCGCCGCACGCCGGAAAAATCGTTTGACTCAATCTGGTTGGTGCCGAAGAGGATCGCGTTCGAGAGCGAGGTCCCGCGACGTGGGCCGATCGGCCGGGCCTCGATCAGCGAGGCGAAGGCATCGGCGTCCTCCGCGCTTTCGACGACATGCCAGCCGACAACCGAGGCCTCGTTGACCATCCCGGCCCATTCGAAATAGCCGATGGCGATGCGACCGAGATAGCCGCCCTCAATCGCATTGATGAAATCCGGATGCCGCAGCGCCTGGACATAGCCGGAGCGTTGCACCCGCGCCTCCTCCATGTCCATCGAGCCGGAGACATCGACGGCCAGCAGCAGTTCCACGTCGACATCGGGGGGAGCGGCCGCCGTTTGCACGGGGCTGCCGCTAAGAGACAGGATCAATGCCAGAGTGCTCAACATCGCATCTGCCGATCATCAGCTCTGCCGTCGGAAGCTTCGGTTTCCGACCGGCTCCATCACGGAACTTTATCACAGGATCGCAAATCGGCGACTGTTGCGGTAAGCCGCGGCTACAATAATAGTTGATCGCCGCGTCAAAGGGCGCGGATATTGAACGAGGCCGCCCCGATGCTCCATGCCGCGCCCTTCAGCGATCTTGCCCGGATCGACCGCCTGCAGCGCGCCGCCTTCGATTATTTTCTCTTGCATTCGGGTGCGCGGACTGGCCTCGTCGCCGATACGGCGCGGCCCGGTTCGCCGGCGAGCATCGCGGCAACCGGCTTCGGGCTCAGTTGCTATCCGGTCGCGGTGGAGCGCGGCTGGATCGGCCGGGGGGATGCGGCCCAACGCGTACTCACCGCTTTGCGCTTCCTCGAGGGCAGCAGGCAGGCGAGCGATTCCCGGGCGAGCGGCTATCGCGGCTTCTATTACCATTTCCTCGACATGCGGACGGGCGAGCGCGCCTGGAATAGCGAGCTTTCGACGATCGACAGTGCGCTGCTCCTTGCCGGTGTGCTGACGGCTGCCGCCTATTTCACCCGGCAGGACGCGGCCGAGGCGCGCATTCGCGATCTTGCCGAGCGGCTATACGCGCGGGCAGACTGGGCTTGGGCGCTCAATCGCGGCGAGACGATCACCATGGGATGGAGGCCGCCCGGGCGCTTCCTGAAGCACCGCTGGCGCGGCTATAGCGAGGCGCTGCTGATCTATGTGCTGGCGCTCGGCGCTCCCGACCATCCGATCGCGCCGGAAAGCTACGGCGCCTATGCCGCGGCACACGAATGGCTGACGATCGACGGGACGCGGCATCTTCACCAGGGCGCGCTCTTCATCCATCTCTTTCCGCATGCCTGGATCGACTTCCGCGCCATTCGCGACAGGGGCATGCAGGAGGCGTCAAGCGACTATTTCGAGAACACGCGCCGGGCGATCAGGCTTCAGCGCGCCCATGCGGAGGCGAATCCGCACGGCTTTGCAGGCTATTGCCGCGACCTCTGGGGGTTCAGCGCCTGCCATGCGCCACGGGGAAGGGCGAAGCTCCGCAATGGCCGTTGGCAGAGACTGCTCGGCTATGCGGCGCGCGGCGCCCCCTTCGGCGCCGATGACGGTACGCTGGTTCCCTGGGCGCCGCTTGCTGGCCTGCCATTCGAGCCGGACGCCTGCCTGAGCGGCCTTTCCCACCTGCTCGCCCGCTATCCGGCGCTGCTTCGCGACGGGCGCCTTCCCGGCGGCTTCAATCCGAGCCTGCCGGGTGAGGGGCCCGAAGGCTGGGTGGACGATCGCGTCGTCGGGCTTGACCAGGGACTCACGGTCATGATGATCGAGAACTGGCGAAGCGGCTTGCTTTGGGAGCTGACGCGCGGCATTCCGGCGTTCACGCGGGGGCTGGAAAGGGCGGGCTTTACGGGCGGATGGCTTTCACCGCGTGTGCTGAGTAAGAGAGGCGGCCTTTGCGCGTCGCATGAGACGGGCGGCGCTGGAGTGTGAATGGTGAGGAGGGTGCAGGGCCGATGCGGGAGAGCGGGGGATTTGCGGCGTCGATCGATTGGCTCACGGCTGCCTTTCCGGAAGTTGGCTGCTCGCTCGAGGGGCCGATGGGCTTCGCGGCCACGGCCGCCTTCTGGGCGGAGGGCTCGACCGGAATGGAGGCCTGCCTTGCCTATCAGGACCGCTTCGCCTCCGGGATGGACGACAAGATCCGGGCGGCGCATCTGATCGCCTTCTACTGTCACCCACTCGGCCTCGCGATGGGCGCTGTCTATCTCGCCACCGGCCTTGTGCCCCGGATCGCGGGGCTCCGCTTCGAGACCTATCCGCGGATCGATGGCGGGCGAAGCTTCGAGGCTGGCCGCTTTCATTTCCTCTTCGATGCGCCGTCTGCGGCCGCCGGGAAAGGTGAGGAGGGGGAGCAACAGTTCCACGATGGCTTCGTCCTGCATATGAAATCGATCATAGCGCTCATCAAGCGCCGCTGCGGTCTTTCCGCACGGGCGCAATGGCGGCTTGCGACCGACGGCCTGGCGGGCGCTTTCCTGGAAATCGGGCGTCTGCGGGGGGAGCAGGCGGTCGCGATCGAGCGGGCTCTCGCCATCGTCAAACGCGCGGGCTCACCGCTCGCGTCGCGCGACCTGCGATATGAAGAGATAAGCGTCGAAACCCCGGGCGGTGCGCTTTGTCGAACCTATCGGATGCGCAGCGGCTGCTGTCTCTACTATCGGACGGAAGGCGGCGATTTCTGCGACACCTGCGTGCTGCTGAGGACCGAGACACGGCGCGAGAGATTAAAGGCGCATTTGCTTGAGACGGAGAGGAAGTCGGTTGGATGTGAAGTGGTGGATTGTCACCCACGATAGAATGGACGCACTCACCAAACTGACTGAGAATGCCCTTAGCCGAACCAAGCCCCTCCCCACAGGTGGGAGGGGCTTGGAGCCCGCGGCGATCGCCTGCGCTCCCCAATACCCTTAGCGTCTGTTCCAAAGGGCGAGATTTGGGTGGAAACGGTGCGGCCGAGAAAGCCCCTCCCACCTGTGGGGAGGGGTTGGGGAGGGGTGAGCCTGCTTAGCCGGCCTTCACGACCCGGTCGTTGATGAAGCCCGAAACGATGCCGAGGACGATCCAGAAGGCGAGTGTCGTGGCTAGTGCCGCAACCGCGAATTCCGCGCCAAGGACGGCCGGAACGTTGCTCGATATATCGAGCGGCTGCGGCGCGCCATAGGCGTGAGGTGCGGCGATCAGCACGAGGCCCGCGACCTTCGAGCCCAGTTCTCTGCGCAAGGCCAGCAGGTAGAGACCCGCGGCAGAGAGCAGCACGGTCAAGGCCCACCAGACCTGGCGCTCGCCAAGGTCGGCAGCCGGGAAGCCGGGCAGCTCCGGCGGCAAACCGAGCGCCGGCAGCATGTGCACGGCTAGCCAGCCGCAGGCGCCCCAGAGCGCCCCGTTTGCAAGCGTGATCCGATGGCCTGTCATGATGCTGATGCCGGCAAGCAGCAGCGAGAAGCCGGCGCCCGTGACCAGGTTGGCGAGCAGCGTTCCTGAAAAGCGGCTCATGCCGAACAGGATTCCGCTCTCCTCCTCGTGTCCGCCCTCATGGGCATAGGCGGGCGTTATCGGCGAAACGAAGGCGAGAAGTTTTTCGAGCGGCGAAACACCGTTCAGAGACGAATGCTCCTCGTGACCCGCAGCAGGCTGCTCTCCGCCCTCGAATTCCTCGGCATGCAGGATCAGCGGCGTGACGCGCAGTTCCTGGGCGGCGGTCATGAAGACGCCGGCGATCAGCCCGGCCACGATTGCGGCCAGAAGTGTCTTGACGATCATGTGTCGATTTTCCTCAATGCAGCGCTTCCCCTACTGCATGTCTCCTTTAATCGTCCTCGATTTAACGACAAAGACATGCAGCAATATAAGGTGCTACAGCGGCCTTTGCGCGTCTGATAACGCGCGCGGCGCTGTAGGGAGCACGGTCCAGCCAACGCAGTCGGGCACCCCTACAGCGCCCTGCGCCTTTCAGAGCGCACAAAGGACGCCGATGCGCGAGCCGCGACATCATGCCGGATGGCATGCGCACATGCTCGGAGCGCCTGACGGTTCTGTTCAGCTTCGATCCGGAACGCGCAAGGCGTTCCATTGGCTTAGTGGCAGGGGAAGCCGTAGGAATGGCGGGTGTCGTGCGCCGTGTCGTGGAGCACGGCCGAATTTGCAAGGCCTGCACCGAAGACGAGGAAACCGCCGATCATAAGGGCAAGAATGCCCGCAACCAGACGATCGCTGAGGGAGAGCGAAACGCTCGAAACGTTAGACGTAGCCATGACAACCTCCGTGATGGCAAGGGATGTTCCCGATTGGGCATTGCGCCCGCATCGATTGGCAGGTTTCCTGGCTCGCGGCGTCAGGTGTTGCACCAGGGATTTGCCTCGCCTTCCCAGATCGAACCGCCCTCTTGCGGTCTTCTCCAGTGGCTTTTTCCGGATCGCTCCGGAACGGCAAATTCACACCGCACTACAGTCGCGGGGTCGGCCGTGATTAAGATGCCCAGCTTGGGTCCACCCGTCACGTTCCCGTTTACTCCCGAAGCGCGTTCGCTTTCCGGGAACCAATCGATCCCCGATGATTAGGTGCGGCCGCGCCTGATGTCAATCGAGCCGGACCCGTAAAATGAACGGGATTGATGCCAGGCGCGGGCTTGCGAAATGGCGGGCGGCCGATCTTTCCAAAATGGTGCTGCGCCTCGTGACTGTATCGCGCCTCTCGTCTATCTCTGCAGTTGCGTTCCCGTTCCGAGCGCTTGCAGTTCCCGCTTGCTCGATCTGGAGATAAGTTATGGCAGCTTTCGTTCCCGGCCTTGCTTTTGCAGCCGCCATCGGTTCCGGCCTGATGGCGGGGCTCTTCTTCGTCTTCTCGGTCTGCGTCATGCGGGCCCTGTCGCGGCTTCCGGCGGAACAGGGAATAGCCGCCATGAACGCCATAAACGTGGCGATCCAGAACCCGTTGTTCCTGGTTGCCTTCATGGGCACCGCGATTCTCGGCCTGGCGCTGATTGTTGCTGCTTTCATAATGGGCGAGAGGGGGAGCTACCTGCTTGCTGCCGGTGGGCTCGCCTATCTCGTCGGCACATTCCTGGTGACGGTCATTTTCAACGTTCCTTTGAACGATGCGCTCGCAGCGGCGCGCGGCGAGGCTGCCGCAGCGCTCTGGCAGCAGCGCTACCTGACCGACTGGGTTCGCTGGAATCATGTCCGCACTATCGCCTCGATCGGGGCGCTGGCGCTTTTCGTGCTCGGCCTCGCCCGCAGTTGAATCAGGCCGTCGTCAAGGCATTGGCGAGGTCGGCGACGAGGTCGTCCGGATGCTCGATGCCGATCGACAGGCGGATGGTCGATTCGAGCACGCCGATCCGGCGCCTGACCTCGATCGGCACGCCCGAATGGGTCATGGCGGCCGGGTGGCTTGCGAGCGATTCGGTGCCGCCGAGGCTGACTGCGAGCTTGAAGATCTGCAGCGCATTCAAGAAGCGGAAGGCCGCCTCCTGGCCGCCGGCGATGTCGAAGGAGAATGTCGAGCCGGCGCCGGTGCACTGGGCGGCGAAGACACGGCCGGCATTCGATTCCCCGTCGTCGAAGGGCAGGTAGTGAATGCGCTCGACCTTCGGATGGTCGCGCAGGAATTCGGCGACGATACGGGCGTTGTCGTTCGCCTTCTCCATCCTGACCGACAGGGTTTCGAGCGATCGGCCGATCATCCAGCAGGAATGCGGGTCGAGCTGAGTGCCGATCGCCCCGCGCAGCGCCTTCACCTGTTTGACGAGGGCCTTGGAACCGAGGACCGCGCCGGCGATCAGGTCGGAGTGACCGCCGACATATTTGGTCAGGGAATAGAGCGAGAGGTCCGCGCCATGATCGATCGGGTGCTGGAACACCGGGCCGAGCAGGGTGTTGTCGCAGGCGAAAATCGGCCGGTGCCCCATTTTTTCGCCGATCCCGTCGGCGATGCGGCGGATCAGGGAGATGTCGACGAGGCTGTTGGTCGGATTGGCCGGCGTCTCGATCAGAATGAAGGCGACGCGGCCTTTCTTCATCGCCTCCTCCGCCGCGCCGTTGACCGCCTGCTCGTCTATGCCGTCGGCAAATCCAACGGCGGAGACGCCGAGATTCGGAAGGGTTTTCGCCAGCAGCGTTTCGGTGCCGCCGTACAGCGGCTGCGAATGCAGGATGACATCGCCCGGGCGAACGAAGGCGAGCAGCGTGGTCGCGATCGCCGACATTCCGGAGGAAAAGAGTGCGCCCGCTTCCGCCCGCTCATAGACGGCGAGCCGGTCCTCGACGATCTCGCTGTTCGGATGGTTGAAGCGGGAATAGACGAGCCCGGCGCCGACGCCCGCCGGCGGTTCGCGCCGGCCCGAGACGAAGTCGAAGAAGTCGCGGCCCTCTTCCGCCGAGTGGAAGACGAAGGTGGAGGTGAGAAAGATGGGCGGCTTGACCGCGCCTTCGGAGAGCTCGGGGTCGTAGCCATAATTGAGCATCAGCGTTTCGGGATGCAGTTTATGATTGCCGATATGGGTCTTTGATGGGTGCGGCGCGGTCATTGCTTTCTCCTCCGGGTGAACGGGCCTGGCTCTTTCAAATTATATCAAATGCTTGGACCGGTCCTGGCGATTTGCAGCAGCTTGATCATGGCCGGCGCAGATTTCCGCCGGTATCGAGGAGATAAGGCGCAGAATATCGCCGGCGAGTTCGATCGGCGGATTCCTGGGAGTGAACTCGACCTGGATTGCCACGGCGGTCTGCGGGGGCGGGTCTGTCTATGGCCTTCAAAGGCTCTCTGCCGCCACGAGCATTGAAAATGGGAAAATTGGCCTAGATTCAAAGAACTAGGGTGGGTCCGTGGCGTATTCACCGTCACCGGGCGCCCGGCGCTCTGGGAGGACGGCAATGGATTTCCTGCAAGCGATCGAGGCCACGGAGTCCTGGCTGCGGACGATGGTCTTGAATGAGTGGACTCTCTACCAGCTGGCGTTGATCGCGGTCGGCTACCTGGTTTCCCGCATCCTGGCGAAACACATAGAGCCGGCGGTGGAAGCACGCGCGCGCACGATCAAGGGAAATCCGGACCTGCTTCGCGTGATCATCGCCTTCATGCGGCGGCTCAAATGGGTCTTCCTGATCATCTGGTTGTGGATCGCGGATGTGCTGCTGTTGCGGTATGGCTGGCCGTCCTATCGTTGGCTGGTCTCCACCGCGCTCACGCTCGCCGCCGCGTGGTTCGTCATTTCGGTGCTGACGCGGATCATCCGGAACCTGGTGCTGGCGCGTGTGGTCGCCGTCGCCGGCTGGTCTTACTTTGCGCTTTATGCACTCGGGCTGGACGAGGTCGTGCTGGCGGCTCTCGATGGCGTGGCGATCAATCTCGGCGCTGTTCGCCTTTCGATGTTGATCGTGTTGAAGGCGATCGTCCTTTCCGCCGCGCTGATTTGGGCGGCCGTCCTGATCGGCAATGTGACGGCGCACTGGATCGACCGCTCCGGGGATCTCACGCCCTCCTTCAAGGTGCTTATCAGCAAATTGATCAAGATCGGGCTGATCATGTTCGCCGGCGCGGTCGCGCTGTCGGCAACGGGGGTAGACCTGACGGCACTCACCATCTTTTCCGGCGCGGTCGGCGTCGGTATCGGCTTCGGCCTGCAGAAGGTCGTTTCCAACTTCATCTCCGGCATCATCATCCTGCTCGATAAGTCCATCAAGCCGGGCGATACCATCACGCTTGGCGATACGTTCGGCTCGATCCGCGACCTCAGATCCCGCTTCGTTTCCGTCATCACCAGGGACGGCAAGGAATATCTCATTCCCAATGAGGACTTCATATCGCAGCAGGTGGTGAACTGGTCCTTTTCCAGCGAATATGTCCGCATCGAAGTGGACTTCGGGACCTCCTTTGACAGCGACCCGCACGAGGTCGTGCGCATTGCGATCGAGACGGCAAAGGCCACACCCCGGGTCGCCAGCACCTACGCCCAGCCGGTCTGCTGGATGACCGGCTTCGGGGCATCGTCGCTCGATTTCAAGCTGCGGTTCTGGATTTCCGACCCCAGCAACGGACTGACGAATATCCGCGGCCAAGTGTTGCTTGCCTTGTGGGACGCTTTCAAGGCGGCCGGCATTTCGATCCCGTTCCCGCATCGCGAGATCATCATGAAGACGCCGGTCGAGGTGACTCGCGGCCCGAACTATGCCGACAAGGCCGGCGCTGCGGAGTAGGGGCCGGATTGCGGCAATTGACTGTGCCGGCTCATGGGGCGACATTGCCGCCGAGACTGCGCGCCTGCATGTTTCCCCGATCGGAATCGGCTTCTGGGCGTCAGCAGGGCGGACAGAGGTTTGCATTCCCCGGACGACAAACGGAAGTGACGATTGCGGCGGCGACGTATCGAGTGGAGGTCCGCGATGGAACGGCTTCGGCAGACGGAACTATCGGGTAGGACGCGGCCGCTGCCGCATCCGGTGGGCGGCTTCCTGCGTTCGTTCTCCGCGTCCGGCATGCTCGTCGGCGTCCTGTTCTTTGCGGTTTCGCTGACGCCGAGTCTCATTCCGCGGCCCTATGCGATCCAGGGAGTGATCTCCGGCGCTTCGCTTGCGGCCGGCTACGCGATCGGCGTGTTTCTGCGCTGGCTTTGGTCCTTCTTCGAGTTGCGCGAGCCTTCGCCGCGGCGTCAGCGCACGCTGAAGATTGCAGCAGCGATCGTCTGCATCGCCGCGGCGGCCGTGTTCCTGTGGCAGACGACAGCATGGCAGAATACGGTGCGCAGCATAATGGGGCTCGCGCCCATCGAGAGTGTTGAACCCGTCAAGCTCGGCCTCGTTGCAGGTCTCGTCTTCCTGCTGCTCGTCCTCACCGCGCGCTTGTTCCGGCTCATCTTCCGCGTCATTTCGCGCTGGTTGGAACGGTTCCTCACACGTCCCGTCGCCAGGGCGATCGGCGGCCTCATGGCGATCATGCTCTTCTGGTCGCTCGCCAACGGCGTCATTTTCAACCTCGCGCTGCATGCCGCCGACAGTTCCTTCCAGACGCTCGACGCGCTCATCGATCCCGACGTGGCGGCGCCGATGGATCCGGTGAAGACCGGAAGCGATGCCTCTCTTTTGAACTGGGACGAACTCGGTCGGCAGGGGCGCGAGTTCGTGGCTTCCGGGCCGTCGGGTAGGGCGATCGGCGCCTTCTTCGGCCGGAATGCGCCCGATCCCGTGCGGGTCTATGTCGGGCTGAACTCCGCCGAGACGCCGCGCGAAAGGGCGCGGCTGGCGCTCGAAGAGCTCAAGCGCGCCGGCGGATTCGAGCGTGGATCGCTGGTGATCGTCGTGCCGACGGGAACCGGCTGGATCGATCCCGCCGCGCTCGATACGCTCGAATATCTGCTGAAAGGCGATGTCGCGAGTGTGGCGGTGCAATATTCCTACCTCACAAGTTGGCTTTCGCTGTTGGTCGAGCCGGGATATGGAGCCGAGACCTCCGATGCGCTGTTCGAGGAGGTCTATCGCTACTGGACGACCTTGCCGCACGACCGGCGGCCAAAGCTCTATCTGCACGGCCTGAGCCTCGGCGCCATGAATTCGCAGGGCTCGCTCGATCTCTTCGACATCATCAGCGATCCCTTCCAGGGGGCGCTTTGGAGCGGTCCGCCCTTCCAAAGCGAGCTCTGGCGCTCGGTTACGGCGGACCGTGTCCCGGATTCGCCCGCCTGGCTGCCGCGCTATCGCGACAGTTCGATAATCCGCTTCACAAATCAGGAGAACGACCTCGATATCCCAGGGGTGAATTGGGGCGCGATGCGGATCGTCTACCTGCAATATGCGAGCGATCCGGTGACCTTCTTCGATCCGCATGCATTTTACCGCGAGCCCGACTGGATGAAGGCGCCGCGCGGCCCCGACGTCTCGCCGGCGCTGAGCTGGTTTCCCATGGTGACCGGGCTGCAGCTTCTCGCCGACATGGCGCTCGCGACGACTTCACCGATCGGCTTCGGCCATGTCTATGCGCCGGAACATTATATCGACGCATGGGTCGCGGTCGTCGATCCGCAAGGGGTGAGTGCGGCCGATGTGTTGCGGCTGAAGGCGCAATTCCGCGCGCATTGAGCACCGGCTTTGCGATCCGCGTCGCGGCGAACGTTTACGGACCCGATAAAAGCTCCATCATCAAACCAATGATCTTGCGGTGCTGGTGCGCGTGCCGGCTGCGCAGGCTGGTTGCGGCATAGATGGCCTGCGGTATCACCGGCGCCTCCGAGACGATATATGCGAGGCCGTCGCTCGCGAGGCGTGCGGCCGTGTCGCCGGTGACATAGGCGGCACCGCCGAGCGTCTGCAGGAGCGCAGTGATTGCCATGTTCTGCCCGGCCGCAACCGGCGCGACGGAGAGATGCGGCAGCGCCAGGCGATGAACCCGCTCGAAGGCGGGGGAATAGTTCGCCCGGATATAGGTTTCCGCCCGGATGCCGGCGAGGTCGCGGGGCTCGGCGCTGACCATTTTGTAATGCAGTTCTCCGATCCGTTCGTAGTGCAGGTCGGGCAGGTAATGCGGCGTATAGAGGATCGCGAGATCGAGATCGCCGGCGGCGAGATCGCGGTTCATCTGGTTCGAATAGTCCGCCTCCATGTAGATCTCGGTCTCCGGGAACTCGCGGCGGATTGCCGCCAGCCAGGGGCCGACAAAGCTCTCGGCGAGATCATGCTGGATGGCGAGCCGCATCGAACGTTCCAGCGCGCCGGCACCCGCCACTGCCCGCGTTGCCTCGTGCCATTGATTTTGCAAGGCTTTTGCATAATCGAGAAAGCGCAAGCCGGCGGCTGTCGGAACGGTGCCGCCCTTGTTGCGGCTGAAGAGCTTGCGGCTGAACTGGGCCTCGAGCGCCTTCATCCGATGCGAAATGGTGGACTGGGTGACGTTCAGCCGTTCGGCCGTGCGGTTGAAGCTGCGCGTCTCCATCAGGTCCAGAAATGTCTCAATCAGATCAACTTGCATTTTTGCGTCGCTCTCCCGACCGTCATCACGCAATCTAATCGAAATTGTCGATCAATAAAGCCTTGATCGCTCGCTTGATGGCGCGTCGCTCCTCGTCAAATATCGCGGCAAAAGAGGGAGAGTGCATGTCGAGTTTGCCGTCTCACGCACGCGTCGTGATCATTGGCGGGGGAGCCGTCGGGGCCTCCTCGCTCTACCACCTTGCCAGAGCCGGATGGAGCGATTGCGTGCTCCTGGAGAAGAACGAGCTCACCGCCGGCTCGACGTGGCACGCGGCCGGCAATGTGCCGACCTTTTCCTCCTCCTGGTCGATCATGAACATGCAGCGCTATTCCGCTTCGCTCTATCGCGAACTCGGGGCACGCGTCGACTACCCGATGAACTACCACGTCACGGGTTCGATCCGCCTCGGCCATTCGAAGGCGCGGCTGCAGGAGTTCAAGCGCGTCGTCGGCATGGGACGCTATCAGGGCATGGACCTCGATATCCTGACGCCGGACGAGATGTGCGGCCGCTATCCGTTCCTCGAAACGCATGATCTGACCGGCGCGCTCTACGATCCCTATGACGGCGATATCGATCCGGCGCAATTGACCCAGGCGCTTGCCAAGGGGGCGCGTGATCTCGGTGCGAAGGTCGTCCGCTTCTGCCCGGTGACCGCTGCGCGGCGCGAAACGGACGAATGGGTGCTGACGACGCCGCAAGGCGAAATCCGCTGCGAATATGTCGTCAATGCCGCGGGCTATTACGCTCGTGAGGTCGGCAGGATGTTCGGCCGCGAGGTCCCGATGATGGTGATGAGCCATCAATATATTCTGTTCGACGAGATCCCCGAGCTTGCCGCCTGGTCGAAAGAAGCGGGCCACAAGCTGCCGCTGCTCAGGGACGTCGACTCCTCCTACTATCTCCGGCAGGAGAAATACGGCATGAATCTCGGCCCCTACGAGCGGAATTGCCGGGCGCATTGGTCGACGCCCGAAGACCCGATGCCGGAGGATTTCTCCTTCCAGCTCTTTCCGGACGATCTCGACAGGCTGGAATGGTACTTGAACGACGCCGTCGAGCGGGTGCCGATCCTCGGCACGGCTGGTCTTTCGCGCATCATCAACGGACCGATCCCCTATGCCCCGGACGGCAATCCTCTGATCGGGCCGATGCCGGGCGTTCCGAATGCTTTCGAGGCCTGCGTCTTCACCTTCGGCATCTGCCAGGCGGGCGGGGCCGGCAAGGTGCTCGCCGAATGGGTGATGGAAGGCCAGACGGAATGGGACATGTGGTCCTGCGATCCGCGGCGCTATACCGATTACACCGACCGGGACTATTGCATCGCCAAGGGGATGGAAATCTACGGCCACGAATATGCGATGCATTTCCCGAAACATTACTGGCCGGCCGGGCGCAACAGGAAGCTCTCGCCGATCCATGACCGCATCGCCTCGCTCGGGGCGCAGTTCAAGCCCTATAACGGCTGGGAACGCGCCATGTGGTACGCCAAGCCCGGCGACGACACATCCGAGGCGGCGACGCAGACCTGGGGACGCGAGGGACCATGGGCGAAGCGGATCGAGGAGGAGTGCCTGGCGGTGCGCGATGCCGCCGGCATTCTCGACCTGCCGGGCTTCTCGCGCTTCCGGCTGAAGGGCGAGGGCGCGCGCCAATGGCTCTCCGGCCTCATCACCGGCCGAATGCCGAAGCCGGGGCGCATCGGCCTTGCCTACTTCGCGGATGACATGGGCCGCATTGTCACGGAAATGTCGGTGATGGCGATCGAGGAAGATTTCTTCTTCCTGATCACCGCGGCGACGGCGCAGTGGCACGATTTCGAATGGCTGCGGAAGCACCGCCCCGCCGATGCCGCCTTCACACTGGAGGATGTGACGGCGAAATTCGCCTGCCAGATCCTGACCGGGCCGAAGTCGCGCACAATTCTTGCGGCGGTCACCGGCGCCGATCTCTCGTTGCCGTGGCTGACGCATCAGACGGCCGCGATCGCCGGACGCTATTGCCAGCTCGTGCGGGTATCCTTCGCCGGCGAGCTCGGCTGGGAAATCCACACAAAGGTCGAGGATACGGCGGCGATCTTCGATGCGGTCTGGGATGCCGGGCAGTGGCATGGGCTCAAGCCCTTCGGCATGGAGGCGCTCGACAGCCTGCGCATCGAAAAGGGCTACCGCGCCTGGAAGGGGGACCTCTCGACCGATTACACGATCCTTCAGGGCGGGCTCGAGCGCTTCGTCGACTGGTCGAAGCCGAGCTTCAAGGGCAGGGCGGCGCTGGAGAGGGAAAAGCAGCGCGGCGTGACCAAGCGCTTCGTCACGCTGACGGTCGAGGCCGGGGAGTGCGACGCGCCCTACATGTCGACGCTCTGGTCCGGCGGCGAGGTCGTCGGCGAGACGACTTCGGGCAACTGGGGTTACCGCGTCGGCAAGTCGATCGCGCTCGGAATGCTGCGCGCCGATCTCGCCGTTCCCGGCCAGGAGGTCGAGGTCGAGATTTTCGGCGAGCGCTTCAAGGCCACCGTTGAGCCGGACCAGCCGCTCTGGGATCCCTCGAATGAAAGACTGAAGGCATGACGAAAGCGATCCCTGTAAAAGCACGCGCGGTGATCATCGGCGGTGGCATTTCCGGCTGCTCGGTCGCCTATCATTTGTCGAAACTCGGCTGGACGGATGTCGTGCTCCTGGAGCGCAAGCAGCTCACCTGCGGCACTACCTGGCATGCGGCCGGACTGATCGGCCAGCTTCGCGCCTCGCAGAACATGACGCGGCTCGCGAAATATTCGGCCGATCTCTATGTGAAGCTCGAGGCGGAAACCGGCATTGCCACCGGCATGCGCCAGAACGGCTCGATCACCGTGGCGCTGACGGAGGAGCGCAGGCAAGAGATCTACCGGCAGGCTTCGCTCGCCCGCGCCTTCGACGTGGATGTGCGCGAAATCAGTCCGGGGGAAGTCAAGGAACTCTATCCGCACCTCAATGTCGCCGACGTGAAGGCGGCGGTGCATCTGCCGCTCGACGGCCAATGCGACCCCGCCAATATCGCCATGGCGCTCGCCAAGGGCGCGCGGCAGAACGGCGCCACGATCGTCGAGGGGGTGAAGGTCACCTCGGTCCTGACCAAAGGAGGACGGGTTAGCGGCGTCACCTGCGAAGAGGATGGCGAGCGCATCACGATCGAGACGGAAAACGTCGTCAACTGCGCCGGCATGTGGGGGAGCGGACTGGCCCGCCAGTCCGGCGTCACTTTGCCGCTGCATGCCTGCGAGCACTTCTATATCGTCACCGAGGCGATCCCCGGCCTCGCCCGCCTGCCGGTGCTGCGCGTGCCGGACGAGTGTACCTATTACAAGGAAGATGCCGGCAAGATGCTGATCGGCGCCTTCGAGCCGAAGGCGAAGCCCTGGGGCATGGAGGGTATCCGCGAGGACTTCTGCTTCGATCAGCTGCCGGAGGATTTCGACCATTTCGCGCCGATTCTCGAAATGGCCGTCGCCCGCATGCCGATGCTGGAGACGGCCGGCATCCACACCTTCTTTAACGGCCCGGAGAGTTTCACGCCGGATGACCGTTACTATCTCGGCGAGGCGCCCGAGCTAAAGGGTTACTGGATTGCGGCCGGCTACAATTCCATCGGCATCGTTTCCTCCGGCGGCGCCGGCATGGCGCTGGCGCAATGGATGAACGACGGCGAACCGCCCTTCGATCTCTGGGAGGTGGACATCCGCCGCGCCCAGCCGTTCCAGAAGAACCGCGCCTATCTCAGGGAGCGCGTCTCCGAGACCCTCGGCCTGCTCTATGCTGATCACTTCCCCTATCGCCAGATGGCGACGGCCCGTGGCGTCCGCCGCTCGCCGCTGCACGAGCATCTGAAGGCGCGCGGCGCCGTCTTCGGCGAAGTGGCCGGTTGGGAACGCGCCAACTGGTTCGCGCGAGAGGGCCAAGAGCGCGCATACCGCTATTCCTGGAAGCGGCAGAACTGGTTCGACAACCAGCGGGAAGAACATCTGGCCGTCCGCAATGAAGTCGGCCTCTTCGACATGACCTCCTTCGGCAAGATCCGCGTGGAGGGGCGCGATGCGCTCGCCTTCCTCGAGCGTCTCTGCGCCAATCGGATCGATGTCGAGCCGGGCCGCATCGTCTACACCCAGATGCTGAACGCCCGCGGCGGCATCGAGAGCGATCTGACCGTCACGCGGCTTGCGGAGACCGCCTTCCTGCTCGTCGTGCCGGGCGCCACGCTGCAACGCGATCTCGCCTGGCTGCACAAGCATCGTGGCGACGCGTTCGTGGTGATCACCGACGTAAGCGCGGCCGAAAGCGTGCTCTGCGTCATGGGACCGAAATCGCGCGATCTGATGCGCAAGGTCAGCCCCAACGATTTTTCCAACGAGGCCCATCCCTTCGGCACGGCGCGTGAGATCGAGATCGGCATGGGGCTCGCCCGCGCTCATCGCGTGACCTATGTCGGCGAGCTCGGCTGGGAGCTCTATGTTTCGACAGACCAGGCGGCGCATGTCTTCGAGACGCTGGAGGAGGCCGGCCGGGGTGTCGGCCTGAAACTCTGCGGCCTCCATACGCTCGACAGCTGCCGCATCGAGAAGGCATTCCGCCATTTCGGCTATGACATCACCGATGAGGACCACGTGCTCGAGGCCGGGCTCGGTTTTGCCGTGAGGCTGGACAAGGGCGACTTCGTCGGCCGGGATGCGGTGGTTGCCAAGCGGACGGAAGGCCTGGCGCGCCGGCTGGTGCAGTTCCGGCTTGCCGATCCGGAGCCGCTGCTCTTCCACAATGAGGCGATCGTCCGCGATGGCGAAATCGTCGGCACGATCACGTCCGGCAACTACGGCCACCATCTCGGCGGCGCGATCGGGCTCGGCTACGTGCCGTGCAGGGGCGAGAGCGAGGCGCACGTGCTGGCGTCAAGCTATGAGATCGAAATTGCCGGAACCCGGGTCAAGGCCGAGGCATCGCTTAGACCTATGTACGATCCAAAGGCGGAGCGAGTGCAAGCGTAAGCTTGCCGCGAAAGCGGGAACCGGGTCACGCGAAACAAGAGCGCCATTGGGAGATGAATGATGGCTGAGGAATGCGCAGTTGCGGTTTCGAGACGGTCGGGGGGGAGGGCGGCGCGCGTCGCCTTGCGCTCGGCACCCTTGGCCGAGAACATCCGGCCGGTCCGCCCCGGTCTTTCCGGCGGCCAATACAAGCCGTTGACGGATGCGGGGGCGAAGCGCATCCATGAGGCGGCGCTCGAGGCGCTGGAAGAGATCGGCCTTGCCAACGCGCCGAAGTCCGGCATCGAGATCATGACCGGCGCCGGTGCGATCCTCGGCGACGACGGGCGTATCCGCTTTCCGCGGGCGTTGGTCGAGGACATGCTCGCCATTGCCGCGCGCGAGATCACCCTTCACGCCCGCGATCCCAGGCAGGATCTCGAACTCAGCGGCACCCGCGTCTATTACGGCACCGCGGGTGCGGCGGTGCATGTGGTCGATGTCGAGAAGCGGGAATACCGCGAGTCGACCGCAAGAGACCTCCTGAACGCCGCCCAGCTCGTCCAACATCTCGACAATGTTCATTTCTTCCAGCGGGCGATGGTCTGCCGCGACATTCCCGACAATTTCCTGATGGACATCAACACGCTCTATGCCTGCTGCGCCGGCACGACCAAGCATGTCGGCACGAGCTTCTCCGACCCGACGCATGTCGAGGGCTGCTTCGATCTGATCCACATGATTGCCGGCGGCGAGAAGCGGTGGCGTGAACGGCCCTTCGTTTCGAATTCCAACTGTTTCGTGGTGCCGCCGATGAAGTTTGCAGAAGAGAGCTGCATCACCATGGAGAAGTGCATCCGCGGTGGCATGCCGATCCTTTTGCTTTCGGCCGGGCAGGCGGGTGCGACCGCCCCGGCGCCGCTCGCGACCGCGATCGTCCAGGCGGTTGCGGAATGCCTGGCGGGTGTCGTTTACGTCAACGCGCTCTCGCCCGGCCATCCGGCCGTCTTCGGTACCTGGCCCTTCGTTTCGGACCTGAGAACCGGGGCAATGTCCGGCGGTTCCGGCGAGCAGGCGCTTTTGACGGCGGGCTGCGCGCAGATGCACCAGTTCTACCGCTTGCCGGGCGGGGCTGCCGCAGGTATCGCCGATGCGAAGCTGCCGGACATGCAGGCCGGCTGGGAGCAGGCGATCTCCAACGTCATGGCCGGGCTTTCGGGGCTGAACATGGTCTATGAGGCCGTCGGCATGCACGCCTCGCTACTCGGCTTCTGCCTGGAATCGCTGGTGCTCGGCGACGACCTGCTCGGCCAGGTGCAACGCTGCATCCGCGGCATCGATGTGACGGAGGATTCCGTTTCGCTCGAGACCATGCGCTCCGTCTGTCTCGACGGCCCCGGCCATTATCTCGGCCATCCGCAGACGCTTGGGCTGATGCAGACGGAATATATCTACCCGGCGGTGGCGGACCGGACGAGCCCGAAGGAGTGGGCCGAGATCGGCCGGCCGGATCTCGTGCAGCGCGCGATTGCAAGAAAGAACCGCATCCTCGCAGATGCCGCCCCTTCGGTGATCGAACCGGAGATCGACCGGGCGATCCGGGAAAGGTACAGCATTTATTGCTGAGGGCAGGCCGTTTTCGCGGGTGCGAGCGAAGCCGCTTGCATATTTTCTTGAAATGGCTGCGATCACCGCCGTGTCGCACCTCTGACCTGACTCACCTCGTAGCTCCACTTCGGCGCTACGGGCGGCTCATCCGCACGGAACGGAAAGGTGAGAAAAGTTTCGAACGGACGGGTTTGGCCCGCGGGGACGCGAACGAGAATAAGGGCCGTGTCGTCGCCGATGCGCCGGCATGTGCCATCGGGGCAGTCTTCCAGGGTGACGGTCAACCGGAAATATTCCAGCGGGATATCGGAAGTGTTGTCGATGGAGCCGTGGACACGGTAGCTGCGCTCGGCCTGGTTGGACTCGAAGGTGAGGTCCCGGAGCACGATGTCGGAAGCGGAGAGACCGGCGCCGGTCCTCGTCGGTTGCGGGCGCGGCGTCTGCTCGGGCGTGCCCTCACTCAGCCAGATCAGGAAGGCGGCGGCAAGTCCCAATGCAACCGCAATCGACAGGACCGGTTCCACCCAATTGCGAAAACGGCCATAGCGGACCGCGAAATAAACGATGGTTACACCGGACAGCAATGCAATCAGCCACAGCATGAAGACTCTCCTGATGGAGTCTTACAGTGGCTGGCGCCAGGCTGGCAATCACCGCAACGGCCCCTGAGTGCCCTGCCTCGCCTTTCGGCGGGAGGCGGGCATCGTGTCGATGCCCGCCTGAGCGATGGCGCTGCCGGTTATGCAACAGCGGCGGCTGCAACGCCCACCTTCCGCAGCTGCTGCGGAGGACGAGCAGGGGAGAGCGGCTGTTGGCCGAGTCAGCCGTGATTGATCATGATATGGCGCACGGCGGTGTAGTCCTCGAGCGCGTAGATCGACATGTCCTTGCCGTAGCCCGATTGTTTGACGCCGCCATGCGGCATCTCGTTGGTCAGCATGAAATGGGTGTTGATCCACGTGCAGCCATATTGCAGCCGGGAGGCGGCTCGCATCGCCTTGCCGATGTCCTTCGTCCAGACGGAGGAGGCGAGGCCGTAGTCGCTGTCGTTCGCCCAACCGATGACGTCATCCTTGGCGGTAAAGCGCGTCACCGAGACGACCGGGCCGAAGACTTCGCGGCGGACGATTTCGTCCTCCTGCGTCGCGCCGGCAATCACTGTCGGCTGGAAGAAGAAGCCGTCCTCGCTGCCGGCACGGCCGCCGGTGGTGATTTCGACGTGCTTCTGGTCGGCCGCCCGTTCGACGAAGCTCGCGACGCGGTCGCGCTGGCGTTTCGATATCAAGGGACCGATCTCGTTCTCGGTGTCGTCCTCGAGATTGTACCTGATGGTCGAGACGGCTGACGAGAGGTCGGCGACCAGTTTCTCGTAGATGCCGTCCTCGGCATAGATGCGGCAGGCGGCGGTGCAGTCTTGGCCGGCATTGTAGTAGCCGAAGGTGCGGATGCCGGCGACGACCGCTTCGAGATCGGCGTCCTCGTAGACGACAACCGGCGCCTTGCCGCCGAGTTCGAGATGGGTGCGCTTCACCGTCTTGGCGGCGGCGGCAAGCACCTTCTTGCCGGTGGCGATGTCGCCGGTGATCGACACCATCGTGATCTTCGGATGATTGATCAGCGTGTTGCCGACCGTTTCGCCGCGGCCGGCGATGACGTTTACGACGCCCTCGGGAAGGATGTCAGCCAGAAGCCGCGCCAGCTTCAATGCCGTCAAGGGCGTCTGCTCGGAAGGCTTGAAGACGACGGTATTGCCGCCGGCGATCGCCGGCGCAAGCTTCCAGGCCATCATCATCAGCGGATAGTTCCACGGCGCGATCGAGCCAACAATGCCGATCGGGTCGCGACGGATCATCGAAGTATGGCCAGGCAAATACTCGCCCGCCGCCGGAGCATGCAAGTTGCGCACCGCGCCGGCGAAGAAGCGCCAGCAATCGATGATGGCCGGCATTTCGTCGTTCTTGACCGCACTGATCGGCTTGCCGCAGTTCAACGCTTCCAGCGTTGCGAAATCGTCGGCGTGCCTCTCGATCGCATCGGCGATTTTCAGGAGATGGGCGGAACGCTCGGCGGGCGTCGTCTGCGACCAACTCGTAAAGGCGCGGTCGGCCGCGTCGACGGCCGCGTCGATTTGCGCGTGAGAGGCTTCGGCGAGGTCGAGGATCCTGGCACCCGTTCTCGGGTTCAGGATATGCTCCTCGGCTTCCGTCCCGGCTTCGAAGCGCGATCCGATCAGGAGTTGGGTGTCCATGTCTGTTCTCCCTTCAGGTTATCATTTGCCGGCGCCGGCAACCTTGTCGCCGTCGCGGGTGAGGTAGTAGGCGCCGAGGATCGGCAAAAAGGTGACGATCACGACGATCATGGCAACGACATTCGTGACCGGGCGCTGGCGCGGTCGGATCAGCTCCTCAAGCATCCAGATCGGCAGGGTTGACTGCTGACCGGCCGTGAAGGTGGTGACGATCACCTCATCGAAGGACAGCGCGAAAGCGAGCATGCCGCCGGCAAGCAGCGCCGTGCCGATGTTCGGCAGGATGACATAGCGGAAGGTCTGGAAGCCGTCGGCGCCGAGATCCATCGAGGCCTCGATCAAAGAGCCGGAGATGCGCCGGAAGCGGGCAACCGCATTGTTGTAGACGACAACGATGCAGAAAGTGGCGTGGCCGAGCACGATGGTCCAGAAGGAAAACGGGATCTCGGCGATCGAGAATGCCGATCTGAGCGCGATGCCGGTGATGATGCCGGGAAGCGCGATCGGCAGGATGACGAGGAGCGAGATCGCCTCGCGGCCGAAAAAGCGCGTCTGGCTGACGGCCGCCGCGCAGAGCGTGCCGAGCACGAGTGCGGTGGCGGTCGCGATCGATGCCACCTTGAGAGAGAGCGTCAGCGCCGCCCAGACATCCGGCCGGCTCCAGGCGACCGCGAACCAATGCGCCGTCAGCCCCGGCGGCGGGAACTGATAGCTCTTCTCCTCGGTCGTGAAGGCGTAAAGAAAGATGAGTAGGATCGGCAGATGCATGAAGGCGAGGCCGGCGGCGGCGGCGATCTTCAGGCCGAGGGGGGCGTGGTTAGATTTCTCAGAGCGCATCGAAGGCCCCCATGCGTTTGGCCATCCAGAGATAGGCTCCCATGATGACGATCGGCACGACCGTGAAGGCGGCGGCGAGCGGGACGTTGCCGGCGGTGCCTTGCTGGGCATAGACGGCCTGGCCAATGAAGAGCCGCGACGAGCCGATGATCTGTGGGATGATGTAGTCGCCGAGGGTCAACGAGAAGGTGAAGATCGAGCCGGCGACGATGCCGGGCAGCGCCAACGGAAAGATGACGTGGCGGAAAGTCTGCGCCGGCGTGCCGCCGAGATCGGACGAGGCCTCGATCAGATTGGCCGGCACCCGTTCCAGCGCCGCCTGGATCGGCAGGATCATGAAGGGCATCCAGACATACACGAAGACGATGAACGTACCGCTGTAGCTGATCGAAAGCGAACTGCCGCCGACGATGGGAAGCGATAGCCAGGCGTCGAGCAGCCAGAGAAGGTTCAGCTTGGCGAGAAACCAGGTGAGAATGCCTTCCTTGGCGAGGATCAGCTTCCAGGCATAGACCTTGACGAGATAGCTGGACCAGAGCGGCAGCATGACGGCGAGGTAGAACAGCGCCTTGCCTTTGCCGCGGGCGTAGCGGGCGGCGTAATAGGCGATCGGGAAGGCGACGACGGCGGAGGCGAGCGTCACCAGGGCCGCCATCACCACCGTCCTGATGATGATGTCGAGATTGGCCTCGCTCAGGAGCTGGCGATAGGTCGCAAGCGTGAATTCGTAGTTGATCAGACCTGAAAAGTCGTCGATCGAAAAGAAGCTTTGCAGGAGAAGCGCGAAGAGCGAACCGAGATAGACGATGCCGAGCCAGAGCAGCGGCGGTCCGAGGAGAATCGCCAGGAGCACATGCGGGTGCCTCCAGAAGAAGTCGGAAAGGCGGCCGGCGGTACCGCGGCGCTCGGGAAGGGGGAAGCTTTCGGCAACGGTCGTCATGCGTCCTCCATTGGATGCAGGTCGCTGGCGGCGAAGCTGAGCGTGACGGGGCTGCCGATGGCGGGAACGACGTTCGCGGCGGGACTGGCGACGGCGATGCGCGCGCCGTCGACATTGACGACGATGCGGTTGGTCGCGCCGAGGAAGCTGCGCGACGCCACCGTGCCGGAAAGGCTGAGCGCGCCGTTCGAGGCAGGCGCAATCGCCACTGCCTCCGGCCTCAGGCTGGCGAAGGACGCCTTCAGCCCAAGCCTGCGGCAGAGATCGACCGGCAGCACGTTGGCCGAGCCGACGAAATCGGCGACGAAGCGGGTCTTCGGGCGCTTATATACCTCCTCCGGCGTGCCCAGTTGCTGAATGCGCCCCTCGTTGAAGACGGCGAGACGGTCGGCCATGGACAGCGCCTCGCCCTGATCATGGGTGACGAAGACGAAGGTGATGCCGAGCGATTGCTGCAGGCTTTTCAATTCCTCCTGCATCTGCTCGCGCAGCTTCAGATCGAGCGCGCCGAGCGGCTCGTCGAGAAGCAGCACTTTCGGCTTGTTGACGAGCGCGCGGGCAAGCGCCACGCGTTGCCGCTGTCCGCCGGAAAGCTGCCCCGGCCGGCGTTCGCCGTAGCCCGGCAGCTTGACCATGGCGAGCGCATCCTCGGCCGCCTTGCGCCGTTCCTCGCGGCCGATCCCCTTGACCATGAGGCCATAGGCGACATTGTCGAGGATGGAGAGATGCGGGAAGAGGGCGTAGTCCTGGAAGACGGTGTTGACGCTGCGCCGGTAGGGGGGCACGCCCTCGGCGGTTTCGCCGAAAATCTCGATATGGCCGCTGGTCGGCTGCTCGAAGCCGGCCATCAGCCGGAGGCAAGTGGTTTTGCCGGAGCCCGACGGACCGAGCATGGCAAAGAACTCGCCCTCGGCGATCGAGAGCTTCACGCGATCGACGGCGCGCACCGCGCCGAAGTGGCGGGAAACATTGTCGAAAAGGACGGCGGTCATAGAAATTCTCCAGGATTCCGGCCCCTCATCCCGCTGCCGCGACCTTCTCCCCGCTTGCGGGGAGAGGGCCAGTCCTCGGGTTAAACGCGAGGAGAGGGGCAAATGCTTGCAGTCCGATTGCCGGAGGATTACCGCCCGCCGATCACGCCGATATAGTCCGATACCCAGCGGTGATAGGGCACGCATTCGCCCTGGCTTTCGCATTTGGACACCGGCGTCTTCCAGAACTTGACCTTCTCGAAATCGTCGTAGCCATTGGTGGCGCAGCCTTCGTCGGTCAGAAGCTCGTTGCCCTTGCAGGCGGCGCCGACGGAGGGATTGGCGCCGAACCAGGCGGAAACGTCGCCCTGGACCTTCGGCGACAGCGTGTGTTCCATCCACATATAGGCGCAGTTCGGATGCTCGCTGTCGGCATGCAGCATGGTCGTGTCGGCCCAACCCGTCACGCCTTCTTCCGGAATGACCGAGGCGATCGGCAGCTTCTCGGCCTGCATCAGGTTGACTTGGAATGGCCATGAGCCGGAAGCGACGACGCCTTCGTTTTTGAAGTCGTCGATCTGGATCATGGCGTCGTGCCAGTAGCGACCGACCAGTTTGCGCTGATTGCGGAGCAGGTCGAGGGCGGCCTTGTACTGGTCCTCGTCGAGCTCGTAAGGATCCTTGATGCCCAGCTCGGGCTTGTGCGTCATCAGGTAGTTGGCCGCATCGGCGACATGGATGGGGCCGTCATAGGCCTGGATGCGCCCCTTGTTGGATTTGCCGTCGGGCAGCGTCATTTCTTCGAAGACGACGTTCCAGCTCTTCGGCGGTTCACCCTTGAACGCGTCCGTGTTGTACATCAGCACGTTCGGTCCCCAGACATAGGGAGTGCCGTAATGGATGCCGTCGGCCGTATGCCAGGGCGCGTTCTGCATGCGCTCGTCGATCGTTTTCCAGCTAGGGATCAGATCGGTGTTGATCGGCTGGACGCGCTTTCCCGCAACAAGGCGTAGCGAGGCGTCACCCGAGGCGGTGACGAGATCGAAGCCGCCTTCATTCATCAGCGCCACCATCTCGTCGGAGGTGGCGGCGGTCTTCACGCTGACCTTGCAGCCGGTCTTGTTCTCGAATTCGGTGACCCAGTCGTAGTTCTTGTCCGTCTCGCCGCGCTCGATATAGCCGGGCCAGGCGACGATCGACAGTGCGCCTTCACCCGCTCCGAGTTCCTTCAGCGGCTCCTGCGCCAGAGCAGGGGCGGCGAGGCCGAGCGACAGGGTCAGCGCCGTGCAGGATTTCAACATCTGCTTCATCGGAAGTCTCCCCAGTTGAGCCGCTCATTCAGCGGCTTTGTTCCCGAGGTGAAGCGTGCCTCTATTCCGACGTATTCGCAAATTCATTAATCAGAATGCCGTTATCGGAAATTCCGATATCACTACGGATCAGCGGGGTCGTGCGCTGCGCATCGCCTCGGCGATGCCGACGAAGTCGCGTGCCGAGTGCGGCAGGCTCGACCCCTTGCGCCAGACCATGCCGACCTGCACCACCGGTAGGGCGCCGGAGACATCGCGACTCTCGATCCGGTCGCCTTCGAGCGACCAGGGCCGATAAATGAGATCCGGCAACAGGGCGATGCCTGCGCCGGTTGCCACGAGGCTCCTGACGGCTTCGACGGAACGGGTGCGGAAGGCCACATGCGGCCGCGCGCCGAGCGCCGTCAGAAGCTTGCCGGTGTTCTCCTCGATCTCGTCCACCGTCAGCATGATCAGCGGTTCCCTGGCGATATCCCCGACCGAGATGATGTCGGCGCTGACGAGCGGATGCCCAATCGGCAGCCACAGGCGGTAAGGCGACGTTTCGAGGATCTCCGCCTGCAGCGCCATGCGATCGCGCAGGTTTGAGATCACCATGACGGCCACGTCGAGTTCGCCACCGATCAGTAGATGTTCGAGATAGGAGCCATTGTCTTCGAGGGCGCTCACCTCGACACCCGGGCAGGCGCGGCGATAGCGGGCGAGCAGGTCGGAGAGCACGTAACCGGCAACCAGCGAGGTGACGCCGAGATTGAGCTTGCCGCCTCGTTCCTCGCGGCTGTCGGAGAAGCTGCGCCGCGCATCGGAAACATCGGCAAGTATCTTGGTCGCGTGGCGCAGGAATTGGTGGCCGTTATGGGTAACGGAGAGCCCGCGCGGATGGCGGTCGAAGAGCTCGACGCCAAGGTCTCCCTCAAGTTCCTTGATCGCCTCTGTTATCGAGGACTGGGAGATCGACAGGTTCTGTGCCGCGCGGGTGACGGAGCCCTGTTCGGCGACGGCGACGAAATATTGCAATTGTCGGAGCGTGAATGCCATGAAGCGATTAAGACCAGCCGGAGCAGGGAACGCAAGTCCATGTGTTGGGCTGTTCCACCTGCTTTGAGCTAAGCGAAGCCGGGCTACAGCGCCCGCAATGCTTCCAGGGCCCGCGCTGCATCCGCAGCCGGCACGAAGATGTGGTCGTGGTAAAACGCGGCGACGATATTGGCGCTGATGCCTTGGCGCGCGAGCGGCGGCCGAGACCGCCGCTGTGAGGCCGACCGCCTCAAGCGCAGAATGAACGCCGAGCGTGATCAGGCGCAACACGGGACCATAGGGCAGCCGGGCGGCTTCGGCGCGCGAGCGCTCAAGGATCAGCGTCACGCCCTCGGCCTCGCGGAAAGTGCCAATCGGTTCGAGCGGGATCCAGCGCTCGACGTCGCCTTGGACGCTGCAATAGACATATTCGTTCTCGCGCAGGATCGGATTCATCTGCGCAAGCAGTCGTGCGAGGTCGGTCTCTCCGGCTGCGCTCATGCCGTTCCGACCAGTCTCGCCACGCCATCGACGAGGCGGCGGAAGCCCTCCCGCGCTCCTGGGCTCACATGCCGCGCCCGGAGCCAGGCGTGGATCATCTGCGGCTCCTCCCGAAAGGTGATGTCGACGCCCGCGGCAGCAAGCTCAGCCGCGTAGGTGCGTGCGTCGTCGCGCAAGGGGTCGAACCTGGCGGCGGTTATATAGGTTGGCGGCAGCCCGGCGAAGTCCTTCGCCTTGAGCGGGTGCGCCAAGACATCGGCCGCCGGTGCCCTCAGGATCTCCCGGTAATAGGCGACATCCGCCGTCGAAAGCCCGGGCGCTTCACCCATTTCGACATAGGAGCCGCCGACGAGATCGCCACCGAGCGCGGGATAGATCAGCACCTGTCCGGCGATGCCGGCAAGCCCTTCCGACCTGGCCCTGAGCACGAGGCCGGCCGCGAGATTGCCGCCGGCACTGTCGCCGACGATCACCAGTGGCCTGCCCTCGGCGATCAGCGTCTCGAGCACGCTGTAGCAGTCCTCGTGGGCCGCGGGCCAGACATGCTCCGGTGCCAGCCGATAGTCGACCGAGACCAGTTCCGCCCGCGTTCTGTCCGCCAGCTCTGCGCAAATGGCGTCGTGGCTGTCGAGCGAACCGACGACAAAGCCACCGCCGTGGAGATAAATAATGCGCGCCTCGGTCGCGACCTCCGCCGGCCGGTAATAACGGACCGGAATCCGCCCACCGATGCGGGCATCTCGCCGCGTCAGCCCGTCCGGTGTCGGCGCATCGAATTCGGCGCAAAGCGCGTCGTAGTATCGCCGCTGATCCCCCACGGAAGCATTCACGGCGTCAGCCGGATAGAAGGCTTCGCAACGCACATGGAAGGCGAGAATTTCCGGCTCGGCCGGCATCGGTTTCGAACGGTGCAGATCCATCCTCCATCCTCTGCAAGGCTTACGACATCCACGGCCTCACATCAGGTCCCGTCGAATGCGCTTCTCAAAGGTCTTTTCAAAGATCTTTGTCTCCTCCTCGAACGCTTCGACCTTGGCCGAGGTGATCCATTCGCTCCCGGTGCAGGAAAGTCGCGACTTCGAGATCGTCTTCAAGGATCTGCCATCGCGCCGGGCGGTACAGGTCCAGGTGGAGACGCCCGTCACAGAATGCGGATCGTCGGGGGCGATCGACCAGATTTCGCAGCGTATGTCCTGTGTCGCATTGCCGGTATCGGGGTGCTCGACGAGGCCTGTGTCCTCATAGATCGTGTAATGGGTCACGCCCCGCGTCATGTCGCGTTCGACCGTCCGTCGGGTCTGCGGCTGCGAGTGCGCGATATAATGCGGCAGCGGGTTGGGATTGGCTGGCTGCGGCACGACGATTTCGCGATGGTCCCCGAGGAGCGGCAGCGAAAGCGACAGGCTCTCCGTGTCGACCGTCAGGCCGGGATCGCTTGGGCTCGGCAGGATCATCGGCCAATAGGATGTCGACAGCGACAGGCGGATACGATGACCGGCGCGGAAGCGATAGCCGCAGGCGTCGAGCACGAGAGTGATGCGCGTCCTATGGTTCTTCTCCATCGGCACCGGCTTTGCATTGCCGTTGCGGTGGGCCAGGTTCAACACGCCGAAGGAGACGCGGGTCGCCGTGCCGTCCGGATGGACGTCGACGAGGCGTGCGATCAGGTTGGCGGTCGCGGCGGCGCAACTGACGTCGAGGCTGAGGACCGGTTGCCCGAGATAGTCCTCGGCCTCGAGCAAAGGATGCGTCTCGAAGGTGAGGGAGCCGGCATCGTCGATGCGCTGGTCGCCCGCCAGCTCCGCGTCCGGCTTGAGGGTGAAATACTCGCCGGCGGCCGTGCCGGTGTCGAGCGGCGAACGGAGGTAGACGTCGCCGATGCCTTCTCTCGAACGGCCGCTGGCGAGGCTGCCGTCGCGGGCAATGCCGAAGGAGCGCATCTCGGGTGCCGTCCAAACATCCTTGGCGATCCATCGGCCGGCATCCTCATCGCGGCGGAGCGCCGGTCTCGGCCCGTCGAGGATATAGGCGCGCATCTGCGGCAGCTGCTCGGCATCGTTCCGTTCGTTTCGCAGCCAGCGGTTCCACCAGCGGATCGCCTCGCTGAGGAAATCCGCCCGCGGCTTCGGCCAGGCGAAATGCGGATATTTGTGCACCCAGGGGCCGATCAGCGCCTTGGCCCTGTCGCCCAGACCCTCGATCGCCTTGATCGGCGTGTTGCGGTAGCCGTCGGCCCAGCCGGCGATGACGAGAGCCGGAACCGGGAAACCGTCGAAGTCTTCGCATATGGAGCCGTGGCGCCAGAAGTCGTCGCGGCGCTGGTGTTCGAGCCATTCCTCGAGGAAGAAGGGTTCGTTCTCCAGCCGCTCCAGCCACATTTCCTTCCAGCGTTCGCCGACGAGTTCCGGATCGGGGGAGCGCGATTGGTAAGCGAGCATGGTCGCAGCCCAGGAGAGCTGTGCGGAGAGATGGCAGCCGTTCTTGTAGTGGATGTCGTCATTGTAGCGGTCGACGGTCGAGGCGATGGAGATCACCGCCTTCAAGGCCGGCGGCTTGAGGGCGGCCACCTGCAGCGCGTTGAAGCCGCCCCAGGAAATGCCCATCATGCCGACCTTGCCGTTCGACCAGGGTTGCGCGGCGATCCATTCGATGATCTCTGATGCGTCGGACAGCTCGCGCGGCGTGTATTCGCCGTCGATCACGCCTTCGGATTCGCCCGATCCGCGGATGTCAACGCGAACGCCGGCGATGCCGGCTGCGGCGAAGCCGGGATAGGTGGATTCATCGCGCGCACTGGTGCCGTCGCGCTTGCGATAAGGCAGGAATTCGAGCACCGCCGGCACGGGGTTCTGCTCGGTTCCCTCCGGCATCCAGATGCGCGAGGCAAGCCGAGTCCCGTCTTTGAGCGCGATCCATTCGTTTTCGATGACGGTGAAGTTGCGGTCGGTCATGCAGTTCCTCGAGATGCACCTGAAGGCGCACTATCTTAAGCAGCGGAAGGAGCGTGCGGGCGTAAAAGGGCGCGCCGCCGATCCGCCTGCCGTCAATTCCCGGCGCTTTCCATGCGCCGAGTCGCGAGCACGCTTTCGAGCCAGCCGATCTCCATTTCCGGAACCGACTTCAGCAGGAGGTCGGTATAGTCGTCGAAGGGGGGCGACAGTACCTTCGATTTCGGCCCGAAGCGAACCAGCCGGCCGCGATGCATCACGGCGACGCTATCGGCAATGGCTCGGACGATGGCGATGTCGTGGGTGATAAAGACATAGGAAACAGCGGTTTCCTCCTGAAGCTTCAGAAGCAGATTCAGGATGCCTTCGGCCACAAGCGGATCGAGCGCCGAGGTCGGTTCGTCGCAGAGGATGAGCTCGGGCTCGGCGGCGAGCGCCCGAGCGATCGCGACGCGCTGCTTCTGGCCGCCGGACAGTTCGGCGGGATAGCGGTCGAGGAAGCGCGATCCCATCTCGATCTGGTCGAGCAGTTCCTTGATACGTTCGGTCTTCCTCGCGCCTCGCATTCCGAAATAGAAGGAGAGCGGCCGTCCAATGATGTCGCGCACCGTCTGGCGCGGATTCATCGCCGTGTCCGCCATCTGGTAGATCATCTGGATCCGGCGCAGTTCCTCCTGTGTCCGGCTCTTCAGAGCCTTCGGCAGCTCCTTGCCCTCGAAGGTGATCCGCCCCTCGGTCGGCGGCAGGAGCCCGGTGATGACGCGCGCGAGGGTCGATTTGCCGGAGCCGGATTCGCCGACGATCGCCAGCGTCTGGCCCTTCGGCAGATGCATCGAGACGTCATGCAGCACCTTGAAGCCGTTGCCATAGGCGGCATGGACATGCTCGATCTTGAGAAGTGTGCCGGATTGGTCTTCGGCTTCTGCCCGCTTCGTTTGGCGGACGCTGACCAGCGCCCGCGTATAGTCTTCCTTTGGGGCTTCGATCACCTGTTTCGTCGTGCCGTATTCGACGGTCTTGCCATGGCGCAGCACCATGATGTCGTCGGAAACTTGCGCCACCACCGCGAGGTCGTGGGTGATGTAGAGCGCCGCCGTACGCGTTTCCTCGATCGCGTGCTTGATGGCCGCGAGCACGTCGATCTGCGTCGTCACGTCGAGCGCCGTCGTCGGTTCGTCGAAGACGATCAACTCCGGATTGGGGCAGAGCGCCATGGCGGTCATGGCGCGCTGCAACTGCCCGCCGGAGACCTGGTGCGGATAGCGCTCGCCAAAGTTTTCCGGGTTGGGAAGGCCGAGCACGCGGAAAAGATAGAGCGCGCGCTCTTTCGCTTCCTCGCGCGTCATGATGCCGTGGCGGAGCGAGGCTTCGATCACCTGGTCGCCGAGCTTGTGGGCCGGGTTGAATGCGGCAGCGGCGGATTGGGCGACGTAGCAGACCCGGGCGCCGCGGATCATGCGGATGCCGGTCTTGTCGAGCTTCAGGATGTCCTTGCCGTCGAGCAGCACTTCGCCGCCGGTGATGCGGACGCCGCCGCGGCCATAGGCGAGCGCCGAAAGGCCGATCGTCGACTTGCCGGCGCCGGATTCGCCGATCAGGCCCAGCACCTTGCCCTTCTCGAGCTCGAAGGAAACGCCTTCGACCAATGTGACCACCTTCGGCGGTTCGCCCGGCGGATAGCTCGTCGCCTCGATCTTGAGGTTCTTTACGGAAAGCAGATCAGGCATCGCCGCGGCCTCCTTTCAGGCTCGAAGTACGCTTCATCAGCCAGTCGACGACCAGGTTGACGCAGATGGCAAGCGTGGCGATCGCGGCACCGGGCACGAGCGCGGCCGAGATGCCGAAGATGATGCCGTCCTTGTTGTCCTTGACCATGCCGCCCCAATCGGCGGCCGGCGGCTGGATCCCGAGGCCGAGGAAGGAGAGCGTGGAGAGGAACAGGATCGAAAAGGCGAAGCGCAGGCCGAATTCGGCGAGCAGCGGCGACAGCGTGTTCGGCAGGATTTCCCGGAAAATGATCCAGAGCGAGCCTTCGCCGCGCAGCCTTGCCGCCTCGACGAACTCCATCACCGCGACATCGAGCGCCACGGCACGGCCAATGCGGAAGACGCGGGTGGAATCGAGCACGGCCATGACGAGGATCAGGATCCAGAGGTGCTGTGGCAGCACGGCAAGCACGACAAGGGCGAAGATCAGTGTCGGGATCGCCATCATCAGGTCGTTGAAGCGCGAAAACAGCTGGTCGACGAAGCCGCCCATCACGGCTGCGGCGAAGCTTAAGATCATGCCAAGCGCGAAGGAAAGTACGGTGGCCGCCAGCGCCACGAGGATGGTGGTGCGGGCGCCATAGATCAGGCGCGAGAGCAGGTCGCGCCCGAGATTGTCGGTTCCGAGCAGGAATTCCCCACCGGCCGGCATCCAGATCTCGCCGACGATTTCCCGCTCGCCAAAGGGGGCGAGAAATGGCGCGAAGACCGCGCAGAGGATCGCAATGGCGATGCCGGCAATGCCAACCCAGGCGCTGATTGGTATGGATTTCACGTTCATCGCGGATGCCTCAGTCTCGGATTGGCGAGAATGGCGAGAATGTCGGCCGCCATGTTGAGGAAGATGTAGAAGGCTGCGAAAATGAGGCCACAGGCCTGCACGACCGGCATATCGCGCACCGTCACCGCATCGACCATGTATTGCCCCATGCCCGGATAGACGAAGACGACCTCCACGACGACCACGCCGACGACCAGATAGGCGAGGTTGAGTGCGATGACGTTGATCACCGGCGCCACCGCATTCGGCGCGGCATGACGGGCGATGATGCGGAAGGTGCTGAGCCCTTTCAGTTCCGCCGTCTCGACATAGGCCGAGGACATCACGTTGAGGATCGCCGCCCGCGTCATGCGCATCATGTGGGCAAGGACGACCAGCACGAGCGTCGCGACGGGAAGCGCGATCGCCGACAGCCGATCGGCAAGCGCCATGCTGTCATAGACGGTGGCCGGGAAGGTGGCGACGCCCCATTCGACGGCAAAGACCATGATCAGAAGATAGCCAACGAAGAATTCCGGCAGTGAAATCGCCGCAAGCGAGATCACATTGATGATCTTGTCCGGCATGCGGTTGCGGAACTGTACCGCCACCATGCCGAGGCCGACGGCAAGCGGCACCGAGACGAGTGCCGCGAAGAAGGCGAGAAAGAGAGAATTGCCGAGCCGCTTGCCGATCTGTTCGCTGACGGATTGCTTGCTCGCCCAGGAGGTGCCGAAATCGCCCGTGACAGCGCCGCCGAGCCAACTCAAGTAGCGTTCGCTCCACGGCCGGTCGAGGCCGAGATCCCGTCGGATGTTCTCCACCGCCTGGGGCGTCGCCGATTGCCCGAGATAGGTGGTGGCGAAATCGCCGGGCAGCGCCTCGATGCCGCCGGAAATCATCAGCGACACGGCGAAGAGCAGTCCAACGCTTAGCCCGAGGCGCTTGAGGATCAGCGCCGCGAGCGGACGACGAAAGACGAAAAGCCGCCAGAACGTGCCGCCGATCTCGCCCGTGGCGACGGCGGCTGTGGGGTTTGCTGGCACTCCGGAAGGGTCGGTGGACCGCGCGTCGATTTCGCGCGCGGTCTCATCCGTCGGAACCGGACCAGCCATTGGTCCGCTTGCCATCGTCAGGCGTCCAGCCAGACTCGGGTCGCGACATAGCCGTTCGACATGTCGTTGCCGATGTCGTGGACATAGCCCTTCACCTGCTTGCTCGCCGCGTTCACGAAATCGTTGAACATGGGCAGGATCAGGCCGCCCTCGTCGCGCACCATCATCGCCATGGTGCGGTACATCTCCTTGCGCTTGGCCTCATCCAGTTCGGAACGTGCCTCGAGCAGGAGCTTGTCGAAATCCGGGCGCAGGAAGCGGGTGTCGTTCCAGTCGGCCGTCGACAGATAGGCGGTCGAATACATCTGGTCCTGGGTCGGCCGACCGCCCCAATAGGAGGTGCAGAAGGGCTGGGCGTTCCAGACATTGGTCCAATAGCCGTCGCCCGGTTCGCGCTTGACCTCGATGTCGATGCCGGCTTTCTTTGCGCTCGCCTGATAGAGAACGGCCGCGTCGACCGCGCCCGGAAAGGCGACGTCGGACGTGCGCAGCAGGACCGATCCGCTGTGACCCGACTTCTTGTAGTGGAAGGCGGCCTTGTCCGGATCGTAGGTGCGCTGCTCGATCCCCTCCGGGAACAGGGCATAGGTTTCGTTGATCGGGAAGTCGTTGCCGATCTTGCCGTAGCCGCCAAGGATGCGCTGGACCATGGTCTCGCGATCCATCGCCAGCTTCAGCGCCATCCGAAGGTCGTTATTGTCGAACGGCGCGGTGTTGCAGTGCATGATGAAGACGTAGTGGCCGCGGCCGGAAGTGTTCAGGATCTCGACGGTTGGCGCCCGCTTCAACAAAGACACCGTCTTCGGGTCGACACGGTTGATAAAGTGCACCTGGCCGGAGGAAAGCGCGGCGATACGCGCCGTCGCGTCGTTCATGGCGATGAGTTCGACCGAATCGACATAGCCGCGGTCCGTGCGCCAGTCGTCGGCGTTCTTCTCGAAGGTGGCGCGCACGCCCGGTTCGAAGCTCATGACCTTGTAAGGACCGGTGCCGATCATCGCGTCGGGATTATCGAGGCCGCCGTTCGGCTGGATGATCAGGTGATAGTCGGAAAGAAGCAGCGGCAGGTCCGCATTGCCTTCCGTCAGCACCAGCACCAGCTTGTCGCCGTCCGCCTTGATCTCCTTGATCGACTTCATGACGCCCAGCGCGCCCGACTCGGACTTCTCGTCCGTGTGGCGCTGCAGCGTCTTGACCACGTCGTCGACGGTCAGTTCCTTGCCGTCGTGGAACTTGACGCCCTTGCGGATCGCGAAGGTCCAGGTCGACGCGTCGGCGGAAGGCTCCCAGGATTCGGCAAGCGCCGGCACCGGTGCACCGGTCGTCGGATGGCTTTCGACGAGGGTGTCGCCCCAGTTGCGGCCAACGACGAACAGGAACTGCGACAGCGCCTTCGCCGGATCCCTGGAATCGGTGGCGGCTGCGCCCTCGAGGCCGAGCTTCAGGTGACCGCCGCGCTTCGGCTCCTGCGCTGCGGCACTGGTCGCGAAAAGCGTGTTCGCCGTCGACGCGGCTATACCGAGGGCGGCCGCGCGTCCGAGAAATTCGCGCCGGTTCATTTTGCCCAGCATGACCTGTCGTGTCAGATAGTCCTTGTAATCGCTCATTCCCCTGTTCCCTTCTTTAGCCGGCATTCGCCGTTTGTTGTCTATCGTCAGAGACTGTTGCGCTTCGCCATTTTGTAATGGCTCAAGGCGGCTTCTAGCCTGTTCGAGTATCTTCTTGCCCGTCCTCCTGTTCTTTCAGGGCCACCGCTGCTGCTAAGGCTAGCCAGTTGGATGCAGCTTGTAACGTCCCAGTTTATCAATTCTTCCCATAAAGTCTGTCTATGGGGGCCGTTCTTCGTCGACGTGCGGCCGGTCGTTTCATTCTAAGCAGATATTCATGGGTTTACCCACGATTATCTGCTTAGATTCCTTGGCTTTGCCGCAGGTTCTGATCGCAAAGCCCTGGGACTTCGCGGCACCTGCCTATCGCCCTTTCCAGATCGGATCGCGCTTCTCGGCAAAAGCGCGCGCCCCTTCCAACTGGTCTTCGCTCGAATAGAGCACATCGACCGTCCTGAACTGTCGGCGGGTGATCCTGTTCATCGTCGTCTGGAAGTCGCGGCCCTCGGCTTCACGCACGACTTCCTTGATGGCGGCATAGACGAGCGGCGGTCCGCTTTCGAGCAGGCGCGCGAGTTCCCAGGCGCGCTCCATCAGCCGCGCGGCCGGCAGGATCTCGTTGACGAAGCCCCAGCGATGGGCCTCGCCGGCCTCGAGCCAGCGGCCGGTCAGCAGCATGTCCATGGCGATGTGGTAGGGGATGCGCTTCGGCAGCTTGATCGAGGCGGCATCGGCGACCGTGCCCGAGCGGATCTCCGGCAGCGCAAAGCTTGCATGCTCCGCGGCGAGGATCAGGTCCGTCGACAGCGCGATTTCCAAGCCGCCGCCGCAACAGATGCCGTTGACGGCGGCGATGATCGGCTTGTTGAGGTCGCGCAGTTCCTGCATGCCGCCGAAACCGCCGATGCCGTAATCACCATCGACGGCATCGCCCGCTGCCGCGGCCTTAAGGTCCCAGCCGGCGCAAAAGAATTTTTCGCCGGCACCGGTGACGATGGCTACCCGGAGGTCCGGATCGTCGCGGAAATCCCGGAAGACTTCGCCCATGATCCGGCTCGTCTTCAAGTCGATGGCGTTCGCCTTCGGCCGGTCGATGGTGACTTCGAGGATGCCGCCTTCGCGACGGGTGTGGATCGGTCCGGTCATAGGCGCTATTTCCTCCGGCGGATCAGGGCGTCGGCGGCAACGGCTCCGCGGCCGTCCGGCAACACCATTATGGGATTGATATCCAGTTCGTCGAGTTTCGCAGCGTTTGCAACGACATAGGATGCCACGGCAGCGACAGTTTTTACGAGAGATGCGACATCCGCCTGCGGAGCGCCGCGATAGCCCCCCATCAGTTTGCTGATCTTCAGGCCATCAATGGCTTCGCGGATTGCCTCTTCCGTCGTCGGAAGCGTCAGGATCGCCGTGTCGTCCAGCAGTTCCACCAGGATTCCGCCGGCGCCGATGGTGAGCACCGGGCCCGCGACCGCGTCGCGCGTGGCGCCGACGATCACCTCCGCGACCGGTTTGGCGACCATCTTCTCAACCAGATAGCCGGATGCGCCCGAGGCCATCGCCTCGGCCGCGGCAAGCACCTGATCGCGACAGGCGAGATCCAGTCTGACCGCGCCGGCTTCAGTTTTGTGTGCGACGCCCAGGCGCTTGAGCGCAACGGGGAAGCCCAGCGCGTCGCCGGCATTCGCCGCCTGCGCCGGCGATTGCGCGGTTCTGCCCGGCGGAACGGCTATGCCGGCTCGCGCGAGTTCCGCTTTGGCTTCGGCCTCCGTCAGGGTTTCGGCTTCGCCCTCTGAAACCGCCGTCGTCACGAGCGGCGGGAGAGGGGGCTTTCTCCAGAGGGCGCCGATGGAGGCGGCGGTCTCGGCGGCGGCGAGCGCCTCGTCTATGCCGAAGAAAGGCACGACGCCCGCCGCGATCAGCGAGAGCGCCGTTTCCTCCGGCATGTTTTCACCAAGGCTGGCAACGATTCCGGCAGCGGCGGCGGTCGCATTCGCTGCGTCGATCACCGCCTCGCAGGTCGTCACCCAGTCGGCGGCGTCGCAGCGGTCGAGGCGGGGGAAATCGAGCACGATCAGGTTGAGCGCATAACCGCCCCGCATCATCGCGGCGAAGGCCGCACTCTGTTTTTCGCGATTGCCCCAGACAAAGGTGTGGTAATCGAGCGGATTGGAGATCGTCACCATTTCGCCGAGGGCTTCCTTGAGCGGCTGGCGCTGGTCCTCCTTGAGAGGACGGAAATTGAGCCGGCGCTTGACGCCCGCATCCGCCATCAGCGAGGCCTCGCCGCCGGAACAGCTCATCGAGGAAATATCGGCGCTATCGAGCGGGCCGTGGAGATGCAGGAGCTTCAGCGTTTCCAGAAGCTCCGGAAGCGTGTCGACGCGGCCGATGCCGAGGCGGGCGAGAAGCGCCGAAGAGACGCGGTCATTGCCGGCAAGAGAGGCGGTGTGGGACACCGTCGCAAGCTGCGCGGCCTTCGACTTGCCGACCTTCAGCGCCACGATCGGCTTACGCAACTGCCGCGCGCGCGCCGCCAGACGCTCCAACGCTTCGATGCTGTCGAAACCCTCGATGTGGAGCCCGACGGCGGTAACGCGCGGATCCTCGACGACGGCGCAGGCGAGGTCGGAAAGTCCCGTCTGTGCCTGGTTGCCGGCGGTCATGACATAGGCGAGCGGCAGCCCGCGCTTCTGCATCGAGATGTTGCAGGCGATGTTGGAGGATTGCGTGAGGATCGCGACGCCGCGCTCGACGCGTTGCATGCCGTGCTGGTCGGGCCAGAGCAGGGCGCCATCCAGCATATTGATGAAGCCGTAGCAATTGGGCCCGACGATCGGCATGTCGCCGGCGGCCGCGACCAGCGCCTCCTGCAGGCCGTTGCCGTCGGCAAGCTCGTTCGCCGCCTCGCGAAAACCCGAGGCATAGCAGATGGCGCCGCCGGCGCCGCGCGTCGCAAGTTCGCGGATGATCTCGATCGTCAGCGCCCGGTTGACCCCGACGAAGGCGGCGTCCGGCGCCTTCGGAAGTTCGGTGACGGAGCGGTAGCAGCGGCGGCCGAGAATTTCCTCTTCGCGCGGATGGACCGGCCAGATCTGGCCGGAATAGCCCATCCGGTCGCATTGCTCAATGACCCGGCGGGCCTCCTTGCCACCGAAGACCGCGATGGAGCGGGGGCGGATGAGGCGATCGAGAGAGCGGGGAATCCGTGTCATCTCCGGATTCCTTTGCCAGGAAAGACCCCTCCCCAACCCCTCCCCACAAGGGGGAGGGGCTTCGTGGCGGCGCCGTCTCGCCCAACCCGACATCTCCACGTGTGGCGTCCGTTCAAGTCAGGGAAGGAGGGCGCGGCAGTGTGGCCCCTCCCCCTTGTGGGGAGGGGTTGGGGAGGGGTCTTTTGAACATCGCAAGCGAGAAAAGTCGCCATCGCTCAAGCCCCCAACGGCCTGAGCAGATCGCGGCTGATGATGTGCCGCTGGATCTCCGAGGTGCCGTCCCAGATGCGTTCGACGCGAGCGTCGCGCCAGAAGCGGGCGAGCGGCAGGTCGTCCATCAGGCCCATGCCGCCATAGATCTGGATCGCCTCGTCGGTGACGTGGGCAAGCATCTCGGTGGCGAAGACCTTCGCCGAAGCGATTTCCCGGTTCGACGGCAGACCCTGATCGAGCCTCCAGGCGGCCGAAAGCGTCAGCAGGTCGGCGGCGTCGATTTCGGTGATCATGTCGGCGAGCTTGAAGGAGACGCCCTGGTTGGCTCCGATCGGCTTGCCGAACTGCTTGCGCTCCGCGGCATAGCTCAGCGCGTAATCGAAAGCGCGGCGCGCCCGTCCGACCGAGGTGGCGGCAACCGTCAGCCGCGTCGCATAGAGCCAGTCATTGGCAAGCTCGAATCCCTTGTGCACCTCGCCGAGGATCTGCGCGGAGGGCAGCCGGCAATCGTCGAAGGTAAGGATGCAGTTCTTGTAGCCGCGATGGGAGACGGAATTGTAGCCTTCGCGGATTTCGAAACCCGGGGTGCCGCGGTCGACGAGGAAGCAGGTGATCTTCTTCTTCGGCCCGCGCGGCGTCTCTTCCTCGCCGGTGGCGATGAACACGATGACGAAATCGGCAATGTCGGCATGGCTGATGAAATGCTTCGTGCCGTTGACGATCCAGTCGCCGCCGTCCGGCCGGGCGAAGCATTTCATGCCGCGCACGTCGGACCCCGCATCCGGCTCGGTCATGGCAAGCGCGTCGAACCTGTCGCCGCGAACGGCCGGCAGCAGGTAACGCTCGCGCTGCTCGTCATTGCAGGCCATCAGAATGCCGGAGGGGCGGCCGAAGAACACGGTGAGTCCCATCGATCCGCGGCCGAGTTCGCGCTCGACGAGCGTGAAGGTGAGGTGATCGAGCCCGGCGCCGCCGACTTCTTCGGGGAAGTTGCAGGCGAAAAAGCCGAGCTCCCTGCATTTGCGGGCGATCTCGAGGCCGAGCTCGCGCGGCACCATGCCGGCGCGCTCGACCTCGTTCTCATGCGGATAGATCTCGGTCTCGACGAAGCTGCGGACCGTGTCGACGATCATCTGCTGTTCTTCGGTCAATGCGAAATTCATCGTTCTCCCTCGTCAATTTTTATTCGCTTGCTTTCGCCTGCCGATCGCTCCTCATCGACCTGTTGGCCGCTGCGGGCGTTGCATTTTGCTCCTCTCCTCGGGTTTAACCCGAGGACTAACCCTCTCCCCGCAGGCGGGGAGAGGTCCCGCGGGCGGATGGGGGCACATCCGCCCGCAAGGCCTTCAGCGCCGCTGCCCTACATGCCGCCCTGCACCCTGTGGCACCGGCAGCCTCGCATGAGCGTCCGCGATCGGTCGCAGCTTCGCCGTCACCTCTGCGGGTGCCGGCACCGACTTGCCGGCGCTGGCATCGACGTGCAGCATCATCTGCTCGGCGGTGGCGATGACCTCGCCGGACGCCGCGTCGTGGATCCGCGTGAAGAAGTGGATGCGCTTGTCGTCGGAGCTCAGGAGCTGCAGCGTCGTGTAAATCGCCTGTCCGAGCTTCGCCTCGCCAAGATGGCGGATATGGGTCTCCACCGTATAGTAGCTGTGGCCGGCCTCGACATAGGCGAAGTCTACGCCGATCAGCCTCAGCAGCGCATCGGACGTATCGCCGAAGAGCTGCAGATAGCGGTGCTCGGTCATGTGGCCGTTATAGTCGACCCAGGCGGCGTTGACCCTGGTGTCGACGAGGCGCAGCGGCCCCGAGGTGTCGTAGGTTTTCGACGGGTTGCCGCCCTTCGCCCAGAGGCGCGTCTCGAAGTCTGCGAGCAGCTTGCCGGCGCCCCAGCCCTTACCTCCGTCGCCAGCCTTGAGCGCATGCATGATGCCGACGAGGTTTTCGTCGCGGATGCGCTCGAGTTCGCGGATCGAACGGCCCGCCGCCTGCGCGTCTGACTGCGCGCCGATCTTCTCGATCAGTTCGTCATCGAGATCGACGACATCGGTGAATTTGGTCCAGGGCCATTTCAGACAGGGGCCGAACTGCGCGAGGAAATGGCGCATACCGGCTTCCCCGCCGGCGATGCGATAGGTCTCGAAAAGGCCCATCTGCGCCCAACGCATGCCGAAAGAATAGCGCATGACATCGTCGAGGGTCTCGGTGTCGCAGATGTCGTCCTTGATCAACCAGAGCGCTTCGCGCCAGAGCGCTTCGAGAAGACGGTCGCCGACGAAGGCCTCAATCTCCTTGGCAATGACCACGCCCTTCATGCCGATCTCCGCAACGGCTGCTTCCGCGCGCCTGATCGTCTCCGGCGAGGTTTTCTTCCCGCCGACGAGCTCCACCAGCGGCAGTAGATAGACCGGGTTATAGGGGTGCGCCACGAACATGCGTTCCGGATGCTTCATCTCCGTCTGCAGGTCGGAGGGCAACAGCCCGGAGGTCGATGATCCGATCAGCGCGTCTGGGCGGGCGGCCGCGTCGATTTCGGTGAGGACGCCGCGCTTCAATGGCAGCCTCTCCGGAACGCTTTCCTGAATCCAGTCAACGTCCTCGACGGCTTCTTTGATGCTCTTGCAGAAGGCGAGTTTGCCACGCGGCGGCAGCGGCGCCATGGTCAGCATGCCATAGGCGCGTTCGGCATTGGCCATGACTTCGCCGATGATGCGCTCGGCTTCCGCGTGCGGGTCGAATATGTTGACGTCGATGCCGGCAAGCACGAAACGTGCCGCCCAGGCCCCGCCGATGACGCCGCCGCCGATGCAGGCGGCCTTGGTGATAATAGTCATGCCCTCTCCATTTGCGTCGTAACCCTTCCGGCCCTTCGGGCCACCCTCCCACAAGGGGAGGGATGGGTGGCTCCAGGTCCTTTTCGTCCCTCGCTGCGCTGTGCTTGCCGCTGTTCCGTCCCAACGCCTCAACAGGTGCCGACGCTAGCTTTCAGGCCCATGCAGTACCGCGCAGTAAGCCCTCCCCCTTGTGGGAGGGCGGGGAGGGGTGTTCTTACCGCTTCGTCAGCTTCAGCTTTTCGCGGACCTCCTGCGGCCCGATGATCCTGGCGCCCATGCCTTCGATGACCGATACGGCCTTTTCGACAAGCTGGGCGTTGGTCGCGAGCTGGCCCTTGGCGACGTACAGATTGTCCTCGAGGCCGACGCGGACATTGCCGCCGGCAAGGATCGCGGCGGCCGGATAGGCCATGGCGTTGCGGCCGATCGAGAAGGCCGAGAATGTCCAGTTTGCCGGCACGTTGTTTACCATCGCCATGAAGGTGTTGAGATCGTCCGGCGCCCCCCAGGGAATGCCCATGCAGAGCTGGATCAGCACCGGATCCTCGATCAGACCTTCCTCGACGAGTTGCTTGGCGAACCAGAGGTGGCCGGTGTCGAACGCCTCGATTTCCGGGCGCACGCCAAGCGCCGTCATCTGACGCGCCATTTCGCGCAGCATGGACGGCGTGTTGGTCATGACATAGTCGCCGAGCGAGAAGTTCATCGTGCCGCAGTCGAGCGTGCAGATCTCCGGCAGGCATTCGGCGACATGGGAGACGCGCTCGGTGGCGCCGGCCATGTCCGTGCCGTTTTCGTTTAACGGAAAGGGGCTCTCGACATTGCCGAAGACGAGGTCGCCGCCCATGCCCGCGGTCAGGTTGAGAACTACGTCGACATCGGCGGAGCGGATGCGGTCGGTCACCTCCCTGTAAAGATCAAGGCGGCGGGCGGGCGCACCGGTCTCCGGATCGCGGACATGGCAATGGACGATTGCGGCACCCGCCCTGGCGGCGTCGACCGCGGCTTCGGCGATCTGTTTCGGCGTCACCGGAACGTGGCTGGATTTCGAAACGGTGTCCCCCGAACCGGTGACTGCGCAGGTGATGAAAACCTCTCGGTTCATGCTGAGCGGCATAGCTGTCTCCCTTTTCGTTGAGCCCATTACGAGCCAGAAAGGTCGCCGCTGCTTTCCATAAACGGAAGGATCCTATACATTCTCGGCACGAGCGGGGAGTTTCGCAAATGGAAGACATTGCTTTGCAGGTGCAGCACATCGATCTGCTGGTCCTGCCGGAGACCAATCTCATTCTCGTCGCGTCGGTCGTGGAGCCGTTGCGGGCCGCCAACCGGATTGCCGGACGCAGCCTTTACAGTTGGACGATGTTCAGTCCGGACGGCGAGGCGATCGAGACCAAGAGCGGCATCCCGATCCCTGTCGCCGGTGCGTTCCGGCCGCAGCGCGAGACGGCGCCACTTTTCGTGCTGTCAAGCTACAATTGGCGGCGCGGCGCCACCTCGCATTTGAAGATGCTGCTTTCTCAGACCGCGCGGCACCGCGTGGCGATGGCGGGGATCGAATCCGGCTCCTGGCTGCTTGCGGAGGCAAGCCTGCTCGACAATTTCTCCGCGACGACGCATTGGGAGGATTTCGAGGATTTTGCCTCGACCTATCCGCAGGTGACGATGGTCCGCGAGCGTTTCGTCATAGACGGCAAGCGCATCACCACCGGAGGATCGCTGCCCACGCTTGATCTGATGCTGGAATTGATCCGGCGGGCGCATGGCTATTCGCTGGCGCTCGAAGTCTCCCGCCTCTTCATTTACGAGCAGGAGCGCACCCGCGGGGACCTCCTGCAGGTGCCGGCGATCGGCAACATGCGCATTCTCGATGCCCGTGTCGGCGTGGCGGTCAGGCTGATGGAGGAAACCGTCGAGGCGCCGCTGACGCTTGCGAAGCTAGCGCGCCGCGTCGGCGTCAGCGCGCGGCACCTGCAGGACCTTTTCCGGGAGACCATGGGGGTTGCGCCGCACGAGCACTATCTGGCGCTGAGGCTTAATGCGGCACGCCGCAAGGTGATCGAGACGCGGATGGAATTTGCCGATATCGCGGCGATTTCCGGCTTTAATTCCTCTTCATCGTTCTCGCGCAGCTATCGGGCGCACTATCGCGAGAGCCCGAGCGAGACGCGCCGGCGGCTGAAGCTCAAAATCTGATTCAATGATCTCATATCCCGGTTCAACGACGGCATTTGTCCGAGTCGGAACAGCGGCTTGCCGAGTCGTGCTGAGGCGCCGATTCAAACTCAGACCACCGTCTCGCCCCCGTCGGCCACGAGGATCTGACCGGTGATGTAGGAAGACCGATCCGAGACGAGGAAGAGGATCGACTCGGCGATTTCCTCGACGCTTGCCCAGCGGCCGAGCGGCACCTTGTCGCGGATATAGGCTTCGATCGCGTCGCGACCGCCCATCTGGCGAATGAAGGGTTCGTTGAAGGGCGTGTCCACCCATCCGGGGCAGAGCGCATTCACCCGCACTCCGAATTTTGCGTAGTCTCCGGCCATTTGCCGAGTCATGGCGATCACCGCGTGCTTCGTCGTCGTGTAGGCGATCATCTCGCGGTCATAGAGCACGCCGGATGAAGACGAGGTGTTGAGGATGACGCCGCGGCCGGCGCGCTTCATAGACGACATGACGAGCCGGGCCGCCATGAAATGGGCGCGCACGTTCAGCTTCCAGGACCGGTCGAAACCCTCGACGTCGACCCCTTCGAGGTCGCCCGCGACCTGGGCTCCGGCATGGTTGTGCAGGATGTCGACGCGGCCGTGGCGGTCGAGCACATCGGCGACGCCATGCGAAAGCGCGGCGTCATCAGTGACGTCGACGGCGAGTGCTTCGGCGCTGCCGCCCGCGCCGGCGATCGAGACTGCCGTTGCTTCCGCAGCCTCCCGACTGCGGTCGATGATGACGACATGGGCGCCCTCGCGCGCCATCATGGCGGCGCCAGCCCTGCCGATGCCGGAGCCCGCTCCGGTGACGATGGCGATCCGGTCTTTCAGAATCATCGTTTCACTCCCCGGATTTGCTTTTCTTTTCGCGCATCAACAGGCGAGCACTCAAAATGAGGAGCAGCGATGCGGCCAGCACCATCGTCGCGATCGCGTTGATCTCGGGCGTCACGCCGCGGCGGATCGATGCGAAGACGTAAATCGGCAGCGTCGTTTTCGAGCCCGCGACAAAGAAGGCGATGATGAAGTCGTCAAAGGAAAAGGTGAAGGCGAGCAGGAAGCCGGCGAGGATCGACGGCAGGATCTGCGGCAGCACGATCAGTCGGAAGGTCGTCAGTGGCGTCGCGTAGAGGTCGCTCGACGCTTCGACGATGTCGCGGCCGAGGCTTGCGATGCGCGCCTTGACGATCATGGTGACGAGCGCCATTGAGAACAGCCCGTGCGCGGCGATGATCGAGCCATAGCCGAGCCCGAGTTGCGGCGGCCGCTCCCCCGGCCAAAGGTTCGCGAGTGCCGGATTGACGATGGAAAAGAGCGCGACGAGGGCGACAAGCGTAGCGATGCCGATGACGACGCCCGGCACCACGATCGCCGCGGCAAGCAGCGCATCGAAGAGCGCGCGCATCCGCGGCCTGAGCCGTTCCAGCCCGAGCGCCGCCATCGTGCCGAAGATCGCGGCGAGCACGGCGCTGGTGAAGGCGATGATCAGGCTGTTCTGCAGCGCGGCGACGAGAAAGGTGTTCGAGAGCGCCTTGCCGTACCAAGCGGTGGAAAAGCCGGTGAACTCGCTCGCATTTCGACCTGCGTTGAAGGAGAACAGCACGACGAGGGCGATCGGCGCGTAGAGGAACAGATAAACGGCGGAGAGAAAGGCGCGCATCAGACGAGATCCACCTGCCGCGTTCCGGCTATTTTCCAGGCGATCCGCATCGCCGCCATCAGCACCACGACAACTACGGCGACGAGCGTAACGGCGATCGCCGAGCCGAAGGGCCAGTTGCGCGATTGCAGGAAGAGATCGACGAGCGCGTTGCCGATGAAGAAGACCTTGCCGCCGCCGAGGAGTTGCGGGATCAGATACTCGCCGAGGAGCAGGATGGTGACAAGCGCGACCCCTGTCATGACGCCGGGTAGGGAGAGTGGCAGCGTGACGCCGAAAAAGGTGGAGACGGGTTTCGCCCCGAGATCGGCCGATGCCTCCAGGAGCCTGCGATCGAGCTTCTCGAGGCTCACGTAGATCGGCATGATCATCAGCGGTAGGTAGCCATAGACGATGCCGAGCAGGACGGCGCCCGGGGTGTTGAGCAGGCGCACGTCCTCAATGCCGATCATCGACAGAAGATTGGGGATTCCGCGCGATCCAAGGATGTACATCCACGCATAGGTGCGCACGAGAAGGCTCGTCCAGAACGGCACCACGACGAGCGAGACGAGGATGAGCCGGTAGCGCGGATTTGCCTTCACCGCGAGATAATACGCGGTTGGGTAGGCAACCAGCAGGCAGAGGAAGGCCCCGGCCGGCGCCAGCATCAGCGTGTTCCAGAAGGCGGTGGCGCGCGTCGGCAGATTGGCGAACTGCGCGAAGGTGAAGGCCGGCTGATAGCCGCCCTCGGGCGCCCGTTCGCCAAAGGCGAAGACGAGCATAGCGATGAACGGCAGGACGAGGAAGACGGAGAGCCAGCCGGCTGCCGGCGCAATGAGCGCCGCCGTTACGAGATTCCTCTTCCTGTTTGCTGCACGCATGAGGGATCGGCCGGGTGCTGTTGAACTTGTCCCCCCCATCCAGACTTCGGCCAGATTTCGGATTGCCGTGCCGGATGAGAGGGAAAAGGCTGTCTGTGACGGGTCAGGCGGACTTGAAGCGGGCCATCAGCTCGGCGCGACCAGGGTCGGTCAAGGTCACGGCGGCGCCGAACTCGAGCGGCGTCAGCGACGCCTCGTCCGGATAGACGATCTTGTTCGAGGTGACCTCCTCCGGCAGCAGCTTCAGCACGCGGCTATCGGTGGTCGGCGCGCCGTTGGCGATGTGCTCCTTGACTGCGTTTTCCGGCGCCATCAGGTAATTGAGCAGCGCATAGCCGGCCGGCTTGTTGGCGGCGCTTTTCGGGATGGCATAGAAGTCCGTCCAGATCTCGCCGCCGTCCTTGCCGAGCACGTACTCGATCTCCGGCATGTCGCGGTTGAGCTGGGCGCCGTCATTGGTCCAGCACATGGTCATCCAGGCATCGGTCGCGCGCATCGCCGGCTGGTAGTCGCTGTTGATCGCGTAGAGATGCGGCTTGACGCGGAGCAACAGTTCCTCAGCCTTGGCCAACTCCTCCGGCTTGATCGAGTTGAAGGAGTAGCCGAGCGAGACGAGCGCATTGCCGATGGTGGTCAACTGATAATCATGCACCATTGTGCGGCCGTCGGCCTCCGACATCGCCACCTCGAAGAAGTCCTTCCAGCTGGATACCGGCGCTTTGATCTTGCTCGTGTTCACCGCAATGCCGGTCGTTCCCCAGTTCTTGGGAACCGCATAGGTCCTGCCGTCGACCATGCCCTCATGGGTGAAGCGCGCATTCTCGGTCGACGCATCGAAGTTCGGCAATTGTCCCATGTCCAGTTCGTCGATCAGGCCGAGCTTGACATAGGTCGAGATCGTATAATTGGTGGGAACGAACAGGTCCCAGCCGGTGCCGCCCGCCTGCAGCTTCGCGAGCATCTCTTCATTCGAACCGAAGACATTGACCTCGACGGCGACGCCGGTGGCAGCGGTGAAGGCTTCGAAGGTGGCGGGATCGTGATAGTTCGGCCAGGTGGCGATCGACATCTGGCTGCCGAGATCGCCGGCGAAAACGGTTGAATTGAAGAGGCCGGGCTGGCGTGCCAGGACAGCGGCGGCGAGGCCGAGGCCGGTTACGCCGAGGAAATGCCGCCGTGAGACCGAGCCGCGCTTCAGGCGCATCAGTTCGTCGGCGAGCTTCACTGCAGTGATTGGGGCATTTTCTCTGTACCACTTGGTCATGACGCTGTTCCCTTGTTCTTGACAGGCATTTATGGCAGCAGACCGGCCGGTCAGGCCGGGAAGATATGCATTGCGTTCGCATCGAAGCTGAGACCGATCCTTTCTCCCGGTTCGGCGAGCTCGCTTTCGACGAGGGCTCGGCGGTCGGCGGTCACCAGAAAATCGCCGAGGCCGTCGACCTCGACGGAATATTCCACCGAAGAACCGAGAAAGATGCGATGGGTGACGGTGCCCTCGAGCGTCGAGGCACCGTCGCGCACGAGACGGATCGCCTCCGGGCGCAGCGCCACCATGGCGGCGCCGACGGTACCGTTCACCCGCGCGGGTTTTGTCAATCCCAGGCCGTTCGCGAGCCGGATCGGACCCGCGCCGGGCTCGATCGTGGCGGCGATGCGGTTGGTCTTGCCGACAAAATCGGCGACGAAGAGCGTCGCCGGCCGGTCATAGATCTCCTCGGGCGTGCCGACCTGAATGATCCGGCCGGCGTTCATGACGCAGACGAGGTCGCTCATCGACAGCGCCTCCTCCTGGTCGTGCGTCACGAGCACAAATGTGATGCCGAGCTCGCGCTGCAGGCTCTGCAACTCGATCTGCATGGCGGTGCGCAGCTTCTTGTCGAGGGCGGCGAGCGGTTCGTCGAGAAGCAGCACCTTAGGCTTGTTGACAATGGCGCGCGCGAGTGCGACTCGCTGCTGCTGTCCGCCCGACATTTCGTGGATGCGGCGCTTCGCAAAGCCGCCGAGGCGCACCATTTCCAGCGCTTCCTGTGTCCGCCGGCCTATTTCGGCGGCGGCGATGCGCGGGCGCATCTGCTTCAGCCCGTAGGCGACGTTCTGCGCGACGTCGAGATGGGGAAACAGCGCATAGTGCTGGAATACCATGTTGACCGGCCGGCGATAGGCAGGCACGCCGTTCACCGCTTCGCCACCGATATGAACGGTCCCCTCGCTCGGCTGCTCGAAACCGCCGATCATCCTCAGGCATGTGGTCTTGCCGCAGCCGGACGGGCCGAGCAAGGCGACGAAGGCGCCCTTGGGAACCGCTAGGTCGATGCCGGACACGGCCGTCACGCTGCCATAGCGTTTGGCGACCGAACGGAATTCAATATCGTTCGTCGAAGCGGATCCCACGTCTGTTCCCTGCGGTTGTTATCGGAGATCGTTCACGGTTTGGCGCCGCCTCGTCCCCCCGTCATTGATAAGCAGCCTAGTCAGATGAGGGCGTGCAGGTATATACCCCAAGAGAGGTATTTAAGCGCGAATTGGCCTGTGGCAGGAGTATATCCGCGGACGCGCTGCAGGGCGGGAACGGGCCGGGAGGGCGATTTGGGCATCGACTTCGAGGGACTTTTTCGGGTCACAGCGTCTTTGGTGGACGGCGCCTCGATGGAGGACGAGGCTCTCGGAAACACGTTCCGACGGCTGATGCTGAGCCTGATGAGTTTCGACTATGTCGTCGTCTTCGCATATCGGGGAAAAGAACGGCCGCTCGATCTCTTCAGCACGTTCAACGCGAAGGAGCATGTGCTCTTCGTGAGCCTGTACCAGGCCGGCCCCTATCTGCTCGATCCTTTCTATCATGCCGCCTGCGCGCCGAAGCCGGGGGTCTGGCGGATGCGGGAACTCGCCCCCGATCGCTTCTTCTCCAGCGAATATTACCGCACCTACTATGTGCAGACCGGTCTTGCGGAGGAGGTAGGCTTCTTTGTTCCAGTGAGCGGGCAGGTGACCGTCGTCCTATCGCTGATGCGGCGGGAAGCGACCGGCAGCTTCAGCGCGGCGGAATTCGCGCTGCTCAAGAAGGTCGAACCGCTCGTCGCAGCGCTGGTACGGCACCATTGGGCCGATCTCGACCGCCGCTTCGACGCGGCGCTCGCAAAAACCGGTCGGAACCGCCGCAAGGCGACGCATCCGCCCGCTGATGGTGTCTGGCGACATCTCAACCTCACGGAGCGGGAGACTTCGATCATCGAACTCGTGCTGCAGGGGCATTCATCGGAGTCGATCGGATTGAAGCTCGGCATTTCGACCGGGACCGTGAAAGTCCATCGTCGCAACGTCTACCGCAAGCTCGGCATCTCCTCGCAGACGCAACTCCTGTCGCTCTACATCAATAGTCTCGGACATTGAGAGCAATGATTCCTCATGGGTTCAGAAAGAAGGATGGCGCGCCCCTGCTGCGCCCTCCTTCCGAATTGAACGAGACCGTCAGGCGTTGATGAGCGCAAGCTTGGCACGGGCGTCGAGGATTTGCGCGCAGGCGTTCGCCGCTTCCTCGCCCTTGATAACGAAATGGTCGCGGAAGAAGGCGATCAGCGACTCGCATTCCTGAAAGTTGTGCGGCGTAAGCACGGCCGAGAGGACCGGCACGTTCGTGTCGAGTTGGACGCGCATCATGCCGTCGAGCACCGTGCCGGCGACGAAGTCGTGGCGATAGATGCCGCCGTCGACGATGAAGGCGGTGCCGAGGATCGCCGAGTAGCGTCCGGACTTCGCGAGCATCTGTGCGTGCAGCGGGATTTCCAGCGCCCCGGGAACGTCGAAGATCTCGACATCGGCCGCATTGCCGCCGAGCGACGTCCACTGCGCGATGAAGCCATCGACGCACTGATCGACGATATCGGCGTGCCAGCGGGCACGGACGATGGCAATCCTGATCGAGGGGTGGGAAAGAACGGTCATGATCTCAAGCCTTTCAGGGTTGGCATATTTCCAATGATCCCGTCGGGCGAACAGGCATACGCAACGACCCTTCTGCGTGTTTCGCGCATCTGACAAGACGCGCGGCGCTGTCGGAGGGACGTCACCCCTGCTTGCTCTCTTCCATCCGGACTATAACCGTCGGCTCCGGAGTTCAACCGGATCTGCTGACCTTCAAGCAGGCTGCTCGAAGCGCTCGCGGGCTTCGACCGAAGAGCCTTCGGCTCGCCGGTCGTTACCGCCGGTGGGGAATTTCGCCCCGCCCTGAGAACGCTCGCGACTATAGAGACGGCTCGGCGCCGGTCAAATGCGGTGAACGACGAAAAAGCGAGAAATCACGACAGATTTTTTCGGGGCACCCGGCCGCAGGAGAGGTCGCGGCCGGGAGGCAGGGCCTATTCGCGGATCACCAGCAGGTCCTTGGCGGCGAAACGCAGTTTGACGCTCTCGCCGTAAGACGGCGGCACGACGCCGGGATTGTTAAACATGTCGAAAGAGATCAGGTCATTGCCCACGCGCAGCCTGGTGCGGATGACCGAGCCGAGGAAGTTCGTCGCTTCGACCTCGCCGACAAGCGATGTATCGCCGCTGGCGCTCTCGGCTATGGAGCCTGCCTCCGGCCGCAAGGCAAGCGAGATCGTGTCGCCACCCTTCAGGTTGGCAATTGGCTCCGCCAGAGTAACCGGTTGGTCGCCCACCATGACGGCACCGGTGGCCGGGTCGGCCACCTTGGCCTCGATGATGTTGAGCGTGCCGACGAAGGAGGCGACGAATCGGGTCGCCGGCGTGTTGTAGATCTCGAAAGGCGTGCCGATCTGGTCGGCGCGCCCGGCATTCATGACGACGATGCGATCGGAGATCGACAGCGCCTCCTCCTGGTCATGCGTGACGAACACGGTGGTAATGCCGAGCTGCTGCTGGATCTGCCGGATTTCTTCGCGTAGCGAGACGCGGATCTTCGCATCGAGCGCCGAGAGAGGTTCGTCGAGCAGCAGCACCTGCGGCTTCACCGCAAGGGCGCGGGCCAGCGCCACACGCTGCTGCTGACCGCCGGACATCTGATAGGGGAAACGGTCCGCCAGGTGGTCGAGCTTGATGAGCCCGAGCATCTGCTTCACCCGAGTATCGATTTCCGACCTGGAAGCGCCGGCCACCTTGAGGCCGAAGGCGACATTGTCGTGCACGTTCATGTTGGGGAACAGCGCATAGGCCTGGAACACCATGCCGATATTGCGCTGGTTGGGCTTGAGCGAACCCTGGTCCTTGCCGTCTATCGTGATCCTCCCGTCGGAGGGCGTCTCGAAGCCGGCGATCATCCGGAGGATGGTCGTCTTGCCGCAGCCGGAAGGCCCGAGAAAAGAAACGAACTCGCCTTTCTCGATGCCCATGTTGAAATCGTGCACGACCTGGACCGGGCCGAAGGATTTCTTGATGTTGGTCAGTGACAGGAAACTCATGCGAACGGTCCTCAGGCCTTGGGAGGCGCGCTTTTCTGGAAGCGCGAGACGAGCTGGATGAGGCCGAGGCAGCCCCAGGTGATTCCGAATGCGATGACGGCGAGCGCCGCCGGTTCATAGGCGCGGTTGGCGCCGAGAAGCTGCATATAGGGGCCGAAAGCCGGCCTGTTCAGCAGCGCTGCCATGGTGAACTCGCCGATGACGATGGCGAAGGTGAGGAAGGCGCCGGAGAGCACGGCAACAAGCACGTTGGGCAGTATGATCCGCGCCAGGATCGTGGTCCAACCGGCGCCCAGACTCTGGGCGGCTTCGGTAAGCGTGGCCACGTCGATTGTCCTGAGGCCGGTGTCCACCGCACGGTACATGTATGGCAGCGCCAGCGTGGCATAGCCGAACATCAGCAGTATGTTGGTGCCGAAAGCGGAGCCTGTCAGGGGCAGCCAGCTCGATGTGTTGTAGAGCCGGATATAGCCGAAGACGATGACGATTGCCGGAATGACCAATGGCAGCAACGTCACGAATTCGACATAGGGACGCAGGCCCGGCAGCTTGAGGCGGATCCAGTAGGCCGTCGGCACGACGAGCAGCACACCGAAGACGATGGTGAAGAGCGCCTGCGTCACGGAATAGGTGAAGGTCTCCTGGAAGCGCGGATCGCCGAACACTCTCGCATAGGCCTCGAAGGAATATTCTCCGCGCCGCATCTTCAGCGAGAAGTTGGTCATCCCCACGAGCGGAAGCGTGAAGTAGAGGATGCCGAAAAAGAGGGCGCCCCAGGCCCAGATCTTCTTCATTTCAGCCACCTCTCGCTGCGGGCGCGAAGCCAGATGTAGATTGCGTTGGCGACACCCGTAACCACGATCATGCCGAAGGCAAGCGCGTAGCCGAGGTGCGGATTGCCGAGCACGTCGCCGCGGATCTGGGCGAAGAGCAGGATGGGCACGATCGAGAGCGACGAGCCGGTTAATGCAATGGCGGTTGCGACGGCGCCGAAGGCATTGGCGAAGAGAAGCGCCAGGGTGCCAAGGATAGAGGGGAGCAGGATCGGAAAGGCGACCATCCGCCAGTATTGAAACCCGGTGGCGCCGAGGATCGATGCCGCTTCGCGCCACTCGCGCTTCAGTCCGTCGAGTGCGGGCGTGATGATGAGGATCATCAGCGGGATCTGGAAGAAGAGATATGTAATGGTCAGGCCCCAGAAGGACAGAATGTTGAAGCCGAGCGCCCGCAGATCCACGCCAAGCTCCGAGCGCAGGAAAACGTTGACGATGCCGACCGGCCCGAGCGTTGCGAGAAAGGCGAAGGCCAGCGGTACGCCCGCAAAGTTGGACGCGACGCCGGAAAAAGTCAGTAGCGGCCCGCGGATACCTCTCGGCAATCCGCCGAACACGACGGCTGCGGAGATGGCAAAGCCGGCCAGGCAACCGAGGAGCGCCGAAGCGACGCTGATTTTAATGGAGATCCAATAGGCTGCGAGGATCGAAGGGGTGAAAAGACCTTGGATATTATCGAGCGTGAAGCTGCCGTCCGGTGTCTGAAAGGCGCCGACCACGATCTTCATCGTCGGAAGAATGAGAAAAAGCGTCACAAAAGCGGCAAAGGGCAGGATGCCCAGCCAGTGAAGCGGAAGACGACGCGCCGGCGACCTGGCGCTGATGTGAGCAGTTGACATTCCTTGCGCCCTACGGGGCCGCGTCGCAGACGCGGCCGTTCCTTTAAAGTTCCGATGATTGTCGCATCCGTCCCGGACGGGAAACCGGCCGGGACGGAATGATTGCGGAAACGCTTACTGGACGTTTGCGCCGACGACGGAATCCCAGCCGCCGGTCACGGCAGCCTTGTTCGCGTCGACCTCTTCCAGCGTCGGGAAGTAAGCCTTTTCATACGCATCCGCCGGCGGGAGGGCGTCGATCAGTTCCTTCGGAACCTTTCCGTCCTTGACCATCGCGTTGAAGCGTGCCGGGTGGCAGAAGCCCTTCAGCCAGCCGAGCTGACCTTCGTCGGAATAGAGGTGCTCCATCCACAGCTTGGCGGCATTCGGATGCGGTGCATAGGCCGAGATGCCTTGAACGTAGACGCCGGCGAGAACGCCGCTTTCCGGAACGACGACTTCGGTCGGCGGGTTGCCCTCCAGCGTCTTGGCCCAACCGAGCGCGTTGTAGTCCCACGCAACTATGATCGGGGTCGAGCCCTGGGCAAGCGTGCCCGACTTGCCGATGACCGGGACGAAATTGCCGGCCTTGTTCAACTCGGCGAAAAAGTCGAGACCGGCTTCGCCGGCTTCCTTCCCGGCCTTGGCGCCCTTGGCGAGGCCTGCGGCGAGTACGCCGAGGATCGCCTGGTTCGAAGCGCGCGGATCGCCGGCGAGGGCGACCTGGCCGGAATATTCCGGCTTCAGCAGATCGGCCCAGTCCTTCGGCGAATTGGTAACGAGGTCCTTGTTGATGAGGAAGGACATCACGCCGTAATAGTCGCCGTACCAGTAGCCCTCGGCATCCTTGACGGAGTCCGGAATCTCGTCCCAGGTGGAGACCTTGTAGGGCTGCAGCAGGCCTTCGGCCTTCATTTGCGGACCGAAAGCGAGGCCGACGTCGACAACGTCGGGCGCCTGCGGGCCCTTGTTGTCCTTGTTGGCCTTGACGGCTTCGACTTCGTCGGCCGAGCCGGCATCCGGGTTCAGTTCGTTGACCTGGATTTCCGGATACTTGGCCTTGAAGGAGGCAATGACGTCGCCATAGCCGCACCAGTCGTGGGGCAGAGCGATGGTGGTGAGCATGCCTTCCTTCTTGGCTTCGGCGATGAGCTCCCCGCTGGGCTCGGCGGCGGCGATGGCCGTCGTCGCCAGAAGCACGGCGGTCGAAAGCGAGAGCAAGCGTTGAGTCTTTGAAATCACTGGCGTTCTCCTTATTGGGTTTAGTTTCGGCGATGCTGATAAAGCGCTGCGATGAAACTTATGTGACAGTCGTCGCCCCGCTTACAACCAAGATGCGGTGGCTCGAAAGCCGGTTCTTCGAGGGTCGAGGTGTTGCGCTCGCCACATGCTTCATCATTTGACCTCGGATAATGCCGGGCACCTCCTAGACCGGCTTGCGGAAAATGCGGGTCGAGTCGAACAGGCCCTCGAGGGTCTTCATCCGGTCGCGGGTTTCCTCCCAGTTTGAACTCTGCACGGCCTCGATCAGCGCCTCGACGAGGAACAGGAGAAGGACCGAGCTGTCCCAGGCCGAGGGTACCTCGATCCGCGCGCGGAAAACCTTGGACGCGGACTTGGCCACAGGCGAGCCCCACTGGTCGGTGAAGAGCACGATTTCGACGCGCCGTTCGCGGGCAAAGCGGGCGAGCGTCTCCATTTCCTGCTCATAGCGGCGGATATCGAAAAGGATCAGGACATCGCCCTGCTGCATGTCCAGCACATAGTGGGGCCAGGAACTCGGGTTGTGGGCGATCTGCGTGACGCCGGTGCGTATGACCTGAAGATGGGTGAAGAGATAGTCGGCCATCGAGCGGGTGATGCGCCCGCCGACGAGATAGACATGGCGCTTGCGATCGGCGACGAGTGCCGCGGCGTCGTCGAATTCGGCGGGTTCGATCTGCGAAAGCGTCTGGCGCATATTGCCCATGACCGCGTCGGCGAAACGGTTGAGGATATGCGTCCCCGGTGCGCTCGCCGCCCAGCGATCGTGCTTGGCGATCGGATTGGAGATCGTCGCCTCCAGTTCCTGGTGCAGTCTCGCCTGGAAATCGGGAAAACCGCGGAAGCCGAGCTTCTGCACCATGCGGACAACTGTCGGCGAAGAGACCCCCGCGTTCTCGGCGACCGTGGTGATCGAGCCGAGTCCGGACACGGGATAGTTGTCTAGAAGTGTCTCCGCCAAGCGCTTCTCGGCGCGCGTCAGCGCCGTGAAATGTGCGTTGATCACATCCGACACCGTCATGGATGCCGCAGTATCGTTCAATGCCGTGCCCCTCAGCCGGTCTCTGCCAGCTTGAGGTGAATTTAACATCGCCGTCGCGACAGGAGTCAATCGGATTTTTGAAGAGATTGTTTCAGATTCTGGTTGACAGTCGTTTTTCTGTGAAGAATTCTTTTCACGATTATCGTCGGCTGGGCTGTTTGATGGGGGCGCCGGTTGTGACAAGGCTTTTGACTGACGCCGAAGGCAATCCGGTCACCGTCACGAATGCGGAGGCAAAGGGAGAATTCGTCTTCCTGTGCGAGCACGCGTCGCGCCGCCTGCCGCAGCGACTGGGGACGCTCGGGCTCTCCGAGGACGTTCTCAAGAGCCATATCGCCTGGGATCCGGGCGCGCTTGCGGTTGCCGATCTGCTCGCCGCAAAACTTGACGGCGCGCTGATCCATCAGCGGTTCTCCCGTCTTGCCTATGACTGCAACCGGCCGCCGGAATCGGAGGCCGCAATGCCAGTCGCCAGCGAGATCTACGAGGTGCCGGGCAACAGGACGATGTCCGGGGCCGAGCGCCGGGCGCGGGTCGACGAGCTCTACCGGCCCTTTCACGATGCCGTGTCGCGCTTCGTGGTCGAGCGCAAGGCGGGCGGGCGGAGGCCCGTGCTCGTCACTATGCACAGCTTCACCCCGGTCTATTTTGGCAGGCCGCGCGCCGTGCAGCTTGGCATTCTCCATGATGCCGACAGCCGGCTCGCCGACCGTATGCTGGCGATTGCGGCCGCGGATGGCACTTATGACGTCCGCCGCAACGAGCCATACGGTCCTCAGGACGGGGTGACGCACAGTCTGATAGAATACGGCGTCCGTTACGGACTGCCCAATGTGATGATCGAGATCAGGAACGATCTCATCCGCGACGAGATCGGCCAAAGGGGCATGGCCGATTATCTGGAAGGGCTGCTCGCCAAGAGCGCGGCTGCCTTATCCGCACAATAAAAGCCCCTGGGGAGCGGCAGCGCTCGCGGTGATGACCGGTGATCTATTGAACAGGAGAATGACAGCCGATGCCTGGATGGACAGCACGGGGAGGCGCATTTCCTCGAGGGGATAACGCATGCGCCCGGCGGGGTTGCCGCCATGCCTGAATATCTGAAGACCTATGTCCGAGTCGTCGATGGATTCAATCGGCGCGTCGGCAGGGCCACCATGTATCTGATTTTCGCGATGATGGGCATCCTGCTCTATTCATCGATTTCGAAGGCGTGGCTGTTGCCATCGCTCTGGACCCTTGAAATGGCCCAGTTCGTCATGGCTGCCTATTATCTTCTGGGCGGGGCCTATTCGCTGCAGCTCGACAGCCACGTCCGCATGGACCTGCTCTATGGCCGCTGGACGCTGCGCATACGCGCCATAGTCGATGCCGTCACCATCATCTTGCTGCTCGTCTATCTGGCGTTCCTGCTTTACGGCGGCGTTTCCAGTACCGCCTATGCGTTGAAATATGGCGAGACCAGTTATTCGGCCTGGGCGCCCTATATGGCGCCGATCAAGGTCATCATGACGATCGGCATCGTGCTGACCTTCCTCCAGGCGACATCCATCTTCATCAAAGACCTTGCCCACGCCATCGGGAGGCCGCTCGCATGAGCTACGAAATGATCGCCTTCACGATGTTCTCGTCGATGATGATGACGATGCTGACCGGTCAGCGCGTCTTCGCCGCGATCGGTTTCGTCGGCGTGGTCGCCGCCGCATTCCTGTGGGGCGACGGCGGCTTCGAAATGGCCTTTGCCGCCTCGATGAAGCTGATGAAGTGGTATCCTCTTCTGACCCTGCCGCTCTTCATCTTCATGGGCTACATGCTGTCGGAGTCCGGCATCGCCGAGGACCTCTACAAGATGTTCCATGTCTGGATGGGCGGATTGCGCGGGGGGCTGGCGCTCGGAACCATCGGGCTCATGGTCATCATCTCCGCCATGAACGGTCTCAGCGTCGCCGGCATGGCGATCGGAGCGACGATCGCGCTGCCGGAACTGTTGAGGCGCGGCTATGACAAGACCATGGTCTCCGGCGTCATCCAGGCGGGCAGCTCACTCGGCATCCTGGTGCCGCCGAGCGTGGTGCTGGTGCTCTATGGCATGATCGCCCGCCAGCCGGTCGGACAGCTTTGGCTCGCCGGTGTCTTCCCTGGCCTGCTTCTGGCGTTTCTGTTTTCGCTCTATGTCGTCATCCGCTGCAAGATCCAGCCGCATCTCGGGCCGGCGCTGCCGAAGGAGGAACGAGATCTTCCGCTCGCCGAGAAGCTCAAATTGCTCAGAGCCGGCATCCTGCCCTTCATGATCTTCTTCCTGATGATGGGCCTCTTCGTCCTGGGCATCACCAGCCTCGTCGAAAGCTCGGCTGTCGGTGCGATGTCCGCGCTCGTGGCGGCCTGGGTCAAAGGACGGCTGACCTGGCGTGTGTTCGACCGGACGGTGGAGCAGACGCTCGGGATTTCCTGCATGTTCATGTGGATCATCCTGGCGGCGCTGTGCTTCGGCGCCGTCTTCGACGGTCTCGGTGCGGTCAAGGCAATCGAGTACCTGTTCCTGGAGAAATGGGGCCTTGGTCCCTGGGAGGTGCTGATCCTGATGCAGATCTCCTATATCCTCATGGGCACCTTCCTCGACGACACGGCGATGCTGGTCATCGTGGCGCCGCTCTACATACCGCTCGTCGGCAGCCTCGGATTCGATCTCATCTGGTACGGGGTGCTCTACACGATCACCTGCCAGATCGCCTACATGACCCCGCCATTCGGTTACAACCTGTTCCTGATGCGGGCCATGGCGCCACCCGAGATCACCCTGGCGGATATCTACAAATCGGTGTTGCCCTTCGTCCTTGTCATGATGGTGGGGCTGGCGATCGTGACGGCCTTTCCGGAGATCGCACTCTGGTTGCCGCAGCACGTCTATGTGAGGGGCTGACGGGAGGCGGCGCATTGCGCCGCAAGACATTGAGCCCTCTCCGCTGGTGCAGGGCTCCAATAAATAGAAGAAGTGCAACTGAACCAGGAAAGAGGGAAACAGAAAGATGACCAACAGACGCGATTTTCTGAAGAAGGCGGGGCTCGCTGCCGCCGCCGGCACCACGGCGCTGGCGGCGCCGGCCGTGCGCGCGCAGGGCAAGATCACCTGGCGCCTGCAGACCTATGCCGGCCCGGCGCTCGCCGAGCACGTCATCAAGCCGGCGATCGACGCCTTCAACAAGGCGGCCAATGGCGAGATGCAGATCGATCTCTATACCTCCGACCAGCTGGTGCCGACGGGCGAACTCTTCCGCGCCATGCAGGCGGGCACGATCGATGCCGTCCAGAGCGACGACGATTCCATGGCCTCGCCGGTCGACATCAAGGTATTCGGCGGCTATTTCCCCTTTGCCTCGCGCTACAGCCTCGACGTGCCGACGCTCTTCCACCAATACGGCCTCAACGAAATCTGGGCCGAGGCCTATGGCGAGGTCGAGGGTGTCACCTGGTTATCTGCCGGGTCCTGGGACCCCTGCAACTTCGCGACCGTCAAGCCGGTCAAGTCGCTCGAGGATCTGAAGGGCCTGCGCATCTTCACCTTCCCGACGGCCGGCAAATTCCTGACGCGCTTCGGGGTCGTGCCGGTGACGTTGCCTTGGGAAGACGTTCAGGTCGCCATGCAGACCGGCGAACTCGATGGTCTCGCCTGGTCGGGCATCACCGAGGACTACACGGTCGGTTGGGCGGACGTGACCAAGTATTTCCTCACCAACAACATCTCCGGCGCCTGGTGCGGTTCGTTCTTCGCAAACTCCGCCCGCTGGAACGAGGTTCCCGAGCATCTCAAGACGCTGTTCCGTCTCTGCATCGACTCCTCGCACTATTATCGCCAGCACTGGTACTGGGGCGGCGAGGCGCAGTTGCGCGCCGAAGGCACCAAGCTCGAACTGACGACCATTCCGGACGAGGAATGGAAGACCGTGGAACAGGAAGCGCTGAAGTTCTGGGATGAGATCGCGGCCACCAGCCCGCGCGCGGTCAAGGTCGTCGAGATCCTCAAGAAATATCGTGACGTGATGGAGAAGGCAGGTCCGCCCTACCGCTACAGCTGATCACGATCGTCACCAACTTCGCATCCGGGGCGGCACCGCGGTCCCGGATGCCGACGGGCCAACGCAAACCGGATCGACACCGGAACCAGGACTTCTCCATGAGCGCGAACTATACATTCGATGATTTGAAGAAAGACGTGGCCGAGGGCCGCATCGACACGGTGCTCGCCTGCCAGGTCGATATGCAGGGCCGCCTGATGGGCAAGCGCTTTCATGCCCAGTATTTCGTCGAGAGCGCCTGGAAGGAAACGCATAGCTGCAACTATCTGCTCGCAACCGACCTGGAGATGGAGACGGTCCAGGGCTACAGGGCGACGAGCTGGGAAAAGGGCTATGGCGACTATACGATGAAGCCTGACCTTGCGACGCTGCGGCGCATTCCCTGGCTCGAAGGAACGGCGCTCGTCATCTGCGACGTGCTCGACCACGACACCCATACGGAGGTGGCGCATTCGCCGCGCGCCATCCTGAAGAAACAGGTTGCGCGGCTCGAAGGGATGGGCCTCAAGGCCTTCATGGCGAGCGAGCTCGAATTCTTCCTCTTCGACCAATCCTATGACGATGCGCGGCTCTCCGGATACCGCGACCTGCAGCTCGTCAGCGGCTACAACGAGGACTACCACATTTTCCAGACGACCAAGGAAGAGGACGTGATGCGGGCGATCCGCAACGGCCTGCAGGGCGCTGGCATTCCGGTGGAAAACTCCAAGGGGGAGGCGTCCGCCGGCCAGGAAGAGATCAACGTCCGCTATGCGGATGCGCTAACGATGGCCGACCGCCATACAATCATCAAGAACGGTTGCAAGGAGATCGCCTGGCAGCGTGGCAAGGCGATCACCTTCCTTGCCAAGTGGAACTACTCGGCCGCCGGCTCCTCGTCGCATATTCACCAGTCGCTGTGGAGTGCCGACGGCGAGACGCCGATGTTCTACGACAAGGACGGCCGCTACGGCATGTCCGAGCTGATGCGTCACTATGTTGCCGGGTTACTCGCTCATGCGAGCGATATTACCTATTTTCTTGCCCCCTACATCAATTCCTACAAGCGCTTCATGGCCGGCACCTTCGCGCCGACCAAGGCGATCTGGAGCAAGGACAACCGCACGGCCGGTTACCGCCTCTGCGGCGACGGCACCAAGGGGATCCGCATCGAGTGCCGCGTCGGCGGTTCCGACCTCAATCCCTATCTCGCCTTCGCCGCTTTGCTCGCGGCTGGCATCGCGGGGATCGAAAACAAGCTGGAACTGGAGGCGCCCTTCGTCGGCGATGCCTATCACGGCAAGGACGTGCGCGAAATTCCGCACACGTTGAGGGAAGCGGCCGATTTGCTGAGCGGATCGGAGATGCTGAGGGCCGCATTCGGCGATGACGTCGTCGACCATTATACGCGCGCGGCCCGCTGGGAGCAGGAGGAATACGACCGGCGCGTCACCGATTGGGAGGTCGCGCGCGGCTTCGAGCGGGCGTAGGTGCCTGAATTTCCCCTCCCCAACCCCTCTCCACAAGGGGTGAGGGGCTTGCTGACGTCACCTTCGTGACCAACTCAGCGCCGCCGCAAGCGGCACGGCCGAGTTACTGTCAAAAGGCGGTGCCGCAGGTTAAGTCCCTCCCCCTTGTGGAGAGGGGTTGGGGAGGGGTAACTCGCGAAAGATTAGTCGAACAGGAAAGCAGGAAGGCGATCATGACGATGATCAGATGCATTTCGCCGGTCAATGGCGAGGTCTATGCCGAGCGCCCGGCCATGCCGCTGGAGCGTGCCAAGGAGGCGGTGGCGAAAGCGCGGCTCGCACAGAAGGCGTGGGCGAAACGGCCGCTTGACGAACGGGTCAAGCTGGTGCTTGCCGGCGTCGCAAGGCTCAACGACATGGCCGACGAGGTGGTGCCGGAACTTGCCTGGCAGATGGGTCGGCCGGTCCGCTATGGCGGCGAATTCAAGGGTTTCAATGAGCGCTCCAACTATGTCGCTTCCATTGCTAGCGACGCTTTGAAGCCGCTTGTCGTCGAAGAGAGCGAGCGCTTCGAGCGGCGCATCGAACGCGAGCCGCATGGCGTCGTCTTCGTCATCGCGCCCTGGAACTACCCCTATATGACGGCGATCAACACCGTCGCTCCGGCGCTGATGGCCGGCAATACGGTCGTGATCAAGCATGCGAGCCAGACGATCCTCGTCGGCGAGCGCCTGGTGCGCGCATTTGTCGAGGCCGGCGTGCCGGAGGACGTCTTCCAGAACCTGTTCCTGGACCACGAGACGACGGCGGCGCTCATTGCCGCCAAGAGCTTCGACTTCATCAATTTCACCGGTTCGGTCGAAGGCGGGCGCTCGATCGAGCGCGCGGCGGCCGGCACCTTCACCGGCCTCGGGCTCGAACTCGGCGGCAAGGATCCGGGCTATGTGATGGAGGATGCCGATCTCGACGCGGCGGTCGATACGCTGATGGACGGCGCCACCTATAATTCCGGCCAATGCTGCTGCGGCATCGAACGCATCTATGTGCACGAGTCGCTCTATGATGCCTTTGTCGAAAAATCCGTCGCCTGGGTGTCCAATTACAAGCTCGGCAACCCGCTTGCCCCGGAAACGACGCTCGGTCCCATGGCCAACAGGCGCTTCGCGGAGACGGTGCGCGGCCAGATCGCCGATGCGGTGTCGAAGGGGGCAAAGGCGCTGATCGATCCGAAGCTCTTCCCCGAGGACGACGGCGGTGCCTATCTCGCGCCGCAGCTTCTCGTCGATGTCGACCACTCGATGGCGTTCATGCGCGAGGAGACCTTCGGCCCGGCCGTCGGCATCATGAAGGTGAAGACCGATGCGCAGGCGATCGAACTGATGAATGATTGCCGGTATGGCCTGACGGCCTCGCTCTGGACGAAGGACGCCGAACGTGCCGCCCGGATCGGAGGCGAGCTCGAGACCGGCACGGTGTTCATGAACCGGGCCGACTATCTCGACCCGGCGCTCTGCTGGACCGGCGTCAAGGAAACGGGCCGCGGCGGATCGCTCTCCGTCATCGGCTTCCAGAATCTTACCCGTCCCAAATCCTATCACCTGAAGAAAGTGACAGCATGACGATCATTGCCAACTGGAGCTATCCGACGGCCATCAAGTTCGGTGCCGGCCGGATCAAGGAGCTTGCCGACCATTGCAAGGCCGTCGGCATGAGGAAGCCGCTGCTCGTCACCGATCGCGGCCTCGCGCCGATGGCGATCACGCAAGGCGCACTCGATATCCTCGACGCCGGCGGTCTCGGCCGCGCGATCTTCGCGGAGGTCGATCCGAATCCGAACGACGTCAATCTCGAGGCCGGCATCAAGGCCTTCAAGGATGGCGGCCATGACGGCGTCGTCGCCTTCGGCGGCGGCTCCGGCCTCGATCTCGGCAAATGCATCGCCTTCATGGCCGGCCAGACGCGGCCGGTCTGGGATTTCGAAGATGTCGGCGATTGGTGGACGCGCGCGAATGTCGAGGGCATTGCGCCGATCGTCGCGGTGCCGACCACGGCTGGCACCGGCTCGGAAGTCGGCCGTGCAAGCGTCATCACCAATTCGCAGACCCATGTGAAGAAGGTGATCTTCCACCCGAAATTCCTGCCGGCGGTGACGATCTGCGATCCGGAACTGACGGTCGGCATGCCGAAGGTGATCACGGCCGGCACGGGCATGGATGCCTTTGCCCACTGCCTGGAAGCCTATTCCTCACCGTTCTACCACCCGATGTCGGCCGGCATCGCGCTCGAAGGCATGCGGCTCGTCAAGGAGTACCTGCCGCGCGCCTACAAGGATGGCGCCGATATCGAGGCTCGCGCCCATATGATGAGCGCGGCGGCAATGGGGGCGGTCGCCTTCCAGAAGGGGCTGGGCGCCATCCATTCGCTCTCCCATCCGGTCGGCGCCATCTACAACACCCATCACGGCATGACCAATGCCGTCGTGATGCCGCCGGTCTTGCGCTTCAACCGCCCGGCGATCGAGGAAAAGATCGCATGCGCCGCCGCCTATCTCGGCATTGCCGGCGGCTTTGACGGCTTCTACGACTATGTGCTGCAACTGCGCGAGGAACTCGGCGTTCCGGACAGTCTCGCGGCCCTCGGGGTCGGGACCGACCGCATCGACGAAATGGCGGAAATGGCGATCGTCGATCCGACGGCCGGCGGCAATCCGGTGGAACTGACGCTCGAATCGGCAAGGAAGCTCTTTGTCGAGTGTATCTGATCGCGTGTCTTTCAGACGCGCAAAGATCGCTGCAACTCTTTGAATTTGCGCGTCGGGCTTTCCGACAATCGGTACGATCTTCGGGCCGATGCGTTAATTTCTTTAAGGTCCGGGAAAGCGCTGATTTCCCGGGCTTTCTTGCGTGCAAGGGCCTGAAGCGGCAGCGCCGCGGTTAATCTTTGGCAGTCGCAAATTTCCATTTTGTTAACCATGTTCTGAAAGGTTCCGTTAATCGAATCTGCCCCGAGGCGCGGGGGGATGGAGCATCGAAAGAACGAGGTGGAAGATGGCGGTCATTACACTCGCCAATGCGAAGGGTGGCGCCGGCAAAACGACGGCGGCTCTGATCCTGGCAACGGAACTTGCCCGACAGGGAAGCCGCGTGGTTATTCTCGACGCGGATCCGCAGCGCTGGATCACCAACTGGTTCGAGCTTTCCGGCAACATCCCCAATCTCGAAGTGATTTCGCACATCACGCCGGCCTCTCTGCCCTGCCACATCCGCGAACTCAAGGATGAGGTCGATTTCATCGTGATCGATCTTGCCGGCGCGAAGGACGCGATCGTCGCATTGGCGCTCGGGCTTTCCGATCAGGTGCTGATCCCGGTTCAGGGCTGCGCCATGGATGCGCGCGGCGCGGTGCAGATCCTCGAACTCATCCGCCAGATCGAAGAGAAGGCGAGGACGCGCATCAACCACGCGGTGGTACTGACGCGCGTCAGCTCGCTGGTCACCACCCGGGCGCTGCAGACGATCAAGGCCCTGCTCGCCGCCCGCGGCGTTTCCGTCCTCGACACCCCGATCGTCGAGCGTGCCGCCTATCGCGAGATCTTCGAATGCGGCGGAACGCTGCAGACCATGGATGCAGACCGCGTCAGCAATCTTGACAAGGCGCGCGAAAATGCCTTTGCGCTTGCCCGCGAAGTGCAGGAGATCCTCCCCATGCGCGTTCGCCGCTCCCTTGCCTTGCGCCTGCACTGGGCTTTGCCGCGCGCCGCCTGATATCTCATCCAGGAGTGTTCCTCCCGAATTTCGACCGGGTTTGACGAGTTTCAATTCCGGTTGAGATTTTCGCGCAGAAGCGAGCGAATACGACCTGCCGTAAGGCTTCCTTTACCCTGTTACTTTAACCCCATTCTACGGAAAGTGAGCCTGCGCCGTCGCCTCGTCTTTGGGGCGGCCGCCATGAAAGCGGCCGACAGGTGGTTCCCCCGGATGCCGTCGACATCCTCGGTTCCGAACCTTCCATGATCCATTGAGAGACCTTTGTACGCAGGGAAGTTTGCGGATGAATACGGAACAAGCCGGACGCGGCAACAACGATCTTGCCGGCCGCCTCGAGTTCATGGCACTGGATGATGCCGCGAGAGCGAAGCTCAGGGCGTTGAAGCCCGTCTTGCAGACGGCGCTCGGACCTGCGCTCGACCGCTTCTACGCCAAGGTGCGGCAGACGCCGGAAACGAACCGCTTCTTCTCGTCCGACGCCCACATGAAGGCTGCCAAGGGCGCACAGGTCGGTCATTGGGCGAATATCGTTGACGGCGACTTCAATGACGAATACGGCGCCAAGGTGCGTACCATTGGACAGGTCCATGCCAAGATTGGCCTGGATCCGCGCTGGTATATCGGCGGTTACGCGCTGATCGCGGAGCATCTGATCGGCGAGGTCGTGAAGGCGCATTGGCCGAAGGGCGGTGCGTTCTCGCGCCAAAAGATCTCCGCAGAAGAAATGGGGGCGATGATCGCAAGCCTCATCAAGGGCATCTTCCTCGACATGGACCTCTCGATCTCCGTCTATATGAACGCCTCGGACCTGACGAAGCAGCGCGCGGTGCAGGAGGAGGCACTTGCCGGAGAGCGGGAGCTGGTGGGTCGCACGTTTGGCGCGGCGCTGGCCAGGATTTCCGACGGCGATCTGACGGCGCGGGTCGACTCCAATCTGCCCGAGGCCTACAGGGAACTCGGCGAGAATTTCAACCATGCGATCGCGGAACTTGGGCAGGCCATCGGCGGCATCGGCGCCGGTGCCAGCCAGATTCATGTGAACGCCAAGGAAATCGCCGCGGCGGCCGATGACCTTTCCAAGCGAACGGAACGCCAGGCCGCCAATCTCGAGCAAACCGCCGCCGCGATCGAAGAGGTCACCCGTACCGTGCGCCAGACGGCCGAGGGCGCCGACCAGGCCAACTCGACGGTTATGGCAGCGCGTTCGAATGCCGAGCAGAGCGGCGAGGTCGTCAACCACGCCATCGGCGTGATGCAGGAAATCCAAACCTCGTCGACGAGCATCGCCCGGATCGTCGACGTCATCGACGAGATCGCTTTCCAGACCAATCTCCTGGCGCTCAATGCCGGAATCGAGGCGGCGCGTGCGGGCGATGCCGGCAGGGGGTTCGCCGTCGTTGCGTCCGAGGTGCGCGCCCTTGCGCAACGCTGCGCCGATGCGGCCAAGGACATCCAATCCTTGATCGCGAAATCGCGCGAGCAGGTGGAAGACGGCGTTGCCTCGGTCAACAAGGTGGCGCAATCGCTGCAGCAGATTGTGGCGCAGGTTGTGGAGGTAAGTTCGGTTTTCGGCTCGATCAGGGCCAGTACCGCCGAACAGGCGACGGGCCTGCAGGAGGTCAACAGCGCCCTTACTCAAATGGATACGATCACTCAGCAGAACGCGGCGATGGTGGAACAGGCGAACGCCTCGAGCCAGGCGCTGACGACGGAGGTCGAGCAGATCGCCCTACGCCTCAGCGCCTTCCGTACCTCGGGCAGCGCCAAGCCGGGGACGTCCGGGTACCAGGCCGCTGCGTAGGTCGTCGAAGAGGCCGGCCTACGTAAACTCCCCTGACGAGCACAGGGATCCCCGGGGTGGCGGAGATGGCGCCCCTAGAAACGCCGGTCGATGAAGTGCTTGGCCTGGGCGCCGGCGTGGTAGAAGGCGGACTTCAGGTTCCGCCATGGGTCCGGCATGATCGGGGTTTCGGTGAGCGGAATTGCCGAGATGTCGCCGGAGACGTAGCGGGCAAGCGCGCGGCCGAAGACGGTTCCGGGCGCAATGCCACGGCCGTTGTAGCCGCTGATCGAAACGACGCCGGGCGCGAGCTTGTGCATGACCGGCAGGTTGTTGGTGGTCATCCCGATGCGGCCATCCCACCAATATTCGAAGCGGAAATCGCCTACATAGGGGAAGAGTCTGCGCACCGCGCGGGCGGCAAAGGCGCGGTGGGTGCCTTCCGCCATCGCGTCGAGCCGACCGATGGAACCGAAGATCAGCCGATTCTGCTGATCCATGCGGAACGACGTCATCACGAGGCCGGTGTCCCAGGCTCCCTGGCGCTCGGGCAGGATGCGTTCGGCGATGCCGTCGGCAAGCGGATTGGTCGCGAACTGGAAAAAGGGAAGGATCGTCAGTTCCTGCGTCTGCGCCTTCCATGGCGCGCTGTTCACCAGCGCGCCATAGGCATTGGTGGCGACGATGACATATCGGGCCGTAAGCGTGCCGCGACCGGCCTCGAGTTTCCAGAGGTCACCCGTGCGTTCGGCGGCCAGGAGCGGCGTGTCGGTGAAGATCTCGGCGCCGGCGGCGATCGCCGCAGCGGCGAGCCCCCGTGCATAGGCGAGCGGCTGGATCGTGCCGGCTCGCCGGTCAAGCAGGGCGCCGGTGAAACCTTCGGCGCCGGAAAGCGCATGCGCCTTCTCGGCCGGCAGCACCTCGACGGGCGCGCCGCGCTTCCGCCACTGCGCCTCGCGCTCGCGGATCTCTTTCAATCCCTCGGCGCCGGCGGCCATGTGCAGCGTTCCGTTGCGCACTGCTTCGCATGCGATACCGTGTCTGGCGACGAGCTCGTAGACGAGCGACGGGCCGTCGCCGAGTTCATGCAGCAGACGGTTTCCGGCTTCGGTTCCGAGTGTGGCGATGAGGTCGTCGGGTTTCACCCACATGCCGGCATTGACGAGACCGACATTGCGGCCCGAGCCGCCATGGCCGATGGCCCGGGCTTCGATCACCACCGCCTTCACGCCCATCTCGGCGAGATGCAGGGCGGCTGAGAGGCCGGTGAAGCCGCCGCCGATGATCGCCACATCGCACCTCAATTCCCCCGTTAGGGGTGCGGTTGCGGGGGCAGCCGGTGCCGTCGCATGCCAGAGATTGGGAAGGAGGCGCTCCGTCGCCATCGCGGATATTCCTTTGTCAGCCGGGGTTCTTTGCCTGTGATAGAGCGAATGTGGCAAACATTTTCATGACAATGTTTCATGAAGTCATGAAGGCTGACGATACCGGACGAAGCGGCAAAAGCGGGGCGAGAATGCTCCGTGCGGCTCCGCCCAGTCCGGCGGCGTGTTATTGATAAGGACTGAAGACATCCCCTGACATCTGCGCCCCAGGCTCATCCACGAATTCGACGGTGACGCCCGGGCTTACCATCTTGCCGAGTTCGGTCGCATCCCAGTTGGTCAGCCGCACGCAACCATGGCTCTGCGTCTTGCCGATCTTGGACGGATCCGGGGTTCCGTGAATGCCGTAGGTCGGCCTGGAGAGCGCGATCCAGACGGTGCCCACCGGGCCGTTCGGGCCAGGCTGCAGGTTCAGGATCTTATCGTTCGCGCCCTGTTTGAAATTGATCTTCGGGTTGTAGGTGTAGCCCGGATTGAAAGCGATCCGCTCGACGTTCACGGTGCCGGTCGGCGAGGGCGTGTCGGCGGATCCGATCGTCGCCGGATAGGCGGCAATCATCTTCCCGGCCTGATCATAGGCGAAAACCTGCTTGCGCCCCTTGTCGGCAACGATCCGCGCCACCTTGCCGGTCTTATTCGGACCCGGATTGATCACCTTGATCGTCGTGCCCGGAATGGAAAAATCGACACCCGGATTGAGTTCGCGCAGGTAGTTCTCGTCCATATGGAATTTCTCGCCGAGCATCTCGGCGGTGGACGTGAAGGAAAGGTGCGGAAGCTGGGCCTTGTGGGCGTAATCTTCCGGAATCGAGGCGACATAGGGCCCGGCCGCATCGGCCGCGGTGATGGTGTAGGTGGCGATCGGAAGACCGCCGTTGAAGCGCAGCCGTTCGAGAATATCCTCGGTGTTGTTGGGATCGAGCGTTTCGCCGGTTGCCTGCTGCCAGGCCTCGATCGCCTTGGTGACGTTCGACCCCATCCTGCCGTCGATCACGCCGGGTGAAAAACCTTCCCGGTCAAGGAAAACCTGCAGCGCCGCGATCTCCGCCTGGGACTTGCCCTTTACCGGGGCAGCCCGCGGCATAGGCTGCCTCAACGGTTCGTCATATTGCGGATCATAGGCGGCCTGGTCGCCCTCGGTCAGCGAAGGCAGGCTGTTCGGAAGCTCTTCGCGCTCCACCGGTGCCGGCGTCACATCGCGATAATCGGGGACGGTGCCGGTAAACTCGCCGGGCTCGGAGTAGACGTCTCCGCGGTCGCGCCGGTTGGAATAGACGTCGACGCCGTAGCCGCGGCGGCGCACGCCATAGCCGTCATTCGGCACGACGGTCGCAACGATATTGCCCCAGTCGTCGATCAGAACCGTGCGGCCGCTGCGATCGCGCACGGCGTGCACTTCGCCATCCCGGGGCATGTAGTCGAGAATGTCACCCTCGGGCGTAACGAGCATCACATCGCCGCGGTGCCAATAGCCGCGATAGCCTTCCTGTGCATGCGCGGGCGCCAGCTCCACGGCCACAAGACCGGCGGCGGTGAGAAGCAAAAGTCCAATGCGGGTCGCTGACGTCACGATAGAACCTGTTTTCATTCGGGGCTGCCTCGCGGCGGTACATGCCGATTTCGACGTTAATGTGAAATAAATGAATTCATCATGAACATTCCCTTAAATCCGTTAGGCGAGCCTGCCAGCGAGCGCAACGGCCGATCGCCGCCACGCCCCGAGTTTCTTGAATTCATAACGTTTTCCGGTGCCGGATAGTTCATGGGGAAGTGCCGGGCAAACACCTGTCCCGTTAGGCTATTCTACCCTCGTTACAGCTGATTCTGGGGGTAAACGGATGGAAGTGGGGACCGGCGCCAAGAAAGGAGACAGTGCAGGCCCTGGGGGCGAGGTCTGTCTCCTGCTCGACCGATCGTCTGCCCTTGATATCGCCGCCTTCGTCGTTGCCGGCGTCGATCTGTCGCCCGGCGACGCAGTTCCCTCCGACGGAGATCCACGGATCGACCGCGCATTGGCCGGTTTCTTCTTCACGTGCGGCCCCGACCATATCCGTCATCCGGAACCGTTCCCCGGCCGGGGTGACGGCGCGCGTTATCCGCTGCATGGGTCGCTCTGCGGGACACCGGTGACGAGAACGGACATGGCTTCCGCCGGCAACCGGTGCACGGCCGTCATCGAGGTCGAACTTGCCTGCGGCGGCAGGGCGGCGATCGAGCGCTGCTGGCGAGCCGAGCGGGATGGTGGAGGCGTGCTGCTCGAGGATCGAGTCGTCAATATCGGAGCTACGGCCTTTGCGCCGATGATGATGTATCACATGAACATCGCCGGCCGCCTCCTCGGCGCGGAAACGCTGATCGAAAGCACGTCGGTCGAGGGCGGTTCGCTTGCCTGGCGCTTCGGCGCAGAGGAGAGCGCCCATTTCTGCTTGCCCGCCGTCGCTGGCGGCGACGGGTGGGCGGAGGTTTCGCTTGTCGCGCTGCCGGGGCTTGCAGGCCGCAGCCTTCACGTCCGGTTCCGGGCCGAGACGCTGCCGTTTCTGCAGATCTGGCGCTGCCAGCGCGGCAGTGCCGATGTGATCAGCATCGAGCCGGCGTCGCACCGGCTGGCGAAGCGGGCCGAGCTTGCTGCCGGCGGCGAACTCGCCCTTCTGGAGCCGGGCGAGCGCCGCGACTATGCGCTCGCCTTCGCGGTCTCCTGAAAGCAATGTTCCGTTAGTTTCAGCGGGATGCGGGCGGAAAACCGCACACACTTTTCCTCATCCCGCTCCGGCGATTGACGCCGCTTGCCGCCCGGCCTACACCAAGGCAAAGGACTCATGAGGAAACGCCATCATGGACATTCGCCAGATCAACGATGAATATTCGGTCGCGGGCCAGATCACGGTCGCGGACCTCGACGAGATCAAGGCGCTCGGCTTCAAGTCCATCGTCTGCCACCGTCCGGATTTCGAAGTACCCGACCAACCCACCTTCGATGCGATCGCCGCGCGTGCCGAGGAATTGGGATTGGAAATCACCCATATCCCGATCGGCCCGATGGGTGTCACGGCAGACGCCGTCACCCGCATGGTCGATGCACTCGACGAATTTCCGCGCCCGATGCTGGGCTACTGCCGTTCCGGGGCTCGCTCCACCGCCGTCTATCAGCAGACGCTGCATATCCGCGGCTGAAGGCACGTCGTCCGTTAGCCGGCGTGCATGGAGGTTTCGGCATGACAGGACCGAGTCTCTGCTGAAGGCAGGCGCGGTAAAAGGGCGGGTGCCTCAAATGCAAAGATTGGCGCCGAGGTTCGGCGTTGTCTCTTCTCAACCCTTACGGATTTCGCTGAGGGTGCGGGTCGGCGTGATCGCTTCCGGGTCGAGCTTGATCTCGATGATCGCCGGCTTGCCGCTGGCGCGGGCCCGAAGAAAGGCTTCGGCAAATTCCTCCGTCCGCTCCACCGTCTCGCCATGGCCGCCATAGGCGCGGGCAAGCGCGGCAAAGTCCGGATTGGTCAGATCCGTCGCGCTGACGCGGCCGGGATATTCACGCTCCTGGTGCATGCGGATCGTGCCGTAGATGCCGTTGTTGATAACGAGCACGATGATCGGCAGCGCATATTGAATCGCGGTCGCGAATTCCTGGCCGTGCATCAGGAAACAGCCGTCGCCTGCAAAGCAGATGACTTCGCGGTCGGGGTGGAGGTGACGGGCCGCCACCGCCGCCGGCACGCCGTAGCCCATGGAGCCGGAGGTGGGGGCCGCCTGGGTGCCGTAACGGCGGAAGCGATGAAAGCGGTGCAGCCAGGTGGCATAGTTGCCGGCGCCATTGGTGAAGATGGTATCGGGGTCAGTGTTGGCCTCGATCCAGTTCATGATCGGCCCCATCTGGACGTTGCCCGGCCCCGTCACCGGCGGAGTCGACCATCGGAGATAGGCTGCGTGCATGGCCGCCGTGCGAGGGGACCAGGAAGGGTCTGCGGCAGGCCGCACCATTTCGAGCGCGGCGACGAAATCGCGGGGGCTCGCGGCGATTGCGAGATCCGGGCGATAGACGCGTCCGATTTCGGATGGATCGGGATGCACATGGACCAGCGTCTGTTTCGGATAAGGCACATCGATCAGCGTATAGCCGGAGGAGGGCATTTCCGAGAAGCGGCCGCCGACGAGCAGAACGAGATCGGCTTGCCGGATTTCCTCCGCAAGCGCCGGATTGATGCCGATGCCGACGTCGCCCGCATAGACCGGATGCAGGTGGTCGAACAGCATCTGGCGGCGGAAGGAGCACCCGACCGGCAGATGCCAGCGCTCGGCGAAATGCTGGAATTCGGCGACACTGTCAGCCGTCCAGCGGGTGCCGCCGAGAATGGCGATCGGTCGTTTCGCTTCCGTGAGGAGCGCCTCGAGGCGGGCGATCTGACCTGGTCCCGGATGGCTTTCGACCGGCTGGTAGGCGCGTGCGGCGGGGGCTTTGGCGGTCTCGGTGAGCATGTCCTCCGGCAGCGTGAGCACCACCGGGCCGGGGCGGCCAGAGGTGGCGGCGGCAAAGGCGCGGGTGACGAATTCCGGGATGCGCGCGGGGTCGTCGATCTCGCCGACCCATTTCGCGACCTCGGTGAGGGCGCGGCGATATTCGATCTCCTGAAAGGCTTCGCGCTCGCGGGCGTCACGCTGGACCTGGCCGATAAACAGGATCATCGGGATCGAGTCCTGCCGGGCGATGTGGAGGCCGGCAGACGCGTTCGTTGCGCCGGGGCCGCGGGTAACCATGCAGATGCCGGGCTCGCCGGTCAGCCGGCCCCAGGCATCCGCCATCATCGCGGCGCCCCCCTCCTGGCGACAGACGACCACGTCGATATCGGTGTCGCAAAGCGCGTCGAGCACGGCCAGATAGCTTTCCCCCGGTACGCAGGATATGCGCTTCACGCCGTTCGCCACCAGCGCCTCGACGACCAGTTGCCCTCCCGTTTTCATGCGAACGCCTCCCAATGCTTTGTTTTTCGCCTCAGATTGCCGGCGAGACCGGCGGCGTGCCGGCGGTCTTCTGCAGCCGTCGCTCGCGCCAGATGATATAGAGGCCGGAGCCGATGATGATGGCGATGCCGAGCCACTTCAGCGCATCCGGCAGATCGCCGAAGACGAGCCAACCGAGGATCGTCGCCGACACGATTTCCAGATACTGCAAGGGTGCGAGCACCGAGGCGGGGGCGGCGCGATAGGCATAGACGCCGAGCACGCCGGATACGGTGGCAGCGACGCCGACACCCCACAGGTAGAGCCAGACGCGCCCTTCCGGCCAGACGGGATCTACGATGCTCGAGCCCGTTCCTTGGCCGAACGCCAGCAGCACGAGGCAGAAAAGGCAGCCCCAGATGCCCGCATGGAACTGCATCGACCAGGGGTCCTCGTTTTGCGCGACCATTCGGGTGAGGAGCAGAAAGACGGCGAGGGTGAAAGCCGCGACGATCGGAAGGAGCGCGATCGGTCCGACCTCCTGCATGCTCGGCTGGATCACGAGCATGGCGCCGAAAAAGCCGACGGCGCAGGCGGTGTAGCGCCGCCAGCCGATCGTCTCCTTCAGAAAGATGCTGCCGAGAATGGTGAGTATGATCGGCTCGACGAAGAAGATGGCGATAGCATCGGCCACCTCCATCACTTTGAGCGTCGTGATGAAGGAAAGCATGGTCAGAACGAGGAGACCGCCGCGCAGCGCATGCAGCGCGCTTTTTTTCCAGGTGAGATCGAGCATCGTGCGCCGGTAGAGGACGACAGGGAGAATGAAGACGACCTGCAGCAGGAAACGCACGGCGGTGATCTCCGCCGACGGGACGGTGGCGATCGCCAGCTTGGCGAAGACGTCGATCACCGGCGAAATCAGCACCGAAAGAACCATCAGCATCAGGCCGTAGCTGACACGGCGGTCCGGTGCCGACCGGGAGAGGACCACATCGCTCATGAGAGTGCGCCCGTAGGGGCTTTCACGCCCACCGCGTCCCGGCACCAGGCGGCAAAGTCTTGCGTCGCCTTCTCCCGGCCGAGCTCGTTCAGCGTTTCATGACGCATGCCCTCATGGATCGCGACCGTTACGTCCGTCATCCCGCGCGCCTTCATGCGATCGCAAAGCCAGCGAATTGCCGCTCCGCCGTCGGTCGACGGATCGGCGGTACCGCCGGCGAGGTGAACGGGAAGGCGCGCGGGGAGCCGCGCCAATCGGTCCGCCCGCGCTCCGGCATAGACGAGAATGAAGAGATCGATCCACAGCGATACGGTGGCATCGAAGCCGCAGAGCGGATCGGCGATATATTTCGCAACCTCTTCCTCGTCCCGCGACAGCCAGTCGAAGGCGGTTTTGTGGTTCGGGATAGCCTGAGCCCAGGCGCCGAAGGTGAGACGCGAAAGCATCGGGCTCGGCACATCCGAGCCTTTCAGCATTCGCTCGATCCGGAGAATCGCCTGGGCCACGCGGCCGGCAGAACCCGGTCGGAAATTGGAGTTCCAGACGGCGAGCGCATCATAGGATCGAGGATGCGTTTCGGCTGCATTGAGGGCGATCAGGCCACCCATGGAGTGTCCGAAGAGGATGACCGGCAGACTGGGGTGACGCGCGACGGCCATCTCGCGCACGGCGCGCAAGTCGGCAATGACCATTTCGACGCCGCCCTTCCGGGCAAACATCCCCGGCGGCGCGTCGGGTGCGCGCGTATGACCATGTCCGCGGTGGTCATGGGCGTAGATATGAATGCCGTCGGCGGCGATGGCTTCTGCCAAGCGGGCGTAGCGACCGGAATGCTCGGCTAGGCCATGGCTGACGAGCAGAATGGCGATCGGTTCGCCAGAGGCAGGCCAGTGGCGCCAGGCGAGCATAGCGCCCGTCGGGCTTTGAAGCGTTTTTACCTGCCCGAACATTCCAATCTCCGAACATTTCCTCACGGCACCGCCACGCCCTTGCGGAAGAGCCGAGCATAAATCTGCCCTGAGATATCAAATCGATTTGGCCGCCAAAGGCAATCGCCGCTTGTTGCTTGTTGCGCATGAGGTCAGGAGAATTCCGGGGTGTTGTAAGGCGCCTTCAGCAGGGGGTTGCAATTTTCCCGCTTTTGTTGTTCTTTTGTTCTCGTTTTGTTTTTCAATGGAGGCCATTATGGCAGTGCGGGGAATGGTGAGTGTACCGCGGGTTGCAGCGCTTGTGCTGGGTCTGGTTCTTGTATCTCCGGCGGCGGCGCAGGAACAAGCGGCGGCCGGGGGCGGGGAGGCGGTGGAAGCCGGCCGGACGCAATATGTCCTGGCGGTCAGCTGGCAGCCGGGTTTCTGCGAGACGCGGCCGACGCGCAAGGAGTGCGCCGAGCAGGCGGCCGAGCGGGTCGACGCGACGCATTTTTCGCTTCACGGCCTGTGGCCGCTCAGGAAGAGCTATTGCGGCGTCGAGGCGGAACTGAAGGGCCGCGACCGCAAGGGTGACTGGCTCGACTTGCCGAAGCTCGCCATGGCGGACGAGACGGCCGCGCGCCTGCTCGTCGCCATGCCGGGCGTGAAATCCGGCCTCGACCGGCACCAATGGCTGCGCAGCGGCACCTGCCAGGCGGAAAATGCCGAGGATTACTTCGCCTTGCAGCTTCGTCTGCTCGACCAGTTGAACGAGTCCGCCGTGCAGGCGCTCTTTGCCGGCAGGATCGGAGCCGAGGTCGGCGAAGCCGAGATCAAGGCGGCATTCGACAAAAGCTTCGGAGCCGGTGCTGGGGAGCGGGTGCGGATGCGTTGCCAGACGGTGGCTGGGCGAAGTGTGATCACAGGCCTCACCATCGGCCTGACCGGAGAATTTTCGGGCAGGGCGGATCTTCGGAACCTGATCCAGGCGGCCGGACCGACCGAGTTCAAATGTGCGAAGGGGATCGTGGCCGCCGTCAAACGGACTTGATCGAAGCGGCACTCCGCGAGCAAGGGATCGGCGTGGGCAAAGCCTTTGGCGGATTGCCCAGCCACCATATTTCGCCTACATAGCGGCCAAATTCCCCTTCCGATGCGGAGCATGCTTTATGGCACGTCAATTCATCTACCACATGGCCGGGCTCAATAAGGCCTACGGCAACAAGAAGGTCCTGGAGAACATCCATCTGTCCTTCTATCCGGACGCCAAGATCGGCATCCTCGGTCCGAACGGGGCCGGCAAGTCGACGGTCCTGAGAATCATGGCCGGCCTCGACCATGAATATACCGGCGAGGCCTGGGTCGCGGAAGGCGCTACGATCGGCTACCTGCCGCAGGAGCCGCAACTCGACCCCGCAAAGACCGTGGTCGGGAACGTCATGGAGGGCGTCGCCGCCAAGAAGGCGATCCTCGACCGTTACAACGAGCTGATGATGAACTATTCCGACGAGACGGCGGAAGAGGGAGCGAAGCTCCAGGACATCATCGATAGCCAGAACCTGTGGGACCTCGACAGCCAGGTGGAAATGGCGATGGATGCGCTGCGCTGCCCGCCGGGCGACGCCGACGTCAATAACCTCTCGGGCGGTGAGAAGCGCCGCGTCGCGCTATGCAAGCTCTTGCTCTCGCAGCCGGACCTGCTGCTGCTCGACGAGCCGACCAACCATCTCGACGCCGAGACGATCGCCTGGCTCGAAAAGCACCTGCGCGAATATCCGGGCGCCGTGCTGATGATCACCCACGACCGCTACTTCCTCGACAACGTTACCGGATGGATCCTCGAACTCGACCGTGGCCGAGGCATTCCCTATGAGGGCAACTATTCGGCCTATCTCCAAGCCAAGGCCAAGCGCATGGCGCAGGAGGGACGGGAGGAGGCTACCCGGCAGAAGGCGATCAGCCGCGAGCAGGAGTGGATTTCCTCGAGCCCGAAGGCGCGTCAGGCCAAGTCCAAGGCCCGTATCCGCGCCTATGACGAGCTGGTCAAGGCGGCGGCCGATCGGCGCCCGGGCGACGCGCAGATCATCATCCCAGTCGGCGAGCGGCTCGGCCAGGTCGTCATCGAAGCGGACAACCTTTCCAAGGGCTATGGCGACCAGCTCCTGATCGATGGGCTGAGCTTCAAATTGCCGCCGGGCGGCATCGTCGGCGTCATCGGTCCGAACGGCGCCGGCAAGACGACGCTCTTCCGGATGATCACCGGCCAGGAGCAGCCGGATGACGGCTCCTTCCGCATCGGCGACAGCGTGCAGCTCGCCTATGTCGACCAGAGCCGCGACGCGCTCGACCCGAACAAGACCGTCTGGGAAGAGATTTCCGGCGGCAACGATGTCATCAAGCTTGGCAAGCACGAGGTCAATTCGCGCGCCTATTGCTCCTCCTTCAACTTCAAGGGAGGCGATCAGCAGCAGAAGCTTGGCACGCTTTCCGGCGGCCAGCGCAACCGGGTGCACCTCGCCAAGATGCTGAAATCCGGCGGCAATGTCATCCTGCTCGACGAGCCAACCAACGATCTCGACACCGAGACGCTGGCCGCGCTCGAGGATGCACTCGAGAACTTCGCCGGCTGCGCCGTGATCATCAGCCACGATCGGATGTTCCTCGACCGTCTCGCGACCCACATTCTCGCCTTCGAGGGCGACAGCCACGTCGAGTGGTTCGAGGGTAACTTCGAAGACTATGAGAAGGACAAGATCCGCCGGCTTGGCCCCGAATCGGTCAACCCGACACGGGTGACCTACAAGCGCCTGACGCGTTAGGGCGCGGTCACCCCCAGCGCCTCATTCCTGTGACAAGCACAGGAATGAGGGTCGAGGCCTTGGGCCTCGCGGTTCAGAAGCGCGGCCATGCGGTATCGTCTGGTCCGCGGAGCTTTTCGCCCGCCTGTCTGCCAACGCCATCCCGTTGCCTTCCTGCGCAAATTCGCTTGCGTGCCATCCGTAATTCACATAAAGATATCTTTATGTGTTGATGGGGAAGGCGATGGTTGATCGTGACACACTTGGCTTGGATGCGCTGGTCGACGTCTTGAAGGCGGCGGGGGAGCCGACGCGCATGCGCCTGTTGGCGTTGCTTGCCGCCAGCGATCTCACCGTAACCGACTTGACCGAAATTCTCGGCCAGTCGCAACCCCGCATCTCGAGGCACCTGAAACTCCTCGGCGAAGTCGCCCTGATCGATCGCTATCAGGAAGGCGCCTGGGCCTATTTCCGGCTGCGCCAGGAAGGTGGCCGCGTGGCGCTTGTGCGCGGATTGCTGTCGGCGGCCGCTGCCGATGATGCCGTTCTCGCGCGCGACGAGATGCGGCTTGTGGCATTGAAGAAGGCGCGCGCGGAAAAGGCGCAGGCCTATTTCAGCCGCAACGCCGCCGAATGGGACGAACTGAGGCGTCTGCACGTGAGCGAAGGCGATGTCGAGGCGGCACTGAAGGCAATGGTCGGCGACGAACCCGTTGACAGCCTGCTCGATCTCGGAACCGGCACCGGCCGTATCCTGCAACTCTTCGAAGGCATCTACCGGCGCGGGATCGGTGTCGATGCCAGCCGCGACATGCTGGCGGTGGCCCGCTCCAACCTCGACAAGGCCGGCATCACCAAGGCGTCGATCCGCCATGGCGACATCTTCAACCTGCCGCTCGACGATCAATCCTTCGATCTCGTGACGATCCATCAGGTGCTGCATTATCTGGCGGAGCCCGAGGCGGCGATCGCGGAGGCCGCGCGCATGCTCATGCCCGCCGGCCGCCTCGTCATCATCGATTTTGCCCCGCATGGGCTCGAATATCTGCGCGACGAGCATGCGCATGCGCGGCTCGGCTTTTCGCACCAGACGATGACCGATTGGCTGCAGCGGGCCGGTCTCGCGCTCGAGAAGACGACCGATCTCGCGCCCGAGGGCGCCGATGAGAGGAAACTGACGGTCACCATCTGGCTCGCGCGCGACCAGCGCGTTGCCAGCAACATCGCCGATATGCGCCAGCGTCTTCAGGCGGGGGGAATTTGAGCATGGAAAGAACGACGCTTCATCCGAGCGAGCGCGCCGAGATCAGCCTCTCGTTCGAATATTTCCCGCCGAAGAACGAAGAAATGGAAGCGCAGCTCTTTCAAACGGTGGCGGATCTTTCGGCCTTCGCCCCGGCCTTCCAGACCGTGACCTACGGCGCCGGCGGTTCGACAAAAGCCCGCTCCCTGACGACGGTCAGGCGCATGATCGGCGAGATGGGACTCAGCAACACGGCCGCGCATCTGACCTGCGTCGGCGCGCCCCAGCCCGAGGTCGATGCAATCATCGAAGAGTTCGTCGCCTGCGGCGTCCGCCATTTTGTGGCATTGCGGGGCGATCCGCAGGGAGGCGTCGGCAGCGCTTACCAGCCGTTTCCGGGCGGATACGAGAACGCTGCGGCGCTCGTCAAGGCGCTGCGTGCGCGCGGCGATTTCGAGATTTCGGTGTCCGCCTATCCGGAAAAACATCCGGAAAGTCGTGATGCTGCGGCCGACATCGACATGTTGAAGCGAAAGGTCGACAACGGCGCGACGCGGGCGATCACGCAGTTCTTCTTCGACAATGACGATTTCGAGCGCTACCTCGATCAGGTGCGGCGTGCCGGCATTGAAGTCCCGGTCGTCCCGGGTATCCTGCCGATCAACAATCTATCGCAGGTGATGAAATTCGCCGGGCTTTGCGGCTCGACGGTGCCAGATGCGATCACCTCGCGGCTCGCGCATCTCGATGACCAGCCGGAGGAGAGGTTCCGGGAGGCAAGTCACATCGCCGCCGAGCAGATCGTCGATCTCGTTCGGCGCGGCGTGCGCGACTTTCACATCTACACCATGAACCGCTCCCCTCTCGTCATCGCCGTGTGCGAACTCCTCGGTTATGTCCGTTCGCCGGTGAACGCCCGGGAAATGGCCGTCGGCTCGATCAAGACGGCCGCAGGAGCGCGCTGAAAGACTACTGCATGTCTCCTTTATTCAAACTCGATTTAAGGACAAAGACATGCAGCAATCCAAAGTGCTACAGCGACCTTTGCGCGTCTGATAAGACGCGCGGCGCTGTATTGGGGAAGAGCCTGCGGTTTTCTTCCCGCAGGGCCTGACGCTCCATATATGTATGCCGGCCACGACAATCGGGCTCTTCCAACCGTCGTGGCCTCCCGTTGTTGCCCGGCCTCAAATCCTGATGTCCCACAGGAAAGAACCGATTTGCTCGGGCGTATCGTCGCTTTCCGGCAGGCCGATGTCCCGGCGCATGCGATTCGACAGGTGGGAGACATGGCTCGTGGTCTGGCGCTGCCGCCAGGCGGCGCGCGCCAATGCACGCGCAGTCTTCCAGACGCCGAATTGCTGGCACAGGTCATCAACCGTGGCCGTAAGAGTATTTGCAATCAATAATTGTGAATCGCGCATGGTGTTCCGTCCCGACGCGGTAACGCTGCCGGGTCCTCTCGATGGTGAAGGGACGCGCCGATGCGGCAGCGGAAGTCGCGAGACATCGCTCCGTCAGACGGTCACGTCAGGTCAAATGGGAAAGATGCCGCTTCAGCGGAAATCCAAGGATTACAGTCCTTTGGATGTAAATCGGCTTCCGGTCGATTTATGATGCATCGACGGCAGAATCGCTCCGCAAGAGAGGCGCACAAACACGACAACAGTATCCATCTCACGCCTCCTCTGATTGAATTGCGAGTGTGTGTATCTTACATGAGATTTGCCGTTCGGCAAGTCTCTGCAATTGCGAATTGCAGGCATCATCGGGCTCTGTGGCAAGAGGGCAACATCGTTGGCTGCCGAGCGTCCTTTCGCGCAAAGGACGCTATGGGCTTTCGGATCCACGCCGATGCGCTGGCGATGGCGCCGCCGCCTGATTGCGAAAGCCCATGAACGCATCCACGTCCATGGGCTTCGGTCCTGTTACAGCTCTCTAGGCCGGGTGCTCCTGGAGCGGCCTGCCTCCCCGGATTTGCTGCGATTCTAATTCCGGAAACTTAAGTCCCTCTTCCTTTTTGGACTTTCAGCGGCCCTGCTTCAGACGAAGAGCATAACGGCCACAAACGCGAACGCTGCACTGATCATGAGGACATTCAACGAATGTGTAAGTCCCATAGGATGATCCTCCCTGCGTTGACGGGTAAAACATAGGGCGAAAGAGCGGCAGTTCAAAGCAAATCTTGTGCTGCAGCGCGAAAACAGGTGAACCGGTCGCACATATGCACAGGACTAACTCATTGGTACAAAACAAGAATTTTCGTGCCACATTTTTTTCATATTTACTGCGCGGGAGTTAATATGAACGGCTGTAACGGCGCGTGAACACGCCGGCAGGTCGATCTTTGCGAATCTTCAGACCGGGCGGCGGCGTCTCAGGATGCGCCCGTCGAGAACCGCCAGGCCGGCCGCGATCAGGGCCATGCCGGCGAAGTCGATCGCCTGCAGCCTTTCTCCAAGGAAGAGATAGCCGAGCAGGATCGCGCTTGGCGGCACCAGCAGGGTCACCAGCGATGTATTGGTGGCGCCCGCCTCCGCCATGATCCGGAAGAAGAGAATGTAGGCATAGGCGGTCGAGACCAGCGCGAGAGCGAGGATTGCTCCCATGGCCGTGATCGGCGGCAACGGCAAGGTCCATGGCATATCGGTAAAGGCGGCGACCGGCAGCATGAGGACCGTGGAGGCCGTCAGTTGTCCCGCTGCGGTGACGGTCGGCGTCAGGTCGCGGAAGCGCTTGCCGTAGGTGGCGGAAAGGCCATAGCTCACCGCCGCCAGAACCGGTAGCACGAGCGCCCAGAGGGGAATGTCGCTCGCGCGGCCGAAGAGGTCCGACAGAGCGTTCGGCCCGATGAGCACGATCGTGCCGGCAAGGCCAAGCAGACAGCCGTTGATTTTCGCGGCACTCAGCTTTTCGTCTTCGGTCGCGATGTTGGCGATCAGCACCGTCCAGACCGGCGTTGTCGCGTTGAGGATTGCCGCGAGGCCGGCGCCGATATGGATCTGGCCGAGAAAGATGAAGGCGTGCGGGATAGCGTTGTTGATGAGCCCCATCACGAGGAATTCGCGCCAACGCGCGGTGAGTGCCGGGTAGAGGCCGTGGCGGCCGCGAAGATAGACATGCAATGCAAGAGCGGCGAGAGCGACGCGCGCGAGCACGAGGGTGAAGGGCGGCACATGGAGGACGGCCACGCGAGCGAAGAAGAACGAGCCGCCCCAGATCACGCCGAGCAGCATCAACAGCGCCCACAGGCGCAGGCTCATCTGCGTCTTTCCGGTCTGAACATATTGCATGGGTTGTCTGCCATCGGTGCTCGGCGGACTTGGGGAAGCAGTGCTTATCCCGAGTTCCGGAAAATCGGATTCGTGCAAGCAATAATGGAAGAAAGCGGGCGTTGCCACCCGCTTCCTGCGAGAATCAAGAATAGCGCTTCGTTAGCTCGTCAGAGCGCGCTCAACACAGCGGACGTTGCCCAGCCGTCTGCCGGGAGCCCGCGCTTCAATTGCTCCTTTTGCAGGGCGGTGCGGGTGCCGGAACCGAGAATTCCGTCGATCTTGCCGACATCGTGCCCGAGCGCCTGCAGCTTTTCCTGCAGCGCCTTCATTTCCGCGTCGCCGAGCCCCGGCTCCGGATTGCCTGGCTGATAGGGCGGTGCCCCAGCGAGGCGGCTGGCGAAATAGGCGGCCGACGTCGTGTAGATGAAGGATTGGTTCCACTCGAGATAGATGTTGAAGTTCGGATAGGTCAGTAAGGCGACGCCCTTGTGGCCCTGCGGCAGCACCAGCGATGCTTCGAGCGCGCTGTTGGCGGTGTTGCCGTCGCGTGGGGTGACGCCGAGGGCGAACCAGTCGCCCGCGGTCATGCCCGACTGCAGCCCCGTTTTCTCCCAGGGAAGCTGGGCGGGGACGGTCACTTCCTGGATCCAGGGCTGGCCCGCCTTGAAACCGAGACTCTGAATGAATTTCGCCGCCGTCAGGATCGCGTCCGGCGCGCTCTTTTTCACATCGACATGGTGGTCGCCGTCACCATCGACGCCATAGGCGATGATGTCCTCCGGCAGCATTTGAACCTGACCGATCTCGCCGGCCCAGGCGCCGGTGGTCGTCGCGGGATCGAGGTCGCCGTGCTGGGCCATCTCGATCGCGGCGAGAAGCTGCGGCCGGAACATCTCCGGGCGGCGGCAGTCATGGGCGAGCGTCACCAGGGCATTGCGCGTTGAAATCGCCCTGAACGGCGCCGAAATCCGTTTCCATCGCCCAGAAGGCGGTTATCACCGGCGCCGGCACGCCGAATTCCTGTTCGGCGCGGGCAAAAATCTCGGCATACTCGCGCATTTTTTTGGCGCCGATATCGAGGCGCGACTTGCTGACGGTGCGCTTGGAAAACTCCGTGAAGGATTGTTTGAAGACGCTCTGGGCGCGGTCGCGGCTTAATACCTTCTGGTCGATGGCGGCACCCGCAAGCGCATGGTCGGCGGCCTCGGCGGGAACGCCCCGGGCGATCGCCTCGGCCTTGACGCCCTCCAGGAAGGTCTGGAGATCACCGCCGCAGGCGACCGGCGCGGCAGTCTGGGTTTGTGCCGCTGCTGTGGTGCTGGCAAGAGCGAGCAGTCCGAGGGAGAGAAGGGCCTTGCGCATCTTGATCCTTTCCATGTCCGGCCGGGTTCTATCGGGCAACCGGCTGCAATGCTGTCCACTGGGAAAATCCGCCGACGCTCTTCCAGAGCATTATGACCGAATGAAGAAATGTGGCGGCAAGACGAGCGGATTTAAACCAGTCTTGCGGCTATCGCGCTTGCGAGACGGCGGCGACCCATTTCTGCCAGTTCCTGGTCGACCCGGCGAAGGCATTGATGTCCGTCTGGCCGTCAATGCCCGGAATGACGCCGGTGCTGGTGTATTGCCAGAATGCCCATCGACGGTCGACATAGATGTCTTTCGGGTGCTTTGCGACGGAGCGTACCCAGAAATGATAGTCGTTGAAGGCGCCGACCAGATTGTCCCGGTGAAAATCGACCGAGGTGTAGATGATCGGCCGCTTGCCGTAATGGGTTTCCAGTCGGTCCATGAACCGCTTCATTTCGGAGCGCACAGTTTCCGGGGCCGGTCGATAGCGGCAGGTCTTCGATTCGCCGTTCCATTCGACGTCGAGCACGGGCGGCAGATGGACAGCGCTCTTCGGCACATTGGCGATGAACCAGTCGGCCTGCGCATCGGCGGACGAGCAGAAATAGTAGAAATGATAGGGCGCGTAGGCGAGACCGACGGCGCGTGCCTGCTGCCAGTATTCGTGGAAGCGAGCGTCGAGCCTGTCCTTGCCCTCGGTGGCCTTGATGAAGGCGAAGGAAACGCCGGAATTCTTGACCTTCACCCAGTCAATATTGCCGTTCCACTTGGAGATGTCGATGCCGTGGATGCTGTGATGGTGCGGGGTACGGTCGCCGAAATCCTGGGGATCGGTATCGTGGAAGCGTGGCGGGATGGAAGCCGTCTTCACCAGGTCGTAATCGGTGGACGAGCAGGCGGAAAGAAGGGACGCGATTGGCAACAGAGCCAGGAGAATCCGGCGCATGAGGGTTCCATTTGGAGACGAACGACGATCCTGCCTCACGCGATGGTTTCCATGTCTGTGCGATGTCCCCCGGGGAGGCTTGCCTCCTTTTCACCATATCATCGTAAAAATTGCGTTAGCTCAAGCAGGAATTGCGGCGCGCGGCCAACTCTGCGCGTCTGTTTGGACGAGCGCGCTCGAGTTCAATCTGTGGCGGGCCGGCGATAGACGGCGAGCCAGGCATAGCCCCTGCCGATCGATTTGAGTTCGAGCGTCGCCCCGCGAATATCCGCTTTCTCGCGTATGACGTCGAAGAGCGTGTCGCGCGGCGAAACATGGAAGCGCCTCAGCCACGCCTGCAGCAGGCGGCGGAAGCCACCGGGCCAACCTTCCTGTTGGCCGAAATCGGCGATGTGCAGGGAGCCGCCCGGGCTGAGCGCCTCGATCGCCGCCTCGATCGCCTTTTCCCATGCAGGGATCATCGACAGCGCATAGGAGATGACGATTCGGTCGAAGCTCTTTTCGCCAAAGGAGGCGGCATGGAAATGCGTGGCGTCGGCGACGCGCAGCACCGCATCCGGGCGGCCGTGCCGCTTGAGCTTTGACCTGGCGGTCACCAGCATCTCGGCGGAGATATCGAGCCCGAACAGACGTGCCTCCGGATAGAGTTCGCCGATCATGGCGAGGTTTCGGCCGGTGCCGCAACCGATCTCCAGCACAGAGGCGCCGGGTGGCGCCTGAAGGTCACGGATCAGCGTGTCGCGCCCGAAGAGATAGTATTTGCGGGTGAAGTCATAGATGTAGCGCTGATAGCGGTACATCCGGTCCATGAGCCGCGCATGGTTGTTTTCCGCTTCTTGCACGGCACTCATGCTCTCTTTCGGTAGATATGGAAACCGCCATAGATGGCCGAGCGGTCCTGCGAACCGAGCCGCATGGAGGTTTCCGCATCGTAGTCCCACTGTTCGAGCAGTGCGGCCGAAAGCCGGCCCGGCAGGATGCTGGCTTCCGCCGCCGTGCGGAAGATCACCAGCGCGCCGGCATCGGCCGTGCGGGTGATCTCGCTCCAGAGGTCGTTCAATTGCCGGTCGCTCATCCAGTCCTGGGCGTCGAGCAGCACGTATCGGTCGACCGAGGCGGCAGGCTTGCGGGCGAGCAGTTCGGTGAAGCTTTCGTGGTGGACGGCAACGCGATCCGCATGATTGCGGATCGTTTCGTATTTCGAGCCCTGCAGATAAGGAGGCAGATCGCCCTCGTGCGGCAGCGGGTAACGCCGGGCGAAGGCTTGCCAGGCAAAGTAGTTTTCACGCAGCGGGAAATGGCAGGTCAGCTTTTCGAGGCGGTGACGGAGCACGGCCGCGAGCGACCTCTCGTCGCTGAGGCTGGCGAGCTCGTCGAACTGCTGCGGCGGAATGCCGAGGCCGAACAGCGAGCTCTTGCGGCTGGTCAACCAGCGGATGACCGGGCGCTCGAAGAGTGGCGCGAGCTTGTCGTCGAAGAATTGCCGCTGTTCGCGCATCGAGCGCGCCCGGACGAAATCCTCCGGATCGATGCCATGCAGCCGTGCGAGGAGATGGCTGGCGGCGATGAAGCGGCCGAGCAGGCCGGTGCGATAGATATTGCGGCCGAAAACGCTGATGCGGCGGCGCCCCGTGATGTCGCGGCCGGTCCAATAGGCGCGGCTGGCGGCGTCGAGCTTCGGCGCGATGAAGAGGTCGAATGCGTCGCCGTTCGTGCGCATGCCGGTGGATGCGAGGAACCGCACCACGTCCTTGTGGCTCGGCAGGTGGCGGAAGGCCGCGAGCTTCAGCCGGTTGAGTGCGATATGATGACGATTGAGGTCGACCACGTCGATGCGGGCCGGGCAGGCGGAAAGATAGGTCAGCACGTTGCAGCCGCCGGAGCCGATTGTCACGATCCGGTGTCCGGAGCGGATCTGCATCGCTTCCATGTCGACGATCGGATCCTCCCAGATCTGGGGATAGACCAGGCCCGAAAAGAGCACCCCGAACAGTCGCTCTGAAAGGCCTGCCAAGGAGAAGGTCTTATGCTGGAGGAGCGCGCTCTTCAGCTTCGTGTTCTTCCTGCCGAAGCCGGCATCGGGTGCGAGGTCCGTCATCTTGCTGCCATCCAAGTTGAAACTGAGCCGCTTCTAAAATGACTCGACTACACTTTGATGACGGGCGCGCGCAGTCTGTGCATGACCTTCTCGGAGACGCGCGGCAAATCCGGGACGACCTGCCTATGGGGCTTTCTCTTTTCCGGCAATTCTGGTTTCCTCATGGGGAACAGGAGTGATCATGCGAGGTTTGTCGAAGAAGTTCGGAGCCTTGGCCGTTGCGGCACCGGCAGCCGCCGCCGGCTGGCTGGCGCTCTATCCGCCGGAGCTTCTGAAGGTCGGCGATGGATACGCCGCCAAGATCGTCTGCTCCAATGTCTTTCTCGCCGGGCGCGACCCACAAGAGGTGCTCGCGGTGGATGTCCAGGCCCCCGGCCATCCCTTGCTGAAGTTCGTCAGCATATCCGTCGATCATCACGAGCAGCGCGTGACCGCGCGCATATTCGGGTTCGCCGCGCCCGGCCGTGCGGTCCATCGGCCGGGGCTCGGCTGCATGAACACCGGCAATGGCGTCGCCGAGGCTTTCGCAAATCCGGCGGCTGGCGGAAACGCGGGGTCGAAGGCTGCGGTCGGCGATCCCGAAGCCGGCGATCCCGAAGCGGAATGGCCGGAGGGGGGGCGGGCGGAGATCGACCCAACGATCCAGACCTTTCTCGAGGATCCCGAATTGGCAGGTCCCGGCATGCGCGCCATCGCGGTCATTCGCGATGGCCGCCTTGTGGCGGAGCGCTACGGCCCCGGCATTGATCGCGACACCCCCTTGCTCGGCTGGTCGATGACGAAATCGGTCACGGCGGCGCTGGTCGGCATGCGCATTGCCGAGGGGCGGATGGATTTAGAGCAGGACCGTCTCCTGGCCGAATGGGATCGCGACGAACGCGCCGCAATCAAGCTTTCGGATCTCCTGGGGATGCAAAGCGGTCTGGCCTTCAACGAGGACTACGGCGATGTCACCGATGTGACGCGCATGCTCTTCCTCGAAAGCGACATGGCCGGTTTCGCCGCATCGAAACCGCTCGCAGCGGCGGCCGGCACGAAGTTCAGCTATTCGAGCGGCACCAGCAACATTTTGTCCCGGCTCTGGATGAGGAGCTTCGACGATCCGGCCGCCGCGCTCGCCTATCCTCGCTTGGCTTTGTTCGAACCTCTCGGCATGACGAGCGCGGTGATGGAGGCGGATCAAAGCGGCACCTTCGTCGGCTCGTCCTACATGTATGCGACGGCGCAGGATTGGGCACGCATTGCGCAGTTCCTGCTCGACGACGGGCGCTGGAAGGGGAGGGCGCTTCTGCCGGAGGGCTACGTCGACTTCATGCGCAAACCTTCCGCAGCCTCCGGCGGCGATTACGGCTCGGGCCAGGTCTGGCTCACGGCGAATGGCATAAGGGCCGGGACGGGCGGGTTCCCGGCGGACAGCTTCTGGATGCTTGGGCATGACGGGCAAGCCATCATGCTCGTTCCCTCTCTTCGCCTCGCCGTCGTCCGGCTCGGCCTCACGCCCTGGCGCGACGGTTATAATGTGCAGGCGCTGAACGCCAAAGTCATCGATGCGCTCGATTGAGCGCGGCCGGGGTCGGGGATTTACTGCAGCCCGAGTTCGTCGAGCATACCCTTGCGCTTGGCATGATAGTAGTAGCCACTGGCATAGAGGCGCACGGCACCGTCGTGCTGATTGTCGGCAACCATCCAGGCACCGCGCAGATATCTGGTCGCGTATTTGAGATTGGTCTCCGCGTCGAACAGGCCCTCGGCGGGGCCCTCATAGCCAAGCCCCTTGGCGGTGTTGTAGCGGATCTGCATCAACCCGTAATTGCCGCGGCTGTAGGCGCGTGGATTGTAATTGCTCTCGCGCTTGACCACACGATGCACGAGTTCGACCGGAAGGCCGTTGAGTTCGGCGTAGTACTCGATCAGCCGGTCGAGCTCGGGTCGGGAACTCGTCGGTGTCCGGGTGAGCTTCAGCGAGCCAGGAATGGCCTTGGCGACGGCATCGACCGCAGAACCGATGACGCCGCTCTTTGGCCGCTCGGTCGGCACGATCATGCGCTTGGCAACGAGAGTTTCGAGGCCGACCGGTTCGCCGGTGTCGAAATCCGATTCCATTGCGGCGGCAATGCCGAGCAGCGGGACGGCCGGTTCGCTCGCCGAGTCGGCGGCGGCGGTCACTTCCGGCGACAGGGGCGCCGCGCCAGTCTCTGCCATGGCCACCTGGATGGCCTGGGCGGGCCGTGCGTTCGGAACCGCGGTTGTCTGCGGCGCGGCGAAGGCAAGCGTCGCATCCGGTGACGATACAGCGCCGGCTTCAGCTACCGCGGCCTCCGTCGCGGTGGTCGAGGTCGCTGCCTCGGCCGCAAGTGTGGCGGATGCGTCGGCCGTTGCACCGACCGGTGCCGGCAGCGCATAGGCCGTCATCTCCGTTCCTGGCTTCGGGATGGGTGTGACCGTCTGCACGGCGGTCAGTTCTTCAAGTGAGGTCCGCTCGACGGTCGAGCACCCGGAGGCAATTCCGATGGAAACCAGTGCAGAGGCCGCAAGCGCCTGTTTCGAAAGGGAGATACGGATCTTCGCCATGCTGTCACTTTCGTGCTTCTGGGCCCCGTAGCCCCTTGCAAATCAGCGGCTGCCGTCCGCTGTGCTTCAATCTCCCTTAACCCATGCCGTCCACTGCGGCAAGCAGCGCGGCGATTTCACACCGTCGTTCGAACTCCAATGAGTGGATGATCCGCCGGTGTCGCGTGAGGAATGCCCTCTCCTCGGGTTAAACCCGAGGAGAGGGCATCGCTAACCGTTGCGCGACCTCAGTCTGCCGCCTGCCATTTCTGGCCGATGGTGTCCATCACCTCGCCGAACCATTTCGCCGACGTGTCGAAATGCTTGCCCCCCTTGATGCGGGGGAATTCGATCGTGCGCAGGCGGCCGCCCTGGTCCTCGTCGTGGCCCGTGACGCCGGAAACCTTGTTGAGCGCACTTTCGACCGCAAGGTCGACCATGCTCTGTATGAGGCGCAGGTCGTCGCCATTGGCGGGTGCGGAGCGGGCATAGTAGCCGGATTTCTGCACCATCGCGCGTTCGGCGCCGAGGAGGGCGGCGAACTGCTTTGAGAACCAGTTGCCGACATTGATGGTGTCGATCTTCACATGGCCGAAAGCATCGCGCTTGACCGTCTCGCCGGCCGCCTCGCGTTCGGCAACGATCGCATCGAGGCAGGCACCTTCGCTGACGAACAGCGTCACGAAGCCGGCCCGGTCCATGATGTCGCGCAGGCGCGCGGCCTCCGATTCGAGGTCGAACTTCATCTCCGGCAGGTAGAGGCCGTCGATGTTCTTCAACTGCTCGTTCATCATGAAGCCGTCGACATAGTCCTTGCTGCCGGACAGTTGCATATAGGCGCGTGCCGTCGCCGCGGTCAGCCAACCGCAATGGCGGCCCATCACCTCGTGGACGACGAGGGTGCGCGGGGCGGCGCTCTGCTCGTTGCTGACATGGTCGAAGAAGCGCGCGCCGTATTCGGCCGCCGTCCAGGCGCCGAGCGTCTGGCGAATCGGCACCACGTCATTGTCGACGGTCTTCGGCAGGCCGACCACGGTGAGGTCGTAACCATTGGCGCCGAGATAGGCGGCAAGATCGGCTGCCGTGGTGTTGGTGTCGTCGCCACCGATCGTGTGCAGAATGCTGATGCCGTCGGCTGCGAGCCTGTCGGCGGCGATGCGAAGCGGGTTGTCGCCTTCCTTGACCAGACCGCGTTTGACGCAGTCGGCGGCATTGGTGAGCTTCACACGGCTGTTGCCGATGGGAGAACCGCCGTGGCGATGGAGAAGATGGGCCTTTTCCCGCATCTCCTTCGTGATCTCGATGCGGTCGGCCAAAAGCAGCCCCTGGTAACCGGAACGATAGGCCACGAGCTCGTAGTCGGGCGCGATGTCCGTATAGCGCTCGATCAGGCCGCCGACGGCGGATGAAAGGCAGGGCGCGAGCCCGCCCGCCGTCAGCATTGCGACTTTCTTCTTGGCCATGATTCCTCCTCGGGATTTGGGCGACGGGACCGCACGACGGTAAGCGTTCCCGGAACGCTGCCATGCTCAATGATCCCTGTGATCTAGCGCAAATCGGATGGAAATAAAATGACAGGACTGTGGATCGCTCCCATGGCCTGGCGCCTAGCGGGAAATTCGAGGATGCCCCCGTCGTGTCGCCGTGCGAATTCAATTGCGATTCACGGCCAATTGATTTATTGAGGGGCCATCACAAATTCGTCAATCCATGACGTTTCGCGCGGACAGCCGCTTGCAATTTGCCACCGCATCTGGCCATGCTCGGTGGTGGACAGGGAACAATCGCACTCATGACAGTTTGGGACAGCCTCCTCAAAATCGTCACGGCCACCGGCAATGCGCTTGCAGGGGTGGTCGAGGCGGTCAGAACCCTCTTCGAGGGCGATCCGGAAACGCGCCGCAGGGTTGCCTTCTCGGTCGCCATGATCGCCCTTTCGGCGAAGATGGCAAAGGCAGACGGCATTGTGAGCGAGGCCGAGGTCGCGGCTTTCCGGGATATCTTCAAATTCCCGGCGGACCAGGCGAAGAACGTCGCCAGGCTGTATAATCTCGCGCGCCAGGACGTGGCGGGCTTCGAGGCCTATGCGGAGAAGATGGCCTCGCTTTGCGCCTCCTGCGAGCGCAATTGCCCGATTCTCGAGGACATCGTCGACGGACTGTTCCATATCGCCGCGTCCGATGGCGTCGTGCATGAGAAGGAATTCGCATTTCTGCTGCGCGTCGCCGAAATCTTCAGGATGGACGAGGCGCGGTTCCAACGCATCATGGCGCGTCATGTCCATGCCGAAGGACGCGATCCCTACCAGGTACTCGGCGTCTCGCCGAAGGACGATTTCGCCGAGATCCGCAAGCGCTATCGCGTGCTCGTTTCCGAGAACCACCCGGACATGCTGGTTGCGCGCGGCGTGCCGGAGGAGTTTCATGCCATTGCAACGGATCGTATGGCCGCGCTGAACGCGGCCTACGAAGCGATCGAGAGAGAACGCCGCGCCGCATGACATCGACGCGCTGCGACTTCGCCGGTGCCCGTTTCGTGCCGTCACCCAATCATGGGGAGCGCGCGGGCGGGCGCGGGCCGGATATGATCCTTCTCCATTATACCGGCATGGAAACAGCGGTCTCGGCGCTGGACTGGCTCTGTCGCGAGGAAAGCCAGGTCTCCTGTCACTATTTCGTGCATGAGGACGGGCGCGTCGACCAGCTCGTGGCGGAAGATCGTCGTGCCTGGCATGCCGGCAAGAGCCTGTGGAAGGGCGAGGCCGACATTAATTCCTGCTCCATCGGTATCGAGATCGCCAATCCAGGCCATCTGGGCGGGCTGCCGGATTTCCCGGCGGCGCAGATCGCGGCCGTCGTCGATTTGTGTCGAGATTGTGGCGAGCGCTGGCAAATTGCCCCCGAAAGGGTGCTTGCCCATAGCGATGTGGCGCCGATTCGCAAGGTCGACCCGGGAGAAAAATTCCCCTGGAATGCGCTCTTTCGACAGGGGGTCGGTCACTGGGTCGAACCGGCGCCGGTGGGCGGCGGACGCTTCTTCCAGCGCGGCGATCACGGGCAGCCGGTGGAGGCGCTGCAGTCCATGCTCTCGCTTTACGGCTATGGCATTGAAGTCACGGGCAATTTCTGCGAGCGCACCGAAGGCGTAGTGGCCGCTTTCCAAAGGCATTTCCGGCAATCCCGGGTGGATGGGATCGCGGACATTTCCACCATAGATACGCTTCACCGCCTGCTGGCCGCGCTGCCGAAATTCAGCGCATAGGTTGCAAACTTCGATTACGCTAAATTAGCGCCTTCGATGGCTTTATGCACAAATTTTTTGCGTTGCCACATGTTTACCATGATGGGGCGGTCATTTTCGCCGCGTCAACCGCAGGGGACGCAGGCAGAGACCGGGACCTTGCCAAATAAAAACGATCGGGAAACCGGTCGCGACGGTGGGGTGCGCCGTCCGGCCGGATCCGCAGACCGGAGACTCCAAACTACATGAGAATATCGTCTGTTGCTGCGGTGGCGGCATGCATTGGCATGTTCGTCGCCGGGATGGGTACGTCGTATGCAGGGGGTGTCGACCGAACCATCAAGACCTCATCCCTGAAGTCCGTTACCAGGACCGCAGGATTTCCCACACCTTCCCTTTCGCCGAAATCCTACTATGGCGATCTCATCCACTCCTACGCCAAGCAATATGGCGTTGCCGTCGATCTCGCCCGCGCCGTCGTGGAGGTCGAGAGCAATTTCAATGCAAAGGCACGGGGCCGCGCCGGCGAGATCGGGCTCATGCAGATCAAGCCCGCCACCGCGCGCATGATGGGCTATTCCGGCTCTGCCAAAGGGCTCTACGATCCGGAAACCAATATTAAGTTCGGCATGCTGTATCTGGCCAAGGCGCAGGAGCTTTCGGACGGCAGCACCTGCGGCACGATCCTGAAATACAATGCCGGCCACGGCGCCAAGCGGATGAATCCTGTTTCGAAGGCCTATTGCGGCAAGGTCAAGGCGATCCTGGATTGACCGCCGCACGACGTTGAAAGAGATCGTCGCGATGCGGAGCCTCGGTTCGGCCGCGATGCAGGAGGTAGCCGGATAGGTCTTGCGTTCCGGTGTACCGTAGAAAATCCACGTGCTATTCCCGCAGGCAAGCAGATCGGGGAAATGCATGTCGGAAAGCTTTGATTTCGTTGTGGTCGGCAAAGGCATGATGGGAGCGGCGGCGGCGCGTCACCTCAGCCTCGCCGGCGCGAGCGTTGCGCTCGTCGGACCTGACGAGCCCGAGGACTGGGCAAGTCACGGCGGCGTATTCGCCAGCCACTACGACAATGCCCGCATCACCCGCACGATCGATGCGGACCCGGTCTGGGCGCGTCTTGCCCGCCGCTCGATCGATCGTTATCCGGAAATCGCGGATGCGAGCGGGATGGATTTCTATTTCGAGAGCGGTTGCTTGATCGCGGCGCCGGCTCCCGGCGGCGATTTCGATTATCTCGAGAAGGTCGAGCGCGCCCGCGACAGGCTGGGCGTGGAAGCGCCCCTGATCGGCGGCGGCGCACTCGCGAAGCGCTTTCCCTGGTTCCGTTTCGCGGCCGGCCATGCGGGCGTCCACGAGGCAAGCGGCGCAGGATATATCAATCCGCGTGCACTGGTTCGCGCCCAGACCAAGGCAGCGGAAAGACAGGGTGCCCGGATCATCCGCTCCGAAGTGGTTTCGGTCTCGGAAGAGGTGGAGCAGGTGGTCGTGGCCACCGCCGATGGGCGGGCTATCCGGGCGGGGCGCGTACTCGTCGCCGCCGGCGGATTTTCGCTTTCGACGGCCTTGCTGGCGAGGCCGATCGATCTTGACGTCAAGGCGCGCAGCGTCTTGTTCGCCGAGGTCGGCGAAGATGATCTTCCTGGTTTCGAAGGCATGCCGTCGCTGATCGTCGCGGCGCCGGAGCAGGAGAAAAGCTATTACCTGCTGCCGCCCGTTGCCTATGCCGACGGCAAACACTACATCAAGATCGGCGGCGACCCGACCGATCGGGTGCTTGCGGGCGAGCCGGCGGTCCGGGACTGGTTCCGCAGCGGAGGCAGCGCCGAAGCGGCCTCCCATATGGACGGGCTGCTCAGCGAAGTGATGCCGAGGTTCAAGCCGGTTTCAACGCATTTTTCTCCTTGCGTCACGTCGTTCACCCGACACGGCTACCCCTATATCGGCTTTGCCAGCGAACGCGTCGCCGTTCTGACGGGCGGCAATGGTCAGGCCGCCAAGAGCTCCGACGAGATCGGCAGGCTTGGCGCAATGCTCGCCATGGAAGGCCGTCTGAATGCAAGCGAGTACGAGACCGATTTCGCCGTCGCATTTCAGTGAGCCGGCGATCGAGCGGCAGAGAGGCGCGATTTTTCTGGCGCTTGCCGGCTTGCTCGGTTAATGAGCCTCTGCCAGTTGGCCGGGCAGCCGCGCCCCGCAAGCGCCGAAAGGCCGCGGGGTGAGGAAAGTCCGGGCTCCACGGGAACACGGTGCCGGATAACGTCCGGCGGGGGCGACCCCAGGGAAAGTGCCACAGAAAGCAAACCGCTCCGCTTCGCGGAGTAAGGGTGAAAGGGTGGGGTAAGAGCCCACCGCGGACATGGCGACATGGACGGCACGGCAAACCCCACCGGGAGCAAGACCGAATAGGGATGACACGGGCGCGCAAGCGCCCAGCCGGTTTCCAGGCCCGTCATCCGGGTGGGTTGCACGAGGCTGCGCGCAAGCGCAGTCCCAGATGAATGGCTGCCACGTTCCGTTTCCTGCGGGAGACGGGGCCATACAGAACCCGGCTTACAGGCCAACTGGCGATTTTCTCTTCCATGTCATTTCGGGCGCAGAGCCCGCGGAACTCGTGGCGCCCGCCTCGGGTCGCCCGCGGCGCAAGCCGATTCCGACCACGTTCCTGTGCTTGTCGGCACCCGCATTTGCTCGGGACTCCAATGGACTAGGGGTGTCGTCGTAACCCTTTGTTAAACTTAACAACCTATCAATATTTGATCATTCAGGAGGCTGAATTCGGCCTTCTCCCATTGACGCCCATATGGTCCCATGTTATCCCATAATGGTACTGCGCAAGGGCCGCGTCGTGGCCCGCCATCGCGAAATTCGAAGTCTCCTTCTTCGGAGGGTTCAGGCAGATGCGTAAGCGTCCGGCGGGGGTTTTTCGCGCGCGCAGACGTGTGTTCGTGCGGGCCGATGACGATGGCCCGTCAACCGGAGGCGGCCGTTTCGCGTCATGAACCGCTTCTTGTCACATGCTACGAACCGGATCGATGCCAAGGGGCGGGTCTCCGTGCCTTCGGCCTTCCGCGCCGTGCTTTCGGAGGCGGGCGTGCGGGAGTTATATTGTTTCCAGGATTTCGTCTTCCCGGCGATCAGCGTCGGCGGGCCGGAGCTTCTGGAGCGGTTCGAGAGGCAGATGGCGGCCGAGGATCCGTTTTCGGATGCGGCCAACCAGATGTCGCTGCTCGTTCACGGGGGTGGCATCTTCTTGAAGCTCGACCCGGAGGGCCGGCTGATGATCACGGATTTCATCCGCGACTTCACCGGCATCGCGACGGAGGTGGCTTTCGTCGGACGGGGCGATCATTTTCAGCTCTGGGAGCCGCAGGCGTTTGCGAGGGCGCAGGCGGAGGCCCGGGAAGGGCGCACGCAACGGGGGTTGCGGCCCAGTTAATGTGGAGAGGCGGAATGGTGGCGGATCTAGGCGACAGGACTTCTGAAGCCGATGGCGGACCGGCTCGTCACATTCCCGTCATGCTTCCCGAGGTGCTGACAGCGCTCCATGCGGCGCCCGGCAAGGTCATTCTCGACGGCACCTTCGGCGCGGGCGGCTACACCTCTGCGATCCTCGATGCGGGTGCGGATGTGATTGCGCTCGACCGCGATCCGACCGCGATCGCCGCGGGACAGGCGCTGGTCGCGGCCGCCGGCGGACGGCTCAAGCTTGTGCAGTCGCGGTTTTCCGTGCTCGCGGAGCATGCCCCGGAAGGGGGGCTCGACGGCGTTGTGCTCGACATCGGCGTCTCGTCCATGCAGATCGACGAGGCCGAGCGCGGCTTCTCCTTCCAGAAAAAAGGGCCGCTCGACATGCGTATGTCGGCGAGCGGGGTGACTGCCGCCGACGTCGTCAATCGCGGCAAGGTTTCCGATCTCATCCGCATCTTCGGCTTCCTCGGTGAAGAAAAGCAGGCCGGGCGCATCGCCCGGGCGATCGAGAAGCGCCGCGCCGAACAGCCTTTCGAGACGACGCGCGACCTTGCGGGCCTGATCGAAACGGTGGTGCCGCGCAAGGCCAAGGACAAGATTCATCCCGCGACACGGGTCTTCCAGGCGCTACGCATCTTCGTCAACGACGAACTCGGTGAACTTGCCAGCGCACTCTTTGCCGCCGAGCGTGTGCTGAAACCCGGCGGACGTCTCGTCGTCGTCACTTTCCATTCGCTGGAAGACAGGATCGTCAAGGCCTTCTTTCAGGATCGCGCAGGCAAGGCGGGCGGCTCGCGGCATCTGCCAATGGTGGCGGCGCGTGCCGCAACCTTCGCGCCAGTCGGCAAGCCTATGATCGCGGCGAGCGATGACGAAGCCTCCCGCAATCCGCGTGCCCGATCTGCCAAGCTCAGGGCCGGCATCCGCACGGAGGCGCCGTCGCCGGGGAGCGATCTGTCCATTTTCAATCTTCCGGAACTGGCGAGCCTTGCAAGGCTAGGGGGCTAAGCAACGATGCTGAGAACGCTCGATATCGTCCTGATCGTCATCATGACGGCCGCCGCCGCGGTCACCTACACGATCAAGCATCAGGCCGAGAACAAACGCGAAGAAGTCCGCAAACTGGATGCGGCGATCAAGCTCGAGGAGGATACGATCGACCTGCTCAGGGCCGATTGGGCGCTCTTGACTCAGCCGAACCGTCTCGAACGGCTCGTCGCGGCCTTTGACGCCGATCTGCAGCTGGCGCCGACGCCGCCCACGCAACTGGCTCGTCCCGAGGAGTTGCCGATGTTGCGGGCCGATCTGCCTCGGCCGGAAGGCGAGGCGGCGCCGGAAGACGGGATCGCCGCGGTCATTCAGGCCGATAATATCAACACAGGCTCGGTGGCGCACTGATGTCCTTTCTTTCCCGCATCATGCTCTTGAAAAGCAAGGCGCACTTCTCCGCCGGGGGCAACAATCGCGCCCCCGAGACGGGTCTCAACGTCACATTCCAGGGGACGCGCAAGAAGAGCGCCAGCCAGGCGAAGAGTCGCCTGGCGATCCTCATTGCCAGTTTCGGGATCGTCTATGTGGTGATCGGCGGGCGCCTGGTGCAATATGGCATGGCCAGCCCCGAGACGGTTTCTTCGATAGGCCGCGCCGACAGCCTGATGGCCTCGCGCCCCGATCTCCTCGACCGCAACGGAGAAATCCTGGCGACCGACATCCGCACGGTTTCGCTCTATGCCGAGCCGCACAAGATCGTCGATGCCGACGAGGCTGTGGAGCGTCTGGCCACCGTCCTTCCCGATCTCAATGCGCGCGAGATCTACAACAAGCTGAAGTCCAGCTCGCGATTCCAGTGGCTGCGCCGCCAATTGACGCCGAAGCAGCAGAGCGAGATCCTGGCGCTCGGCATTCCGGGGATAGGCTTCCGCCCGGAAAAGCGCCGCTTCTATCCCGGCGGCCCGACCGCCGCCCACATCGTCGGTCACGTCAATATCGACAATCGCGGCATCGCCGGCATGGAACGCTATATCGACAACGAGGGTCTTGCCGATCTGGCGGCCATCGGCATGACCAGCGACGCCAAGCTTGAGCCGGTCAGGCTGTCGATCGACCTGCGCGTCCAGAATATCGTGCGCGACGTTATCGCGGCAGGCATGAAGAACTACGAGGCGATCGCGGCCGGCGCCGTCGTGCTCAACGTTCGTACCGGCGAAGTGCTGGCGATGGCGTCCGTGCCGGATTACGACCCGAACAATCCGGCCGAGGGTGCCGAAGAGGGCTGGATGAACCGCATGTCGAACGGCACGTTCGAAATGGGCTCCACTTTCAAGACCTTCACCATCGCCATGGGCCTCGATTCCGGCAAGGTGACGCTCAACGACAGTTTCGACGCGTCGGCGCCGATCCGCATCGGCGGCTTCACCATCAAGGATTTCCACGGCAAGCGCCGCGTACTGACCGTGCCGGAAATCTTCCAGTACTCGTCGAACATCGGCACGGCCAAGATCGCGGACCTCGTCGGCATTCCCGGCCAGCGGGAATTCCTTACGCGCCTGGGCCTGCTGACGAAGCTTCCGACGGAGCTTCCGGAGGTGAAGGCGCCGACGCAGCCGCGCGAATGGAAAAAGATCAATTCGATCACCATCTCCTTCGGCCACGGCGTCTCGACCACGCCGCTGCAGACGGCCGTCGCGGGCGCCGCCCTTGTCAATGGCGGCAAGCTCATCCCGCCGACCTTCCTGCCGCGCACGGAAGAGGAGGCGAACAATCTCGCAAGCGTAGTGGTCAAGAAGAGCACCAGCGACAGCATGCGGTATCTCCTGCGCTGGAACGGCATTGCCGGCTCGGGCAAACGGGCGCTCGTCCCCGGCTTCAATGTCGGCGGCAAGACCGGAACGGCCGACAAGGTGGTCAACGGCCGCTATGCCCACGATCAGAACTTCAACGCCTTCCTTGCGGCGTTTCCAATCGATGATCCGCAATATATCGTGCTGACCTTCATCGATGCCCCGAAGACCGGCGAAGGTGGGGGTCGGACCGCCGGGTCGAACGCCGCACCCATGGTGCGCGACATCATCAGTCGAACCGCACCGCTTCTCGGCGTCGAGCCGAAATTCGGAGAAGACGGTTCTGCCTTGCTTGTGTCTTATTGACCGTGAAATGAGAATGCGGACGATTCGTCATCCGCTGCCTGGTTCCTGAAGTCGGAGCCGATCCGGGATCAATCAAGCGGCGATTCTAGCGCTTCGGCCCGAAAACCGTACCCGATTTTCGGAAAGCTCGATGCGCAGATTCAAAGAGTTACAGCGACCTTGCGCGTCTGAAAAACGCGCGGCACTGTAAGGTGTTAAAGCGACCCGTCGCGGCTGCAGGAACTGCGCGCGGTGGGCCGATATCGATGTGAGACAGGCGGTTCATGAAGATCAGGGACCTGGCGGGGCCAAACTTCCCGGAACTTTCGGCGCAACTGAAGGATGATTCGGCAAATGTCGAGATATCCGGCCTCTCGGCCGACAGCCGGCAGGTGAAGCCGGGCGATCTGTTCGTCGCCGTCGCCGGGACGAAGGCGAACGGTGCCGCCTATATCGCCGACGCCATTTCGCGCGGCGCGGCGGCGATCGTCGCTGCCGATTCCCATGCGGAGGCGGGTGTCCCGGTCTTCACGCTTGCGGAACCGCGCCGCTTTCTGGCGCAAGGCGCCGCCGCCTTCTACCATCGCCAACCCGAGACCATGGTGGCGGTGACGGGAACCGCCGGCAAGACCTCGGTTGCATCCTTCACCCGCCAGATTTGGGCTCATTCCGGTCTTCCGGCGGCGATGATCGGGACGACCGGGGTCACGGCGCCGGGTCGCAACGAGTACGGTTCGCTCACCACGCCGGACCCGGTTTCGCTGCACAGGCTGCTTGCCGAACTCGCCGATGCCGGCGTCACCCATGCGGCCATGGAAGCCTCCAGTCACGGGCTTGACCAGAACCGCCTGGATGGGGTCAGGCTCGCGGCCGCCGCCTTCACCAATCTCGGCCGCGATCATATGGACTACCATCCGACAGTCGAGCACTACATGGCTTCGAAGATGCGCCTCTTCGAAACGCTCCTGCCGAAGGGTTCGCCCGCGGTGATCTTCGCCGACGACCAGTGGTCGGCGGAGGCGATCGCCGCCGCCCGCAGGGCGGGTCATGATGTGCGCACCGTTGGCCGCGAGGGCGAATATATCGCCTTGAAGCGCGTCGAGCACTTCCGCCACAAGCAGTCGGCGGAGGTGCATGTTGGCGACGATATCTTCGAAATCCACGTGCCTCTGGCCGGTGATTTCCAGGTGGCCAACGCACTTGTCGCCGCCGGTCTCGCCATGTCGACGGGCATTTCCGCCGCGGCGGCATTTGCCGCGCTCGAAAAGCTGCAGGGCGCCTCCGGACGGCTGGAACTCGTCGGGCAGACGCGGGACGGCGCCCTGGCCTATGTGGATTATGCCCATAAGCCGGATGCGCTTAAGAACGTGCTCGATTCGGTGCGCCCATTCACGACCGGGCGGGTGATTCTCGTCTTCGGCTGCGGCGGCGACCGCGACAAGGGCAAGCGGCCGATCATGGGCGAAATCGCCAGCCGGCTTGCGGATGTCGTGATCGTCACCGACGACAACCCCCGCTCGGAGGTTCCGGAGGCGATCCGCGCCGAGATCATGGCTGGCGCCAAGGACGCGATCGAAATCGCCGACCGCGCTGAGGCGATCGGCGCCGCAGTCGGCATGCTGACGACCGGCGATACGCTGATCGTTGCCGGCAAAGGGCATGAGGAGGGGCAGACGATCGGTTCGCTAACGCTGCCGTTCTCGGACCATGCGGAACTGCTGAAGGCGCTCGGGAGGGCTGTGACTTGAATTGGCTCTGGACAAGCAGCGATCTTCTGGCGGCGATGAACGGCCGGCCGGTCGGTACCCTCCCGGAAGGCATCGTCGGGATATCGATCGACAGCCGCACGATCGGCAAGGGCGAAGCCTTTTTCGCGATCAGGGGCGATCGCGTCGACGGCCACGACTATGCCGGCATTGCGCTTGCCAACGGCGCCGCGCTGCTGGTCGTCAGTGAAGCCAAAATCCCGGCGCTCGGACGGCTGATCGCGCCGATGATCGTCGTCGACGACGTGCTCGAGGCGATGATCCGGCTCGGCTGCGCGGCACGCGACCGCAGTGCCGCGAAGATCATCGCCGTCACTGGCTCCGTCGGCAAGACCACGACAAAGGAAATGCTCCGGCACGTGCTCGCGCCTCTTGGGCGCGTGCATGCCTCGGTCGCCTCCTTCAACAATCACTGGGGCGTGCCGCTGACGCTTGCCCGTATGCCGGAGGCGACCGACTTCGGCATCTTCGAGATCGGCATGAATCATCCGGGCGAGATCCGTCCGCTGACGCGGATGGTGCGCCCGCATGTGGCGCTCGTCACCAGCATTGCCGCTGCCCATGTCGGCAATTTCTCTAGCCTCGACGAGATCGCCGCGGCGAAGGCGGAGATTTTCGAGGGCGTCGTCGCAGGCGGCCATGCCGTCATCAACCGCGACACCCCGCAATATGAGCTGCTCGAAAAGGCGGCCCAGGCGGCGGGTGTCCGTCACATCCACTCCTTCGGAGCCAATCCGAAGGCCGACTATCGTCTGGTCGAGTTTGCCGGCGGTGCCGAGGGCTCCGTGCTCTGGGCCGGTATAGGGGGTAGGACGCTGGAGGTCGCAATCGGTGCGCCCGGCCGCCACATCGCCGAGAATGCACTGGCGGTGATCGCTGCGGCCGAGTGCGCCGGAGCGGACCTCGACCGCGTCGTCGCTGCGCTTGCGACGATACAGCCGGAAAAGGGCAGGGGCCTGCGGCACCATCTGGAGATCGGCACCGGCCATATGGCGCTGATCGACGAAAGCTACAACGCCAATCCGGCATCGATGCGGGCGGCGATCGCGCTCCTGCGCGATGCAGAACCGGCGCCGGGCGGGCGCCGCATCGCGATCCTCGGCGACATGCTGGAAATGGGCGAGCATGCGGCCGAAGTGCATGCGGGTCTCGCGACACCGATCGTCGAGGCGGGCATTGCCGACGTCTGGCTCGCCGGACCGGCCATGGCGCATCTGCGCGATGCCCTGCCGCCGGAAATTTCCGTGATCTACCGCGAATCGGTCGGAGATCTCTCATCCTATGCGGTTGGCGCGGTCGCTGCCGGCGACGTCGTGATGGTCAAGTCCTCGAAGGGCACCGGCTGCGGGCAGATCGTCGAAGCGCTTCGTGGCACCTATCCGGAACGGACGGCGGGGGAAGCTTAAAAACGGGCCTTACCGCTGCCTTCGCACTGGTGGATAGAGGCCATGGACAAGGGAAATGGCCTTAACATAGTCGAACGCAAGCGGGTATCGTCTGTCAGGTGATTCTGTCGGACGGTGTCCGACTACAAACTTTTGGGGAAAGTCCCTTATGCTGATCTGGCTCGTGGAACTGGCGGACCACTTTCAATTCTTCAATCTCTTTCGCTACATCACCTTCCGCACGGGCGCAGCTCTCTTCACATCGGCCCTGATCGTGTTCCTGTTCGGCCCGGCGATGATCGCTTCCTTGCGCATCCGCCAGGGCAAGGGGCAGCCGATCCGCGCCGACGGACCGCAGACGCACTTCAAGAAGGCCGGCACGCCGACCATGGGCGGGCTGATGATTCTCGCCGGCATCGTCGGCTCGTCCCTGCTCTGGGCCGATCTTTCCAGCATCTACGTCGTCTCCACACTCCTGGTGACGCTCGGCTTCGGCGCAATCGGCTTCTATGACGACTATCTCAAGGTCACGAAGCAATCGGACAAGGGATTTTCCGGCAAGGCCCGGCTTGGCATCGAATTCGTCATCGCATCCATCGCGGTCTTCTTCATGATGCAGGCGGCGCTTTCCGCGGGCGCCGCGGGCTCGACCTTCGGGTCGTCGCTCACCTTTCCGTTCTTCAAGGACCTGATGCTCAATCTCGGTTATTTCTTCGTGCTGTTCGGTGGTTTCGTCATCGTCGGCGCGGGCAATGCCGTGAATCTGACGGATGGTCTCGACGGGCTTGCCATCGTTCCGGTCATGATCGCCTCGGCGGCCTTCGGCCTGATCGCTTATCTCGCCGGCAATGCCGTCTTCGCGAACTATCTGCAGATCCATTTCGTGCCGGGCACGGGCGAACTGGCCGTCATCCTCGGCGCGGTCATCGGCGCGGGTCTCGGCTTTCTCTGGTTCAATGCGCCGCCGGCGGCGATTTTCATGGGCGATACCGGCTCGCTCGCGCTCGGCGGACTGATCGGCACCGTCGCCGTCGCCACCAAGCACGAGATCGTCATGATCATCATCGGCGGCCTCTTCGTCATCGAGACGCTGTCGGTCATCATCCAGGTCTTCTGGTTCAAGCGCACCGGCCGGCGCGTGTTCCTGATGGCCCCGATCCATCATCATTTCGAAAAGATGGGCTGGACGGAGAGCCAGGTGGTGATCCGTTTCTGGATCATTGCCGTCATCCTGGCCATGGTCGGCCTTTCCACCCTGAAGCTTCGGTGAGCCGCGATGATACCGGTCACTACGTTCGCCGGCAGGAAGGTTGCCCTCTTTGGTCTGGGCGGTTCGGGACTGGCGACGGCCCAGGCGCTTGTCGCCGGCGGGGCGGAGGTCACCGCCTGGGACGACAATCCGGAGAGCGTCACCAAAGCCGCCGCAGCCGGGATTGCGACGATGGACCTGCGTGGGGCCGACTGGCAGGCCATGACCGCCCTCGTGCTTTCGCCCGGCGTACCGTTGACGCATCCGAAGCCGCATTGGAGCGTTGATCTTGCCCATCATGCGGGCGTGGAGATCATCGGTGATGTCGAACTCTTCGTGCGCGAGCGCCGGGCACATGCGCCCGATTGCCCTTTCGTCGCGATCACCGGCACAAACGGCAAATCGACCACGACGGCGCTGATTGCGCATATCCTGAAGACGAGCGGGCGCGACACCCAGCTTGGCGGCAATATCGGCACGGCGGTGCTGACGCTCGATCGGCCACAGGCCGGACGCTTCTATGTCGTCGAGTGCTCTTCCTATCAGGTCGATCTCGCGCCGACGCTTGACGCGACGGCCGGCATCCTGCTCAACCTGACACCCGACCACCTGGATCGACACGGCACCATGCAGCACTATGCCGATATCAAGGAACGGCTGGTGGCGGGCAGCGGTACCGCGATTGTCGGCGTCGACGACAGTTTCTCGAGCCTGATCGCCGACCGGGTCGAGCGAGCCGGCACGAAGGTCGTGCGCATCTCACGCCGTCACGTGCTTGCCGAGGGCATTTATGCCGAGGGCGCGCAATTGATGCGCGCTCATGGCGGCACGTCCGCGCTCTTCTTTGACCTTTCCGGCATCGAGACCCTGCGCGGCGGGCACAATGCCCAGAACGCTGCCGCGGCCGTTGCCGCGTGCCTCGCCGTCGGGGTCGACGAGAAGGATATCGCCAACGGGCTGAAGAGCTTCCCGGGCCTGAAGCACCGGATGCAGCCGGTCGCAAAAATAGGCGAAGTCGTCTTCGTCAACGACAGCAAGGCGACGAATGCCGATGCGGCCGCGCCCGCGCTTTCGAGCTATGAGCGGATCTATTGGATCGCCGGGGGGCTGCCGAAGGAGGGCGGCATCACCTCGCTTGCGCCGTTCTTCCCGAAGATTGCCAAGGCCTACCTGATCGGCGAGGCGGCGCCGGCCTTTGCCGCGACGCTGGGCGAGGCGGTACCCTACGAGATTTCCGGGACGCTCGAGAAAGCGGTGGCGCATGCGGCGGCGGATGCGGCGCGGGACCCGCAAGGCCCTGCGGCGGTGATGCTTTCCCCGGCTTGCGCAAGCTTCGACCAGTACAAGAACTTCGAATTGCGCGGAGATGCCTTCGTCGGCCATGTGGCGGCGCTCGAAGGCGTGACCATGCTCATCTGACGGCCGCGAGAAGGGGCGCGGCAGTCGGGCCGGTTTCAAGGACGGGCGCAAAGGCGCCGAAAAGGGGACAGACAGATGGTAAGCCGAGCCGAACGTGGCCCCGTGGCCGACTGGTTCTGGACGATAGACAGGCTCTTTCTGGCGACTTTCATCCTGTTGATGGGGGTCGGTTTCATGCTGTCTTTCGCGGCAAGCCCCCCGGTTGCCGAGAGGCTCGGCCTCGACAGTTTTCACTTCGTGAAGCGCCACGCGCTGTTCCTGTTTCCCTCGCTCTCGGTAATGATCGGCATTTCGTTCCTCTCGCCGCGACAGGTGAGGCGAGCGGCGATCATCCTGCTCGGCGCTTCGCTCGGAATGATGGTCCTCGTCCTCTTTATCGGACAGGAGGTGAAGGGTTCGATGCGCTGGATTTCCATCGCCGGCATCTCCATCCAGCCCTCCGAGTTCATGAAGCCCGCCTTCGTTGTCGTCTGCGCCTGGCTCTTTGCCGAGCACGCGAAGCAGCCGGAAATTCCCGGAAATCTTTTATCCATCCTCCTTTTCGGCATCGTAGGCGCGCTGCTCGTCGCCCAGCCGGACCTCGGCCAGACGGTGCTGACCGCAACGGTCTGGGGCGGCATGTTCTTCATGGCCGGCATGCCGTGGCTTTGGATTATCGTGCTTGCGGCTTTGGCGATGGGTGGCTTCTTCGCAGCCTACACCGTGCTGCCGCACGTCGCCGGCCGTATCGACCGGTTCCTGACCGGCGAGGGCGATACCTTCCAGGTGGATACGGCGCGCGAGGCGATCATCCGCGGCGACTGGCTCGGTCGCGGTCCGGGCGAGGGCGTGGTCAAGCGCATCATTCCCGACAGTCACACCGACTTCGTCTTTTCCGTGGCGGCTGAAGAGTTCGGCATTCTCTTCTGCATGGTCATCGTGATGATCTTTGCCTTCCTGGTGATGCGCGGTCTCAACCATGCATTCCGCGAACGCAACGACTTCAACAGGTTTGCCGTCGCCGGCCTGGTGCTGCAGATCGGCGTCCAGTCGCTGATCAATATCGGCGTCAATCTCGAACTGCTGCCGGCAAAAGGCATGACCCTGCCGCTGATTTCCTATGGTGGTTCGTCGATGGTGGCGATCTGCGTAACGGCGGGCTTCATCCTCGCTTTGACTCGGCATCGACCGGAAAAGCGCGCGGTCGAGCGCAGCCTCTTCCGCTCCGGCGTCGGGATCCCGGCGGAGTAGGACATGGATATGGGTAACAATAAAGGCATTGTTCTTCTGGCCGCCGGCGGCACCGGCGGACATCTCTTTCCTGCGGAAGCACTGGCGCATGAACTGAAGGCCGGCGGCTATTGCGTGCATCTGGTGACCGAGAGTCGTGCCGAGCGCTTTGCCGGCAAGTTTCCGGCGGACGAGGTCCATGTGGTGCCGTCGGCGACGATCGGCTCGAAAAATCCGATCAAACTGGCGCGGTCGACGTGGAAGCTCTGGACGGGGCTCAGGGCCGCGCGGCGGCTGATCGCGCGGCTGAAACCCCGTGCCGTGGTGGGCTTCGGCGGCTATCCGACGGTGCCGCCGCTGCTCGCGGCGACCCAGATGGGGGTTCCCTCGCTGATCCACGAGCAGAACGCTGTCATGGGCCGCGCCAACCGAATGCTGGCTTCGCGGGTGCAGGCGATTGCGGGCGGGTTCCTCCCCGAAGGCGCCGGAGCCTTCTCCGCAAAGACCGTGACGACGGGGAACCCGGTTCGTCCGGCCGTGCTCGAGGCGGCTGCCCACCCCTACGCCTCCGCAGGCGACGGGATGTTCCATCTTGTCGTTTTCGGCGGCAGCCAGGGAGCGCAATTCTTCTCCAAGGCGGTGCCGCAGGCGATCTGCCGCCTCGACGACGGGCAGCGCCAGCGGCTCAAGGTGACGCAGCAGGCGCGTCCGGAGGACCGCGAAGGGGTGATCGCGGCCTATGAGAAGCTCGGCATCCGGGCCGAAGTCTCCCCCTTCTTTTCGGACATGGCCGCGCGGCTCGCTTCGGCGCATCTCGTCATCTGCCGCTCCGGCGCCTCGACCGTTTCCGAACTTTCCGCCATCGGCCGGCCATCGATCCTCGTGCCCTATCCCTATGCGCTCGATCACGACCAGGCGGCGAATGCTGCGGCCCTTGCCGCCAAGGGCGGGGCGCAGGTGATCGCGCAGGCCGGACTCAGTGCCGACCGCCTCGGGACGCTTCTATCGGATGCCATGAACAATCCAGAGGGCCTGGCCGACATGGCGGCCAAGGCCCGCCAAACCGGCAAGCCGGAGGCGGCGCGCTTGCTTGCGTCCCTGGTAGAGGCTATTGCCAGCGGTTCGACAGTGGCGAAATTCAAGGAAACACGCTCATGAAAATGCCGACGACGATCGGGCTCGTACATTTCATCGGTATCGGCGGTATCGGCATGAGCGGCATTGCCGAGGTGTTGCACAATCTCGGTCATCGCGTTCAGGGTTCGGACCAGGCCGACAATGCCAATGTCCAGCGCCTGCGGCAGAAGGGTATCGAGATCTCGGTCGGCCATCGGGCCGAGAACCTCGGCGATGCCGAAGTCGTGGTCGTTTCGACTGCGATCCGTAAGGACAATCCGGAACTCATCGCCGCGCGCGAGAAGTTCTTGCCGGTCGTGCGTCGTGCCGAGATGCTGGCGGAACTGATGCGCTTCCGCAATGCGATCGCGATCGGCGGCACACATGGCAAGACGACGACGACCTCCATGGTCGCGGCGCTGCTCGATGCCGGCGGTCTCGATCCGACGGTGATCAATGGCGGCATCATCAATGCCTACGGCACCAATGCGCGCATGGGCGCGGGCGACTGGATGGTGGTCGAAGCGGATGAGTCGGACGGCACATTCCTGAAGCTTCCCGCCGACATCGCCGTCGTCACCAATATTGATCCCGAGCATCTCGACCACTACGGCAGTTTCGATGCGGTGCGCGCGGCGTTTCGGCAGTTCGTCGAGAACGTGCCGTTTTACGGCTTCGGTGTGCTCTGTCTCGATCACCCCGAGGTCCAGAGCATGGTCGGCAAGATCGAGGACCGCAAGATCGTCACTTATGGCGAGAACCCGCAGGCCGACGTGCGCTACCACAATATCCGCATGGACGGTGCGACCTCCGTTTTCGATGTCGTGATTCGCCGTCGTCGCACCGGCCAGGTGATCGAACTCAAAGACCTGCGCCTGCCCATGCCGGGCCGGCACAATGTCTCGAACGCCACGGCGGCCGTCGCCGTGGCCCAGCGGCTCGGAATGAAGCCGGAGGATATCGCCCGCGGGCTTGCCTCCTTCGGTGGCGTCAAGCGTCGCTTCACACTTGTCGGCGAATGGAACGGGGCGCGCATCTTCGACGATTACGGCCACCATCCCGTGGAGATCAAAGCCGTCCTCAAGGCGGCGCGCGAGTCTTGCGGCGGCCGCGTCATTGCCATTCACCAGCCGCACCGCTATTCGCGGCTGTCGAGCCTGTTCGAGGATTTCTCCTCCTGCTTCAACGACGCCGACACGATCCTGATCGCGCCCGTCTATGCGGCGGGCGAGGACACGATCGACGGCGTGAGTTCCGAAGCGCTCGTCAGCAGCATCAAGGCGGCCGGCCATCGCGATGCCCGCCATCTTTCCGGCCAGGAAGCGCTCGCGCCGATCGTCTCCAAGATTGCGCAGCCGGGCGACTTTGTGGTTCTCTTGGGGGCTGGCAGCATTACCTATTGGGCCGCGACCCTGCCCAGGGACCTCGCGGAATTTCAGGAAATCGAGCATGAAGCAGGTTAACGGTCAGAAACTCCTTGAGGCGCTCGGAAGTGGCGTCGATGCAATTCGCGGCCGCATCACGCCCGACGCGCCGATGGACCGTGTAACCTGGTTTCGCGCGGGCGGCCTTGCCGAACTCATGTTCCAGCCGCACGACACGGACGATCTCATCGCCTTCCTGAAGCTCGTGCCGAGAGATGTGCCGGTGATGGTGATCGGCGTCGGCTCGAACCTGCTCGTGCGTGACGGCGGCATTCCTGGCGTTGTCATCCGGCTTTCGGCAAAGGGCTTCGGCGATCTCGAAATGGTCGGCGAAAACCGTATCAAGGCCGGCGCGATCTGCCCGGACAAGAACATCGCCGCCATGGCGCTCGACCACGGCATCGGCGGCTTCTACTTCTACTACGGCATTCCCGGGTCGATCGGCGGCGCGCTGCGCATGAATGCTGGCGCCAATGGCGGCGAAACGAGCGAGCGGCTGGTCGAGGTCCATGCGGTCGACCGCCAGGGCAACAGGCATGTGCTTACCAATGCGGACATGGGATATTCCTATCGCCACTCCGACGCGGCCAAGGATCTGATCTTCACGCATGCGGTCTTCGAAGGCTATCAGGAGGACAAGGCGAAGATCCGCATCGACATGGACGCGGTACGCCAGCACCGCGAGACGGTACAGCCGATCCGGGAAAAGACCGGCGGTTCGACCTTCAAGAATCCGGAGGGGCATTCCGCCTGGAAGCTGATCGACGAAGCCGGCTGTCGGGGGCTGATGGTCGGCAACGCCCAGATGTCGCCGCTCCATTGCAACTTCATGATCAACACCGGCCAGGCGAGCGGCTACGAACTCGAATATCTCGGTGAGACCGTACGCGCCCGCGTGATGGAGCATTCCGGCGTGAAGCTCGAATGGGAGATCAAGCGCGTCGGCAATTTCATGCCGGGCCACGAGATCAAGGAATTTCTCGGCCGCGCCGTCGCCTGAGGCGGCGACCTGTTGAGATGAAAACGGCCCGCGGCGGAAACCGCTGCGGCCCATCCGCATATCCGCCGGCGCGCCGATGGATCCGGCCCCGCGCGGCATTTCCCGCCTCCGCCTTTAAAAGTCCCGATTCAGCCGTGACGGCTGTTATTGGTTGATTCTGCCCGGCGGAAGCGCAGTGGCACCACAACAAGAGTTAACCAAAGTAAACGGTTCATTAACCATAATGTCGTTGTAGTGGCCCTACGCGGCGATCTCGCGACTCAAGGGCTGAATCAGCCAGGCGCAAGCAAGCTTCGCGATAGTGGCGTATTGTTTGGGGGTTTGAATGAGCGGCAAGCACGTTGCTGTCCTGATGGGTGGATTTTCCTCGGAGCGGCCGGTGAGCCTGTCCTCCGGGGCAGCTTGCGCGGATGCTCTGGAAGCCGAGGGTTATCGCGTCACGCGCGTGGATGTCGGGCGCGATGTTGCGGCGGTACTGGCGGAACTGCGTCCTGATGTCGTCTTCAACGCGCTCCACGGCCCCTTCGGCGAGGACGGGACGATCCAGGGCATCCTGGAATATCTGGAAATTCCCTATACGCATTCCGGCGTGCTTGCCTCCGCGCTCGCCATGGACAAGGCGCAGGCAAAACATGTCGCCAAGGCTGCCGGCATACCGGTCGCCGAAGCCTTGGTGATGGATCGCCATGCTTTCGACAGCAAACATCCGATGAAGCCGCCCTATGTGGTCAAGCCGGTGTGCGAAGGCTCGAGCTTCGGCGTCGTCATCGTCAAGGAGGATCAGTCGCATCCGCCGCAGGTCATCACGTCGAGCGAGTGGCGCTACGGCGACCGGGTCATGGTCGAGCGCTATGTCGCCGGGCGCGAACTCACCTGCGGCGTGATGGGTGACATGGCTCTCGGCGTCACCGAAATCATTCCCCAGGGCCATGCCTTCTACGACTATGATTCCAAATACGTAAAAGGTGGTTCAAGACACGTCATTCCCGCTGAGATTTCACCAAATATTTACCAAAAAATACAAACACTCGCATTGAAGGCGCATGAGGCTATCGGCTGCCGCGGCGTCAGTCGTTCCGACTTCCGTTTCGATGATCGCGGCGAGGGCGAGGGCGAGGTTATCTGGCTGGAGATCAACACCCAGCCCGGCATGACCCCGACCTCTCTTGTTCCTGAAATGGCACAGCATGCGGGCCTTCGGTTTGGTGAATTTCTCAGGTGGATGGTGGAGGACGCATCGTGCTTGCGTTGAGGGGCAAAAGGGGCAAAAGGGTTCGTCACCCGCTCGGCGGTTCGGCCGAGGCGGACGGCGCTCTCGTATTGCCGCGTCCGCTGCGCAAGAGCGCACGCTTGCTCGTCGGCCTCGGGACGGGGCGCGTCCGATTTCCTGCGCATACGGGGACCTTCTCGACCGCCGTCTTCCTGCTGGCGACCGGCCTCTACGGGATGTCACTGGGCGGCCACACGCAGAACTTTGCGCAGGCCTCGACGACCGCTGCAGGCTTTGCGATCGAGGATGTGCGTGTTTCCGGCAATGAGCAGACTTCTGAGATCGATATCCTCCAGCAGCTCGGACTCGACGGGGCAACCTCGCTGGTCGCACTCGACATCGCCGAAGCGCGTCGGCTGATCGGCGAGCTGCCATGGGTGGAGAGCGTCACCGTGCGCAAGGTCTATCCCGGCACGATCGAGGTGGACCTCACCGAGCGCAAGGCCTTCGGCATCTGGCAGCACGGATCGGACCTGTCGCTCATCGAACGCAGCGGCAGCGTCATCGCGTCGTTGCGCGACAACAAGTTCGCCACGCTGCCGCTCTTTGTCGGCCGCGATGCCGAGACGGCGGCCGCCGACTTCTACGACGAATTCTCCCGTTGGCCGGAATTCCGCTCGCGCGTGAAGGCCTTCGTGCGTGTGGCGGGGCGGCGCTGGGATCTGGTCCTCAGGAACGGCATCGTCGTCAAGCTTCCCGAACGGGACGTCGCTCGGGCGATGAAGGTGCTCGCCGAAATGGAAGAAGGGCATCGGCTTCTCGAGCGCGACATTGCCGCCGTCGATCTGAGGCTCGACGATCGCACGACCGTTCAATTGACCCCGGATGCCGTGGCGCGCCGGGAGGTCGCGCTCAAGGCGAGGGAGAAGATGCTGAAGGAACTGGAGAAGCAGGAGAAGCGGATATGAATCTGTTCGGTTCCTCCAGTTTCGGCCTTCCGCGCCTGAAGCCGCTTTCGTCGAAACGGTCTCATGTCGTCTCCGTGCTCGATATCGGCTCGACCAAGATCGTCTGCATGATCGGCCGGCTGACGCCGCGCGCCGAAAGCCAGATTCTCCCCGGCCGTACCCACAACATCGAAATCATCGGCATCGGCCACCAGAAGTCGCGCGGCGTCAAGAACGGCGTGATTGCCGATCTCGATGCGGCCGAAGGTGTCGTGCGGCTTGCGGTCGATGCCGCCGAGCGCATGGCGGGCCTGACGATCGACAGCCTGATCGTCAACGTTTCGGCCGGGCGCCTGCAGAGCGACGTCTATACCGCGACGATCGATCTCGGCGGCCAGGAGGTCGATGCTAATGACTTGAGGAAGGTGCTCGCCGCCGCGGGCCAGCAATCCCAGCGCACAGACCGGGCGATCCTGCATTCGCTGCCGACCGGCTTCTCGCTCGACGGCGAACGCGGCATCCGTGATCCGCTGGCGATGTTCGGGGACGTGCTCGGCGTCGACATGCATATGCTGACGGCGGAGCGCTCAGCGCTGAAGAACCTCGAGCTCTGCGTCAATCGCGCGCATCTCTCGGTCGAGGGCATGGTCGCCACCCCCTATGCCAGCGGCCTATCGGCACTTGTCGACGACGAGGTCGAGCTTGGTTGCGCCGCGATCGACATGGGCGGCGGCACGACCACGATATCCGTCTTCGCCGAAGGCAAGCTTGTCCATGCCGATGCCGTCAGCCTCGGCGGTCATCACGTAACCACCGACCTCGCGCGCGGTCTTTCGACCCGCATCGAGGATGCGGAACGGCTCAAGGTCGTACACGGCTCGGCGCTCGCCAACAGCGCCGACGAGCGCGACATCGTCTCGGTTCCGCCGATCGGCGAGGACGAGCGGGACCAGCCGACCCATGTTCCCCGCGCGCTCGTTTCCCGCATCGTGCGCGCTCGCATCGAGGAGACGCTGGAGCTTATCCGCGACCGCATCCAGCGCTCCGGCTTCAGCCCGGTCGTCGGCAAGCGGATCGTGCTGACGGGCGGTGCCAGCCAGCTGACCGGCCTGCCGGAGGCAGCTCGGCGCATCCTGGCGCGCAATGTCCGCATCGGCCGGCCGCTCGGGGTCTCCGGTCTGCCCGCCGCGGCGAAGGGGCCGGCATTTTCCACGGCGGTCGGACTGATGATCTACCCGCAGGTCGCCGATCTCGAGACCCATGCCGGCGACGGCAGCGTGTTCTCGGCCTTTGGCGGCAACAGCCGCATTGCCCGCATGGGGCAATGGCTGAAGGAAAGCTTCTAGGTTTTGCCGGGCACCAGTGCCGGCGAGACCAGGTGTTTGAGTTTTCAAGGATTTGGCCGGCTCGGCAAGGCGGCCAGAGTAAGAGAAGGAACGGTAAAATGGCCATCAACTTGCAGAAGCCGGACATTACCGAGCTGAAGCCCCGCATCACGGTCTTCGGCGTCGGCGGCGGCGGCGGCAACGCCGTCAACAACATGATAACCGCAGGCCTCCAGGGCGTCGATTTCGTCGTCGCCAACACGGATGCGCAGGCGCTCACCATGACCAAGGCGGAACGGATCATCCAGATGGGTGTCGCCGTCACCGAAGGTCTTGGCGCCGGCTCGCAGCCGGAGGTGGGCCGGGCAGCCGCCGAGGAGTGCATCGATGAAATCATCGATCATCTGAACGGCACTCATATGTGCTTCGTCACCGCCGGCATGGGCGGCGGCACCGGCACGGGCGCGGCCCCGATCGTCGCGCAAGCCGCTCGCAACAAGGGCATTCTCACCGTCGGCGTCGTTACCAAGCCCTTCCAGTTCGAAGGCGGTCGCCGCATGCGCATCGCCGACCAGGGCATCGCCGACCTGCAGAAGTCGGTCGACACGCTGATCGTCATCCCGAACCAGAACCTCTTCCGGATCGCCAATGACAAGACGACCTTCGCGGACGCCTTTGCCATGGCCGACCAGGTGCTCTATTCGGGCGTCGCCTGCATCACCGACCTGATGGTCAAGGAAGGCCTCATCAATCTCGACTTCGCCGACGTCCGCTCGGTGATGCGCGAGATGGGCCGGGCCATGATGGGCACGGGCGAAGCCTCCGGCGAGGGCCGCGCCATGGCCGCTGCCGAAGCCGCGATCGCCAACCCGCTCCTCGACGAGACCTCGATGAAGGGCGCGCAAGGACTGCTCATTTCCATCACCGGCGGCCGCGACCTCACCCTCTTCGAGGTCGACGAAGCCGCGACGCGCATCCGCGAGGAAGTGGACCCGGACGCCAACATCATCCTCGGCGCGACCTTCGACGAAGAGCTCGAGGGCCTGATCCGCGTCTCGGTCGTCGCAACCGGCATCGATCGCGCGATCGCGGAAGGTTCCGGCCGTTCGGCCGACTTTCGCCCGGTAGCGCCGAAGCCGATCGTTCGCCCGTCCGCTGCGGTTCCGGCCCAGCCGCAACCGGCCATGCAACAGCAGCCGGCGCCCCAGCCGCAGCAGCCGGTCCAGCAGGCGCCGCAGCCGGTCGACCACGTCGCTGTGGCGATCCGTGAGGCCGAGATGGAACGCGAACTGGATATCGCCACCCGCGCCCAGGTCTTGAGCCCGGCCCAGCCAGCCCAGGACGAGGCCTTTCGTCCGCAGAGCAAGCTCTTTGCCGGAGTTGCACCGGTGGAAGCCGCTCCCGTAGCGCCCCAGGCCCAGCCGGTACAGCGGCCCGCCGAAACGCCGCTGCAGGCTCAGCCGCAACCGCAACCGCTTCGCCAGGAGCCGGCCCCGGTCGTGCGGCAGCATGCCGAGGCGGTCCGCATGCCGAAGGTCGAGGACTTTCCGCCGGTCGTGAAGGCCGAGATGGAGCGCCGCGCACAGCCGGCGGCCCCGTCGCTGCAGGAAGAGCGTGGTCCGATGGGCCTCCTCAACCGGATCACGAGCTCGCTCGGACTGCGCGAAAGGGACACCCAGAGCGTCTCTTCCGACATGACCGCACCTGCGCCCAGCGCCGCGTCGCAGCAGCGTCGCCCCCTTTCGCCGGAGGCGAGCCTATACGCGCCGCGTCGCGGCCAACTCGACGACCAGGGCCGCGTCACGCCGCAGATGCGGACGCATGACGACGATCAGCTCGAAATTCCGGCCTTCCTGCGCCGCCAGTCGAGCTGATCCGCGGTCGTTCCTTCCCTTGCCGGTGCCCGGGCTCACGCCCGGGCATTTTCCATTATTGATTAATCTTTCAATGGGTTGCCTGTTCTGTTGTGTGCGTTTGAATTGCGTAACAAAACGAAACGAACAGTGATTTGGAATGGTGCCTCCGAACTCTTATTTTCACGATCGGAATGGGGGCGCATGCGATTCGATTGGACGCTGTTGGTTCGAAAGGGAATTCGAGCCGCAGTATCGAGATCTCGGCCGTTGGTGTCGAACGTCGCTCGCCCGTTAGCAGATTGGCCTTCGGCCGTTGATTGAAAGTGACGACGAGAATGGGAATTGAATTGCTCGGGTTTCAGACGACGATTGCAAACCCGGTGACCCTCAAGGGAATTGGCGTTCACTCGGGCTCGGAGGTGGAGATCACTTTCCATCCGGCCGAGGCCGAGGCCGGCATCGTGTTCCAGCGGGTGCTCGCGGACGGGCGGATCAGCGAATTCAGGGCCGTGTCGTCGCAGGTGGGCAATACGGATCTTTGCACGGTTCTCGGCTTCTCGCCGGCGACCTCCATCGCGACCATCGAACACGTCATGGCGGCGATCTACGCGCTCGGCCTCGACAACCTGTTGATCGAGGTGCATGGCGCGGAAATGCCGATCATGGACGGCAGTTCGGAGCCTTTCATCGAAGCCATCGAGCAGGCTGGCATCCGCGCGCTTGCCGTGAAGCGCCGCTATATCCGCGTGCTGAAGCCGGTGCGCGTCGAATCCGGCGCCTCCTGGTCGGAGTTCACGCCGTATGACGGCATGCGCTTCGAGGTCGAGATCGACTTCGATTGTCCGCTGATCGGCCGCCAGTCCTGGAAGGGCGATCTGACTCCCGCGGTCTTCAAGCGGGAAATGTCGCGGGCGCGCACCTTCGGTTTCATGCGCGACGTCGAGCGGCTGTGGGCGGGCGGTTTCGCGCTCGGCTCGTCCCTCGAGAACTCGGTGGTGATTTCGGACGACAACACGGTCATCAATGTTGAGGGGCTGCGCTATGCCGACGAGTTCGTGCGCCACAAGACGCTCGACGCCGTCGGCGATCTTTCGCTCGCAGGCGCGCCGTTTCTCGGCTGCTACCGTTCCTATCGCGGCGGCCACAGGATGAACGCCAATGCGCTGAAGGCCTTGCTTAGCGATCCGAGCGCCTACGAGGTGGTGGAAACTGCGACACAGCGCCAGCGCACGCGCTTGCGCGACATGGTCGCGGTTGCGGCCACCGGCCATTCGCCCTGGTCGGCATAGCAACCAAGTTCATCGTTTCTCCAGTCGCCGGCCCTCAGGGGCCGGCATTTTCTTTCAGACGAATTCGGCAGTCATTCGGCTTCAGCGCCGACCTCTGCGTCTGAAATGACGCATTCCTCAGATCCGCAGCTGGTTCCACACAATCGGTCGATATCGATGCAGGTCGGTATCAGTGCCACAAATTTGCATGAATTGCCGATCATGACGTTGCGGTCTTGAGGCAACTTGCTCTAAAACGCGCAAGTCTGGAGCCGACCGCGACCGCATGATTCCTGAGATCGAAAGAATCATGCAGTAACTTGAAGTGCTACAGCATCTTTGCGCCTCTATTTAGATGCGCGGCGTTGTAGGTGAAACGGGAATATCCGATGGTTCTTGCAGTTTCTGTTGAGATGAGAAAAGCGGCGCGCGTTGCCACGATCGTCCTTGCGATCTTTGCCGGCAGCAGCCTGATCACTGCCTGCCAGAACGATCCCGACATCGATATCACCAAGCTTGCCGCCGAGACGGATCCGCCGGAAGTGCTCTATAATCAGGGTCTCGCCAATCTCAACGCCGGCAAGACCACCGAAGCGGCGCGCAAGTTCGAGGCGATCGACCGCCAGCATCCCTTCTCCGAATACGCCCGCAAGGCGCTGGTGATGAATGCCTTCGTCGCCTACCGCAATGGTCAGTATCAGGAGGCGATCAACTCCAGCAGTCGCTATCTGAATCTTTATCCGCAGTCGGAAGACGCGGCCTATGCGCAATATATCCAGGGCCTCGCCTATACAAAGCAGATTCCGGCGGTGACGCAGGACCAGAAGCCGGCGATGAAAGCGATCGACGCGATGCAGGCGGTCGTGGATAAATATCCCGAGTCCGAATATGTCGACGATGCGCAGGCAAAGATCCGTTTTGCCCGCGATCAGTTGGCCGGCAAGGAGATGCAGGTCGGCCGCTACTATCTCGAGCGCAAGGAATATCTTGCCGCCATTTCGCGCTTCCGCGTCGTCGTCGAGCAATATTCCAATACCAACCAGGTCGAGGAAGCGCTGGCACGTCTCGTCGAGGCCTATTACGCCATGGGCGTGACGGCGGAGGCCCAGACGGCGGCGGCGGTTCTCGGTCACAACTACCCGGACAGCAAGTGGTACGCCGATTCCTATAAGCTGCTGCAGTCGGGCGGTCTCGAACCGCGCGAAAGCGGCACGTCCTGGATCGCGCGCGCCGGCAAGAAGCTCATCGGCGCCTGATTGCCTCGCCTTTTGTTTTCACGCAATTCCGAACGCAAAACCGCGACGCAGTTTTGCTGGAACTGCTCTAGGAAGATCTGAAATCGGATGCTCGCGCAGCTCTCGATCCGCGATATCGTCCTGATCGAACGGCTTGACCTCAGCTTCGACGCCGGGCTCTCGGTGCTGACCGGCGAAACGGGCGCCGGCAAATCTATCCTTCTCGACAGCCTGTCGCTGGCACTCGGCGGCCGCGGCGACGGCTCACTCGTCCGTCACGGCGAGGACAGGGGCCAGGTGACGGCCGTCTTCGACGTGCCGGTGGCACATGCGGCGCGGCTCTTCCTGCGCGAAAACGGCATAGACGACGACGGCGATCTCATCTTCCGCCGCGTACAATCGGCGGACGGCCGCACGAAGGCCTTCATCAACGACCAGCCGGTGAGCGTGCAGTTGCTGCGCCAGGCGGGACAGACGCTCGTCGAGATTCACGGCCAGCATGATGACCGAGCGCTTGTCGACGTCGACGCCCATCGCGCACTGCTCGACGCCTTCGGCGGTACCGTCGAGGCGGCCGACGAGGTTGCAACGCTCTACCGCGCCTGGAAGGATGCGGAGCGCGGCCTCAAGAAGCACCGCGAAAAGGTGGAGGCGGCGGCGCGGGAGGCGGATTACCTGCGCTCGTCCGTCGAGGAACTGGAAGCGCTGTCGCCGCGCGATGGCGAGGAGGACGAACTGGCAGAAGCGCGGGCGCGGATGATGAAGGTCGAGCGCATCGCCGGCGACATCAGCGAGGCGTCCGACTTCCTGAACGGCAACGCGTCGCCCGTGCCGCTGATCGCCTCGCTCGTTCGGCGGCTCGAGCGCAAGAGCCACGAGGCGCCGGGCCTGCTCGAGGAAACCGTCGAGCTTCTGGACGGCGCGCTCAATCAGCTTTCCGACGCGCAGATGGCGGTGGAACGGGCGCTGCGCAATACCGAGTTCGACCCGAAGGAACTGGAGCGCGTCGAGGAGCGGCTGTTTGCGCTGCGAGCCGCAGGCCGCAAATATTCCGTGCCCGTCGTCGAGCTGCCGGCCCTCGCCGTGCGGATGATTTCCGACCTCGCCGATCTCGATGCGGGCGAAGAGAAGCTGAAGCAGATCGAAGCGCAGGTCGCGGAGGCACGAGCCGCCTTCGACGGAGCAGCGCGTGCGCTTTCCGATAAGCGCCGCAACACGGCGGCGGCGCTCTCGGCCGCGGTGATGGAAGAACTGCCGGCCCTGAAGCTCGAGCGCGCGCGATTCATGGTCGAGGTTGCGACGGATCCGGCCCTGCCGACGGCCGATGGTATCGACGTCGTCGAGTTCCATGTGCAGACCAATCCCGGCACCCGGCCGGGGCCGATTATGAAGGTTGCCTCGGGCGGCGAGCTTTCGCGCTTCCTGCTGGCGCTCAAGGTGGCGCTGGCCGATCGCGGCTCGGCGCCGACGCTCGTCTTCGACGAGATCGACACCGGCGTCGGCGGCGCGGTGGCCGATGCCATCGGTCAGCGGCTGAAGCGGCTCTCGAAGACCGTCCAGGTGCTTTCCGTGACGCATGCGCCGCAGGTCGCCGCGCGCGCGGCAACACATCTCCTGATCTCCAAGGGGCCGTCGGCGGAAAAGGCGGAGACGATCGCCACCCGCGTCGCCCGCATGGACGACGACGCGCGCACCGAGGAGATCGCCCGCATGCTGGCCGGCGCTTCGATCACCGAGGAGGCGAGAGCGGCCGCGGCAAGATTGCTGGCGGGCAATGGCTGATCTTTCGGACGCAAAGGCGTTGAAAACGCGAGGGAACCGGTCTTCTCGTCGCTTATCTTTGCTATAAGACGACTCCCATTTCGGAGTCGTGGCGCATGTTGAGCAATCAGAAAACCGTCGATGAATTGAGCGAAGCGGAAGCGGCCGAGGAGCTTGCCTTTCTCGCCGCTGAACTCGCACGCCATGATGCGCTTTATCACGGGCAGGATGCGCCGGAAATCTCGGATGCTGACTACGACGCTCTAAAGCGGCGCAATGATCTGATCGAGGCGCGATTTCCGGCGCTGATCCGCGAGGATAGCCCGTCGAAGAAGGTCGGTGCGGCACCGTCGCTCACATTCCAGCCCGTCCTCCATGCGCGGCCGATGCTCTCGCTCGACAACACCTTCTCCGACGAGGATGCGCGCGACTTCGTGGCGAGCGTCTATCGCTATCTGGGTCTCATCCCGGACCATTCCATCGCCTTTACCGCCGAGCCGAAGATCGACGGGCTTTCCATGTCGCTCCGCTACGAGAACCGCCGCCTGGTGACGGCGGCGACGCGTGGCGACGGCACGACGGGGGAGAACGTCACCGCCAACATCCGCACGATCGGCATGATCCCGCAGAGGCTTCCGGCCGATGCGCCGGATGTCGTCGAGGTGCGCGGCGAGGTCTATATGGCGAAATCGGATTTCGCCGCGCTCAATGCCGAGATGGCCGCGCAGGGCAAGCCGCTCTACGTCAACCCGCGCAACACGGCATCCGGCTCGCTCCGGCAACTCGATGCCAAGGTGACGGCGAGCCGCAAGCTCCGGTTCTTCGCCTATGGCTGGGGCGAAGTCTCGGACATGCCGGCGGATACGCAGTTCGGAATGGTGGAGGCATTCATGGCCTGGGGCTTCCCGGTCAATCCGCTGATGCGCCGCTTCCATTCCGCCGACGAACTGCTGGAACACTATCACCATATCGAGCGCGAGCGCCCGGAACTCGACTATGATATCGACGGCGTCGTCTACAAGGTCGACCGGCTCGACCTGCAGACACGGCTCGGCTACCGCTCGCGTAGCCCACGCTGGGCAACCGCCCACAAGTTCCCGGCCGAGCAGGCCTTCACGCGATTGAAGGGCATCGACATCCAGGTCGGCCGTACCGGTGCGCTTACGCCGGTCGCGCGGCTGGAGCCAATCACCGTCGGCGGCGTCGTCGTCACCAATGCGACCCTGCACAATGAGGACTATATTCGCGGCGTCGGCAACAATGGCGAGCCGATCCGCGATGGCCGGGACATCCGCATCGGCGACATGGTGATCGTGCAGCGGGCAGGGGACGTGATCCCGCAGATCGTCGACGTGGTGCTGGATGAACGGCCGGAGGGCACGGCGCCCTACAGCTTCCCGATGGCGTGCCCGGTCTGCGGCAGCCATGCGGTGCGCGACATCAACGAGAAGACCGGCAAGGTCGACGCGGTGCGCCGCTGCACGGGCGGCTTCGTTTGCCGGGCGCAGGCGGTCGAACACCTGAAACATTTCGTCTCGCGCAATGCCCTGGACATAGAGGGGCTCGGCTCCAAGCAGATCGAGTTCTTCTTCGAGAGCGACGACGACAACCTGAAGATCCGCACGGCCCCCGATATCTTCACGCTGGAGCGCCGGCAGGAGACCTCGCTGACGAAGCTCGAGAATATCGAGGGCTTCGGCAAGGTCAGCGTGCGCAAGCTCTATGATGCGATCAATGCCCGCCGCTCGATCGCGCTCCACCGCTTCATCTACGCCCTCGGCATTCGCCATGTCGGTGAGACGACGGCGAAGCTCCTGGCGCGATCCTATGGTAGCTACGAAACATTCGGCGCGGCGATGAAAGAGGCGGGCAGCTATTCGGGTGACGCCTGGAACGAACTCAACAGCATCGACGGCATCGGCGAGGTCGTCGCCCGCGCCATCGTCGAGTTCTACAAGGAGCCGCGTAACGTCAAGGTCATCTCGGACCTGCTCGAAGAGGTGACGCCGGAGAGCGCCGAAATGCCGGTCACCACCGGCAGCCCGGTTGCCGGCAAGACGGTCGTCTTCACCGGCTCTCTCGAAAAGATGACGCGCGACGAGGCAAAGGCAAAGGCCGAGAGCCTCGGTGCCAAGGTCGCGGGTTCGGTGTCGAAGAAGACCGACATCGTCGTCGCCGGCCCTGGCGCCGGCTCCAAGCTCGACAAGGCGCGCGAGCTCGGCATCCAGACCATGGACGAGGACGAGTGGCTGGCGCTGATCGGCGCTTGAGCTGCAACGCCGAAATGGCGGCGTGGCACTGCGACAAGCAACGCTGGCGCCCAAATCCGCTTGATCTCCGGCGTATATTCCAGTAAGAATATCTGTATATTCCTCGTGGAATATACGCCACAGGAGAAAACCCATGTCTCTCTACATCCGAGACAATGCCGTTGATGCGCTGGCGAAGCAGGTCCAGGAGGTCATCAAAGCGCCCAACAAGACAGAGGCAGTTCGCACCGCGTTGCAACATGAACTGGAACGCGCGAAGCAAGCTATACCACTAAGGGGCCGGATAAAAAAAATTCAGGATGATGTCCGCGCGATGGGGCCGGACGATCCCAATTTTGACATGAAGAAATTCATGGACGAGCAATGGGGCGGCATCTGATGTTTCTGGATGCCTCCGCCATTGTTGCGATTGTGAGCGACGAAAAAGACGCCGGGGACCTTATCGCCAAAATCGAGATGTCGAAAAAGACCATCTACTATTCCTCTCTTTCGATCTATGAGGCCGTCATTGGCCTGGCCCGGAAAAAGCGGGACGAGGCTTTCGGCGATCAGGTTCCGATCCCGCAGCATCTGATCGATCTCGCGCAACAACACATCGACGCCTTCATAGAGACGATCGGTGCGAAGGAAATGGCGATCGCCGGCAATATGCACAAGCTGGCAATCGAAGCCTGCCGAACCTATGGGGGCGTCGTCGCCCATCCCGCCCGGCTCAATTTCGGGGACTGTTTCTCCTATGCTTGCGCCAAGGCATACCGCCTTCCCCTTCTGTTCAAGGGCGACGATTTTTCGCAAACCGACATTGAGGTCGCATAGCGGCAATGGGTTGGGCTCAGGTCGCCTGACCGGTTGCGGGGAGTCGACACAGGCGAAATTCAACCTGTTTCGAGGGGCAACGACGCGCCTCGCGCCCAAGGCGGCCGCTTTGATCCTTTAGATCTAGAGCCGGGCTAGGAATTCCGCCGCGCGCACCGTTTGCAAGGCCTTCGCGGCTTCCCGGAAGTGGGGCATGCCTTGCCAGAGGTCGCGGTCGGCGACGATGTAGAAACGGCGCCTGGCGCGCGTGGCGGCTACGTTCAGCAGGTTCGGCTTCGACGATGCCCAGATGGCGGCTCCGACGTGATCGGCGTCGGTGCCCAGCACCATGAAAACAGCGCTCTCCTCCTTGCCCTGGAAGGTGTGCACGGTGCCGATTCTGTCTTGCAGCCATCTGTGCAGTTTCGGCGGGGAGGAATATCTGTCGGCGTCACTCCACCTCGCCTGCAGCAAAGCCTGCTTCAGCGCATTTTTCGTCTCCTTGAAGGGCGAGATGATGTAGCTCGCTGGCAGGATCCCGTCGCGGCGGTAGAGGGTGACGAGGACATCGACGATGAAGTCGACCTGCCCGACTACGGTCTGCTTGCCGGAAACCCTGCCTTTGATGTCGATCCAGCTGCTGTCGTTGCGGAACGGTGCCGCCTCTTCGTCGGCGGGGCCTGCGCCCGCCGCAAAGACCATCTTGTTCCGATAGGCGATCCGATTGGCAAGGCTGAACATCGGCTCGATGCAACGGCGATGCACCCTGAGGGGGCTGCCGATCCATAGGCCGTCTCCACCGTCGGCGGGGACCGTCGTGCCAAAACGGTTGCCGGCGTCGGCAAGGATCTGCGCCGAAACCCGGTTCGGTGCGTGATGCCATTCCGACGTATGGGGCGAAAGGGCGGCGAGAGCGCCGATCAAGGCGCTTGGCAGGCTGAAGACCGGCTCGATCTGCAGCGGATCGCCGATCATCATCGCGCGCTTTGACCGCAGGAGAGCGCCGACGGCCGCTTGCGGCACGGCCTGGCCCGCTTCGTCGACGAAGAGCCAGCCGATTGAACCCGGGCCCAGACCGCCAAATTGACGCGCGAAGGAGGCGAAGGTCGTGGAAACGACCGCGACGATCATGAACAGGCTTTGCCAGATCGTTGGGAGATGGTCGCGCTTCAACGGTTCATTGCCGGACAGCAGTTTGACAGTGGCGACGATGTTGCCCCCAAACCCTCCACCCTTGCTGCCGACATCCGCCAGCCATGCCTCATGCAAAGCCAGCGCGGCTTCGAACAGGTCCGTGCGCAGCCGTGCCAACTCGTCCGAGTGCCACAGCCCGTCGATCTGGAACCGAACGCTTTCGAGCTCCTCCAGGCGAAGCGGCACGGCCCGATGGCCGAGTGCCATTGCCAGATTCTCGAATTCATCGCGTTTTTCCGACCAGGCTTCCCCGTGCATGGACAGGCGCTGCCGGGAGTCTTCGTACTGCCGGCCGGCCTTTTTCGCGCGCGCCTGCTGTTCCGCGAGACGACGCTCGGCCTCTCTCAGCCGTCCGAGCGAGAGCTGTTGCTCCAGGTTCGCCGCCCGGCTGTTCCTGTGTTCGCGGCCGGCCGCCGTCGGCAGCACGCTTTGCCACCAGCCCGGCGCGGAGCGGTCGAGCAGATGCTCTTCCTCCTGCAGATGCGAAAGCCGCTCCTTGAGGGCTGTCACTTCCGCGAAGGCTGCGTCACGTTTTTCCCGCGCCCGCCGATGGTCGTCGGCCGCAGCCTCGGTCCGCTCGCGAAGCTCGCGGCAATATTCTTCCAGGGGAACGAGGCCGACCTCGCGGTGGAGATCGGCGTAACGGACAAAGCGCCGGATGCTCTCGCTCACGGCATCGTCGGCGGCACGAAACCGCTGGGCCGCTTCGGTGAAAGTGGGTCCCTCGTAGCTCTTCAGCCATTGCCAGATCGTCTGCGGCCTTTCGTGTCCGGACCAGGTGGGTCTTGCCTCTTCGTCGACGGGCATGAAGGCGAAACGCTCTTTGAACGCCCGGCGGTTTCCCGCCTTTCCGAGCGCACAGGCGATCGCCCCACGGACGGTCATCATCCGAGAGGTCGAGAAGTTGTCAGTTATCCTTTTGGGCGGCGATCTTATGGGCGACCGTCTGCAGATATCCGCGGCCGGAGACTTCGGCGATCGAGCGCCGTTTCGGCAGGTCATGGGAAATATTCTCGACCGCCGTGTTGTTCGAGGAGGCGACCACCATTTCGAAGCCGGCAAGTTCGGGTTTCGGCACCGACAGCGATGCCGTAGTGCCATCAGCAAAGGCGATGCTGCGCGGCCGACCGTCGAATGCGTCGCGTGGCGCCTCCAGGGCGGCAAGGACCCTGGCGCGTTTGACGACCTTGTCGGCGATCATCTCCCGCAGGAGCGTCGTCTTGCCGGTGCCGGGCGGCCCGTTGACGGAATAGAGTCCGGATTCGGCCAGGGCGGGCGTTGCCGAATTGATCGCGAATTGCTGCATCAGGCTCATCGCCTGATGCGGCTCGCTCGGCCATCGCCCGCGATTGAGGTTCCGCGGGTTGAGGATGTCGAGCAGCGCATGGCGGCCCTCGTCCGAATAGAGGTCGATTCGCGCCTCTGTGGTGCGAGGCATCAGGTATCGCCTGAGCGCTTCCGGAACCGTCCCCGCCCGTACCTGCGCCATCGCCTGCTCTATGTCTTCGATGAAGAAGCTGTTCAGGATGCCGATGTCCTTTTCGGCGACGACGCCGTCGTCATCATCCGTCGTCGTCTCGCCTTCCGGCGGCGGCAATGCCGGCCGGACCGGCCTTGCCCGCCGATCCCGGAACCGGATTTCGACCAGGGCTACGGGCGTTTCGTGCGCAGGGACGAATCCTGCCCAATCGCAAAGCAGTTCGTGAAGCCCAAGAATTTCGTGGGGCATCAGCGGCCGGTCGCCGTTATCCGCGGGCGGCTGATCGAGACGCCGCTGCGCATCCACGTTCTGAAGCAGTTCCGAGAGCTCTCGTCTGCTTTCGCTGAATGCGCCGAAATCGAGCGCGGAGAGGCCGAGTTCACGGCTGCGGCCGAGCGCCCAGGGAAGCGTCGAGATTGCGAAAGTCTCGAAGAGCGGGTTGCCCGAGGCGTCGAGTTGCAGGCTGGCAAAACAGCTGTCGCCGTCGAGGTCGCCGCGCTCGGCGTCTTCGTATTCAGCCGGCCCGTCGCCGAAGAACCGGCCTGCTCCCGCTATCTCCGACTTGTGGAAGACGCCGAGAAACAGGGTAATGCCGGCGATCTCCTTCTCCTGCGGGATCGAGGGGCGTCTCAGCGCGGCGGCGTCATCCTCCAATGTCTGCGCATGCAGCCAGAAGACACTCCTGCCTTCGCGCTGAACGGCGCGGGAGGAAAGGTCATAGGGAATGAAGAACTCGATCTTGTGCCAGAAATCGAGGATGGCCAGAAGCCGCTCCCGATCAGCGTACCACGTGTCCGTCTGCATCGTCTCCCTCGGCGGCGCCACCGTGTCCGTTTACGGGCACTCTGTCAATCGAGAAGCCCGGAAGGTCCTTCCGGTGGCGCATCTTCCGCCTGGCGGAATCGGCTCCGCATGGAGAAGCGCGTCACGCGAATACGGTCCGGTGCGGCGCGCGTCAATGGTCCGAACGATGCCTGGCTCATCGACCCGAACATCGGACCCGATTTTCGGAGAGTACGATGCGTGGATACAGAGGCTTACGGCGTCGCTCCGTGGGAGGCTTCCACGCCGCGTCGGCGGCGCAGAGACTTCACGGAAATCTCGCCCGTCGCTCACGCCTGCTGCGCGGACATGTCCATCCACATGAATTCCCAGACGTGGCCGTCGGGGTCCTGGAAGCTGACGCCGTACATGAAGCCGTAGTCGATGGCCGGCTTCCAGGGCTTGCCGCCTGCCGCAAGCGCCTTCTCCAGCATGTCGTCGCATTCCTGCCGGCTCGCAGCGGAGAGGGCGGTGATGACCTCCGTGCCCTTGGCGGTGTCGCTGATCTCGCCGGTGATGAAGTCGCGGAACTTCGGCTCGGTCAGAAGCATGACGAAGACGTTTTCGTCGATGACCGTACAGGCGGCGGTGTCGTCGGAGAACTGCTCATTGAAGGTGAAGCCGAGCGCGGAGAAGAAGGCGCGGGAGGCCTCGAGGTCCTTGACCGGCAGATTGACGAAGATCATGCGCATGGATTTTTCCTCGTGATGTGGTGTGACCGGCAAAGGACGCCGGCTTGGGCCGCTTGCCGACAGGGGGCGAGAAAAATATCTGGCGCGGAGGCAACGGCTTTCAAGGTCTCTCTCGTTGTCCATGTAGTGCGCAGGAAATGCCGGTCTCGCAGTGTTTCGAGCCACCGTCTCTCGATTATCGCTGCCTTGATGTCGCCACGCTTCCGCCATTTCCATTTGTGTTTTTGCGCCGCACAAGATAGAGCTTTGCCGCCAAAATTTGTGCAATTGCCTTTTCGCGGGGCCGGCGGCTAGCCATATCAGCGAAACGGGGCGCGTCTTTCCTGCCCCGGCGGATTGGAGGGTCCGGAGATGAAGACCATCACCACCATCGCCGCGCTGCGTGCGGCCCTTGCCGAGCACCGGCGCGCTGGGAAGTCGATCGGGCTTGTGCCCACCATGGGCTATCTCCATGTCGGTCACATGGAGCTCGTTCGCCGCGCCCGCAGCGAAAACCACGTGGTCGTTGCCAGCATCTTCGTCAATCCTCTGCAGTTCGGGCCAAGCGAGGATCTCGCCAAATATCCACGCGACCTCGCCCGCGACGAGAGGATGCTGGAGGAGGGCGGCGTCGACTTCCTCTTCGCGCCGAGCGTTGCCGACATGTATCCGCGGCCGATGGAAACCGTCGTCGACCTGCCCAAGCTGGGCTCCGAACTCGAGGGCGCGGTAAGGCCTGGGCATTTTGCCGGGGTCGCGACCGTCGTCAGCAAGCTGTTCAACATCGCCCAGCCCGACCGCGCCTATTTCGGCGAGAAGGACTTCCAGCAGTTGCAGATCATCCGCCGCATGGTGGAGGATCTGGCGCAGCCCGTGGCGGTCGTCGGCGTGCCGACAGTGCGGGAGGACGACGGGCTCGCCTGTTCGTCGCGCAATATCTATCTCACGGCCGAGGAGCGCCGTGCCGCTGCGATCGTGCCAAAGGCCCTGGACGAGGCCGAGCGTCTGATTGCAAGCGGTGAGAGCGATCCCGGCGCCGTCGAGAAAGGTGTCACAGAGTTTCTTTCATCCGAGCCGCTCGCCCGCCCCGAAGTGGTGGCGCTGCGCGATCCGGATACACTCGAACCGATCGGAAAGATCGGCGACAAGCCGGTGCTGCTCCTCCTCTTCGTCCGCTTCGGGACGACGAAGCTGCTCGACAATCGCGTCATCGCACCGAATTCCGCCAGTTATGCAAAGGTAGCCTGAGAATGAGCGTTCAGAATACGAAGCGGCGGCTCAGCCCCGCCAATATCGAGGCTCTGAAGGGTGAGCGACCGATCGTCAGCCTCACGGCCTATACGACGCCGATCGCGCGGCTCCTCGATCCGCATGTCGATTTCCTGCTCGTCGGCGATTCGCTCGGCATGGTACTCTACGGCCTCGACACCACGGTCGGCGTGACGCTCGACATGATGATCGCACATGGCCAGGCGGTGATGCGCGGTGCGGAGCGCGCCTGCGTGGTCGTCGACCTGCCCTTCGGCTCCTATCAGGAATCGAAGGAACAGGCCTTCCGAAGCGCCGCGCGTGTCCTGAAGGAAACCGGGTGCAGCGCGGTCAAGCTTGAGGGTGGGGCGGAGATGGCCGAGACGGTCGACTTCCTCGTCTCCCGCGGCATTCCGGTGCTCGGCCACGTCGGGCTGATGCCTCAGCTCGTGAACACCACCGGCGGCTATCGTTCGGTCGGGCGCAACGACAAGGAAGTGGCGAAGATCCGACGCGATGCCCAGGCGATCGACGATGCCGGCGCCTTCGCGATCGTCATCGAGGGCACGGTCGAGCCGGTTGCCCGCGAGATCACCGCAATGCTCCGGTCGCCGACGATCGGCATCGGCGCGTCGCCCGCCTGTGACGGCCAGATCCTCGTCTCGGACGACATGCTCGGTCTGTTCAACGATTTCAAACCGCGCTTCGTCAAACACTTCGCCGAGCTCGCGCCGGCGATTTCCAAGGCGGTCGAAGACTATGCCAACGAGGTGAAGGCCCGTACGTTCCCCGGGATCGAGCATACGTTTCAGGTGAAGCGCTGAGCGACAGCGCCGCGCGTCTTTTCAGACGCGCAAAGATCGCTGTAACGCTTCGAATCTGCGCATCGGGGTTCCAAATATCGGTTCCGATTCCCGGGGCGCTTCGATAGGCGCGACAGGGGCGCAATCAGTCGTCGGTGAGTGGTCGGACTTTTCAAGCATCAGAAGATTCAATCATTGCATCAGCCTAATTGAATTGTCGTTTCCTGCCGCAACTCCTATTTCTCCAAGGAAAAGCGGCGGCCGATGCGTCCTTGCGCTTGGGTGTCCGCCGGAGGATTCTCATGAACAGAGCTGAATTTCGCGAGGGCCTGCGCGAGGGCTTCCCGGTCATCGTCGCGGCATCGCCGTTTGGCGCATTGTTCGGCGCGCTGGCAATCGATAACGGCTTTTCGATAGCAGACGCGGTGTTGATGAGCGCAACCGTCTATGCGGGCGCCAGCCAGATGGTCGGCATCGAGCTCTTCGGCAACCATGTCCAGCCGTGGCTGATCGTGCTTTCGATCTTCGCGGTCAACTTCCGCCACGTGCTTTATTCGGCCTCGCTTACGAGGCACATCAAACACTACACGCCAATTCAGAAGTTCTTCGCTTTCTTCCTGCTGGTCGATCCTCAATATGCCGAGAGCGAAAGGCGGGCGGAGCGCGATCTTCCGGTGACCTTCTCCTGGTATCTCGGCTTCGCCCTGATCATCTATGTCCTTTGGCTCGTCACCACGGTGGTGGGCGCGGTCTTCGGGCAGATGATCGGCGATCCGAAGGCGATCGGGCTCGACGTGCTCCTCCCGATCTATTTTCTAGGGCTCGTGCTCGGCTTCCGCAAGCGAGACCGGTTCCTGCCGATCGTGGCGACCAGCGCGGTCGCCTCCATTGCAGCCATGCATTTCGTCGGCTCGCCCTGGCATGTCAGCATCGGCGCGCTCGCCGGTATCGTTCTGGCCGCCTGCCTGCCCAACAGCCGGGCGGAGCGGCAATGCGATCCGTTGGAGCAGGGGAACTGAGCCATGGACACGGTCCAGCATTTCGACCTGCTCTTTGTCATCCTCGCCGCGGCGGTCGCCACCTTCGCGACCCGGGTCGGCGGCTATGTGCTGATCACCCAGTTGAAGCACATTCCGCCGCGCCTCGAAGCGGCGCTCAACGCCGTGCCGGCGGCGGTGCTGACGACGCTTGTGGCCCCCGCCTTCGTCAGTGGCGGAATCGAGGTAGCGGCATCGATGTTGGTCGCCTTCGCGGTCGGGCTCCGCTTCTCGACGCTCCGTATGCTGGTTGTCGGCTGGGCTGTCGTGATGGCGATTCGGCACGGCATCCTATAGCCTTTGCCGCGCATCACAGTGTCGGGATTTGGCGGCGGACCGGCCGCGGTTTATGATGCTCCCGTTATCGGCGGGCGGAACAGGCCGCCGGTCGTGGAGGAAGCAACCATGTTGACCAGGATCTCGATTGCCCTTTTTCTGGCGCTCGCGCCTGTGACTGCCTTTGCGAATTCCTGCCCGAGCCAAATGGCGGCGATTGATGCGGCCCTGCAGACGGCTTCCCTTTCCGAGGCCGACATGAATAAGGTCAAGCAATTGCGCCAGCAGGGAGAAGACCTGCACAATGCCGGTGATCATCCCGGTTCGGAGGCAGCGCTCGGCGAGGCGAAGCGTTTGCTTGGAATCTGAATCGGCCAGCGGGCATCGTCGCGTTCTCCACTTTCCTGGAAGGATAGCGGACGACCAATCGCGATTTCCGTCTGAAAATCCTGCAGAACCCGTAGAATTCCCGGGTTACGCGAAGCCTCTGCGTGAAATATGACGGTGGCGTTGGTTGAGACATCGAACCTCCCAACGGAGGCCCGGTTGCCCCTGTAGCCCCACCCACGCCGCCGGGCCTCCCTTTCTCTTCTTCCGGTTTGCCTCACTCAGCGACGGATCGCTTCCGTGGCAGCCGCCAGCCACCGACGGGTCTCCTCGTCGGCAATCAAGGGCATCAGCTTCTCGCGCGTCTCGGCGTGATAATCGTTGAGCCAGGCCAGCTCCTCGTCCGTCAGCAATGCCGGCAGCACGAGCCGGTGGTCGATCGGGCAGTAGGTCAGGGTGTCGAAACCGAGCATGGGCAGGTCGCCGCCTTCGATGTCGGCCGCTTGCCGGACGACGACAAGGTTCTCTATGCGGATGCCGAAGGCGCCAGGGCGGTAGTAGCCCGGCTCGTTCGAGAGGATCATGCCCGGCAGCAACTCCTGCGTCGCAAGGCGGGCGATACGCTGCGGCCCCTCATGCACGGACAGATAGGAGCCGACGCCATGGCCCGTGCCGTGGGCATAATCGGCACCTGCCTTCCACAACGCTATGCGGGCGAGGGGGTCGAGGTCGACGCCGCGCGTGCCCTTGGGGAAGCGCGCCGTGCTGATGGCGATCATGCCTTTCAGGACCAGGGTGAAGAATCGTTTCTGCTCTTGCGGTACGGAACCGATAGCCACCGTGCGGGTGATGTCCGTGGTGCCATTGACATATTGCGCTCCGGAATCGATCAGGAACACGGTTCCGGCTTCGATTGCCTGGTCGGTGTCCGTCGTCACCCGGTAATGCATGATCGCCGCATGCGCGCCAGCGCCGGCGATAGTATCGAAGGAGATGTCCTTCAACGGATTCTGCATGCGTTCGCCGACGGCGGTGCGCAGGGCTTCAAGTCGCTTCGTCGCGCCGATTTCCGTGATGCTGCCGGGGTCGGCCTTGTCGAGCCAGGCGAGGAATTCAACCATTGCGGCCCCGTCCTGGAGGTGGGCACGGACCGATCCGGCGATCTCCTGCGCATTCTTGCAGGCGCGCGGCAAGCGGGCGGGATCGGTTGCCTCGATCACCACGCCACCCTTGCTGCGGATAAGTTCGCCGATCGCAAAGGAGGAGAGATCCGGATCGATCATGATCGCTGCACCGCTCGAAGAAAGCGTGGCGAGGCGATCCTCGAAACTGGCCGGCGGCAGGATGTCGGCGAGCTGTGTGATGTAGGCCTCCTGTTCGATCCCGGTCTTGCGCTTGTCGATGAAGATTTCGGCACGTCCATTTGCATGGATGATGGCGCGTGCCAGCGGATGCGGCGTATGCGGGACATCGCTGCCGCGGACATTGAAGGTCCAGGCGATGGAGGAGGGATCTGCCAGCACGACGGCCGCCGCCGTCGCCTTCTCGACGGCCGCGGCAATCTCGGCGAGCTTGTCCTTCGCCAGCCGACCGGCATGCTCGAGCGGCTGGATCGTTACGCGGCCGACCGGGGCGGCGGGTCGGTCGGTCCAGATGCGGTCGAGCGGATTGTCCCCTAGCAAGACCAGCCTGCCGTCGATCGTCGCAAGCGCTTTTTCCAGGCGGCGGACTTCGGCCGCGGTATGCAGCCAGGGATCTATGCCGAGGCGGCATCCCTTCGGCCCGTGGCGCTCCAGCCAGACATGCGGCGGCTCGCCGACGAGGTCGCCGCCGGTGAAGACGCTCGCGTCGACCTGCTCCTTGAGCTGGGTTACATAGCGTCCGTCGACGAAGACGATCGCGTCGCGTTCCGTGACAAGCGCGACGCCGGCCGAGCCGGTAAAGCCGGTCAGCCAGGAGAGCCGCTCGGAGCAGGCTGGTACGTATTCGCCCTGAAATTCATCGGCCCGCGGCACGAGAAAGCCGTCGATACCAAGCGGCGCGAAAGCGGCGCGCAAGGCGGCGACACGCTCCCTGCCGAACTGGGGCGTGGAAGTGACTTCGAAGGATTGAAACATGGATACGTCCGGTAAAACTTTGCGAAGACCGCAGGTGAGTTCGCCATGTTAGCGGAAAGCCTGCTTCAGGGGAAAGAGGCGATATCCTGCCGTGCTTTCGCCTCGCATTTCTTGATCGAAGCCCATTTGTCATATTTATGCGCCGGGTGCATGGCTCCCATGCGGGAAAAACATCTTTCCCTACAGAATTTATGGGTTATAAGCGCGGCCAACGAACATGGGCAACCGTTCCCGGTTCAAGAAGCTGCAGTTCCGAGAATAGTTGGTCATCTGTTCTCCTCCTCCCTCAGGGTGGTCAACTTCGGAACGGTAGAGCCCGCTCGAGCGCTCCTCCTCCTCAGGCTCGCGGGCGAATGGTCGGTTTCGATCGGCCATGGCGATGCTTCGGCATCGCCTTTCTTTCGAAGGGGCCACCCGTTCATGATCGAACGGGTGGCCTCTTCGTTTTTCGGGCCGAGGCTCGGGCCGGGCGCCGAGCCTAGTCGGGCTCCGTGTACAAGCACAGCTAGGAACGAGAGCGGAAAGATTGGCCGCAAGCCTCGGCCCCTGCGATCATCGCTACTTGGCCAGATAGATCGTCACCCAGCCATTGCGCCAGATCGTGCGCATATGTTTGAGGTGCTGGCCGTTATAGGCGGCGAGGACCTTCCAGCGCTGCTCGGCGAGGATGCCCGAGAGGATGACCGAGCCGCCGGGAGCGAGATTGAGGACGAGTTCTGGCGCCATTTTCATCAGCGGCCGCGCCAGAATATTGGCGATGATCAGATCGAACGGGCCGTTGGCGCTGAAGGTGGTGGAGTGGAAGCCCGGCGCGGTCGCGAAGGCAAGGCCGCTGACGACGCCGTTGCGGCGAGCGTTCTCGGTCGCCACGCGGGTTGCGACCGGATCGATATCGGTCGCGAGCACCGGCACGTGCAGGAGCTTCCAGGCGGCGATCGCCAGGACGCCGCTGCCGGTGCCGAGATCGAGCACGTTTCGGATGCGCCGCGCCCGCGCGACGGATGCGAGCATTTCCAGACAGCCGGCGGTCGTTCCGTGATGGCCGGTGCCGAAGGCCTGACCGGCGTCGATTTCAATGGCGATCTCGCCGGTCTTCACCTTGTCGCGATCATGGGAACCATGCACGACGAAGCTGCCGGCGCGCACGGGAGCAAGCCCTTCGAGCGATTTGGCGATCCAGTCGATGTCCGGCAACACCTCGCGTTCGATCGGAAGATGGGAGAAGCCGGCCTGCAGCGCCTCTTCGAGCCGCGCCTTCACCTCAGCTTCCTCATCCGCCATCATATAGACCGAGGCTTCCCAGAGGTCGCGTTTCTCGTCGATCTCCATCGTCGCGATCGCAAAGTCCTCCTCGCCGAAAACTGCGGTCATGAGGTCGAGAACGGCTTCGGCCTGCTTCTCGGTGGTGCTGACAAAAAGGCGTATCTCGCTCAATGGTCTTTCCTTCGGCTGCGGCCAGCGCCCTTTCGTCGTGCGAACCGGCGCGCGAGACGCTGTGAAGTCGATCCGCCGCTATCATGAATGCGGCGTAAAGGTAAAGCATCGGCTTGCGCGGAATGGAACGGGGCGAAATCAGCCCTTGATCAGGTTTTCAAGCTTCCTGACCGCCGTGTCCGGGTTCTCGCCATAGGCGATCGTGCCCCGGAACTCTCGGTTGGCGTCGAGCAGGAATACCGACGCGGTATGGTCCATCGTGTAGTCGCCGCCGGGGGTTGCCTCGTCGGTCGGCACTTTCTTGTAATAGACGCGGTAACCCTTGACCATTTCCAGGACGTCGTCGGAAGGACCGGAAATGCCCGTAATGCGCTTGGAGACGTTCGACACGTACTGGCCGAGAACGTCCGGCGTGTCGCGCTCCGGGTCGACGGTGATGAAATAGGCTTGCAGCCGGTCGCCCTTCGGATCGACCTTTTCGAGCCATCCATTCAACTCGAAGAGCGTCGTCGGGCAGACTTCGGGGCAGTGGGTGAAGCCGAAGAAAAGCGCAGTCGGCTTGCCTGTGAACGCCTTTTCGGTGATTGGCTGGCCGTTCTGGGCCACCAGTGTGAAGGGCACGCCGAAGGGGCCGGCGGATGCCTGCTGACTGGACTGCGTCATATCGTAGGTTAGCCAGCCGAGCACGGCCACCATGACGAGGATGGCTGCCCAGAGAACGATACGTATGGATTTCATCATTGCCACCGGTCCGTTGCGGCTCATCGTCCGCCATCAAAAAACGCGCAATGCCTTGATACCGCGTCGCTGAGGGCGGCGCAAAGACACAATTGCCGCAGGCATGAGCCGGAACGAGGCGCTACCGTATCGGCGCAAGCTACTGCATGGCAAGTATTGAGCCTCCCCGGCTCAGAGGCACCAGGCAAGGCCCGCCTGACCAAGCGACAGGAAGATATCCGCGCTGTGCGCGATCCAGCCCTGGAACGCGAACAGGGAGACGAGCGCGAGCACCGCCGCGGCGAAGGCGAGGACGAGGGGAGAGATTGCTTTCCTCGTTTCCATGCGCATGGGGCGGATCATAACATCGTCGTACGGCGAGGGAAGGGGCGCCGGCAAATTGCGGCTATCGCCGACGATCGGTGATTGTATTTTAGCGAATGGTTAAGGTCTGTTTGCCAAAGTCCGTCAATGCGGAGAAGTGCACCGCTTCCCTCTGACATGACGTCATCCGGTTCGATCAGGTCCGGCTTCCGCATTCACCGCAACGAAGGACCATGCCGGCGGAGGCAGGTCCGTGTCACGGGCTGTCCATCATGAACGAACATTCCACCGCCAAGCGCCACCTTTCGGTCAGCCAGAGGTTGGCAACACTTGCAGGTGCCGCCTTGCTCGGTTTCGGCTCCGTCCTGGCGGTCGGCTGGTATCAGAACAGCCGGTCGGAGGCGGCTCTCGAGAAGGCAGCGGTGGCGGAGCAGGGTATGAGAACGGCGCAGGAAATGCGCTTCGCCGGCATCGAACTCGTGCTGATCGCGATGGATACGATCATCGATCGTGAGGAGCGCAAGATTCAGCCGGAGCGCCTGCGCGGGATTGAGGCCTCGCTCGACTTGCTGGACGCGAAGACGAAAGATCTCAAGGGACTGGCGCGCCTTGTTGGCAAGGAGCCGGTTCTTTCCACCTACGAGGACGATCTTGCCGCATTGCGCAAAGCTGTAGAGGTGGACCTGAAACAGATGGTGGAAGCCGGCGCGCCCGCGGCGGATTTCGCGCGCGTCGACGACGTGATCGACCGTGCCGGCGAGCGTATGGGCGCGGCGCTGACCGAAATGGCCGAAGCTGCCGCCACTCTCGCCGCAGACCGCATTGCCGACGCGCGCGTGGAGTCCGGCAATGCGGTGCTCTTCCAGGCGCTCGCCGGAGTTCTGGCGATGGGCGGCATGCTTGCGCTGATCTGGTTCCACGGAGGCGTGCTGCGCCGCGGCGTGCTTGGCCTGCGCGACAGCATGCGGCGGATCCAGTCGGGCGATCTTTCCTCGGCCGTGCCGACGCTCGAGCGCGGCGACGAGATCGGCGAGATGGCGCGCTCGGTCGAGTTGTTCCGCACCGCGGCCATCGAGGCGCGGGCGCTCGAACAATCTTCCGCCGCCGACCGGCAAGAAATGGACCAGGCGCGGGAACGCCAGGCGGCCGAGCGCGAGCAGGCGGTTGCCCGTATCGGATCCGCCGTCGATGCCCTGGGCCGCGCGCTCAATCAACTCGCGGAGGGCAACCTTGCCGTTGCCATTCACGAGCCTTTCGACGGCGACCTCGATGCGCTTCGGCGCGATTTCAACAATGCGGTCGACCGGCTCAGCCACGCACTCGCCAATGTGAAAGAGAACACTGTTTCGATCGAGGGCAATGGCCGCCAGATGCGCAGCGCCGCCGACGATCTGGCGCGGCGGACAGAAAAGCAGGCCGCCTCGCTGGAGCAGACGTCCGCCGCACTGGAGGAGATCACCGCAACGGTGAAAACGGCGACAGAGCGGGCCGAAGAGGCGAGCCGCATGGTCGATGAGACGCGCGTCAACGCCGAGGAATCCGGCCGCATCGTCGGCGATGCGATCGCCGCCATGGCGCGAATCGAAGACGCGTCCAACGAAATAGGCAAGATCATCAACGTCATCGACGAGATTGCTTTCCAGACCAATCTGCTGGCGCTCAACGCCGGCGTCGAGGCGGCCCGGGCGGGCGAGGCGGGCAAGGGCTTCGCCGTCGTCGCCCAGGAGGTTCGCGAGCTTGCGCAGCGGGCCGCCGGCGCGGCGAAGGATATCAAGGCGCTGGTCACGCGCTCTGGCGACGAAGTCGAAAACGGCGTCAAGCTGGTTCGGGCAACGGGCGACGCCCTCGGTCGCATCGGCGTCAATGTTGCACGCATCAACGAACATATGAGTTCGATCGTGGTAGCGGCGCGGGAGCAGTCGACCGGGCTGAACGAAATCAACACGGCTGTTGGCCAACTCGACCAGATGACGCAGCAGAACGCCGCGATGGTCGAGCAGACCAATGCGGCGAGCCACACGCTTGCCCAGGACGCCGAAAGGCTGAGCTCACTCGTCAGCCAGTTCCGCAATGGCGAGATGCGAGAAACCGCCCTGCGCGCTGCGGCCCCGACATCGGCGTCGACGGCAGCCCCGGTGCGACCGGCCATGAGGAGTGCCGGGGCCGGATCAGAGAAAGTGCTGGCCACGGCAGCCCCTGCAAGACCGGCGCCGCTGCGAAAGCCCGCCTCGGTGCAGGCAGCCACCCGACCCGCTCCATCCCCCGCCAAGGCGCTCATGGGCAAGCTGGCGGGCGCATTCGGCAACACATCGGCGGCCGCGCCGTCCAGTGACAATTGGGAAGAATTCTGATCATGAGCAACGCAATCAAGCAGACTGGTGCCCAACTCGAAATCGTCTCCTTCCATCTCGGAGACCAGGAATTCTGCATCGATATCATGGCCATCCGTGAAATCCGCGGCTGGGCGCCGGTGACGCCGATGCCGCACACGCCGCCTTACGTGCTCGGCCTCATCAATCTGCGCGGCGCGGTGATCCCGGTCATCGACATGGCGAGCCGGCTGGGCATGAAGATGACCGAACCGTCGGAGCGCGCGGCCATTATCGTCACCGACATCAACGGCAAGCTCGTCGGCCTGCTGGTTGAGCAGGTCTCGGACATGATGACCATCCGCGGCGAGGACCTGCAACCGGCGCCGGAAATCATACCGGAACCCCAGCGCGCCTTCTGCCGCGGCATCGTCGCGCTCGAGAAGACGATGGTCTGTTTCCTCAATCTGGATACGGTAATCGCCGACGAACTAGCCCAGGCCGCCTGAAGAATTTTCCGAAATTCGGATTCGACTTTCGGAGAGCAGAAGGCGCGGGCCCTACAACGCCACGCGACATGCAGTAGGCGCAGGCAGCGGCGCTCGCTCGCGCTGCGGCCGCCTGCGCGAAGTGACCATGCCGATTGCTGGCAGGAACACCTAGAGCGGGAAACGAGTTATCATGGCGAACCTTCCAGTATTTCGCGAAGCATGCGGATACTGATCGGAACAGGAGCACAGCCATGAAAACATTGCTCAAAACGTCACTAGCGGCTTTCGCCCTTTCTTCGGCGCTTGCTGGCGCGGCGACTCCGGCCCTTGCGAACGGTTTTTATCCGGGCATCGATCCGCATCACCCGCCGGGAACCCAGAACAGGATCATTGTCGTGCCGCGGACAGTGAGCCCGTATTATTTCGATCCCGCGCCCACCGGAAGCGTCTACGTGGACACCATGCCGACGGGCAGCATTTATGTCGATCCGGGCCCTATGGGACCGGTCTATGTCCGTCCAGCGCCGATCTACAACCTGTCGCCCTCGGAGATCCGTGAGCGACATCTGAATGAATATCAAGCGGGCGGCGAAGGAGATTACTACCAGGGCATCATCCCTCCGGCGCCAGTTCCGTGAATTAGCAGCCGGATTGCTTGACTGGAGCGCTCGGCCGGCTGATCGCCGGCCGCGCGTGCATTGAGATGTGCGTCAAGTCAAATTCCGTGCAGCCCGGCATCACGCTCGTATGAGTAAACGTGACCAAACGTCAACGCTTACGCCGAACATCCGCCGCGGTGTGGCGTTAACTCGTTGCGTGTTCTTTAAATCGCCTCCGATTTAAGGACGGAATGCGCAGAAATCCCGAAGAACGACTGCCGTCCTGTGCGCATGAATGGATGCGCCTGGCTGTCGTGAAGCTCGGCGTTCGCCGGAGGCGGGATGCCGAACGGACAAAGGAGTGAACGCTATGAGACCATCTCTGAAGACGTCGATTCCCGCACTTGTCCTCTCGTCCGCGTTCCTTGGAGGCGCCGCACCAACCTTGGCGGACAGCTATTACCAGGGCGTCGATCCGCACAACCCTCCGGGGACCCAGAGCCAGCCGCTGATGTCGCTGCCGCCGGTCACCGTGACACCGAATGAGCGTGTCGACCGCATGCCGACCGGCAGCATCGACGTGATGCCGACGGGCAGCATCTACGATGGGCGGACAATCGACCGCGATCCCTATCCGGAGTACACGCCCGGTGAGGGTCAGTACTATCGGGGAATCGTTCCCCCGAGGCGCTAATTCAGCACCGGCAGCACTGAAGGTCGTTGAAACTGTTAATGCCAAGTCTCGTTCCTAATCATCGAGATTTGGTATAGCTGTCCCGCATCGCCGCGCAGGCGAGCGGGACGGCCTCATTTGCCGTCCCGTTCCTTCGTGTCCAGAGACCGCATCAGTCGGGCCGCCCATTTTCCCAGGTTACGGACTGGCCGAAAAGCGGAACCGTGGAGATCGACATTTTGGCGGATCCATCCGTCACCTGGCGTGAATGCGCCAGGTAAATGAGCGTGTCGTTGGCCTTGTCGTAGATGCGCGTCACGAGCAGGTGCTTCCAGATCAGCGACAGCCCGGAGCGAAAGACCTCTTCGCCTTCATTCGACAGTTCGATGTCCCCAATGGCGATCGGACCCGTTTGCCGGCAGGCGATCGAATTGTTCGAAGGATCCTCGAACCAATTGCCGTTCTTGAGGCGATCGATGACACTGCGGTCGAAATAGGTGACGTGGCAGGTCACGCCGCTGACCTTCGGATCGCGCACGGCATCGATCTTGATGTCGTTGCCGAGCCAATCGACCCCGACTTCGCCGACGGTTTCGGCACGGGTGGGGGCGATCGCTGCGGCTGTGAGCGCGAGGGCGGCGAGGGTCAAGGTACGGATGCGGCGGAACATGACTATCCTCCTATGGGCGATACGGCGCCGCGCGATTTTCGGGCCGATACGCCAAAGCGCGTCGTGTTTAACGGTATTCGTGCAACGCGCTTTAGTTCCTTGTTTTCATGCACGTCGTTGGCCCAACCGCTGCACACTTTTGGGCGACATGCATTAGCGTTCACATAGGTGGGAACTGCATCGATTACGATAGGGGAGCCTTCTATGCGCTCTCGCGCAATCGCTCCTGATCGGACATATCGGCCTGACGCAACTGCGCGGCGGCCGCTGCAAGCACGCGGGCGCTGGGGTCGGCACGGCGCTGCCTCGCAAGCGAACAGCGGTCGCGGCCGTCGGCCTTGGAGTCGTAAAGCGCCATGTCGGCGCGGATCATCACGTCCATGATCGAATCGCCGGGCTCGGCGCCGGCGATACCGATGCTCACCGTCAGTCGGATGCGCTGGTGTGCCCGGCCGGCCGGCGTTTCGCGCACGAGGCGGCAGATCGCCTCGGCGAGAGCGGCTGCCTGTTCCTCCGTGTGGTTGGGGAGGATGATGCCAAATTCCTCGCCGCCGATCCGCCCGAAGGCGCCGCGATCGCCGAGGAAGCCGGAGACGGTCTCGGCGAAATGGGCAAGGGCCATGTCGCCGCAGGCGTGGCCGTAATGGTCATTGATCTGCTTGAAATAGTCGAGATCGAGCAGCAGGAAAGAAGCCGGACGACGGCGCGAAAGAGAGAAGGCGAGAATCCCCTCGCCTTTCTCGATCAGCGCCCTGCGCGACAGGACGCCCGTGAGTTCGTCGCGGGCGATCGCCGTCCGGAGATCGCCGATGATGCGGTTCCGCAGCGTGTGGTTCGCCGCCAGGAAAAGGGACGGCAGGCCGAGCGTTTGCAGGACTGCCAGCGAGAAAGCGTAGCCGGGGGAGGGTGCAGCCTGAAGCGCCACCGCGGACATCGGGCCGAGAGCGTGGATGAGGGACATGCAGGCGATCGCCAGCGCTGTCACGGCGGCAAGGCGGATGGCCGGCCGCCCCGCAGCCCAGCGATCTAGGGTCGGAAGACCGATCACGAGGAGCAGACAGCCGCAAAGGCCGCTGCCGACGAGAACGCGTGTGGTGGAACCGCCGAGACCGCCAAGCGCAATGACGAGGCCGGCGGTACCGGCGGCAAGGGCGACGGCCGTGAAGACGGCCGGAGGTGCCGGCAGGGCGAGGAGACGCCGAAAAGCGAGGAATATGAAAACGAAGGCGGCTATCAGCGCCAAAAAGCCGAACGTTGCGGCAAGCGGCATCCCGAGCAGCGCCGCCACGGCCATCAGCCCGTTTGCAGCTGCGGCCAGGGCGCAACCGGCCGAAAGCTCGCGGCTGCCGGCGGCAGTGCGCCCAAGAGACAACAGGAGCGGCACTATAGCCGAGAGGGCAAGGGCGGATACGGCAGGGAGAAAGCTCATTCGAAACGGCCTGTCGTGCTAAAAATGAAAAGTGGCTTGCGTTCCAGCCGATAAGCAGTCCGATTCGTACCTTTGCCGTATTAACGAAGCCCGGCGAAATTCACTGCAATTTTAGTGGTCTTCGACTTGGGCGCAGGCATTAAGCGATTTGAGCACCACGACAATTTCAAGGGCCATCCGCCACGCGCGAATGATGCGCGAAGGTGACAATGTGTGATGAGCGGCTGATGGACCGCGCCAATCCGAGAGGTTATGCTGTCGCCCCCGCAAAGGGTGGTCATTCCGGTGGGTTCGACGATGAGCGAGAACGTCTCCATCCGTCCGGTCGTTCGCAGCGACTACGATCAGTGGCTGGTCCTCTGGGAGCACTACAACGCATCCAACGGACGTTCGGGTGAAAAGGCGCTCGACGCCGACATTACCCTCATGACCTGGTCGCGTTTCTTCGATGCCTATGAACCGATGTATGCGCTTGTCGCGGAAAACAATGGTCGGCTGGTCGGGCTCACCCATTACATTTTCCACCACAGCACCACGGCGATCCAGCCGAACTGCTATCTCCAGGACCTCTTCATCAGAGAAGGCATCCACGGGAAAGGGGTCGGCCAGGCCCTGATCAACGGCGTCTTCGACGCCGCGCGGCGCGCCGGCACGTCACGCGTCTATTGGCTTACGCACGAGTCGAACATCACGGCGATGCAACTTTACGACAAGCTCGCCGAGAAGTCCGGATTCGTGATGTACCGGATGGTGATTTGAGCGGGGCTCACACCCTTTCCACAAATCCGTCCAGTACCCGTTTCTGTCCCGCCCGGTCGAAGTCGATCGTCAGCTTGTTGCCTTCGACGGCGGCGATGTTGCCGTTGCCGAATTTCAGGTGGAAGACGCGGTCGCCGACCTGGAAGCGGGAGGGTTCCGCAGTCGTCGACTTGGCGACGAGCTCGCCCTCGATGGTGCGGGTGCGCGGTCCGGATTCGCCGTAGCCGATGCGCTCGACGGCGTGGCCGGAGCGGGTGCCCCAATTGTCGCGGGTGGCATCCGAGCGGTGCTGCTGGGCGCGCTTCCAGCCGGGTGTCTGGTAGCTGTTCTCGAAGGGATCGGCCTTGTCGAAGCGCGACTGGCCGTAGCCACCGCGGCCATAGCCACCATAGGAAGCTTCCTGCTCGGCCACTTCCACATGGTCGATCGGCAGTTCGTCGAGGAAGCGCGACGGCATGGTGGATTGCCAGAGCCCATGGATGCGGCGGTTCGAGACGAACCAGATATGGCAGCGGCGCTTGGCGCGGGTGATGCCGACATAGGCGAGGCGGCGTTCCTCCTCGAGGCCGGCGCGGCCGCCCTCGTCGAGCGCGCGCTGGTGCGGAAAGAGCCCTTCCTCCCAACCCGGCAGGAATACCGTGTCGAATTCCAGGCCCTTGGCCGAATGCAGCGTCATGATCGAGACGGCATCCATGTCCTCGTTCTGCTCGGCATCCATCACCAGCGCGACATGCTCCAGAAAGCCGCGCATCGATTCGAACGCCTCCATCGAGCGGATGAGTTCCTTCAGGTTTTCGAGGCGCCCGGGAGCTTCGGCCGACTTGTCCGCCTGCCACATCGCCGTATAGCCGCTCTCGTCGAGGATTTTCTCGGCAAGCTCCGTATGCAGGGTCGTCTCGAGCAGCGTCTGCCAGCGGCGGAAATCGGTGACGACGTCGAAGAGGGCCTTGCGCGCCTTCGGCTTCAGTTCGTCCGTCTCGATGATCTCGCTTGCGGCGGCGAGCATCGGAATGTCGCGGCTGCGCGCATAGTCGTGCAGCGTGCGCACGGTGGTTTCGCCAAGCCCACGCTTCGGCGTGTTGATGATGCGTTCGAAGGCGAGGTCGTCGGCCGGCTGGCAGACCAGGCGGAAATAGGCCATGGCATCGCGAATCTCGAGCCGCTCATAGAAGCGCGGGCCGCCGATGACGCGATAGTTGAGGCCGAGGGTGACGAAGCGGTCTTCGAACTCGCGCATCTGGAACGAGGCGCGCACCAGGATCGCCATGTCGTTCAGATTGTGCTTGCCCCGCTGGAGCTGCTCGATCTCCTCGCCGACCGCGCGGGCCTCTTCCTCGGAGTCCCAGGCGGCGTGCACATGCACCTTCTCGTCGTCCGGATGGCTGCGCTCGGTGAATAGCGTCTTGCCCAGGCGGCCTTCATTGTGGGCTATCAGATGCGACGCGGCGCCGAGAATGTGCTCGGTCGAGCGGTAATTGCGCTCCAGCTTGATGACCTTGGCGCCGGGAAAGTCCTTTTCGAAGCGCAGGATGTTGTCGACCTCCGCCCCGCGCCAGCCATAGATCGACTGATCGTCGTCGCCGACGCAGCAGAGATTGATTTGTTGTATGGGTTTATTCGCGCTCACGCTGTCGCCGCTGCGCGGCTCGCTCCGCAGGGGCGCGCCATCAGGCGCGACGGCCGCTTGGCCTTGCCGGGCTCCGCCCGGATTTCCGGTGCCAGATCGCTCGGAAGACCGGGGCCGCTGCGCCAGGAGCCTGAGCCACATGTACTGCGCCGTATTGGTGTCCTGGTACTCGTCGACGAGGATGTAGCGGAACCTGTCGTGATACTCCTTGAGCACATCCGGATTGGCGCGGAACATCCGGATCGGATGCAGCAGCAGGTCGCCGAAGTCGCAAGCGTTCAGCGTCAGAAGCCGGTTCTGGTAGGCGGCGTAGAGCTCGCGGCCCTTGCCGTTGGCAAAGGCGCGGGCGTCGCCCTCGGGGATATGCGAAGGGTCGAGGCCCTTGTTCTTCCAGCCGTCGATCATGCCCGCGAACTGCTTGGCCGGCCAGCGCTTGTCGTCGAGGCCTTCCGCCTGGATCAGCTGCTTGATGAGGCGCACCACGTCGTCGGTGTCAAGAATGGTGAAATCGGATCTCAAGCCCACCAGTTCGGCATGGCGGCGCAGGAGCTTGACGCCGATCGAGTGGAAGGTGCCGAGCCAGGGCATGCCCTCGACCGCATGGCCGACGAGCACGCCGATCCTCTCCTTCATCTCGCGCGCGGCCTTGTTGGTGAAGGTGACGGCGAGGATCTGCGATGGGTAGGCGCGGCCGGTGGAGAGGATATGGGCAATGCGGGTCGTCAGCACGCGCGTCTTGCCGGTGCCGGCACCCGCGAGCACCAATACGGGCCCCTCGAGGGTTTCGACGGCGTCCGCCTGCTCCGGATTGAGACCGGAAAGATAATCCGGACGCTTGGACCTGTCGCGGGCCGCCATGGCACGCGCCGCGATCCCGCCCGTGGCGGAGGCGGGTTTGCGCGGTGCCGGCTCCTCGTCGAAGAAGGGGATGTCGTCGAAACCTTTGCTCATGCGGCCCAATGTAGTGATTCGGGACCGAAAGGCCAGAAAGGATGTTCCTCTTTTATTCCGGGTTCTCTGCCGGGCTCAGCAAGACTGTGGAAAGACTAGCCTTTTCACCGCGCGCATCATTGTTCGCCCCTGGCGTCGAAGGCCGGATCGACCGGCACCTGCAGCGCGGTCGCGAGCTGATTGGTCTTGGCGGCAAGCGCGATCACCATGAGAAGATCGGCGTGCTGCGCGTCCGTCATGCCCTTCGCCTTGGCTGACGCAGTATGGGAATGGATGCAATAGCCGCAGCCATTGGTGACGGAAACGGCGATGTAAAGCATCTCCTTGACCAGCAGGTCGAGAGCCGAGGGCGTCGCCATCACCGCCTTCACCTCTGCCCAGGTGCGCTCCAGCAAGTCCGGGTCGAAGGCAAGCCAGTGCCACATATTGTTGATGAAATTCGATTTGCGCGTTGCGCGGATGTCGTCGAATACCGCCCTGACGCGCGGATCGGCTTCGGGATCGGGTGGCGGCGCGACGGTGCTCATGCGGTAATCCTCCGATCAGACGAGTGCGAAGACGCGTGCCGGACCGCCGGTGCCGCCGCGGTGCTTCGGGGCGCCGAGGACGAGGGTGGCGCCCTTCGCCGGCATCTTGTCGAGATTGGCGGCAGCCTCGAGTCCCCAGCGGCCCTCGGGAAGCCAGGCGTGGTGTGTGGCAAAATCCGGTGAAATCCCATGGTCGAGCGAAAGCGTGTCGACTGCGATGCCGGCGGCCTGCGTTTCCTCCAGCAGGAATTTGGCGGTCTCGACGTGGAATCCGGGGAAGTGCAGTTTACCTGCGGAATCCGCATTGCGGAATTTGTCCGTGCCGACATGATCGGCCCAGCCGGACAGCATCGCTACACAGGCGTTATCCGGGATCTCGCCATTGGCAGCGATCCAGGACTTGATGTCCTCCGGTGTCACCTGGGCATCCGGATCCGCCGCGGCCTTGTTTCGGATGTCGACGACGCAGAGCGGCACAACGAGCTTTTCGACGGGCAGTTCGGCAACGGATAGCCCGTCGGCCGAGAAATGCAGCGGCGCATCCACATGGGTTCCTGTGTGCTCGTTGACGCGCAGCTCGAACAGGTTGAATTTGTGTTCGGCGACGGAAAAATTGCTGCTGACCGAAAAAGGTCGGGAACTCCTCGTGAAGCTCATGCGTAAGATCCGTGACGCTGGCGTGGCCTTCGGCAAGCGCCGGCGGCGCGGCCCCAATGCTTGCGGCGGCAATCCCAGCCGTGCCGACCGCTGCCGCGCGGAAGAAGTCTCGCCGCGAAAGCATCCGCTCCTTTACCGATTGAATGACGCATGCATCGCACATTGCCCCTGCTCCCCGGTTTGAGCGTTGAAAACCTGATTGAAGATGCCGCAGTCCGAGCAGCAGGATAGCTAAGCCGTGGCTGCTGTAAACAATGGTTTTCCAGGGTGGCCAATGTCTTTTCCGGTTGCGGAAAGCGCCATCATGCGGCCAACAAATTCTGCTTTCATTACAATTGCGTAATGATGGCGTTCCGAGATTGCCCGCGGGCGGGCGAACAATCATACTCGCGACAACTCGGAACGTTCCTCCCGGTGCGCGCCGCGCCGCCGCGTGCACCTCAAATCGGAGACATGGATGCGCTTTTGGAAGCAACTGGCGGTCAGCCTCGTCGTTCTCGTCGTCGGCGGCGCCGCCTGGATACGCTTTGCCCCCGGTGCCGGGGAAACGCTGGCGGCGATCGGCGTTTCACATCCTCTCCTCGATGCGCTATCGCGCTCGCAAGGCGGCGAGGGAAGGGGCGGCGAGGGAAGGGGCGGCGAGGGCAATCGCGGGCGCGGCCAGGGCGGACGCGGTGGCGCGGGCGGGGCGGCGCTGGTGGTGGTCAAGCCCGCTGAGACCGCAGTCGTCAACAATAGGCTGAACGTCATAGGCAGCGGCGAAGCAATCCAATCCGTCACGGTGACGCCGACGGCAACGGGCAACCTCACAGAAATTCTCGTCCGGTCCGGCGACCGGATCGAGGCTGGCCAGGTGATCGCGCGGCTCGACAGGGACGATCAGACGATCGCCGCCGAACAGGCCCGGCTGGCCCGCGACAGCGCCCAGGAAAAGGTCGAGCGCTATCGCAATCTCGGCAGCGCCCGTGTCGTCACGGCGGTCGAGGTGCGCGACGCGGAGATCGCGCTGCAGGCGGCCGAACTGGCGCTGAACACGGCGGAACTCGATCTCAAGCGGCGCGACATCGTTGCCCCGTCGAAGGGGATAGTCGGTATCATCACGGTCAATGTTGGCGATTACGTCACCACTTCGACGCCGATTGCCGTCGTCGACGACCGCTCCGAGATCCTCGTTGACTTCTGGGTGCCGGAACGTTTCGCCAGCAGGATCTACGTCGGCCAGCCGGTGACCGCGAACGCGATCGCCCAGCCCGGCCGTTCGCTCGACGGCGCCATTCATGCGATCGACAACCGCCTCGACCAGACGAGCCGCACGCTTCGCGTGCGGGCGCGGATCGAAAATCCCGACGACATGCTGCGCGCCGGAATGTCCTTCTCGGTCACCATGGCTTTCGATGGCGATCGCTATCCGACCGTCGACCCGCTGGCGATCCAATGGAGCTCGGAAGGAGCCTATGTCTGGCGGATCCAAGGCGACAAGAGCGAGCGCGTGCCGATCAAGATCATCCAGCGCAATCCGGACACGGTTCTTGTCGAGGCCGGGATTTCCGAGGGCGACCGTGTCGTAACGGAAGGCGTGCAGCGGCTGCGCGAAGGTGGCACGGTGCGCATCGCCGGGGAGCCGCGTGCCGAGCCGGAGCAGAAGGTGGCGGGAGACGCGCAATGAACATCGGCTTCGGCGGTCATCGGGGAGGATTGCCAGCCGCGGGAGAGGGCGGCAAGACCGGCTTCACCGCGCTTTTCATCCGCCGTCCGATTTTCGCGCTCGTCGTCAACATGCTGATCGTCGTGGCAGGTCTCGCCGCCTGGAACGGCATCGAAATTCGCGAATTGCCCCAGGTCGACCAGCCCGTCATTTCGGTAACGACCGAATTCGAAGGAGCGTCTCCCGAAACGATCGATCGAGAGGTCACCTCGGTCGTCGAAGGCGCCGTTTCGCGCGTTCAAGGCATCAAGGGCATTTCGTCGACGTCTTCCTTCGGCCGCAGCCGCGTCACGCTCGACTTCTCCGACACGACCGATATCGGCCAGGCCGCCAACGACGTGCGCGACGCACTGGGCCGCGTCACCAACCGGCTGCCGGACGACGCGGAGGAGCCGCGGATCGTGAAAGCGGATTCGGACAGCCAGCCGATCATGCGCCTGGCGCTGACCTCCGACGCGATGTCGATGGAAGACATGACGCTCCTGGTCGAGAACGAGATCAGCGACCGGCTGGCGGCGGTGGAGGGCGTTGCCGATGTCACGGTCTATGGCGAGCAGGAGAAGATCTTCCGCATCGACCTGAATCAGGCCAAGCTCGCCGGGCGCGGCATCACCGTCGCCAACCTGCGCGAGGCGCTCGCCAACGCTTCCTATGACGTGCCGGCGGGGTCGCTGACGAGTTCGAGCCAAGACATCTCGGTCCGGGCAACGGCCGACGTGCAGACGCCTGCGCAATTCGAAAACCTGATGCTTGGCAACAATGTCAGGCTCGGCGACGTGGCGACGGTAACGCTGGGTCCGGATACGGGCACCTCGGCCCTGCGTTCCAACGGTCGCCAGGGCATCGGCCTCGGCATCATCCGCCAGGCGCAATCCAACACCGTCGACATTTCCGAAGGCGTGCGCAAGGTGGTCGATACGATCTCCTCGGATATTCTGCCGCAGGGAACCGAGTTGCAGGTGACGAGTGACGACGCGGTCTTCATCAATGGTGCGATCCACGAGGTGGAGATCGCGCTCATGGTTGCGGTCTCCATCGTCACCCTCGTCATCTATCTTTTCCTGCTCGACTGGCGGGCGACGCTGATCCCGACCATCACCATGCCGATCGCGCTGATCGGAACGCTCGCGGCGATTTATCTCGCCGGCTTTTCGATTAATATCCTGACGCTGCTTGCGATCGTGCTCGCCACCGGCCTTGTGGTCGACGATGCCATCGTCGTGCTCGAGAACATCGTGCGCCGCAGGGCCGGCGGGCTTGGGCCGCGGGCGGCGGCCGTGCACGGCACGCTCGAGGTCTTCTTCGCGGTTCTCGCGACCACCGCGACGCTTGCGGCTGTTTTCGTGCCGCTCTCCTTCCTGCCGGGGCAGACCGGCGGGCTTTTCCGCGAGTTCGGTTTCGTGCTTGCCTTTGCCGTGCTCCTGTCGTCCTTCGTCTCGCTGACGCTCTGCCCGATGCTGGCTTCGCGCATGCTGACGACCGAGGCGCATGCCCATCACGGCTTCATGCGCCGCTTCGGCGCGCGCGCTTCCGCCTTCTACCGGGCAACGCTGCGGTCCTGCCTCAACGCGCCGCTCGTCGTCTTCGTCGTGGCCGCCTTCTTCACCGCGGCGGGCGCCACCGGTTTCCTGACACTGAAATCGGAACTGACGCCGAACGAGGACCGCTCGCTGGTGATGCTCAGGGTCAATGCGCCCCAGGGGGTGTCGCTCGAATACACGCAGGCGCAGATGCGGCGGATCGAGGATGCGCTGCAGCCGCTGATGAAATCGGGCGAGGTCAGCAATGTATTCTCGATTTCCGGACAGGGCGGTTCAGCCAATAACGGGTTCATGGTCCTGAGACTGACGCCCTGGGAGGGTCGCGAGCGCACGCAGCAGGAGATTGTTGCCGACATCAACAAGGCGACCGCCGCCATACCATCCGTCCGCGCCTTCACGATCCAGTCGAACAGCCTCGGCATTCGCGGCGCCGGCAGCGGCCTTCAGGTGGCGCTGGTCGGCAATGACTATACGAAACTCGGCGACGCGGCGGCGAAACTGGTGCGCGCGATCGAGGATAGCGGCCGGTTTGAGAACGTGCGGCTGAACTATGAGGCCAACCAGGCGCAATTGTCGGTGACGATCGATCGCGAGCGGGCCTCCGACCTCGGCGTCGACATCGGCGGCCTGGCCTGGGCGCTGCAGGCCATGCTCGATGGCAGCAGTGTCGTCGACATCTTCGTAGAGGGCGAGTCCTATCCGGTCAAGCTGCTCTCCTCGACGGCGCCGCTCAACGATCCGACGGATCTGCAGAACATCTTCGTCAAGACAGGTGACGGCCGGATCGTCCCGATGTCGACGATCGCGACGGTCGAGGAGAAGGCCGTGGCGCCGCAGCTCTCGCGCGAGAGCCAACTGCGTTCAGTCTCGCTCTCGGCCGGGCTGAAAGACGACCTGGCGCTCGGGGAAGCCCTGTCGATGGTGGAGCAAATGGCCGAGCCGCTCATGCCGCCCGGCTCGCGGCTGATGCCGCTTGCGGAGGCGGCCACGCTCGACGAGAACGCCAGCGGCCTCTTCATCACCTTCGGCTTTGCGATCGTGATCATCTTCCTGGTGCTGGCGGCGCAATTCGAGAGCTTCGTCAGCGGCATCATCATCATGTCGACGGTGCCGCTCGGGCTTGCCTGCGCCGTCTTCGCGATGATCATGACCGGCAATACGCTGAACATCTACAGCCAGATCGGGCTCGTCATGCTCGTCGGCATCATGGCGAAGAACGGCATACTGATCGTCGAATTTGCCAATCAGCTGCGTGACCGCGGACAGGACGTGCGCAGCGCCATCGAGGATGCGGCCAATATTCGTTTGAGGCCGGTGATGATGACCATGATCGCGACCGTCGTCGGCGCCGTGCCGCTGGTGCTCGCAAGCGGCGCCGGGGCGGAAGCCCGCACGGCCCTCGGCTGGGTCCTCGTCGGCGGCCTGGGTCTTGCGGCGGTCGTTACGCTTTATCTGACACCCGTTGCCTATCTCGTGATCGCCCGCTTCACCAGACCGCATGCGGATGAAGAGCGCAAACTGCACGAGGAGATGGATGCGGCGGCCCTGCTCGAAAAGGCACCCAAGGCCGGTTGAGCGGTGGCTTCAGCCTGTCATCGCATAGGCGGCGGCGAGGTAAATGACTGCAGCGACGGCGCCGAGAGTGCTGCGCCCGGCATGGAGCTTGCCCCAGCGGGTGATCAGTTCGCGGGTTTCGCCGCTCGCCTGGTCTGCCGGCGTCGTCTCCAGGCGCTTGTTGATCGGCATGATGAAATAAAGCGTGTAGGGCCAGTTCATGATGATGACGGCCGCACCGAGACCCCAGAGCGCGTTGCCGGTCTGCCACCAGGCCGCGGCGCCCAGCAGGCCGGACAGGATCGCAAGTGAAGCCTGCATCTCGAAGCCCCGGCGATAGGCCGGGCCCCATTCGGCAAGCGCGGACCGGTGATCGAGGCGAAGCCTTGCCGGTTGCTCGGCGATGTTGATGTAGATGGCGGCGCCGAAGAAGACGGAAGCGGTGAGCAAAGCGAGCAGGCCGAACATGGTAAGGTCTCCCGTTTTCGGACATGATACCCCATGGAACCGCAAACAAAAGCTGCATCTTTGGCGTACCGCATGTCTTCTGGGATGGACCGCGATTTTGCGCCACAGGGCGGGCAGCGCTGGCGGTCCTTCCGCTGCAACTTGTGACAAGCCGGTATCAGCGCGGACGATTTCGATGCCGGCATTGCGAGAATTGGCTTGAACTTCTGGACAAATCGATTCCGATTTGCACAGTAGCGCATTGAAATGAAAGCGCTTCCAGCCCATGCGGCGTGGCGGCGACAAGGCTGGAACGGTCGAAAATGGCGGCGGCGATAATCGGAAGCGGCGCGGAGACTTATTGTCCGGCCTCCTTAATTCCGCGTCGAATTGAGGATACTTTGCGAAGCCGCTCGCACAGACGTTTTTGCGTTTGTCGGAGTTTGGTGGGAAGGAAAGTCGCGTGGCGTTGAAGGCGATCAAGCAGGGCGCAAGAAACGATATCGGGATCGCGGCCGTCAAGACGCTCCTCGGCGCCCGCTTCGGTGAACGGTTCCAGACAGGAGACGCCGTCCGCGCCCAGCACGCTCACACGACGACCTATATTCCGGCGCAATTGCCGGATGCGGTCGTCTTTCCCGAAAATGCCGTCGAGGTGAGCGAGATCGTGAAGATCGCCTCGGCCCATCGCGTGCCGCTCATCGCCTTCGGGGCCGGTTCCTCGCTCGAGGGCCATATCAATGCCCCGCATGGCGGCATATCGGTCGACATGTCGCGCATGAATCGCGTCATCGAGGTCAATCCCGAGGATCTCGACTGCACGGTCGAGCCGGGAGTGACGCGCGAGGAACTGAACACCTTTCTGCGCGACACCGGGCTTTTCTTCCCGATCGATCCCGGTGCGAATGCCTCGATCGGCGGCATGGCATCGACGCGTGCCTCAGGCACCAATGCGGTACGTTATGGCACGATGCGGGAAAATGTGCTTGCGGTGACGGCCGTGGTTGCCGGCGGGCGCGAGATCCGAACCGGACACCGCGCGCGCAAGTCCTCGTCCGGCTACGATCTGACGCGGCTTTTCGTCGGGGCTGAAGGCACGCTCGGCATCATCACTTCGATCACGCTGCGCCTCAACGGCATTCCGGAGGTGATTTCCGGCGGCGTGTGCCCGTTCCGGACGGTAGCGGATGCCTGCAATGCCGTCATCCTGACGATCCAGTCCGGCATTCCCGTGGCGCGGATCGAGCTGCTCGACGCGCTGCAGATGAAGGCCTGCAATGTCTATTCCGGCTTGAGCTACGAGGAGACACCGACGCTTTTCGTCGAGTTTCATGGCAGCGCCGAGAGCGTCGCGCTGCAATCGCGCCACTTCGCCGAAATAGCGTCGGAATTCGGGTCTAAGGGCTTCGTCTGGACGACAAAACCGGAGGAGCGGGCACGGCTCTGGAAAGCGCGGCACAATGCCTATTGGGCGCAGAAGAGCCTGAAGCCCGGCGCCGCCATCCTGGCGACCGATGTCTGCGTGCCGATCTCGCGTCTTGCCGACTGCGTGGCGGCGACGCACGAGGATATTGCCGCGAACGCCTTGATTGCACCGATCGTCGGCCATGTCGGCGACGGTAATTTCCACGTGGGCGTGGTTTTCGACGATAAGGACGCTGATGATGTAGAGCGGGTCGAGGCGTTCATCGAACGGCTGAATAGCCGCGCCCTGGCAATGGATGGTACTTGTACCGGGGAACACGGGATAGGCCAGGGCAAAATGCCGTTCCTCGAGACCGAGCTCGGCGAGGCGGTGGATCTGATGAGGCAGATCAAGCATGCGCTGGATCCGGACAATATCTTCAATCCGGGCAAGATTTTTGCCCGAGCCTGAGCAGATGGGAATATGACACGGTGCTGGCGCGCATTTTCGTAATCATTGGCGGCCTTTTGGTCGTCGCGCTGTTCGCGGCGCTGATCGCACCCCTGTTCATTGACTGGACCAATTTCCGCGCCGATTTCGAGCGCGAGGCAAGCCGAATCATGGGCAAGCCCGTCGTGGTGCATGGCAGCGTCGACGCTCGGCTCATTCCCTTCCCCACGGTTACGCTCAATGACGTGCGCGTCGGGCCGACGGACGGCGGCGAGCCGCTGGTCCGGGTCGAACATTTCTCAATGAGCGCCGAGCTTGCGCCTTTCCTGAGCGGTGAGGCGTTGATTTACGACATGCGGCTCGACCGGCCCAAGGCGCGTATCCGCCTGCAGCCCGACGGCACGCTCGATTGGGCGCGTGGCCTGCGGTCGGAGATCCCGGCGAGGACGGTGATACTGGAGAAGATCGAGATCGCCGACGGCGAAATCGAGTTCATGGACGAGCAAACCGGACGCACGCGCCGGGTGACCGACCTTTCGGCCGATCTTTCTGCGCGCACGCTCGCAGGGCCCTGGAAGATAGAAGGTGAAGCGGTGCTCGACGGCGAGGCGGGCAGCTTCTCCTTTTCGACGAATGAAGTGGACGAGAGAGGCGTGCTGAGCCTCAGGGCAAAGCTGACGCCGGATGAACGGCCCTTCGGGGTCGAGCTCGACGGCGAGCTCAAGATCGTCGATCTCAAACCGGTCTATGCCGGCCGTTTCACGCTGACGGAAAACCGCCAAGCCGGCGAGGCGGCCGAGGTCAAGGCGGGTGGCGGGCTGCGGATCAACGGTGATTTTCAGCTGACCAATGAAAGCATCCGGGTGCCGGAATACCGTTTCGAGATAGGACCGCCGGATGATCCTTATATCGTCACCGGCGAGGCGACGCTCGATACCGGCAAGGAGCAGAAATTCCTCCTCGTCGCCGACGGGCAGCAGATCGATGTCAGTCGGATCGGCAGTTCCGGGCGCAATGGCAAGACCGACCGCGACCCGGCGGTATCGCTCCGCCAGCGAATCGAAGCGATGATGGCGTTCGCCGCCGATATTCCGATCCCGCAGGTGCCCGGCCGCGCCAGCCTCAGACTCCCGGCGATCGTCATCGGCGACACCACCGTTCGCGACGTGCGTCTCGACGTCAAGCCGGACGGCGCGGGATGGATCATCGACAATGCCGTGGCGCTTCTGCCGGGTCGCACGCAACTGGAGGCGAAGGGGCGGTTGAACCTCCAGGATGAGCGCGCCTTCCGCGGCGATATCGTGATGGCTTCGAACCAGCCGTCGGGGCTCGCCAATTGGCTGGCGGGATCGGTTGATCCCGCCATTCGCAAGCTGAAGACGGCAGGCTTCGCAGCGACCGTGAATCTCACGGATACCCTTCAGCAGTTCGAGAACCTCGAGGTGGCAGCGGGTCCCGCGACGTTGAAGGGCAGGATCGAACGTCTGTCCTTCCCTGAGCAGCAGCCGTCGCTGTCGCTGCAACTCAAGGGCAACCAAATAGACCTGGAGTCACTGCAGGCGCTCGCTGGCCTCGTCGCCGGCGACGCGTCGACGGGAACGCTGCTCACGCATGCGATCGCCGCCGAATTCTCCGCCGAGAGGTTTTCCGCTTTCGGGGAGGAGGCTGAGGATGTCCAGGCGGTCCTGACGCTGAAAAACGGTCAGCTGCAGGCCGAGCGGGTGGCGATCGGAGCGCTTTCCGGTGCAAAACTCGCCTTTTCCGGCCGGATGAGCGGCGGCCTCGAAAAGCCGGTGATTTCGGCAAAGATGAAGCTCGCTGCCGAGGAAATGACGCCTTTCCTGCAAATGATCGGGCGGCATATGGCGGCCCATCCGGCGTTGCGCCGGCTGATCGAGGCTGGCCCCTATTTCGCCGATGCGGCCCTCGACGTGACACTCACCGCCGGGAGCAAGGAAGGTGATGCGCCGGTTACCTTCGGTGTGATCGGCACGGCGAACGGCAGCAAGATCGCCGCGAGCTATCAGGCGCCGGACGTCGCCCAGGCGCTTGCCGGCAGGAACATGCTGCTCGAGGCTACGCTGGAAAATCCGAGGACGCCGGTCCTTCTCGGTCAGGCGGGTCTCGATCCGCTGCCCTTCGACGCGGACGCCAATGGCATCCTTTCGGTGAAGCTGCAGGGCGGAGACGACACCAAGGCTAACGGTACGCTGACCTTCACCACGGAAAGGACGTCGCTTGCCGCCAAGGGCACCGTCGATCTCTCCCGCGATCATTTCTTCGAAGGGCAGGGGAAGCTAACGCTGCAGACCCAGGATCTCGAGCCATACCTCCTGCTTCAGGGGATTGCCCTGCCACAGATGGGAAGCGGCCTTCCCATGACCCTGTCGGCGGAAATCACGTCCGACCCCGAGCGAGTCACGCTTTTGGACATCAAGGGCAAGGCCGACAGCAACGGCTTTGCCGGTGCCTTGTCGATCGACCGCAGGGTGCCGGGCAAGGCGCAGGGCGAACTCGCACTCGATACGCTCGATTTCGGCTGGATGGGCGAGGCGATCCTCGGTCAGGTGCAGGATGCCGCCACGGGCGAATTGTCGACGGCCCCGGTTGCGCAGCCGGACTGGACGAACCTCGACGTTGACGTCAACGTCAAGGCGAAGCATTTCTGGCCAGGCGTCTACGACGCCGTGACCGACTTCAGTGGAAAGCTCGAATGGAAAGGCGAGGAACTGGCGCTCAGCGAGGCAATCGGTGACTGGCTGGGAGGCAAGCTTACGGGGCGGCTGCAGCTCGGCAATGCCAATGGTTCGGGCTTCCTGCGTTCGCGTTTCGACCTCAAGGGCGGCGATTTGGGCGCGGCGGGATGGATGCTGCGGGACGGGCCGGCGGCAACAGGCCGATTCGATCTCGCCGTGGCCATGGAAGCCTCGGGTGCGACGCCGCAGGCAATGGCGCAATCGGCGAGCGGCTCGGGAATGGCGGTTTTCAGCGGTGTGACGCTCAACGGGATCAATACGGCGGCGTTGCCGCAACTGATCGCGGCGGCCGATGCGACAAAGACGGAGATCTCGGCCGACAGCATCCGCAAGGTCGCCGAGGAAGAGATCTTCAGCGGGCAGTCGGTGGTCGAAAGCATCGAGGTGCCGTTCAGCATGGCTGGCGGCATCATCAGGATGCAGAACGTCACCGCCGCAGACAGCCATGCGGAGCTTAGCGGCGATGCGTCGATCGATCTTTCGGCCGGGCGTATAAATGCCGCGATCGAGCTCGGATTCCGGCCGGGCGACGAGGCGCTTGCGGGTGCCGAACCGCGGGTGCGTATCGATTATGCCGGCCTGCTGGCGTCGCCCGGCGTCTCCTTCGATGTCACCGATCTGGCGAACTTCCTGTCGCTCCGGGCTTACGAGCGGGAGCGGCGGCGCGTGGAGATGCTGCAGGCGAACGTGCTCGAGAAGCAGCGCCTGCGCCGGGAGGTCCAGCTTTACAAGGCGCAGGCGGAGAAGCGGGAGATCGAGCAGCGGCGGGCGATTATCGAGGAGCGCCGGCGCGAGGCCGCCGCAGCTGAGGCGGCGCGGATGAAGGCCGAGGCGGAAGCGCGGGCGGCGGAAGAACGGCGTGCTGCGGAGGAAGAGCGTCTGCGCACGCGGCAACTGCCGTCATCGCCGCCGCGCGCTGCGCCGACCGAGGATGTGCAGCGGGGCGGCGTGCTGCTGCCGCCGGGCGCAGGCGAGAATGCGGGCCCGCCCGCGGGGCAAGGGCTCAATTTCGAGATGCTGCCCGACATCACGGTTCAATAACTCGTGATACGCCCGCCGCTTCGGCGCGCGCCTTGACCCAGGCAAGCACGTAGAGCCGGATCGCGGAGGAGAGGTTGCCCTCCGGTGCGCGATTGTCATCGATCTCGGCGATCAGCCGCGCCAGCGGAATGCCGCGGCTCTTCGCGATCGATTTCAGCTCCTGCCAAAAGGGATCTTCAAGGGTGAAGCTGGTGCGATGTCCGTGCAGCGTCGCCGAATGCTTGCCGATCATTCGTGGCCTCACAGGTTGATTCAAGTCCTTCGCAATCCGATTCCGCAAGCCGAGCCAAGTCCTTGCTGCAGAATCAAATTCCGGGGGAATCGGCTTGTACGCGAGCGCCGTGTACTTTCCGAAAATGGGGTCCGATTTTCGGACCGATGCCACAGCGCCGCGCGTCTTGTCAGACGCGCCAAGGTCGCTGTATCTCTTTGAAACTAAGTCCGCTCATTTCCTTCGGGTTCGTCTTTCCCGGACGTCTCGGACGAGGTGGGCTCCAGCCGACCCTGGTCGAGCGACTTCGACGCCCTTTCGTTCAGGGCTTTGGTCAGGGACTTTTCCGCCTTCGTGCGGCCAAAGGAAATGCGGTTCTGTTCAGCTTGCTTCTCGCTCGCGGCGCGGGCCTGGCGCTTGCGAAACTGACGTAGGTTGACGACGTCACCGGCCATTTCCCGCGCCCCAGCTCAATTCTTCTTGCGGAAGGAATCGAGAGACACGACAGAGCCGCCGCTCTTTTGCTCCTCGCCGGTCTTTTCGGCGCTTGCCTCAGGGGCATCGTCGGTTTCGCCGACCGGGTAGGCAGTGATCTCCGCCGGTTCCGACTCGTCCTCCTCGCCGGCGGCGACGTCGAACTCCAGTTCGAAATTCACCGACGGGTCATAGAAGCCGCGGATTGCGTTGAAGGGAATCACCAGCTTCTCGGGCGTGTCGGAAAAGGAAAGACCGATTTCGAAGCCGGTCTCCGAAACCTTGAGGTCCCAGAACTGGTGCTGGACGACGATGGTCATTTGTTCCGGATATTTCGCCCTGAGATGTTGCGAAACACGAACGCCGGGAGCGCCGGTCAGGAAGGTAATGAAGAAGTGATGGTCGCCGGGCAGGTGACCCGTTGCGGCAACTTCGGCCAATACCTTACGAATGACGCCGCGAAGCGCGTCCTGCGCCAGTATATCGTAGCGGATGTGGTCCTGGCCCATGTGGTCCCCGTCTGTCTTCAATCTGCGGCATGGCTCGATCGTCCAGCCGTTGCGTGCTTCATTGCCCGTCTGTTTATGGCGAGTCAATTATCGAGGCATCTATAGACCATTTCAGCACGGGGGAGAAGGTGAAGGCTTCTGTTGCCAGGTGCCTTCGGACCCCGCCTTACGGTGCTACCCGGAAGGACTTGATTTGAAGTGCCGCACCGCCGTTAGGCAGCGAGACGTGCTTCAGCATAGTTGTCGTTTGCAACTATAAATTTAGCCCGATAACGGTGGTACAATGCCGAGCAAAAAGTCGATCTTTACACCCTTGTCGATCCTATTTCGCCCCCATCAAAAGCCGGTCGGAGTGCTTCCGGAGACCGGTTTTTGGTGGAGGCGCCGGGTACCGCCCCCGGGTCCAATGGGTTTATTGCATCGCCCGTTTATTGCCATAGCCGCCCGAGGACGGCACTCGTGATATAGGTCTTTCCAGGCCCCAAGAAAAGGGGGGCAGATGGGAATATGACAGGTATCTGACGGTAGCCGGTGCGCGTCTTTCGCGACGCGCGCCGATCGCTGGAGCCGGCTGCCGTTCCTCTGCGGCGCCAACGCTGTCGGGCCGGATTGACCGGCCTGGCGCCCTTCATTCCCTCAGCGATGATCGCCAGGAAGCCGTCGAGCGAGCGGCTTGCCTTCTCCGGTGAGGGGGGGGAACTGGTCGTAGAAGGCTTCTCTCACGAGCAGCGGAACCTCTGCTCCGGGATGCGCTGCCACAAGGGCGCAGCCGCTGCCTGCCATCGGGGGAACTTTAGGCGCCGACCCCGGTTAACACCGAGATGATAAGTCCGACAGCGAGAGGAGGCAGTTCCATTATGACCTCCAAACATCCCAAGACCCGGCGCCCGAGCGACAAGGACCTGAAACAGGACCCCGGTATCGGCCAGTCGAAGGGCATCAAAGGCCCTGCCGACTATGAGCGCCTGAAGCGCGACAGTACCGTCGAAGGCGATGTGGCGAACGACGCCACGGGTGAGGGCGGCGCAGATCCTGCCCGACGCGGGCGAACCAACAAATAGGAGCGACGACCATGGTCGGCAGGAAGACGCATGAACAACAGCGGCGCATTATCGAGGGCCGCGAGGACACATCGAATGCGGGCAAGGACTTCGATGCCGAGGCGGATCTGAAGCGCTCCGAGGCCCTCAGACGGGCGCAACGCAAAGGGCGAAGTCTCGACACCGATCATGCCGATGCCCGTGAGGAGAATGAGCGCAGCATTCTGAGAGGCGAAAATCAGGAGAGCAGGCACCACAAGGATTCGGGGGGCTGAGCGGCCGGCATTCTCGCCGGACGCGTCGCACGAGCATAAAGGAGATGGCCATGGCTCACGCCAGCAAGAAGAACATCGGCAAGCCCGACAAGGGCAAGGGCTCGGGAAGTGGGGCGCAGACCGAGTTGCAGCAGGACACGCTCGGCGAAAACGAGGTCCTGGCCAACCGCGACAAGAAACAGCACTCGGACGCGCGCGGCCTCGACGGCAATAAGGTGAAGAGCGATCAATATCAGGATCACGCCGCCAACAGACGCCCCCCGAAATGATGGAGGCGGGCAGGGCCCCTGACCTGACGGATCAGTGCTTCCGGAAAGCAGATTGCCCGTTGGCTCCGCATGGACTTCGCCCTATTTTGAAGGGCAACGAATCGGCGGCGGGCGACCATGCGGCAATATCTCGAGCTTCTCGATCATGTGATGAGCAATGGCAGCGACCGGGGCGACCGGACCGGCACCGGCACGCGTTCGGTCTTCGGTCACCAGATGCGCTTCGACCTGTCGCAAGGTTTCCCGGTGCTGACGACGAAAAAGCTGCATCTGCGCTCGATCATCCACGAGCTTCTCTGGTTCCTGAAAGGCGACACCAATATCGCCTATCTCAAGGAAAACGGGGTCAGCATCTGGGACGAATGGGCGGACGAAAATGGTGAGTTGGGGCCGGTCTATGGCTATCAATGGCGCTCATGGCCGACGCCGGACGGCGGCCATATCGACCAGATCGCCGGACTGATCGAAGGGCTGAAGACCAACCCGAATTCACGCCGGCACATCGTCTCGGCCTGGAACCCTGCGCTTGTCGAGGAGATGGCGCTACCGCCCTGTCACTGTCTGTTCCAGTTCTATGTGGCGGAGGGCAAGCTTTCGTGTCAGCTTTACCAGCGCTCCGGCGATATTTTCCTGGGCGTGCCGTTCAACATTGCTTCCTATGCGCTGCTGACGATGATGGTGGCGCAGGTGACAGGGCTTGAGCCCGGCGACTTCGTGCACACGCTCGGCGACGCGCATATCTACCACAATCATTTCGACCAGGCGCGGCTGCAGCTGACGCGCACGCCGAAGCCGCTGCCCAGGATGGAAATAAACCCGGCGGTGAAGGACCTGTCTTCCTTCAGGTTCGAGGACTTTAGCCTGATCGGCTACGAGGCCGAGTCGCACATCAAGGCGCCGGTCGCGGTCTGACTGCAATCGGACGAGCGCTGTCGGCGGCTCGTTCGACGGCGGGCGTTCTCGATGGCTGCCGATCCGGCGGATACGGAGGTTATGATGTTGACACTGATTCACGCGCCCCTGTCACGGTCCTCGCGGATCATCTGGCTCCTGGAGGAAATCGGCGCCGAGTACGAAATCCGCTATGTGGATATCCGGCGGTGGGACGGCTCGGGCGGGCCGGACGAAAACAATCCTCACCCGCACAAACAGGTGCCCGCCCTCCTGCATGACGGAACCCTGATATGGGAGTCGGTCGCCGTCGTGCAATATCTGACGGATCTTCACCCCGATTGCAGCCTTGGCCGGTCGCCGGGCCATCCCGACCGCGGCGCCTATCTGTCCTGGCTTGCCTATTATGCGGGCGTGATCGAGCCGGCGGCGAGCGCCCATGTTTCCGGCTCGACGGCCAATAATCCGGCGCTGGCGAGGCTCCATACGGAAATGTGCGCACATGTGATCGACGTGCTCACCCGCCAGCCCTATCTAATCGGCGACAGGATGAGCGCTGCCGACCTGCTGCTCGCGAGCGCATTGCAGTGGATGCGCAAGATCCTGCCGGAAAGCGACGTCATCGACCGCTATGTGCGCGTGGTGACCGACCGCCCCGCACTTCTGCGGGCCCGCGAAATCGACAGCAAGCCGAGTGGGTTCCATGACTGAAGGCAAGAGCGAACCGAAAATCGTCATCGTCGTCGCGATCGCGGCGGATGGTGTCATCGGCCGCGAAGGGGACCTGCCATGGCGGCTTTCGACCGATCTCAAGCGCTTTAAGGCGCTGACGATGGGCAAGCCCGTGGTGATGGGCCGCAAGACCTGGGCCTCTCTCGGGCGCGCCTTGCCCGGGCGTCCCAATATAGTCATAAGCCGCGATCCCAATTTTGCGGCGCAAGGCGCCGAGCTCGCGTCCTCGCTGGAGGCGGCGCTCGACAGGGCGCGGGACCATGCGGCGACCCTGGGTGTCGACGAGATTTGCATCATCGGCGGCGGCGAAGTCTACCGCCAGTCGATCGGCATTGCCGATGTGCTGCATGTGACCGAGGTCCAGGCCGAAGTGGAGGGGGACACGGTCTTTCCGGCGATTGATGCCGCCATCTTTGAAAAAGTATTCGAGGAAGACCTTCCGCGCGGCGAGAAGGACAGCCATGCGATGCATTTCGTCACCTGGCGGCGACGCGAGAGGGAGGGCGGAGCTGCCGCGAGGTGACCGGTGCGCGCGCCCGATTCCGCTCGTGGCACGTCTCCTGCGCAGGTGCGACATTTATTTTAACGCATTTACGGTGAACTCGGTCGTATCGCGTTGAAAGCAATGCATCCGATACCTATAACGGGGTCACATCTTTGACCGGCCGCATGAGGCGGCGAGGTCGATCTGAGAAGTCTTCGTTCAAGAGAGGTTTTGATGCCCTGGAGCAATCAGAATGGCGGCGGCGGCCCTTGGGGCGGCGGCGGCAATCAAGGGCCGTGGGGCCAGGGGAACAGACCGCGGGGCGGAAAAGGCGGGCCGCCGGATCTCGAGGAGATCATCCGGCGCGGTCAGGATCAGTTGAAGAATGTCGTGCCCGGCGGCTTCAACGGCGGCATCTTCGTGATCGCCGGCCTGTTGATCGTCGGATTTGTCCTGCTCAATTCCATCTACACCGTTCAGCCGGACGAACGCGGCGTCGAGATGCGCTTCGGCAAGCCGAAGGACGAAATCTCGATGCCGGGCCTGCATTATCACTTCTGGCCGTTCGAGACCGTCGAATATGCCAAGGTCACGGAACAGCAATTGAATATCGGCAGCCGCGCCGGCGGCCAGTCGAGTTCGGGGCTGATGTTGAGCAGCGACCAGAACATCGTCAATGTCCAGTTTTCCGTACTGTTCTCCGTCACCGATCCGAAAGCCTACCTCTTCAACGTGGAAAATCCCGTCGACACGCTGCAGCAGGTGGCTGAAAGCGCAATGCGCGAAGTCGTCGGCAGGCGACCGGCACAGGATATCTTCCGCGATAACCGTCAGGCGATCGCGACGGATGTCCGCAACACGATCCAGGCGACGATGGACAGCTACGGCGCTGGCGTCTCCGTGAACACGGTCGCCATCGAGGACGCAGCACCGCCGCGCGAAGTCGCGGATGCCTTCGACGAGGTGCAGCGCGCCGAACAGGACGAGGACCGCTTCGTAGAAGAAGCCAACCAATACGCCAACCAGGTGCTCGGTCGCGCGCGCGGCCAGGCGGCGCAAATCCGCGAAGAGGCGGCAGCCTACAAGGACCGCGTCGTCAAGGAGGCGGAAGGTGAGGCGCAGCGCTTCGTCTCCGTACACGATGAATATTCCAAGGCCCCCGAGGTCACCCGCAAGCGGCTCTATCTCGAGACGATGCAGGGCGTGCTCGGCAAGTCCAGGAAGATCATCCTCGACGAGGCGAACAGCCAGGGCGTCCTGCCCTATTTGCCGCTCAATGAACTCGGCAGGCCCGCGCAGTCGGGAGGTACGCAATGATCAACAATCGCAGTTCCATCGTCCTCATCGTGCTCGCCGCGGTGCTGGTCATCGCTTACGCATCGGTTTTCGTCGTCAACGAACGCCAGCAGGCCATCGTCGTGCGCTTCGGTGAGATCCGCGCCGTGAAGACTGAGCCGGGCATCTATTTCAAGCTGCCCTTCGCTTTCATGGACGCCGACCGCGTCCAGTACGTTCCGGATCAGGCGCTTCGCTTCGATCTCGACGACATTCGCGTGCAGGTCTCGGGCGGCAAGTTCTACGAGGTCGACGCCTTCGTGGTCTACAAGATCGCCGATCCTCGCCGCTTCCGCGAAACGGTTTCCGGCGACCGGGAATCGGCCGAGGCGCGACTGAGGACCCGTCTCGATGCATCGTTGCGCCGTGTCTACGGTCTGAGGGGCTTCGAGGCAGCACTCTCCGACGAGCGCGCATCGATGATGCGCGAGGTGCGTGCCGACCTCAGGCTCGATGCGGAATCGCTCGGCCTCAGCTTGGAAGACGTACGCATCCGCCGCACGGATCTGACGCAGGAGGTCTCCCAGCAGACCTATGAGCGGATGAAGGCCGAGCGCCTGGCGGAGGCCGAGCTCATCCGCGCGCGCGGTAACGAAGAGGGCCAGCGCCGACGCGCGATCGCCGACCGGCAGGTCGTCGAGATCGTTGCCGAAGCGCAGCGCGATTCGGAGATCCTTCGCGGTGAAGGCGAGGGCGAGCGCACGAAAATCTTTGCCGATGCCTTCCAGCGCGACCCGGGCTTCTTTGAGTTCTACCGCTCGATGGCGGCCTATTCGCAGGCGATCGGCAGTCCGGATACGACCTTGCTGCTGTCGCCGCAGTCGGAATTCTTCCGCTACTTCAATAGCGCGACTGCGCAAGAACAGACGGAGGCTAGGCCCCCGGCGGCACCGGCAGTATCGGCTGCCCCGGAGGCGGCTGACTGAGCGGGCGATGTCCGATTTTCTGACCGGATTGGCATTTTTCCTGATCATCGAGGGGCTGGTGTACGCACTGGCCCCTTTGGTTCTTGTGGAAATGGCGAAGCGTTTGCCGTATGTCCCGCAGTATCAGCTCCGATTGGCCGGAGTCGCTTCGGTGGCCATGGGCGTCGGACTTGTCTGGTTGGTTCGAGGATAATGCGAAATGCCACATAAACTGCTGATCCGGTTGGTCGACGCCGAATATGCCATTACCCGTTTCACCATCGGGTCTGCTATTCCGGAGTGGCTGCCCGGGCCGGGGTTCTGGACCGTTTCAAGTTCCCGCGAAGAGATGACGCTCGTCTGTCGAGCCGCCCGCGTTCCGTCGAGCGTTCAGAGTTCGCTCGGCTGGCGCTGTTTCCGCGTCGAGCAGCATTTCAGCTTCGATGTGCCGGGCGTGCTGGCGGCCGTTCTCGATCCGCTTACGTCCGCAGGGGTCGGAGTCTTTGCCAATTCGACCTTCAGCACCGATTACGTCTTCGTTGCGGGATCCGATCTCGAAAAGGCGCTGCAGGCGCTGAAGGAGTACGGGCACGAAATCACCACCTGACGGAGTCTGGCCCTGGGCTAGCGCGCCGGATCAGGAAATCGTGTCTGGACGGTCCGGAATTCCGCCGTATGTTCAGACGAAGAATTTGTCGTGCGGGCCTGCTACGCATCGCCTGCAACGCCGTGCGGCCTACACGGACGCGCAAGGTCGCTGCAGCGGTTCGCCCGCAGCATGGCTTCGTCCTTATGTCGAATTCGATTTAAGGAGACATGCAGAAGGCGGTATAATTAGCCTGTGGCAGTCGACATGCGAGGACCGGGCAGGGGTCCAGATCGACGCGACGCAAAAAGCAATGATGGGAGCCTAGCGACTTGTCCAAACGACCCGAATATTTCCGCAGCGTGGTGCTGGCGGCCGCGACGGCACTGATCCTTTCCAACGGCGCCTTTGCCGAGACGGCTATGCCGCGGCCGCCGATCGGGCCGCCCTCGGTCGCTGATCTCGCGGAGGGGGTCCTCGATGCCGTCGTCAACATATCGATCTCGCAGAACGTGAAATCCAGCGAGGACAATGCCCCGATGCCGCAGGTGCCGGAGGGCTCGCCGCATCAGGAGTTCTTCGATGAATTCTTCAAGGGTCAGCGCGGCGGTGCCCGTCCGCGCACGGTCAACTCCCTCGGCTCCGGATTCATCGTCGATCCCGCAGGCTATATCGTCACCAACAATCACGTCGTCCAGGACGCGGACGACATCGAGATCAATCTCTCCGACGGCACGAGCTTGAAGGCGAAGCTGGTCGGCATGGATACCAAGACCGATCTCGCCCTGCTCAAGGTCGAACCCAAAACGCCGCTCAAGGCCGTCACATTCGGCGATTCGCGCAAGATCAGAATTGGCGATTGGGTGATGGTCGTGGGCAATCCGTTCGGCCTCGGCGTTTCCGTCTCCGTCGGCGTGGTTTCCGCCCGCGGCCGCAACATCAATGCCGGTCCTTACGACAACTTCATCCAGACCGATGCGGCGATAAACCGCGGTAATTCCGGCGGGCCGCTGTTCAACATGCAGGGCGAAGTGATCGGCATCAATACGGCGATCCTGTCACAGACCGGCATGTCGGTGGGTATCGGCTTTGCCGTGCCGGCGGAACTGGCGGTCAATGTCGTCAACCAGCTTAAGGAATTCGGTGAGACGCGGCGCGGCTGGCTTGGCGTGCGCATTCAGCCGGTGAGTGACGACATCGCTGAAAGCCTGAAGATGGAAAGACCGCACGGTGCGCTCGTCTCCGGGATCATCGAAGGCGGCCCGATCGCCCATGGCGAAATCAAGGCCGGCGACATCATCACCCGCTTCGACGGGGCGGATATCGCCGAAACCCGAGATCTCATCCGCGCGGTCGGCGAAAGCGCCGTGGGCAAGGCGGTCGATGTGGTGATCATTCGCGAGGGCAAGGAGCAGACGGTTCGCATCACGCTCGGAAGGCTTGAAGATGGAGAGCAACTGGCAAAGGCGGTGACGGTGCCGGAGGGCCAAGGGACGGAGCCTCAAGACCCGCAGGCTGCACCGTTGCCTGCAAGCGACGCGGTGCTTGGCATGAAGCTCGCGGTGCTCGACGAAGACCGCCGCAAGGCGTTCGGCATCGCCGAGACCATAGAGGGCGTGGTCGTGACCGAGGTCAGGCCGAACTCCCCCGCGGCCGAGCGCCGTCTCGAGCCCGGGGACGTGATCGTCGAAGTCGGCCAGGAGGCAATGGCAACGCCGGAAGACGTGACGGCTCGCGTCGAGGCTCTGAAAGCGGACGGCCGGCGCAATGCGTTGCTGATGATCGCCAACAAGTCCGGCGAATTGCGCTTCGTCACGGTGCGCATGGAGTAGGGCTCGCTTGCCTCTCTGTCACGCACGGCGCGCTGCGCTTTGATCACAGGCGGCGCTGGAGAGTGCTAATCCTTCCACCCGGGTTGGCGCGCCCAATCGTCGGCCGTGATCGCGTAGAGGATCACGTGACGAAATCCGTTTTGCGGTAGCCCTGGAGATAAAGGAGAGCGGTAAGGTCGCCGTGGTCGATGCGGATCTGCGCCTGTTCGGCGACGACGGGCTTGGCGTGCAGTGCAACGCCGCTGCCGGCAAGCTGCAGCATGCCGAGATCGTTGGCACCGTCGCCGACGGCGATCGCGTCCGCGGTCGAGATGCCGAGCCGTTCGGAGATGTCGATCAGCGCATCGACTTTCGCCTGCCTGCCGAGGATCGGCCGGGCCACTTCGCCGGTCAGCTTTCCGTTTTCTTCGAGAAGGATATTGGCGCGGTTTTCGTGAAAGCCGAGCCTTTCGGCGATCGGGCCGGTGAAAACGGTGAAGCCGCCGGAAACAAGTGCCGTGTAATGTCCCTTCGCCCGCATCGTGGCGATCAGTTCCCGCCCGCCGGGCGTCAGCGTGATGCGCTTGGCGATTACCTCGCCGATGACCGCTGCGGGGAGGCCCTTGAGCAGCGCCACGCGCTCGATCAGCGCCGGTTCGAAGGCGATCTCGCCATTCATTGCGCGTGCGGTAATGGCGGCGACCTTTTCCTTCAGGCCCACTTCCGCTGCGAGTTCGTCGATACATTCCTGGCCGATTATGGTCGAATCCATGTCGGCGATGAGAAATCTCTTGCGCCGGCTTTCGGCATCCTGCACCGCGACGTCGACGCTCGCATCGCCGAGCACGGCGCGCAACTGCGCCTCGGCCGCCTCCGCATCGCTGCCATCCATGAGCGCGATGTCGCAGGCAATTCCGTCGGCGAGCCAGTAGAGGCCGGACGCCTTGACGGCCTCTGCCGCGGCCTCGGCCAATGCGGACGTCAGGACGGGATTTGACGGATTGGCGACAAGCGTGGCAACGAGAGCCATGATGGAGAACCTTGAGCAAGATATGGACGCGATCCTGATAACCGGGCCGACCGCCAGCGGCAAGTCCGCACTTGCCGTGAAGCTGGCCCGGCGGCACGGCGGCGTCGTTGTCAACGCCGACAGCATGCAGGTCTACGACACGCTGAAGATCCTGACCGCGCGTCCCGACGAGTCGGAGATGGGCGGTATCGAGCATTTGCTCTATGGCCATGTGCCGGCGGGGCAGCCCTATTCGACCGGCGCCTGGTTGCGCGAGGCGGAAGCGCTGGTTGCGCGTTTGCGCGAAGAACGGCGGCTGCCCGTCTTCGTCGGCGGAACGGGCCTCTATTTCAAGGCGCTGACGGGAGGCCTCTCGGATATCCCGGAAGTTCCGGCGGAAATCCGCACAAGGCTGCGAGGTCGGCTGAAGGCGGAGGGTGGGGGGATGCTCCATGCCGAGCTTGCGGCGCGAGATCCGCAGACCGCCGCCCAGTTGCGGCCGGAGGACGGACAGCGCATCGTCCGGGCGCTCGAGGTGATCGAGGCGACGGGCAATTCCATTCGTCATTATCAACAGGGCCGTGGTCCGGTGATCGTCGATCCCGGCCGAGCGCTGAAGATCGTCGTGCTTCCGGATCGCGCGCTATTGCACAGCCGCATCGACCGGCGCTTCGTGACGATGCTCGCAAGCGGCGCGGTCGACGAGGTGCGGGCCCTGCTCGCGCTTGGGCTATCGTCGGACATGCCGGTCATGAAGGCGATCGGCGTCCAGCAGATTGCTGCGATGCTCAAGGGCGAGATGGGCGAGGCGCAGGTGATGGAGACCGGGGCGGCGGTGACACGGCAGTATGCCAAGCGCCAGATGACCTGGTTCCGCAACCAGCTCGACGACAGCTGGCAACGGGTCGAGAACGCGGATGCGCTGTAATACGTGAGGCTTTCCGTCGTAACCGGCACCGCTTCAAGCATGTCAACCTATGCCATGCTTCTTCAGCGCGGCCTCCTCGTCGCCGCTTATCCAGCCAAAGATCCTTGGCTCCTCATTTCGGACCTGAACTAGGTAGTGGACCTCGAAATCGATGGTGACATCGGGCCTGTCCTTCACCGCATAGACAGAGCGCCAATCGACACGGACGAGGAAGTGCAGTGCGTCGATCGGCGTGATCTTGAGCCCGCGAATCTTGAGTTCCCTGGTCCCGATCGCGCGGTAGTGGGCATAGCCCTTTTCCATCGAGGTATTCAGACTCTCGTCGTTCCTTCCCGCCATCACGCCGGCCGGCGAGGCCGCGATGAAATCCGATGCGAATACGAAGGTCGTGTCGCCGACGTCGATCTCCCCGGCAAGTACCTTGTTGGCCATGCCTTCGTAGCGCTTGAAAAATTCGCGTAGAACTTCCTCCATTTGCGGCCTCCCTGTGATGCGCGTTCAGTGCGCCGGTGTCTGCTGATGCTGTACCAGCCGCCATTCAGCGCCGATTTGCGCATAGGTGGAGGTGCAATGGGCTGTATATGGGGAATCGACATCACGCCGGCCCTGGGCGCGGTAGGCGAGAACGATGATTGCTTCGGTCGGCCGGGCAATCCGTCTCTCCGTCATTGTCACGTCCTGCCAACGCGAGGCGCCATCGAGAGCTCGAACGATCTCTGACCCGGCGAGGATGCCAACCGGCTGGAACGCCATCAGGCATTCGTCAGCGACCAGTGATTGGTAGGCGCCGGCACCTTCGAGCCACAGCCTGCGCTCCAGTTCCCATGCCTCGTCGTCATCCACGTTTCCCTCCACCGTGCTGCGGCGTTGATGTCATGCATCAACGTTTCAAGAAGGGATTCCGATCCGCACAACTTTCTGCGTTTGGATTGGAACCGTCGTCTTCCGCGCCATGCGGGCTCCGTTATTTGCGGATGATACTGCCCAGCGGACGCTTGAGCAGGCTTTCGCGCAGCGATCCTTGACGCTGCGCTTCGGGGGCGGGGGAGCCGAAGCTCCGCTCCGGCTGCACCGGCGGACGGTGTCTCGCGGTATCCCTTTCCGCCTGACCGAAAAGGATCTGCTCGCGGATTTGGTTGAAGCGCTCGAGTTGGGGATTGACCGGTTCGGGTGCGTGCGGAAGCATATCCGGCCGGTAGGACTCCAGCGCCGGCTCCTGCATGCCCTCGGCGGGTGAGGGAGCGATCTCGCCACTGGGTTCTTCCCAGCCCTCCTCCTCGTCGGCGAGCGTGTGAGCGCTTTCGGCCGCCAGGTAGCTCTGCTGGAAGCTTGATATATCCGGTCCGTTCATGGCGCGCATGCGGCTGACGATCGAACGCAGATCGACGGGCGGTGCATCCTCTTCGACCCTGTCGGTGATGCCATGGGCGCGTGGCAATCTCGCCTCTTCCACGCGGCTGAACCGCATGCGCATCGGAACCGCCACGGCTTCGCCGAATGCGATCGCCTCGCCATTGCCGATCGATGAGATGAAGCTGGTGGTCGAGATCGACGAGTTGGAGATCGCGGAGCGGATGATCTCCTGGTCGCGGTCGTTGGCGAGCCGCATGGCAAAGACCGTCGAGCACTGCGACAGGATCGTCGGATCGAGTTCGCCGGGTCGCTGGGTGATGATGCCGAGCGACACGCCATATTTGCGGCCTTCCTTCGCGATGCGGGCGATCGCCTGGCGCGTAGGCAGAAAGCCGAAGGAAGGGTCGGCCGGCACGTAGCGGTGGGCCTCCTCGCAGACGACCAGCATATGAATGCCGCCATTGCTCCAGAGGCCGATTTCGAAGGCCATGCGGCAGAGCACCGAGGCGACCGAATTGACGACTTCCGAGGGGATGCCGGCCAGTTCGAAGGTGGCGACCGGTTTGCCTTCCCCAGGTATGCGGAAGATCCTGGCGATCGTGTCCTGGATCGTATCGGTGATCGTGTTGGACGAGAACATGAAATGATAGCGGGGGTCGTTGATCGCCGAGGCGATCCTGACCTTGAGCGAGCGCAGATGCGGCTTATCGGTGCGCCCTTCGAGCCGGCCGATGCGCTCCTCGATCATCGCCAAAAGGTCGGCCATGCGGAAAGGCACGGGGGTGTCTGCGGTGATCGAACTCTTTTCCGTCTGGCGGCGCATCAGGCCCGATTCGCCGCCCTTGAAGGCCTTTTTCGCATCGGGGATGACGTCGCGCAGGATGTCGAGCTCTTCCGCCACCGGGGGGCGACCGCGGAAGATCACCTCGGCCAGTTCCTCCAGGCGAAAGAGCCAGAACGGCAGTTCGAGCGTGTCGGTGTCGATGACGACCGCATGTTCCGGAAAAGCGGCGGCGAACTCGTTGTGCGGGTCGAGGATCAGCACGCGCAGCTTCGGATCGGCGGCGATCGCCTTGTTGAGCAGCAGGGTCACGGCGGTCGACTTGCCGACACCGGTCGTGCCGACGATGGCGAAGTGCTTGGCAAGCATCGAGGGCACGTGGATCGTCGCGTCGAGGCTCTCGTCCTGCGTCAGCTTGCCGATGACGCAACTGTCCGCCTGCTTGGAATCGTAGATGCGAGCGAGGTCGGAGGCGCGGATGCGGTGGGCGATGGCGCCGAGATAGGGATAACGGCTGATGCCGGCGGAGAATTCCTCCCGCCCATCCGGCCCAATATAGACTTCGCCCATCAGTTCGACTTCGATGCGGATGGTGTTGTTCGTCTCCTCGCTCCACTCCTCGGAGGCGGTGTGCATCGAGCAGACGAGAGCCACGACGCGGTTCTCGCCGACTGAAATGGAGATCAGCCGGCCGACGGACCAGAGTTCGGTGAGCGAGGTCTCGCCGCGTTCGGCGACCGCAGCGATCGTTGCCCGCGAACCGTTGCACGCGACGACCCGGCCGAGGAAACGATTCCCCGGCTTCGTGCCGTCGCGGCGATCCTGTTCCCCGGCTCCGCTCGGGGACTGACGTTCACTGTTGAGCAATTGACACCTCGGGCGAATTGCTTCGAAGGATAGAGGAACGGCTTTAACAAGTGGTTGCAACTCTTGCAAAACGGCGTTGACGGCCCAAGGATTTCTGTTTATCAAATCGGCCCATGAAAAAATTCGCGGTTATTCTTGTGGTGGGACGGCGCATGGGCAGGATGGTGTAACCATCCGGCGATAGCCACCCATGCGCTGAACGAGGCTCCTGATGGGGCCTTTTTTTATGTCTTCAAACACGCTAATCACCCCAAAACCTGAAAAAGGGACGGAAGCAGGCTCATGAGCGGAACTGAAAACCAGATGACCGGGGCGGAGATCGTTCTCCAGGCTCTGAAAGACAACGGCGTCCAACACATCTTCGGCTACCCCGGCGGCGCCGTGCTTCCAATCTATGACGAGATTTTCCAGCAGGAAGACATCGAGCACATCCTCGTTCGTCACGAGCAGGGCGCCGGCCACATGGCCGAAGGCTATGCCCGTTCCACCGGCAAGGTCGGCGTCATGCTCGTCACCTCCGGTCCGGGCGCGACCAATGCGGTCACGCCGCTGCAGGACGCGCTGATGGATTCGATCCCGCTCGTCTGCATCTCCGGCCAGGTCCCGACCGCGCTGATCGGCTCGGACGCCTTCCAGGAATGCGACACCGTCGGCATCACGCGGCCCTGCACCAAGCACAATTGGCTGGTCAAGGACGTCAACGATCTCGCACGCATCATCCACGAGGCCTTCCGCGTTGCGCAATCGGGTCGGCCGGGCCCGGTCGTCGTCGACATTCCGAAGGACATCCAGTTCGCGACCGGCACCTACACGCCGCCCTCGGCCGTGCCGACGCAGAAGAGCTATCAGCCGAAGACCCAAGGGGACATCAGGAAGATCGAAGAGGCGATAGCGCTGATGAAGGAGGCGCGCCAGCCCGTCATCTATTCCGGCGGCGGTGTCGTCAATTCAGGCCCGCAGGCCGCCCATCTCCTGCGCGAGCTGGTCGAGCTCACCGGCTTTCCGATCACCTCGACGCTGATGGGCCTCGGCGCCTATCCGGCTTCCGGCAAGAACTGGCTCGGCATGCTCGGCATGCACGGCACCTACGAGGCCAACATGGCGATGCATGATTGCGACGTCATGATCTGCATCGGCGCGCGCTTCGACGACCGCATCACCGGCCGGCTCAATGCGTTCTCGCCGAATTCGAAGAAGATCCACATCGACATCGACCCATCCTCGATCAACAAGAACGTCCGGGTCGACGTGCCGATCGTCGGCGATGTCGGCACGGTTCTCGAAGACATGGTTCGCCTCTGGCGCGCGGCGGCGAAAACGGCGGACACGGCGCGGCTCGGCGACTGGTGGCGCTCGATCGGCAAGTGGCGTGCGCGCAACTCGCTCGCCTATACGGCGAGCGACGATGTCATCATGCCGCAGTATGCGATCCAGCGGCTGTATGAGCTCTCGAAGGGCCGCGACACCTACATCACCACCGAGGTTGGCCAGCATCAGATGTGGGCGGCACAGTTCTTCGGCTTCGAGGAACCGAACCGCTGGATGACTTCGGGCGGACTCGGTACCATGGGCTACGGCTTCCCGGCCGCGATCGGCGTCCAGGTTGCGCATCCGGAAAGCCTCGTCATCGACATTGCCGGCGACGCCTCGATCCAGATGTGCATCCAGGAAATGTCCTGCGCGGTGCAATACGGCCTGCCGGTCAAGATCTTCATTCTGAACAACCAATATATGGGCATGGTCCGCCAGTGGCAGCAGCTCCTGCACGGCAACCGCCTGTCCCATTCTTATACGGAGGCGATGCCGGACTTCGTCAAGCTTGCCGAAGCCTATGGCGGCGTCGGCATCCGCTGCGAGAAGCCGGGTGAGCTCGACGACGCGATCCGCCGGATGATCGACACGCCGGCGCCCGTCATATTCGACTGCCGCGTCGCCAATCTCGCCAACTGCTTCCCGATGATTCCCTCCGGCAAGGCGCATAACGAGATGCTGTTGCCCGACGAGGCGACGGACGAGGCGGTCGCCACGGCGATCGACGCCAAGGGCCGCCAGCTCGTTTGAGGATAGAGGAACGATAAATGAGTGCACATCTTCAGCCGACGGGCTCCGCGTATTTCATCGCCAAGGAGACGGAGCTTGCCGAAACGCACACGCTTTCCGTTCTCGTCGACAACGAGCCGGGCGTGCTTGCCCGCGTCATCGGCCTCTTTTCCGGCCGCGGCTACAACATCGAGAGCCTGACGGTCTCCGAGACCGAGCACGAGGCGCATCTGTCGCGCATCACCATCGTCACGCGCGGCACGCCGCATGTGCTCGAGCAGATCAAGAACCAGCTCGAACGGCTGGTGCCGGTCCATCGCGTTGTCGACCTCACAGTGCGGGCGGCGAGCCTCGGCCACGACCGGCCGATCGAACGGGAACTGGCGCTCGTCAAGGTGCATGGCTCCGGAGAGCACCGGGTAGAGGCACTCAGGCTCGCAGACGCCTTCCGCGCCTCGGTCATCGACGCGAATATCGAGCACTTCGTCTTCGAGATCACCGGCAAGCCGTCGAAGATCGAGCAGTTCATCGCGATCATGAAGCCGCTCGGCCTGATCGAGGTCTGCCGCACCGGCATCGCTGCGATGAACCGCGGCCACCAGGGGATGTGAGCGGGCGGGTTGCCTGAATGTGGGGGGAGGGAACTGCGCCCTCAAGCGCGCCCCTCCGCAACCCCTCCCCACAGGTGGGAGGGGCTCAACTTGCCGCACCACCTCAGCCGCATCTCAACCTGCGCGTTAGGCGCAGCACTTGCAAGTGGCAGGCGCCGGCAGCGGCCACCAAGCCCCTCCCACCTGTGGGGAGGGGTTGGGGAGGAGTCTCTTCGGCGCCCAACGGTGGGGGTGCTCTATCCGCGCCTCAAATAACCTCCAGCCGCATCTTTCTCCTCGGCGGCGGGAAGAACCGGTCGAGTTCGGTGAGGTTCTCCGCCGTCAGGTGAATGTCCATCGCGTCGCGGTTTTCGCGGGCGCGCTCGGCGGAGCCGGTCTTGGGGATGGAGATGACGCCGGAGCGGGTTTTCAGGAAGGCGAGCGCCACCTGTGCCGGCGTCGCCTGATGCGCCTTGGCGATGTGGATCAGATCGGCATTGTGGAGAAGCCGCCCCTCGTCGAGCGGCGAATACGCCATGACGGGCAAATGCCGGTCGCGGCACCAGGGCAGGAGATCGTATTCGATGCCGCGGCGGGACAGGTTGTAGAGCACCTGATTGGTCGCAACATGACCGCCCTCCGGTACCGCGATCAGTTCCTCCATGTCGCCGACATCGAAATTGGAGACGCCCCAGGCGAGGATCTTGCCGGCCTTCTTCAACGCCTCGAAGGCGGCGACGGTATCGGCGAGCGGATAGCCGCCGCGCCAGTGCAGAAGGTAGAGATCGATACGATCGGTGCCGAGATTTTCGAGGCTGCGCTCGCACGCGGCGATCGTGCCCGAACGGCTGGCATTCGCCGGCAGCACCTTGCTGACGACGAACGCTTCGTCGCGCCGCCCTCGGAGGGCTTCGCCGACGATGCGCTCCGCACCGCCGTCGCCATACATCTCCGCGGTGTCGATCAGCGTCATGCCGAGATCAAGGCCGATCTGCAGGCTGCGAATTTCCGCCGCTGCCGTCACCCGGTTCTCGCCCATCCGCCAGGTCCCCTGACCGAGGACGGGGACCTTGCGGCCGCCGCGGAAAGCAAGGGTAGGGATGGGATCATGCATCAAGACTGTCCTGTGCTGGGCCGGGCGCATCGGCTCCGAAAATCATAGCCGAATTTCGGAAACCTCGAGGCGCAGAGTCAAAAAGTTCGAGCGATCTTTTCCCGTCGGAAAAGACGCGCGGGCGCTGTCATCATGAAATCTAAGAATCCGATTTGAAAGAGTCCATAAGTCACGTTCCGGTGACCGCGCCTTTGCTGCTTTGTGTGATCCCCCGCCGCCCGGCAGGCTTTAGAGACGTAAAAGAAAATAGAACTACGCCTTGTAAGCAACATATTTGTATCCTAGATAGGTGATATCGATGTTGATCGACGATGTTTGTTTCTGCGCTGCGGCGCATCGTCACGGAGATCCTGACAAAATCGGTTTCAATACACTGCTGAAAAGGCGGTGTTGTTCATCTATGCGCGTTTGAAAGGATATCAACGTGGCCTCAGGAACAGTAAAATGGTTCAACAGCACCAAGGGTTTTGGATTTATCCAGCCTGAGGATGGCACTGCAGACGTGTTCGTGCACATTTCGGCGGTGGAGCGCGCCGGGTTGTCGACGCTCAAGGACGGTCAGAAAGTAAGCTTCGAGCTTGCCCAGGATCGTCGCACGGGCAAGACTTCTGCAGAAGACCTGCGTGCCCTTTGAGGGTATCCGTTACGGTGCATGACGAGTTTGTCATCTCCCGGCCTTTGACCACGGATGTATTGGCATTGGCAGGTCGAGATGGTGAGGAAGGTCGGGTTCGCCCGGCCTTTTTTATTGCGCTTGGAAAAGGAGGCGTTCGTGAAGAACACCAATACCAACGGCCTCTTCAAGGCTGAAAAGAAAAATCCGGCAGACCGAATGGATCAGGCAACGCTGGCTTCCCGCGCAATCCTGGAGCAGGAAACGGCCGCGCGCCAGAAGAAGACGGCCCGCCTGAGACAGCTGCGGCTAGGACAGGAAGCGGCCGAAGCGGCGAGTGCGGCTGCCGCACCCGCAAAGAAGCGCAAATCGCCAAAGCGCAAGTGAGCTGGTTCACCTGCCTTCGGCAGGCCGACAATCGGCGATGAGACGAAGGAAATCCTCGCTCAGGCCTGCAGTGTCATGACCACGATCCAGGCCTGCCATTTCAGCCCGGGTATCTTGAGGAGCAGATTGTCCATGCGTTCGCCGACAGCGCGAATCGTGCGTCCGGCGGCTCCCATCCGGAAAGGTATCGAGGCCAGCGTCGACAGGCCGAAAAACTGTAGGTCGCATCCGGCGAAGTGCGCGCGCACGATGTCGAAATCGGACTTCAACAGCGGATGCTCATCTATCGTCCGGGATTCTGGTGTCCTGCGCCGGTAGAAATTGATTGCCGGATTGTGCCCGAGAGGCTCGAAGAAAATTGCGCGGCCCGAGGGGCGCAGCACGCGCCGTATCTCCCTGAGCGCATCCTCGAGACTGAGGTGATGCAGGATACCGCTGCCGAAGACGACGTCGAAGCTTTCGGTCGGAAAGTCCATCTTTTCCGCATTGTCGACCTTGAAGGTGGCGTTGGTGATCGACCGGCGTGCGGCCTCGGCATTCGCCTGGGCGATGGCCACATCAGAAATGTCGATGCCGGTGACATGTCTGGCCGTGCTGGCGAGACCGATGCTGCTTTGGCCGTTGGAGCAGCCATATTCCAGCACATCCTTGCCTGCCGTCGCCTGCCGGACCAGCCGCCAGTACGCCGCGACAGCGGCTCCAACGGCGAAATAGAAGGCGTCTTCCTTGCGCGCTTCGGTCGCGCCGAAGCGCTCATTGTGGAAGTCGCGTTCCCGAACGAGGCGCTCGTCCGCATGGCTCTGCATCATCTTCCCGTCCTCCTCCCGGCGCTCTCGCGAGCGGTGCACCAGTCTGTCTGGGTGAATGCGCGTGCTGCCCCTATTTGCCGCTGCTGTCCGACCGCTGCAATTTAGCACAACGAGCAGGTCGACACAGCAGGACACGAAATGCGTTGGTATGTTTGGTAGGTCTCAAATTCTGCCTGAGGAGAATAACGTGCAATCAGCCTCATTCTGCAACAATAAATTGCGCCGTGCAATAAGGGGAGGGCTCGTGGATTGCAACCTATCCGCACGTCGCGATCCGTTCAGAAATCGATTCCGGTTTCCACCGGAGTGGATTAGAAATAATGCTGATTCCGGCAGGGGAGTGATGAAATGTCCGAGCACCGCCATGGCAATGGGCCTGAGCATGACCACCCTCACGACAATCACTTCACCGATATGGAAGCGCGGGTGAAGGCGCTGGAGAGCCTGCTGACGGAAAAGGGCCTGATCGACCCGGCAGCCATCGATGCGATCGTCGAAACTTATGAAAACAAGGTGGGGCCGCGGAACGGCGCCCGCGTCGTCGCCAGGGCCTGGGCCGATGCCAGCTTCGCCGAGTGGCTGCGGCGTGATGCAACGGCGGCGATTGCGAGCCTCGGTTTTACCGGCCGGCAGGGCGAGCATATGCGCGCCGTGTTCAATACGCCCGAGACGCATAACCTCGTCGTCTGCACGCTCTGCTCCTGCTATCCCTGGGCGGTGCTCGGCCTGCCGCCGGTCTGGTACAAGGCGCCGTCCTATCGCTCTCGCGCAGTGATCGATCCTCGCGGGGTGCTTGCGGAATTCGGGCTCGACCTGGCGGCGGACAAGAAGGTCCGCGTCTGGGATTCGACTGCGGAGCTGCGTTATCTCGTCGTGCCGGAGCGGCCCGACGGCACGGAGGGCATCAGCGAAGAGGCGCTCGCCGACCTCGTTACGCGCGACTCGATGATCGGCACGGGGCTTGCCCTTTCTCCGGGGGCGGTGCGATGAACGGACCGCACGATCTCGGCGGGCAGCAGGGTTTCGGTCCGATCGCGCCGGAAAGGAACGAACCCGTTTTCCATGCCGAATGGGAGAAGCGGGCACTCGGCATCACGCTCTCCTGCGGGGCCTTTGGCGCCTGGACGCTCGACGAAAGCCGGCACGCGCGCGAATGCCTGCCGCCGGCGACCTATCTTTCGGCGAGCTATTACGAGATCTGGACGCGCGCGCTCGAGCAGCTCTTGAAACGGCACGATTTCGTCACGCAGGCCGAACTCGATGCCGGCCGTAGTCTGTACCGGGGGCGCGAGCCGAAAAACGTGCTGAAGGCGGAGATGGTCGCCGGCGTGCTCGCCAGGGGCGGCCCCTGCGACCGCCCGGTCGGTACGCCGCCGCGCTTTGCCGTCGGCGAGAGGGTTCGCACCAAGAACTTCAATCCGGAAACGCATACGCGTCTGCCGCGCTATGCCCGGGCCAGGGCGGGCGTGGTGGAGGCGGTGCAGGGAAGCTTCGTTTTCCCGGACGACAACGCCCACGGCAAGGGCGAGAACCCGCAATGGGTCTATACGGTCGTGTTCGATGGGCCTGAAATCTGGGGCGAGGGGGGCGATCCTACGCTCACCGTCTCGATCGATGCCTGGGAGAGCTATCTTGAGCGCGCATAAGGCTTCTTCTCCGCTCCTCGCCTCTGCCGGGCTTCCGAGAGCGGCCGGTGGCGAGCCGGTCTTCGCCCAACCCTGGCAGGCGACCGCCTTCGCGATGACCGTGCGGCTCCACGACCAGGGTCTGTTTTCCTGGAATACCTGGGCCGAAGCCCTGTCCGCCGAACTTCACAAACCGGGACGCAAGGCGGATGGCAGCGACTATTACGATTGCTGGGTCGCGGCGCTCAGCGAATTGCTGAAGCAGCTTTCCGTCGCCTCCGGCGCGGAACTCGAAACTCTCACCCAAAGCTGGCAACGCGCGGCGGAGGCGACGCCGCATGGGAAGCCGATCGTGCTTGAGAATGACCCTCTGCGGCGGGGGTGATGCGGCGGTGAAGTTTGTCGCGGTCGAGCCCACTTGGCCGGCAGGCCAGAGGGGTGAGAGCACCTCATTCCAATCATGACTCCGATGCCCCTTCGAATTGCCTGTAGCATTCGTGAGCGATCTTCTGCAGGAGGTCGCGCGGCACTTCGCCGGTGACGGCATAGCCGATCTCGCCGTCGATCCAGTAGAAGGTCTCGATGCCGCCCTGGCTCGACAGGCGGAAGCTCGTTTCACGGTTCTCCGCATTGCGGCCGAGAAGCACGGTCAGCCGCTGCCCGGTTCGGTCCTCATACATCAGCATGGCACCGGCGGTTCCATTGACGGGCAGGAGCCTGCCGCCGACGAGCGAGAAACCGAGCGGGGAGAGATCGGGGATATTCAGGCTATAGTCGAGCCGCTTGCCGAGCCAGGTTGCGAGATGCGCCTCCTGGTCGGCACCGACCTCGACCGGGTGGCGGACTTCGCTCGCATAGACGAGGAAGGCGGACTGCGCCTGCCGGGGCAGGGACTCGGCGGTGGCGGTCGCGGCGGGCGGTTGCTCCGGCGTGGCGAGGCGCGAGCCGTAGCCTCCGGCAAGGGCGCCGCCGGCAAAAAGCAGAAGCCCGGCGGCGATGCGGCGGAAGAGGGGCATGAGAGACGTGCGCGAGGCGGTGGCGCGCCCGCGGGCGGTGACGCGCAGGCGGTCGCTCGGGTCGCCATGGGCGTAGGGCGCGAAGTGCTGTTTCAGCGCTGCCGCCTGCGCCTGCCATCGGCGCACCTCTTCGGCCTCGGTCGGGTGCTTTTCAAGCCAGGCTTCGACGCGCCCTCGTTCCGGCTGGCTTAGATGGCCATCGACATAGGCGTGCAGGTCGTCTTCGGAGACGGTGTTGAATTCATCCGTCATTTCGGTCTCCGCAGGGCAATCACATTGTCGTCCTTCATCGCTTGGGCCAATTGCCGGCGGGCGCGCGACAGGCGCGACATCACCGTGCCGATCGGGATGGCCAATATCTCCGCCACGTCCTGGTAGCGGTATCCCTCGATCACCACGAGCATCAGCACCGAGCGGTTCTCCGGCGAGAGCCGGTCGAGCGATTGCTCCAGCCTGCGCCTCTCGAGTGGATCGCCGCGTTCCTCTTCAGTGACGAGGTCGAGCGTTTCGTCGAGCTCCACCTCCGGATGCTGCGTCTGGCGGCGATGGCGGTTCCGATAGAGGTTCGTCATGATGGTGAAGGCCCAGGCGCGCAGGTTCACGCCCCGCCACTGCGCCCGCCGCGCCAGCACCTTCTCGACGCAGTCCTGCAGCAGGTCCTCGCCATCGGCATCGGAGCGGGTGAGGCTGCGCGAATAGCGCCGGAGGGCGGGCATCAGGGCCAGAACATTTTCTTCGAAATCGTCGAGCGCAGAGGCTTTCACCTCTGCGCTCGCCCTTGGACCGTCACGGCCTTGCGACATCCCATTCGCCCTTCACGCCGTCACCGGTGACGTCGCCCATCTTCTCGTCCTTGACGAAGAAGTAGAGCGGCATGCCATCCTTTGCCCATTGCTTGCTGCCATCCTTGCGCTCGACGATCGTATAGGGCGCCTCGGCCGCAGCATCGCCTTCGACCATGAAAGGCGGCCAATTCTTCGCGCACTGATCATAGCAGCTGGAGGCGCCGCCCATATCGTCCTTATAGGTATAAAGCGTCATGCCATTTTCGGCGGCCAGCACCGGCCCCTTTTCGGTGTCAACGGTCTTGACGGGCGGCGCGGCGAGGGCGGAAGCGCCCGTGGCCAGGCAAATGGCGATGGCGAGTGGCAACGTTTTCATCATGGGAAATTCCTTCCTCGGGTTTGCGGTGCCGCGCGAAAGCGCGGACCAGGCGCAGGCTGGTATGCAGATGAGAAGACACGGGAGGGGGCGGATTTATTCCCATTGCGCCAGTGACGGTTGCAGCGATGTCCTTGATCAAGGACGCGGCCGCGGCGTGGAGACTCCCACGCTTGCGTCGACAGGGCCTGCTCAGGCCCGGTCGGCGACGAAGCGGGCGAGCACGGGGCCGATCAGCGTGATGATCAGCAGGCGCGCGGTCTGCAGCGCCATGACGAAGGGGAGATCGACATTGCTGGAGGCGGCGATGACGGCGATCGAATCGAGGCCGCCGGGGCTGGTGGCGAGATAGGCGGTCAGCGGATCGATGCCGACGGCCCTGATGAGCAGCAAGGCAAGCAAAGCCGAAAAGCCCATCAGCACGAGGATGGAGACAACCGTCGGCAGGAAGGCGCGGCGCGCATGAGCCACGATCGTCCGGGTGAAGCCGAGGCCGATATTCCAGCCGAGCAGGGCAAATGACAACGCCAGCAGCCATTGCGGCAGCGCAATTGTCAAAGCACCAGTGACATTGAGCGCCGAACCGATGGCGAAGGGGACGAGAAAGGCGCCGGCGGGCACGCGCAGCACCCTGCCGAGGAGCCCGCCGACAACGCCGACCGCGAGCGTCGCAAGGAAGGGAAGGGCGGCGATCGGCGCGAACAAGGCAGTTGCGTGGCCGGCTTCGGCGTCGCTGACCCAGAGATGGGCGACCACGGCCGCGGCGCTGGCGACGAAAACGACGCGCAGATATTGCATGAAGGCGACCAGCCGCACATCCGCGCCATAGGCGTCGGCCATCAGCAACATGGTCGAGGCGGCACCGGCCGACGATCCCCAGATCGCCGTCGTGCCCGGCAGGATGCGCATCCGCGTGATCGTCCAGCCCGAGAGCGTGCTGACGCCGATCACCGACAGGATGACGGTGAGGAAAAGCGGCCAGTTGCCGGAAAAGGTTGCGAACAGATCCGGCCGCATCGAGGCGGCGATCATCATCGCCAGAATGAACTGGACGCAGAAGAAGAACTGGCGCGGCAGGCGGATCGTGCCGCCGTTCATGCCGACGATGGCACCCGCCGCCATTGGCCCCATCAGCAGGCCTGCCGGAATGCCGATCGCCTCGAGGACGACGGCGAAGACCATGGAGAGAGCGGCGAGCACGAACCATTGGACGGCCGGGGGCAGGCGCCCCATCCCGGCATTCTTCGGTGGTATCGGCGTGGCTGGCTGTTCCGGCTTCAAGCTCATCTCCGCAGGGGATCCGCGTGGGCGCGAACGCGCGCATTCTGAGACCGTCGTCTGGTTAGCAGCATTGATCGTGCCCGCTCAAGGTGCACTGCAAGATTCCGCCACAGTGGTCGCCTCAGAGAATGGCGCGCGGACCGCGGCGCATGCGGCCGATTGGCTGCCCTTGGCGGCAGAATGTTCCGTGTGAGCGCCTTTTTCGAAATCACAGTGCCGCGCGCCCTTGCCGCATGTCTCCTTCGACCGACCTCTCCAATCCTGGCCAGCCACAAGATGTCCGAATCCGGGCTTGCGCCGAGCCCCCGAATCCTGACACTGCAGGGCATGCAGTTCGCTCCGCAACAGGATGAGGCGCTGAAGGCCGTTTCGCGTTGGCTAAAGGAAGGCCGCTCGCCGCTTTTCCGGCTGTTCGGCTATGCCGGCACCGGCAAGACGACGCTTGCGCGGCACTTCGCCGAACATGTCGACGGCGAGGTCCTGTTCGCCGCCTTCACCGGCAAGGCCGCGCAGGTGCTGCGCTCGAAGGGCGCCAGCAACGCCAAGACGATCCATTCGCTGATCTACCGGCCCCGCGGTGAGGAGGAGGTTGAGGACGAGCAGACCGGCAAGACTTCGGTCGCGCCGATGTTCGCCATCAACCGCCAGAGCCCGGTCGCAAAGGCGGCGCTGATCATCGTCGACGAATGCTCGATGGTCGACGAGGCGCTCGGCAAGGACCTGATGAGCTTCGGCACGCCCATCCTCGTGCTTGGCGATCCGGGGCAATTGCCGCCGGTATCCGGCGGCGGCTTCTTCACCAATCAGGAGCCGGATTATCTGCTTACCGATATCCACCGGCAGGCCCGCGACAACCCGATCATCCAACTAGCCATGCATGTGCGCGAGGGCAGGGAGATTGTGCGGGGCGATTATGGCACGGCGCAGGTGATCTCCAAGACGGAGGTGACGCAGCCGCTGGTGCTGGAGGCCGACCAGGTGCTCGTCGGCACCAACCGCACGCGGCGGCGCTACAACCAGCGCCTGCGCGAACTGAAGGGCTTTACCAGCGACTATCCGCAATCGGGCGACAAGCTCGTCTGCCTCAGGAATGATCCGGCCAAGGGCTTGCTCAACGGTTCGCTCTGGCAGGTCATGAGTTCGTCGAAGGAAACCGTAAAGCCGGGGATCAACCTGATGATCCGCCCGGAAGACGACGACATGGATCGGGGTGCTGCCAAGATCAAGCTCTTGAAGGCGGCGTTCGAGGATGTCGAGGGCGAGATACCCTGGTCCACACGCAAGCGCTACGACGAGTTCGACTATGGCTATGCCCTGACGGTGCACAAGGCGCAGGGCTCGCAATGGGACAATGTCGTGCTCTTCGACGAGAGCTTCGCCTTCCGCGACACCCGCGAGCGCTGGCTATACACGGCGATCACTCGGGCGGCAGAGCGGTTGACGATCGTCCGGTGAGGGGCGCCGGCAAAGCCCTGAAAAGTCTGCCTTCTGGTGGTGTGCGCCATAGCGACCCGAAGGTGCCGCCCCTCACCCTAGCCCTCTCGCCGCAGGCGGGGAGAGGGAACTGGAGGGTGCTGCGAGTTTCCTTCGCCCCGCCTGCGGGGAGAAGGTGGCCGGCAGGCCGGATGAGGGGCAATTGAACGGCCCGGGGGATCGACTTTTTTGCACTTTGTCGTGCTCTGGGGAGCAACTTCCCCTGGGGAAGCAGCTTGCCGCAACGTACCTGCCTTGCGCCTGATTGCTAGCGAGCGGTTGCATGCAACCTGCCGCCGATTGACATCGGTCCGTTCGACCGTCAGCCTCTGACTGCAATATCGGCGGTTGCTAGCCCATTCAGGTCAACAACGAAAAAAGTATTACGAGAAAGCGATACTGTTTAAATCTGGGATGCCGCGCGCCGAACTACGGTTGTGTCGCGGAAGGCGGGGGTGGTGCATGCTGCGCGAAAGCGGGATCAAGACACCACGACGAGCGGCCGGGCGCGGAAGGCGCGCGGGCACTTCCTTTGCGCCCGGCGGGGAGCGGCGCATCGTCACGGCGCTCTGCTACGATCTCGTCGGGTCGACCGATCTCCTGCATCTCATGGACATTGAAGACTACCAGGAGCTGATGTCCGCTTTTCAGCGGGCGGCGAGGCAGTCGATCGCTTCTCACTCCGGCGTCATTCAACACGAGGCTGGCGATGGTGGCGTGGCTTTTCCCGGTCGAGCTCGACGCCAGGGATTCCGCCTCGCTCGCGATCCGGGCGGGGCTCGGGATCGTCGATGCCTGCGAACGGGTTGGCCGCGAGGGCGGACGGGACGATCTGGGCGTTCGCGTCGGCATCGCCACGTCCATCGCGCTCGTCCGCGACCCGTCGCAGGAAGGCGGGATGGAAGAGCCGGTGACGGGCGCCGCGCTCGCCATGGCCACCCGGCTCGAGGCCATCGCCGACCCCAACAGCGTTCTCGTTTCCGAGGACACGCGCAATCTTGCCGGACGTTCGCATGCCTTCGTGTTCCAGGGCAGCAAGACACTCAAGGGCTTCGCCGAACCGGAGAAGGTCTGGCGTGCGCTGGGGCACAAGATCGAAGTCGACCGTTTCTATGCCTATGGCAGGGTTGCGGGCCCCCTCATCAATCGTGAAAGCGAACTGGCCGCCATCACCCGCCTGTGGGACGGCGTGTTGAGCGGGCGCGGGGCGGTTGCCCTGCTCGAGGGCGAGGCGGGGATCGGCAAGTCGCGGCTGCTGCGGGAACTGCGCAGGCGGACGCGCGACCGGCGGACGAAGCTGCTTTTCTTCCAATGCCTCCCGGGCGGGCTGCGCTCGACGCTGCATCCGCTGCTGCACATTCTGCCTTCCGAAACCGGACAGATGGGCCCCACGGCTGCGGCGGTGCAGGCCCTCTTCGAGCGCAACGGCATCGTGGACGCGGACGTCGTCGACATCTTTGCCTATCTGCTCGGGGCACAAGGGCGGAGCCAGGTCCTGCAGAACGACAGCCCCAGCACGATCCGCGAGAAGGCATATCGCGCCGTCGATCAGGCCCTCGAGGCGATCTGCCAAAACGGGCCGGTCGTCATCGCCGTCGAGGACATCCACTGGATCGATCCGACATCCCGCGACTTGCTCGGCGAGGCCGCCCGTATCATCCATCGGTATCCCGCTTTCCTCGTCGTGACCTCGCGTCCCGGTGAGCCCTCGGAATGGCTGGAGGCGGCAGACCCCACGCGCCTGTCGCTGCGGCCGCTGGACCGCGGCGAGACGAGATTGGCGATAGAGGCCAAGTGGCCGCAGCACCGGCTGGCGGCGCTTCCCGAACTCTTTGAGGTGACGGAACGGATTTCAGGCGGCGTTCCTCTCTTCATAGAGGAGATTTGCCAATGGGTCGCCGAGAATGTCGACGCCGGCAGGAAGAGCCTTTCGGAGAGCGTCAAGCCGGCGCATCTGTCGGCATTCGAAGCGATCCTCGACGCTCGGCTCGAACATCTGGGCTCGGCGCGCGACGTGGCGCGGGCGGCCGCCGCCGCCGGCACGCACGTGACCTTGCCGCTGCTTCGCGCGCTGCTGCCCGACTTCGGCAAGAAGGCGATTGCAGCCGCGGCCGACACGCTCTGCGAGACCGGGTTCCTGACGCGCGTCCGGGTACCCGGGCGCATCGCCTACGGTTTTCGCCACGTGCTGGTTCAGGAGACGATCTATAACGCGCTGCTGCGCAAGCAGCGCCAGGTACTGCACCGGCGCCTCTATGGCGCCGTCAGCCAGAATCGCGCCGTGGCGACGTGGGTCGATACGGGAAGGCTGGCCGAGCATGCGGAGCGAGCCGGGCTCTTTGAGGAGGCGGTCGACCTGTACATAGCGGCCGGAAAGGAAAGCTCGAGCCGCTCGGCGATGACAGAGGCGCGGCAATATCTGGAACATGCTCTCGACCTTTGCGGCCGGTGTGGCGAGGGACGCCAGATCGAGTCACGGCAGCTTGCGGCGCTGACGGCACTGGGGCCGATCCTCACCGGACTTGTGGGCCTGAATTCACCGCCCGCGCGCAAGCTTTATGAAGGCGGCGTCGAAATCGCCCGCCGGCAGCCGATGGAGGAGCAATCGAAATGGTTCCCGATCTATTGGGGCTGGTGGCTTACGGGCTCCGATTTCCGCGTCATGCACGACCGCGCCCTGGAAGTGCAGTCGATGCTGGCAAAGACCGAGGACCCGGAGATTCAGCTTCAGGTCAACCATTGCATCTGGGCGATCGATTTCAATCTCGGACGGCACCGGGAGACGCAGGAGGCGATCAAGGCTGGCCTTGCGCTCTATGATCTGCGACGGGCGCAGAAGAGCCGGACGGAATTCGGCGGCCACGACGCGAAGGTCTGCGGTCTCGGACAATTGGCGCTTTCCCTCTGGCTGACGGGGCAGACGAAGGCATCGGATGCGGCACTCAGGAGGATGATCTCGTTCGTCGATCGGATCGGCCACGTCCCGAGCAAGGCGCACTCGCTCGACACCGAGGCGGTCTCCGCCTTCTATCGGGAAGATTTTGAACATCTCGCCCAAATCTCGGAACGCATGGCGGAGTTTGCCGGAAAGCACGGGATGCAGTCGCTGTCCGGTCTGTCGCTTCTGTGCGGCGGGTGGGCGGAGGCGCACAGGGGGGATCTTGCAAGCGGTCACAAGCGATTCCGTGACGGATTGAAGCTTTTGAGAGGCCTCGGCGCCGTCGCGGATCTGCCGATCTACCTTTACATGCATGCAAGCCTGCTGGGGCGTGCCGGAAGTTTTGCGAGCGCCATCGAGGTGGCCGACGAAGCAATCGCCAAGTCGGAGGAATCCGGCCATGCCTACTGGTTGGCGGAGTTGCACCGTTGCCGGGCGTTGCTCAAGGCTCGGGCCGGCACACATAAGGATGCGCTTGCTGCCGACCTGAGCGCAGCCGTTGAAATTGCGCAATGCCAGGGGGCAAAAGCCCTCCTCAAGCGCGCCAGACGTTCGATCCAGGAGCTTGGTGTTGTTGTCAGGAGCTGATCCATTGCGCCTGAATGGTGCGCTTGCCGATCTACATGCCGCGATCGTTTCAAACCTACACATGTCTCTCTCTGAAGACCAAACTGCTGAAGACGTGGAGCACCGGTTCCATGCGCTTCTCACCCTCTGTCGTCGCGCGCGAATAACCCGGATCGGCGACCTGACCGGGCTCGACCGAGTCGGGCTTCCGGTCGTGCAGGCCGTTCGGCCCGCCGCTCTTTCCGAAGTCACGTCCCTGGGGCGGGGGCACTCCACAGCGGAGGCAGCTATCGGAGCGATCATGGAAGCGCTTGAACGCTACTATGCCGAGTCCATTCCGGCGGAGCAGATATTTTTCGCCACCGCCGACGAACTCGAAATCGCCGACGGGCTATTCGAAAATCTTCTCTTGGCCGAGCGGCAGGGCAACTGGCGGTCAAGCAAGATATCCTGGATTGTCGGCGTCGATGTTATCAGCGGATCGAGGTGTCCGGTTCCCCTGGAACTGGTGCATACCTGCTACACCGATCCGCCTCCCGCCCATGATGGATTTTTCCTGCGCACGACTACGGGCCTCGCCTGCCATATGGATGGCTGTCGGGCATTCCTGCATGGGTTATTCGAGTGCATCGAGCGCGACGCCATCGCCCGCGCCTTTGCAACCCACGGCTTCTTCGACCGGATGCGAATTGCCCCCACCGGGCTTGGTGATCGGGTCGATCAGATCCTTTCGGCTACCGCGCTCCGCGGAATATCCTCCGGCCTGTGGCTCGCGCCTTCGCCGACGGGCGTCCCGGTCGTGTGGTGCCAGACGATCGAGATGGGTCCCGGCGTGCCGATCCTGGCGCTTCCGACGGAAGGTTACTCGGCCGGACCGAGCCTTTCTGCGGCGGCGTCAACCGCAATGCTGGAGGCGCTGTCGGCGCGGGCGGGTGCGATTTCCGGCGCACGCGACGATCAAACCAGAAAGCATTATAGAAAAAGCACCGACGCCGTCGTTGCCACGGCGCGCCAACTTATCCTCGAGGCGCCATCTGGGGCGGTCGCGGCAACTGAGACGCCGGCCGTGATCAGCGATCTCGCCTCGTTGTTGGAGAGGGTGACATCCGCTGGCCTGGGGCCGATACTGGCCGTGCCCGTGGGTTCGGATGACGAAACGGGTGTGCGGTGCGTGCGAACCGTCCTTCCTGGCGCTACTCCATTTTTCCGTCTGCGATGAGCGTTCAGATGGCCGAAACAAAAGTCGACGGTCCCATCCTCGTTTTTCTCGGCCCGACGCTGCGTCTCGCCGAAGCCGAGGCTGTGCTCGACGCTGTCTATCTGCAGCCCGCCGCGCAAGGGGACATGCTGCTGGCCACTCATGCCTTTCGTCCCCGCGCCATGGTGCTGATCGACGGGCAGTTCGAAGATCGGCCGGCCGTTCGCCACAAGGAAATCCTCTGGGCGATGGCACAGGGGATCGCGGTGATCGGCGCTGCCAGCATGGGCGCGCTCAGAGCCGCGGAACTCAACGCCTTCGGCATGGTCGGCGTCGGGCTGATCTACCGGTGGTACCGGCGCTGGCAGCTTGCTCCGGACGACGCGGTCGCCGTCCACTCCGGGCCTGCGGAGCTTGGCTTTCTGCCTCTGACGGACTCCCTAATCGATCTCCAGCGGAGCTTTTCCGCGTGGATGCACGGCAAGCTCATCACGCCGGCCGAGCGCCACCTGCTCACAACAATCGCGCGAGCGATGAATTTTCGCGAACGGTCCATCGGTGCGGTCATGCAGACGGCGGGGTGGCCGGAAGACAGGATCAGGCAGGTGCGGAAGGAAATTCACGGGCAGAAGAGGCACGATGCGCTCCTTGCCCTGCGCACGGCGCCAAGCCTGGCGATGCAATGGAAGCACGCATATGCGCCCGAACCGTGGCTTGCGACGAACACCCTCATCCGGGATCTCGAGGCGAGTGGCATTGACTCAAATTTAGTGAACACTTATAAATTGAATCCCTAATTGCCGGATGTTCCGATCGAGGGGAGGCAATTGTGCGATGCGTCTGCTTCGGGACGATTCCCTCGAATCCGCAAATGCGCGTCTCGGAACGCGCTTCTGGATCTACCCGCAACCGCCCTTCATTCCCGGATATGAGCAACCGGACCGCGTCTGGCTGTCGATACCACGTGACGAAATCGGCGCGGGTCCCAGCGATGTGACGATGTATGTGGTGGATCCTGCCTACGACAAGCAACCATACGGTTTCGACCGGTTTCCGCCGTTCGAGGGGGAGAGGCGCCCGCCGGCAAGGCCGGGCCCGGACCGCCACTTCGACAACATGGTTCCGGGCTCACGGCCATTTCTGGCAGTTCACGCCTATGCCTGCGTGCGCTTCGTCCTCGACATCTGGCAGAGTTATCTCGGCCGACCGATCCGGTGGTTTTTCGATCAGAGGTTCCCAAGGCTCGAAATCGTCGCCTTCGTGGATTGGGACAACGCACAGGCGGGTTACGGCTTTCTGGAGTTGGGCTGCTCCGAAGTCGATGGCATCAGGCGGCCCTACGCTTTGAATTTCGATACGATCGCTCACGAAGTCGGGCATCTCGTAATGCTGTCCGAGACAGGTATTCCGAGCGGGATACCGCGCGACGACGATTTCTTTTCGTTCTCCGAAGCGTTCGCGGACATTGTGTCGCTGATTTCTTTCCTGCATTTCGATTCCGCGATCGACCGGCTTCTTCGGCGAACGAGAGGCAATCTTCTGCTCTACAACGAACTGAACCGCTTCGCAGAAACGAGTCCCGAGACCCAGATCCGCCTGGCAACCAATTTCCGCCAAATGCACGCGGTTACCCGCGAAGTGCATGACCGCGCGCTTCCGTTCATCGGAGCCATCTTCGACAGCATCGTCGATCTCTATCATCGCGATCTCGTCGCGAACGGCTGCGCTGACGGCAGCCTCCTGGATTTCGATATCCGGGAGCTTGCGCGGGATGAATTCGACCGCTTTCGTCAGGCGACGGCGGATGCCTTCGGGATCAAGCCACTCACTTTCAAGCGGGCACTGACGGATGCTCGCGATGCAATCGGGCAGGCGCTTGCTCTTTCGCTGCGGACGCTCGATCCCAACATGTTGACTTTGGCGCAGGCAGCAAGCGCCGTGATCGACAAGGCGGGCGACGCGGCGGCCGAACGGCTGGAATCCAATTTTGTGTGGCGTGAGATCATTTGATTGGAGATGAGCTATTTGAGGAGGGAATGATGAGCGACTGTTGCGGAAATCCCGGCGTCGGTACGTCTCAAGAGAAATTGCCTGACCCAGAATACGACACCTATCGCCCCGGTGAAGTGCGATTATATGGTCGTCCTGCTGCGTGCCACTCAATATTCAAAGTTGACAATAAGGTCGTTGACGAGCGGTTGGAAGCTCGGCTTTCAGAAAAAACGCTTGCCGGGACGGATAACAAGACAGCGGCAGTGGCTGCGAGAGAGATTTTTTCGGATTACGTGGCTGACACGATTATTGGCGCCGACGGCGAGAGGGTTACGTTGGCCCTGTTCCACGGTTCAGAGGTTTGTTCATTGCCCGTACATCTCAATACTAAAGTTGGTTGCGCTGGGGGCGATGGAGATGACTTGAAGAGCATTGGCGTAATATACGGCTACGCCTACGAAGGCCATTGCTACAAATTACCGAAACCGCAGATCATGTTCTTGCCTGTCTCTCCGAGAAAAATCGTGCAAGGCGATTGCGGATGCGATTGCGGATATGAGGCGAAACTCGGCTATGCGGTGTGGCAGATCGACAAGCTTGAGTCTGTCATAGCGATTGACGTCCGCTCGGATAATATCAAGACCCTGGTGCTCGACGAAAACATGCCTGGCAACCGCTCACCGATGGCTTACGCGCAAACCATGGCGCTCGCACCGCAACGCCATCGCGATTGAAATAGGCCCTTTGCAAGCCGCGTGATGCGGCAATATTTGTCATAATTATCAGGTCTATTGCCGGCCATATGGCAATAGCGCCGAAGGAAAAAGATCGGCCATGATCCTGGTGACGGGAGCTTCGGGTTACGTCGGCGGCGCCGTGTTGCGGCGGCTCTCGCAAGGAGGCCACGCGGTTTCCGCGATGGTGCGCAATCTCGGTCGGGCGGCCGAGGTCGAAGATGCCGGTGCGCCGATACGGATCGCCAATTATGACGAGCCGGCGAGCCTCGAACGGGCCTTTCTAGGCGTCGATCGCCTCGTATTCGTCGCGAGCGACGGGCATGCGCGGGCGGTGATGCGCCACCACGCGAATGTCATAGACGCGGCGGCGACGGCCGGTGTCGGCCACGTCATCTTCATGAGCATCATCGACATCGAGGCGTCGTCGGGATTCTACTTCACACCGGTCTATCGGGACGCCGAACGCCGGCTGCTTGCGTCCGGGATGAAATGGACGATCCTCAGGTGCGGTCTTTACGCGGATCTCATCCTCTCGCATTGGATCCGGCCGGCGCTTGCAAGCGGCGAAATGGCGTTGCCGGTGGGAGACGCTCGCGTAGCGCCGATCGCCCGCGACGACGTGGCGGAGGCAATGGCCGCTGTTGCCGCCGAGGGCCGCGATGGCACCATCCATGAATTGACCGGATCGATCGCCTGTTCGTTCGAGGAAATTGCCGCAGCGGCGGCCCGCGTCTTCGGTCGGCCGATCCGATACACCGCCTCGTTGCCGGCCGACTATCTCGCATGGGCCTGGGGCGAGATGTCGGACCCTTGGCCCCACGCCTTTTCGAGCCTGTGCAAATCGATCGAAGAGGGCCGTTATGCGCGTGTCTGCGGCGATGTCGAGAGATTGCTGGGGCGGCCCGCCACGCGCTTCGAGGACTTTCTGATGAGAACGCGACCGGCGACCTGACGCCGCCCATTCATTCGGCTCCAGCGACTCTGCGCCGGACAGGACGCGCGGCAAGGCAGGCACGACGGCGAGCGGTCCAATCCGCCGTCACTCTCTTATTGCAAGCTGCCGTCACCGCTGCGATCGGCGGCCTCGAAATCCGCCATCACGCGATTCAGGAATTCCTGCTGGGTAATCTTGCCGTCGCCATTGGCGTCCGTGGCGGCGAATTGCTGCGCATTCAGCGTCTGTGCCGCCTCTTCGCGGCTGAGGCTGCCGTCCTTGTTCTTGTCCAGATTGGCGAAGGCCGAGGTCATGAAGGCCTGGTATTCGGACCGGTCGACCGCACCGTTCCGGTCGCGGTCGAGTCGATCCATCTGGCCCTGGTTCATGGCTTGGGCCTGCGCCGCAGCCGTGTTGAAAGCGACGAATGCCGCCAGCAGGATTGCGCCCTTCATCGCCCGAGTCTCTCGCATCACATGCAGGTCAATGCATTGCCGCCTGCGGCGCCCAGCGTAGCGCCGCTGCCGACGGCCCAGAGCTGACCGGTGCCGGATCCGATGGTCGCCCCGACCAGGCCGCCGACGACCGCGCCGCCGACCGTTCCGGCGATGCAAGCGAATTCGTTTCCCGTGCTACCCGTGGAGACAGTCGCGGACTGGCAGCCGGAAAGGGCAAGGCCGCCTGCAAGAATGAAAGCTATCGTGCGCTTGTTCATCATTTCCTCCAAGTATATCCGTCCGTATGCAACGCAGATCGCCGGAGGCGCCATTGAATGGCGTCGGATGGAAATAGGCTTCCGAGCATGACCGTCGAACTGTGGGAGGGTGTTCGGCCCGGTCGGAAGCATCTCTTTGACAAGAGATGCCGGATCCTCGTCAAAGACGAGTAGATCCGCGCGAATGCTACTGCCGCCAGGGGGCAATGACAACTCATCGGCGCTTTTCCGTTCGTCAATTATTGCGACAGATCGTTGTGGTTTGTGCAGGCGGGCAGGTTTTGGTTTCCCCTATTCCGCGGCGATCATGCCGGCGAGCACCGCCTTGGACACCGCTTGGAAGCGATTATGGGCCTCGAACTTGCGGATGATGCCGGCTTCGAGCGTGACTGCGGCCTTGAGGTCCATGTCCATGAGCATGGCAATGCGCGTGGCCGGGTAGCCCTCGGCCATGAAGCCGAGGCATTCGGCTTCGATCGGCGAGAGATGTACATCCGGGCTGGCGGAGACGTCGTCGCATCCGTTCGCGGCGGTTTCGAGGAGTTCCGCGATCCGTTGCATCTGCCGGCGCAGGATCGACTGCTGGGCGGCGAGCTCGCGCCGGCGGGCGCGCAACGCGGTCTCGAAAACGCCATCGGCCTCCGCCTGGCTTTTTGCTCCGTCGAGGCCCGTCATCAATTCCTGGATGGCGGCGATCGGCATGTCGATTTCCCGGCAGGCGTTGATCACGGCCATGCGGCGGACATGCGCCCCGTCGTAGACGCGCATGGGACCGAGTCGCGCGGCGTTGAGCAACCCCTTCTCCTCATAGAAATGCAAAGTCCGATGCGTCACGCCGAAGGCCTCTGCCATGTCGGCGATGGCGAGCCGCTCGTCCGTCCCTGGACAGGGCACGGAGAGCTTCGGCAAAAATCCGGCCTGGCCGGGTTGCTCCGTATGACCGGCATGCTTCCATGAATCTTGTTTCCATGAATCTTGCGGCATCACCATGTCCCCGTTCAAAGCGCTCTAGCCGGAGGGTGAGGGCGATGTTCCCCGCCTCCGAGCATTCGTCCGGCGTTGCCGCCGACCTGCTTGCTTCGCGAGGCACATCGTGCACGGAGCACGGATACTTCAGACCGATGTGCTTGCCCTCAGGCTGGCGTCAACGAGACGCCGAGCGCTGCCGGACTGAAGTCCCGTGCGCGTTCGGATGAACGTACCAAGCTCCAGCGAGCAACCCAGGCACTCAAATAAGCAATACGAATTCACCGTAAGCGCGAATCAACAAAAAGAACAGGCTCATCATCTCGATTCATGTTCTGGTTGCATTATAGGCAGGCAATCCATGGTTCAACCACGGCGCGAGGCGCGCCGCCGGCAGGCGGTGTCAATGGCCGCCCTGTCCGAGCGCTCCGCGGGCGGACAGGATGAAGAGAGGCTCGTCGCCCTTGAGAGGGCCGAGCGTCTGCTGACAGTCCCAAGCCCGTTGAAAGCTCTCGCGCGTCAACAGTTTCTTGTAGCGCGCCGTGGCCGCCATGCATTCCATCAGGATGCTTCCGAGACCTTCCACGGCGGCGTGGGCATAGATCTCGCCGTCCAGCGCAAAAAGCCGTGCGGCCAGCGAGGTGATCTCGAAGTGAATATCGGCCTCGCTCGCAAGCTTTTGCGCGGCCACGAATTCCTCCCGGATCGGAATGCCTTCGCCGTCGTGACGGAGCGTGATGCGCAGGCCGGGTTCCGACCCGTCATGCCAGGCGACGATCACCGAAAAAGACAGGGCCTGGTTCACGGCCGCGGGCTCCGAAGTCGTGCCGTCGGGATTGGCTTGCGCAAGCGTCTCGTAGCGTTGGGCGGCCGTGCGCAGTGCCGCGGCGTATTGCTTGGCGATCCCGTGCTGCCGGCCGGCCAGGCCGATCCTGACGGAAGGGAGCCCGCGGACGTTTGCCATCAAGCCATTCGCGAGCTTCGCCTCCGCCTCGATGCCGAGCGTCACCTCCGGTGAGGGCAGCGGCATGAACAGAAGCAGCGGCAACACCGACAGCACCGCCCAGGGAGAGGAGAAGGGGCGCGGTTGCCAGCCGCGCCGGCCGGGGCGCCGCTTTACGCCTGTCGGTTGCGGCGGCGTGGCGGCCGGTTCGCGCCGGCGCCGGTATTCCGGCACATAGGTTCCCTTCGGGATGGCGATCTGCCATTCCTCCTCGGCACCTTCCTTCTCATAGAAGACCTTGAGCAGCTTGCGAAGTTTGCCGGCATGCACGCGCACGAGCGGGTCGCTGTCGGCGTCGAAGCTCTGGCAACGGCCGAAGACATCGACCGCGATCGAATAGCCTTTCAACTGCGCACCTTCGCCGACGATCTCCTTTTCGACCACATAGGCGAGGAAGGCGCGCAGCCGCTCCGACCGCTGAAAGCCGTCGCTGGCGAGAATCCGGGCGAGTGCCGACCGGATCGTCTCGTCGCAGGGCCTTTCGGCTGACATCATCGATGGGCTCCGAAAAAGATGTGGCAGGACGCCGGTACAAAGGCTCGGGTTTCCGAAAAACAGGCAACTTTAACCTGATTCGAAACTTAGACCCAAAGATGGTGGTTGTCAGGTTTCGGTGAAGAAATGTCAGCTTTTGCTGAAATGAAGCGAGGCAGATCGATCCGGCGCTGTCGGGGCGTCTTTGGGGGGCAAGTGCGACCGACAGCAAGTGCCGAGAACGGAACTATTTCACGCGCGAGCGGCTGCTTCAGGTTGACCTCGGCGGTGACAGGATCGTGACAGATTTCCAATCTATCATGCATTGTGAATTCCGCAGGGAGGGGGATCGAGTAGCAGCGAGGAGATCAAAATCCAAAGGCCGGCGGCGTCGTACTGCGGCGGGCCATCAGCATCCTCTATCTGCTGTCGAAAATCGAAATCCCTGAGGGAGAACGGCCGCATGTTGCCGAGGAGGCACGGCCCCGGTCGGGGAAGCCTTTGATCGCATTCCAGTCATGGCGTGTCCTCCGGGGCGACGCCGCGGCCGCGCTTATACAGTTTGCCCGGTCAGACGTTCCCGGAAAATCGTCACTGCCAAAGGGAGGAGGCATTGACAGCATTTATCCTGGCTCTTGAATTGAGATCTGCGATCACGTCCTGCGCGGCGAGGTCAGCACGCGCGGCCGGCGATGAGTTCGCGCCGCGGCCAAGAAGGAAGGCCGCATACCCATTGATGCCGCGACCGACGCTGTCGCAGGCAGAGGCAGCGCTCGATGCGTTCGCCGAGAAACTTTCCCGCATCATTGGCCACAACGACATCGGCACCAACACTGTCGACACCCGGATTATCTCCGAGGCGGCCGCCGGTCACGTCGGCGGGGACGTCAAATGCACCGCAGCAAGGCCCGCAACCCGGGTTTGAACGCAAGGGATAGAACGACAATGCAGATCACCGGCATGTTGTACGGCTCCAAATTGCTCAAGCACGTCGAGTTTCCGACGTCGGAGGTGCTTGGTCCAGGAGCGACGGAGGACGAGATCCAGGCGCTGATCGCCCGCCACAAGCTCATCTTCATCAAGCCCCTGTTCAAGGGCGGCATCGGCAAGAAGGGCAAATCGGGCCTGATCGGCAAGGCGACCGATCTGAAGACCGCACTTGCCGAGAAGGAGCGCCTCTATTTCGTCGAGCACCGCCACGAAAATGCGGTGGCGAAGGCGAACGGCGTCACCTTCGAGGGCGGCGTGCCGGCCGATCACGAGATCTACTTTTCCATCACCGACTCGACCGAGTTCCGGGCTCCGACGATGACGCTGACCCATAGGGGCGGCGTTGACATCGAAGACGTCGACGCCGGGTGCGTCGCGCAGGTGCCGTTCGAGGCGTTGACAGGCCTCAAGGCCTTCGTGGTCGCCAATGCGCTCTCCGATATCGGCGCGCCAAAGGAGGTCATCTCGCCGCTGGTCCAGTACCTGCCGAGACTTTGGGAACTCATGCACCACTACGGCATGACCACGCTCGAGCTCAATCCGATCCGCATGCGACCCGGGCGGGAGGGGCGGCTGACACCGGTCGCCTGCGATTTCAAATGCGGGTTCGATCGTGACGACCCGCGTTGGCAGCGCCTCGGCCTGCCGGACCATCTGTTCACCGCCGACACTTCGGAGTTCGAGCAGGAGGTCAACCAGTTGCGCACGCATCAGGGCCAATCCGACGTCTTCGTCATCAACGACAAGGGCACGATTCTGGCGCCGACATTTGGCGGCGGCGCCAACTCGCTGGTCACCGAGGTGCTGGGCGAGGCGGCGATCATCTCCTCGGATTTCGGGGGCAATCCGCCCTATGAGAAAATGAAGGAGGTGGCGCGCATCTGCTACAAGCACTGGCTGCGCCAGGCGAACGTGCTTTTCATCATCGGCGGCAAGTCGAACAATACCGACATCCACGAGACCTTTCGCGCCATGGGCGACGCGCTGCGCGAGCATTTCAGCGAGTACGGGCCGACGCCCCTGTTCGTAGTTGTCGGCCGCGGCGGCCCGAACCTCGTGCGGGGTATGGGCGCGCTCGCCGAGACCTGCGATTCCCTGAACCTTCCCTACCGCTTCTTCGGCTTCGACAGTGCCATCTCGGAGGTCGTGAACTACGCCAAGAAGGTCGATACCTGGATGAAGGCGGGCGGCCGGGTCGAGATCGGTCAATTGCTCGGCATAAAATCCCCTGTTTAAGTTCCTGCGCTGAGGTCTCTCCATGCACAAGACGGGCATCAAAGGATTTCCCTACTATCTCGGCCTCGACTCACTCGACGAGGTGGCCACACGAACCGATCGCGTTTGTGTGCTCAATATCCTCGGCGGCGAGTCGCGCCAGGTGACCCCCGTGAGCCACGCCTTCTCGGGGGGCAACGTGGTGTTCGGCACCTCGCCGGGGCGCCGAGGTCAAAGGTTGGCAACGCCGGTCGGCGACATCCCCGTCTACAACAACGTGCGCGAGGGGCTTTCCGACGGCCTCGCCTTCAATACCGGCGTAGTCTATCTGCCGCCGTCAGGCGTGCGCGACGGTGTCGCAGAACTGATCCGCGTCAATCCCGACCTCCGCAAAATCGTCATGATCACCGAGAAGATTTCGGTGCACGACGCGCGTGAGATCCGCGCTCTCGGACAGGCAAACGGGATCGACATCATCGGCGGCAACTGTCTCGGTGTCGCCGACTCCTGGAACCGCGTGCGGATTGGCGGCGCGCTCGGCGGCGATCATCCCGACGAGGTCCTGCTCAAGGGATCGATCGCGATCTTCTCGAACTCGGGCGGCTTCACCACGACGATCGCCCAGTATCTCGGCACCGAGGGGTGGGGCACGACCACTCTCATCTCGTCGGGCAAGGACGTATACATCCACTATGCCGCGCGCGATTTTGCCCATGCGCTCAAGAACGATGCCCGCAGCAAGGCGGCCGTGCTCTACGCGGAGCCCGGCGGCTACTACGAGCACGACGTCGACTTCGGCAAACCGGTCGTCGCCTGCGTCGTCGGACGCTGGAAGTCGAAGCTGACCCGTGCCGTGGGCCATGCCGGCGCGCTTGCCGGTTCCGGCGACCGAGCGGAGGAAAAGGAGCGCTGGTTCATGGAGGCCTTCGGCGTCGACGCGCTGTTTACGCCGGAATACCCTGTCGTCTCCGCCAGGGGCGCCGTTGTCACGAATATCGCCCACATCCCGGCAGCTCTTAGCGCAGTCATGCGCCTCCACGGCGAGGCGCCGGACTTTGCGCCCCGCGGCAACCTCGCGCTCAAGCCTTGGATCGCCAACGACCAGGGGCTCGATCTTCCGGTCGAACTGGACCTTCCGACGGTCGAGGCGGTCTCTCCTTATGACGAACAGATCAAGGGGCTCCGCAGTCAGGTCGGCGCCGTGATCCCGCGCCAGAACATGAAGGACAAGTCCGGGGCTACCGTGATGGACCCGAGGACGCAGGTCACGAGTGTGCACGGCTATTCGGTGCTCGATCTCGCGCTCCAGCCGCTCGAAGCGAATTTCGCACTCCCGCTTGTGCATGAGATCGCGACCGAGAACGATCGGGCCATGCTCGACATTGCGGTCGCCGCCGAAATAAACCTCGTCGGCGATCCCGCGCTGGCAGCGGCCGATGCCGCGCGGGATGCAGGCAATTCACCGAACACGGTCATGGCGGCGGCAACTGCCATCATCGGTCCGAAGCGTGTCGAACGCACACTCGCCTGCAGCGCACGGCTCATCGATCTGTTTGCGCATTCCGGCCTTTTGGACGGTCGCGACGAAAGTTTCGACATCGGTGTCATCGCGGTCGACGATGAGACCCGCGCACTCTTTCTCGCAACCGAAGCCGAAGCGAACGATCCTCGGCCGGAGGCCATGCTCAAAGCGGTCCATGAGCGGGGCGGCCGCTCGGTCTTCCTGAAATTGCTTGAGTCCCTTGGCGGCCGCCTGTCGCGGGATGCGATCCTGGCGGCGATATCGACCACCATCGCCTGGGGGCCGTTGATGCGCAAACGGATTTCCCGGCTGACGGCGGAGACGCTGCCCTGGTATCTGAGACTCTACGGCGTGATGATCGGCGCCTCGATCCCCGGCCGGGATCACCGACGCGGTAGTCTTTGCGGAATCCCGCGCGACGAGCGCTTCGGCCGCTGGACGATGGCCGAGTTCCTGTTCCTGGCCCTCACCGGCAAGAAGCCGACCGAGGATGAAGTGCGGCCCTTGCAGATCTTGACAGGTCTCCTGATCTCGAACGGTCCGGGTTCGATCACTGCGCAGGGTGCCAAAGGCGCGGTCGCCGCAGATGGTCCGCAGACCCCGGATCGGGTGCAGATCAACAAGGCGATGGTCGGTTTCCTGAGCCACAGCGGCTACAGTCATGGTGGCAACGGCTTCGAAGGCATGGCTTTCCTCATCGAGCAGTTCAGGGGCGTGGACCTGAAGGATCCGGCGGATCCCGGCCATGGCCTTGACCTGAAGGCTATGGCGCTGGCCTTCGCGGAAAAATACAAGCATGACAAGCGCCATGCGAAGGAGGCGGGATCTGACGGGCCTCGCGCCCTGCCGGGAGTCCATCATCCGATCTTCAGGGGCAAGCCGGTCAATTACGATCCCCGCGAGCAGTTCATCGCGGAGTATTTGTCCGCGCGGGGCGACTATAACGTCTTCCACGCCTTCTACCGAGCGCTGGTGCAGGCCCTCTACGAGACAGGTGCCTCGCGCTACGTGTTCTGCGTCAACATCGACGCTGTGATCGCGGCACTGCTGCTGGCGATCCTCTGGAAGGATTACCGATCGGGGGCTCTGAGCGAACGGGACCTGGAGACCGCCGCGTTCAACGTGTTCCTCTACGGTCGGATGATCGGTGCCGCCGCCGAGATCGACGACCATCTCAATCGTGGACGCAACATGGACACGCGGACGCCCCAGGAACTGTGCGCATTCGTGGTTTGAAGTACCGATAGGCTAAGCCGACTTTCGTGGGATTTCACATAACTGTCTGCCAACCCTAGCCGCCGTTGTAATTCAGCTTCGGATACCAGTCGGCGCCACGGCCTTCGGGCGTGGTGTCGAGCAGGGTCCATAGCGGGTCAAGATCCGGTGCGCCGCGCGGGTCCTGCCCAGGGTCGGCCATCTCGCCGCCGATTTCGCCGCTCCAGAAATGTCGGATTTTCCCGTCTCTGCGGGTGAAGACGGTGTAGCCGGGAACGTCTGCATCCTCGGCGCTCACATAGTCACGGGTAAAGCTGCCGTCGCCGTCGGAATAGACCTTGAGCTGCGTCCATCCGCGCGCCTTCTTGGCCTCGACCAGACGTTCGATCGGCGAGCGGGCGACCATGGCGAGGGCTGCGCGCTGCTCGATGTCCGGCACCTTGCCTTCCAACGAAGCCATGAATGAGGTGCACATCGGGCAGGGCCGTTCGCGCTGCGGTCCGAACATGTAGCTGTAGATGATCAGCGTCGCCTTGTCGCCGAAGAGATCGGCAATCGTCACCGGTCCGTTCTCGCCTTGGAAGCGGTAGGCCTTCGTCACTTCTCCGCCAGCAGGCAATTGCCGGCGCAGTTCTGCCACCCGCTCGATGTGGCGTCTGAGCTCGATTTCCTCGGCCAGCAGCGCATTGCGCGCCTGCCGGTACTCGGCAGTCTCGTTTGGAAATTGGGCGCGGTTCATGGCGGCCAGCTCGCTTGCGGGGGTCAATGCCTGCATGATTGCTCTCCTCTGGCACATCGGCGCGAAAAATCGTACCCGATTTTCGGAAAGCGCGATGCGCGGTTTCAAAGAATTACAGCGACCTTTGCGCGTCTGAAAAGACGCGCGGCGCTGAAAGGCAGGATCGTCCGATCGAAGTCTTCACATACATTAAGGTTGATATCAACGCAATTGCCTTTTGTCAAAAGGCGAATCCCGCAAGCGGAACACCGATGGCGATTCCGGTTCGGAAAAATCTGCGGTAGAAGGCTGTTGACAGGTTCCGACCCCAATCCAGGTTTGCCCCGTATCCGGGGTGCTTCAGCAAAGGTTGCGTCATGCCCGCCAAACTCTCCGTCAATCTCAATGCCGTCGCCATGCTGCGCAACCGGCGTGATCTTCCCTGGCCGTCCGTGACCGGCCTCGGCCGCATTGCCCTTGCGGCGGGGGCGAGCGGGCTCACCGTTCACCCGCGTCCCGACCAGCGCCACATCCGCTTCTCCGATCTCCAGCCGATCCGCGACCTGATCGACGACGAATTCCCGGAGGCTGAGTTCAACATGGAGGGCTATCCGAACGAGAGCTTCCTGGAACTCGTCGAGCGGCATGAGCCGGAGCAGGTAACGCTGGTGCCGGACGATCCGGCGCAGGCGACCTCCGACCACGGCTGGGATTTCCGCAAGAACCACAATCTGCTCGGCAATGTCGTCGCCCGGCTCAAGAAGAAGGGCTTTCGCGTCTCTGTCTTTTCCGATGGCGATCCGGACCCGGAAGCTTTGAGGATCGCCAGGGAAACCGGGGCGGACCGGATCGAGCTCTATACCGGGCCTTATGGCGGCTGCTACGACGATCCGGAAAAGGCCGAGCGAATCGCCGTTGAGCTCGGCCGCACGGCGGAGATCGCCCTTGAACTCGGTCTTGGCGTCAATGCCGGCCACGACCTGACGGTCGCGAACCTGCCGCTGCTCGTCGCCCACATTCCCGCGCTTGCCGAGGTTTCGATCGGCCACGGGCTGACGGCCGACGCGCTGGAATACGGCATGGCCGAAACCGTGCGCCGCTTCCGCCGCGCCTGCGGGGAGGCCGTTTGATCCGCTGACTATCGCCTTGCGGTGCTAACTTATCCATGCAATATCCATACATTATCGAAACCGGGGCTTGGCAATGGAGACGGAACTCACCGATCTTTCCTGGCTGCCGGCGCTGTCGCAGGCGAGCGGACCGCTCTATCTGGCAATTGCGGACGCGATCGCCAGCGACATTGCGGCCGGCAAGCTCAAGGACGGGGTTCGCTTGCCGCCGCATCGGGCGCTTGCGAAGGCGCTCGGCATCGACTTCACCACCGTCAGTCGTGCCTATAACGAAGCGCGCCGCCGCGGCCTGATCGAGGGCCGGGTCGGGCAGGGCACTTATGTGCGGGCCCGGGCCGGGCGCAGCAGCAGCGTGCCCGGCGGCCTCGTCGATATGAGCATGAACCTGCCGCCGCTCTTCGATGAACCGGCCATTGCGGAACGAATGTGGCGAGACATTGCCGCGCTGCAGGGCGACCAGGGCTTGAACCTGCTGATGCGCTATCAGGCGGTCGGCGGCGCCATGCGAGACCGGGCCGCCGGCGCCGGGTGGCTGAAGCCGCGGCTCGTTGAAGTGGCGGCCGAGCGCGTGCTGGTTTGTCCCGGAGCGCAAGGCGCGTTGCTGGCGATCGTCAGCGTGCTCGCCTCCAAGGGCGACAGGATCTGTGCCGAGGCGCTGACCTATCCTGGCCTGCGCTCGCTGGCAGCCCATCTCGGCATTCATGTCGCCGCCGTCGCGATGGACGAGCATGGCCTCTTGCCGGAGGCTTTCGAGGCGGTGTGCCTCGAACATCGGCCGAAGGCGCTTTACTGTAACCCCACGCTGCACAACCCGACGACGGCGACATTGCCGTTGAAGCGGCGCGAGGCCGTCGTGGCGATCGCCCGTCGGCACGGCGTTCCTATCATCGAGGACGACGCCTATGGTGCGCTGCCGACGGAGCCCGTGCCGCCGCTTGCCGCACTTGCCCCCGATCTCGTCTATCACGTGGCCGGGCTCGCCAAATGCCTCTCGCCGGCGCTGCGGATAGCCTATCTCGTCGTGCCGGAGACGATCTCCACCGTTCGGCTGGAGGGCGCGGTGCGGGCCACGGCCGGCATGGCCTCGCCCCTTTCGGCGGCGATTGCCACGCGCTGGATCGAGAGCGGCGTGGCTGAAGACGTTTTGACGGCCATTCGACGCGAGACGCGACTGCGTCAGCAGATCGCGGCCGGGACCTTTGCCGGCGCGGAATATCTTTCCGACGGCGAGGGTTTCCATCTTTGGCTGAAGCTGCCGCCTGCCTGGACGCGCGGCGAATTCACGGCGCGGCTGCGGACGGGCGGCGTAGGGGTCGTCGCAAGCGATGTCTTTGCCGTTTCAAAACCGCCGGAAGCCGTCCGTGTCGGCCTCGGCGCTGCCGAGACGAGGATCGAGCTGCAGCGCAGCCTCCGCATCATCGCCGATCTTGCCGTTCAGTCCCCTGCGGCTCTCACTCTCGTCGTTTAGAGCAAGTGTGTTCACCACGCGCTCGCGGGCGGAATTGTCGCAGCCCCTCATACATACAATGCTTTGACAATGTATGTTTTGTATGGCTTTCTTGCGGGGAGTTGGCGCGCCAAGGATGGATACGTGGAACGTGGGGTTCCGTCGCGGGTTTGTGAGCTATGCGCTGCCAGATTCTTTGAAAGGAAAAGCGATGTCTTCAACCGAAGAGTGGCCACCCCTGTCGCCGCTGCATACGGGCCCGCGAGGCCGTTGCCCCCGTTGCGGCGAGGGTCACCTGTTCGAGGGGTTCCTAAAGCTCAAGCGCGAGTGCGAAGTCTGCGGTCTGGATTATTCCTTTGCCGATCCGGCGGACGGCCCGGCCTTCTTCGTCATCTGCTTCGCTTGCGTCCCGAGCGTCTTCCTCGGCGTTTGGCTGGAGGTGCAATACAGCGCGCCGCTTTGGGTGCACCTGCTGGTGACCGGCCCCTTCATGTTGCTGACCTGCATTCCGCCGCTCCGGCCGCTCAAGGGCTGGTTGGTTGCGAGCCAGTTCTTTTACAAGGCCGAGGAAGGCAAGGTCGCGCGGAAAGCAGCCGCACCTTCGTCTGAGCGAACGAATATCGGCGCAGTGCGGTGATTTGAAGTAAGATCATGCGGAGGTGGCAGAGGGCATTCCGCATGAGCGAATTGATCTCTATCCTGACCTGTCCAGCCTGCGGGCATCGATCGGCCGAGACCATGCCGACGGATGCCTGCCTGCATTTTTACACCTGCAAGCACTGCGGCCTGCTGCTCCGGCCGAAACAGGGGGATTGTTGCGTATTCTGTTCCTACGGTTCCCTGCCGTGCCCGCCGATACAGGACGAGCGAGCGCGCCGGCACTCGCCTAATTGCCGGCCGTAGGCCGCTTTACTTTCCCGATCCTTCTACGGCGCCGCGCGTCTAATTAGACGCGCAAAGGTCGCTGTAGCACTTTGAACTGCTGCATGTCTTTGTCCTTAAATCGAGGTCGATTAAAGGAGACATGCAGTAGCGGCTACCAGCGGGCGACGCGGTGCGCGCAAACCGCGCCGAGCAGCGTCAACATGGCGATTGCGATTGTATACCAGGTGGCCACGAACAGGGGTGAATCGTCGGTGCAATGGGCGGCATAGAAGGTCGCGGCGATACCGCCGGCCGTCAATCCGGCCATGGCACCCGCCAGTCTCGGACGGGACGGGGCGCCGTGGCGCAGGGCGATGAGCATGAGGGCCAGCGGCCCGAGGCCGATCAGCGGGATGAAGGTCAGGCAGACGAAAGCGTTGGTTCCGACGAGCCTCGCGGACCAGGTGCCGGGCGGTAGGACTGCGAGCTCGGCACCGACGGCCGCCAACAGCAGCGCCGGCGCGATGGCGAGACCGGGCAGCAATCCGCGTCTGCCCGTTTCCGGTCGGGACTGGGCGCGCAGGAGAGAAAAAGCGCTTGCCGCAAGCGCGGTCGTCACGACGAATTTGAAGAGGAAGCGAACCGTTTCCGCTGCGCTGGCGATATCCGTTCGCGGGCCGAGCAGGAGGAAGAAGACGATCGCGGCCGTGGCGACGGCAGTCCAGGCAGCCAAGGACCAGGCGAGTGCCATCGGCACGCCGCTCCGCCGGGCATCTGCCGCAAGTACCTTGATAAGCTCCTGTGTTTCCATCAGTCGCGTCCAAATCTCTTGGCAATGGCGGCAAGGCCGCGATGGAGCGCGACGCGAACTGCCGTTTCCTTCATGTCGAGGCTTCTTGCCGCCTCGGCTATCGTGCGCCCCTCAAGCGAAATTGCCGTCACCACCGAGCGCTGGCCGGGCGACAGCGTCTCGAGTGCCCGGTCGATCTCCCAGCTCATTGCGGTCTCGCTTTCCTCGGCCGCAAGCTGACCTTCCAACTCGCCGATTTCGATCCATGAGTGCCGCCCCATCCGCCTGAGGGCGTCGACGAGCTTGTGCCTGGCAACCGCATAGAGCCACGGCATCACGGGGCCATCGCTCCGCCAGGTGTGGCGCTTGATATGGATCGCCAGCAAGGTTTCCTGGACGATGTCTTCCGGATCCAGGCCGCCGAAGGTCGTCCGCCGTCGGGCCCAGGCGCGGACGAGCTCCGCAGCCTGCTCAAGGAAATCGCCATAGGCCCGCTCGTCGCCGTCGAGGGCGAGGCGGAAAAGTCCGGCGAGATCCTTGTCGTCCACCTTCTTCCTCCCAATTCGCTGGCTTTCGCCGATTGTTACATCGCCGCCCCAATTTTCCGCGTATTGCGCGGGAAGGGCAATGTCTACCGCATGTCTTTGTCCCGTGCTCCACTTTGGAACGAGCGCTACAGCAAATTTTGGCGAAGACCCGGTTCTTTGCGAAGACTGGCGGTCCCGGTGTCATGCGGCGGCCGATCACGCTTGCGGGCCTAGCTGGAGTCAAGGCACGTAGCGGTGAATTCCTGCGAATTCGCGCTCACGAATGTGTGTAGACGGGCACATGTAACATCATCCGCATCGGCGACGAATGAGGCTTTGCGTGGCCCCGAAAGCGAGGCGCCACAACCATCAACAGGAGAGTCTCATGTCTGTGAAATCCTCGATCAACTCGGCAATGCTGGCCGGCGCCGTTGCGGCCGCCGTGTCATCCTTTGCTGTCGCCGCGCCGCTGTCGCAAGCCGAAGTCAAGGCGGCCATGGATGCCGGCAAGGAGAAATGCTACGGCGTGGCGCTGGCGGGGCAGAATGACTGCGCAGCCGGCCCGGGCACGACCTGCCAAGCCACCTCGACCGTCGATTACCAGGGCAATGCCTGGAAATTCGTCGATGGCGGCACCTGCACGACGATGGAACTGCCGGGCGGCCGCATGGGCTCGATGGAGCCGCTTTCGCGCGACGTTCCGTCTTAAGCCGCAACCGCTGGAGCGGGATGCGCATGCGTTCGCGTCACCGCTCTAGCACTTTGAATTGCTGCATGTCTTTGTCCCTAAATCGAGGTCGATGACAGGAAACACGCAGTAGACCCGGAAAGTGGAGGCATCGATGCCCGAATTGGCAATTCACCCGGATCGCGGCGCGTCGGCCGGCCTTCGCTTTCCGGCTCACGCGATCGACGGCCTGGCCGGCACCAGCTTCAAGCACCAGCACCTGCCGTCCATCCTTGCGGACGAAGAGCAGGATCGCGGGTTCTTCGAGGTACATGCCGAAAACTACATGGGCGCGGGCGGCCCGCCGCATGCGGCGCTTCTCCGCATCCGCGAGGACCATCCCGTCTCGCTCCACGGCGTCGCGATGTCTATCGGCGGTCCGCAGCCGCTGGACAAGGCCCATCTCGCCCGCTTTGCGGCGCTTGTCGAACGATACGAGCCGCAACTCGTCTCCGAGCATCTCGCCTGGTCGACTCACAGCACGGCCTATTACAACGACCTCTTGCCGCTGCCCTATACGGAGGCCACCTTGCGGCGCGTCTCGGAGCATATCGACGAGGTCCAGGAGGCGATCGGACGGCGGCTCCTCATCGAAAATCCCTCGACCTACCTCCTGTTCAAGGAATCGACGATGAGCGAGACCGCCTTCATCCGCGAGATCGTCAGGCGCACCGGCTGCGGCCTGCTGCTCGACGTCAACAATGTCTTCGTCTCGGCGACCAATCACGGTTTTTCCGCTCTCGACTATCTTTCGGACTATCCGCTCGAAGATGTCGGCGAGATCCACCTCGCCGGACACGCGGAGCAGCAGGACGACGAGGGCGACCTTCTTTTGATCGACAGCCACGACGGCCCGGTCGCCGATGCGGTGTGGAGGCTCTTCGACATCGTCATCGGCCGCTGCGGCCCGATCCCGACGCTCATCGAATGGGATAGCGCCATTCCCGACTGGCCGGTTTTGAAGGCCGAGGCGAAGGCGGCGCAGTCGATCCTCGACCGGCATGCGGCGAGCTTCGGACAGGAGAAGATGCATGCGCTCGGTTAGCTTATCGTCGCCCGAACCCGCCTGCGGCCGCTATGCGGAGGGCTTAACGTCCGGACTGCTCGATCCTTCTTGCGCGACGCCCGGCTTCGTCGCCGGCCCGAACGGCAAAGCGGCCGACAGACGCTTCAATGTCTATCGCAACAATGTGACCGTCAGTCTCATGAACGCGCTCGCGGACATATATCCGGCGACCCTGCGCATCACGGGAGAGGCGTTCTTTCGCGCCATGGCGCGGTTCCACGTTCGCGAGACGCCGCCGACATCGCCGCTTCTCTTCGAATACGGCCGGGATTTTCCCGATTTCATCGAACGTTACGAATATGCGCAATCCATGCCGTGGCTGGCGGATGTGGCGCGGATCGAGCGGGCCTGGCTCGACGCCTATCACGCGGCGGACGGTGCCGTGCTGTCGCCGGCCGAGCTTGCCGCGGTGCCGCCGGACCGGCTTGGGGACCTCGTCTTCGAAGCGCATCCGGCGACGCGCATCGTGCGCTCCGCCTATCCGGCGGTGACGATCTTTTCGGTGAACCGGGCCAGTGGGCCGGTTGGACGGATCGAAACGACGGCCGCGGAGAGCGCTCTGGTGACGCGGCCGGCGCTCGACGTGGAGGTGCGCCGTCTTGCGCCGGGCGCCGACCGGTTTCTCGGCGGCCTGGTCGCGGGGGAGACGATGGAGCGTGCGGCCTCCGCGGCAGGCGCGGTAAACGCGGATTTCGATCCCGCGGCCGCCATCCGCACGATGCTCGAGGCGGGCGCCTTCGCGGCGATCCGCCATGGAGGATGAGATGCTGACATCCATACGAAAGCTCTTCGATAACCCCGAGGCCGGAGGGTGGGCCGGCTGGCTCGGCCGCATCGATGGTCTCGTTGCCGCCCTGGCGCCCGCATCCCTTGCCCAGCTTGCCTTGCGCTTCGGCCTGGCCGTCCCCTTCTGGCGCTCCGGAATGAGCAAGTGGGATGGCTTCCTGCAACTGAACGATACTGCCGTTCTTCTCTTCACATCGGAGTTCAAACTGCATCTGCCGGGCGGGCCCTATGACTATCCGGCGCCGGCCATGATGGCATTCGTGGTCGCCTGCGCCGAGGTGCTGCTGCCGACCCTGCTGGTGCTGGGACTTGCAACCCGACTTGCCGCGCTCGGACTGCTGGCGATGACCATCGTCATTCAGCTCACCGTGCCGGATGGATGGCCGATTCACCTGACCTGGGCGGCGATGGCGCTTGCCATCGTCACCTGGGGAGCCGGGAAGTTGTCGGCGGATGGGTGGCTCGGCGCGAGAGCGGGAAAGGCGTGAGCAGATTTTTGCCCTTCATCCGGCGTGCCCGTCCTCCACCACCACGCACTACCCCGGGTTCCCTTGGTCGAGGTTGTGTTGCCATGCGATGGCATCTTCCAGGCGATCGTGACCCCAGAACAGTTCGCCGTCGGCGACGAAGGAAGGCGAGCCGAAGATGCCGATCTCTCTCGCTTCATTGGTCGCGGCATCCAGCGTCGCAATTCCGGCTTCCGAGTTTGCCAGTCCCAGCACGCGAGCCGGGTCCTGGCCCGCTTCCCTGATGCTCGCCGAGAGGTTCGGTTCGCCGCCGGCCGGCTCGCGGTCGACGAACCAGTGCCGGTAGCTGGCGATCGCATAGGCGGGGCACCAGCCTTCGCCGGCGGCGAGCGCGGCCACGCGGTTCGCCCGTTCGAATTCGGCGAGCGGATAGGGGATCGGCAAGCGGACGGTCAGGCCGAATCTCGCCGCCTGTCTTTCGATGTCGCGCCACATGTAGGTGGCCTTCAGCGGCCTGTCGGCGAAAGGAGCATCGTTCGCCTCGACCTGGATTGCGCGAGCGTCGAAGGCGCGCCAACGAACCTCGACCGCCGCCCTTTCGGCGATCTCGGATAGCCGCATCACGGCCAGAAAGGTGTAGGGACTTCCTATCGAAAACCAGAAATCGAGCGGTGCCGGCATCGTCCTTCCTCCCGTCTCGCGAAACCAAGCAATAGCGAGCATAACGGTGCGCTGAGGCGAGAGGGTGGCGGGGGTGGGCTCTTCGGCGTCAAAGTCGGGTAAGCGACAGGCCCGGCAGATCCGGCCGGGCCCATCCTCGTTGCATGGTCAGGTCATTGCGCCAGTGCGGCCTTGTTCGCCTCGAGGAAGGCGGAGAGGCCGAGCGGGGCCTTGCCGGTGAGGGTGGCGACATCGTCGGTGACGACATCGAAATGGCCCTCGCGGGTGTTGGCGTCGAAGGAGACCAGAATGGGGACGAGGAAGTCCGGCAGGCCGGCGCCCTTCAGGCCGCCCGCCAGCGCTTCGTCGGAAATCTGGACCACATCCAGCTTCCTGCCCGTCGCCGCGGCGGCGAGAGCGGCGATCTCTTCCGTGGTGCGGGCCCCAGAGCCGGTCAGCGTGTAGGTGCGGCTTTCGCTCGATCCCGCTTCCAGTGCGGCAGCCGCGGCCCTGGCGAGATCGGCGCGGGCGACGTGCGAGATGCGGCCGTTGCCGGCGGACGAGAACCATTGCCCGCTTGCGAGCGCATGCGGCAGCGCCAGGAACAGGTTTTCCATGTACCAGGCATTGCGCAGGATCGTGTGGGGGATGCCGGTCGCCCTGATGGCGTTTTCGGTGCCGAGATGATCGGCGGCAAAGGGGATCACCGATTGGTCCGGGTTCGGCATGGAGGTATAGAGGATGTGCTTGACGCCTGCCTTCTTCGCGGCTGCGACGGCGGCGAGGTGCTGCTTCAGCCGCTTGCCAGGCTGGTCCAGCACGTCGGTCGAGACGATCAGGATGCGGTCGGCGCCGGCAAAGGCCGTGTCGAGCGAGGCGGGATCGTCGAAGTCGGCGCTGCGCGTCTCCACGCCCCGCGCGGCGTAATCGGCTAGCTTGGCCGCGTCGCGGCTGGTGGCGATGATATTGGCGGGATTCGTCTTGCCGGCGGCAAGGAGCGCATCGAGCACAAGCCTGCCGAACTGACCTGCTGCACCGGTCACGAGCAATGTTTCAGCCATGGTCTACCTTTCCGTTTCTCTCCAGCCGCGTCTATGGGCTCATGACGAATGCTGGTCTCTTTTTGAGAGTTGCTCTTATCCCGTAATCTGGTAAGAGCTGTAAAGGAGGCAGTTTTTTCTGCTGTGGTTACGGAAAGGGAACCGTCATGAACGAGGCGACGGGGAAGGTTGAGGGCAGGCGGGCAATCCTCGTCGGCGGGGTGCCGATGGACATGGACAATTGCCCGGTGCGTGACGTGATGGATCACATAGGCGGCAAATGGAATTCGCTGATGATCCTGACGCTGGCCGATGGTCCCTTGCGCTTTTCCGAACTTCGGCGGCTCATCCCGGACATATCGCAGCGCATGCTGACGCAGACGCTGCGCGACCTGCAGCGCGACGGCTATTTGAGCCGCACCGTCTACCCGACGCAGCCGCCGAGCGTCGAATACGGCCTGACCGATCTGGGCCGCTCGTTCCTTTCGGTGCTGAGACTATTCGTCGACTGGTCGGTGGAAAATCACGCAGCGATCCGCCGGGCGCGTGCGGAGTTCGACGTGGCGTGAATAGCGGTCCGGGCGTGATGGCGTAAAATAGCAGATGGCGTAAAATCGCTGTATCGAATGATGGTCGCTCCCTTGATCGGAGTCGTCCAATGGCACGCAGGTCCGCCTTGCTTGTCGCCGCCGCCATCGGCACCTTCCCTGCCGCTGGTCATGGGCATTATACGGAACGCGGCTGGGCGTACCCGCCGGCCTGTTGCAAGGGGAGTAATCAGGGCGGCGACTGCCAGCGCATTCCGGGCGGCACTGTCCGGAAGGGAAAGCATGGGTTTTTGGTCATCCTCGGCCCCGGAGACCACTATAGGGTGACGAGGGAGCATATGTTCCTGATCCCCTATGGGGATGAGATTCCGTCAGGAGACGGCGATTATCACATCTGCCTGCACCCGACGGAAGATCACATGAACTGCTTCTTCGCGCCCCCAGACGGCGCTTGAAGGCGGTCTCATATCAGGCTGCGGCGTGCATCCTCTCCGCGCCAAGGGCAAATTCGACGGCGGCCTCGGCATGGATCGCAGTGGAATCGAAGCCACGCAGGGGCAGGCGGGCGGGGTCGAGGATCAGGCAGATTTCGGTGCAGCCGAGGATCACGGCATCGGCGCCGGCCGACTTCGCCTGTTCGATCAATGCGCTAAGCGCCTCGCGCGAGGCGTCCAGCACGCGGCCGGCGCAGAGCTCGTCGAATATGACATTGTGGGTGAGCGTGCGTCCCTCGGCGTCCGGTACCATCACATCTATGCCGTGCGCGCGCATGCGCTCGGCATAGAAGCCGTGTTCCATCGTATAGCGCGTGGCAAGCAGCAGCGGCTTGCGGCATTCGGCCGCCTTCAACCGAAGCGCGGTCTCGTCGATGATGTTTATGAGCGGCACGCCGACTGCCGCCTGAACGGCGTCCGCGATCAGATGCATGGTGTTGGTGCAGATCAGCACGCACTCGGCGCCGGCCGACTCCAGCCCTCGCGCGACTTCGGAGAGGCGCCGGGCGGCCTCATCCCAGCGGCCGGCCTTCTGCAGGTCGACGATCCGCTGGAAATCGAAGGAGTGGAGAAGGACTTCGGCAGAGTGCAGCGCGCCGAGCCGGGCGCGAACGGCCTCGTTGACCATTCGATAGTAGATTGCCGAGCTTTCAAAGCTCATGCCGCCGATCAGGCCGATCTTGCGCAATTCCCCGATTTTCCGCCTTGCCATCTCTCGTCCCCTGGTTTTCGATTGCAGCGTCGGAACCGAAAGTCGGAGTGAGCGTTGCCACTGCAACCCGGTTTGACGAACGGATTATGGCGCGGCGCTGCCGGAATGTGTTTGCGTTTTAGGGGCGTAACCAGGTCAAATCGCGCAAGTAAGTTGCGCAATGTGAATATTTTGTGCAAACAATCAGCGCGTTATTTTGGTTCGTGAGGAGTGGTGAGCGTGCTGGACGACAGGGACCGAAAGCTGCTCATGCTTCTGCAGGAGGATGCGAGCGTCGCCATGGGCGACCTTGCCGATCGCGTGAACCTTTCGCTTTCCGCCTGTTCACGCCGCATCCAGCGGCTGGAGGAAGCGGGTTATGTCGCGCGGCGGATCGTGGTGCTCGATCGGGAAAAGATGGGTGTACCGACGACGCTTTTCGCGCTTATCAAGACCGCGCACCATTCGGATGAGTGGATCGAGAAATTCCGGCGGGTGATCAGCGACATACCCGAGATCGTCGAAGTGCATCGGCTGACCGGCAATTATGACTATATCGTCAAGGTCGTGCTGCCGCGCGTCGAGCATTACGACGTCGTCTACAAACAGATCGTCCGGAAGGTGGAGCTCTTCGACGTCTCCGCCTCGATTTCTATGGAAGTGCTGAAAAGCGGCACGGCCGTGCCGGTCGACTACGCCGAATGATAGATGAGCTTTGCTTCTCCGGCATGGAACTCTTGCCGAACTGGAGGTTGCGTCCTCGCCTTCGAGCAGGCAGGCTGATCCGGAAAGCGAGGCAGGAGCCATGTCGGAAGGACATCATGTCGTCGTCGTCGGTGGCGGCTTTGGCGGGTTGCAGCTGGTCAATGACCTCAAGGGCGCGGCGGTTCGGATCACCCTGATCGACCGGCGCAACCATCATCTGTTCCAGCCGCTGCTCTACCAGGTCGCGACGACGGTGCTGGCGACCTCCGAAATCGCCTGGCCGATCCGCCGCCTCTACCGGGACCGCCCTGAGGTGACGACGCTTCTCGGCGAAGTGATCGGGGTCGATCCCGTTGCCCGGACTGTCTCGCTCGAAAGCGGGCAGGCGATTACCTATGACACGCTGGTCCTGGCGACCGGCGCGACCCACGCCTATTTCGGCCACGACGAGTGGGCAGCGGTGGCGCCCGGGCTGAAGACGCTCGAGGATGCGACCACCATTCGCCGCCGCATTCTCCTGGCCTTCGAGCGGGCGGAACTCGAGCAGGATCCGGAGAGGCGCGATGCGCTGCTGACCTTCACCATTATCGGCGCCGGGCCGACCGGGGTCGAGCTTGCGGGCATCATCGCCGAAATGGCCCACAGGATCTTGCCGCCCGAGTTTCGCCGGATCGATACGCGTCGGGCGCGGATCGTGCTCGTAGAAGCGGGATCGCGCATTCTTCCCGCATTCAGTGAAGCGCTTTCCGGCTATGCCGGGCGCGAATTGAAAGAGCTCGGCGTCGAGGTGCTGACCGGAACGCCGGTGACCGATTGCAGCGCTGCCGGCGTGATGATCGGCGATCGCTTCGTGCCGAGCTGCACGCTCGTCTGGGCGGCCGGCGTTCAGGCTTCGCCCGCCGCGCACTGGCTCGGCATTCCGGCCGACCGCGCCGGTCGCGCGCTGGTCGGGAAGGACCTGACGGCGCCGGACTATCCGGAGGTCTTCGTCATCGGTGATACCGCGTCGGTCAGTCGGGCCGACGGCAAGCCGGTGCCGGGCATCGCGCCCGCCGCCAAGCAGCAGGGCGCTTTCGTCGCCAAAACGATCCGGGCCAGGCTCGAAGGAAGGTCGGCGCCGGGTCCGTTCCGCTATCGCCACCAGGGAAGCCTCGCCACCATCGGCAGGCGCGCCGCCATCATCGATTTCGGCCGCATCAAGCTCAAGGGTGCGCTCGCCTGGTGGATCTGGGGCATCGCCCACATTTATTTCCTGATCGGCACCCGCAGCCGTTTCGCGGTCGCCTGGAGCTGGCTGTGGACCTTTCTGAGCGGCCAGCACAGCGCCCGCTTGATCACGCAGAAGGAAACAGAGGACGTGGAGGCCGTAGAGTTGCGGGATTGACGCTTGACGTGCAAGATCTGCGTTGGTTTTCAGCGACAGGTTGTCTCGCCATGTCATCCCCTGCCGAAGAGATCGTGATCGATGTGCCGCTGGTCCGGCGCCTGGTTGCGGAGCAGTTCCCGCAATGGACCGATCTGCCGGTAAGGCCCGTCGCCTTCGGCGGCTGGGACAATCGGACGTTCCGTCTCGGCGATCACATGACGGTGCGACTGCCGAGCGCTGCGCACTACGTGCGGCAGGTGGAGAAGGAGCAGCGCTGGCTGCCGCTTCTGGCGCCGCATCTGCCGCTGCCTATCCCCGCGCCACTGGCCTTGGGACGTCCAGGCGAGGGCTACCCCTGGCCCTGGTCTGTCTATCGATGGCGCGAAGGCGAGATCGCCACCCATGCCGTCATCGACGATGTCACCGCCTTTGCCGCAGCGCTTGCCGCATTCCTCATAAAATTGCAGGCGATCGATGCGGATGGCGGTCCGCCGCCGGGTGCGCACAACTTCTTTCGCGGCGGGCCGCTGGCGGTCTATGACGAGCAGACCCGCCGGGCGCTCGATGCGCTCGACGGCACGATCGATACGGCCGCGGCGCGGGATCTGTGGGAGGAGGCGCTTTCCAGCGAATGGAGCGGCTCCCCGGTCTGGTTCCACGGCGACGTCGCCTCCGGCAATCTCCTGGTGGAGGGCGGCCGCTTGAGCGCCGTCATCGACTTCGGCACATCGGGCGTCGGGGACCCCGCCTGCGACCTATCGATCGCCTGGACGATGTTCAAGGGCGAGAGCCGCGAGGTTTTTCGCGCAGTGCTTCCCCTCGACGAAGGGACCTGGACGCGCGGGCGCGCCTGGACTCTCTGGAAGGCGATGATTGTCGCTGCCGGCATGATGGGCAATGATCGGCTCGAAATCGAGCGATCTCGGTGCCTCATCGCAGAGGTTCTCTCCGATCACGCGCGCTGACGTGTCTCGTCAACCCGAAACGCGGGCCGTCGTGCCGCACCAGGCGGCCGGCCGAGCGGTCCGTTTGCGTACCAGACCCTCGGCAAGCAGAATGCCCCCAATCGACCTTCCGTTTCTCGTCACCAGCCGTCGCTTGCCGGCTTCCCCGTCGACAAAACCCGCCGGCGCATCGACCACCGTGAACTGGCCGGCGTTCAGCAATTCTCTGAGCCGGGCCTTGGCGTGCGCGCCGCGCGAGCGCTCCTCGTCGCATTTCGCAAGCTTCGTTTCCGGCGCGTCAATATCGGCGATCAGGATTCTTTCGCCATTGAAGAGGAAGGAATCGCCATCGATCACGCAATTGTCGTGACGAATGCCGCAGAAATAGAAGGTGGTGCTGTCGGCAGAGCGGCCGGTCGGCAATGGCGCCGCCTGTTCCACGGGCCTTTCCATCGGCGGCGGCACGGCCACTTTGGGCTTCGGAGCGATCGAGCCGGTATGCTCCTGCGGCCGGACGATGCGAGGCGTCGGGGGCTTCGGCTTCGGCTTCGTTTCGGGTTCGGAGAGCAGAGCCACCACCTCCCGCCCGCCCGGCAGTCGACTGAATTTTTCCCAATGCTCGTGCGCGACGATGCCGCCGATGAGAGCGACCGCGGCAAGGTACCACGGCGCCATGCCGTCCCGGCTGCTCTTCCGTTTCGTGCTGCGCCTGCGCTTCCTGGTATTTGCCTTGGCCATCCGATTCGGTCCTCGATTGCGCGGGCATTATCGAGGCGAGGAGTTGCTGAAAGGTTGCGGGACGGCGACAGTCGGAGCAGACCGGCATAAGCGGTATTACCGACTGTTGCCATTTGACTCGCTGAGTTTCCTGACAAATTCCGCCAGGATCTCGCCATCCAACGGAACGACGTGCCCGGGGGCTGGATATGTTCCGCGAGCCACGTCATCGGCGAAGTCTCGAAACGCACCTATGCGCTCCGACTGGAGCCGGTCGTACTCGGCAGCGAAATTGCGGTAGGTCTTCGAGTGGCGCGGATAGTGGCCCTTGTGCGATCCTAAGATGTCGACTGCAAACATGTACTGGCCATCGCACCCGGCTCCAGCTCCCATCGACATCAATATGAGCGAGGTTCGGCTGCAGATTTCGGCGGCAACAGACTCCGGAACCACTTCGATTTCGGCCATCACCGCGCCGGCCATTTCGAGCTCCGTAACGTTGCGCCAGATTTCCATCGCACTCTCGACCGTCTTACCGACTGCCTTGAAGCCGCCCGTCCAGGTGATCTGGGAGGGGATCATCCCGACATGGCCGCAGACCGGAATGCGTTCCTCGGCAAGACGTCTGACGATGCGCAAGCTGGCAGCACAGTAGACCGCATCGGCTCCGGCGCGGCGCGCTTCGAAGGCAGCACGCAGATACTCCTTCGCCGTCGCGTACATGCCATAGCTCAGGCTGGCCACGCAAAATAGCGAGGGCGCCGCGTCTCGGAAATCCGGATGTGTGAGCAGGCTCGGAGGCACCGAAATCATGTCGATGCCGGCCTGCTCGGCGGCGGCGGCGTCCTCGGCAGTCTCGACGCGCAACATGACGAGTTGGCGTTTGCCTTTCAGTGCCCGCAGGTCGGCCACCGTCATCTTTCTGCTGATCATGATTTCCCCTCCGCGGGCTGTGCGGACCGCATGAGCGATCTGAGGCTGACACTGCTGTCGGCGAGCAGCACAGGATCGGGGCGACAGCCGCCCAGGATCATTTGCTCGGCGATCTTGATTTCCTTGGCGACGCTCGTGCCCGGACCGACCGCCGAGGCAGCGATCAACCGGCCGTCCACTGCGAGCTGGAATAGGGCAATGCCGGACTCGCCTAGTCTGCGCTCGATCGATTCGGCGGCAGGATCTGCCAACCCCGTCACCTGAAGCCCGAGCTCGTATTGGTCCGTCCAGAACCACGGCGCGGCATTGAACGGCGCGTTGTCTCCAAGCATCGATGAAGCCGCATGCTCGCCCTGTTGCCGGGCGTTGCGCCAGCTTTCCAGTCGCGTGTGCCGGCCCCCGAGCAATTGAAGCGGAAAGCGGCAGCAGTCGCCTGCCGCGAAGATGTGGGGGTCACTCGTAGCCAGGTGGGCGTCGACCACGATGCCGTCGTCGCACGCCAGACCGCAGGCGCGCGCAAGCGCATCGTCAGGCGACGCGCCGACGCCGATAATCACGAGATCGGCCTGCACCGTCTCCCCGCTCGCGAGCCGGATCGTAACCATTGATGGCTCGGCCTCGACGGCATCGATGCGCGCGCCGGTCACGATGCGCACGCCTGCCTCGGCGTGCCGACCGGCGATGATGTCCGCAATCGCCGCCGGCACGGCCCGTTTCAGGATGCGATCCTGCGCCTCTACCACGACGACCAGCGCGCCGGATTGTCGCGCGACCGCCGCCAGTTCGAGGCCGATGAAGCCAGCGCCGATCATGACGAGCCGCAACCCCGACCGCACGGTGCGGTGAAATCGGCGGGCGTCATCCAGCGTGCGTAGGGTCATGATGCGCTCGCTTCGTGGCCATGCGTTTGGGCGGCGGGGGCTTGCGCCGGTCGCCAGCAACAGCACGTCATAGTCCAGCGTGCTCCCATCCCGGAAAGCCACCGATCGCGCCGCCCTGTCGATCGACACCGCCTGCCGGCCCGAAACGAACGAGATACCGGCCAAGTCGAGCAAGGCGCGGGTGATGATCGGTTTCGCCTCGATTTCACGACCGTCAGCCCCCGGCTTGGAAAGCGGCGGCCTCTCATAGGGCTCGTGCACTTCGTCGCCGACGAGGGTCACGGTCCCCTCATAGCCGCGGGCTCGCAGGCCGAGCGCGGCTGCGCATCCAGCCTCGCCGGCGCCGACGATCACCATGCCGCGCGCGGTCATCTCAGGCGACCGCGATCTTGACCCTGCCGCCATCGAGCGCGACAGGATAGACGCCGAGGTTCACGCAGACCGGACCACTCAGGGCCTTGCCGCTGCGGTAGTCGAACCGACCGTTGTGCTTGGGGCATTCGATCACGTGGTCCATCACCAGCCCATCTGCGAGCGACACTTGTTCGTGCGTGCACAGGCCGTCCGTGGCGAAGAAGGCGCCGTCCGGGTCACGATAGATGGCGTATGTCTTGCCTCCATGGTCGAAGCGGATGACGTCTTCTTCGTCGATGTCATCCACGCCGCAGACGTCAATCCAGTCATGTTCAGACATGGCGCTAAACTCCGAAGCTGTTGTGGTTACTGGGCGGGCTGCGGCATCACCACGAGATTGTGAAGCTCGTGGCGATACGATTTGGCGGTGGCCGGCAATTCGCGCTTGATGTGGTGGTTGGGGTCGCGCACCTGCCGCAATACCGCCGGCACGATTTCCCGGTAGGCAGCCCAAAGACTTGGACACGGTGTCGGCACATCGTGCTTCATCAACTCGTGAAGCTGCGGCAGTGCGTAGTAGGGCACCATGGGGAACATGTGGTGCTCGACGTGGTAATTCATGTTCCAGTAGACGAAGCGGAACAGCGGGTTCATCAGTACCGTGCGTGAGTTCAGACGATGGTCGAGCACATCCTCGGCAAGACCCGCGTGCTGGGTGAGATCGAACAGTCTCGCCAACCAGGCGCCGTAGATGGTTGGCAGCGCGCCGATCAGCAGGACCGGAAACCAGCTTCCCAGCGCCAGCGACAATGCGGCGGTCCCGGCATGGATCGCCAGCCAGACGCGCGCCGTCCTGAACACGGCTGGCCTCATGCTTTCGGGGATGAATTCGATCTCGTCCTGCGTGAGTCGCCCAAGGCTGTGGCGGATCACCGAGATCGTGGTGTTCCAGACCCCGCCAACGGCAAAGAAGCTCACCAGGATCAGTGGCAGATTGGGCGGACGCTTGACAGCGATTTCCGGATCGCGGCCGACGATCAGCGTGTCCGTGTGGTGCCGGGCGTGGCTCCAGCGGGTTACCTCCGGCTCGCGCATGATCATGAAACTGGCGACCTGGTACACCAGGTCGTTCATCCAGAACGTGCGGAAGGCAGTGCCGTGGCCGCATTCGTGCCAGCGAGAATCCGAAGCAGAGCCGTAGAACACGCCGTAGAGCGCGAAGAAAGGCAGCGCGATCCACGAACCGCTGAACCAGATGCCGCCGGCTGCGCTTGCCACCAGCAGCGCCACCCACAGCAGCGTGTCTCTGATCGCAGGGCCATCGCGGCGTTGCATCAGCGATTTCATCGCCTTGCGCGGAATATCGGTGTGGTACCATTCGGCGGTGGCCAGGCCAGCCGCGACCGCTTCTCGCGAACTCGGCCCGACGAGGCTGTAGTCGCGTTGCTTTCCGTCCGACATCGTCTTCTCCTCGCGCGATCGATTGCACGATCATCGAACGAAAGATTGTCGCTCTCAACGCGGGATGATATTTCCTCTCAAATACGTCTTTCTATGAAAGAAACTGTCATGCAGCGAGAAGCCGGAACGCAACGCGTCACACTCACCGACGTCGCACGCGCGGCCGGCGTCAGTCTCGCCACAGTCGACAGGGTGCTGAACGGGCGAGCACCGGTCAGCGGCAAGCGGGCGCAACTGGTCTATGACGCGGCGCGGACGCTCGGCTATCACGGGCTGCCGATCCTTCGCGCTCGCGCGCCGGTGCCCCGCGAGCGCATGCGGCTCGGCGTTGCGATCCGGCGGCGACACCATCCCTTCTACCAGCGGATCGAGGCCGAGCTGCGTGCGGCAGCAGCTCGCCATTTGTCGGCCGAAGTGGAACTCGCATTCCATTATCAAGCCGACAATTCGCCCGCCGAGGCGGTTCGGCTTGCCCGCGAGATGGGCGCACATTGCGACGCGATTGCAATGATGGCGCCGGACAGTCCGGACCTGCGCGACGCGATTCTCGGCCTGCGCCAGCGCAAGGTGTTCACCTTCTCCATCCTGTCGGATTTCGCCGTCGATTTCCGCCACGCCTATGTCGGAGTCGACAATCGCCAGGCTGGGCGCGCCGCCGCATGGGGCATTGCCCACACCGCCAGGCGCGCGGGTCGGGTCGCCCTGGTAACGGGCGTCCACCACTTCGCCGCCCAGGAAATGCGCGAGCTTGGCTTCCGCTCCTACATGCGCGAACGAGGTCCCCAGTTCGAGATCGTCGATACGGCGGCGGTTGCCGAGTCTCCAGACGCGGTGCGCCTGGCGACCTCGCAGCTTCTCGACAGCCACAACGATCTGGTCGGTGTCTATGTCGCGAGTGGCGGCTTCGAGGGCGCGCTCGAAGCTCTGGCGGCGCGCGGCCGTGAAAAGGCGGTCTCGCTCGTCGTCAATGAGATCACGCCTGTCTCGCGGCAGGCGCTGCTGTCGGGTACGGTGTCAATGGTGATCGCGACCCCGGTGCGGGCCTTCGCTCAACAGCTGGTAGAGGAAGTGGTCACGGCGGTCCGGACCACGGGCGGCGAGCTATCGCGTCCCGAGGCGCTGCCCTTCGACATAGTCATCTCGGAAAATGCAGTTTGATGTGGGCATTGTCGCTCGGGCCCGACATCAAGTGAGATGTGGCAACGGGCGGGCGGTGCCGCTCCGCCAGTTGAACTCGGGCGCATTGGCCCATTGCGTCAGCGTTCGTATTCGGAACTGAATCCGGTCATGTCGGTGTCGAGGCGACCCAAGATGGTCAGCAGTATCTCCTGCTTGCGCGCTCTCTGGAATGCGGCCGATTGCATGTCCACGTTGAATGCCGCCGAAAAAGTCGCGCGATTCGAGACGTTGAAGAAGCATAGTGCGGAGATTGTCATGTGAACCTCGACCGGCGAGATCGCGCGCCGGAAGAGACCCATCTCATAGCCCTTTCTGAGCAGCCGCTCGATTCGAAGGATGACTGGCTGATGAAGTTCCAGAACTGCGGACGAGGTCGCCAGGAAGCGGGCGTCGTTGAGGTTCTCCGTCATCAGCAGCTTGACGTAGGTGGGATGCGTGAAATGGAAGTCGAAGGAGAAGCCGACGAGGTTCTTCAGCGATTGTCGGGGATCGTCCTCCTCGAGATTGATCGCGATCTCGGCGGTGCGCATACGCCGGTAGCCGTTCTCGAGCACGGCCAGATAAAGCTTCGCCTTGGAGGAGAAGTAATAATAGATCATGCGCTTGCTGCGCTTGGTCTTGGCCGCAATGCTGTCGAGCCTCGCGCCGCCGAAGCCGTGGCGCGCGAACTCGGCCTCGGCCGCATTCAGAATGTCCGCCCGGGTACGGTCTGGATCGTTGCTCGGAAGGGACCGCGCGTATCTGCGGCCACGACCCGTTCTGCCTGGCGACTGCTCGTTCATTCCCTCGACCTTGGACTCTGCGTCCCCGTGTTTATCGCGACAAACCACCTTCGTTCAACCTGCGTGATCCTATAGCACGCCAGCCGGGCACCCGTGATGAACCGTATCGGTCATTTTTCGTCGGCGAAAAGATAGCATGAACGTGGTCCAACTATCGCACGTTTCGACGTCAATCTAATGATATATAACGATAAAATGGGCCGTTGCCGTCATCTCTCCGCGGGAGTTGACTCGGCTTCGTCGTTGGAAGTATTGTGAACCGAAATGAACATTTTGTCGACCCGATGCCGCTGGTTCGGTGGAGGAGGATGATCCGGCGGTTCGTGTGATTGCGCTCAGTTTCGACAGGTGGGGGCACAGCGGTCCCCGGCGGGATCTCGCAACGCCACCGCGAAGCATGAGCGCTGGTCGTTTTTGCCAGGCGCGCCGGTGTCGGAGCGGTGTCGCTCGTGGTCTGGTGGACCTCGGTCCGCGGGCAGCGGGTTCCCCAGCAGGCTCGAGGGTGCGTGCCGACGCGAACTGCCCCGCTTCAGGAATTCCAGGGAGGAAGATAATGAACGCTAACGAACAATTTGTGGGAGGAACTCAGATGACCAAATTCGGCCGTCGCACGCTGCTCGCCGGCTCCGCCGCCCTCACGCTGGCGGCAACCATCATGATGCCTGTCGCCTCGTGGGCAGAGGGCAAGATCACGCTTCGCCTGTCGACCTCCGGCACCGAGACCGATCAGCGCTCCATAGCGATGGCGACGGTATTCGGCCCGGCTGTCGCGGAGTTCGCCGAGTTTCAGCCGCATTACAATTCGTCGCTCGTCGCGCAGGGTTCGGAACTCGAGGCGATCGCGTCGGGCGATCTGGAAATGACCGTCTGCTCCGCGCAGGAGCTTGCGACGTTCTTTCCCGAATTCTCGATCTTCGCCACCGGCTACGTCCACCAGAGCGCCGAGCATCAGGTGAAGGTCTTCGACGATGCGCTGATGGACCCGTTCAAGCAGAAGGTCGAGGACGAACTCGGCGTCAAATTGCTGGCAGTCATGTATCTCGGCCGCCGCCACGTAAATCTCCGCTTTCCCCGTTCGGAGCGCAACGTGATGACCCCGGCCGACCTCGCCGGTGTGAACCTGCGCATGCCGGGTACCGACGCCTGGCTGTTCCTCGGCAAGGCGCTGGGTGCCAACCCGACGCCGATCGCTTTCTCGGAGGTCTACACCGCGCTGCAGACCGGCTCGGTCGACGGTCAGGATAATCCGCTGCCGACCGTGGTCGACTCCAAGTTCTACGAGGTGACCAAGCAGATCAGCCTGACCTCGCATTTGGTCGACCTCAACTACATCGCCATCTCCAAGCAGGTCTGGGACGGCTTGACACAAGAGCAGCAGGCGACCGTGCAGAAGGCGGCCGTAGACGCCGCGGAGTCCGGGCGACAGGCGCAGCTCAAGAAGGAGGAGGAACTCGTCGCCTTCCTCAAGGGCAAGGGCCTCGAAATCTACGAGCCGGACCTGAAGGCGTTCCGCGAGCATGTCCAGGCGCAATATGTTGGTTCCGAGTTCGCCAAGGCGTGGCCGGAAGGCGTGCTCGACAAGATCAACGCACTCGGCAACTGACCCGTTTCCGGCCGGCGACCGGCGGCACGTTCAGCCGCCGGGCCGCACCCGGCTTGAGAACCGCGCACGACGTGGCACGAGGGAGGTTCGCCCGTGGATCGAAGCATCGGAGCATTCCGCATATTCGCAGAGACGGTCGCCGGCGCCATGATGGCGGCGATGTTCGCGACATTTATCGTGCAGGTGGCGATCCGCTACACCGCACGCGTCGAGTGGCTCGCCGATGCCGTTCCATTCCTGCAGCCGTCGAACTTCGGCTGGACCTTGGAATTCTGCCTCGCGCTCTGGGTCTGGCTGGTTTTCTGGGGCAACGCTTTCATTGTCCGCAACCAGGACCACGTCTCGTTCGACATCCTGTTTTACGCGGTCTCGCCCGCCTTGCGCAGGACGTTCTTCATCGTGTCGGCGGCGATCATCGCGGGCGGGCTGTTGCTGTCGATCCAACCCACCTGGGATCGGCTGGCCGTTCTCAGATTGAAGAAGACCGCGACCCTCTCGGTACTGTTCGGCGACTGGATCCGGATGCGCGACATCTACGCGATCTATCTGCTGTTCCTCGTGGTCGTCGCGGGTCGATACGCCGTAGGCGTCTGGCATGCCGTCCGCCACCCGATCGACGAGCCTCTGCAACCCGAAGTGGAGCGCATCGACGCATGAGTTACGCTTTTGTCCTCTCACTCGGCGCCATGGGCGTGATCGCGGCAATCGGCGCGCCTATCGCCTATGCCATCCTCCTGGCCTCCTTCGTCTACCTGGCGGCGAACGGGATGAGCATTGGCATCGCAGGCAAGATCATGCTCGACGGGCTCTATCAGAGCTTCATCCTGCTGACCGTGCCGCTGTTTATCGTGGCCGCCAACATCATGAATGCCGGCTCTGTCTCCGACAGGCTGCTACGCTTTTGCGTCGGCCTCGTCGGCCGCTTCCGGGGCGGCCTGGGCCACGTCAACGTGCTGGCGTCTCTGGTTTTCTCCGGCATGTCCGGTTCGGCGGTCGCCGACGCGGCCGGCATTGGCAAGATCATCATCGATATGATGATCCGTTCTGGTCAGTACACGCGCGGCTACGCTGCTGCCATAACCGCTGCCTCCGCAACCATTGGGCCGATCATCCCGCCCTCCATCCCGATGGTGCTCTACGCGCTGGTATCGAACAGCTCGATCGGCTTCCTGTTCCTCGGTGGCATCATGCCGGGGCTGCTGATGGGAGCCGTACTGATGGGGATAAACGCCTGGATCTCCCATAGGCGCGGCTTCGGCGTCGAAAAGTCGATCCCGCTTAGCGAACTGCCGAAATTGACGCGCGACGCCGGCCCGGCGCTGCTCATGCCGGCGATCCTGCTCTACGGCATCTACGGCGGCGTCACGACTCCTACGGAGGCTGCGGCTGTCGCCGCCTTTTACGCGCTCATTCTCGCGACTATCTTCTATCGGTCGCTGTCGCTGTCCGCATTCGGGCGAGTCCTGATTGAGAGCGCCCGGTCCTCCGCGGCCGTCGGCATCGTCATCGGTACGGCGCTGGTGCTCAATTACGTCGTCGCGTCCGAGAACATCCCCAACCTCGTCGCGCAGTCGCTTGTCGGAATCGACGTCCCGCCGCTGGTCTTCCTGCTTTCCGTCAACCTGTTGCTGTTGCTGCTTGGTTGCATTCTTGATGCCACGACAATCATCCTGGTCATCATTCCGCTGTTCATCCCCGCATGCCGCGAACTTGGCATCGACCTGGTGCATTTCGGCGTGGTCGCGGTCGTCAACTGTATGATCGGGCTGATCACTCCGCCCTACGGCATACTGCTTTTCGTGATCAATGCGGTAACGCGCATTCCGCTGGCCGAGATCATCCGGGAGATCTGGCTGTTCGCCGCAGTCCTGATCTGCGCGTTGCTTCTGCTCATTCTGTTTCCGGGCATCGTCCTCTGGCTTCCACGGATGTTTGGATACGAAGGATAGCGCCCCGGGCCATTGCGGCGACCGAGGACTGATGTCCGAGCCGCAAGCCTCAAAGGCCGCTGCAACTTCCCAAAGGTAGCGCCGACCACGCCATGCAAGGAGCGATGGAGACCATGACGAACATTTCAATCGGCCTCATTGGCGCCGGCCTCATCGGCCGAAAGCACCTCAAGAAGATAGCTGAGCATCCAGACTATTCGCTCGCCGCCATCGCCGACGTCAACCGCGACGCGGTCGCCGCCCAGCATCCCGGGGAGCGAGTCTACGCCGACTATCGCGAGATGCTTGACGAAATACATCCAAACGCCGTCATCATAGCTTCGCCCAATCAATTGCACGCGGAGGCCGGCATTGAATGCGCCCGCCGCGGCATTCACATCCTGATCGAAAAACCGGTGACCGACACCATCGCGGCTGCCAGCCGGCTGATCGTCGAGACGCGGCTGAGCGGGGTCAAGACGCTCGTCGGCCACCACCGCCGCCACCACGACCAGGTCCGGAGGCTGCGGGCACTGCTGGCCGAGGGAAGCATTGGATCGCTGGTCGGCGTCTCGGCTATCTGGGCGACCTACAAACCGAACGACTATTTCGAGGCGGGTCCGTGGCGGACACAGCCAGGCGGCGGACCCATCCTCATCAATCTGATACACGAAGTGGACTTCCTGCGCTTCGCCGCGGGCGAGATCAAAGCCGTCAACGCGGTCTCATCCAATCGTCAAAGGGGATTCCCGGTCGAGGACACGGCGGCGGCGCTCATCGAGTTCGAGAACGGTGCGATCGGCACCATGATCGCCAGCGACAGTGCGGTGACGCCTTGGAGCGTCGAGCAGGGCACGGGCGAATCTGTTGAGTTTCCCTTCAGCGGCGAGAGCCCTTACCGGTTCATGGGCAGCCATGGATCGCTGGAGTTTCCGACCCTCGTCCACTGGAGCCAGGACGAAACCGCGCGCAGCTGGAACAAGCCGGTCATGTCGCAGCGGCTCTTCACCACCACGATTGACCCCTACGCCGCGCAGCTCGACCATTTCCGCGATGTGATCCGTGGAGATGTTCCGACGATACAGAGCGTCGAGGACGGTGCCCGCACGCTGATTGCTACCCTCGCCATCACTGAAGCAGCTGCGACGGGCACTCGCATTGACCTGCGCGAACGTTACGAGCTGCTCTCAGATGGTTCCGCCAAGACTTTCGCCCTTGCATGAGAGATCTGTCATGATTGCCAAGCCCATCTACGTCCTCAACGGTCCCAATCTCAATCTTCTCGGCGAGCGCGAACCGCACATCTACGGCCACACGACTCTGGCCGACATCGAGGCCAGTTGCGGCCGCACCGAAGCCGCGCGAAAGCATGGCATCATCTTTCGGCAGTCGAACCATGAAGGCCAGCTCGTCGATTGGATCCATGAAGCGCGCCGAGAAGCCGACGCCATTGTCATCAACGCCGGCGGTCTGACCCACACGTCAATCGTCATCCACGACGCGCTGAAGAGCTTCTCCGGACCGGTGATCGAATTGCACGTCACCAATGTTCACCGGCGGGAGGCCTTCCGCCATCATTCATACATTTCATTTGCTGCAACGGCGGTGATCTGCGGACTGGGACCCGAGGGCTATGGGATCGCAGTGAACGCCGCAGCCATGCTCGCCGCCAGGATGAGTTGATGGATTCCAATGGAGCGAGAAAGCACGCGACCGGCTGCGGTGCACGCCTTCGAATCTCCGGCCCGGCGGCCAGCGTGCCGATCCTGCGATCGCAGCCTTGTGGTTTGCTGTCGTTGGCGAGATCGAAAAGCGCAGGGGAGAGCAAGTTCTCCTCAGGGGCAAGAATTTCCGTAGCGCGCCTTCAAGGGATCGGCAGAGTTAGGCCGAGAAAGGTATTTCGATTGCGACGCCAAGCTTTATATATTCACCACGAGAGGTGCCGTGGAGTACGGGGAAAATCCTAAATATCGATTAGAAACACTTTCATTACGTTTCTGCAACCATGACGTAAGATGAAATCGTAATTCGCGGATGTACTTAGAAAAATTTGAGTGGATGACGTGATGACTCGTGGGAAATTGCCACATCATTGCCAAATTCGGCGTTAATCAACGGCGAATTAACCGTTTCCATTTATATCTCCACGCCGGGCTGGGGATATTCCTGCCCGTCTGGAGAAGACCTCATGAAACGCTTCATCGCGCCGACCGCATTCCTGTTGCTGATTTTGGCTCCGGGGGGAGCGGGTGCGGGGACGATCATGAAGACCGCCGGCAGGGCCTTCGCTCCTCCTGCTTTCAAGCCGTTTTGCGCGAGCGAGCCGAGATTGTGCAAAACCGGCGGGGGAGCCAAGGCGGTCTCGCTGAGCGAGGCGAGGGCGGCGGAGCTGAAGCAGGTCAACAGGGCCGTCAATGCGCGCATCGAGGAGCGCAGCGATCTCTCGACCTCCGGGCGCGACGACGATTGGCGCCTGCCGACGCGCTATGGGGATTGCGAGGACTTTGCCATCCTCAAGAAGCACGAGCTGCTCGCGCGCGGCTGGCCGGCCTCGGCGCTGCTGTTGACGGTTGCCCGTTATCAAGGACAGGGCCACACGGTGCTCACCGTTCGCACCAGCGAGGGCGACCTCGTGCTCGACAATCTGACCAACTCGATCAGGGATTGGTCGCGCACGCCCTATAGTTACTTCGCCCGCCAGTCGCAGGCGGACGGCCGCCGCTGGGAATTGATCGCAGGTCCGGAACGCGTAGCGCAGGTGCGGCAACGGCCGGATGCGCAACGTCCACCGCATGTCTCCACAGCGGCCTTCAATCGGCGCTGAGCGCCATTGCCGGCTGCAGGCGTGAGGCGTTGCGGGCGGGCAGGTAGCCGAAGATGAGCCCGGTCGCGAAGGAGCAGGCGAAGGCAAGCGCCACCGGGCCGGCGGTGAAGGCCACCGGCATGCCGAAATATCGCGCGGCATAGCCCGTTCCAAGGCCGACGACGACGCCGATCGCGCCGCCGATCGCGGAAACCACCAGCGCCTCGATGATGAATTGCACGAGGATGTCGCGCCGGCGCGCGCCGGTCGCCATGCGCACGCCGATCTCCCGGGTGCGTTCGCTGACGCTGACGAGCATGATGTTCATCACGCCGATGCCGCCGACGATGAGCGAAATCGCCGCGACGGAGCCGAGGAAAAGCTTCAGCGTGTTGGACGTTTCGGTGAAGGCCTCGCGCACCGACGACATGTTGGTGATCTGGGTATCCTCTCGCTTGTGCCGGTCGTTGAGCAGCGCCTGAATCCGCTCCTGAGTGAGGTCGATGGCGGACGCATCCTCGACCTTGACGGTGATGGTGCGGATGTTGCGCTGGCCGAAGATGCGCATGCTGCCGGTGGTGAGCGGCACGAGGACGACATCGTCCCGATCGGTGCCGCCGGCGCTTGCGCCCATCTCGCTCATGATGCCGATCACCTGGAAGGGGATCTTGTTGACGAGCACATACTGGCCGATCGGGTCCGTGCCGTCGGTAAAGAGTGTGGTGACGACAGTCCGGCCGAGCACCGCGACCGGCGCATAGGTTTCCATGTCGTTGCGGTTGATGAATTCGCCGCGGCCGACGACCCAGGACCTCGCTTCGGTGAATTGCGGCACCGTGCCGTTCGCGGTCGTCTGGTAGTCGACATTGCCGCGCCGGAGCGTCACCGTGCTCGTCATTTCCGGGACCGAGAAGGCGACGTTGGGGAGGTCCCGGATCGCGTCCGCATCGGCCGGCACGAGCGTGACGTTGCTGCCGCCGGCGCTGCCGCGAAAATTCGCCATGCTTGGGCGCACCAGAAGCAGATCGGAACCCATTGAGGAGATGCGGCTCAGCACCGAATCCTGTGCGCCGGTACCAATCGCCAGCATGGCGACGACGGAACCGACGCCGATGACGATGCCGAGCAGCGTCAGGATGGTGCGGAAGAGATTGGCGCGCAGCGCCCGCATCGCCATCCGGATCGCCTCCGACACGTCGGCGATGGCGGCAAAGCCTTCACGGGTGCGTTGCGCAAGGCCGCTGGCGGCGTCCGGATCCGCGCGCCGCGTCCTGGTCCTGTCGGCTATGATCCGGCCGTCCCGAATCTCGATCAGCCTGTCGGCCTGCTCGGCAACTTCGCGCGCGTGGGTGATGACGATGACGGTATGGCCGTTCGCGTTCATCTCGCGCAGGAGCGCCATCACCTCTTGGCCGCTCTGGCTGTCGAGCGCGCCGGTCGGCTCGTCGGCAAGGATGACGCGGCCGCCATTCATCAGCGCGCGGGCAATCGAGACGCGCTGCTGCTGGCCGCCGGAAAGCTGGCTCGGCCGATGGTCGAGCCGGTCGCCGAGCTTGAGCGAATTGAGCAGCGCCTCGGCGCGCTCGTGCCGGTCGCCCGCGGGAACGCCGGCATAGATCGCGGGCACTTCGACATTTTCCCGGGCGGTCGCAGTCGGGATGAGGTTATAGGCCTGGAACACGAAGCCGAAGGTGCGGCGGCGCAGTGCCGCGAGTTCGTCGCCATCGAATCCGGCGACGTTTTCGGCATCGATCAGGTAGTCGCCGGAGGTCGGCTGGTCGAGGCAGCCGAGGATGTTCATCAAGGTCGATTTGCCGGAGCCCGACTGGCCCATGATGGCGACGAACTCGCCGGCTTCGATGTCGAGCGAGATGTCGTGCAGGACCTCGACGGCGAGATCGCCGTTGAAATAGGTCTTGCTGACCTTGTCGAGCGAGAGGAGAGGGGCCATTGGTGCGCTCAGAAAAATCGCGGCATGCGCATGCCGCGCCGGGATCCCGTGCCGGCACCGTCGCCGCGATTGCCTACGGAGCCGGTATCGACCACCACCTCTTCACCCTCATCGAGGCCGCTGACGATTTCGGCGCTGACGCGGTTGCGGATGCCGATCTCGACGCCGCGCGTCTCGGTCACGCCGGACGGCGAGACGACGGTCACCTGTGCCCGTGTCGGCTTGCCGGCCGCGTCGTCATTCATGTGGACCGCGGCACTCGGCACGAGCAACACGTCGCTCGCCGCGGCCTCGACGAAGAAGACCTGTGCGCTCATCGACATCATCAGTTCGCCGGTGGGATTGGGCACGTCGAACAGCGCGTAATAGAGAACCACGTTGTTGTCCGTGTCCGGCTTCGGCTCGACCTGGCGCAGCTTGCCGGCGAAGCGCTTTCCCGGCTGACCAAGCAGGGTGAAATAGGCGTCCATGCCGATCTTCAGTTTGCCGACATCGGCCTCGGAGACCTGGGCCTTGACAGTCATCGTCGAAAGATCGGCGATGGTGACGATCGTCGGCGTCGTCTGGTTGGCATTGAGCGTCTGGCCCTCCTTGGCAGGATTGTCGACGATCGTTCCGGCCATCGGTGCATAGATCTTGGTGTAGCCAAGATCAACCTGGTCGCCGGCCAGCGTCGCCTTCTGCTTGCGGATCTGCGCCTCGACCGCCTGCACGTCGGCTTCCGCGGCGGCGTGATCCGCGATCGCCTGGTCGAGTGTCGACTGCGACGCGCTCCTCGCGGAAACGAGACTGCGCTGACGTTCGACATTGGCATCCTTCAGCACGAGCTGAGCCTTCTTCGAGACGAGCTGCGCCTCGAGATAGGCGAGTTCCGCCTGGTCGATTTCGATCCTGTTCTCGATCGAGGCGGGATCGATCTCCGCAACGAGCTGGTTCTCGGTAACCCGGTCGCCGATCGCGACATGCAGCGATTTCAACTGGCCCGACACTTGCGCGCCGGCGTCGACGGATTTGACCGCGTCGAGCGTGCCGACGGCGGTCACGCTGTTTTCGATATCTCCCCGCGTCACCGCCTGGGTGAGGATCGCCGTCGCCGGCTGCGCCCCGTACTGGCTCCACGTGTAATAGCCCGCGCCGAGGAGCGCGAGCAGAATGGGCAGAGCGATCCCGAGCCGCGACCGGCGCTTGCGTCGCAGCCGCGACGGCGTTTTCGGGATCACGGTGACCTTTGCTGTCGGACTGGAGGCCGCCGCATCCTGTTGCGCCGGCTTGGCCATCTTGCTCATGGGCATAACTCTGTCAGGGCGATCTTCCAAGCAGGATAGAGGTGTAGTCGGCCGGCGAAAAGCATTGAGATCATTATATTTTCGTAATGTTCAGGACGTGTCGTCCGATTCGAGAGGGCCTTCCGCGGTCAAAATGGCATTGAAGGCTGCGCGACCAGAGGTGGACTGCCGTATCGCAACTGCAAGGCTGCCCCTGGCGTCACCGCCACAATCGCGGCCAGAGCCTCCGCAAATTCGGCGGCGAAGCGCTGCACGATCCTCTCAAGAACCGGCTTGACGCCGTCTCTCCTTCTCAATAGAAGAGTGCGAACCGTACCGTACGGTACTCAGAGGAATGGCAAAGTGCCACGCGTCGAAGCGACAAGAGAGGCAAGTGCCGGGACCGGCCTGACCGAGCGTCAGGGCGTGGTGCTCGAGCAGGCGCTGCGCCTTCTCGTCGATGGCGGCGAAAAGGCGTTGACGACGGCGGGGGTTGCGCGCGCGGCCAATTGCTCCAAGGAAAGCCTCTACAAGTGGTTCGGCGATCGCGAGGGGTTGCTTTCGGCGATGATCGCTTTCCAGGCGAGCAAGGTCAGGACGCTCGACGTTTCGGCGGAAGCGCTGGACGCGGCAAGCCTCAAGGCGCATCTTGTCGCCTTCGCGAGAGACCTGCTCGAAGTTCTCTCCGGCGAGGTGTCGCTGGCGCTCAACCGGCTGGCGATCGGTCAGGCGAGCCGCGAAGGCTCCAGGCTCGGGCGACTCCTGCAGGAGCGCGGCCGCCGGCCGATCGGGCGGCGGGCAGGAGCGCTCTTGGAGGCGGGCTGCAAGGCGGGGCTTCTCGCCTTCGACGACGCGGAGGAGGCCTATGGCGCGCTATACGGGCTCGTCGTCTCCGACTGGCATCTTCGCCTGCTGCTCGGCGAAGAGACGGGCGTGATGAAGAAGGATTTCAGCCGCAGGGCGGAGCGGGCGGTCGACGCCTTTCTGAAGCTCTACGGCGCGAAAGCGTAACGGCGGTCCTCGACTGGCTGCCAGAGGCAAACAGACAAGCAAAGGGAAGGAAAAATTCGATGCGCGTCTATTACGATCGTGATGCCGATCTCAACCTTATCAAGTCCAAGAAGGTCGCTATCGTCGGCTATGGCAGCCAGGGCCGCGCCCATGCGCTGAACCTCAAGGATTCCGGCGCCAAGGAAATCCGCATTGCGCTGAAGCCGGGCTCGGCGACCGCCGCCAAGGTCGAGGCCGACGGTCTTTCGGTTCTCTCGGTTGCAGAAGCGGCCGCCTGGGCAGACCTCATCATGATGGCGACCCCGGACGAATTGCAAGCCGACATCTACAAGGCCGAGATCGCCGGCAATATCCGCGACGGTGCGGCGATTGCTTTCGCCCACGGCCTCAACGTCCATTTCGGCCTGATCGAGCCGAAGGCCTCGGTCGACGTGGTGATGATCGCGCCGAAGGGCCCGGGCCATACGGTTCGCGGCGAATACCAGAAGGGCGGCGGCGTTCCCTGCCTCGTCGCCGTGCATCAGGACGCATCCGGCAATGCGCTCGACCTGGCACTCTCCTACGCCTGCGGCGTCGGCGGCGGCCGCTCCGGCATTATCGAAACCAACTTCAAGGAAGAGTGCGAAACCGACCTCTTCGGTGAGCAGGTCGTTCTCTGTGGCGGTCTCGTCGAACTCATCCGCGCCGGTTTCGAAACGCTGGTCGAAGCCGGCTATGCGCCGGAAATGGCCTATTTCGAATGCCTGCACGAAGTGAAGCTGATCGTCGACCTCATCTATGAAGGCGGCATCGCCAACATGAACTACTCGATCTCGAACACGGCCGAGTGGGGCGAATACGTCACCGGTCCGCGCATCATCACGGAAGAGACCAAGGCCGAGATGAAGCGCGTGCTGAAAGACATCCAGACCGGCAAGTTCACCTCGGAATGGATGCAGGAGTACCGTTCGGGTGCTGCCCGCTTCAAGGGCATCCGCCGCGTCAACGATGCCCACCAGATCGAGGAAGTCGGCGCGAAACTGCGCGGCATGATGCCCTGGATCGGCAAGAACAAGCTGGTCGACAAGGCGAAGAACTAATACCAACGGCGGTAGATTCTGGCCGATCTAACCGGAGCTATTGGGCGTCGTGGCAAGGCGCGTCACGCGCCGTGATGCCATAGCATCACAAGCGTGGCGCAACGCAGCCGCGGCGCGCAAGAGCCCGGCCCTTCGGGTGGGACAGGGCGACCCGCTGGACGCCGTTACGCTGCTTGGCCGATGTGCGTGAGCATCGCCCTGCACAGCGCGCCTACCCAGCGGATCGCCCTGTCCCATTAGATCGAAGGAAGCCGGGGCGATTGCCTCGGCTTTCATTTTATGGGCGATGCGATCGGCGCAATCGAGGAACCACCCCGAAAAGTTCACGACGGACTCGTGGTTCCTGTTACGAGCGGCATCTCCATGAAGACGATATGGGGCATCAGCGCGTCTGGATACATGTTATAGGCGGGACAGTCGCGAAAGCCGATGGACCTGTACAGGGCGATCGCCTCCGTGAGCCGGCTGGCTGTGTCCAGTCGCATCAGCGTATAGCCGTCGCTGCGTGCCGCATCGATCGCGGCCATGCACAGGCGTCGCGCTGTGCCGCGCCCCTGGCCGCTCCCGCGAACGAAAAGTCGCTTCATCTCACAAATCGTGTCCGACAGCCGCCGATAGGCAATGCAGCCGAGCATCTCGTCTCCGTGGGCCGCGAGAAACGTGCGGCCGTTCGGCGGTCCGTAGGAGAACGACAGGGTCTGCAACTCTTCATCGAGGGCCTGGTGACTGAATGCGGCATCGACCATCCATGCGTCGGCAGAATAGCGTTCGCGGCACCATTCGACATATTCGCGAACCATGGCTGCGAAAGCGCTATATTGGTCGCTGCTTGCCGCCTGGGTGATTACCTCGCTCGACATTGGCAATCTCATCCAAAACCCCCGCATCACTCGTGCCGGCGCGGTACCATGGGAGCATCCCGTCATCCGCTACGCAAGCGTTATCATGACGCGAGAAAGCCGGGGATCGAGCCCCGGCCTTTTTGTTCAGCTATTGGAAGGAGCCGAAGAACGCCGGATGAGTGCCGGCGGACGGAGCCTCAATCAGAGGATCCACCCTTGAGAGCGTTGGCCATGTGAGTCTTGCACTTTTCGGCATCATTCGCCGCCATGGCTTCCTTTGCCATGGCAAGCTCCTTCTCCGCATAGTCCTTTCTCGTGGCGTCGGTGAACGCCCCGACTTCGGTTTCCACCTTCGACAGGCCGTCCTGATCGCAGATCATGTCGGCCTGGGCAAAAACCGGGGACACGAAAGCTGCGGAAAGGGCGCCGGCGATGAGGAATCTTGTCAGCATAACTGTGACCTCCAGAGTCTGGTGTTTACCTCTTACGCGGAGCCAAACCTCGAACTGCTGTTTCAGTTCCCTGGCGCGAACGGCAACGGTGGTTGCCAGCGCCGGATGTGGGAGCAAACAGGACGAGAGATCTGAACGGAGCAGGGGCTCGGGCATTCGGCAAGCCCCTGTGGCGCCCAGTTCCTTGAGAATGGTATGCGCTCACCTATCTTGCCTTTTCAGCCGCAAGCAGGGGATCAGGCGATGTCGGACATGCACCGCAAGCTGACGACCATTTTTTGTGCCGACGTCCAGGACTATTCGCGCCTGATGGGGGCGGACGAGGAGGGGACGCTCGCGACCCTCAGGCGCTACCGGGATGCGATGGCGCGGTTGATCGACGCGCGCGGCGGGCGGGTGGTGAACACCTGGGGCGACGGGCTGATCGCCGAGTTCCCGAGCGTAGTCGAGGCGGTGCGGGCGGCGATCGATGTCCAGAACGAGCTCGCCAGGCTCAACGTAGCGCAGGCCGACGGAGCCCGGATGTATTTCCGTATCGGCATCAATCTCGGCGACGTGATCGGGGAGGGCGACGACATCTATGGGGATGGCGTCAATATCGCCGCGCGCCTGCAAGCCTCTGCCCCCGCCGGCGGCATCGTCATCTCCAACACCGTCTATGATCAGGTTCGCAATAAGGTGGCCGTCGGCTTCGAATTTCTCGGGCAGCTCCAGGTGAAAAACATCGAAGGCGGTGTCGCAAGCTATGCGGTTCACATCGGCGCGGAGGAGGATCGGCCAGGGCCTCGGGGCAATCGGTCTGTTTTCGGGCGGCAGGCGGCGCCCGAGCGGGCGGCGGCATCCGCCGCGCGGCGGCGCCGCGCTGTGTTCTGCGGGCTCGGCATGATCGCCGCAGGAGTCGTCGCGGTAAACCTTCTCACCTGGCGCGGCGAGGTCTGGGCCGTCTGGCCTGTTTTTGCCGTGGCGCTAATTGCGGCTTTGCTCTGGATCAGAACGTCCCGGCTCGACCGCGGTTTCGCCGCTTTGGCCGTGGCCGGACTTGCGGTCACGTCGATCAACCTTCTCACTTGGCACGGAACTTTCTGGGCCGCCTGGCCGCTCCTTGGTCTCGCGACCGCCGCCGGCATTCGATGGGTCAGGCGCGGGCAGGGCGGCATCGGGCACTGAGCGGGGCCGCCCGGCCAGCGGTCAATATGCCGCGGTGGTAGGCAGGCCGGCTGGCTTTGAAACCCTAAGCGGTTCGCTCTTCCCGACGAGCGACGCTGTAGGCGCCCGTTAGAAAGGGCGTCACGCCGGCGGGCCGCCGAGGATTTCGATGTCGTGGCGCTGGCAGGCGGCCATGATGGCGGCGATCTCGCCTTCATCCGGCGGGCCTCCAACGGGCGTTTCGCTGCGGCCGAGGTCGCGGAAGAAATCGGCCATCTGTTTTTCGACCACGACCATCATCGTCGCCGACCGGCCGCTCGCGTTGAGATAGTTGTGCGGTGTGTTGGAGGGGACGGTGACGACGGTGCCGGGGCCGGCGACGATCTCCCTCGGCGGGATTTCATTGAAGAGACCGAAGGTAATTTCACCATCCAGCACGCGGAATATCTCCGGCGACGGATGGCGATGGGGCGGCGTGCCCGATTGTGGCGGAACCTCGACGTCGACAATGGACAGTCCCGTGTCCGCGACCTCGCCCCTGAACGTGATCCGGTCGCGCACGACCCACAGAGAATCCAGACCGTCCGGATCGCTGATGCCAATCGATGTGTTCATTTCTCTCGCCTGTCTGTGATTTCCGGCGCATCGCCGTCGTTCTTTTGTCTCGCAATCGTCTCGACGAGCAGCCTGAGAGCCCATTCAACGGTCTCTCCCGCTTCCTCGCCGCTGAGGCCGCCATAATCGCGCAGCGTTTCCCACGCGGATGCGCTGTAGAGAAGGTGGGCGATCGCTTCGACCCGTCGCGCCTCGTTGTCCTCGAGGCCGCGCGTGACCTCCAGCAGCGCTTGATGGAATGCCTCTCGGCGCTTCGGAACCATGCGCAGCCTCATCTCCCGGCCGGACGAGGTGTGCAGGCTTGCCCGGATCAAGGCTTCCTCTCGATCGAAGCGCGTGAATGTTTGTCTCGGTGCCCACAAGAGCTCTTCAAGCGATTCCGGCAGGGTCTTGTCCGTGAGCCTGGCGTTGATCCATTCCCAGAAGGCATCGAGCAGGGCTTCCTTGCTCGTGAAATGGCGGAACACGGTTCGCCGCTCGACACTGGCAATCCGGGCAACGGCATCGATCGACATGTTGCCGTCCGGCGTTTCCTGCAGGGCAACGCCGACGGCGTCGAGGATCCGCTCGCGGGTATCCTGAGTGTGCGCCTCTCTCAGGGGGCTCGAATATTTTCGCATCTTTTGTGTATTCATGTCACTATGAATGACACTAAAGTATCCATCTGTCAAGCGACGCTCTGTCGAGCCGACGTAGAGGAAAATAGGTCAGTAATATTGACATAAATCCTGCGCTGTGATGATGTCCGGCCTTCGCCAAAGGGAGGGCCCGCATGCTGAACTGGGAAAGCATTTTCGCCACGCGCTCGAGCCGGATGAAGGCCTCGGAAATCCGTGAGCTTCTGAAACTTCTCGACCGCCCGGACATCATCTCGTTTGCCGGTGGCATTCCCGATCCCGAGCTTTTCCCCGATGCGGAGTTCAAAGCGGCCTATGCGGAGGTCTTCGGCGGGCCGGCGGTCAGTGCGGCGTTACAATATTCGGTGAGCGAGGGCTATCGGCCGCTGCGCGAATGGCTGGCGGGTCAGATGCGGGGCCTCGGCATTCCGGCAGCGGCCGACAACATCTTCATCACCTCCGGTTCGCAGCAGGCGCTCGATTATCTCGGCAAGCTGTTTCTCTCGCCCAAGGACACGGCGCTCGTCACCTGGCCGACCTATCTCGGCGCACTGCAGGCCTTCAATGCCTATGAGCCGGTCTATGACCAGCTCAATCCCGCAGGCAACCGGACGCCGGAGGCCTATGTCCAGGCCGCGGCGGAAGCGGGCGGCCGTGTCAAGTTCGCCTATCTGTCGGCCGATTTCGCCAATCCGACGGGCGAGACGGTCGACCGCGCCGGCCGCCAACGGGTGCTCGCCCTTGCCGAGGAGCTCGACGTCGCCGTGATCGAGGACGCGGCCTACCAGGCGCTACGCTATGACGGCGAGGCCATCCCGCCGGTCCTGGCGCTCGAAATCGCCCGCAAGGGCGACATCAACATGGCCCGCACCATCTATTGCGGCAGTTTCTCCAAGACGCTGGCGCCTGGGCTTCGCGTCGGCTGGGTCTGCGCCGCAGACCGGGTCATCCGCAAGCTGGTCCTGTTGAAGCAGGCGGCGGATCTCCATTCCTCGACCATCAATCAGATGGCGATCTGCACCGTCGCAGAGCGCGGTTTCGACGCACAGGTCGCGAAGATCCACCGCGTCTACGGCCACCGCCGCAACGCCATGCTGGCGGCGCTCGAGAAATACATGCCGGCCGATGTCCGCTGGACGAAGCCGGAAGGCGGCATGTTCGTCTGGGTGACGCTGCCGAAGGGCACGGACGGCGCCGCGCTGCTTGCGAAGTCGATCGAGACCGCCAAGGTCGCCTTCGTGCCGGGCCGCGCCTTCTTCGCCGACGGATCCGGCGAAAACACCCTGCGCCTGAGCTTCTCCTGCGCCAACGACGAGATGATCGACGAGGGCATCCGCCGCCTCGGCGCGCTGATACGCGGCGAAATGGCCGAGGCCGCTTGAGCGCTTCAAATCGCAAGCGAGGACGACCCCTCCCCAACCCCTCCCCACAAGGGGGAGGGGCTTGGTATTCGCGGCGATCTCATGAAATTTCAATGCGGTAGCGTCGGTTGCGAGGTGGGTATCGGCAGAGAGGGTGCGGCATCGTAAATCCCTCCCCCTTTTGGGGAGGGGCTTTGGCACAAATTCTTCCCCTCTGCCCGGCAGGTAGAGGGCTTCGCGCCCTGAAGCCGGAGACAGTCGCCGGGGATAAATCGCCGGCGCCCTTATTGACGCCATATTGTCAGGCAGGATCGCTTCACCGTGCGTTGCACTGCAGCAGGACTGTTGCAATGCGTAATAGAACTTCGCGTCGCGACCGGCCCATGCGGCAGGCGGGCGGGCAAGGGACAGGGCACCGGTCATATGCGTTCATCAGCATCTTCGAGCGAGTTTCGTCCGGACATTGAAGGGCTCAGGGCCCTGGCGGTCTCCGGCGTCGTCGCCTTTCATTTCGGCCTGAGCGGATTGCCTGGCGGCTTTGTCGGTGTCGATATCTTTTTCGTCATCTCCGGCTATCTCATCACCCGCCACCTCCAGCAGGAAATCGCCAGGAGCGGCACGGTGAACCTCTGGCGCTTTTACGCCCGGCGTGCCCGGCGCCTGCTTCCGGCCTCGCTTTTCGTCATCCTGACGACGCTTATCGTCGGCTATTTCATTCTGGCGCCCTCCGAACAGCAGTTCTACTCCAAGGGCTCGCTGTTTGCCTCCGCCTATATGATCAATCTCTGGCTCATCCGCTGGACCGTCGACTATTTCGCCACGGATGCGTCGAACAATCCCTTCATCCATTTCTGGTCGCTGTCGGTCGAGGAGCAGTTCTACCTCGTCTGGCCGGCACTTCTGCTGCTCCTGGCGAAGTTTCGGCCGGGGAGGGGCGGCCTATTCGTTCTCCTTGCCATCATCGCCGCCGTCTCCTTCGCCTTCTGCTGGCGAATGACGGCGATATCCCAGCCCTGGGCCTTCTATTTCTCGCCTTTCCGGGCCTGGGAATTCGCACTTGGCGGTCTTGCCTCCATGGCCTTGCCGCAGGAATGGGCGAGACGCTTTCGCTTTTCGCCCATCCTCGGCTGGATCGGGCTCCTGCTGATCGCCATTGCCTATCTGACCGTCACCGAAGAGGTCCCCTTTCCCGGATCGATCGCCCTGCTGCCGGTCATCGGTACGGCGATGGTGTTGCTGAGCGGCGCGCATCAGAGTGGCGCCGGGCCGAAATCGCTTCTCGCGTTGCGGCCGCTGCAGGAGATCGGCAAGCTCTCCTATTCGCTCTATCTCTGGCATTGGCCGGTCATCGTCTATGCGGGGATTCTCAAACCCGAGCTGACCATCGCCGACCGATTGCTCTGCGGCGCGGCGACGCTCGCGCTTTCCGTCTTCAGCTATCGCTTCATCGAAAACCCGGTGCGCCAGAACGGCTGGCTGGCGGCCAAGACGAGCCGCTCGCTGGCACTGGCGGTGCTCCTCACCGGCGCCGGGACAACGCTCGCCTATGGCAGCGCGGCGCTCGCGAGCCGCAGCCTCGATACCGAGCAGAGGCAGGTCCTTCGGAGCGCCGAGCGGCAATCGGCGGCGCGCAGCTTCGACACGGACTGCGTCCTCGATCGGGAGGAGGTCAAGCCGAAGGCCTGCTCGTTCGGCGCCGCCGATCCGAAGAAGACGATCGTGCTCTTCGGCGATTCCCATGCCGATCACTGGTCGACGCCGTTGAAGAAGATCGCCGAGGCGAAGGGCTGGCGCCTGGTCACCTATATGAAGTCGTCCTGCCCGACGGCAAGCGTTCCGGTCTGGAACGGCGTGCTGATGCGGAGCTATGAGGAGTGCGACGAATTCAAGGAGCGGGCTTTCCGCGAGATCGCGTCGCTAAAGCCGGACATGGTGATCCTGTCGCAATATTCCTCCAGCTACGTCGAAAACGAGATCAACCACGCGTCCAACCCGATCGCGCTTAAGGACTGGACGGCCGGTCTCAGACGGACGATCGAAAGGCTTGAAGCGGACGGCAGCGAAGTCGTGCTGCTTCGCGACGTGCCGGTGCACAAGGCCTATCTCGACAAATGCGTCGCGAGGGCGCTCTGGCAGGAGCGAAGCCCGAGCGTCTGCGACACGCCGCGCGCCGAAGCGGTGGAGGAGACGGTTCCCGCCGCCGAGCGAGCGGTCGCAGCGGCGCTGAACGCGGAGTATGTCGATCTGATCGATCTCTTCTGCAACGAGACGGTCTGCCCGGCGGTGATCGGCGGAAAACTGACCTTCCGCGACCGCCACCACATTGCTACGGCTTACGCGGAATCGCTGGCGCCGCGTGTGCAGCGGGCGGTTTTTGGAGGCGATACGCTCGGTTGGGTGCGGCAACCGGCCGTGGGCCGTTAGCTAACCCCCCTCTGCCCTGCCCGGCAGGGCAGAGCGGGTACCCCACAACCCCTTACATATGCGCCCCAAGCAGCGACAGATCGGCCTCGCCGAGCCGATCCTTGGCGGTCCAGAGCTGGTGCCAGTAGGGGTAGAGGACCGGCGGCAGGCTGACGGCGTCCAGCAACTGGCGCTCCTCGTCGTTGAGCTTGAGGCTGGCAGCGGCAAGGTTGTCCCGGAATTGCGCTTCGGTGCGGCCGCCGATGACGACCGACGTCACCCCCTTGCGGCCAATCAGCCAGGCGAGCGCGATCTGTGCGGCGGAGACGTTACGCTCGGCCGCGATCGTCACCAGCATGTCGACGATCCTCCACAGCCGTTCCTCGTCGCGGATCGGCGGCTCGTTCCAGCCGGCAAGCTGGCGGGTGCCCTCCGGCGTGGCGCCGCGCCGGTGCTTTCCGGAAAGCAGGCCACCGGCAAGCGGGCTCCACACCAGGATGCCGAGACCCTGGTCGATCGAGATCGGGATCAGCTCGTATTCCGCCTCGCGGGCTTCGAGCGTGTAATGGATCTGCTGGCTGACGAAACGCTGGCGGTGCTCGAGCGCGCTGATGCCGAGCGCCTTCATGATGTGCCAGCCGGAATAGTTGGAGCAGCCGATATAGCGGACCTTGCCCTGGCGCACGAGCATATCGAGCGCCTCGATCGTCTCCTCGAGCGGCGTGAGGCCGTCCCATTCATGCACCTGGTAGAGGTCGATCACGTCGGTCTTCAGCCTCTTTAGGCTCGCCTCGCAGGCCGCAATCAGGTGCCGGCGCGAAAGGCCGCCGTCGTTCGGACCGGGGCCCATGGAGAAGCGCGCCTTGGTGGCGATCAGCACGCCGTTCTTGCGCTTGCCGCCGAGCACGTCGCCGATGACCTCCTCGCAGGCGCCGGTCGAGTAGATGTCGGCGGTGTCGATCAGGTTGACGCCGGCATCGAGGCAGATGTCGACGTAGCGTCGAGCATCATCGAGCCCGACATTGCCGACCTGGGCGAACTTGCCGCCGCCGCCGATCGTCATCGTGCCCATGGTAATGGTGGAGACCTTGAGGCCGGAGCGGCCGAGCAGACGATACTCCATGGTCGTGCTCCTTTGCGGTGGGGCGAACAGGGTAGCCGGCGGGGATGCGAATGCAAGTGGCTACTGCATGCCTCCGCCACACGACGTTTCTCAAACGCTCTTCCGCTTCTTCTCTGCCCGCGTCGACGTGTTCAGCGCCACGGCGGCGCGAATGAGCGCCTTCAGCGCCTCTTCGTCTATCTCCTCGCCCTCACGGATGTCGATGGCGCGCCTGGTGTTGCCGTCGAGGCTGGAGTTGAAAAGCCCTGCCGGATCTTTGAGCGCGGCGCCCCTGGCGAATGTCATCTTCACGACCTGCTTATAGGTCTCACCGGTGCAGATGATCCCGTCGTGTTCCCACACCGGAACGCCGCGCCACTTCCATTCCTCGACGACATCCGGGTCTGCTTCCTGAATGACACGCCGGATCCATGCGAGCGTCTCGCCCCGCCAATCACCGAGCGCGCCGATCCTCGCATCGATCAATTCGGAAGGCGTGTCTCCGGTATCGCCGCCGTTCGTGCCGTTCCTCGTCATGTCGTCTCCTCGTGTTTGTCGTCGCTCGCCCGCTCACATTCGTTCGCCGGGCAATCGGCTCGCTTGCCTCACCCAGTCGGCAAACTGGGCTTCGTCGATTTCGTCGTCCTCGTGGATATCGAGATAGCGCACTTCCTTCCGCTTGGACTCGCCCGGAGGGAGTGGCCGCAGCGAGCTCCCTCGGAAGAAGGCGACTTTCACGTATCTGGTGAAGCAATGGAAGCTCAGAAACCAGCTCTCATCCTCCATGCCATAGAAGGGCGAGTTCCATTTGACCGCCTTCCGCACGTTGGGAACGGTGCGCGTGACGAGCGCGTCGAGGCGCCGTCCGACCTCGCTCTTCCAGCCCGGCATGGCCGCGATATAGGCCCGCACCGGCGCGTCTCCATAGGCTTTTGCGATCTGAGGATTGCCGCCCGAAAGCAGCTTCGGCTGTGCGTCCGCCGCAGCGTCCCGCTGCTCCTCGGCCCTCCTTGCAGGCTTTCTTGTGTTGCTGGACATCTTGCCGGCCATCACGTCTACACACTCGACAGGCGGACAAGTAGGTGCGGGTGGTGCGGATTTCTACAGCATGGCGCCTTTAATCGATCTCGATTCAAGGTATTTTCGCGGCGCTCTCAAGTCCGGAACTACAGCGCCGCGCGTCCAATCACGCGCGGCGCTGTACTATGCTGCGCCATTGTCAGTAAGGCGAGACGCACGCACGCCGGGGACCGTAATAGGGCTGGAACGTGTTGTCGTAAGCCCTGTAGGAACGGTAGCGTGCATAGCACCAGCGCACATGGGCATTGCCGCCACCATAGTAGGTTTGGCGGTAATAGCGCGGTGCATAATACCGCGGCGCATAGTAGCCTGTCCCGTAATAGCGCGGGCCGTAATAGGCCGAGCCGTAATAGCCGTCATAGCCGCCATAGTAGCCAGGACCATAATATCTCGGCTGCGCCAGCGCCCCGCCGATGATCGTGCCAACGGCGAGCCCGCCGAGTGCCCAGGCCCAGTCGTCGCCGCCATGGTGGCGGTGCCCGCGATAGTAGCCGCCACGGTAGCCGCCGCGATAGCCTCCGCGATAGCCTCCGCGGTAGCGCCTGTATTGCACCGGTTCCGCCTGCGGTGTCTCGACCTTCAGTGGGACAGGGGTGGGAAACGCCATCGCCGGTGCACCGCTCGTCAGCGCCGTCGCCAGCGACAAGGCAATGATTGCCAGCCTCTTCATTGGCTTCACCTTTCCGCTCCAGCGCCGCACCAGGGATATGACGCAGGACGCCGTACTGCCTTGGACTTGCTCGATAATTTTGTGCCCAATCCGATCCCGGTTCAACGTATTTCCGGTAGCAGACAAGCGCGCCCTGCAGCGTAAAGCGCGAGGTGCAGATGCAGCATCCGATTGCCGCTGTTGCGCTCAGCGTCTGGCGCGGAAAACTTGAACGGCCAGCCGCTCCAGATCGGCCGGCGCAAACGGCTTGCTCAGGCGAGGGCGGTCGCGCATGTGGGGCGGCAAGATGGTGCCTTCGAAGCCGGTCGCCAAAATGAACGGTATCTTAAGTCCGATGAGTTGCTTCGCGACGTCGTACGACATCTCCTCACCGAGCTGCACGTCGAGAATTGCGCCGTCGGGCCGTTCATGCGCCAGTGCATCCAGCGCCTCGGTGCGCCCCCCGACCATCGTCACGGTCGCTCCCATTTGGGCAATCGCGTCTTCTAGCTCCATCGCGATGAGAAACTCGTCCTCGACGACAAGAATGTGAAGTCCAGCGAGCCTTCTGTCAGCTGACACGAGCGCCTCATGCGTCAAGCGCGAATTCCACCTTGCAGATAGCGCCGCGCGCGGAAAAGTCGAGGCGGCTCGTGCCGCCGAGCATATGGCCGACGCTTCGCCGGATGAGGCCGCTTCCAAAACCGCTCGAGGTCGGCTGCTTGTCGATGAGAACACCGTCCTCCCGCCATTCAAATGAGATATTGTCCCTGCCGTTTGCACGTGCGATGCTCCAGGTGATGTCAAGACGGCCCTCGGGTCCTGCAAACGCGCCGTGCTTCACCGCATTGGTGGCGAGTTCGTGCACCAGCATCGCAAAGGCCTGCGCCTCCCGCCGCGACAGCGTGACCTCCGGTCCGTCGATCGTCAGCCGGCCGTCTTCTTCCCAGCCATGCGCGGCCAGCTCCCAGCTGACCAGTTCGTGAAGGTCGACGCAGCCGGAACTCTCGCGCAGCAACAGATCCTGGGTACGGGCGAGCGACTTGAGCCGATCGAGAAAGGCCGCTTCGAACTCCGCCAGCGAGTTGCTGCGGCGCAGCGTCGCCGTGGCGATCGAGTGCACGTTGGCAAGAATGTTCTTCACCCGGTGCTGGAGCTCGCCCACCAAAACCTTCTGTTGCGACTCGTGACGCCGTTTCTCGGTCTCGTCCCGGATCGCCAGGACAAGCCCGAGCACATCCGCATCCTCGAGCAGTGGATGAAAAGCTACCGTCCCGAGGAGCTTTTCACCGACGAGGGGCGCCTCAGGCCGGAGTTCGCCGCCCTGGCACCGGTTGGGAAACGCCGGATGAGCGACAACCCGCATGCCAATGGCGGGCTGCTGTTGCGCGACCTCAAGATGCCGGCGTTCAGGGATTATGCGGTGGAAGTTACCCGCCCTGGAGCCAGTACCGTGGAAGCCGCCCGCGTCATGGGCACGTTCCTGAGGGACGTGATGAAGCTGAACATGGACATCCGGAACTTCCGCCTGTTCAGCCCGGACGAAAACAACTCCAACCGCTGGCAGGACGTGCTCGAAGTCACCGACCGCTGCTACATGGTCGAGATCCGTCCGGAGGACGACCATCTTTCACCGGATGGCCGCGTCATGGAGGTACTGAGCGAACACCAGTGCCAAGGCTGGCTCGAGGGCTATCTGCTCACCGGTCGCCACGGATTCTTCTCCTGCTACGAAGCCTTCATCCACATCATAGACTCGATGTTCAACCAGCACGCCAAGTGGCTGAAGGTGTGCAACGAAATACCCTGGCGCAGGCCCGTGGCTTCCCTGAACTATTTCCTCAGTTCCCATGTCTGGCGACAGGATCACAATGGTTTCAGCCATCAGGATCCCGGTTTCATCGATCACGTCGTCAACAAGAAGGCCGACGTCATCCGTGTCTATCTGCCGCCGGACGCCAATACGCTTCTTTCCGTGACCGACCATTGCCTGCGCAGCCGCAACTACATCAACGTCGTCGTCGCCGGAAAACAGCCTGCGCCGCAATGGCTGACAATGGAACAGGCCGTGCGGCATTGCAGCATGGGGCTCAGCATATGGGACTGGGCGAGCAATGACAGGAATGGCGAGCCCGATGTCGTCATGGCCTGCTGCGGCGACGTGCCGACGCTCGAGACATTGGCCGCGGTCCAGTTGCTGCGCGAGCACCTTCCGGAGGTGAAGGTCCGGGTGATCAATGTCGTCAACCTGATGAAGCTGCAGCCGGCGGAGGAGCACCCCCATGGTCTCTCGGATCGGGATTTCGATGGCCTCTTCACGAGGGACAAGCCGATTATCTTCGCCTTTCATGGCTATCCCTGGCTGATCCATCGGCTGACCTATCGCCGAGCAAACCATCGCAACCTTCACGTGCGCGGCTACAAGGAAGAAGGCACCACGACCACACCGTTCGACATGGTTGTCCTGAACGAGCTTGATCGCTTCCATCTTGTCAACGACGTCATCGATCGGTTGCCGCAACTCGGTGCACGCGCGGCCTACTTCAAGCAGGCCATCCAGTCGAAGCTGATCGAACATCGCGAATATATCGAGAAGCATGGCGACGACATGCCATCGATCAGCGGCTGGCAATGGGGCATCAAGAGCTCGGAGAAGGTCAGGGGAGCGACGTCCACGGAAGGCGACAACGCTTAGCGCATCGGCCCGAAAATCGTGCGCGATTTTCGGTAAGTTCGATGCGCAGGTTCAAAGAGTTACAGCGACTTTGCGCGTCTGGAAAGACGCGCGGCGCTGTAGCTGACGGCTGAACTATCCCCATCAATGAAGGGATCAATCTGATGGTCCAGTCGATTGACGAATTTGAAAGCGTCGGAGCTTCGCATCGGGTGGGCGTGTCTCCCGACACCGCCTTGCTTTCGAACGGTCGATACAGCGTGCTTCTTACAGAGGCCGGTTCCGGCGTCGGTTCCTGGCGTGGCCTCGATGTGACGCGCTGGCGGGAGGACGGCACCCGCGATTGCTGGGGCCAGTTCTGCTACATCCGAGACCTTGAGGACGAAAAGGTCTGGACAATCGGCCGGCAGCCGATCTGTCGCGAAGACGCCACTTATGCGCACCGGTTTCACGGCGATCGGGCAGAGTTTCGCTGTTCGGCCGGGGACATCGATGTCCGGTGGGAAGTTTGCGTCGCGCCGGATTGCGACGCCGAAGTGCGTTTGCTGCGGCTGTTCAACAGGGGAACCCGGGCAAGAGTACTTGAGCTGACGAGCTATTGTGAAATCTGCCTCAACAACCGACGGGCCGATAGCGCACATCCGGCCTTTGCCAAGCTGTTCGTCGAAACCCGCTTCGACGCCAAATCCGCCGCACTGTTCGCCCGGCGTCGCCCACGCGGCGGCTCGGAAAAACCCGTCTGGGCGGTGCACGTTTCGGCATCAAGCGAAAACGACCAGCCGTCGGTCGAGTACGATACCGACCGCTCAAGGTTCCTTGGTCGAGGACGCACGCCCGCGAACCCCCGCGCATTCGAACCGGAAGGCTGCCTGACAGGCACGACGGGTCCGGTGCTCGATCCTGTCTTCAGCTTGCGCAGGAGAGTGTGTCTGAAGCCCTCTGGAACGGCGCGGATGGCATTCGTGACGGGCGCGGCTGAGGTCGAAGATCAGGCCGAAGTCATCGCAAAGCGATTTGCAGGCATCGACGCCGCGGGCAGGGCGTTTTCAGAAGCGAGGGAAAGTCATGCCAGGGAACTGGCCTCCTCGAATCTCTCTGTAAAACAGGTCGCCGCCTACAACCGGCTCGCCGGAAGACTGGCGTTTTCGGATCCCGGTTTTCGCGAGGGCAGCCCGCCCGTCACGGGGCGGCTGGCCACGGAGAACCTGTGGTCCGTGGGGATATCCGGAGATCTCCCAATCCTGCTGCTGCGCGTCGACGACATGGGCGAAAAGCCTCTCATCGACGAAGTTGTCGATGCTCACGCTTTCATCGGCGGCCGCGGCCTTCCTTTCGATCTCATTCTCCTTGACGCCAGCGGCGCCGGCGAAGAAATGCCGTTGAGCAACACGGTGAGAGGCCGGTTGGAGGGGATACTTGGCAAGGCCGGCGGCGTTCATGTGCTGTCGGCAGAAACTATTGCGAACAGCTCGGCAGATGCGGTCGCCGCTGCGGCGCGCGTCATCCTTGATTGCAGTCGAGGATCGCTTGTCGATCAGGTCGAGAGGCCGCCGACCACGCCTTGCGCTTTGAAGCGTACGGAGAGGCATTTTCACGGAGTGCGCGAGAAGCACGCCGGAGCAGCACGCACCGACTTGCTTTATTGGAATGGTCGCGGGGGTTTCACCCAAGACGGGCGAGAATATGTGATCGCGACGAGGGGCGCGGAGACGCCAATGCCCTGGTGCAACATTATCGCCAATCGCGAGTTTGGCTGCCTGACCAGCGAAAGCGTTCTTGGCTATACCTGGTCAGGCAACAGCCAATTGAACAGGCTCACACCCTGGTCGAATGATCCGGTTTCGGATTCGCCGAGTGAGGTGATCTACTTGCGCGATCGGCAAACCGGGGATGTCTGGAGCGCGACGCCGCTGCCGATCGGGCAGTCTTTCGAGACGACCGTCAGTCATGGGCAGGGTTATAGTCGCTATGAGAGCGCCGGGCACTTGCTGCACCATGAAATGACCGTCCACGTCCCAGGCCCGGACCAGATCAAGGTGGTTCGCCTCGCTGTCCGCAACGACGGAACCGAAGCGCGCGCGCTCACTGTCACCTATTTCATCGAATGGGTTCTTGGCACGTTGCGCGAGAACGCATCTGCGCGCGTGACGTGTGAATTCGCTGCCGAATGCGGTGCGATCATCGCGCGCAACCTCTGGGAAAATGCTTTCTCCGGGAAACTGGCATTCGTTGCCTCGAGCGTGCCGCCCGTGTCGTTCACCTGCGATCGGCGTGAATTTCTGGGCCGGAACGGTTCGGTCTTCCAGCCGGTGGGACTGGATGGATCCGGTCTCGAAGGAAGGGTCGGCTCTCTGCTCGATCCCTGCGCCGCGCTCATGGTCGAGATGACAATCCCTCCCGCCGAGACCGTCGAACGGGTATTCGTGCTGGGCCAAGCGGATAGTCCACAGGAGGTCCGCCGGCTCGTGCGCGAATTTGCCGAGCCAACACGCGCCCGAAACTCGCTGGAGGTCGTTTCCCGCCAATGGGACCGGCTTCTGGGCGCGGTCACCGTTCGGACGCCCGACCCCGCTTTTGATCTCATGATGAACCGTTGGTTGCTGTATCAGGTGTTGGCCTGCCGCGTCTGGGCGCGAACGGGCTTCTATCAGTCCGGCGGCGCCTATGGATATCGCGACCAACTCCAGGATGTTGCTGCCCTGGTGCATTGCGCGCCGGACGAGGCGCGCGCCCACATCCTTCGTGCCGCCGAGCGTCAGTTCACGGAGGGGGATGTGCAACACTGGTGGCATCCTCCGTCGGGCGTCGGCGTGCGGACCCGCATGACCGATGACCTCTATTTTCTGCCCTATGTCGTTCAGCACTACGTATCGGTCACAGGCGACTACGGGCTCCTTAGCGAGCGAGTTCCTTTTATCACGTCGCCACTCCTGGCTGACGATCAGGAGGAGAGCTTTGGCGTACCGCAGGTCAGTCAGGAAAGCGGGACCGTCTACGACCACTGCTGCCGGGCCCTGGACTGGGGTCTCCGGCTCGGTTGCCACGGGCTTCCCCTCATGGGAACGGGTGACTGGAACGACGGCATGAACCAGGTGGGCGCGGAGGGCAGGGGTGAAAGCGTGTGGAACGGGTGGTTCTTCCTCACGGTGCTCAGATCGTTTGCCAGTATCGCATCGGCAATGGGCGACGAAGAACGCTCGGTGTGGTGCCGCGAGCGCGCCGAGGCGTTGCGCATGTCGCTGGAGGCCCATGCCTGGGATGGCTCCTGGTATCTCCGTGCCTATTTCGACAATGGCACGCCGCTTGGCTCCCGCAGCAATGACGAGTGTCAGATCGACGCCATCCCTCAGGCATGGGCGGTCATTTCCGGTGCTGCTGACGCTGACCGCGCGTCCACGGCGATGCGGGCCGTCTGGGAGCGGCTCGTTCGCCCGGAGGACAAGCTGATCCAGCTTTTCGATCCGCCCTTTGACAAGGGGGTTCTGCAACCGGGTTATATCAAGGGCTATGTGCCGGGAATTCGGGAGAATGGCGGCCAGTACACCCACGCGGCCGCCTGGGTTGTCTGGGCCACGGCGTTGCTCGGCGACGGCGATCGGGCATTCGAGCTCTGGAGCATGCTCAATCCCATCAATCATGCGCTCTCTGACGCAGACACCGAGCGTTACATGGTGGAGCCCTATGTCGTCAGCGCCGACGTCTATGGGGCATTTCCGCATACCGGCCGCGGGGGCTGGACCTGGTACACGGGGTCGGCAGGCTGGCTGTACCGCGTTGGCCTGGAAGCCATTCTCGGCATATGCAGGCAAGGGGAGAGCCTCTTTATCGAGCCGTGCTTGCCGACGGGATGGCCCGGCTACGAGGTCGACTTCCGGTATGGAGCTTCCACCTACCGCATCAGGGTGAGCAGGGATAGCCAAGCTGTCGGCAGGCGGCGTTCGCTGACCGTGGACGGCGAGGCCCGGGCGGCGCGAAGCGTTCCACTCGTGGACGACGGACGACAGCACGACGTCCGGTTGGCGGTTTTCCAGCCATGACGGAACTGCTGTCGACCGATCCCGAACTGAACCGGATGCCGACCGATCAGGATCTCGCTCGGCTTCAGTTCACCACGCTGCTCTACTACCTGCATTGCACCAATCCGGACAACGGGCTCGTTCGCGACAAGACGGAGCCCGGCGCTCCGGCAAGCATCGCCGCGATCGGCATGGCTCTCGCCACGATCCCCGTGCTCGTGGAGCGGGGGATCATCATTCGCGAGTTCGCCTCGAAAATAGCGCGCCGACGGCTGAAGTTTCTCCTCGAGTGCCCACAGGGGCCTGATCCTGACGCGTCCGGTTACAAAGGCTTCTTCTATCATTTCCTCGACATCGAAACCGGCAGGCGCGTGTGGGAGTGCGAATTGTCGACGATTGACTCGGCGTTCCTTTTCGCAGGAGCACTGACGGTCGCCGCCTATTTCGACGCGGATGCGGAGGAGGAGGCCGAGGTTCGCCGCCTGGCAAACGCACTTTACGAACGGGCGGACTGGAACTGGGCCTGCGACCACGGGCCGACGCTCACCCACGGCTGGCGACCGGAAAACGGCTTCATTCCCTATCGGTGGCGCGGCTACGACGAGGGCTTGCTCCTCTATATTCTCGGTCTCGGTTCACCCAACCATCCCTTGCCGCCCGAAGCCTATGCCGCCTATACCGAGAGCTATGAGTGGCGGAACCTTTACGGCCGGGAACTGCTCTATTCGGGACCGCTTTTTACCCACCAGCTTTCGCACATGTGGATCGACTTTCGCGGCATCCGTGACGCATTCATGCGAGCGCATGACAGCGACTATTTCCAGAACAGCCGGCACGCGGCTTTTGTCCAGCAGCAATACGCCGTCCGCAATCCCCTGAACTTTGCCGGCTATGGCGAATATTGCTGGGGGTTCACGGCCAGCGACGGCCCCGGCTGGACCAGGCGCCACATCGGCGGCGTCGACAGGGAGTTCTTCGACTATATCGCCCGCGGCGCGCCATACGGACCGGACGACGGAACCGTATCCCCGTGGGTGGTCGTCGCTTCCCTGCCATTTGCACCGGAAATCGTTATCCCGACCCTCCGCAACTTTGCGCGCATGCATCTCGGCATGACGCGGCTTTACGGGTTCAAGCCGTCCTTCAACCAGACCTTTGTCGTGGAGGACAGCGAGACCGGATGGTGGGTCAGTCCCTATCACTTCGGCGTCGACCAGGGCCCCGTCGTTCTGATGATCGAAAACTACAGGACCGGGCTGTTGTGGAAGATCATGCGCCGGTGCGAGCCGTTGGTGGTGGGTTTGAGGCGAGCCGGGTTCTCGGGTGGATGGCTTTGAAGCAACCGACACTCCCGTAGCTCGCGCGAAGTGGATTTGCGGCATGGGCTGTCGGTTTGCGGTGGCAAGCCGTTCGGCGAATTTGCCCATGGCGCCGAGCCTTCTGCAGAAAGGAATTGGCCATGAGCAAGCGCGCGATCTCACAGCACGGTGATGGGCTTACCAGAAGAAATCTCCTGGTGATGGCGGGAGCTGCCGCCACGCTCGCAAGCTACGGTCCTATTGCCAGAAGCGCTTCTGGCGGACGGAGCATCGTGATCGACGACGTGAAAGACGGCGAGGACGTGTTTGCATACATCGGCAGGATGAAGGGTGGCTTCGATCAGGCCGCCTATCAGCAAGTCATCGGCGCCGCGAATGCGTTCAAGGAGGGAGATCAGGCAATCGGGGTGGGAGCCCAAGATGAGGCAAGTCGAAGAAATGCCCGCGCTCTTCTGGCAAACACGAAGATCAAGGATCTGCACCAGCAGCCGCTCCTCGAGGACGATCTGCAGAAATTGATCTGGCAGACTACCGATCAGGCCCAGTTTGAACGGGTGAAAGACTGGACGATCGGCCGACTGAAGGAATTTCTGCTCACAGAAACCGAGGAAGAGATCAAGGGTCTCATGACTGGCCTGACCAGCGATACTATAGGCATGGTCCCCAAGCTGATGAACAACGAGGAACTGATCTCGCTCAGCCAGAAGCTATTCAACGTGATGCCGGGCACGAAGATGGGTGCGAAGGGCTACATGGGGGCCCGGATCCAGCCAAATTCTCCGACCGACCATCCCGATGATATCGTCTGGCAGGTTTTCGATGCCTTCTCCTACGCAACCGGCGACATCGTCATCGGCACCAATCCGGTGGACAGCACGGTCGAAAGCGTCGTCGCGGTCGAACGTGCGCTGAAGGACATCGTGGATACGTTCGGGCTGGCGGATGTGATCCCGTGGTGTGTGCTCGCACACATCGATGTCCAGGCCGAGACGGCCGAGAGTTTTCCCGGAACGGTTTCCACGATGTTCCAGAGCCTGGCCGGGACAGATGACTGCAACAAGATCTTCGACATTACGAACGAGAAAATCCTGCGCTATGCACGCGCGAAGAAGGGGGAACGATACGGCCTGTATTTCGAAACGGGGCAGGGTTCCGAATTCACCAATGGCGTCGCAAACGGCGTCGACATGATGGTGCTCGAGTCGCGAAAATACGGCTTCAGCAGAGCGGTGGGGATCGAACTCGCGAACGTGCAACCCAAGGGCGCATGGCTTCATGTCAACGATGTTGCCGGTTTCATTGGGCCGGAAGTCTTCAAGAGCCGGGAGCAACTGGTGCGGTGCTGTCTCGAAGACATGGTCATGGGCAAGCTCCATGGACTTACCATCGGCCTCGATATCTGCACGACCTTGCATATGACCGTCAGCCTCGACGACCTCGACTGGTGCCAGGACCAGATCATGCCGGCCAATCCCGCCTATCTGATTGCCCTGCCTACCAAAAACGACCCGATGCTGAGCTATCTCACCACCTCGTTCCAGGACCACGTTCGCTTGCGCGACAAGTTCGGCTTCAAGGTCAATGACGCGATGTGGGACTTCTACAAACGTATAGGCATCGTGGCTGCAGACGGCAGCTATACCGCGAACTTCGGAGATCCACTCTGGGTGTACTACCAGTACCGCCAGGCCAAAGGCGACAAAAGGTCCAGGGACGCGATCTATGCGGAAGGACGGCAGAGCATGCGGGAAGTTGAAGAGCGAGGCGTCGACCTCGCCACCGGCCACGGGGCCAATATATGGGATCTCAATCCACCGCTCGCAGCCAAGGTGAAGGGACTGTACGACGACGCGAAACAGTCCCTTTGGGCCGAACTCACGCCCGAGTTCGTTGCCGCCATACCCGATGTCGTGCCGGTTCGCACCCTGTCCAAGGACCGCAACGATTACATTGCTCACCCCAATACGGGCGAAATGCTCAGTCCGGACGGAATCCGGGCAATTGAAAGGATCAGAGACTCCTGGGGAAACGACTTGCCCAAAGGTCAGATTGTCATCTCGGATGGTCTGAACGCCAAAGCCATCATGGACGATGGGCATCTCGCACCCTACCTTCAGGAGATGCGTGGGCTGCTTGCCGGGGCGGGTGTCACCCTGAGCGACAAGAACATCATGGTCACGGGCGGACGGGTGCGGGCAGGCTACCGGATCGGCGAATTGCTGTTCGAGAACTCCGATCCAAACAGTTTAAGGGGAATTCTCCATATTATCGGTGAGCGCCCCGGAACGATGCACCACGCTTATTCGGTCTACATCACCGTTGCCAGAGGCAGGCGCTGGTCCGAGAAGGGTATCGACCACGACATCACGAAGCTCGTCAGCAATGTGGCTGATACGGCTCTGTCGCCACGAGAAGCCGCCAGGGAAACCTTGACCATTATCAGAGAAATCGTCGGCAAAGAGGTGAATGGCAGCCGCCGTTACGGCTAGCGTATCGGCCCCGACAATTCTCGGAGCGTCACGCTGGCAAGAGCCGAACCAGCAAGAGGCGCAGGCCGCGCTTGCCGATCGTTTCGAACTCATGTTCGACGCGATAGTCTTCCACAATATCGTTTTTTTCGAGCACTTGCCGCAGGGCGGCGATATTCCATTGGCCCACGCCCTGGCTTCAGACTTCTCCCATTCTTGGGATCGTCGTGTCACTGGCTGGGATCATCGCGGCACGCACCTATTTCGGAAAGGAGGTTTTCGAGGCATGGGCATGGCGCGTGCCGTTCCTCGTGTCGTTCCTGCTGGTCGCCATCGCAATTTACATCCGGCTCCAGCTTTAGGAGACCCCGATTCTACTGGCAGAGTTCTTTCCGGGCAGGATTCGCTACACGTCGGTATCGGTCCCCTATCACATCGGCAACGGTTGGGGCGGCGGGCTGGCCATTCGTCACCTCGGCTGCCTTCGCGGCAACCGGCAGCATTGGCTACGCGCTGATCTATTTGATTGCAGCTCCGGCCGTTTGCTTCCTGCTCGCTCTGTTGCTGATGCCGGAGACAATCGTGGCGAGCGGTTGTCCAAGCAATGCGCGCTGTGGCAGAAAGGCGGAGCAATAGATTACATCCGGCGGCGGCAAAGTGGTTTTGCGATCCGCAAGCTAACCGCCCGGTACGTCACCCGCACCGGAACGGAGCGGTCAACGAGTTTCCCTCCGCCTGCCTGTCTTTGTGTCAGGTGGAGATGAAACATCACCAGAGGAGAAAACTATGTCCAATCGATTCAAATTGCTGACTTGCCTCGCCGTTGCCATAGGTTTGACGGCGGGGGCGGCAACCGCGCAGGAGATGAAGTTTTTCCGCATCGGCACCGGCGGGACCGCCGGTACCTATTATCCGATCGGCGGGCTGATCGCGAATGCCATCTCCAACCCGCCCGGCTCGCGCGCCTGCGAGGATGGCGGGTCCTGCGGTGTGCCCGGTCTGGTTGCGACCGCCGTGGCCTCAAACGGATCGGTTGGCAATATCAATGCCGTCATGGGCGGATCGCTGGAAAGCGGATTCTCGCAGTCCGATGTGGCCACATGGGCGCAGACCGGCACCGGCATGTGGGAAGGGCAGGCGCCTGCCGAGAAGCTGCGGGTGATCGCCAATCTCTATCCGGAAAGCCTGCATCTGGTGGCCAGCGCCGAATCCGGTATCGAAAGCGTGGCCGACCTGAAGGGCAAGCGCGTCTCGCTCGACGAGCCGGGCTCGGGCACGCTGGTCGATGCGCGCATCGTGCTGGAAGGCTTCGGCTTGAGTGAAGCCGACATCACGCCGGAATACCTCAAGCCGGACCAGGCTGCCGACCGGATGCGTGACGGCGCAATGGATGCGTTCTTCTTCGTCGGCGGCTATCCGGCCGGGGCGATTGCCGAACTGGCGAGCCAGCACAAGGTGAAGATCATCCCGATTACCGGCGAGGGGGCGGACAAGATCCGGGCGCAGTTCGGTTTCTTTGCCGCAGACACCGTCCCGGCGGGTACCTATGAGGGACAGGCAGCCGATGTGCCGACGCTCTCGGTCGGCGCGCAATGGGTGACCAGCGCGGACCAGCCGGAAGAGCTGATCTACAACATCACCAAAGCACTTTGGAACGACAACACCCGCAAGATGTTCGATGCGGGACATGCAAAGGGCAAGCTGATTCGCACCGAGAATGCGACGGCCGGCGTGGGCATTCCGTTCCACCCGGGCGCGGAGAGGTTCTACAAGGAAATCGGCGCGCTGAAATAAACGCCATTTGAATCTGCGCATCGAGCCTTCCGAAAATCGCGTACGATTTACGGGCCGATGCGCTAGCGGGAGTGTGGCGGCAGTGGCGGCCCCGCTCCCCTTATGCCAAGTCTCGATGATAGGAGCCGATAGGATGGCCTATGGCTGATTGTGGGCCAGACAGCCCGATCGAGCCGGTCCTATCGGTTCCTATCATCGAGACTTGGTATTAACCGCCAAGGGGATAAGATGAGCGCGCGAGATCACCACGAAGGCGCGGCGGGGGCGTCCCCCCTGACCGCTGAAGAACTGCAGGCACTCGAGGAGAAATTCGATCCGGAATTGCGGTTCCGCAATCTCGGGCAGGCCCTGACGATCCTGTCTGGGATAGTTCTGTTTCTGCTGTCCTGCTATCACTTCTACACGGCGGGTTTCGGAATTCCGCGATCCGCAACCCATCGCGGCCTGCATATGGCGGTAACGCTGTCGCTCGTCTTCGTCTGTTTTTCCGCTTCTGGGCGGCGTGACATGAAACCGGGGCGGCTCGCGCCGCTCGGCTTGCCGTTGGCCGACTGGCTCCTGGCCATCGCTGCGGCGGTCACCTCGCTTTACATACCGTGGATCTACGACCAGCTTGCCTTCCGCGTCGGCAACCCCTTGCCGCTCGACCTGGCGATGGGCAGCGTGCTCATCTTCGTCCTCCTGGAGGCGGTGCGCCGCGCGATGGGGTGGCCGTTGCCGGTCATCGCAATCCTGTTCATGTGCTATGCCTATTTCGGCCAATCGATGCCCGGCATTCTCGTGCATCCCGGAGCGAGTTGGTCAAATATCGTCAATCACCTCTACCTGACCTCTCAGGGCATCTACGGCACCGCACTTGGGGTAATCGCCACCTATGTCTTCCATTTCGTCTTGTTCGGCGTGATGGCGACGCGGATCGGGCTTGGGCAATTGTTCATCGACGTCGCAACGGCGCTGACCGGCCGCTTCGCGGGTGGCCCGGCCAAGGTATCTGTGGTGTCCTCGGCGATGCTCGGTTCGATCTCCGGTTCGTCGATCGCAAACACCGTGACAACCGGCGCGCTGACCATCCCGGCAATGATCCGCATTGGCTATCCGCGACATTTCGCGGCGGCGGTCGAGGCGGCCTCTTCGACCGGCGGCCAGATCACGCCGCCGGTCATGGGGGCGGTGGCCTTCCTGATGATCGAATACCTCGGCCTGCCGCTGACGACGATTCTTCTGGCCGCGATCGTACCGGCCTTCATGCATTTCTTCGGTGTGCTGCTGCAGGTGCACCTGGAAGCGAAACGGCTCGGCCTGCGGGGCCTGACCAGGGAGGAACTGCCGAATGCGCTCAAGGTGATCCGCGAAGGCTGGCTGACGGTCCTGCCGCTGATTCTTCTCGTCCTGATGCTGATGAGTGGGCGCACGCCGTTCCTGTCGGCCTTTTGGGCCATCGTTGCCTGTATCGCCGTGCTCGTCATTCAGTCGGTGCAAACGCTTGGCGTCGCAGAAGGGATGCGCAAGGCGGCTATCGGCGTCTGGGAGGGATTTGTCCTTGGGGCGCGGCAGTCACTGTCCGTCACCGCGGCGGCGGCGCTTGTCGGTATCATCATCGGGGTCGTCACCCTGACCGGTGTCGGCTTCAAGATCGCCTTCATGGTCACCAGCCTCGCCAGCGGCTGGGCGGTTGCCGCGCATGCGGCGTTGTCCATCCTGCCGTTCGACCTGATGGGCGTGCAGACGATCACGCTCCTGTTCACGCTGATGATTACGGCGGTGGTCTGCGTGCTGATGGGCTGTGGCATTCCGACGACGGCCAACTACATCATCATGGTGGCGGTGGCCGCGCCGATTCTCGGCCTGATGGGCGTGGAGCCACTCGTCGCGCATTTCTTCGTGTTCTATTACGGCGTGCTCGCGGATGTAACGCCGCCGGTGGCGCTGGCCGCCTATGCTGCCTCCGGAATTGCGGGAGCGAACGCCTTCCGGGCCGGGAACACTGCCTTCCGACTGAGCATGGGTAAGGCGCTGGTGCCCTTCGTTTTCGTATTCTCGCCCGCGCTGCTGATCGTCACGCCGCAGTTCACCGTCACGGACTTCGCACTGGCGGCCGGTGGTGCAATGTTGGGGATATTCGCCCTGTCGGCGGCAATCACCAACTGGCTCCGCGGACCGCTCTACCTGATAGAGCGGCTGCTGCTGATGATCGCGGCGCTGTTGCTCATCGCGCCCGATCTGGCCGCCACGATTGTGGGGATCGCGCTGCTGGGAGCCGTGATCACGCGGCAGGTGCTGATGCCCCACGCTTCCGAGCAATCGGTTTAATGAGAGAGTTTGGCCCCTGCCACCGACAATTCTGCCCAGGCCTCGGGTAAGGTGGTAAGCGCGTGGCGCGCAGCCCCCGAGGGATGAGCGCGGTCACAGTCTGGAAGCGGCCGCGCGGCACACTCTCTTGAGCGGTCTGTTACTGGTCCCGCCCGAGTTCGGAGATCAGCCTTCGTCGCTCGCGTCTCTTCCTGATCTGCTGCGTCTCGATCGTGGCTCCTCGCAGGCGTATCCGGCCTTGCGTCTTCGTCAGGATGAAGCGCCGGCGGGCGCCGACGGGCAGGTCCTCGGAGCCGTAGACGCCGAGGATTTCGATGACCATCGCCTCAACCATCTCCGGGTCGTCATCGGCGGCCTCGAGCGCATGGCAGATCAGGCTGCGGAAGGAGCCGATGTCGCGGATATCGCCGGGTTGAAGCGGCCCCTGGCGCGTCCGCTGGATCGGGCTGCCTTCGCCGTCCTGAATGTCGGTTGCCGGCCTGACCAATGTTCCATCGGGGGTTTCGAGCGTGATGATCACGCTCTGCACGTAAACCGGCCCCGAGCTCATATTGCTCAGGAAGCAGCGGGCCTCCAGGCCGTCGCCGACACCGCGCGCGATCAGAAGCGTCGCGCGCAGTTGCCTTCTGTAGCTGCTGATGAATACCTGCAGATAGATAACCCAGACCAGCAGCATGCCGACGCCGGTAAGCGCCGAGATCAACTGGCCATGGCTGGATATCCATCGCAGGAGATCCATCGCACCTGAACCTTTCCGGACAAATCGCTCTTGGATGCCTCGACGCTCCAACGGGACAGGCTGCCAACGGTTCCGGAACTTGAACCGAGTGGGCTTCCGGAAGATACCGGCTCCACCCTTCAGATTATGCAGACCGGTGCTTATTGCATACAAGAATATTGACTTTGTGCGCAAGAGAAGTGATCCATAATACGACTCAACGCAAGGCTGAAGCAGGGAGGGACCCGACGCGGGCCATGGGCAGGTCCCGAAAATCTCCGCACATCGTTGTCAGCAGAGGAGAGGAGACCATGTTGAAATACCTGATCTTAATTTCGGCCACCCTGGCGGGCGCCCTGTTGTCGAGCAGTGGCTTGGCGCGGGTCACCGGCTTCGAGGTCAAGGCCACAGGCCCGGCCTTCGAAGGCAAGACCTTCGGCAGCGTCGGGGCGTATAAGCGTATCGATGCGATCGCGAGTTTCGCGGTTGACTCGAAATCGCCGCGTGTCGCCGGCATCGTCGACATCGACAAGGCACCGGTGAATGGATCGGGCGAGGTCGTGTTCAGGGCCGAGGTCTCGATGCTGGTGCCCGCAGATCCGGCGCGGCGTTCGCCGTTTCTTCTCTACGAGGTTCCGAACCGCGGCAGGAATCTCAGTTTCATGCTGCTCAATCGCAGCGGTACGACCGACGTCCCGGCGACGGCCGCCGATGCGGGCGATGGCTTTCTCTTGGATCGCGGCGACACGATCGTCTGGAGCGGCTGGCAGACCCACCTGCCAGACAATCTGCTGAACATGGAGCTGCCCACTCTCGACGGGATCACGGGCGAATCGCGGGAGCAGTTCATCTTCGACGAGCCCGGTGCCGTCAGCAGTGCCGTCCTGACCTATGCCGCCGCCGATCTCGATCCGTCAAAGGCAAGGCTCACGGTGCGCGCGAGGGAGTCCGACCAGCCGGAGCAGAAGGCCGGCCTGAGTTTCAGATATCTCGGCCCGACGGAGATCGAGATCACCCGACCCGCCGACATGGACGCCGGTGCGATCTACGAATTCATCTATCCGGCCAAGGATGCGGTTCCGGCCGGGCTTGCCTTCGTCGCGACGAGCGACCTGGTTTCCTTCCTCCGCGGCAGTCATGGCCATGAGGTGCAAAGCCCGCTGGACGGCGTCGAGCACACGATCGCCCTCGGTGTCTCGCAATCGGGACGCTTCCTGCGCGACCTGGTCTATCACGGCTTCAACGCCGACGAGGCGGGCAAGAGGGTTTTCGACGGAGCCATCCCGCACATCGCCGGATCGCGAAAGACCTTTACCAATTTCCGCTTCGCGCAGCCGGGCCGGTATTCGCGCCAGCACGAGGATCACGACTATCCGGGCGATCAATTCCCCTTCACCTATGCGGAGACCACCGATCCGCTCACCGGCGAAAGCGGCAGCATTCTGTCCGCCTGCCGCGCCACCGCCACCTGCCCGAAGATCATGCACACTGATACGTCTACAGAGTTCTGGCAGGCTCGTGCATCGCTGGTCACCACCTCGCCCGCCGGCGAACCCCTGGAAATGCCGGACGACGTGCGGCTCTACTTCATTGCCGGAGCGCCGCATTTCAACGGCTGGTCGGCCCAGTCGAAAGAGGAGGCTGCCTGCGCCTTTCCGACCAATCCGCTGAGTGCGGCACCCGTGATGCGGGCGCTTTATGTCGCCTTGGCGAATTGGGTATCGGAGGACAAGGCACCGCCGGCCAGCCGCTATCCCAGCCTGACCGACGCGACGCTGGTCCGCCTTGAAGATCTGAAGCTGCCGAGGATCGGCGGAGAGGTGGCGCGGCCTGTTTTCAATGAGCTGAGGGTAATGGACCATTCTTCACAGCCGCCGGTGCGCGGAAAGGCTTATCCGGTGTCCGTGCCTGCGCTCGATGATGACGGCAATCCGTTGGGAGGCATCAGGATGGCAAATGTCGAGGCGCCGCTCGGAACCTATGCCGGTTGGAACCTTCGAAGGGAGGGCTTTGCGGAGGGCGAGCTCTGTAGCCTCGCTGGCACTTTCATCCCCTTCCCGAAGGAGCCGAACGCGACCGATGACCGAAAGTCCCTCGGCGAGCGCTATCCCGACGAGGAAGCCTATCTGATGGCGGTCAAGACCGCCGCGGAGGCCCTGGTCGCTGATGGCTTCATGTTGCCGGAGGATGTCGGCTACGTCCTGGACAGGGCTCGCGAAGACGCCGCGCTGCTGCGGTAATAGTCATGGCCCGGACGCAGCTTGGAGCGCACATTGCTCGGTTGCTGGGGGTGCTTTGGCTACGAGGCTATGGTGAAAGCTGTGCGGAAAGCCGGGCAACTCGGGCAGGATGGCCGCCTCGGAAGAGGCGGCCATCTGCAGGGGCTCATCCGAACATGCGAGGCGCTTTCGTCGCATTTGGTTGTCGCCGCGTCGTTCTCCGACGTAGATCTCTGCCGTTCCTGTGGCGTCCTACGGGCGGCGTTTCCCCTCTCGATCAATCTGGCGGAACTGCCGCAAGGGAGGTCATCAGTGAGTTACATCATCAGCACCGCCTATCTGGCGGTATTAATCAGCGCTGTCTTCGTCATCCTGCGCTGGAGCAACGTCCGCTGTTGCGGGCAAACCCCGGTCGGCACCTTCACCTTCGTGGCGCTGCTGTTCACGGCCGGCCTGGACATGGGTCTCGTCATGCTGCCGCTCACCGAATTTCCGGTTTACGCGGCGGATGAGGCCTACCGGTTCACCAATCCGCTCGCCATCGAGTTCGGCATGTGGGGACCGCTGGTCTGGATGATGTACTTTCTCTCGGCCTTCTACTTCGTCGTGCTCGAACCGCGGCTGCAGATTTTCGAGATTGCGATCGTCAAATGGGTCTACAACCTCACGGTGATCGCGACCTGCGCCTTCACCTGCTATCTCTTTCTCACCGCCTTGCCGAGCTATATCGGCGATGTTTCGGCGACCGCGCTGTGGGCGATCGTCCTTTGCGTCATCGCGGTGTCGGTCTATTCCAGCGGCAGCGTCAATTTCATGAAATGGCTGGCCGTCAGTTCGACATGGATGTTCGTGACCCTGGCTGTCGTCGCGGTACCGGCGGCGGCCTATTACTCCGGCGGCGCTGGAGCGGGCAGTCTCGCGTCGAATCTCGGCCTGCTGTCGGACTATTTTGCAAATCTGCACCGTTTCGTCAGCCCGATCACCGCCTATCACGAATTCTATCTTTTCTGGTGGTTCTCGTGGAGCATCATGATCGGCCAGTTCGTGTCCATGTTCGTCGGAGGGCTCAGGACATGGCGGCTGGCCGGCGCGATGATCCTTCTGCCTTCCATCCCCTTGGCCGTCTGGTTCGCGGTGCTTTACATCTACTTCGAGCGGCAGATCACAATTCCCGGCTGGTTGAACTGGTTCATGGTGACGGTCGGGATCGTTTTCGTCGTGAATTCGCTCGACTCGTTGATCCGTCTCTACGGCCTCAATCTTGGCTGGACGAAGACACGGCTCGGCCCGGCATATTATCCTTTGCACTTCTTTCTTCAGCTGGGCCTGGTGATGGCCTATCAGTTCACGCCGTTCAAGATCGAGTGGGTCGGCGTGGTCGTGATCGGCATCTACGCGGCAGTCTACGCCTTGATGCTGCGCCGCCGGACGCTCGTCCGGGCCGCAGTCACGGAGGCGCGGGGCACTGCCGGAAACGCCTTGCCGGCGGCGTCGCCGTCCTGAGGCACGCAGCGGCGTCGTAACACTTTGAACTGCTGCATGTCTTTGCCTTAGACCAATCAAAGGAGACATGCAGTAGCGCCGCATTCGCCCCCCCTGTCACACCCCTGTAAAACAACGCCACTATCCCTCGGCTCCATATTCCACAAGCCGAGGGCTACGCCATGAAAACGATCATCTCCGCCGTTGCCGCAGCAGCCATTGCCGGTCTTCTCTCCACCGCGGCGCAGGCCGAAAGCCTGATCCTCTACACCAGCCAGCCGAATGAGGATGCGCAGGCGACGGTGGATGCGTTCGAGGCGGCAAATCCCGGTGTCGAGGTCGAGTGGGTGCGTGAGGGCACGACGAAGATCATGGCCAAGCTGATGGCCGAGATCGAAGCGGGCAATCCGGCGGCGGACGTGCTCTTGATCGCCGATACGGTGACGATGCAGCGGCTGAAGGAAGCGGGGCACCTGATGCCTTACAAGTCTCCGGAAGCGGCGGCTTACGATGCCGCGCTCTTCGACGCGGACGGCGCCTACTACTCGACGAAGATGATCACCACCGGGATCATCTACAACACGGCTGCCGCGATGAAGCCCACGGGCTGGCAGGACCTGGCGAAACCGGAGGCAAAGGGCCTCGTCACCATGCCGAGCCCGCTCACCTCCGGCGCGGCGCTGATCCATGCGCAGACGTTGACCGCGATCGACGGCCTCGGCTGGGACTACTACAAGGCGCTTGCCGGAAACGGCGCGACGGCCGCCGGCGGCAATGGCGGGGTGTTGAAGGCAGTCGCAACCGGCGAGAAGGCCTATGGCATGGTGGTCGATTTCATGGCCATCCGCGAAAAGGCCAGGGGCGCACCGGTGGAGTTCGTCTTCCCGGCGGAAGGCGTTTCCGTCGTCACCGAGCCGGTGGCGATCCTCAAGACCGCGAAGAATGCAGACGCCGCGAAAAAGTTCGTCGACTTCCTTCTCTCCGTGGAGGGCCAGAAGCTGGCATCGAAGATGGGCTATATCCCGGCCCGCGACGGCGTGGCGCTGCCGCAAGGCTTTCCGGCCCGCGAGACGATCAAGGTTCTGCCGGTCGATGCGGCCGCGGCGGTGAAGAATGCCGAAGCGGACCTTAAAACCTTCTCCGGCGTCTTCGGCACCAACTGATCGGCTGATGCTGAGCAAGTTGCGCAAAAATGTGTCACGGTTCCCGGTTCAGAACCGGCGGCAGACGGAATCCGGCCAGGCACCCGCGGGGAAATCCGCGGGTGCCTGCTCCGGAACGGACGAGATCGCCCGCGGTGGCCGTTTCGGCCGGCTGCGGCTTGCCTTTGGCGGCGAAACGCTGGAAGGCGCCGGACGGCGAGGGGAGGCGTCGCCGGCCGTGCCGGGCAGGATCGCGAAGGAACTGAACCACCCGTCGTCGCCTGACGTTACGGAAGACGGGTTACGCAAGCCGAGGCGGCTGGCGCCGCAGGAGCACGGCAGCAGCCCGCAGGCGACCGCCGGCGGCGAGCCCGGCTGGCTGTTGCCCCTGGTCTTCTGCCTCGTGTTCCTGCTTTCGGCGCTGCCGCTGATCCGTCTCGGCTGGGCCGGCCTTGGCGGTTTGACGGATGGCGAGGGCGCAAAGCTGCTTCTTGAGCCCGCCACCATCGCCGCGCTCCGCAACACCCTGCTGGCCGCCACAGGCGGCATGGCCGTTTCGCTGGTGCTCGGCACGCTCTTCGGCTTCGCCCTGGCGCTCACCGACATTCGCGGCAAGCTCTTCTTGAGCTTCGCCTTCATGCTGCCGATGATGATCCCGCCGCAGGTGACGGCGCTTGCCTGGGTGGAGATGTCGGGCCCGTCGAGTCCGCTTCTGAAGACGCTGGGGCTGGCGCCGCCGCTCGGTAGACCGCAGCCGCTCTACTCGCTTTCCGGCATCGCGCTTCTGCTCGGCGTGCAGCATGCGCCGCTCGTCTTCCTGGCGGTGAAGGCCGGGCTTGCCGCAATCCCGCGTGACGGCGTCGAGGCGGCGCGCCTTGCGGGCGCTTCGCCCTTGCGGGTCTTCCGCGACATCCTGCTGCCGCTCGGAAGTCCGGGACTGGTCGCGGGCGCGGCGATCGCCTTCGTTTCCGGCATCGGCAATTTCGGCATTCCGGCGATCCTCGGCATTCCCGCCTCGATCGAAACGCTGCCGACCCTGATCTATAGCCGGCTCGCGAGCTTCGGCACCTCCACCTTCGGCGAGATCGCCATACTGTCGACCCTGATCGCCGTCATTTCCGCCGCCGGGCTCCTCCTGCAGCAGCGGATGCTTCAGGGCCGGGACTATCGCCCGCTCGGCCTTTCCGGTGCCAGTGCCGCCTTTTCGCTCGGCCGCTTCAGGCTCCTCGTCGAAGGCCTGCTCTGGGGCGTGCTGGCGCTCGTGCTCGCGGCGCCGCTGCTGGCGCTCGTCGCAAGCTCGCTGGTGCCGGCCTATGGCGTGCCTCTGACGCTCGAGACGGTCTCCTTCCGCGCCTATGGCGAAATCCTCTGTCGCCAATCCCTGACGCTGACGGCGTTCCGGAATTCACTCTTTCTCGCCTCCGCCGCCGCGGTCGGTCTGCTTGTCATCACCGTGCCTGCCGGCTATCTGCTGGCGCGACGGAAGGGTGCGCTTGCCAATTTTTTGGCGATCCTTATCGAGGTTCCCTATGCGCTGCCGGGCATCGTCCTTGCCGTCGCCTTCGTCCTTCTCTTCGCGGCGCCGCTGCCGCTCGTCGGGCTGTCGCTCTACGGCACGGTCTGGATCATTCTCGCCGCCTATTTCTCTTCCTTTCTTGCTGTCAGCCTGAAGCCGGTGATGAGCGCCATGCTGCAGATGGACCCGTCGCTCGAAGAGGCGGCGCGGCTCGCGGGGGCCGGTCTCCTGCGTCGCATGCGCGACGTGCTGCTGCCCGTGATCGCGCCCGCGGCCGGCGCCTCCGTCATCCTCGTCTTCCTGATCGCGGCGAACGAGCTGACGGTGTCGGCGCTGCTCTGGTCGGCCGGCACGCAGACGCTCGGGGTGGCGATCTTCAATCTCGACGACAGCGGTTCCTCCGATCTTGCCTCGGCGCTCTCGGTCCTCGTCGTCCTCATGGTGACGGCTCTGATGGCGGCGCTGGAAATCTCCGCGAGATACATGCCGGAGGGCGTGCTGCCGTGGCGCAATTGATCCTCGATCACGTGATGAAGACCTTCGGAGGCGAGCGCCCAGCGGTCTCGGATGTCTCGCTTGCCGTCCGCCGCCAGGGATTTCTGGCGCTTCTCGGTCCCTCCGGCTGCGGCAAGACGACGCTTCTCAGGATGATCGCCGGCTTCGAGCAGCCGACGGGCGGTTCGATCGACTTCGGCGGGCGGCGGCTATCGGACGCCGCCCGGTCGCTGCCGCCGGAAAGGCGGAATATGGCGATGGTGTTCCAGTCCTATGCGCTCTGGCCGCATATGACGGTGGCGGAGAATGTCGGCTACCCCCTGAAAGTGCGCGGCGTTTCCGGCGAGGCCTATCGCCGGCGGGTCGTCGAGGCGCTGGCGCTCGTCAAGCTCGAAGACTTTGCCGAGCGGCGGCCGGCGGCGCTCTCCGGCGGCCAGCGGCAGCGGGTGGCGCTCGCCCGCTGCCTCGTCACCGAACCAGATGTCGTCCTGCTCGACGAGCCGCTCGCCAATCTCGACCAGCATCTGCGCAAGGCGATGGAGGAAACCTTCCGCGCCCTTCACGAGCGCTCCGGCGCGACCATGATCTATGTGACGCACGACCAGGCGGAGGCGATGGCGCTTGCGACCGACGTCGCGGTGATGTCGGAAGGCCGGCTCCTGCAGGTGGCGCCACCGGCGGAAATCTATGCGCGCCCCGAGGGCCGGGTCGTCGGCGGACTGATCGGCCGCGGCAATATCTTGCGGCTGAGCCTGCCCGAAGGGGCGGGGCGGCAGATCGACTGGCCACGCCTCAGGTTAGCGCTTGGGCCCGGAGATTCTGGGTCCGGAGATTCGGGCAGGCGGCCGGTTGCGGATGTGCTCATCCGGCCGGAGCATGTCCACCGCGGCACCGACGGGATCCCCATGCGGGTGGTTTCCTGCGTTTTCGAAGGGGAGCGTTTCGCGCTCGACCTCGCGCTTTCCGGTGGCCAGCGCCTCAAGGCTTACAGCAGCGTGGCGATCGACGGGGGCGCCTTGGTGCCGTTCGTCATCGGCCATGGCTGGCGCCTTTAGCGGCGACTGCCTAGGCGACTCGATGAATGTGGCTCAAGTCGGGTCGATACCTGCTGCCGACAGGGACCGCCACTTATGGAGAGGCTCCTCCGCCTCGGGAGAGTGGAAGGGCATAGTCGGGGATCTTGAAACGCCTCCGATAGACCCCCGGCGGCAGGCCGGTGATGCGTTTGAAGAGGCGCCGGAAGAAGGCGGGTTCTTCGTAGCCGACGCGCCAGCTGATTTCGTCCACCGAGGCTTCAGTCCGCTCCAGGCGGCGCTTGGCGTCTTCTATTCGGAGGCGCTGAACATAGGCGATTGGGCTAAGGCCCGTAGCGCTGGTGAACCGTCGTTTGAAGGTACGCTCGGTGAGCCCGGTGCGCCGGATCATTTCTTCCACGGGCCTGGCCACAGAGAAGTGCGTGGCAACCCAGTCCTGGGCCGATTGAATCGCGTGATCTCCGTGGTCCTTGCGCCCCTCGAATACGATATAGGGCGCGAGCCCGTCCTGGTGCCATTGCAGCGCGAAGGATCGCGCGACCGTCTGTGCGGATGTTGCTCCGGCGTGGCGCGCGATCAGATACAGCACCAGATCGTGCCACGTCATCGACGCTCCGGAAGTGATCAGCTCGTCGCTCTTTCCGGAGACGACAAGCACGCGCTCGGGGTGGATCGGCACCTGCGGAAAGGTAGAGGCGAAGGCTGCCGCATAGCCGAAATGCACCGTCGCTTGCTCGCCATCGAAGAGGCCGGTTTCGGCAAGCAGGAAAATGCCTGAACAAGCCGAGCACAGGAGCGCTCCGCGTCTATGCATCGCGCGACACCAGTCGACCAGTTCCGGATGCAGGCCCTTCTGCCAGCCTTCCGGGCCAAGCAGGATCGATGGGACAATGACGATATCGGTTGCCTCGAGCTCGTCAACGGCGCGCTGGACCATGACCGGGACGCGGCTGGCGAGCTCGAGTAACCCCGGTCTGAGCCCGACGATCTCGACGCGAAACGGCGGTGCCGGTGCCGGGGCATTGTCGGAGGACGGCATCATGGCGAAGGCGTTCATCACGTCGAAGATGCCGGAGAGAGTCGAGACGACGGCCTCCGGAATGGCGATGAGGCTCACGTGGAGCGGCTCGGATCTGGTCGCAACTGTATCACGCAGCATGTCGACTCCCTCTTTGCGAGTCCGACAATAGCGCCGGCGAGATTGTCGCGCCACGTTCCTGGCCTGCTGCTGCCCATGTGGCCCGAACGGCCCGATTCTGGAGATAACGGCTCTGCCTCTCGTGCCCTGTCTCTGCGATTGATGGGGCAGCCCGGATCTTTCCCCGGAGCGCTTCAAGAGGAGACACGAACATGCAACACATCCACCGCGGCGCAATCGATTCTGCGAAGCTCGACGCGCTTGTCGCGCGAGCGGTCGGCGATCTTTCGGCCGGCTATGGCGGCGTCATGATCAGCCTCGGCAACCGGCTCGGCCTGTACAAGGCCATGGCTGGGGCCGGCCCGCTCAGCGCGCGTGAACTGGCCAAGCGTAGCGGCTGCGCCGAACGATATGTTTGCGAATGGCTCAATTCGCAAGTCGCAGGCGGCTACGTCTCCTACCACAGTGTCAGCAACACCTACGAGCTCACTCCGGAACAGGCTCTCGTGCTTGCCGATCCGGACAGCCCCACCTTCATTCCCAATGCCTGGGCAGTCCCCGCATCCATGTGGGCGGACGAGAACAAGGCCGTCGAGGCGTTCCGCACCGGTAGAGGTATTCCATGGGGCGACCACGACGGGCGGCTCTCCTGCGGGGTCGCATCCTTCTATCGCAATGCCTACAAGGCGAGCCTGGTCTCCGAATGGTTGCCAGCTCTCGACGGCGTCGTCGACAAGCTCGAGGCGGGTGGTCTTGTTGCCGACATCGGATGCGGCCACGGCCATTCGACGGTGCTGATGGCGGAGGCCTTTCCGGCATCGAGGTTCTGCGGCTTCGACACGCATCAGGAGTCGCTGTTCGAGGCGCGGAAAGCCGCAGCCAAAGCGGGCATTGCCGATCAGACAACCTTCCGCGAGGCGCGCGCCGATGGCTATCCGGGCAAGGACTACGACCTGATCTGCTTCTTCGACGCGCTGCACGACATGGGCGATCCGGTAGCGGCAGCGAGCCATGCCGCCAAGGCACTGGCGCCGGACGGCGTCGTCATGCTGGTGGAGCCCTTCGCGAATGATCGCGTCGAGGACAACATTTCGCCGGTGGGAAGATTGTACTACGCGGCCTCGACCACCATCTGCTGTGCCCATGCGATCTCCGACGGCGGTCGCCTGGTGCTCGGCGCGCAGGCCGGCGAGGGGCGGCTGGCCGATGTCTTCCGCAAGGCGGGCTTCACCCGCTTCCGCCGCGCCTTCGAGACGCCATTCAACCTGGTCCTCGAAGCGAAGCTCTGACTTGCCCTGCCCGAGCGGGCGGAGCGGCAAGGTGACTGGCCGCTCCTGCTTGGGGCGCTTGGCCCGAAGATCCATGCCCAAGCCGACGGACCCGGCGGAACTCCGAGCCAGCGCCGCGGGAACCAGCCCCGAGCTTTGACGTTCCATCCTGCAGAACGAGCTCAAGGAAAGGCAGCCCGCATGTATTACATGGCTCTTGCGACGGATTATGACGGGACCCTGGCCGATCACGGCACGGTCAGGACCGAAAGCCTCGAAGCGCTGAAAAGACTGCGGGAGACGGGCCGCAAGCTGCTGCTCGTTACCGGACGCGAATTGCCGGATCTGAAAAGGGTGTTTCCGCAAACCGATCTCTTCGACAAGATCGTCGCCGAGAACGGCGCGCTCCTCTATACGCCGGAGACCGAAGAGGAGCGGCCGCTGGCGCCGGCGCCGCCGGCGGAGTTCGTCGATCTCCTGAGAGAGAAGGGCGTCGACAATATCTCGGTCGGGCGCACGATCGTCGCCACCTGGGAGCCGCATCAGACAGCCGTGCTCGAGGCGATCCACGAGCTCGGCCTCGAGCTGGAAATCATCTTCAACAAGGGCGCCGTCATGGTGCTGCCGAGCGGGGTGAACAAGGCGAGCGGGCTCAAGGCGGCGCTCAAGGAGATGCAACTCTCTTTCCTGAATGTCGTCGCCGTCGGCGATGCGGAAAACGACCACGCCCTATTGCGGATGTGCGGCTGCGGCGCCGCCGTGGCGAATGCGTTGCCTGCGGTGAAGGATACCGCCGATTTCGCGCTGGAGGGCGCACGCGGCGAAGGCGTCGAGGAATTGATCGGCGAGATTATCGCGCAGGATTTCGCGTTCTGCACCAATGCGCGCCATCAGGTGCAGATCGGCGAAAATGACGCCGGGCCCGTTGTGATAACGCCGCCCGACGTGCTGCTCATCACCGGCAGCTCCGGGATCGGCAAATCGACACTGGCGACGGCGCTTTCGGAGCGGCTGCGCGAACAGAGCTTTCAATTCTGCGTCTTCGATCCGGAGGGCGATTACGAAGATCTCGAGGGTGCCGTGACCGTCGGCAGCGGCTCTGTCACGCCGACGAATCGCCAGGTGCTGGAGCTCCTTGCCAATCCCGAGGACAACGTCGTCGTCAGCGCGCTCGGCTTCGAGCTTCAGGAGCGGCCGGGGTTTTTCGCGGAGTTGATGCCGGACATTTCGGCGATGCGTGCTCGAACGGGCAGGCCGCATTGGCTGATCATCGACGAGGCCCACCACCTCATGCCGGCGGCGCGCGACAGCGCTTCGCTGGCGCTGTCCGACGACCGCTCGGGAACCATCATGATCACCGTTCACCCGGATTCGGTCTCGCCCAAGGCGCTTTCGGCGGTGACCGCGGTCGCGGCGCTCGGGCCCAAGGGGCGGGAGGCGATCGAGAGCTTCTGCGAAGCCACCGGAGACGATCTGCCGGAGGGGCTCGACCGGCGCCACTCGGACGAGGAAGTCCTCTTCTGGCGGCGCTCGGCCGGCGCGCCGGCGCAGCGCATCCGCGTCGAAAAGCCGAAGCAGGTGCGCAAGCGGCACACGCGGAAATATGCCGAGGGACATCTCGGAGAGGATGCGAGCTTCTATTTCCGCGGCCCGGAGAAGAGGCTGAACCTGCGGGCCCACAATCTGATGATGTTCCTGCAGATCGCAGAGGGGGTCGACGATGAGACCTGGGACCATCACCTGCGGGCGGGCGACTATTCGAAATGGTTCGGCGAGCGCATCGGCGATCCGGAACTCGCCGACGAAGCCGCGGCCCTCGAGGAGGATCGTTCGCTGGCCCCGGCCGAAAGCCGCAAGCGGCTGGCGGAAGCGGTGCGCCGCCGCTACACCGCGCCCGCCTCGGAGAAAGACTGAGGGCGGTGTTTCCGCCCTATTTCTTGGGCTTTTGCTTCGCTGCGGCGCTCCTGCCGTCGGAGCTCCTGGAGCGTTCATCGAACCGGTCTGCACCTTTGGCGAGGTCCGATCCCTTCCTCGCCTCGGTCTCCTTCTCTTCTTGCGCGGCGCTGTCGCGCAGGCCGCGGGCAGCTTGCTTGCCCTTTTCCGTCGGTGCATTTCTCACGCCCATGGCAGCCACTCCCTTAGGTGAATGTGCAGCATGAACGCTGGCAGTCGGACCTTGTTCCTCTCCGCAGGCGCTCCGGCGTCATATAATGGCTCGCCAAGCTACTCTTGCTCGTAGCTGTGGACGCGCCTTGTTTTCGCCGCTCTTGCCTTCTCCGTGGCTTTTTTGAATTCCTACAATGACAATGCGTGATTCGCGCCCGCGCCGCTTTCGATCGCAGGTTCCGGGGGGACGGACAGCCTTTGACAGCCGGGGATCTGCCCAAGGAGAAGAGCATGACAGAGTTCAAGAAGCCGATCATCACGGAGATGCGCCCGAAAATCACCGTCATCGGCGTGGGCGGCGGCGGCGGTAACGCCATCAATAACATGATTGCCGAAGACCTGCAGGGCGTGGATTTCATCGCCGCCAATACGGACGCGCAGGCGCTGGCGATGTCGAAGGCTGAACGGCGAATCCAACTCGGCACGGCGATCACCGAGGGTCTCGGCGCCGGCTCGGTGCCGGATATCGGCAATGCGGCGGCACAGGAATCGATCGACGAGATCATGGACCACCTCGGCGGCACGCATATGTGCTTCGTCACCGCCGGAATGGGCGGCGGCACCGGCACCGGGGCAGCTCCCGTCATCGCCGAAGCGGCGCGGCGGGCCGGTATTCTGACCGTCGGCGTCGTCACCAAGCCCTTCAGTTTCGAGGGGCGGCGGCGGATGCAGACGGCGGAGCTCGGCATCGAGCGACTGCGCGAAAGCGCCGACACGGTGATCGTCATCCCCAACCAGAATCTCTTCCGCATCGCCGACGCGAAGACCACCTTTGCCGACGCCTTCATGATCGCCGACCGGGTGCTCTATTCGGGCGTCAGCTGCATCACCGACCTGATCGTCAAGGAAGGCCTGATGAATCTTGACTTCGCCGACGTGAAGACGGTGATGAAGGGCATGGGCCGCGCGATGATGGGCACCGGCGAGGCGACGGGCGAAGGCCGGGCGATGAAGGCCGCCGAAGCGGCGATCGCCAACCCGCTGCTCGACGAGGTTTCGATGCGCGGCGCCAAGGGCGTGCTCGTCTCGATCTCCGGCGGCATGGACATGACCTTGTTCGAGGTCGACGAGGCCGCCACCCGCATCCGCGAGGAAGTCTATGACGAGGCCGACATCGTCGTCGGCGCGATCTTCGACCGCACCCTCGACGGCACGTTCCGCGTCTCGGTCGTGGCGACCGGCCTCGACAGCATCCGAGCGGACGAGGCAGCGGCCGGGGCCGTGAACGGCCAGGCGGCAGCGCCGGGGCGGCCGCTGCAGTAGCGGCGGTGGGGAAAGTCCCTCACCCGGATTCTCGAGGCTATTCCGGCAGGCCGGCGCGGCGCAGGTCATTGACGAAGCGGTCGACGAATTGTTCCGACATGGCCGGGCGGTCGCCGAAATAGAATTCGGCCCGCGCCGTCGCCGTCGTCAGGTCGGGGCGTCGGCGGAGAATATCCGAGACGGCTTCGCGGGTCTCGGCGGTCGGTCCCTCGGCGCCGAGGACCGCTGCCAGCACCATGGCCGGCCAGAAGGTGACGTTTTCCTGGCGGAGCGATGCCCGTGCCGCCGCGGCGGCCTCGTCGAGGCGGCCCGATTGATAATGCGCGATCGCCAGCATGTTGTGAAACGTCCAGAGATGCGGATCGCGCGGGCTCAGCCGGAACGCCTCCTTGATCTCGGCAATGGCTTCCTCCGGCCGCTCGACATAGCAGAGCGCCTGCCCGAGGGCGAAATGGCCCTGCGCGAAGCTCGCATCCAGTCTCAACGCATTGCGAAGATGATTGATGCCGCGTTCCGGCTGGCCGCCGAGGGCAAGCGCCCGGCCGAGGGCCACATGCGCGGCCGGTTCACGGCTGTCGAGCACGATCGCCCGCTCGGCCAGGGCGATGGCGTCGCCGATGCGCTCGGCGCGTTCGGAAAGCGGGCCGTACCAGCCGAGCTGGATATGGACATAGGCGAGGCGCGCATGGGCCTGGGCGAAGCCGGGTTCGAGCTCGATCGCCCGCTCGAACAACTCCTTGGCGATCCTGAGGTCGTCGAGATTGAATTTATAGAGATGCCAGAGGCCCTTCAGATAGATGTTCCAGGCGTTAAGGTCGGCGGCGGTGTGGCCGCGCAGCGCGGCGAATTCGATGATGCCGAGCTCCGGCTGGATTGTGCCGGTGATCTGGCCGGCAATCTCGTCCTGCAGCACGAACACGTCGTCGAGCATCCGGTCGTAGCGTTCCGCCCAGAGCAGCATGCCGGTTTCACCGCTCAGCAATTGCGCGGTGATGCGGATGCGGTTGCCCGCGCGGCGGATGCTGCCTTCGATCACATATTTGACGCCAAGGTCCTCGGCGACCTTGCGGACATCGATGGCGGCGCCCTTGTAGGCGAAGGAGGAGTTGCGGGCGACGACCCGGAGCCAGCGGCAGCGGGCAAGGGTGGCAATGAGCTCTTCGGTAAAACCGTCCGAAAAATGTTCCTGGCCGTCGACGCTCGAGAGATTGGCGAAGGGCAGGACGGCCATCGACGGGCGCTTTTGATCCGGGGGCGGCCGGTCGTCGGCGGGTGTCTCGGCCACGGGGCCGTCGGTGCCGTCCGGCTGCCATCGCCACACGCGTATCGGCGCATGGCCGTCGCGGAGCGTCCGCCGGCCGAAATCGCTCAACGGGAAGTCGAGCTTCGATGCGACCTGGTCATGGACCTGCTGGGAAACGCAGATGCCGCCCGGGGGAGCGAGGCTCTGCAGTCGGGCGGCAACCGTGACGCCGTCGCCGTGAATATCGCCGTCCTCCACGATGACGTCGCCCAAATGGATGCCGATACGCAGTTGCAGGTCTTCGGCGCCGGCCCGCCCGTCGCGTTCAGCCATTCGTTTCTGGATTGCCATGGCGCAGGCGACGGAATCGACGACGCTCGAGAATTCCGCAAGGGTACCATCACCCGTCTGTTTCACGACGCGTCCGCCATGCTCGGCAACGGCAGGCGCGATAAAAGCATTGCGGCACGCCTTCAATGCCTGGAAGGTTCCCGTTTCGTCCCGCCCCATCAATCGGCTGTAGCCGACGACGTCGGCATCCATGATCGCTGCCAGCCGCCTCATGCAGCAACCTCCTGATTGCACAATCGCGATCGGTCGGAACGAGCCGACCCGAAGCGCGAGCGTGACGGAAGTCGAAGAAGTGAGTTCCTGGACGTCTCCTTGAAGCGATCTCGATTCAGGGACAACGCCATGCGGCAATTCAACTTGCCTTTGATAGACGCACGGCGCCCCAAGCTATGCCGAAGGCTTCCATCCCGCGGGAGGAGAGTAGCAATCACCGAGTCGGGTGTCCATTAGAATGACATAATGGATTTGCCGCTGCCCCAGGCGACACAAAGCGCTGCAGAGGGGCAAAGAAGAGCCCGCCTCCGAAGGAGGCGGGCCGAAGACTGCGGTCAATGCTTCCAACCTGTGGGCGCAATTCTTTTGCGCAGAGCGTCAAGCTCATCCGCTAATCTGGTCGTCGATCAGTATCCACTCCCGAGAGCCGCCGCAAACTCGATCGGGTCCCTCTACAATCAGAGCTCACCGCTCGGGCGAGCTCTGATCTAAATTCCTACTGAAAACCCCTTCGACGCTTTTGCCCGCCTATTTTGCAGGATCGACAGGGTTGGTCCAGTAACATTTGAGGGCATTTTGTTACCGAGCCGGATCGAATGTTGCGCGGCGATACGCTGCCGCACCGGACCCGGCCGCATGAGGAACCGCCCCCCCGCGGCCGGCGTTATCCTCGGCACACTTCACCCCTACACGCGGCGCGTCTTATCAGACGCTTGCAGGAGCGAAAGGACGATACAATGGCTCAGCCTGAGACCGATCCGATATACCACACGCGGAAGATGACGCGGGAGCTGAACGCATTGATCGCGCATCTGCGCGACGACGTCACGAAGGTCGACGAGCCGCAGTTCAAGGCGATGTTCGAGACGGCGGCCGAGGTTCTGGGCGGGCTCGCAAAGGCGTTCGGCGATTACGAGAAGAAGAATGAAGCCGCGTGGCAGCGGTAGCGCAACCTATTCCTTTGTATATAAGAATTGCTTAAAACACTGACGATTTTCCTAACGAAACGTGAATTCGATGATGCTTAAGTGGCCGGCATTTCCTGTTTCGGAGGGGGAAGGCTATGATGGCCAAGCGGTTCCGTGCGCAATTCGGGAAACTGGCAGACAGCAGGGACGGGAATTTTGCGGTACTGGGCGCCATCGCCTTCGTGCCGATCATAGGCGCAGCGGCGCTGGCGCTCGATTTCGTCGGCGCCTATCTCGAAGCGGAAAAGATCCAGAATGCACTGGATGCCGCGGCGCTCGGATCCGTGAGAGCCTATGGCGAGGGGGCGACCGAAGACGCCGCCTCAAAGGAAGGCGCGAAGTTCTTCTGGAGCAATTATTCGCTGCCGCAGGATGTCGTGGCCGAAGCTTTGGCCTCGCCGATGGACACCCCGACGGAGGAGGCGTTGAAGGTGAGCTTCACCCGCGACGTCAACGAAGACACGGCCACGGCGGAATATGCCGTGGCATATACGCCGCTGTTCCTCGAGCGCGCGCCGTTCCAGATCCGGCGCCAGGCGGTGGCGGCGAGAGCCGCGGGCGCAGAAGCCTGTATCCTGGCCCTTCACTATACGGCCCAGCGGGGCTTCAATGTCAGCGGCAGCGCGATCGTGGACCTGACCGGATGCGCCGTCGTCTCCAATTCGAACTACAGTGAGTCCATTTATGTCGGTGGTACGAGCACGCTGAAAGCGGAATGTCTCTATGCGGCGGGGGCCATCTACGGCTCGCCGCAGGACATCACGCTTGCCTGCGACCATGCGGTGGAGGGATCGCCGCGCGTGCCCGATCCCTTCGCGAGCAAGGCGATGCCGAAGACGTCCGCCTGGGTCGATCTCTCGGGTTGCGGCCAGGATTATATCAGCGGCGGCGGCGGCAACGGCGATTGCAACGGCACCGGCAAGACCCCAAAGAAGACCGACGGCTACGTGGTGACGCTGAAGCCCGGCACCTACGGCACGCTCGACGTCAAGAGAAGCGTCAATCTGGAGCCCGGAAACTACATCATCGACGGCGGTCGCCTCGAACTCGCCGCCCAGTCCGTGGTGACCGGCAAGGGCGTCACCTTCTTCCTGATGAACGGGGCCGAGCTCTTGATCCGCGGCGGCGCCACCTTCGACATCTCGCCGTCGCTCACCGGTGACTGGGCCGGTTTCTCGATCGTCGCCGAACATGGGAATACCGAGCCGGCGGTGATCAACGGCAACAGCAACTCATCGCTGACCGGCATCGTCTACCTGCCGGATGTGGCCGAACTGCAATATTCCGGCAACGGGCTCACCAGCGGCGAGTGCATCCGGCTGATCGCCCAGGAGATCACCATGATCGGCAATGCCACGTTCAAGATGGACTGCAGCGCCGAACTCGCCGACAAGCAACTGAACTATCCGGGCACGATCCGGCTCGTGCGCTAAGCAGGTTCCGGCAAACCTAAGCGGCCCCAGCGGGTAATCGTGGGCAAGCAATTGAATATCTGTTCAGCGCATCGGAACGCCTGCGGCGGGTGACGGTACATGACAGTAGCGTCGTTTGGGTTTGGCGTATCCTCTTTTGCCCTCACCCCTGTGCTTGTCACGGGGGTCGAGCAGCGCCGCGTCTGCGGTGCGGAGGCGTCTTTTCAGCCCAAGGACTTGGGTTGGCTGGATTCCTGTGACAAGCACGGGAATGAGGACGGACGGTTGGCGTTGCCATTCCACCAACCGGCGAGGCAGCAGTAGCTGTGTAGTTTGGCGACGAGTAGTGGCCCCTCCGTTGATCCGACGAACGAGGCCGTTTGCCGTCGAATGTCCGCTTTTTCCCTGCCCGAATAGACATTTCGGGGAAGAAATGCGGCTTTCGGCGCACGGGTTGCGGTCCTTGCCATAATTTCGCTCCACCCGACCGGCAAAGTCGCGCCGCCATCAACGGCTGGCAGGGGATTTCCAGGTCGCGCGTAGCGAACGCCATCAGGTTGGGGCACGGCCATTGCAGGTCGCGGCCGGCTGCAACAGGGAACCGGAAACCGGCAAGCGGTTTTCCGGGGAGCCAGGTGCAGCCACAAAGTGCTAGAGCGTTTTTCGTTGTGCATTTTCACGGATGCGCGGTGCCCGCTGAGAGCAGCGCGCGGATAATTTCAAGGACGCTCTAGCCCTTTGCTTCCAGAGCAAACTATCCGCCTTCAGGACTAGGTCCCCTGACGGCGGGCGGCTTGGTGCGTGCCAATACATGCCGCGCTCCGGAGGGCGTTTCGTCGCAATGGACGGAGACGAAGCGGCGCATGCCGGCATGACGCCCGGTTCGCGCATCCTAGGAGACCAGATCATGAAGGTCATGGTGTTTCTGACTGCGGCATTTGTCGCGCTTGCGTCCCCCGATATCAGCTATGCCGGCATGCTCAACCAGGCCCAGAAATATGCCGGTCTGCACGAAGTCAAGCACAACCGCAAACTGCGCACCGTGCTCGGCGTCAATCCCGCACGCACGCCCTGGTGCGGCCATTTCATGGGGCTGATCGCCCGATTGACCGGCCGCACACCGCCGGAAGGATACGGCATCGCCCGCTCGTGGCTGCGCTTCGGCGCCCCGGTACGGCTCGCCTACGCCCGCCCGGGCGACGTTGTCGTCGTCAGGGCAGGGCGGGGCTATCACGTCGGCATCCTTGCGAAAATGTCGCAAACACGGGCGCAACTCATCGGCGGCAACCAGTCCGGCCGGGTCCAGTTCTCCTACTTCAGCCGCGGCCGGGTGGTCGCGGTCAGACGGTAGGGTCGAGTTTGGAGTTCGTTTAGAGCTTCCGTGTTTCACGCCGAACGCGCCTCGATACGTGCGTGGCCTGGCAAACGCCTGACATTGCCCGCCCGCCGTCATCCTCGGCCTTGAGCAGCTCGAGGCCGAGGATGACGACTGAGTGAGTGACGTGACGGCGTCAGGTCACTATCCCAAAATCACTATCCACTTCCGGGCGACATGCATTAATCTCCCGCGCAACTCACCGCGGGATTGCCTGATGTCGCTTCGTCTTGCCACCTTCAATGTCGAAAACCTCATGAGCCGTTTCGACTTTTCCGGCTTCCGCAACCAGCTGAAGCAGGATCGGGTGCTCAGGCTCTTCGACGTGCGCAGCGAGGCGGAGTATCAGAGGCTCGAGGAGGCGCGCACGATCGCGCATACGGACGACACGCGGCAGATGTCGGCCTTGGCGATTGCCGACTGCGACGCCGATATTCTCTGCCTGCAGGAGGCCGACAGTTTGGCGGCGCTGCAGGCCTTCGAGTATGGCTATCTCTTCCGAATGGTCGACAACGGCTATCGCCAGAAATACCTGATCGAGGGCAACGATTCGCGCGGCATCGACGTGGCGGTGCTGATGCGGGAGGAGACGCGCGATGGGCAGAAGATCGAGTGCCTGGATGTGAAAAGCCATGCGGCGCTGACCTATCAGGATCTCGATCTCTTCAACGATCGACTGGCGCAGACGAACCAGCCGGGCGACCGGATATTCCGGCGCGACTGCCTCGAAGTGGAGCTGAGCATCGGCGGGGGGCCGCTCACGCTCTACGTCGTGCACTTCAAGTCGATGGGACCGGCGCGCGACGGGATGGACGGGCGGCAGGCGACAATGGCGCAGCGCATCGCGGAGGCCGCGGCCGTGCGCCACATCGTCGAGAGTCGCTTCGGCCGCGGCCGGACGGCGGACGAGATGTTCGCCATCTGCGGCGACATGAATGATTATCAGGAGAAGGTGGAGATCCACGGCGATCGGCGCAACGGCTACGAATTCGTGCCGCGGCGGGAGACGATGAGCGCGCTCGATGTCTTCACCAAGGACGGATTCGTCGAAAATCCGATGCTCAAGCGGCCGGTGCTCGACCGCTGGACCCTGTTCCACAGCCGGGGACCCGCGGAGCGGCATCTCTGCCAGCTCGACTATATCTGGCTCTCGCCGGCGCTCGCCAGCCGCAACGCGGCCCACGTCCCGGAAATCATCCGCGCCGGCCAGCCTTTCCGGACGATCTTTCCTGCGGGCCAGGAGGTGGAGCGTTATCCGCGCACCGGCTGGGACCGGCCTAAGGCCTCCGACCATTGCCCGGTGGTCATGACCCTGGATATCTGACATGGCTCTCATCGAAAGCAACCAACCGCACTGGCCGGCGGAAGGCACGGTTTTTCCCGTCTCCGAGGTCGATGTGAGGGTCGTCGCCGGACCGCATCCGTTCCACCTCGGGCAGGCTGAGAGGGTGCGGGAGAACTGGCGGCAGGAGATCGCGGCGAATCCGCATCTCTTCGACGGCGAGATGGTGCTGCAGCGGTCGATCCGTATTTCGGACGGGCGTATCGATGCCGAGGCGCATGTCGTTCCCTATTCGACTTTTCTCTGGTGGCGGAAGACGCGTGCTCCGGGAGCCTGTCATCTCTTCGGCATGCCGGTGCTCGTCTCTTCCGACGGGGCCTTCATCGCAATTCGCATGGGCGCGCACACGGCCAATGCCGGACGGGTCTACAGCCCGGGCGGCTCGCTCGAACCGGAGGATATTGTCGGCGGGCGCTGCGACGTGGCCGCCAACATCGCGCGCGAGGTGAGGGAGGAGACGGGGATCGTGCTTCGCGAGGCAGATGCCGAACCGGGCTGGCAGGTCATCCATATGGAGGGCACCGTCACCGTCTTCCGCGTGTTCCGGCTGCGATCCGCGGCGGACGAGATCGTCGCGCGGGTGGCGGCCCATGTCGCGGCCGATCCGCATCCGGAGATCGACGAGGCGGTGGCGATCCGCTCGTCGGCCCCCGGGGCGCACGATTATCCGGGATTCATGCCGCCGATCCTTGAGTGGCTTTTTGCGCGAAACGGGGGTTAGAGCGGGATTGTGGAAAAAGGCGAACCTTTCCGCCGGAATCCCCGTCTGACTCCATAAGCAGACTTCGTTGGTACAACGCTTCAACCGCTTGGCTTTTTGTTTTGACGTATCCCTCGAACTTCCCGCATTGGCACCTCCTTCGCAAATCTCATTCTGCTTCACTGGCCGGCGTGGTCCGTTGCGCAGGATCAAGAGCGCTCGCCGCATGCTCGCGCATGAGCACCGCGACAATGGCACCAGAGACGAAGGTCAGGGCGGCGATTGATGCAATCGCTGCCGAAAGCCCGAAGCGATCGGCGATGAGACCTGCGGAGAGCGCACCGATTGCGTAGCCGAGATCCCTCCAGAAGCGGTAGACGCTGAGCGAACGGGCGCGCCAGGCCGGATGCGAGGCGTCCGACACGGCGGCGATCAAGCTCGGATAGACCATGGCCGTGCCAAGGCCGAGAAGCAGGCTGCCGACGAGCCACCATTCGAACCGGCCCGTCGCCGCGGTCAGGAACAGACCGGCTGCCTGCACCCACATGCCGGCGACGATCAGGCCCTTGCGCCCCCAGCGGTCGCTCAAGGGGCCGGTGGCGATCTGCAGAATGCCCCAGGTCGCGGGGTAGATCGCCTTGAGGATACCGATGCGCTCGACGCCCAAACCGAAGGAGGCGAAGAACAGGGGAAACATGCCCCAACTCATGCCGTCGTTTAGATTGTTGACGAGACCGGCCTGCGAGGCGGCGAACAGGTTGCGATCCTTGAACGAGGTGAGCGCGAAGACTTCACGGAAGCTGATCGGCAGAGCTTGTCGAGCATGTGACGAGGCTTCCAAATGAACATGGTCGCGTGTGTCACGCACGAGCAGGACCGATAGCGCGCTGCCCAGAACCGCATACCCGATTCCGAGATAGATCGGCACCGGACGCAGTCCATATTCCGATGCGAGGTAGCCCGTGAGGAACGCCGTCACGCCGACGGCGAGATAGCCCGCGAACTCGTTCAGCCCCACCGCCAGTCCGCGTGACTTCGGCCCGACCAGATCGACCTTCATGATCACGGTCATCGACCAGGCAAGCCCCTGATTGATGCCGAGAAGGGCATTGGCGGCGATGATCCATTTCCAGCTCGGCGCCCAGATGATCATGAAGGGGACCGGGAGGCCGACGAGCCAGCCGAGAACCAGGACGCGCTTTCGCCCCCAGCTATCGGCGAACTGGCCGGAGACCAGATTGGCAAAGGCCTTCACCATACCGAAGCTGACGATGAACGAGACGATGAGTGTCGTGGAGGCGAGATGGAATTCTTCCGAACCGATGAGCGGAACGACGGTGCGCTCGATGCCGACCATGCCGCCTACAAAGGCGTTGATCAGCACGAGGAGTGCGAATTGCCGCCAGTTCTCCCTGAGCCCCAAACTGACGGTTGGAGTCGTCATTGCCTGGACTGATGAGGAGCCGGCCTTCTTGATATCGCGGCCGCCTCAAGGGCGGAATTGGCGGCTCTGATCACTGCGGCCTCAGGTGGGGGCGGAGGAATCTCGGCGAGCATGAAGCGAATGAATTCCGCTTCCTCTTCTATACGGAATGCCTCGTTGTGACGCTTCTCGAAGCCGATGGTGGACCATGGCTTACCGCTCAACCGCCGGCCGCAGACCGAGCCGGCATGGGCGCCAGGGAGGATCTCGACATAGTCGGGAAGCGCTTTGAGCCGGCTTACGCTCTGGAACAGGCCTCTTGCGCCCTCTTCGGCGCTTACGGCGAGCTCGGTGCGGCCGAGATCGCCGACCATCAGCGTATGGCCGGTGAAAACGAACCAGGGTTCCTCGGTGCGTGTGTGGTCGGTGACGAGCAGAGAGAGATGCTCGGGGGTGTGGCCGGGGGTGTGCAACACCGTGGCGGTGACGTTGCCGAGCGTCAGGACGTCGCCGTCGCGCGCCGCCTTGAACGGAAACGACACATCCGCATTGGCCGAGAGCACGTACTCGGCGCCGGCCGCCGCCGCGAGCGTGCGGCCAGCCGACAAATGGTCGGCATGGACATGCGTGTCGATGACGAAGTGAATGCGCATGCCGGCGTCTTCGGCCGCGCGCAGATAGACATTGATGTCGCCGACCGGATCGACAACGGCCACGGTGGCCTTGCCGCCGCAGCCGAAGAGGTAGGAAATTGCGACCGGGCCGGCGTGCAGGAACTGGCGGAGGATCATGAGCTTGCGCTCTCGCTGAGAAAGGGTATGATTACGTTCAATTGATCCGCTGAATGATATATTGAGGAGGTGTCGTGTCAAGTACCAAACCGAAACAGGCGATCTATGAAAGTCTCGCAGAGGTGGCACAGGCGCTCGGCCACGCGCACCGGCTCGAACTCTTGGAGCACCTCGCGCAAGGGGCGCGAAGCGTCGAAGAGCTCTCCGCCAGAGCGAGCCTCACATTCGCCAATACGTCGCGTCACCTTCAGATCCTGCGGCGCGCGCGCCTTGTCGAGACCGAACGCCGCGGCAAGCACGTGCTCTATCGCCTTGACGGCGACACCGAAGTGGTCGCGTTGATGAATGCGCTCGGACGCCTCGGTGAACGAAACGTGGCCGAGGTCAACCGCATTATGGCGGACTATTTCCGCGCGCGCGACACGTTGGAGCCAGTATCACGAGAAGACCTGGTATCGAGGCTGCACGATGGTCTTGCTACCGTCCTCGATGTCCGTCCCGAGGACGAGTTCGCGCTCGGCCATCTTCCCGGTGCGCTCAACATCCCGTTCGGCGAGCTGGAACGCCGGCTCGACGAACTTCCCGCCGACCGCGAGGTCATCGCCTACTGCCGTGGTCCCTACTGCGTCCTCTCCTTCGAAGCGGTCGCGGAGCTGAGGTCCCGCGGTTATCTCGTCCGCCGGCTCGAGGACGGCTATCCCGAATGGAAGGCGGCCGGGCTGCCCGTCGAAGCAGCCGAGTGAGATGCGACCCCGCGCGGTGGCTCCCATGGCCTATCGGGTCAGCCGTTGGAACTGCGGCGCTTCAAGCGGGAGCGAATGGAAAAGAGGCCCACGATGGCGATCGCCGTGAAACCGGCACCGGCGAGGAAGGTCGCCTCGGGCCCGGCAAAATCCCAGAGCGTGCCGGCAATGATGCTTGCAAGGAGAGTAGCCACGCCGGAAACCAGATTGAACATGCCGAAGGCGGTTCCGCGTAGTTCCGGTGGTGCAGTTTCGGCGACGAGTGTCGTGAGCAGGCCCTGGGTGAATCCCATATGCAGGCCCCAGAGAACGACACCGGCGCCGAGCGCCGCGATGCCGGTGGTCACGGCGAGGACGAGATCGGCAGCCAGGAGCAGGGCGAGACCGAGGACGAGCAGGGTGAAGCGATCGACGCGGTCGGAAAGGACGCCGACCGGATAGGCCGACAGCGCGTAGGCGAGACTCATGACGACGAGCACGATCGGGACGAGCGCCGGGGCAATACCGATCGATTGGGCGCGCAGGATGAGAAAGGCCTCGCTGAAGCGGGCAAGCGTGAAGACGGCGGCAATGGCGACCACCCACCAATAGGATGGTCCGAGCCGGCGCAACTCGTCGCGACGCAACGGCATCCGTACCCGGCGCAGTTCCTTCGGCCGTTCCGGTTCGCGCACGGCGATGAGGATCACGCCGACGGACAGGAATGCCGGGATCACCGCGAACCAGAAGACCGCCTGGAAATGATCCGCCGTCAGCCACATGAGTCCGATGGCAAGCAGCGGGCCGATGAAGGCGCCGACCGTATCGAGCGATTGGCGCAGGCCAAAGCTGGCGCCGCGCAGTTCCGGCGGCGCGATATCGGCGACGAGCGCGTCGCGCGGCGCGCCGCGAATGCCCTTGCCGATCCGGTCGACGAAACGGGCGAACATGAGCCATTCGACGGAAGGGGCAAGCGGAAAGATCGGCTTTGTGAGCGCCGCCAGACCGTAGCCAAGGGCGGCCAGGAGTTTCCGCCGTCCCAGCCAGTCGCTGATCGCGCCGGAAAAGATCTTGGTGATCGAGGCCGTCGCTTCGGCAATTCCCTCGATAACGCCGACGGTGAAGGCGGAGGTGCCGAGAACAGCGACCATGTAGACGGGCAGGAGCGCGTGGATCATCTCGGACGAGATGTCCATGAACATCGATACGAAGCCGAGTGCCCAGACACCGGCGGGCAGGCGCCGACGCGAAATCGTCTCATCCGTCATTCTGCGTCCGATTCGTCATGCTTGCACCCGTCGAGGTTCTTTCGGCAAAGCTCGCCTCCGCCGGAGCGACGCGGCGCGGTGATAACGGTTATCTTTCCAACGGGGAAGGGTTTCAAGGCGGAGGCCAAGCGCTGCGATCGCGATATATGGGCCTTTCGAAGCTTCGGTCCTTTGCAACCCGGCGTATCGGATCGGATGCTTTTTGTCTTGCCGCTCGGGCCAAGGCGTTGCAAGGTTCCGGCGCAGGTCTTGCCAGGCAAGGGGATATCTATGGCACGGCGCTACGCGATCTACGACGTCTTCACCAGCAGGCGCCTGGAGGGCAACCCGCTTGCCGTGGTGTTCGATGCCGATGACCTGAGCGATGCGGCCATGCAGGCGATCGCGCAGGAATTCAACCTTTCGGAGACCGTTTTCATTCACCGGCCGGCAAGCACCGCCCATTCGGCGCGGCTCAGGATCTTCACTCCCTCGCAGGAGCTGCCCTTTGCCGGGCACCCGACGGTCGGCGCGGCGGTTGCGATCGCGGAGGACCTGTACGGAGAGCCCGAAAGAGGGCTCGATCTCATGCAGGTGCTCGAGGAGAAGGTCGGGCCGGTGCGCGCGGCGGTGCGGCTGAAACCGGGGCAGGCGACCTTTGCCGAATTCGATCTGCCGCGCAAGCCGGTCCGGCTCGATGCCCGTTTCGAAAGACAGGCGATCGCCGATGCGGTGAGTCTCAAGGCGACGCAGATCGGTTTTGAAAATCACGTCATCTCGTTCTGGAGCGCGGGCGTTCCCTTCGTCATGGTGCCGCTGCACGACATCGCGGCGGTGGCGGCCGTGGAGTTCGATCCTCAGCGCTGGGAGCAGCTCGCGCCGCTCGCCGAAGGCCGGCTCGCCGGCGCCTATCTTTATTGTCGCGGTGGCATCAACCACATGGCGCGCTTCCACGCCCGCATGTTCGCGCCCGAGATGGGCATCGCGGAGGACCCGGCGACCGGGGCTGCCGCGGCGGCCCTTGCCGGTGCGATCAATGTCTTCGACGAACTGGTGGATGGCCACCATCCGATGTTGATCGAGCAGGGCGTCGAAATGGGCCGCCCCTCCTTCATCCACCTGCATCTCGATGTCGTCGCCGGCCGGATTTCCACTGCCCGCATCGGCGGACATGCGGTGAAGATCGCCGGGGGTGAGATGATGGTCTGACGTGCCGCGGGATGTGGCTGACGTGCTTACATTCGTTTAGGCAAAATTAACCATCACGGGCTTTGGTGAAGATCTGCGCCGCAGGCGCCTCGCTTTGCTCGCATTCGCCCGACCATGATGGGGAATGGATAAAGCAGGCATCGCATTCGTGGCGCTGATACTCGTCCTCATCTCACTCGTGGGGAGCATACTGGTTGTCGATCAGGCAGCGCTTGACGCGCCGAAGTACAGGCAGGCACTGGTACCCACCAAAGCGCCCTACCGATAGTCGCTTGCGGGACGTCACCGCCGCGTGTCGGTGTTAAGCGAGGCGAGGTTATGAGCCAATCGTTGGCCCGGTGCATCGCGCTTCAAGGCGCTCGCTCAAGAAGTTCGCCAAGGCTTTGAAAAGAATGGTGGGTGATCACGGGCTCGAACCGTGGACCCGCTGATTAAGAGTCAGCTGCTCTACCAACTGAGCTAATCACCCGTCCAGGACCGCGTCGCCGCGGTATGGAGGGGCGTATAATGGCCTTCGTTCGGCTTGTCCAGCACCCTTTTCACAATTGTCGGGAAATTTTTCGGCGTTCGCGCGTTGCGCTCCGGCAATGCGCGGGGCCTGGCTTGCGCAGAGTTGAAATCCCGGCGGCATGCCGATAAACGCTCCTATCGCGGCCTCGAGTGGAGCGACATAATTGAACGATCATCACTACCCATTTCGCCTTTCCGACAATCGGAACGGGCCGCCCCGGAGGGCGTTTCTCGATCGTTTGATCACGCGTTACGACACCTTTCGGCTGACCGCACGGGTTCGCCGGCGCAGGCGCGAAATCGAGATGACCTGCCTTGGCAAAGGCGGGCCGCGGCCGCTCGGCCGGGACGACGTTCCGGTGGTATTCAACACGCATAACGACCTCAAGCTGATGCCGTCCTTCCTGGCGCATTATCGCAAGCTCGGCGTGACGCGCTTCATCTGTGTCGATGATGTGTCGACCGACGGCACGCGCGAGTTTCTGCTGTCGCAGGCGGATGTGGATGTCTGGGGATCGCCGTTGCGCTACCGGGATGCCCGCCGCGGGCGCGAATGGCGCGAGACGCTGTTCGAGCGCTACGGGACGGACCGGTGGTATCTCAACGTCGATTCCGACGAGTTCCTGTTCTATCAGGACTGCGAGCGGCAGCCGCTCGAGAGCCTCATTCGCGCGCTCGAAAGCCGGGGCGAGAAGCGCCTGGCGGCGCCGATGCTCGACATGTACCCGGTCGGTTCGCTCGGATCGGCGACGCTCGACGGCGACGATCGCATGCCCTGGGAAATCGCCGACCACTTCGATGGGGCCGGTTACGGTCTGACCCATACGAAGAGGGCGATCAGCGTCACGGGCGGGCCGCGCAAACGCAAATTCTCCTATGAGCTGGAGCTGATGAAATATCCGCTGATCTTCTGGGACAGAGAGTGCAGCCTGGGCGTAAGCATCCATCAGCCGTTGCCATTCCAAAGAAACTTCCTGCCGATTTCCGGGGTGCTGCTGCATTTCAAGTTCTTCGCCGACTACAAGGAGAAAATCGAGGAAGCGGTCGCCGATGGGCAGTATTTCGATGGAGCTGCCGCCTATCGCACGATGCTGGACGACCTGCAGAAGTCCGGCGAATTCGATTTCGCCAACGAGCATTCGATCCGCTTTTCGGGATCGGCGCAGCTGCTCGAGTTGGGGTTCATCGCGCCCGTTTCCTTTCCTGTCGACGCACCCTGATCGGCTGTGGACGGCAAAATCCTTACGAGCGACTTTAACTGTCCGGCTTCGATGTCTATATCGGCAGCAAATGGCCGGCTTCGGCGTGAGCGAGAAACGGGATCGGAAATGATGCAGCGTGTTCAACGAGTCCTGGCGATGGCCGCCATCGGTCTTGCGGTGATGGTGACGGTGGCCGACGTGGCCGAGGCGCGCAGGGCGGGCGGCGGATTCGGCTCACGCGGCAGCCGGACCTTTTCCATGCCGCCGACTACCCGGACGGCGCCGACCAATGCGGCGCCGATCGAGCGGACGATGACGCCGCAGCCGGCACCTTCGGCTGCGACGCGGCCGGCGGCGCAGGGCCAGACGACGGCGTCGCGACCGGGCCTCTTCGGCGGGTTCGGCGGATCGATGCTCGGCGGCCTGATGATGGGCGGCTTGATCGGCATGCTGCTTGGCCATGGGCTCGGCGGCGGCATCGGCTTTCTCGGCCTGCTGCTGCAGGTCGGCTTGATCGTCGCAGCCATTGCGCTTGCGAAGCGCTTCTTCGGCCGCAGCAGCCAGCCGGCCTATTCGGCGCCTTCTGCCGCCGCGCGAAACTACGCGGCTGCGAGCGCTGCCCCGTCCTTCCGCATTCCGCGGATCGGCGAGGGGCTCGGCGGGGGCCCAGCCGCCGCCTCGGCAAACCGACCCTCTCCGTCGGCCAAGAGCGCATGGGACAATGACGAGATCGGTATCGGTCAGGGCGACCTCGATCAATTCGAGGCGATACTCAAGCAGCTCCAGGCGGCCTATGCTGCCGAGGACTATGCGGCGCTTCGGCGGCTGACGACGCCCGAGGCGATGTCCTACCTTGCCGAGGAACTCAGCGAAAACGCCACGAAGGGCCTCAAGAACGACGTGCGGGACGTGCATCTCGTCGAGGGCGACGTGGCCGAGGCGTGGCATGAGAATGGCACCGACTATGCGACGGTTGCGATGCGCTACGAGAGCATCGACGTGATGCGCGAGCGCGCCACGGGCCGCGTCGTCAGCGGCGATCCCGAACGGCCGACGGACGCGGTGGAACTCTGGACCTTCCTGCGCAGGCGCGGTGCCGATTGGCAGGTTTCCGCGATCCAGGCCGTCGAGGCGTAATACCTGCCGCGCAACCGGCGGTGTTTCTCGGTTTCAACCGGTTTCATGATGTCTGCTCACTTGCGGCAGGGCATGGAGTGTGCATCGCTTCGGAAACGATGGCTTTCATTGGGGGGCCGTGCGCAATAAAATGGATTTCCACGCAGGAGGCGGGACAACATGGTTTCGTGGGCGGCAAGACGGGTCGAGTGCGGAGGAATTCGACGCGGAGCGGGACGCCGGCGCATGCTCTCGCCGGGCGCGGGAACTGTCGGCCTTCTTGTTGCGATGGCCGCCTCGATCCTTGCCTCGGGAGCAGCGGCGGCGGACTGCAAGAGTTTGCCTAAGCCGCGAACGGATTGGAGCGACTGCAACAAGCGGCAGATCATGCTGGGCAGGAGCAATCTGGCGGGCAGCACTCTCTTCAATACGGATTTCACCTCCACCGATCTCAGCGGCTCCGATCTTACGTCGGCCAATCTCGAGAAGGCGACGCTGATGCGCGCATCGCTGGCCGGTGCGAAAGCGGACAAGGCGAATTTTTCGAGAGTGGAGGCTTATCGCGGCAATTTCACCGGCATCTCCGCTGAACATGCTTCCTTTGCCAGCTCGGAGCTGCAACGCGCCGATTTCACCGGCGCGCGGCTGACGGGTGCCGATTTCGAAAAGGCCGAACTCGGACGCGCCAATTTCGAAAAGGCCGTGCTGACGGGGACGCGATTCGCGACGGCCAATCTGTCGCGCGCGATCCTCAGCGGCTCGCAGTTCGAGGGCCCGATCGACTTCAGCCGCGCCTTCATGTTCCAGACGAGAATAGAGGGCGTCGATCTCTCTCAGGCTTCGGGCCTGATGCAGGACCAGATCGATCTTACCTGCGGCGACGCGGCAACGAAGCTTCCTGCCGGCATCTCGGCGCCGTCCCAGTGGCCATGCCCTGCCGACGACGACTGATACGGTGCGCGGACGGCGGGTCAGTTGATCCGATCGCCGAAGGCGCTCGGAGGGAGCAGGCAGTAGATTGGCTTCTGTCGTAGGGCGACTGCCGACTTGGCGGGCGAGGCGAGCCAGCGCCGCACGGCGTCCTGCGGACACTCGCCCTTGGCAATCGCGATCGAACGCCCCATGAGATCGACGCGGCGGCCGGAATAGTTTCGATCGGCCGGATGCCGGCCGAAGCGTGACGCGCCGAAATCCGTGCACCATCGTTTACGATGGGGAAACGGCTTTGGCGGTCCGGCCGCGAAAAAGGCCCATACGTCGAAATCCTTGATGCCATTCGCTCCGTTCAAATAGTGGAGCGCACTTCCCTGGGCGAGCGCCATGAGGAGCAGCCGATCCCTGTAGAGGCCGGCGACCGGCGCGCGCTCGAAGATGCCGGCGAATGCCCGCATCGCCACCGCTGCGATCCTCTCGAGATCCGCGGGCTGTAGTACCGCGTAGGACCGCTCTGTCACTTCGCCGCCCATGGACCGAGCCTCAAGAGAGGGGGAACGCGCAATTCATCGTGCCGCCATGTTATACCAAGGCTCGATGATAGGAACCGAGACTTGGTATTAGCATCCTTGTTATTCCGCGGCACGCTCGGAAACGAGCCTGATGCGGGCGCCGGCCACGGGGGAAGGCGAGGGGTATTGCTGCGGCGCGCGATCGACGACGGCGATGTCGTATCCCATGGCGGCCGCGATCTTCTTCAGCATTTCACGGGCGCGGCCTTCATGCCGCGCGGCAGTCTCGGCGTCGGTGACGTAATAGGCGGCGCTGACCGCCTCGATCAGATTGAGGGCGGCGAGATTGGCGATGGCGTAGGTCTCGGCGTTCATCGAAACGAGCCTCCGAACTGCTGGCGGTGGTTGTGCGTGCCGAGGAGGCGCTGCGTCGGATCCGTGCTGCCCGGTGAATATTCCCGTTCGCGGTTGCTTTCGAAAAAGACGTCGCCGATGAGTTGCGCGGCGGGGACAGCCTCGCGCTGCAGCACGCTGCCGTCGGCGCCCATATGCCAGGCAAGCGATGCGAGGCTCGAATAGGTGGAGACGAGAAAGATTTCGAGCGCCGCCTGACTTTCCAGGTCGCTCGACTGCGGCAGATCGGCGCTGAAAAGCGCATCTATGTGACCGTGGAGATCGGCCTTGATTCGCGGGATGGACATTTGCGCTCGACCACATCCTTCGTGTTGTCATCTTAGGTCGACAGCATGCCATTGCGACCCGTATAGTGTCAACACGTAACGTGTTGTTCCCGATCGCGTGTGTTGCGTCTCGCGATTCGCGAGCGCAGACCGCCACTCAGGCGTTGCCGGCAAGGGCGATGTAGTGGACCGAATGGACGGTGCGGGCGTCGAAGCGCAGTTCCTTGGCGGGGTTGAACTGCTCGAGCACGAGTTCGGAGTTGTTGTGGCGCACAAACTTTTTGACATAGGCGAGCAGGGCGCCGTCTTCCTCGAGGCGAATTTGTGCGATGACGTAATCGCCCTTTTTCACGCGGCGGCCCGGATCGACGAAGCAGATTTCCCCGTCCTCATAGCGCGGAGACATGGATTCGCCGGAGACACAGACGGCATAAGCCTCGGATATATCGGAGAGAACCGGCGGCGCCAGGACTTCGAACAATACACTGCCATTCATCAGGAATTCACCGTCAACACCGCCAACGGCCTGGCCGAAGACGGGAATTTTCTTGCTTTTGCCGAGCACGCTGGCGCCAATCGTCGCGTTCGGTTCTTCGACTTCCACCGGATGGGCAGAGGGCGCCGAACCGCCATTCGTCTGAGTGTGGCCAGCCCCGCGCATGAGCCAGTAAGGGTCGACGTTGAACTTGCGCCCATAAAAGTCGGCTTCGTCGAGGTCGAAGTCGTTCTGGCCATTCTCGTGGGCCCGATAGGTGGAGGCGACGATGCCGAGGGCGTTCGCCGCATCGGAGGCAAAACGGAAGCCCGCACTAATGCGCGCCTGGCGCAACCTGTCAGCTTTTTCGCTCATAACCTGGAACATAGCAACACGAATAACACAAATCATGTTGACATGGCAACACCAACGATGTCATCTGGCGGCGAGGTCGCTGAAGGCCTCGTGGCGGTTCGCTCGCCGGTTTGCGGGACCTTCGTCTTGCGACTCGTGGCGCGGGCGAATGCTTCAAAATACAAGGAGTGAGTGCATGGAGAATTCGCAAAGTGCAAGGCAGCAGCGGCATTATCGGGCGGTGCGCGAACGGCTGGTCCGCGCCGGAGACGGCGGAGGCCGATCGGCCGCGATGGCGGAACTTCGGTTCGAGCTTTCGGAACTCACCGCCGACAACGCAACCAAGGCGCGCCGGATCGCTACGCTGGAGGCTGATCTTGCCGATGCGGAGGCGCGCCTGTTGGCGCAGGCGAAAGCGCTGCTGGGGGGGCGGCAATCGGATGGTGTCGATTCGGACCGGACCGAGGAAAGACCATCCATCGACACGATCGTTGCCGACGTGCTCGCGGATTTTCCGGGCGTGAGCTGGGAGGACGTCATCAGCGTCCGCCGCGAACGCCGGCTGGTGAAGCCCCGGCATGCCTGCATGCGGGCGGTCTACGAAAGCCGCCCGGACCTGTCGTTGCCCCGCATCGGCCGCATCTTCCGGCGGGATCACACGACAGTGCTTGCCGTGGTGAAAGCCACGACCGGTCACTCTGATTAATCCGCCACTTTCAGCGGCTCGCGGACGGCAGCGGAGAAATCGAATCATGTCCGTGCCGCAGCGCATCCCCAGCTTTCTCCCGAATTTGAAAGGATAGTCCGATGATGAGCAAGGCCCAGAAGCTGCGCGCGAAACGCAAGGCGCAACTCGGCCGTCCGCGCAAGGCCGATGCCGAACGCTTCGCCTGCGGCAAGATCAAGCCGGAATGGTCACGGCGGGAAAACGAAAAGGAGGCGATGGCCGTGGCGCTTGCGGCGCGCAAGCGCATGCACGGGCTCGAGACCGGTAGCGCCTTTGCCGGCTATACGCTCGGCCGGCTCTTTCTCGACGGGCGGATCACCGAGACGCAGCGGCAGGCCGGCGACGACTATGCCGCGGTGATGACGCGCTACTATCACCTGACCGGCATACCCTTTCCGAGCGTGCGCGCGCAGGTCATCGGCCGCGTCAAGGGGCATGCCGGCGAGACGAGCGAGGCGCGCCACCGCCAGGCCAGGAAGGCTGCCGACACGATGATGCGGCTCGAAGGCGTGCTCTTGAGATGCGAGGAGGGGCGGCAGGTGAAGACGACGGTCTTCAATGTCTGCGTCATGGATTATGAAGGGCTGCGGATGATGCCGGAGCCGCAATTGTTGTGGCTAAAGCGTGGTTTGAATGCTCTTCTCTTCGACAAGGGCTTGCGCGAACATGGGGAGAGGGATTATTCGTTTATTCAAGAATAGGAATTTTATCCTGACACATCTCTCCCGGACCGAGGGCGAGGACAACGCAGCCCTGAGTACAACAGCAACTTTTGCGCCTCCAGCGCCTCGGCCCGAAAATCGTGCCCGATTTTCGGCGAGCTCGATGCGCAGCTTCAAAGAGTTACAACGACGTTAGCGCGTCTGAAAAGACGCGCGGCGTTCTAATGAGGCGCGGGCCGCAATCGATTTTCGGTCACGTGCCATCAACATCTCGTGATCGTCTCCCCCTATGGGGCACAATTTCGTCGTTCGGCCATTTTCCTGTCTGAAGGGACTCTGTGCAAAGGAAAATGGTGAAGCCAATGAAGAGGTTAGCAATTTTTGCCCTGTCGCTGGCAACCGCCTTGAGCGGCGTTCCGCCAGCGATGGCATTTCCAATCGTGCCGACGGCCAAAACGCAGGCCGCGGACGTTCAGCGCGTGCAGTTCTCTTACGAGCGCGGCGAGAACAACGCGAACGACCGTTGCCGCAATCCGGGCTCCTGCCGCCGCTGGTATCGCGACCGGGGTCATCGCTACGACCGCGATCGCCGCCACCGCTACAGCTACCGTGATCGGTACCGTCACCGTCATCACCACCGCGGCAGCAATTTCGGCGCGGTCATCGGCGGCCTGGCGGCCGGCGCTCTCATAGGTGGCGTGCTGGCGCAGCCGCGCTATTACGGTGGAGGCGGCAGTTCGCATACGCGCTGGTGCTACGCGCGCTATCGCTCGTATCGCGCCTACGACAACACGTTCCAGCCCTATAACGGGCCGCGGAGGGCGTGCATCTCGCCCTATCTGTGAGCGGGCTTGGGAGTGCATCAGCGCGAAATCGTTTCGGATCCTCGCGCGTCTGACCTCGCGCGTCTGACAAGGCGTGCGGCGTGCTCCCCGCACGCGGGGAGGCAGTCGGCGCCACGAGTCCCTTCGGCCGGTCCTCCGCAGCTGCTGCGGAGGACGGCCAGGCCGGGCGACAGCACCTGCGACGCGGGGCCGGCACGCGCGCTGGTTTCGTCTGCTGAACTCCCGCCATCGTGGCTATTCGAAGAGCGGCCCGCGCTTCGGCGCGGCACGCCGAGGAAGGCCACATGCATCAGCCCATGTGGGGGCCAGCTTTCGGCAGTCCCCGTGTCTTGGGTTTTGGGCCTGTGATATGATTCCCGGCGTGCAATCCGAAAATCGGGTCCGATCTGGTGCCGATGCGCAGGAAGGAAGGCGGGTCTCGTGAGGACGCCGGCAATCATCGGCCTGGTATTGGCGATCGCAGGAACGGGGACCGGTCCTGCGCCGGCACAGGACTGCCCCTCCGGCACCTGTATCGACAACCGTCATGAGCTGTTCATCGAACGGGAGTACCGCGATTTCCTGCAGCAACGATATCCGAATTACGGCGCACGCTACCGCGGCATGGCTCCCGATATCAGCATAGGTCCGGGGGCGACGGTTGGCGGTCCCTTGCCAAGGCCACGGCGCAGGATAGAGGATTTCGCCAAGGCCCATCTGCGTTGGTGCCGCGAGCGCTACATTTCCTACCGGGCTTACGACAATACGTTCCAACCCTTCGAGGGGCCGCGCCGTCCCTGCAACTCACCCTATAACTGATTCCCAGCCCGTCGAGCGGCCGGCCAGCAAGGCTTCGGAGCCACGCAGCGGGGGAGGGGCGGATCAGCCGTTTTTTCGGAGGAGCTTGCTGGCGGCGAGCGCGGCGGCCTGCGCCTCGACCTGGCTGCCGAATTGCCCGTGGGCCGGATAGGTGACGCCGCGATAGGTGAGCACGAAGGCCCAGCGCCCGTTCAATCGCTTTTCGACCTTGATGGTGGCGTCGGGCTTGTTGTCGGCACTCAAAGCAGGCTCCTTCGAAAAATTGCGCCGGACCGCTGCATCATGGTCCTTAAGCGAGGTGAGGAGACATGCAGCAGGATCCGGCGCAGATCATTTCCGCTTTTCTCAAGTCGCTCGCCGAAAGGCAAGAGCGATCGAGCGTGCCTTTTTCGAGATTGCTATTCGACCGAACGGTCGGGTCCGAAGCGCTCCGTGAGGAACGACGCATGAATGGCGGGCCCCTGCAGGCGATCGGTCTTCTCGAGCTTCACGGCTACCTGTTCGGTGGGCGGCATTTGCTGCCAGGCTGCCGTCAGAAACAAGGCGGCGCCGGCAAGGAACCCGAAGGCAATGAAGATCCAAGAGCTGGTCATGGCGAAACTCCTTTTCCCGCGAAGGCAATGCGTGAGGGCAGTTTCTGGTTCCCGGCACGCCGCCGGAAGCGGGCTTTATGGTACAGTTCTGAAATTTGCTGCAATCTGCAGCGCTTTTGACAATCTGTTCAAATAGGCCGCCAGCTTTTTCGCTGGCCGCCAACACTTTAATTATAGCACCGCCGCGCGCGCACGAACGGCAGTCGAGTATCAGCAATTCGTCCGATGGTTCCGCCGCGCTTACTGTCGGAGGCACTCTTCCATCGGACGATGCCGCGCATTTTCGCATCGGCCATCCGATTGAACCAAGGCGGCGGCTCTCGTGCAAGCGTTTTATAATATACACTTGTACAGCAGCCGTATTTACGGCGCCGCGCGCCTGGTCGGACGCAAAGCCGCGAGACCCGATCCTGCTTGGGGTTGGGCGCGCAGAGCCTGCATAAAGCTGTGGCTAAACGGAAAATCGCCGGCTCGCACTTCCTGCGGCGCTTGCACAGTTGGCGCGGCTCGGTTATTCCTTAAATCAACGATAGGAATTGTATCCTCATCCCGGCCCCGGCAATCATCGATAGGCAGCCAGTCGCACCTCTCGCTAGGTGAAGGGGTGCAAGAACAAGGCAATCGCTCAACAAGTCGCAGCGACCTCTCCGCGTCTAATAGGACGCGCAGCGCTGTAGACTCCCGCCTTTCCCGACAGTTCACGAAATCGAGACTTGGCATCACGGCGAACCGGCGCGTCTCACGTCAGATGCCGCGGCGCCGTATGCGGCCGGCGATGCGCCTTCGCCTTGCAGCGGCGCCAAGAGGCGCGGCGCGCGAGCAGGCGGCATCGCCGGCCGCCCCCGGGTGAAGCGGAGTAATTCTAAGTGCTACAGCGACCTTTGCGCGTCCAACGCTTTCTTTCTGAGGCATGATCTTATCGATCCCCGTTTCACTCCGGTCGGATCATGCTCGAATAAGACGCGCGGCGCTGTAGGTGAAACAGAGGAGCATTCCGATGCCGGATCAGGAAAGCCCGGATTGCACCGCGGATCTGCCGGACACGGCGCCGGCCAAGGCCGGGGCGAAGCGGGCAAGCGGGCGTAGCCGGCTCGGCGGCGCCTTCGCGGATGCGGTTCAGGCGGATTTCGAGGCGTATGGCGCGGCCGTGGTGGCGCGCATTCGGGAGGAGAAGCCGGAGAGCTATCTGAAGCTCGTCGCCTCCATCTTGCCGAAGGACCTCGGAGCTGCCGCCAGCGGCATGGAGGATCTTTCGGATGAGCAGCTGATCGAGCGGATCCGCGTGCTGGACATGGCGGTCCGGCCATTGCTCGAGGTAAAGAAAATCGGCGCCCGCCGCTCGGTGCGGCGGACGCGTTCCACTCGCTCGGGAGCGGCCAAGTAGGGTCAGGACCTATTAAATTCGTCCATTCTGCGTGGCGGATTTCGTGTCTGCCTAGAGGGAAGATGCAGGAAATGCCTTACATTTTCAAAACTTTCCGACGCAGTCAGGCGCGAAATCCGCCACGCAGAATGGACGAATTTAATAGGTCCTGACCCTGATGACGGCAGGCCGATCAGCCCGCCGGCGAGACCGCCGCCCTGGCAGGCTCTTCGCGCGAGAAGATGATGACGGCGAACAGGAGGACGCCGGTAAAGGCGATGAGCGAGGCTATGGCGACGACCGGCTCCATGGCCGCGTTTCCCGACAGCATGAGATAGAGCGACGGAACGAGAACGGCGACGCCGAAGGTATAGACGGCATACTGGATGGCTGCCAGGCGGCGGGCCGCCTTCTGCGGATTGAGCGCGTGGTAGCCGCCGAAGATCGCCATCGTGACCCAGCCGAGCAGGTTGGCGTGGGCGTGCGCTCCGGTGACGGCGTGGTCTCCCGAAATCGACATGTGCAGCCCGATCGCAATGCCGAGCACGAGAAAGACAATGGCTGTCCTGAAATAGAGATTTGCAATACGCGGCATGTATATTCCTCCCACCAATTCGCGGAAAAACTACCATGCTCCCAAGTATTTGAGAACGTGCCGATAGAAGGATATTTCGGATGAGCCGGCAGTTACCGCCGGTACAGGGAGGGACGGCGGTTTCGAGCGCTATCGCTCACCAGGTGGCGCCATCGATCAGCCGATGGGGGATGTCCTCCCAGACGGAGCGATCGAACATGCGCATGTTCACGCCCATGCGGGACGAGCGCCCGATCGGCGACCAGTGGGTCGTGCAGCCGCATGTGCTGCAGTGATGCATGGTGAGCGTCCTGTCGCCCTGAACATAGCCGACGAGCTTGTTCTGCGGATCGCTGATCGTGACCTCCTCGGCGGCATAATAGCCCCAGAGCGAACCAAGCCGGCTGCAGAGCGAGCAATTGCAATCGCCGAGCGTTTCCGGCCGGACGGGGACGGTGATGTGGACCGCCCTGCAATGGCAATGACCTTCGATCATGATCCGGCTCCCTAGAGCGCGTTTCGATCTGACTGGATCAGATCGGCTCTAACGCTTTCTTTCTGAGGCATGATGTTATCGATCCTCGTTTCACTCCGGTCGGATCATGCTCTAAAGCGCTTCGCGCTTCATCGTAATCGTGCAACGCGCTTCAGTTCTTCATTTTTATGCATGTCGTTGTCCCAAAACCGCTGCACACTTTTGGGCAATTATATCGCCATGCCACTCTTTTCGGCGCGATGCGCCGGTAAACACATCTCATCACAATCGGTCTTCCTGACAGATGGTGCAAGGCTTGCATGGGGAACGTGCAGCGTTGCGGCTGGGCGTCAGGACTCCGCATCCAGCATCAATGCCGTCGCGAGGCTGCCGAGGGCGAAGGGGCCCCCGAGGGCGAAGACCTTGAGCCAGAGCGCGAGCGGTTGAAGACCCTCCGGCTCAGCGGGATGCAGCAGGACGAGCGCGATCGCGGCGAGGCTTCCGATCAGGAACCCGACCGTCATGTGCGTGATCATGAATCCTATCAGTTTCGGCATGGCGCATCCTCCCGGGGGAACTAACGGCCCAGGGACCGCGATGTTCCTGCCGGCCGGCGGATGGGCATCCGGCATCGGCCAGATGAAGACGAGGACGGCGGATGGCAAAGCGAATGGAGGCGGCCGACGGTGCGGTGGCGCCGGAGCTTTCCGCCATGCTGAGAGAACAGGCCGCGCTGATGGCGGAGCTCGACCGGCGGCGGCGGACCAACCTCATTGCCGGCTACAGGCCCTATAGCAAGCAGCACGACTTTCATGCGGCCGGCGCGGACTACCGCGAGCGGCTGTTCATGGCCGGCAACCAGCTCGGCAAGACGCTTGCCGGGGCGGCCGAAGCGGCCATGCACCTGACCGGGCGCTACCCGGACTGGTGGACGGGCAGGCGCTTCGACAAGCCGATCGTAATGCTGGCGGGCTCGGAATCCCACGAGCTGACCCGCGACGGCGTGCAGCGGCTGCTGGTCGGGCCGCCGCTCAGCGAGGAGGAGTGGGGCACCGGTTTCATTCCCAAGGCGACGATCGTTCAGACGACGCGGCGTTCCGGCGCTTCCGGCGCGCTCGACAGCGTCACCGTGCGGCACGAAACGGGCGGCACCTCGACGCTGCTCTTCAAGGCCTATGAGCAGGGCCGCGGCAAATGGCAGGCGAACACGGTGGACTACGTCTGGTTCGACGAGGAGCCGCCGGAGGACGTGTATTTCGAGGGCATCACCCGCACCAATGCAACGGGCGGCTCGATCGCCGTCACCTTCACGCCGCTCAAGGGCTTGAGCGCCGTGGTGGCGCGCTACCTCATGGAGAAATCGCCGGACCGCGAGATCATCACCATGACGATCGAGGACGCGGACCACTACACGGCCGAGGAGCGGAAGCGGATCATTGCCAGCTATCCCGCGCATGAGCGGGAGGCGCGCACCAAGGGCATTCCGTCGCTCGGCTCGGGCCGGATCTTCCCGGTGACCGAGGAGAGCATTCGCGTCGAGCCGTTCGACATCCCGAAACACTGGGTGCAGATCGGCGGCCTCGACTTCGGCTGGGACCACCCCTTTGCCGCCGCGGGCTGCGCCTGGGACCGCGACGCGGACGTCTTCTACGTGACCAAGACCTATCGCGAGCGGGAGGCGACGCCGATCATCCATGCGGCCGCCCTGAAACCCTGGGGCGGCTGGCTTCCCTTCGCCTGGCCGCATGACGGCCTGCAGCACGACAAGGGCAGCGGCAACCAGCTTGCGGCGCAATATCGCGCGCAGGGGCTCATGCTGCTGCCCGAGCGCGCCACCTTCGACGACGGCACCAACGGCGTGGAGGCGGGGCTCTCCGACATGCTTACCCGGATGCAGACCGGACGCTGGAAGGTGTTTTCCACCTCGACCGAATGGTTCGAGGAATTCCGCCTCTATCACCGCAAGGACGGCCGCATCGTCAAGGAACGGGACGACCTGATCTCCGCCTCGCGCTACGCGCTGATGATGAAGCGCTATGCGCGGGCGAACAACGGCAACGCGAACTGGAATTTCACCGCCCGAAAGGTTCTTTGATGGCCGCAATGACCGATGAACGCCTGTGCGCCCTTGTCAGCCACATGGTGAAGGACTGCGAGAGCTATCGCGACGCGCTCGCGACCGAGCGCATCAAGGCGATGGAATATTACGACGGCACGATGCGGGACGTGCCGGCGGACGCCAATCGCTCCAAGGTGGTTTCGCGCGACGTGCGCGCGGCGATCAAGAAGGTGCTGCCTTCGCTGATCCGCACCATTCTCGGCAACGACAAGGTGGTGGAATACCAGCCGGTCGGCGAGGGGGACGAGGCGGCGGCGGAGCAGGCGACCGACTACATCAATTACGTCGTGTTTCCGGAGAGCAACGGCTACGACGCCGTGCAGGATGCGGCGCATGACGCGCTGAAGCTCCGGAACGGCGTGATCCGCTGGTGGTACGAGAAGAAGCAGACGGTTTGCGTTTCGACCCATACGGGCCTCGACGAGGCGGCGCTGGTGCATCTCGTCGGCGACGACGATGTCGAGGTGCTGGAACAATCGCAGACGATCGAAAGGATCGAGCCGGCAGCGCCACGGGCTTTCGCGGCGAATGCGGGCGGGCTTGACACTTTTCCTCATCCCGCTCCGGTGGCGCAGCCGAGCTACAGCGTCAAGATCCGGCGCCGCACCGAACGGGGCACGGCGCGGCTGGCGGCGGTGCCGCTCGAAGAATTTCTCATCCACCCGGATGCGATCTCGATCGAGGACAGCCCGATCACCGGCATTGCCATGCGCATGCGCCGCTCCGACCTGATCGCGATGGGCTACGACCGCGACATGATCGAGCGGTTGCCGGCCTCGACCGGCGACAGCGGCCGCGACGACGAGGGCCTAACCCGCCGGCGCGACGCCTTCGATGCGCGCGACGAGATGCCGAAGGCGCTGGAGGAGGTGGACTATTACGAGCTCTATGTGACGATCGACGCCGACGACGACGGGATTGCGGAACTGCGCCGGCTGGTTTTTGCCGGCGGCACAAGCGAGGAGAACCTGCTTTCGAACGAGGAATGGGACGAGGTGCCCTTTGCCGACCTCATCATCGAGCGGCGGCCGCACCAGCGCGAGGGCGGCTCGGTGACCGACGATCTCGCGGAGATCCAGCGGGTGAAAACCGTGCTGATGCGCCAGACGCTGGACAATCTCTACTGGCAGAACAACCAGCAGCCGATCGTGCAGGAAGGGGCGATCGCCAATCCGGAAGCCGTGCTCAACCCGAAATTCGGCCAGCCGATCCGGGTGAGCCAGGGGATCGATGCGCGCGCGGCGGTGGGCTACACGATGGTGCCCTTCGTCGCCAAGGAATCCTTTGCGATGCTCTCCTATCTCGACCAGGAGGCGACGGACCGCACGGGCATTTCCGACGCCTCGAGCGGGCTTGCGCCGGACGCGCTGACGAACATGACGGCGCGGGCGACGGCGCTGATCGAGCAGGCGGGGATCGGCCAGACGGAGCTGATGGTGCGCACATTCGCGCAAGGGCTGCGGCGTGTGTTCAAGGGCCTGTTGCGGCTGACGATCAAGCACCAGGACCGGCCGCGCGCCGTGCGGCTGCGCGGGCAATGGGTGACTTTCGACCCGCGCCACTGGAACGCGGAGATGGACGCGACGGTGAATACGGGGCTTGGCGCCGGCACGCGCGAGCGCGACATGATGATGATCCAGCTGATCCAGGAGCTACAGGAGAAGCTCCTGACGACGCTCGGGCCGGACAACCCCTATGTCTCGCCGGACAACCTCTATAACGGCATTGCCAAATCGGTGGAGGCGGCGGGGCTGAAATCGCCCGAGCTCTACTTCACCAAGCCGACGCCGGAGGAGATCCGCCAGCGCATGCAGGCGGCCGCCGAGCAGCCGAACCCGGAGATACTGAAGCTTCAGATGCGGGCGCAGGCGGAGGCCGAAAAGGCACGGCTTTCGGCGGAAAACGAGCGGCGGAAACTGGAGATCGACCGCGCGCTGAAGCTTGCCGAAATCCAGCAGAAGGGCGCGCTGAAGCGCTACCAGATCGATGCGGAGCTGGAGCTGAAGCGGGAGCAGAATGTTGCGGAAATGAGGGGCGGTGAGCCGCTGACGGCGGCGCAGGTTGGGGGGATGCCGGGGTGAATTTCAATGCCCAGTTGCCTTCTCAAAATAAGCAGGCCATGGCGCTCCCGCGGAAAAAGGCGCGTTGAAATGCAGGCATACGGCTGGACAAGAGCCCGAGCAGCCGAGGTCTTTCGTTACTGTGGTGCAACCCAACAATACTGAACACTCTTGAATACTCGCGCGAAACGACATATGCGCATGAGCATGAGAAGATTTGTCCATGTCTCACTTATCGTTTTGCTTCAGTTGCTTGCGTCGTCTTGCAGCGAAACGGTTGCACCCGCGGAGACCCCGCTCGTCTCCGCCAGGTCCGGTACGACCACTTCGCAAATGAGTTCGAAGGAAAGTCCCAGGCAGTGCACGACGCCCAAGGTGGTGTGTCCGTATGGCACCGGCCCTGCAGGGGTGCCCTGTTCGTGCTGGTCGAATGAGGGTGGTGCGCCACACCTCGGCGTGACGACGAAGAAGTAGTGGGGCGAGCCGCTGGATGCGGCCAGTATTGGAGGGTTGCCGGGGTGAGAAGAAACAGGACCCCCCGCAAGCGTCACTGGGTTGGGGGGCGCTCTTTAAGCGGGGCATGGTAACAATCGTAGACCAAATTGCCACAGTTCTTGTGTGCGATGATTCAGCTTCGCTCTATCGTCAGACTTGACGGCGCAACAGCGGACTGCTTTTTGCACGGTCGTAGCGCCTCAAGGGGCAGAGGCCTAGCACTCACGGGTGCCTTAGAATTCGGGGAATGCCAATGCGTTTCAGACTGCCGTTTCTCAAATCCAACAAGCGTGGTTCGGAACGGAGCGTGGATTTCGAGCGCATCGACCGATACGCGCGCCACGCAGACGACCGCGACCCTTATCTGGGCGCCTATTTCGAGGCCGCGCGGGCCACTGGATCGAGCGACAACGTCTTCAAGCAAAATCGGTTCTTCACGCTCTATCAAATGGCGCAGCGTGTAAGCCAGTCGGGTGTGCCTGGCGATTTCGCCGAGTGCGGCTGCTGGCGCGGTCACTCGACCTATATGGTCGCAGATTTGCTCAAGTCGCTCAAATGGCAGGGCCGGTTCTGGGTGTTCGATTCCTTCGAAGGCGGACTTTCCGACAAAGTCGCTCAGGATCGCATCGGCCGTGGCGATTCTTCCCCGGAAGACACAAAGCGGCAGAAAATGAAGTTCACCTCCGATTACGAACAGGTCCAGGCAGTGCTATCGCCTTTCCCCTTTGTCTCGCTCCACAAAGGCTGGATACCCGGCGTCTTCAATGTTCCGGGACTGTCGGATCGCCGGTTTTCGCTGGTCCATATCGATGTCGATCTCTATGAGCCAACCCGCGACAGCCTCGAATTTTTCTATCCTCGCATGAACCCGGGTGGCGTGATCGTAATCGATGATTATGGCTCCGCTACTTTCCCGGGTTCGAAGCTTGCGGTCGACGAGTATATGGCGAAGACCAAGCCGTCGTTCTTTCTGGAAAGCCATCTGATGGGCGCCGTGCTCGTCGTATGAATGGCATGGCAGCCAGACTCCAGGCGAAGCGGAGTTAGTTGGACAGGCTTGCAAGGTGAGAGCTTAACGCTCTTCCGCCCGCTGGGAGCCTGGGCTGTTGCTCTGGCCGAGCCGTTGCTGGGCCTCATGTCGAGATGGATACAGTCCCTGGCGGAACTGCTCGAACGCAAATATCGTTGAACTACCCAGCGATCAGGCCCCGATCGACCAACTCGCGCAAGTTTTCAATTTTTGTTCGCTTAGCTCCCTTAATTGTGGAAACTCGCGGTCGAATATGGATCATCGCTGCCTTCTCAAGATTATCTTGCCAACTAGACATGCCCCATTTGTCGCCTCCCGGCAGAATTCTACCGGTAAACCGGCTGTGACGCGCGAGCTGATGCATGACGCCTTCGTCTTCTAGGCGACCACGGTTGTATTTCTCGATATCGACCAAATGCAGCTTCGAACGGAATAGCTGCCTATGGGAGCGGTCCAACTTCCAAAGGCATCCACTCCAATAGGGATAACGCCAATGAACCAGTCCTTTCATCTTTCTGATATATGCCCATTTTAGGCGCCTTTGGTCCGGCGCTGAGACGCCTATGCCCGGTTGCTCAAATAGGCTTTCAGTCATGCCCTTGCGAACAAACATGTCCATGTCCAGCATCACGACGACATCATAGTGATCGAACTTCTTGTCGAGCATCACCAGCTTTTGTAGCGGCGGCGAGAACTTGGGCGAAAAAATATTGCCGCTCAAAAACTGATAATCTGCGCATTCCTGATCGGCAAACGCCCGGATATTGGCCATTGAAAGTCTCTCGACCTCACCGAGTTCTCCGGAATAGTGCTGTAGTACAAGTCTCTTCACTTCGTTGCTCTTATTGCGTGTATGGCCGTAGACATCAGGAACATCCCACGCAGGTTTCATCGAATGCCATAGTTACCCCTGATTTAAAGCGCCATGCGCCTTATCAGATGCACAAACGTTGGCCTTTAATGAGGTCGATTTAAGGAGACATGCAGCCGTGCGCGCATGATCTGTCTATCATCCAGCAATTCAAGTGCTGGTGACGACGAAGGTGTTTTCCGATCGTCGAGGGATATCGACCTGTGCAGCGGCGCTTGGCGTAACACGTCCTACTCCGTCTGCGTCTCGGCAGATTTCAGCTCCCTCCCGAGAAAGGATGCATGTGTTGAATTCAGACGAAAAAACTGAAGCTGCGCGGGCGCTTCTGGACAACCCAATGTTCAACCTAATGATGGATGAGCTCGAAGCGGCGGCGATCAACGGTTGTGTCAATGCGAGGCTTTCGGACCACGAATCCCGCGCTGCCTTTGCGGCCGAGGCGCGGGCAATTCGAAATTTTCGCGGCAAGCTCAAGTTCCTGACGGGACAAGTCAAGGCCGAGGGAATAGGCGCCCCCGCATAAGGCAGGTGCTTTGCTGGCGGAGGCAGTCCCTCTGCCGTCTAGGCTGCTCCCTTCTCAAAGTGAGCCATGAAGCAACTGCAGCAAATTGAAATGGCGCGAATTTTTCAATGCGGAGTCGACGCGCCGCTCCGCCCGAACACTCTTTTGAGGGTCTTTTCATGATGAACGATAGTGCCAACCGGCTGTCTGGCGGGAGCAAAACCGTTGAAGGCTCGACCAGGCCCGCAACCTACGATGATCTCAATTTCCGAGAACCGCAGGATGTCAACTCGCCAGAGGAGGACCAGGAAAGGCGGGAGGAGGACAAGCGCGACGGCGGGGCGACCGGACGGGACGCGAATGACCCAGGCGATATTCATAGCTTAGGCGACGAGCCGAACTTGCCTGATGAGGAGGAGATAGTCAACGAAGCCGAGGAACGGATCGCGGCGGAGAACGCCAAGCTCCTTGAGGCTTTCCCGGAGACAGGGGATGACGAGGGGCGGCGGTCCTTCTTCGCCGATGCTTTCGAGACTGCGAGGGAACTCGGCTTCTCTGACGAGGAAATGCGGGAGGTGATTGACCATCGACTTTTCAAGCTCGTGCATTATGCCCGGCTTGGGCTCAATGCCGAGAGGGCACGTGCGAAGGCCTTGCAGAAGGTTAGTGCGGCCCCGGCCTTGGCACCCCGCACGAAGGCGAAGAGCCTGGCGCAGCGGCAGAGTCGAGAAAGCCGCGAGGCGATGCAGCGACTATCGAGAACGGGATCGATCCGCGATGCAATGGCGGTCGATTTCGAGTAGTCGGCAAGTCCAGGCGGCGCGCTTACCCCCCTCTGGCCGGCCATCCCGAAGGGACACAGGGTAGACGGTATTTAGCACGTTCAGTGCCAGCCAAGCGCAATTGAATCCCCGATATGAAATGACCGTCCGCTCGGTTCGCCGGCGCGAGGACGGCCCGCATTCATCAATATATAAGGACCAACACATGGCAGTCGTTACTAACACATTCCAGTCGACGCAGGCCGTCGGCAATCGCGAGGAACTTTCGGACGTGGTTTCGCGCATCACGCCGGAAGACACTCCGATCTATTCGCTGATCGAAAAGGGCAGATGCGTCACGGTCCACCCGGAATGGGAAACGGACGAACTCGTCGCGCCGGGGGCCAATATCCGCGAGGAAGGGGAGGAATATGCCTTCGGCGCGATTGCTCCGCCGAAGCGGCTGGGCAACTATACGCAAATCATGCGCAAGGACTGGATTATCTCGGCGACTCAGGAAGTCGTTTCCGAGGCCGGCAACGTCCAGAAGCGCAAGTATCAAAAACTCAAGAAGGGCGTGGAAATCCGCAAGGACGTGGAATTCGCGATCGCCGACACCAACGCTTCGGCCGGTGGCGCCACGCGCGAATTCGGCTCGCTGAACACCTGGATCGAGACCAACGTCTCGCGTGGGGCCACTGGCGCCAATGGCGGCTTCAACCCGGGGACGGGTTTGACTGTGGCGCCGGTCACCGGCACACAACGGGCATTCACAAAGGCCATCCTGGACGACGTCATGCAGCAGGGCTATCAGAACGGCGCGAATTTCCGCCATGTCTCGGTCTCGCCCTATGTCAAATCCGTCTTCGTCACCTTCATGTCCGATGCGAATGTGGCGCCCTTCCGCTATGCGGTCTCGCAGGGCGGCGAGCGCAACACGATCGTCGCGACGGCGGATTATTACGAGGGTCCGTTCGGCACGGTTATGATCCATCCGAACCGGGTGCAGGCCGTCAGCACCGGTCTGGCGCGCAACGCCTTCTTCATCGACACGGACATGCTCTCATTCCTGTGGCTCCGCAATATTCAGGAGGATCGCGATGTCGCCAAGACTGGCGACGCCGACAAGGGCGTGATCATCGGCGAGGGCACGCTCAAGGTGCACAACGAAAAGGGACTCGGTATCGCGGCAGACCTCTTCGGCCTGAGTGCTGCCAGCTAGCAGGCGTGGTGAACCGCCGACATTTATACGGGCGCCGAGAGGCGCCTTTTTTGTTTTTGGGACGAGGCGCACGATGACTGAAGTGAAGACAAAGTATTTACCGGTCAGGCTTCTTTACGACACATGGGTAACTGAAGGGCATCGCGTCCCGGCCGGCACGCTACTCGATGTGCCGCTAGATGCGGCTAAATTCCTGATTGCCAAGGGCAAGGCCGAGCGCGCCGATCCGCTGCCGGGGGAGTGACCATGGTGATCCGCGACGGCGACTGGAAGCTCTTCGACCATGATTTCCTGACCGGCCGCTCCGTCTGGGTGATGGAGGACGGCAACAAAACCCATTGGCGGACGGACTACCCGGTCGAAAACCTCGTCCGCCAGAACGCCTTTAGCCGCAATGCGACCGCCGGCAACGGCTTCGGCGAATGGACCAAGGTTGCCTCCATCCCGCTCAACCTGGCGCATTCGGAAAGCCTGGTCCGGGCCCACTCCGAGGGGGACGATCGCTATGTGAAGCGGTGGCTCAATGACGGCGACAACCGCGCGTGGCGCTCATTCGAGGGGCGGCTATGACGATATCGGATTATGCATCCCTGCTGGTCGATGCCGGCGCCTATTCCGGCCGCGACGACATTGCCCATCTCTTCCCGCGCTTCGTTGCCCTGGCGGAACAGAAGTTCAATCGCGTGTTGCGCCTTGCCGGCATGGAAAAGGCGGCGACGCTGGCGCTGGCGGAGGGCGAGGGCAGCTTGCCGGCGGACTTCCTGGAGGCGCGGCAGGTGCTTGCGCCGGGCAGCCGTTTGCTGCGGGCGCGGCCGCTGGCTGAACTGACGGTGGTTGCAACAGCGGGCGGCGCGCCGGTGGGCTACGCGATCATCGGCGACCGGATTCGGGTGCGGCCGAGGGGGGCGGCGGAACTGGAAGTCACCTATTACGCCAGGATACCGGCCCTGACGGCCGCCGAGCCCAGCAATTGGCTGATCGACAGAGCGCCCGACGTCTATCTCTACGGGCTGGTCGAGGAAATCGCCATCTGGGAACGGGACGCCGCCAAGGCGGGCGCGGCCGAGACGCTGAAGCGGCAGGCGATGGCGGGGCTTGGGCTCGCCGACGAGAGGCTGCGCTGGGGCAATGGCGAAATCGCCATCGGAGGGCCGACGCCATGACGCTTCTGACCGCGGTCAACGGGGTGTGCGATATCGTTTCGCTCGACCGTTTCGAGAGCGTCTACGGGACGAACGATCCCAATGCGCAGACGATGGTGGCGCTGGCGCAGGAGGCGGGCGGCGAGATCGCGCGGCGCGCCGACTGGCGGCGCCTGCTGAAGAGCCTCGCCGTTTCCGCTTCGCCGGAGCTGCTGCCCTCCGACTATCAGCGGCTTGCGCCGGGGGGCGCGGTCCGCAGCGCCGTCGGGGAATGCGTCCGGCTGGTGACGAATGACGCGCAATGGGCGGTGGTGGCGGCTGTCGGCTCTCAGGCGCCCTATTGCCATCTTCGCGGCAGGGAAATGCTCTTTTCCCCGACCGCTTCGGCCGCCGGCGCGACGATCGACTATTTCTCCAGGAACTGGGTGCTCGGCGATCCTTACGAGGAGCGCGATTTCTTTCGCGCCGACGACGACACGACGTTCTTTCCGGAGCGGCTGCTTGCGAAAGGGTTGATCTGGCGCTGGAAGCGGCAGAAGGGCCTGCCCTTCGAGGACAATCTGGCGGAATTCGAAGCGGATCTCCTGCAGGAGATCAATGCGGACAGGGGGTCATCATGACGAGGGTTCTTCCCGGCCGGCTGCCACTCACCAATCGCGGCCAGGCGAGCATCGGCCGCTCGCAAACCTCGCATGCGGTGACGTTTCCGGCGCCGAAAGGCGGGCTGGTGACGACCGCCGACATGGCCTCGCAAGTGCCGGGATCGGCAAGCGTGCTCAGCAATTTCCTGCCGACGCTGACCGGCTGCACGATCCGCGGCGGTTCGCGCAAGGCGGGGCTGGCGGCGGATGGCAGCGCCATCCGGAGCGCCTTCAAATATAAATATGGCAGCAATGAAAAGCTGTTCATGGCGACGGCGAGCGCGATCTACAACATGACGGCGCCGGCAGCACCGCCGGCGACGACCGCCGCGGAGGTCAGCGGGCTCAATGGCGGCGATTGGTGCGCCTTTCAGCACACGACGGCCGGCGGCTCCTTTCTCGTCTGCCTAAACGGCGCGGATCCGCGCCGCATCTATGACGGATCCAGCTGGGCGACGACGCCGGCGATCAGCTTCTCCGATGCGACGACCATGGCTCAGCTCAATTATGGCTGGCTCTTCAAGAACCGCGAGTTCTTCCTGAAGAATGCGACGCTCGATGCCTATTATCTGCCGGTCAATGCGATCGGCGGGGCGGCCTCGTTGTTTCCGCTCGGCGGCGTGATGAAGAAGGGCGGATCGTTGCTGACCGGCTTTTCCTGGTCGCTCGAAAGCGGCGACGGGCTTTCCGATCTTTGCGTCTTCGTTTCGACCGAGGGGGAGATCGCCGTCTATGCCGGCTCCGACCCTTCGAGCGCCAGCGACTTCGCGCTGAAGGGCGTCTACCAGATCGGCAAGCCGCTCGGGAAGAATGCCTGGATCCGCGTCGGCGGCGACGTGCTGATCGCCACGACGGACGGCCTGACGCCGATGAGCCAAGTGTTTCAGCGCGACTTCCATCAGCGAGAAGGGCAGGCGCTGGCGCAGGTTTCGGTCTCCCGGCCGATCGAGGACGACTGGCGGCAGGCGGCGAATGCGACCGGCTCGGGCTGGACCCTCAAGCCCTGGGTCGAGCAGAATCTCGTCTTCGTCGCCTTTCCGGACAACAGCGTCGTCAGCGACAAGACATTCGTCATGAATGTGCTCACCGGGCGCTGGTCGACGATCAGCAACTGGCGGGCAAACTGCTTCGAGACGCTGCAGGGTGGCCTCTTCTTCGGATCGCTTGACGGCTATTGCTGGCAGGGGGACTCCGGCGGCACCGACGATGGGCTGAGCTTTACCGCCACCTATCTCTCCCAGTTCATGCCGGCGGGGCAATTCGGCCAGCGGGCCGCGGCATCGCTGGCGCATATGTATTTCCGCGCGAAGACGAAGCCGAGGGTGCAGCTTTTCGCGCGGGCGGACTTCGACAGGACGGCGCCGCCCTTCGACCGGGTGACGGAAGGCAACACGGCGTCGCCGGAATGGGATGTCGGGCTTTGGGACGTGGCACGCTGGGACGGCGTGTCGGAGCGGTTGCGATACGATTTTCGCCAGAACGTGCGGGCGGCGGGCGACATGCTTGCCGTCGGCTGCGTCATCACCTCCGGCGGCGCGGTGAAGCTCGACATCGCAGTGGATCTCGCCACGATGCAGGTCTCGGCCGGGGAGGGAAGCGCTTGAAGATCATCTGGGGCGGGGCGGGCGATTCCGCGACAAATCAGGCGATCGGCGTCTTCGTCGCCAGCCGGATCGAGGGCTGCGAAAGGGGCTTTTCCGACTTCACGACGCTGGGTGTGGTGGAGAAGGGGGGCGTTCTGGAGCAGGGCCGGCTCATTGCAGGCGTCGTCTACCACAATTACGTGCCGGAAGCGGGGGTGATCGAGCTTTCCGCGGCCTCGAGCAGCAAGCGCTGGCTGACGCGGGCGGTCCTCAGGGCCATGTTCGGCTATCCGTTCGACGAGATCGGCTGCCAGTTGGCGGTGCTGCGCGTCTCGGAGAAAAACCGCGGCATGGTCGATATCGCCCGCCGCTTCGGGTTCACAGGCCACCGCATTCCCCGCCTGCGCGGACGAGGGGAGGCGGAAATCATCTTCACGCTGACGGACGATGCTTGGCGGGCGCATGCCGTCAATCGACTTTGACGGTTGGACCAGGGGAGCGTTGACAGTTCTCCTGCATGTCTCCTTAATCGACCTCAATTGAAGGACAAAGACATGCAGCAATTCAAAGCGTTACAGCGACCTTTGCGCGTCTGATAAGACGCGCGGCGCTGTCGTGGTCGTGCTTCTGTGTGGAAGCTCGATGTTGAATCTTCATGCTGTTGAAAAGAATTCGCCAGGGCGCAATCCGCGATAGAGTGGTCGTAGCCGGTGGCCTTTTTCGTGATAACCGGAACAGGGGGACTGGGCGGTGGTTTTCGGCGGGCTCCTCGGAAACGGATTCCTGCTGATCGGCGGTTTGGTGCTGATCGGCGCGGGTCTCCTCGTGCTCTCCCTCCTGGTCAACTTCCAGGTCGCGGAAAGCGTGCGCGCTGACCTGCGCCACCGGGAGAAATTGCTTGAGTACCATCGGAATATCTTCTCCGGCGCGCCGGCGGCGGGCGACCCTTCGAAGCTCGCGCTGCCGCAATACCAGCAGTTTTCCGGCGGGCCGAAGCTTGCGAGTTCTGTCGGCGATGCCGGCAGGGTGACGCGCAGCTACGATACGGATCTGGACACGCGCAGATATGAGGAGGCGCTGATGGCCCGCCTCAATCCTGAGCTCGCGCGCGACCGGGCTGCCCTCGAGACGCGGCTCGCGAACCCGGGGCTGCAGCCGGGATCGCAGGCCTATGATCGCGCGATCGACGAGGCCAACCGGACGGCGAACGATGCCCGCGTTGCGGCCGTGCTGAATGCCGGGCAGGAGCAGTCGCGGCTCGCGGGCCTGGCGCGAGACAAGGCGGGCTTCGAAAATGCGGCACAGGCGCAGGCCTATGGCCAGGCGCTGCAGAATGCCGATTTCAGCAACAATGCCCTGCAGCAGATGCACCAGAACGGCCAATCGGCGACGGCGGCCAACAACGCGCTCAAGGACCAGGGCTTCAACGCGCAACAGGCGCTGATCGATGCCCGAAACGCGGCGCGCTCGAACTATCTGAACGAGCAATATGCGATGCGCAACCAGCCGATCAACGAGATCTCGGCGCTCATATCCGGCGCGCAGGTGACGAACCCGAGCTTCGTGCCGACGCAGGGGCAATCGATCCAGCCGGTGGATTATGCAGGGCTGGTGCAGCAGAACTATCAGAACCAGGTGGCGGCCTATAATGCGCGGCAGCAGGCGGGGAGCAGCTTGCTCGGAAACGTCCTTGGCATGTTCGGGAAAATTCCGCTTTCCGACCGGCGCGCCAAGAAGAATATCGAGAAGGTGGGCAGGCTCAAGGGGCACAATCTCTACGAATACCGCTACCGGGGCGAATCCGCCGGCGAGACGAAACATATCGGCGTGATGGCGCAGGAGGTGGAGAAGACCCGCCCCGATGCGGTCGTCCGCGGGCCCGACGGCATGCGGCGGGTGGATTATGGGCGGCTCTTCGCGGCGGGGAAGATGCCAAAGTAGGCTGACCCTTCCTAAGCGTTCCCGGAGATGCTCCCGGTTTAGAGCGCGTTTCGATCTGTCTGGATCAGATCGGCGCTCTTTCTTTTCGACGCATGATCTTGTCGATCCTCTTTTCACTCCGGTCGGATCATGCGCTAGTTTTGATGGAGGCACCATTGCCAAGAACAGGCGGAGTCTATTCACCCCCGGCCGGCACCAAGGGAGTGCCGAACACGACGATCCAGAGCGTGCCCTATAACGCGCTGGTCGACGACCTGACGGCCGATGCCAATGCCGCACGGCCGATCACCGCGGGCGGAACCGGTGCCACATCGGCAAGCGCCGCCCGAACGGCGCTCGGCGCCCAGACGGCCCATGCCGCGCTGACTTCGATTTCCGGGCTTACCACCGCGGCCGACAGGATGATCTACACGACCGCGGCGGATGCCTATGCGACGACGGCGTTGACGCCTTTCGCGCGGACGCTGCTCGACGATGCGAACGCCGCGGCCGCGCTGACGACGCTCGGTGTTTCGGCCTTCATGCAGACGCTTCTCAACGACGCGGATGCAGCCGCGGCGCGCGCGACGCTCGGCGCCAACGATGCGTCCAACCTGACGGCCGGCACTGTCCCCGACGCTCGGATTTCTGGTGCCTATTCCGGCATCACCACGCTTTCCACCTCGGGCAAGATCGCGACCAGCGGAAACGAGATCGAGATATCCGGCGCAAATCCCAGGCTCAAATTCACCGACACGACATCCGGTGCCTATGACTTCTGGGCCTATGTCGATTCCCAGAATTTCCACGTCCTCGTCGACAGGACGGGGGAACGGAGCCTGGGATACCCCGCACCCGCTGCAACTGGAGGGCGACACGAACATAGGCTATCTGTTCGGAAGCCAAATTCTGACGGCTGGAAACTATGACGCTCTTGGGGTGACGCCGGAAGCGCGGACGATCACCGCCGGCAACGGCCTGACCGGCGGCGGTGACCTTGCCGCCAACCGGACGCTGACGCTGGGGACGCCCGGCAGCATCACCAACTCGACGACAAATTCCGTTACGTCCACGAGCCATACGCATGCGTTGGGGTTTACGGCGGCGGAGGTTTATACGGGCACGGGTGCGAATGACACGAGCTTTCCCTTGGGGCATATCATCTTCTGTTATACGAACAATGCGTCGCGAAATGCCTCTGTCACGCCTGCTCTGCGTTCAAGCCTCAGTTATCAGTACCTCCATTCCGCCCATGTGGATGCGGGGGCTATATTGTCGGGAACGTGGCGGTCCCGCGGGGTGAACAACGATGGCTGGACCGTCTTGCAGAGGGTTGCGTGAATGACGATCAACTCATTCACTCCTGCACTCAATTCCGTGTCTTCAATCAAAGCTACAAGCGAGCGCGGCGTATTTATCGTCCATTGCAACATCACGGATGTGCACGGTAGCACCTACGACACTGACTATTGCAGCCGCCCAGACGACATGTTTGGCCTAAACCCGACGTTGCGGCGATGGCTCGCGGAAAATTCATCCTTCCCGGTGCAGCCTCACTTACCGCCAACCATTGAGGTATTCCGCGCGTCTTTGCCGCCGCTTTCCGCGCGCCAGTTCCGCCTCGGCCTTATTAATGCTGGCATCTCGCCAAATCAGGTCACGGCTGCGATAAACCTCATGCCGCCTGGCCCAGATAGGGATAAGGCGCAGATTGAGTGGGAATACGCGCCAATCTTCAACCGCTCGCACAATCTCATTGGCACGATTGGCTCCCTGCTCGATCTCGGAGATGTCGAGATAGACGTAGCGTGGATGATAGCGCTCGACCTGTGATGCCGATGCAAAGCGCCTTGGACTAGGTGCGATATGATCCGCGTTCCCGCCCCGCTCCCCCACCGTCGTCAATTGGGCGCGAAGACTGTCTCCCGCGATAACGTTTGGCTTAATACCGAATAGAAAAGGGGCGCGAGACTTTCAGCGCCCTTCGCCGATAAGTGGTCTTGGTCCGCGTACAAAACCACGCCATCCCGGATTGCGTGGCATCGCTGGGCGTCACAGATTGCACCGAGCGGATCGATGACAAGCGCTCCCACGGATTTGGCCGTTTGCTGTAGGACGCGCCGCGCCAGAGCCTGACGCTTGTTTGTATACGCAAGGGAGGGCGCTATGTCGAGCGAGCCTCCCGTTATCGAGGCTCGTGCCAAGGCCTCGGGGACGTCGTAGCCCATTTCCGGCACGTCCATGACCAGAATTGCTCGCGTGCCCTGATGGGTAAGTTTGGCCAAGGTCGTCTCTAGGCTCGCGCGAACCGGCGCGGACCAATCTGCAGTGGACGGTTCGACATGAGGATCGAAGTAGATGCCCTGTCCCGGAAGCTCTGCTCGGTGAACATACTTCGGCCAATAGGCCGCCATGAATACGAACGCGAACTGCCTCTGCTCGATGAGGGACATGACGGCAGAGGTGTGGTCAACACAACGCTTTACGGCGGCAGAAGGGCCGAAATCTGCGTTGGGGAGAGGTGGGCACGATGCGCGCCCGACGAACAGACCCGAAACACCTGTTCTGCGTGCCGCAGCGTCAATAGCCGGCGCAATGGCGGCGGCATGGGAATCTCCCCAGACCAGGAACTGTGGTTCGCCTGAACTGGCTCCAACTCTGCAAAGATCACCCTTTCGTATTTGATCCGGTGTTAGGCCGCTACCGTTTGTATCCGCAAAGCACCGCTTCGAGTAAAATTGGCTCCGATCATGTGTAGCTTGATAGAGTCTCCATGCATCTTTAGGCAGCCTCTGGGGAAGGCCATCGAACTTGTTGACGACGAAAGCGAAAGCAATTGCGGTCAAGATCGCGCAACCGCTGAAGGCGAACACGGCTATGTGAGAATCCGCAATCTTTCCGTATCGCGCTGGTTGTTCAACAAACCTCCACGATAGGTAAGCCACGGTAAAAGATGCTACGAGAACAGCCAATATCCAGCCGCCTGTGAGGCTGTGGCCAACAGCGTGGCGAGAGAATACGATGATCGGCCAGTGCCACAGATACAGAGAATAAGAAATTCGGCCGATGAAGACCGAAGCAGGGTTGCTCAAGAATCCTGCTATCAATCCTCCTTCGCAGCGGGAGTAAATCACGAGGGCGGTGCCCAGGCAGGGCACGGCAGCATAGGCTCCGGGAAAAGGCAGTTCGGGTGAATAGAGGCATACGGGCACAAGCACGCAAGCCAGGCCGACCACCGTCAGCGTTCGGGACGTGAATGTTGCAAATTTTGCTGGAGGCGCAGCCGCCACTAGAGCTCCGATTAGTAGTTCCCAAATACGGAAATGAAGGAGATAGAATGCTTTTGCTGGAGCGTGTAAAACAGCCCAGAGACCGACGCCAAAGGATAGAAGTATCGCGGAAATTAGTATCAGAGGTATCCACCTACGCGCATGTTTATAGCTCAAGAGGAGAGTGACGGGGAAGATGATATAAAACTGCTCTTCGACTGATAGAGACCAGGTGTGAAGCAAAGGCTTCATATCAGAAGCTAGATCAAAGTATCCGCTTTCACGGCGGAAAAGAATATTTGAGATAAATAGGGCGGATGCACCCACGCTTTTGGCGAAATACAAAAATTCTTGCGGCATAAACAAGAACCAAGCCGCGACGCTGGAGACCGCTATCATTGCTGCTAAGGCTGGCAAAATACGTCTTATCCGGCGAACATAGAACTGCTTCACGCTGAAGCAGCCTCGATCGAGGTCGCTTAGAATGATGCGAGCCATAAAATAGCCGGAAAGGACGAAGAAGACATCTACGCCGATGAAGCCGCCCGGAGTTCCTGGCAAGCCCGCGTGAAAAAGAAGCACAGGCAAGATTGCAACGGCTCTCATTCCGTCCAAATCTGGCCGGTAGCTTGTCTTCCGTAGTGCAGCCCCCAACGCGCTCTCCGTCCTACTTTGGCCACGCAATAAGTGCTCCGACCCTCCACGCCCTGGGCAGGGGAGGGTTAGTCGAGCCGCGAAATCAGCGATGGCTAGAATACAATTCTTACAAGTTCTGACGGACCACTAAGCGAAGCCTAGGGGATTTGCCAGTCTGAGGCCTGTGAATGGCCACAAGAATTTAATTGAGGTGACCGCGTGCTTTCCGGGGCTGATAGCGGCGTCTACTGCTTAGGCTTCACTGCGCTGCCATTTTTGGCTAAACCAGCCCTTGGCTCCAGAAGGCTGTTGCCGCGCGTGCTCGGTTCATGCCTGCTTGGTCGCTGCGTCGGGTAAGAGCTTGTCTACGACGATTTATCGAAAACAAGAATTGGGATAATCATGACGGATAGCGCTAAGATTTATATCGGCTTCGACAGCAAGGAAGTCGTTGCTTATCATGTGCTTTGCCAAAGTATTCTGGAAAATAGTTCAATTCCAGTTTCGTTTACGCCGGTTGCTTTGAACAACGTCGAGGGAGTATTTACGCGGGAGCGAAACCCACTACAGTCGACAGAATTCTCCTTTTCACGTTTTCTGGTCCCGTATCTGAGTAACTACGAGGGTTGGTCGCTTTTTGTCGACTGCGACATGCTCATGCGCACGGATATAGCCAAGCTCTGGGCGCTAAGAGATGATCGCTACGCGGCAATGTGCGTGAAGCACGATTATGTTCCCAAAGTTGAAACTAAGTTCCTGGGGCAGGTCCAAACAAAATACGAAAAAAAGAACTGGTCCAGTGTGATTCTTTTCAATAACGCCAAGTGCCGAAGATTGGACGTTAATTACGTCAACACCGCTACCGGACTGGAGTTACATCAATTCAAATGGCTAGAGTCCGAGGATCTCATCGGTGAATTGCCTGCCCGCTGGAATTGGCTCGTCAATGAGTACGAGTATTCGGCAGATGCCAGCCTTGTGCATTTTACCGATGGAGGCCCGTACTTCGAGGAATACAAGAGTGACGATTACGCTGAGGAGTGGTTCGCAGCGCGCGATCGCGTTCTCCACGTGACACAGCGCTCCCGTTGATTTTCAACTCCACAGAGCGAGGTCGTTGCGCGATTGCTTCGGCCTCGGTCTACGTATGGAGATGCCTTTGTGCCTGCTGGTCGGCTCACTGTCGACGACCATCTGACGGAACATGACACGCGAGAGGTTTAATTGCCCCCGCCCATAGTGGAATGCCCAAGTCTGCTGAAACCGTCGGGTCCGCGGTGAAAATCGGGCGGCCCTCGCTAACCAACTTGGCGATAATCTCTTTATCCATCTGGACATGCTGCCGCGCCAACCCGGCACTGTTGTAGGAATGTCCAGTGGAGTTCGGGTTGATTCCGGTAATGATCACCGCGGGTGCACCGTTGTGGAGGGCGAAAAGCACTGCATTCATGCCGTTTGAGCATTTTGAGTCGGAATCAAGCTCGGCGGAACGCAGGCCCGCGATACGGTCTAGAAGCGCCATCCGTTCGTAACGATCGACGATATGCAGGCTGTCGTACTTGTAATCGAACGCGCATAAACCCTTCTCCAACCGTTCGCGGTCGTTCTTTTCCCACGGAAGCACATAGAGTATTCCCGTGCGTCGCCCCTTCAGCACACCTCTCACTGCCACGGCGTTTGGCGTCGTTCCGTATATCTGGTTGTACATCAGGAACGTGATGTCGGGGACTTCAGTGCCCCACGACTCGATTACGGACTGTGAGCCATTCACAGTGATGGTCAGGAAATCCGAGCCCCATCCGATCGGCTTATGGGAAACGGGAGCCGACCCAACGACAACAACGGGACCAACGAAGGGAAATGGGGCGATCGGCGGAGACGGGCGCGTCACCCTGTACCTTAAACCCCGGTAAACACGCTTGCGCAAATCGGATAACCACACCATAGGAGATCTCGCTACTCGATCGGTTAGAGGTACGAGGCGCCTGTCACTGTTGAACAACAGCGTTGATCGGCTCTATGACAAAGATCCTAATAGGCCCGCCTCCCTTTTCGTGTCCCGGCTTGAGCATCGTTGTTACGGCGTAGTTTCCTTCGCCGAATCCGAGCACGACGTATGGTAGCAACTTCGGTTCGACGCCAAACGGGTCCAACTGCTTCACGGTGGCTGGGGTTTGTCCGATCGTGTGTTCAATGAAAAGCTTCCCGCCGGGCGCCAGCTGCCCTACCCAGGTAGTGAACGCCTTCTTCGGATCATGAGCGTGGTCATGGGAGTTCGTGTAAACGAAATCGAACTGACCAGTCCAATCTGGGTTCTCGTTGTGGAAATCCCATTGGGTAAGACCGAATTGAGCCGCCGTTTCCGAAATGTCGGTGCCCATCACTTCGATGCCCAAGCGATCCGCAAACCACCGAACTTCGGTGCCGTTTCTCGACCCGTGACAAAGGCCTCTTTTGGCGCGGGGAATATTCTCGCGAATATATTGGCAGATGACATCGATTGTAGCTTCGTCCGCCCAAACCTGATCGATTTTGCGTTTGTTGCCTTCGGTTTGAATGGCAACATACTGTTCATAGCTGGAGTAGTTCATGAGGCGATAGTCGGCATGGCTGTCCTCGCCCCCACTCTGTGAGACAGAGTATCCCCGCTTGCGCAGGTATTTGCGAGCTGCCTTCTCAATGAACTTCATGTCGTCCGCCTCTCCGTGCTTACAGCAAGCGAAGCTCGCTTAAAGCAACCCATATCCAAATTCAACCAACAAGGTGAACCATGGACAAAACCGTGCCTCCCGGCGCGGCGATCCTGCTCGACTTTATCCGTGAAGCGGAAGTCGGGCGGGGGGACCGCGCGTCTTATGATGTGATCTACGGCAACAATCAAGACAAGCTGCCGCGGCCGATAACGTCGATGACGCTCGACGAGGTGGAGGCGGCGCAGCCGGGGTGGACGAGGCGGTTCGGGTCGAGCGCGGCCGGCGGCTACCAGTTCATGAGGAACACGCTGGATGCGCCCCGAACGCTGAGGGATATAGAAGGCGAAATGGGGCTCAGCGGCAGCGAGCGGTTCACGCCGGAGCTGCAGGACCGCATGGCCTATCACCTCTTGAAGCGCCGGGGTTACAAGGACTTCGCGGCCGGGCGGATGACGCCGGCCGAATTCGGCCGGCGCCTCGCGCAGGAATGGGCGTCGCTGCCCGTGCTGGCGGAGACGAGGGGGGCGAAGGGGAAGGTCAGGCGAGGGCAGTCCTATTATGCCGGCGACGGGCTCAACAAAGCGCTGGTGCGGCCGGAACGGGTGGAGGCGATGCTGCAGCGGGTGCGCGCGGCGGCGCGGCGGGCAGAAGCGGCGGGGGAGGACGCGGCGGCGGGCCCGGTGCGGCCGAAGCCGATCGGCCGGTCCGGCCGGTTCTGGACCTGGCTTTTGACCGCCGGCGGCTCGATCGTCACGGCGCTGAAGGAGCTCAACCTGGTGGCGCTCGACTGGCGGGTGCAACTCGCGATCCTAACCGTCATCGTCGGCTTCGCGGCTTACGCGATCACCTCCATGCCGGCGGTGCGCCAGGCGCTGGGGATGAAATGATGCCGGGTGGGGTGAAGATCGCCGCCGGCGCGCTGCTCATCGCCGCCGTCGCCTGGGCGGTGCTCCAGATCCGCGAGGAGGGGGCCCGGTCGGTCACGCAAACAATCGAAAGGCAGAACAATGAAGCGGCTTTGCAATCGGCTGCTCGCCGCAGCGACTTTGACCGCTGCATCGATGGCGGCGGCCTGTGGAACTTCGGGGCCGGCGAGTGTCGCCGGGCTCCGCCCGGTGGTCGGGACTGACCTCATCGGCGCGCGCGGCGCCACGGCGGCGGACCAGCGGAAGATCGACCGGACCGTCGTCGGCCTCTGCGCCGCGGCGGTATGGGGGAAGGCGGAATGCGCAAGCCATGGGGAAGGGCGGGGTCGGGAGGAAAGGCGAGGGCGGCAGGAAAGGCGGGGTCAGGGGGAGGGGCGGGAATGATCGACGGGCATGTGCACCAGCAGCTCGGCACGCTCCTTGCCGAGGTGAAGAACCTGCGCGAGGATTTTCGCCGCGCGGAGGACCGAAGCGATGCCGCGCGCGCCTCGATGAGCCGCCGGATGGAGGAACTGGCGGGGCGGGTGGGGACGCTCGAGAGCGCCGTCGCCACGGCGCGGGACGACATCCGCGAGATGAAGCCGGTGACCGAGGATGTGCGCAAATGGAAGCTGATGGGGCTCGGCGCGCTCGGCGTCATCGGCATTGGCGGCGCTTCGCTCGGCGTGACCTTTGCCGATGCGGTGAAGCGCGGACTGGCGCTGATGCGGATGGGCTGAGGGCCTCCCCCTCAATCATCGAAGGGGAAGAAGTCGCGGTAGCGACGGTCCACCAGGCGCAGCGAGCGATCCGGTTCGATGACGTAGGTCTCGTAGACCCGCCGGCCGAAACGATCGTTGAACTGATGGGGGACGATGCTGCCGACGGGCGCCTTTTTCAGCTTCGTGCGCGGCTGGCCGCCATAGGTGATGCTGCCGGGAATGGGTTCGAGGCCGTAGGGGTGGTAGCCGCTGTAGCCGCCGGCATAGCTCACCGTGCAGGCGCCCGAAAGCAGTGCCGCGACGAGCAACGGGATCGCATTTTTCAGGGCCCTGGGCATTGTTCCGCCCTCCTTTGCAATTCAATGGTCGAAGACATCGTAGTCTATGCGGCGGCTCGTCAGGCGCAGCGAGCGATCCGGCTCGATGATGTAGGTCTCGTAGACGCGATATCCATATCGGTCGAAGAAGTGGTGCGGGACGATGCTGCCGACGGGCGCCTTGGTCAGTTTCGTGCGCGGCTGGCCGCCATAGGTGATGCTGCCGGGGATCGGCTCGAGGCCGGGCCCGTAGCCGACCGTCCGTGTCGTGGGTGTGCAGGCAGCGAGCGCAAGCGTCGCGTAGAGAACGGCAAGGACGATCTTCATGCCGGCGTTCCTGATGGCATCCGGTCGAGGCGAAATTCAAAGGCGAAGAACCATTGCCGGTTCTTCAACTGCTCGTACATCTTATCCTTTCTTCGAACGCGATCCAAGAAAAGGCAGGGGTACGGCGCAGTTTCCTGGTGAGGACCGGGCGCCCGGCGGGGAGTTCCGCGATATTTCAGTTGCATCGGATGGATGCTTCAGAGGATGTAGGGGGAGACTCGCCAGGCGGTGGGCGGCCGTCCAAGCGATGCGCCGTCCAAGACCGGCCGGGTGGTCTGTCGAAAAATGGGCCCGTGTCCGACCAGTCGTTGCTTCAGGTACTCGCTTATGACCGCCGACCAGCTTCTCTCGTTTATCGTCATCGGCACAATGATGGTCTTCTTCGTGTGGGGGCGATTTCGCTACGACGTCATCGCCTGCTCGGCGCTGATGCTTTCGGTGGCAGTCGGCATCGTGCCTTTCAACGGTGCCTTTGCCGGCTTCAGCGATGATATCGTCATCATCGTCGCGAGCGCCCTGATCGTCAGCGCCGGCGTTGCCCGCTCGGGCATCGTGGATGCGGCGATCCAGCGTTTCCTGCCGGAGCTGCAGTCGGTCAGGGCGCAGCTTGCACTGCTCGTGGTCACCGTCACCGTGCTCTCGGCATTCATCAAGAATATCGGCGCGCTGGCGATCATGATCCCGGTCGCCTTTCAGTTTGCCCGGCGCTCGAAGGTGCAGCCCTCGGTCTTCCTGATGCCGATGGCCTTCGGCTCGTTGATGGGCGGGTTGATGACGCAGGTCGGCACGTCGCCGAACGTCGTCGTCTCGCGGATGCGCGCGGAACTGACCGGCGAGAGTTTCTCGATGTTCGATTTCACGCCGGTCGGCGCTTCGCTTGCCCTTGTCGGCTGCGTTTTCCTGCTCTTTGCCTATCGCCTGGTGCCGGAGCGAAAGAGCCAGGAGGTCTCGGTAAATCAGGCGATCGAGATCACCGACTATACGGCGGAAGCCGTGGCCGCGCCCGGTTCGCCGGCGATCGGCAAGCCCGTGAGCAATCTCGTCAGGATCGGCGACGGCGGCGCCGTCGTCATCGCCATCTTCCGGCGCGGCACGCATCTGGCGCCGCTACCCGATGTGGTGATCGAGACGGACGACATACTGCTGCTCGAAGGCGGACCGGCGGCGCTTGACCGCATCGTCTCCCAGGCGAAGCTGAAGATCGCCGGCGACCGGCTGCCGATGCCGGGCGACAAGACGCGTGCGGAGATCGAGGCGATCGAAGCGGTGATCGGCAGCAATTCGCCGCTCATCGGCATGTCCGCCGAGCGGCTGGCGCTCTTCAACAATCACAATGTCAATCTGCTTGCGGTGAGCCGGCAGGGCGAGAGGCTGAAACAGCGTCTCGGCAGCATCCGGCTGCAGGCCGGCGATATCGTGGTGCTGCAGGGGGCGCGAAGCGAGCTGCCGGTCTTCCTGCAGGACTTCGGCTGCCTGCCGCTGGCGCAGCGCGAGATTCTGCTCGGCACGATCCGGCGCGGAACCCTGCCGCTGCTGCTGCTGGCGGCGGCGATGGCGACGACCGCGGTCGGCCTGGTGCCGGTGCCGGTCGCCTTCTTCGCTGCGGCCCTTGCCATGGTGATCTTCCGCGTCATCCCGCTGCGGGACGTCTACCGGGCCGTCGACGGCCCGATCCTGGTGATGCTGGCGGCGCTCATCCCCGTCAGCGACTCGCTGCGCACGACGGGCGGCTCGGACCTGATCGCCGGCTGGCTCGGCGGCATAGCCACCAACCTGCCGCCGGCCGGGGCGCTGGCGCTCATCCTGATTGCGGCGATGGCGGTGACGCCGTTTCTCAACAACGCCGCGACCGTGCTCGTCATGGCCCCGATCGCCGTGAGCTTCGCCGCCACGCTCGGCTACAGGCCGGACGCCTTTCTGATGGCGGTGGCGATCGGCGCCGGTTCGGATTTCCTCACCCCGATCGGGCACCAGTGCAATACGCTGGTGATGGGCCCGGGCGGCTACCGGTTCGGCGACTATCCGCGGCTCGGACTGCCGCTGTCGATCGTCATCATCCTTGCCACGGTGCCCTTGCTGATGTGGTTCTGGCCGCTGCAATAGCGAGCCGGTCTTCCGCCGTGATCGCGAAGGAGCAGCGAAGAAGGGCGGACGGCACTGTCGATCATTATCCCGACCCCATTGCATCGAGCCGAGACTCGTGCAACCAAGGGCGTGATGGTGCTGCTGCCGAAACTCGGCAGCGGCTGAAAAGGGAACGCGGTGAGGATGCCCGAAAGGGGCCGATGCCGTGGCTGCCCCCGCAACTGTGAGCGGAAAGCGCATCCACAACATGTCACTGGCCGGGAGGCCGGGAAGACGTGGATGCGCCGCGACCCGCGAGCCAGGAGACCTGCCATCGAACCGATCAACCACAACGGACGGGGTGTTCCGATGGAAAAGAAGCGGCTTCTGTCCGGCGTCAATCGTCGGTTTCGAGTTTCGCCATTCTCTGCGGCCCCCTTGCAAAGCTGGCAGGGGCCGGCGGAGAACAGCCATGGCGAATTCGCATCAATCAGCGCACAAGATAACGCTTTCGACCGAGTGCCACTTAACAGGCGGGCCGTGCCTACCGGGTGCCCGGTTGCTTGCCATGCTCAACGGCAGCATTTCGGCGCTCGGCAAGCCGCTCGCCGATGATTTCGCGATTGCCGGGACGGTGTGCATGGCCGCCTGCACCCGTCCCTGCACCATTGCCTTCCAGGCATCGGGCAGGGCGACGTATCTCTTCGGCGATGTCGCGGCCGAAGAGAATATCGACGATCTCGTCGGCTTCGCCGTCGCCTATGCGAATGGCGGCGTGGACGGCGGGCCGAGCGCCGCCGGCGGCGGCAATCTCGCCCGCGTTCCGGCGGCGCTGATCGTCTCCGAGGCGCTTGCCGGGCATTTCCAGTGATGGAGGCCGCCGAGGGCCGGCTGGAAATCGTGGAGTCGATCGCCTATCTGACCACTCGCGACCGTCAGAAGGAGAGGGGCCGGAATGACTGACCAAAGCACCAACTGCACACCGGAGGACGTGCTGCGTTTCTGGTTCGGGGAGCTTTCCTACGAGCACTGGTTCACGCCGAGCGCCGAACTCGATCGCGAGTGCGTGCAGCGCTTCCGGGATGCGCATCTGGCGCTTTCAAGGCATGTCGACGATGTCTGGAGGGCGAGCCCGCGCAATTGGCTCGCCGCGATCATTCTTTTCGATCAGCTCCCGCGCAATATGTATCGCGGATCGCCGCTGGCGTTTGCGACCGACGGACTCGCCCTGCGCGAAGCACAGCTTGCCATCGGCGCCAGCGCCGACAAGGCGGTGTCGCCGGAATGGCGCGCCTTCTTCTACATGCCGTTCGAGCATTCCGAGAACCTCGCCGATCAGACGATGTCGGTGAAGCTCTTTACCGAGCTCGGCGAGCCCAACTATCTCGATTATGCGATCCGCCATCGCGAGGTCATCGAGCAGTTCGGCCGCTTTCCCCATCGCAACGGCATCGTCGGGCGCCGGTCGACGCCGGCGGAGGAGGCCTATCTGGCTAAGCCTGGCGCGGGGTTCTGACGGTGCTCCGCTTCAGGGCATAGGAGCGAAGTGACGGTCCTCGCAAAGCGCAATGCGCCGATTCAAAGAATGCGGCGACCTACTGCATGTCTCCTTTAATCGACCTCGATTTAAGGACAAAGACATGCAGCAATTCAAAGTGTTACAGCGACCTTTGCGCGTCTAAAAAGACGCGCGGCGCTTTATGTGCGTCTGAATGCGTCCGAAAAAGACGCGCGGGCGGTCATTGACGGGCAAGTCGCAAAAGATGCCGTTTTGCATCTTTTCGCCTTGTTGCGTATGCAGATCGGACATGATGGCGCTCGCTTTGGCGAGCCCATCGGCGATAGACGGATTGCGAAGGATCTTGAATTGCGTTCGGCAGCACAATTGACCGCCCTCTTGTTTGCTTTGGTTGTGCTGGCGCTCGCCGGCGGCGCGCCGGCGACGGCCCAGGACGCGGCTCGGCCCGTGGAGCAAAGCGAGCCCGCTCAACAATCGCCCGCCCCGGCAGCCGAGCCTGCCCGGTCGGGACAACCGGCGCCACGGGGTGAAGCGGGCGCCGGAGCTGCCGCATCGCCGGTGCTGCAGCAGGCGGAAGCGCAACTGACCAAAGCCGAGCGCGATCTCAAGCAACTGGGGGAGCGCGTTGCCAATGCAAAAGACGATGACACGCGCCTTGCCGAATTGAAGGTACAGGCCGACGCTCTTGCCAAGGAGATCGTTTCGGCCGCCGCGGCCACCCGGCCACGACTGGACGACATCAAGGCGCGCCTGGAAGAGCTTGGCGAGCCGCCGGGCAAGGACCAGCCGCCGGAGGCGGCAATCGTGACGGAGGAGCGACAACGACTGCTTGCCGAACGGGCGGCGATCAATGCGATCGCGGCCCGTGCGGAGAGTCTTGCCGGCGAGGCGCGACGGCTTGCCGGCACGATAACCGCGACACGTCGGGCACTGTTCTCCACTACGCTGCTGAGGCATACGAACGTTTCGGCGGAGATGCTGAGCGAGGCGTTTACAGCGACGGCGGCCGAAGCCACCGCATTGTGGCGCAGCGTCAGCAGTTGGTTGACCTTTGCCTGGAACTACAAGCGCCTGCCCTTCCTCAGCGCGATATTCCTGTCGCTCTGTGCGGCGCTGATTTTCCTCGCCGGGGGATATCGGCTCTTCGCTCCCTTTCTCCAGCGTCACGACGAGGAGCCCACCTATTTCCGGCAATTGTCGCGGGCATTCTGGTCGACGATGATTCCCACCATGGCGCTGACGGCCTTCGCCGCCTCGAGCTATTTCTTCCTCGACAGCTTCAACGTGCTCAGGCCTGATATCGCGCCGATCGTTGCCGTGACGCTCGGCATGGGCGTCGTGCTGTTCTTCGTGACGAGCCTTGCCAGTTCCGTCCTGTCGCCAACGCACTCGGCATGGCGGCTCGTGCGGGTCTCGGACCGTGGTGCCAAGGTGCTGATGGTGCCGATCTTCGCGATGGCGCTCGTCAACGGCCTCGACTATCTGCTCGGGAGCATCAGTGAGGCGCTTGGTTCGCCCGTGATATTGACGGTTGCAAAGAGCTTCGTCGCGTCGATCATCATCGGGCTCATCCTGATGTCGATGGCCTGGATTCGGCCGGTCCTGCGGCGCGACGACCCTCTCCACGCGCCGGGTCGCCCGTGGCCGCGCATCATATCCGCATCGCTTCTGGCAATGGGCGCGGCGCTGGTCGCCATCGCGCTTGCCGGCTATGTCGGCATGGCGCGCTTCATCGCCACCCAGATCATCATCACCGGCGCCATCCTGGTCATGATGTATATCGGGTTTCTCACCGGAAAGTCGGTTGCCAAGCAAGGCGCTTTTGCGGAGACGATCGTCGGCCGCTATCTCGAGCGGCGGTTCAACCTCGAATCGGTGGCGCTCGATCAGATCGGCCTTGCCGCGGGGCTCGGCATCTATGCGCTGGTCGTATTGTTCTTCATCCCGCTCATCTTGCTCCAATGGGGCTTCCAGATCGCCGATATCGAATCCTGGGCCTATCGGCTCCTGACCGAGATCCGGATCGGCACGATCACCATCTCGCTGGTCGGCATTCTTGCCGGGCTCCTGTTCTTTGTGTTCGGCTACGCCGCGACGCGCTGGATACAGGGCTGGATCGACAGGAACGTGATGGCGCGGAGCCGCGTCGATGCCGGCGTGCGCAACTCGATACGGACGGGCATCGGCTATGTCGGCGTCGGTGCTGCGGCCCTCATTGCGGTTTCGGCAGCGGGTTTCGACCTCTCCAGCCTCGCGCTGGTCGCCGGCGCGCTCTCGCTCGGCGTCGGCTTCGGTCTGCAGAACGTCGTTTCCAACTTCGTCTCGGGCCTGATCCTGCTGGTCGAAAGGCCCTTCAAGGTGGGCGACTGGATCGTCAGCGGCACCACGGAAGGTTTCGTGCGGCGCATTTCCGTCCGCGCAACGGAGATCGAGACCTTCCAGCAGCAATCGATCATCGTGCCGAATTCGGAACTGATCAATGCGTCCGTCGGCAACTGGACGCATCGCAACCGCGTCGGGCGGGCGGAGGTGGCGGTGGGGGTGAGCTACGACAGCGATCCCCGCCGCGTCATGCAGATTCTGCTCGAGATCGCCGGACAGCATCCGATGGTCCTGAAGAATCCGGAGCCGTCGGTCGCCTTCTTGAACTTCGGCGATTTCTCATTGGATTTCGAATTGCGGGTGCACCTGGCCGATCTCTTGAACGGCGTGGGCGTGCGCAACGACTTGCGCGTGGCGATCTTCGAGCGCTTCCGAGAAGAGGGCATCGAGATTCCCTTTCCCCAGCGCAATCTCAATATCCATGTCGAAGGTGACGACGATCACAAGGCGGCCCTGGAAAAGGCCCTGGAAGACGAAGGCTTCTCCAAGACGCGTGCGAAGCGCGTTGCAGCGAAGCTGCCGTCCGACGAAGAGGACATGCCCGCGGCAGCGCGCCCGACCAAGCGCTAACTCGATCAACCGGCGACCAGCGCCTGGGCGGCCGGCATCAGATGCGGCCAGACCTCGAGCGAACCCCGGTAGATCATGTCGAGTGCCACATAGAGGATGATCACCAGGCCGACATAGGCAATCCAGTGATGGCGGCTGAGCAATCTCGCTATGATGTTCGCAGCAACGCCCATCATGCCAATCGAAAGCATCAGGCCGAAGACGAGGATCGTCGTGTGCTCTCGCGCGGCACCAGCCACGGCGAGGACGTTGTCGAGCGACATGGAGATATCGGCAACCACGATCTGGGTCGCTGCCTGGACGAAGGTCTTGCGTGGCGCGGTTGCGCTATCCAGGCCTTGCACATCGCCGTGGCCGCCGGAGCGGATCTCCCGCCACATCTTCCAGCAGACCCAAAGCAGAAGCAGGCCGCCGGCGAGGAGGAGCCCGATGATTGCGAGAAGCTGAACCGTAAATGTCGCAAGGACGATCCGGAGGGCCGTGGCGGCCAGTATGCCGACCAATATCGCTTTCTTGCGTTGATCAGACGGAAGGCCCGCGGCCGCAAGTCCGATCACCACCGCATTGTCGCCCGCAAGCACAAGGTCGATGACGATGACCTGCAGCAGCGCCAGCAAACCGGCGGACGTGAAGATTTCCATGGCGTGCCCCTCTCCGCGCGCGAAATATCCGCGCGGCTAGAGGCATAGACCGCGACGATCCACTCGATCAAGGGGTTCTGCCGGTCGCCCGCAGTATTCTTGCCGCCGGGAAACCGCAGCGGGAAAGACATCCCGTGCGGCGCAGCTCGGGCGCGCCTACGACGCCGCGTGTTCCCAAAACGCGCGGCGTCGGAGCCAACTGAGGTGAAGGCGTTCAGGCGTGATGGCCGCTGACCGCCTTCGCCAGTTCGCCGGTGAGTTCCTGACTGGCGCAATGGGAAACATCGCCCAGCGACAGCATGCCGACCATGCGTTTGTCGTCATTGATGACCGGAAGACGTCGAATCTTTTTCGACTCCATCAGGTGAATGGCGTCTTCGACGGATTCGTTGGTGCGGCAATAGACGATCTCCCTCGTCATGACGTCGCGGGCGGTGAGCGAAGAGATGTCATCGCCATTGGCAAAGGCGCGCAACGTAACGTCGCGATCCGTCACCATGCCGATCAGGCGGTCGTTTTCGCCCACGGGCAATGCGCCGATATCCTCCTCCTTCATGATGCGCGCGATGGTACGCAAGTCCGTGTCCGGCCCGATCCAACGAACGCCGGGATGCATGGCTTCTTCGGTTCTCATCATACCCTCCATTTGTCAGCTGAGCGCCCATTATACGCGATAAATCGTGGCTATTCGCGGGTATTCGCATGATCGCAAAGGAAATCTGTCGGCCGCTCAGGTCAGCTTCCGCCGCCGCTCCAGTTCCGCCTCCGTCGGCTGATCGAACTCGAAGGAGCCGGTTACGACCTCGCCGGCGCGGACGTATTTGTTGACCGTTACGCCCGACCCGGAAACACGGGAGCCGACAAGCTTCAACGCCATGGGCTTCGTGCCCTCGCCGAAAAGCCTCTTTCCGCTTCCGAGGATGACCGGAAAGAACGAGACATACATCTCGTCGACGAGGTCGTTCTCAAAGAGCGTCTGCAGGAAATCGGTCGAACCCTGCGTCAGCAGGTTCGGTCCATCCTCGCTTTTGAGCGCTTTCAGTGCGCCGACCACGTCCGCTCCCAACGTCCGGCTGTTCTGCCAGTCGAACTGCCGGTCGGGGTCGCGCGTTGCGACATATTTGGTGATGCGATCGAAGAGAGTGCCGATCGGGTCGTCGGCGCCTGCATAGGGCCAGTGGGCTGCGAATATGTCGTAGGTCTTCCTGCCCAGGAGAAGATCGAAGGGCTCGGCGAACATCTCGTCCACTGCCTGGCCCATCGCCTCGTCGAAAGAGGGGGCGGCCCAGCCGCCATATTCGAAGCCGCCGACGGGATCCTCATGCGGACCACCCGGCGCCTGCATGATTCCGTCGAGGCTGGTGAATGCACCAACGACGATCTTGCGCATGGTCGTATCTCCTTGCTCGCCTTTCATCCAGGACGTTCGGTGGCGGACAATGCCGACAAGGGAGAAACGATTTTACTTCCCAGGTCGAATAATTGGGTGGTGGGTTGCAGGTTGGAACAATCAGCTACAGCGCCGCGCCTTTGCCGCCTTAGGGAATAGCAAAAATGCTGATTTCGTTGGCGATGCCGCGCAGCGCGACGTTATGCGCCATCGGGCTCAGGCCCCGGTCTGAAAGCAGGGTCGCGGCGCGCGGGTCCTCGAGCACGGAGCCGGTGGCGAAGATCTCGCGCGAGGTGGCAAGATGCTGGACGCGTGAGGCGATGTTCACGGTCTGGCCGAAATAGTCCTGCCGCTCATTCAAGCTGACTGCAATGCAGGGCCCTTCGTGGATGCCGATCTTCAGCAGCAGGTCCTCGCTGCCGCGCTCGTCGTTGAGTTCGCGCATCGCGTCGCGCATGCGCATCGCCGCGGCGACCGCGCGGTCCGGCGTCGGGAAGGTCGCCATCACCGCGTCGCCGATCGTCTTGACGACGGCGCCGGCCTCGGCCGCGACGATTTCGTTCAGGACCCGGAAATGTGCCCGCACCAGGTCGAAGGCCGCAAGATCGCCGACGCGCTCGTAGAGTTCGGTCGAGCCGCGAAGGTCGGTAAAGAGGAAGGTGAGGCTGGTGATCTTCAACCGCTGGTCCACGTCGAGCGTGTCGGTGCGATAGATGTCGCGGAACGTCTGGTTGGACAGGAGCCGTTTTGCGGTCAGGAACGGTCGTCGGCTGCCAAGCAGGGCGTGCAGCGCTTCATCGGCTATGCAGACCGACGGCAGGGTGCGCACTTCTGCGTGGTTCTCGAGCTGAATGCGGATCGGACCCGGTTGCAGCTTCAGCGTTTCGGCATGGCGGTGGGAACGGTCGAAGACGAGCGACAGGTTCCGGCGCTCCCGCGTCGGTTCGCCGCTCACGTCAAGAAACTGAGCCGCATGCGTCACCGGCTCGAACACGATGACGAACTTCGACGGAAGCTGCAGCGAGATCACCGCCTTCTCGCCCGGTGGAAGTTCGAGCGCCTCGATCAGGAATTCGTCGACCTTTTCCTCATAGTCCTCCTCCGGCAGGTCGACGCCGGAGCCCCAGTACATCTGGCGGAAGAATTCGATCGCGGGCAATTCGTGCGGGTTATGGGCCTCGATATGGCGCACCCGCGGGCTTACCGTGAAAGTGACCTCGACCATTTCGTCTAGCGTCGGCTCGTAACCCGCAGCACAAAGTGCGCAGGTATATTCGGTGCTCTGCACCGTCCTCAGCGTCGTATTGGCGTCGAGAACTCCGCCGCAGCCGGGGCAGAGCACATTCCAGGAAAGCTCGAAGATGCCAAGCCGCGAGGCCTGCAGGAAGCCCGCGATCGTCTCCTCCTCATCGAGACCTGCGGCGGCTGCAAAGGCGAGCGCGTTGATGCGGCAGAGCTTGCGGTCCGGCGCATCCCGCACAAGCCGCTCGAAGGCTTCGACGACGTGCGGCCTTACCGACTGGCGCAGAACTTCGAATAGAGACTGAGCTTCTCCCATGGCGGCATACTATATCGAAAACGGCGCGCGGTCAGGGGATTTTGATTGCTCAATCGCCTTCGTCCGGAATGTTGAGGAGCTGACCGCAGGCCTTGCAATGGACCGCATCCGCCTCGTGTCGCTGCAATCCGCATTTCGGGCAAGGGAAATTCACCTTGAATGGACGGACGATCACCTGAGCAAGTCTGACGAAAAGCGATATGCCGACGATCATCGTCACCACGGATGTCAGCTTGCCGAGCGTGCCGGGAAGCGTGATATCGCCGAAGCCGGTGGTGGTAATCGTGGCAACGGTGAAATAAAGGGCGTCGACGAATCCTTCTCCGGCCTCGCGTCCATAGAAGAAGGTCGTGTAGACGAACCCCGTCACCATAAACAGAAAGACCAGGAAATTCAGAGAGGCCCGGATAACATCGTGCAAATGCGCCCAGCCGAGACGGCGCAGTATTTCGCAGAGCAGCGGACTGTTCCCGATAGCCCAGAGGCGCATGGCTCGCAGGAATGCGAAATTGAAAAGGACGTCCGGAAACAACAGTGTCCCGAGGATGACCAGGTCGATCCACGTCATGGACCTTTTGATAAAGTTCCGCAGTGACGACGCCGCGACCGCGCGTGCGAGCAATTCGCCGCCGATCCAGGCGGCGATCGTGTAGTCGATGATCAGATAGATGGGGCCGGCCCGCAGGTAGGGACCCAGGAGGAAGAAGGCCAGTATGCTGAGATCGATGAAAGCCAGCAGCGCCTGCCAGCGCAGTGCCCCCTGATCGCGCCCGCGTTCAATGCGCCGGATCGCCACTGACAGCGATTGCAGGTTCGATGAGACGGACCATGGCCGATGATCAATCCTGTCCATGACCGGGAGATAGGCGTCCCGGTTTGGTGGTCAAGCGGCTGCCGAACAAGGGCGGCGGACCTGCTGCCCGCCAGCAGATCGAGATTGCGATTTGATATTGTGCCTCAGGACCGGCGTTGGCCGCGATCCGCTACCATGCCCGGTTGTCGTCCTCTCATTAACAGCCTCTAAAGCCTTTTGCCCCTAGCATGCCTTCGGGGAACACTCTTTCTTGAAGGCGATCAATGTCATTCTTCGGCGTTTCCGGAATGTATTATTCCGGCGAATCCCTGGGCGAGCACCGCATCGTGCTTGCCGAGGACTCCAATCTTTTCTCGTCCATGGTCTCGAAGCGGCTGAAGGAACTGTTCGATATCGACGTGATCGTCTGTCGTGACCTCGAGGAGCTGCAGTTCGCCGTCGAGAACGCATCCTTTCCGCCGGCGCTTGCCATCTCCAATATCAACCTTCCGGGCGCGGAAAACGGCGAGGCGCTCAACTATCTGATCGAGATGAGCGTGCCGACGATCGTCTTCACCGGCTCGTTCCAGGAGAGTACCCGCGAGGCGATCCTGGCAAAGGATATCGTCGACTACGTCATCAAGGACAGTGTCTTTGCCGTCGACATGCTGGCGGAATCGGTCTGTCGGTTCCTGACCAATCAGAAGCACCACGTGCTGATCGTCGACGACAGCCCGACAGCGCGTGCGCTGCTCACGACGCAGTTGAAACGTTACAATTTCCGCACGAGCGCCGCCGAAAACGGTGCGGTCGCGCTCGGGATCCTGAAGAACAATCCGGATATCGCCCTCGTCATCACCGATTACAACATGCCGGACATCGACGGATTCGAACTGACGCGCCGCATCCGGGCCGCCCGCGGGCCACACCAGTTGCGCATCATCGGCGTTTCCTCGTCCACCAATCGGCTGCTTTCCGCACGCTTCCTCAAAGCCGGGGGTAATGATTTCGTCGTTCGCCCCTTCGTTAATGAGGAGTTCTATTGTCGCGTCAACCAGAACCTCGACACGTTGACGAAGATCAGGACGCTGAACGAGAAGGCGAAGATTTCCGCCTGAACCCTCTCCGAAACGTCTGCTTGCAGTGGAATTTCATGGCTTTTGGTTGATCCATTAACGGAATTGCAACCGAAGGGTTCTTCAATTGCGGAAGAGAATTGGAATACCCGGTCGGTGCCGTCTGTCGAAGCACGGCTTCTGCGAGCGGCGCCGACCGGCGCACTTGCATATCCGGAGCTCATTCAGAGCCACGGCTTGACGGCCACCTGCTTCCTTCCCGTTCGACGGGAAGGAAGCAGGTGGCCGTCAAGCCGGATGAACGGTAAAGATTTGCCGGAGGGCGATGCGCGCGCTCGCGTTCGTCACCAGCAGGGGTGGAGGGTGCAGGAATCGTGAGATTGCGCCGCGCGTCGAGACGGGCGACTTATGTGCAGAAGCACCGCGACAAGCGACTGCTGCTCATCGAGGATTCGCGGATGTTCGCCACCGCCCTGAAATACGGGCTGGAGCTAACGCACGGCATCAACATCACCCATTGCGCCTCGTTAAACACTGCCAGGGCGGAAATGGCGGCCGCCGGGGATTCGCCCTTCGCGCTCTCCGTCCTCGATCTAAACCTGCCGGATGCGCCGAATTGCCAGGCGCTTGACTTCGTTCTCGAAAACCGGGTGCCCGCCATCGTCTTCACTGCGGCGTTCAATGACGACACCCGCGATGAGGTCCTGGCAAGGGGCGTCATAGATTGCATCATCAAGAACGAGCCTGGATCGATCGACCGCCTGCTCACGTCTGTCGACAGGGCATTGACGAACGGCCGGATCACCGTGCTGCTCGTCGACCCCAGCAAGGACTCGCGCACCGAACTGACCGGCATCCTGCGCAGACAGCGGCTGTCGGTGATCGAGGCGTCCGAGGCGTCCGAGGCGATGCAGGTCCTGGATCAGGGCGAGGCCATCGACGTCATTGTCATCGATGCGGAAAGCGCCGACATGGAGCCGGCGGCCTTGCTCGAAGAGCTTCGTAGGCGCCAGGGGGAGGACAGCGTGCCGGTGATCGGCCTGTGCGAACACGGCGACGCACGCTCAGCGGCGCGCTTCATCGAGGCGGGTGGAGCAGACTTCATCCGCAAACCGTTTCTCGAGGCGGAGTTCTGTGGACGTGTGCGCCACGCCGCGACGCTGCAGCAGCGCATTCAGGGGCTGAGGCGCGCCGCGGCAAGCGATTATCTGACCGAGATATTCAATCGGCGCCATTTCTTCGTCACGGGCCCGCGTCTCGTCGATCAATGCCTGCGACGTGGCGAGGGAACGTCGATCGCCGTGCTCGATATCGACCACTTCAAGCGTCTGAACGATACCTATGGCCACGAGATCGGCGATGTGGTGCTGAAGCATGTAGCACGGCGGCTGAAGGCGCTGGTGGGCGAGGAGCATCTGCTTGCCCGCCTCGGCGGCGAGGAATTCGGCATCCTCTTCGACGGGCTGGACGTCCACCAGGCATTCGCCTTTTGCGAGCGGGTAAGGGTGGAACTGGCGAAGTCCAAGATCGTCGTCGACGACGACGACTTGACGATCACGGTCTCGATCGGACTGGCGACCGTAGAGGCGCCCGAATCCTTCGAGAACTATCTGCACGCTGCCGACCAGTTCCTTTACATGGCAAAGCATGCAGGGCGGAACCGCGTGATGTCGGAACTGACGCTGCTCGACGCGCTGGCCTCCTGAACGGATCGGCGGGACGCGCCGACGAACTCATCGTGAATCTGAATAAAATGCCGGCTGGCGCATCGGCCCCAAAACCGTACCCGCTTTCGGAAAGCTCGACGCGCCGATTGAAAGCGTTCGCCGTAAAGCGCGGCACCTTCAACCGGGTCCGGTCAGCGATCATAGCCTCGGTTCCCGGAGAGCCGGCACGAGGCGAGCGGATCGAGGCTCTACCGGGCGGCCATCTGCAGCGTCAGCTTGCGTTCGGCGCGCTCCTGCTGCGGCGATCGATTGTAGAGCTCGCGATAACATTTGGAGAAGTGCGAGGCGGAGACGAAGCCACAGGCGACGGCCACTTCGACGACCGGCATCGACGACTGGATCAAGAGGTGGCGGGCGCGGTCGAGGCGGATTTCTAGGTAGTAGCGGGCGGGAGAGCGTCCCATCTCCTGGCGGAACAGCCGCTCGATCTGGCGTCGGGAGAGGTCGGCGCTTTCGGCAATTTCCACCAGCGAGAGCGGCTCGGCGAGGTTGGCTTCCATCAGTTCGATAATCGAGAGCACCTTGGTGTTCTGCACGCCAAGCCGTGCGCGAAGCGGGAGCCGCTGGCGATCGTGCGGCCCGCGCACGCGGTCCGTCAGCGCCTGCTCGCAGACACGGTTGACGAGGTTCTCGCCGAAATCCTGATCGATCAGGTTCAGCATCATGTCGAGCGAGGCGGTGCCGCCGGCACAGGTATAAATATTGCTGTCGATCTCGTAGAGATCGGCAAAGACATCCGCCTGGGGAAAGCTTTCGGAAAAGCCGGGCAGGTTCTCCCAATGGATGGCGCATCGCTTGCCAGTGAGCAGGCCGGCAGAAGCCAGCACGTGGGCGCCGGTACAGAGGCTGCCGACGGCGATGCCGCGATTGTAGACTTCGCGCAGCCAGGCATTGACGGACTTGTTCTGAAACTCTTCGACATAGACGCCGGAGCAAACGAGGACCATCGAGGGGCGGCCCTCGCCGCCGAGCGCCTTGCGCTCTTCGGCCAGCGACGTGTTGACTTCAAGGGCGATGCCGGCGGAGGAAACGACCTTCTGGCCATCGGTCGAGGCCAGGCGCCAGCTATAGGCGTCGTAGCCGAGCATCCGATTGGCGATGCGCAGCGTTTCTATCGCCGCCGAAAAGGGCAGCATGGAGAAATTCGGTACCAGGAAGAATACGAGCGATCGCTTTTTGATCAGGGGCTTGTTCATGAGAATTCCCATCCTGGACGCGGTATCTATTCGTCGCTTTTAATATAACAGTCGGCTTGCCGATTTGCGACGTCGGCGAAGACAGGCGCGACTGGGAAAATTCGCGATCCGATATCGCAGCGACGAAGCTGCGCGCGCTGAATTGGGCAAATGTATGGAGAGCGACGCGATGCCGGCCGTCATGGCGCAATCTGGCAACCGCCGTCGAAGGGCGCCAAGGACGGGCAGTCGCGGTTCGGTTGTAGGCTTTGCTGATTGCGCCCCTGGAGCCGATGGCGGAGGAGTCGATATTTGAACAAGCAGCGCACGACGCTCCATCGAGCGCTACAGCGCCGCGCGTCTTTTCAGACGCGCAAAGGTCGCTGTAACTCTTTGAACTAGCGCATCGAGCTTTCCGAAAATCGGGTACGATTTTCGGGCCGATGCGCTATGCCGAAGGAGCGGCTGCATTTTCGCGAGGCGCGCGGGTATGGGCGAACTGCGGCGCCGCGTCAACGAGGCATCGACCAGGCTCAGCGGAGGAGCTTCTCGCCTCGTGCCGCGATGCGACTGCAGGCGTTCTCGAGCGGGGACATCGTTCGTGGGCCGCCCACCGCCAGATGTAGAAGCGCCTTCAGGTGTTCCCTGCCGCCATAGCCGACATAGGGCGCAAAAGGCGTCATGAAGGCGAAGCGATCGGCAGGATAGAGGCGCGCGAATTCGGCGAAATTGGTGAAGGTCTCATAGCTGGCCGTTTCGAGCAGGAAACTCTCGACTGGTGCGCCCTCCGCCAGAAGCACCTGATGGGAATCGAGCATGATGTGAAAGTATTCGAGCCTGTCCCAGTCGGTGGGCTGCACCCGCGTAATCGACGTGCCGTTGACCAGGTCTTGCGCCCGGACGAGCATCCCGTCGATCAGAAGCGCGTGGCGAGCACTGAGGTAGAGGTCGTTGCGAGGAGACTCATCGTTCAGTGCGTGGCGGGCGATGCGGATCGGCGCGACGTCCTTGCTCCAGGTCGGCGCCGTCCGCCGGTACAGGTGGCGACCGATCCATTTGATGGGCAAGGCCACGCCGTTTACGGTCTCGACAAGATCGCCGATGCGGAGTTCCTCGATCGGGACTTCGCCCTTTGGCGTCCTGATCGCGGTGCCGCGGAGCAGGCACATGGGATCGTTCTTGCCGCGGCCGTGCCCATGACCCCGACCGGGATGGTCGAGCTTCCACCATGCTCTGCCGCCTGCCTCGCTCTTCGAGGGAAGCGCCGCACCGACAAGCGAGCCCATCGCCACAACCCTGGCGGCGGCCGCCGCCGCGAAGCCAAGGAAATGGCGCCGCGCCTGGTTCACCCTTGCACGCCTCTCTCCTTCGGGCATCGCGCTTTCTCCCTATTTTTCGAACAGTTGCTCGGCTAGATTGTGGCAGATCGTGCGGGGGACGCTTAGTTCGACAATCGGCTATCCAGCTGCTCCCTTGAATGAAGGTGGCGATACCTCGCGAGGCGTAGATGCAGTACCATCGTGCCGGCGATCGGAGGCCAGCGGACTAGGCGGTCCACAATAAAGGAATGGCATCCCACCCGGTGGAATGCCATTCAGGGGATCGCTACGTGGTCAATGCCGGGAGGTTGGCATTCGGCGGCGCTGTTCATTGTTCCGTTTTATGAGCCACGTCGTCGACGGCAGGGAAGCCGATGTCCTTCAGCGTATCGTAGGAGAGGTTTTCCAGTGCGCGCTCATTGCGGTGCCGCTTCCAGGCGGCCCATGCGCGTGCACGCAGGTTGAACAGACCGGGCAGCGCCGAAAGGCTCTGGCTCGACGACGACGAATGCTGGTTCATAGACATTGCTGGTATCCTTCTGAGCTTTTCAAAAGGTCGCGACCATGATGGCTGTATGACGCAACCCAATTTATCAATCAAACGAATATGTTTGATGTTTTCCATCAAACAACGTGATTGGTTGCCGCTCCACGAGAATGGTTCTAGCCGACGGCATCGCTATTTTCTGTTCCGCATGGAACAGGTCATTTCGGGCCCATGCCGGCAGTTTCGCCAATTGCCGGCAGGTTTCCACCCGATTCCTGTCGATCTTGGCGGCGCGCCTTTCGGCGGCGATCCGTTCGATGACGAGTTGCGCCCGAGACAGCATGAGCAGCAGGAAATCGTCGTCTCCGCGGGGCCTCGGCGCGGCGCCTCCGACGCGAGGGGACCCGCTCGCCAGCGCGCGTGCGGAGGCGACACCAATTGCGTGCCGCGCGGAGATTGCGGCATTGTCGATTGCCAGCGTCAGAGCGGCCATGCCTTTTTCCTTTCGTTGCGTTGCCGGCGGCACTTCCGCCTGCCTTGCTGCTTGACTATCGCGCCGCGGTCATGTTCAATCAAACGAAATAGAGTAAAGTTATCTATCAGATTTTCTGAATAAGGATGCCGCCATGAACGTGATGCTGCGTCACGCGCTTCCACTGCTCGAGATGGATGTGCTCAAGACCTTTGTCGCCATCGCCGAGACGGGCAATTTCACCACGGCTGCGGAGGCCGTCTATCGCACGCCGTCGGCGGTTTCGATGCAGATCAAGAAGCTAGAGGAAACTCTGGGCTGTACGCTTTTCCTGCGCGACGCGCGCTCGGTGTCGCTGACGCCGAAGGGCGAACTCCTGCTCGGCTTCGCCCGGCGCTTGCTCTCGCTCAACAACGAGACGGTGTCGCGCTTTCTCATGCCCGACATGAACGGCGTGGTGCGGGTCGGTGCACCGGAGGACGTCGGCGAGCGGATCCTGCCGGACGTGCTGAAACGCTTTGCCGAGAGTTACCCGAATGTGACGGTCGACGTTTCGATCGGCATGAGCAATGCCATGCGCAAACGCGTCGACGAGCACCGGCTGGATCTTGCGATATACAACAGTCTTACCGACGACGCGGCCAGGGACGGCGAAACCCTGATGCAGGAGAAGCTGGTTTGGGCCGGCGCCAAGTGCGGCAACGCGCATCTGCGCGATCCGCTGCCGGTCTCGATGTGGGAGGACGGTTGCGTGTGGCGAGCCGATGCCGTCGAGAAGCTTTCGCGGGCCGGGCGCAAATTCCGCGTTGCATTCCTGAGCGCCTACACGACCGGGCAGCGGGCGGCGGTGCTTGCCGGCTTGGCGATTGCGCCACTGCCGCGCTATCTGGTGCAGGGCCAGATGATTCCACTCGGCGAGCAGGACGGTTTGCCGGATCTCGGCCACTACAATATCGGCATGAAGGTGATCGAGGATGCGCCGGCACCGGTGCTGGCGGTCGCGGAGCATGTGCGCGCCGCATTTGCAGAACTGCAGATGCTATAGGGAGGGCAGGGCGTCTTGTCCAGCCAATCGACGGTTATGGGGCGGCCTGAGCGCAATCCATGCCGCCGACACGGAAAGTCCATTGACGCGCATCAATGCCGATTCGACGCGGCTTCCGTAGCATGGGAGCCTGAATGTCACGCGGCCAGGGAGACGCCAGGTGGACAATGCGATCAGAAAGAAGATCCTGAGCTTGTTGGATCAACACCGGATCATGACGATCGCCACGCTGAGGCCAGACGGCTGGCCGCAGGCGACAACGGTCGGTTATGTCAACGAGGGCCTTACACTTTACTTCCTCTGCGGTCTGGACAGCCAAAAGGCGACCAATCTGGCGCAAGATGACCGGGTGTCGCTGACGATCGACCATGATACATCGGACTTGATGGCGATCACGGGGCTGTCCATGGCAGCGCGCGCGCAAGCGGTGGTCGATCGGACCGAAGCGGAAAAGGTCTTGCGCATGTTGCCGCTGAAGTATCCCGAGCAGGTCTCGCTGCCGGTGCCGATGCCGACCCCGCAGGACGTCCGCATATTCCGCATAACGCCGACGGTCATCTCCGTGCTCGACTACTCGAAGGGCTTCGGACATGCGGACCTTGTCACGGACCTGTAAAGCCCGTCTTGCGCCGGCATAGCTGTCACCGATAGATAGCCAGTCTTCTTGCCCAATTGGTGGCGAACCTGGTACCGGAAACGGAATACCGCTCTCGACCCAGAGCGGTCGGCGTCATCCCACCAGGAATGGCCCGGTTCGGCCCTAAGCGTTCATCGAGGCCCATCTATTGTATAAGGATCGCCCGGAAGTCGTTGACGTTCGTTCCGGTTGGCCCGGGGACAAAAAGTGACCCGGCAGCATCGAACGCGCTCCAGGCATCATTGCCTTCAAGCATTGATCGCGCGGTCTTGCCCAAGCTCGTCATTACACCGACTGATCTGCCGTCCGCGAAGGCCCCCGCATTGTCCTCGCTCCCATCGATGCCATCGGTATCGGCCGCCAATGCGGTGATTCCATCCAACCCCTCGATCGCGATGGCGAACGCCAGAAGAAACTCTGTGTTGCGGCCCCCTTTGCCCTTGCCACGAAGCGTGACCGTTGTCTCGCCACCAGATAGAATAACAACGGGCTTTCGAAAGGGTCGGTTTCGCATTGCGATCTCGCGCGCAATCGAAGCATGGACGCCGCCCACAAGGCTTGCCTCGCCTTCGATCGAGTCCGAGAGAATGGCAGCTTCGACGCCGTGATTCCGCGCAAACTCGGCTGCAGCTTCCAAGGATTTGCCAGCCGAGGCGATAACGTGCGTCAGGTTGCGACTGAACCTTTCGTCGCCGGGAGACGGTGGCACCGGGGCATGCTCCAGATGCTTTCGCATATTGGCGGGTAGCTCGATTCTATATCTTGCGATCGCGTCGATAGCGTCTTGGCGTGCAGTAGAATCAGCTATCGTCGGACCCGAGGACACCAATGATGCGATGTCGCCGGGAATGTCGGAGACGACAAGCGACACCACGGTCGCCGGGTAGGCCGCGAGAGCCAAACGTCCGCCTTTGATCTTCGAAAACTGCTTGCGGATCGAGTTCATGGCGGCGATCGGCGCGCCAGACCTCAAGAGTTCCCTGTTTAGCGCGATCTCGTCCTCAAGCGTGAGGCCGTCGGCAGGCGCGGGTAGAAGCGCTGAGCCGCCTCCACAAATCAGACTGATCACCAAGTCATCGGCGGAGAGGTCGGCGACGCGCTCGAAGAGCCTCATTGACGCGCGCAGGCCCGCCTCGTCCGGCACGGGATGAGAAGCTTCCAGAACCTCGATCCGTTCGCACGGCACGGCGTACCCATATCGAGTCACAACGGTCCCTTCGATGAGACCGTCCCACGCCTTTTCGAGCGCCCGAGCGAGTTGGGCTACCCCTTTGCCCGCGCCAACGACAATCGTGCGCCCTTTTGGCCGCTGGGGAAGGTGGGCATTGATCGCATGTTCGGCGTCAGCCGCCTGCACCGCAGCGTTGAACAACGACACCAGGAACTCTCTGGGATTTTCCATTTCACCCTTCACGATGTGCGTTTAGACGGTTTGGAGAGCGAAGCCCACGTAGGGCTTCAGCGGGATGATGTCGAACTCGATCATTCCAGCCTCGGCCAACGGCAGGGTGGAGAGGTGGGAGCGAGCCTCGTCAAGACTGGCCGCCTCGACGATCTGGCAAGCGCCCGGCTGGTCGCAGCGATGCCATATCTGTCGGGTGAATCCGATGCTGTAGAGGTATCTCGCACGGGCCCCTTCCAAGGGAACGATCGGCTCGAAGTCCGCGTCGCTGAACTTTTCGATCAGCCGCCGGGAGATCACGAGAAACTGCATCGCTGCGCCTCAATCGGCTTGCGAGGAGCCGTGCTTGCTCTCACGACTAGCTTCAACGATAGCTCGCGCTGCCGCATGTGTTGGCGTTGCAGAGGCGTCGCGAGAAGGTATTCGGCGGCGATCGTCCCCATGTCTCTGGCCGGAACCTCGATCGTCGTCAGTTCGGGGTGGGTGAGTTCCGCGATCTCGAGATTGTCGAACCCGAACACCGACACGTCTTCTGGAACCCGGATGCCTTCGGCGTGGCAATATTTGATAGCGCCGGCCGCGATGATGTCGCTGCCGCAAAAAACGGCCGAAGGCGGATTCGGTCCGGTCATCAGCTTCCGCATCGAGTCGCGCCCGCCCTCGATCTTGTAAGCTGACTCGGTGACCGTGATGTTGTCGTTGGCCAGCCCCTGTCGTTTCAATTCGCCAAGAAACCCGTCGCGTCTCGCCGAGGCGCGATCGTTGTTCTCGGTTATGCCCGCGATCATGCCGAGCTGGGTGTGGCCGAGATCGACCAGATAACGCGCCGCCATAGCTCCGGCCTTGACATTGTCGAAGCCGATCGCAGCGCCGATATCGGTTGCCAGCGACGTATAGGTGAACACGTATGCGATGTTTCTCTGTTCCAGCATCGCCAGAGTCTCCGGGCGATGCACCGAGCCGACGAGGACGACGGACTCCACGCCGCGCTCGACGAGAAGCTTGGCCTGCTCGAATTCGATGTCGATGTCATACATGGAGGTGTTGATGATGACCGAGACGTCCTTCTCCGACAGTCGCGCCTGAAGGCTGTTGACCATCGTCGCATAGATGGCGTGGTCGAGCGTCGGGATGATGGCTCCGACCGTCCGGGTCTTCGTGGAGCGCAAAGCTCGCGCGGAGCCGTTCGGCACGTAGCCCAACTGGGCGGCGGCCTTGACGACGCGGTCGCGGACTTTGACATCGACTTTGGGGTTGTTGTTGAGCACCCGTGAAACGGTAGCCGGAGAGCAGCCTGCCAGCCGTGCGACATCGACCAGCTTAGTGTCCGTACGATCGTTATCCAAGACCACCAAAAGCCTCCCGTGAAAGTCCGTGAAAACGATTTATCGCATGATGCGGCGACAAAAACAATTGTTTTCGCAGTTCTTCTAAGAGGCATTGACACGCTTGAGAAATTATGTGAAATCGATTTCTCGAAAACGACCAGCTGGAGGAAACGGTGCTGTTAGGAGGAATAAAGGTCGTCAGTTTCTGCCATTTTCTGCAGGGGCCTGCCGCCGATCAATATCTCGCAGACATGGGCGCTGACGTCATCAAGGTCGAACCTTTGACGGGCGCATACGAACGCCATTGGTCCGGAGCGGGCGTCTATGTCGAAGGCGTGAGCGGCTTCTATCTCTGCGCCAACCGCAACAAGCGTTCGATCGCCATCGACCTCAAGAGCTCGGAGGGCAAGGAAGTCGCTCGACGCTTGATCGCTGGAGCCGACGTGGTGCTCGAAAATTTCCGGCCGGGTGTCTTCTCCCGGCTCGGCTTCGACCAGGCTGAACTGGACCGCCTCAACCCGACCCTCATCTTCGCATCGGCGAGCGGCTTCGGATCGAGCGGACCCATGGTCGACAAGCCGGGCCAGGACATCCTAGTTCAGGCACGCTCGGGTCTGATCAGCGTCACGGGGACGCCTGGAATCGGTCCGACTCCTGTGGGTGCAGCCGTCGTCGACCAGCACGGCGGCGCTCTGCTCGCCATGGGCATTCTCGGCGCGATCGTCCGCAAGCTCCGCGAGGGCAAAGGCACCCGAGTGGAAGGAAGCCTTCTCAACGCGGGGATCGACCTTCAAGGCGAACCGCTTGTGAATTGGTTCGCCGGAGGCATGGCCCGCGACGTCCTAAATCGCGAGAAGAATCTCGCAACGTGGTTCCATGAAGCGCCCTATGGCGTCTATCCGGCTCGAGACGGCCACGTTGTGGTTTCGTTATGCAAGGTTCCCGATCTCGCCAAGGCGGTGGAGAGCGACGACATGCGCGCGCTGCTTTCGAAGGACCGCTACGAGGATCGCGACGAGTTCGCCAAGGCCCTGGCTCTGGCGACGGCGAAGTTCAGTGTCGAGGAACTGGAGCGGCGCTTCGACAGCCATAATGTCTGGTGGGCTCCAATCCGCTATTACGACGAGCTTCTGAACGATCCGCAACTCGTCCATTCGGAAGTGTTCCGCAAGGTCCAGGTCAAGGGCCGCACCATTCATCTTGTGAACCATCCAAACCGATACGACGGCAAGGTTCCGGACCTCCGGGTTCTGGCGTTGGAGATCGGCGAGCACACGCGCGAAATCCTCTCCGAGCACGGATACTCGGCCTCGGAGGTCGAACAACTGTTGTCTGCGAACGCCGTCGTGGCGTCGCGGGATGAAGCATCTGAGAGAGGGGCTGCGTGATGAAAGCGGATGTCAAGACGCGCGGGGAAGCACAAGCCAACGGTGGCGCGAGCGCCGTTCGTGGCGTGGCGGTCGTAACCGGCGGGCGTCGCGGTATCGGTCAGGCCATCTGCGTCGAATTGGCGTCGGCGGGCTTCGACATCGCAGTCGTCGACCTGCGCGACGATGAGACCGCCCAAGAAGCCGTCAAACTGGTCGAGGAACAGGGACAGCGAGCGTTGCTGTTGCAGTTGGACATCTCACAGACCTCCGATTACGCGTCCTTCCTAGACAAGGTCGAAACAGGTCTCGGCCCGGTCAATTGTCTCATCAACAACGCCGGAATTCAGGTTCCCGAGCGCGGTGATCTCCTCGAGGTCTCGGAAGAGAGCTTCGATCGTCTGATCGACGTCAACCTCCGCGGCACCTTCTTTCTGACGCAGGCCGTCGCCAAGCGGATGGTGGCGCGCGAAGGCGCTCCGGACAACAGGTCGATCGTCTTCATCACGTCCGCCAACGCTCATCTGGTGTCGCCGGAAAAGGGGCCGTACTGCATCTCGAAGGCGGGGCTATCCATGGCGTCCCAGCAGTACGCGTTGCGCCTCGCCGAACATGGCATCGGAGTTTATGAAATCCGTCCCGGTTTGATCATGACCGATATGACCGCGGATGTTTTCGAACGCTACTCGCCTCAGATCGAAAGCGGGGCGATTTGCGCCATCCGCCGATGGGGTCAACCGCAGGATATCGCGCGCGGCATCGCAACGTTGGTGACTGGCGGCATGCCGTTCAGCACGGGCGACGTCTACAACATCGGCGGCGGAATGCAGATTCCCCGGCTCTGATTTTTTTAACTTGGTCGTGAAATCGATTTCACGGACTGGAGACCTCGACATGGCATCCCCCATTCTTGAGATGAAAGGCATCCATAAGCGGTTCCCCGGCGTCTACGCGCTGAAGGATGTCAGCTTCGCCGTTGCCAAGGGAACCGTTCATGGGCTCGTGGGAGAAAACGGGGCCGGAAAAAGTACTCTGATGCGGATTCTGTCGGGGGCCTATCTGGCGACGGAAGGCCAGGTGGCAATCGACGGAAATGTCGTCGAAGCTCCCACGCCGGATAAGATGTTGCAGCTCGGCGTCGCCGTCATCTACCAGGAACTGGCCCAGGCACCGCACCTCACCGTCGCCGAGAACATCTTCCTCGGCCGCCTCCCCAAAACCTCGATCGGGACGATCGACTGGAGGAAGGCCAAGCTCGATGCCGCGCGAATCTTGAAGAAGCTGAACTTCGCGGTCGATCCCTCCGCCAGGATTGATCGTCTGAGTGTCGCCCAGCGTCAGATGGTCGAGATCGCCAAGGCAATCTCACGCGACGCCAGGATCGTCGTTCTTGACGAGCCGTCGGCGGTTCTTGGTGATAGCGAACTGGAAAATCTGTTCGAGCTGATCCGCACGCTCAGCCGGGAACAGGGCGTTTCCTTCGTCTACATCTCTCACCGTCTCAAAGAGCTCTACGAGATTTGCGACGACGTGACCGTCCTTCGCGACGGTCAGGTGATCTCGAGCGAACCGATCGCTCAGACGACTTCGGCGGACCTGATCCGCAAGATGGTCGGACGCGAGATGAACGACATCTTCCCGGGACGTGTGGCCCCCAAGCAGAACATCCGTCTCTCCGTGAAGGGGCTCAACCGCAAGGGCAAGCTCAAAGACATCTCGTTTGACGTTCGCCGCGGCGAAATCTTCGGCATCTGCGGCCTTGCTGGTTCCGGCCGCACCGAAATCCTCAGGGCCATCGCGGGTGCCGATCCCGTCGACAGCGGCGAGGTCTCGGTCGACGGGAGCCAACTCGCGCTCGGCAAACCCCGCGCGGCGCTCGCGAAAGGCATCGGTCTTCTTCCCGAAGACCGCAAGACCGAGGGGTTGTTCCTTGACCAGTCCGTCGCGTTCAACGTCACGGTCTCCTCCTTGGGCGAACTGGTCACGAGCGGCCTGCTTAGCGGGTCCAAGGAAAAGGGCATCGTCTCCAACTACATCAGCCAGATGCGGATCAAGACGCCGTCCGGGGCGACACGCGTCCGGACGCTCTCCGGCGGCAATCAGCAGAAATGCGGTATCGCCCGGCAGTTAAGCGCCGGCACGAGCATCCTGCTGGTCGATGAACCCACCCGCGGCGTCGATGTCGCCGCGAAACGCGAAATCTACGACCTTCTTGTTCAGGTCACCGCCAACATGGGCGCAAGCGTGGTGATGGTGTCGTCCGAGTTGCCCGAAATCCTCGGCCTCTGCGACCGCATTCTCGTCATGCGGCAAGGCGAGGTCGCCGCCATCCTCGAAGGCCAGGGCGCTACCGAGGAAGCCATCATGTCCCACGCAGTTTGGAATTGAGGAAAGCACGATGACTGTCCGTTCCTACACCCACTTCATCAACGGCCGTTTCGACGGAGCATCGACCGATTTCGTCGAGCGCAAAGCTCCCGCGACTGGCGAAACCGTCGCCACGTTCGCCTCCGGCACGCAGGACGACATGGACCGCGCCGTGCAGGCGGCACGCGAGGCCTTCGACAAAGGGCCCTGGCCGCAGATGAGCGGCATGGAGCGTGCCGAAATCCTGAACCGCTACGCCGATCTCGTCAAAGCCAACTTCGACAAACTGGTGCAGATCGAAATCGAGGAAGTCGGCAAGCCAATCCGCTTCGCACGAGGCGACGTCTCCGGTGTCGTGGGTCTTATCCGCTACGCGGCCTCTCTCGCGATGCAGATGGTCGGATCAACCTACACGAACCTCGGTGCAAACAAGACCGCCCTCCTGATGCGCGAACCGATTGGCGTTGTCGCGCTCGTCACGCCCTGGAACTTCCCCGCCCTGATCCTGGCGCAGAAGGTGCCTTTCGCCCTGGCGGCAGGCTGCACCGCGGTGGTCAAGCCGTCAGAATTCACATCAGGCAGCGCCCTTGAGCTCGCCGCCCTAGCTGTCGAGGCTGGTGTCCCCGCAGGCGTGTTCAACGTCGTCAGCGGTAAGGGATCGGTCGTCGGCAAGACCCTGACCGAGCATCCCGGCGTCGATTTCATTTCGTTCACCGGATCAACCCGCGTCGGCCAGGAAGTCATGCAGGCCTCGTCCAAGAACGTCGTGAAGACTTCGCTGGAACTCGGTGGCAAATCCGCAAACATGGTCTTCGCGGACGCCAACCTCGACGACGCCGTCGACGGGGCGCTTATGGGCGTGTTCTTCAACAACGGCGAATGCTGCGTCTCCGGATCACGGCTGTTCGTCCAGAATTCGATCGCTGACGAGTTCATCGCCCGGGTAACGGAACGCTCTAAGAAGCTGAAAGTCGGCGATCCCTTCGACGAGGATACCGATATCGGCGCGATGATCGATCCGAAGCACCACGGCAAGGTCCTCGAGTACATCGACTCGGGCGTCGCCGAAGGTGCCAAGCTGCTCGCAGGCGGTGGAGCCGCATCCGGTGCCGGACACTTCGTGCAGGCCACCATCTTCGACCATGTCCAGCCTACGATGAAAATCTTCCAGGAGGAGATTTTCGGTCCGGTTCTTTCGATCACCCGGTTCGAGACCATGGAAGAGGTGATCGAGCTGGCCAACGACAGCCCTTACGGCCTGTCGAACTACGTCTGGTCGAAGAACATCGACACCGTGATGAACGTCGCCAAGCGGCTGAAGAGCGGGTGGGTACAGGCCAACACCGTCATCGACGGCGCGCCCCAGCTGCCGCTCACCGGGGTCAAGGGTTCGGGCTACGGCTACGAAATGGGCCAGGCCGGGTTCGAGGAGTTCACCCAGCTCAAGACGCTATTCATCCACACGGGGCCGCGTACTCCGGTCTTCGGGAGATAATCGATGTTTCCCGCTCGGCTGCTGGTCACCGACGTCGACCGCACACTCCTGACCCATGGCTATGAGCTTCCGACTTCCGTCGTCGGTTCGTTCCGAGCGCTTCGCGAAAGCGGGGTGCGCATCGTGCTCGCCACCGCCCGGTCGCCGGAAGCGATCAGGCCCTATGCCGAGCGGCTGGACGTGTCTGATCTCGTCATCTGCTTCAACGGCGGATGGGTCGGCGATGTCGCCTCGTCGGTTGCGCAGCGCGCAACCTCGATTGAAAGGTCGGCGGCGCTCAACGTGGTCGAGTTTGCCCTGGCACGGGGGTTGGCGACGCTCTGGTACGCCAATGGCAAGGTCTACACTGTCGGTCCAAACCCTGTGGCCGAACGTGAGGTCGTTATCACGGGCGAAACGCTCGCGGTGGTCGAGATGGTCGCCGACCTTCCTGGCGAGCCGGGGAAGATCATGTGCGTCCGCACCGATCCCCAGGATGCGGGTTTCGATGCTTTGAAGGATGCGTTCTCGAACAGCCTGATGGTGGCTGGATCACATTGGCGACTCTTGGAGGTCGGTCCGCTCGACGTGTCCAAGAGGGCGGCGATCGAAGTGCTCGCTGGCGAGTTGGGCATCGACGCGAAGGACTGTGTCGCCGCCGGCGACGCCGAGAACGATCTTGGCATGCTGCGTTGGGCCGGGACGGCTGTGACCGTCGCCAACGCGATCGATGAAATCAAGGCATTCGCAGCGTTCGTGGGCCCGTCGTGTGACGAGGGCGGCATGGCGGATGTCGCTGACTGGCTGAGGACCCGGCGTGTCGCCGAGGCGAACGCCGTCTCCCTGGGAGGAAAAGGACATGGTTGAAATGACAACCCAACATCATACCGCGAGCCAAGGCTCGATGCTCTCGCGATCCTGGTCCATGGCCCAAAGCCTTGGCCTCTTCTGGGTCCTGGTGATCCTTTGCGCCATCGCGATCTACCTTTCGCCCAGCTTCATCCAGGTCGGAAACCTGATGAACGTCGGCCGCCAGGTGGCGCTGTTCGGCATCGTCAGCGTCGGAATGACCTTCGTCATCCTGACGAGGGGCATCGACCTTTCCGTCGGCTCGATCGTAGGTGTGGTGGCGGTCACCGCGGCGATGCTCCTCGCGAGCGGCATGTCCATTCCCTTGGTGATGGCGATCGCCTTGGTTCTTGGGGTCGTGTTCGGCGCGGTCAACGGCATCGGAATCGTGGCGTTCGGCATGCCTCCGTTCATCATGACGCTGGGCACGCTGGTCATGGGCCGCGGCATAGCGATGACCATCGCGAATGGCGAACCGCAGAATCTCGGCGACGCGACTGACGCCTTCTATTTCCTGGGCGGCGGCTTCCTGTTCGGAGTCCCGGTTCCGATCTGGATTTTTGTGGCCGTCGCCGTCATCGCGTTCATCCTGCTGCGCTCGACGGCCTATGGACGGCAGGTCTACGCGGTCGGTTCGAACGCCGAGGCAGCGCGTCTGGCAGGCATCAACGTCAACGCCATGCTCATGTCGGTCTACGTGATCTCGGGGTTCCTCGCGGCGCTCACGGCTCTGATCACCGTCTCCCGTCTGACCGTCGGCGAGCCGACTGCCGGGACCAATCTCGAACTCGAAGCGATTGCGATCGTCGTCATCGGCGGCACGTCGCTCTTCGGCGGCGAAGGCTCGATCGTCGGCACCGTCATCGGCGCGGCCATCATCGCGGTCATCGCCAACATCCTCAATCTACTCGGAATCTCACCCTTCACCCAGCAGATCGTCAAAGGCGCGATCATCATCGCGGCGGTGATGTTCGAGGTCTATCGCCACAGGCAGCGGCACTAACAGTTCCTGATCGAAACAATCAGGGGAATCACGGAAGTCTCAACAGGAGGAATGAACTATGAATACCAATCGCAGGCAGTTTCTCAAGCTCACCGCAGCACTGACGACCGCGGCGGCGCTCGCCGGATCGGCACGCGGGGCCTTTGCCGCCGACAAGATCAAGATCGGCTTCAGCCAGGGCACGATGAACCATCCATGGCGCATCGCCATGGTCGAAGTGAACAAGAAGTTCGCCGAGGCAAACTATCCTGAGGTCGAACTCATCGTCACGGACGGCAACAACGATGCGTCGAAGCAGGTCGCCGACGTCGAAAGTCTGGTCGCCCAGGGGATCAATGTCCTGGTCATTTCGCCGCTGACCGCGCAGGCCCTGACACCCGTCGTCAAGGACGCGATGGCGAACGGCATCCCGGTGCTCACGCTGGACCGCAAGGTCAACACGGAAGTCACGTGCCACATGGGCGGTGCCAACCTGCCGCTCGGCGAAGGTGCGGCCAAGTTCCTGATGAACGCGCTGCCTGACGGTGCCAAAATCATCGAACTGCAGGGCACGGCCGGCGCTTCGGCGACGCTCGACCGCCACAAGGGCTTTGCGGAAGTCATCGCGGGCAACAGCAAGTACGAGGTCGTCGCCGACCAGAACTGCGACTACACCCGCGACAAGGCGGTGAAGTTCATGGAAGACATGGTCCAGCGCTTCAAGGCGGGCGAAATCCAGGCGGTCTACGCGCACAACGACGAAATGGCGCTCGGCGCGGTCCAGGTGCTCGAAGCTGCCGGCCGCCTCGATGGCGTCAAGGTGATCGGCATGGACGGCCAGTACAACGCGTTCGATGCCATCAAGGCCGGGAAGATGTCGGCCTGCTTCATCTATCCCTATTGCGCGCCGGAAGGCATCCAGGCCGCCCACAAGATCGCCAAGGGCGAAGCCATCGAAAAGGAAATCGTCCTGCCGACCGTCGAAGTCACTTCGGCGAATGTCGATCAGTTCGTCGGCAAGGGCATCTGACAACCACGAAGCCGGGCCGCGTTTCAGGACGCGGCCCACTATCCACAAGAAGGAAAAGCGCGATGGCATCCGTTCGCCACTATGACAAGCCCCATGGGGTTATTCCCGCGGTTCTCATGCCCTTCACAGCCGACATGGAGGTGAATGAGAAGGCGTATCGCAAGCATCTCGGCGATGTCAGCGGTGTCGAAGGCATCACCGCAATCACGATCAATGGCCACGCCGCGGAAGTCGCCTCGCTGACGATGGAAGAGCAGTTCAGGGCGATCGCCGTGACCAAGGAAGAGCTTCAGGAGCGTGTTCCCACGATCGTCGCAGTCTACACGAATTCGAGCCTCGAAGCGGCGAGGATCGCGCGCAGAGCGCAGGATGAAGGCGCGAATGGCCTTCTGGTCTTTCCGCCGGAAGTGATGGTTCTTGGCGGCCATATACGCCCGGAGATGATCCTCGAGCATTACAAGCGCATCACGCACGCTTCCGATCTCCCAATCATCCACTACCAGTTCCCGGTCAACTCGAACCTCGCGATCCCGTTGCCGACGCTTCTGGAACTCTGCACCCGGTTCCCTTCGATCAAGGCCATCAAGGACAACTGCGGCGACGGCAACCTGCATGAGCGCCAGATTCGCGAGCTCAAGGCCTTGGACCGCCCGGTCAACACCGTGACGACTCACAGTTCCTGGCTCCTCGGCTCCTTGGCGCTCGGCTGTGACGGCTTGCTTTCCGGCGCGGGTTCGGTGATCGCCAATCTTCAGGTGGCGCTCTTCCGGGCAGTCCAGGCGGGCGATCTCAACGCGGCCAGGGCGATCAACGACAAAATCTACCCGACCGTCAGGGCGTTTTACGACCATCCGCTGCTCGACATGCACAATCGCATGAAGGAGGCGCTTGTCATTCTCGGTCGTTGGGACGGTGCCCATGTCCGTCCGCCGCTGGTCAAGCCTACCGCCGCCGAGATCGAGAAGATTAGGCGTTGCGTGGCGCAGGCGGGTCTGACATCTGAGACCGTCTACAAGAAGGTGGCGTGATCCATGACCGCACTCGTGCTGAGAGACAGTCCGTCGCCAGGTGTCGTGCACCTGACGCTCAATCGTCCGGAGAAACTGAACGCCTTGTCGAAAGAGCTCCTCGCGGAGCTCGTCGACCTGCTGCGCGAAGCGGCGGCCGACGAGGGCGTTGGTTGCGTGATTTTGACGGGAAGCGGGCGGGCCTTCTCGGCGGGTGCGGACATAACCGACATGCTGGAGCGCGGAGTGGCGTCCTACGTCGATCCCGACAGGCTTGCCCGGTGGCGGGAGATCGAGAATTTCCCCAAGCCGATCATCGCGGCCGTCAACGGCTTCGCCCTCGGGGGAGGGCTGGAACTGGCTCTCGTCTGCGACATCATCCTCGCCTCGGACACGGCGAAGTTCGCCGCGCCCGAGATCAAGATCGGTTCATTCCCCGGGGACGGCGGCACCCAGCGACTTCCGAGGTTCGTTGGTCGCTCGTTTGCGATGCAGATGGTACTGACCGGGGAGATGGTCGATGCCGGGCTGGCCGAACGCAAGGGTCTCGTCAGCGAGGTGCTGCCCGCCGACGGGCTACAGAAGAGAGCAATCGAGTTAGCCGCGAACATCGCGCGGAAATCGGTCGCGATCACTCCCTACGCCAAGAGGGCCGTTAAGGCTGCCGACGAGCACCCGCTGGAGACAGGTCTCGAAATCGAGCGCCAACTGACAATTGAAGCATTCGCAACCGAAGACAGAATGGAAGGTCTCCGGGCCTTCGCCGAGAAGCGTGAGCCCTTGTTCAAGGGGCGATAACCGCTTCGGCGGCCATGTACACCGGGAGGATAGGATCATGGAAAAGTACGACTACATTGTTACGGGCGCAGGTTCTGCCGGATGCGTGATCGCCAATCGGCTGACTGAGGACCCTTCGGTCAAAGTTCTCCTGCTGGAAGCTGGTTCGCGCGACTGGAATCCCATGATCCATATTCCCGGCGGCCTGGGCAAACTTTTTGGCCCGGGCGTGAACTGGCGCTTCCAGACGGTACCCCAGAAGAATCTCGACAACCGCTCGATCTGGTATCCGCAGGGCAAGACCCTCGGCGGCTCCAGTTCGATTAACGCCATGATCTATATCCGCGGCCAAAAAGAGGATTATGATAACTGGGCTGCGCTCGGTAACGACGGCTGGTCTTACGATGACGTGCTGCCATATTTCCGAAAGTCGGAGGACAACGAGCGGCTTGCGAACAAATATCACGGCCAAGGTGGCCCGCTCTGGGTCTCCGATCAGGTCAAGCCGCATGAGCTTTCGAAGGCGTTCGTCAGGTCCTGCCAGACATGGGGGCTGCCCTACAATCCGGACTTCAATGGTGAGACCCAGTATGGCGCAGGACTTTACCAGGTGACCTGCCGTGATGGTCGACGTCGGAGTTCGGCCGTCTCTTACCTCCGTCCGATCAAGTCCAGGAAGAACCTCACAGTCCGCACTGGATCGCGAGCGATCCGCATCGTGTTGGAAGGCGATCACGCAGTCGGAGTCGAAGTCGCCGAGGGCAAAAACCTCCGAACGATCAGGTGCGACAGGGAAGTCATCGTGACGAGCGGCGCGATCAACTCGCCGCGGTTGTTGATGCTTTCGGGAATCGGGGATGCCGACGAACTCAAGAAGGTCGGGATCGCTCCCAAGATTGACCTCAAGGGGGTCGGCAAGAACCTGCAGGACCATCTCTGCTCGAATGTCCATGTCAGCCTCAAGGACCCGATCAGCTACGATGGTCAGGATCAGTTCCCGCATTCGATCAAGCATGGGCTGCATTGGCTCCTCTATCGCGGTGGACCTGCTGCATCCGTCATCGTGGAGGGCGGCGGGTTTGCCTCGAGCGAAGGCAATGGCCGCCCCGACATGCAAATTCATATCGCCCCCGCGATGGTCGTTCGGGGCGGGCAGACGCGGCTTGACGGCCACGGGTTCACCGTCAACACGACGTTCCTGCGGCCGCGCAGTATCGGTTCTGTTTCGCTGAAGTCGTCCGATCCAGCGGACATGCCGCTCATCGACCCCAACTATCATTGTGAGCAGTACGATCGGGACATGTCGTTGAAGTCCATCGAGACGACACGCGAGATTCTCGCCCAACCCGAAATCGCTAAGTACATCAAGGTGGAGCGCCTTCCTGGTCCGGACGCCAAGAGCAAGGAGGATATAATGGCGTATGTGCGCCAGTACGCCTGCTGCGACTATCATCCCGTGGGAACCTGTAAGATGGGCATCGACGATGAGGCCGTTGTCGATCCGAAGCTTTCGGTGAGAGGAGTCCATGGACTCCGAGTGGCAGACTCATCCATCATGCCAGTTCTGTTAAGTGGCAACACAAACGGCCCATCGATGATGATCGGTGAGAAAGCTGCAGATTTGATCAAGGCGGCCTAGGGACAGCGTGTCCAAATTGCTATTCGATGCCGATGCCCGCTGTTGGCGCAACTTGCTCGTTCAGATGAGCAGGACGAAGGGCCGTCTTCCACCCATCGCGGCCATTTATCACGGGTGGCAAGCTTAGGATTTTCAGCACCAGCCTTCACGCTGCGGGACTTGCAGCGAGTACCTCGTCTGCCGTCGTCAGTCTCGTTCGGTGCTTCGCCCGATCCAAGGCCGATTACCGTCAAACCTATTCGCGGCTCCGTCGCCTTCTGCGGCCGCCCGCTTCGCCCTCTTCCGCCAGCACCTTGCGCGCGGGCAGGGTAACGGCCTCGGCGAGTTTCGGAAAGGCGTCGACCTTGTTGGGCATTGCCATGGCATTGACGAAGTGCTCCTGAAACTTCGATTCAAGAGCCGTCTCTATCTTCTCGATTTTGCTGACCGTTTCCTCGATCTCGCGACGGTGGCCGCGGTTCAGGAGGCACATGCGCGCGCCGGTGCCGGCGGCATTGCCGACGGCCTTCACCTTGGCGAGATCGCAGTCCGGGATGAGGCCGAGGACCATCGCATATTTCGGATCGATGAAGGTGCCGAAGGCGCCGGCGAGGCCGATGCGGTCGACGTGGTCTATGCCCTGCTTGTCCATCAGCAGCTTGACGCCGGCATAGAGCGCCGCCTTGGCGAGCTGGATGGCGCGCACGTCCCCCTGCGTCACCACGATCTTCGGCTGGCCCTCGTGAAGAAGGTAGGAGAAGGTGCGGCCGTTCTGCAGGATGCGTGGCGAGCGGGCAGTAAGCGAACCGTCGACGACGCCGTCTTCGGAGATGATGCCGGCGAGGAACATTTCGGCGATCACTTCGATGATGCCGGAACCGCAGATGCCGGTGACGCCGACCGCCGCCGCCGCTTCGGCGAAGCCCGGCTCGTCAGACCAGGGCTCGATACCGATCACGCGGAAACGCGGTTCGAGCGTGACCGGGTCGATGCGCACACGCTCGATGGCGCCCGCCGCCGCCCGCTGCCCACAGGAGATTTCCGCGCCTTCGAAGGCGGGCCCCGTCGGCGAGGAGGCAGCAACCGTGCGGATCCAGTTGCCGAGCACGATTTCCGCATTGGTGCCAATATCGACGAGCAGCATCATCTCGTCCTGGCGATGCGGCCCCTCGGTCAGAGTTGCTCCGGCTGCGTCGGCCCCCACGTGTCCGGCGATGCAGGGCAGCACATAGACGCGGGTGCCGCGGTTCATGGAAAGGTCGAGTTCATGCGCGGCGGCCCGCACCGCGCCGGAAACAGCCAGCGCGAAGGGCGCGCCGCCGAGTTCCGTCGGGTCAATGCCGAGAAAGAGGTGGTGCATGATCGGATTGCCGACGAAGACCGCCTCAAGAACGTCCTCGCGCGAAACGCCGCCCTGAGAGCAGACCCGTTCTATCAGGCCGTTCAGCGCCTCGCGCACGGCCTTGGTCATCGCCGCGCGGCCGTCCGGGTTCATCATCACGTAGGAAACGCGGCTCATCAGATCCTCGCCGAAGCGGATCTGCGGGTTGGATGTGCCGGCAGAGGCGACCGTACGGCCGGACAGAAGCGATGACAGATGCATGGCGATCGTCGTCGAACCGATGTCGCAGGCGATCCCGTAGGCCTCGTTCTTCAACCCCGGATAGAGCGCGATCATGCGCGGGCGCTCATGCTCATCGTCGCGATGGATGGCCGCCGTCACCTTCCACTCGCCCTTGCGCAGGATCGCCTGCACCTGCGGCAGAATGTGGAAATCCACGTCAAGCTCGGTGAAGCCCCAATCGGTCGCGAGCGCCGCCTTCAGCCGGTCGAGATCGCCGAGCGGCTTGTGCATGTCCGGCTCCTCGATCTCGACATAGCACATGTGGATCGAGGCGTTGCGTTCGATGACGCGCTCGTCGGAATCCTTGCGCACGACCTGGGCGTTGACGGCGACGTCCTGCGGCACGTCGATGACGAGATCGCCCTGCACTGTGGCAGAGCAGGAGAGGCGCCGGCCTTCCTTGAGGTCGCGCTTGTCGGCATAGCGCATTTCCTTCGGGCCGAATTCGGAAATGTGACCGTTGGAGGAGGTTATGCCGTGCTTGGCGAACTGGCCCTCCTGGACTTCCACCTGGCAGCGCCCGCAAATGCCCCGCCCGCCGCAGACGCTCTCGACATAGACGCCGAGCGAGCGTGCCGCATCGAGGATCGGAGTGCCGACCGGGAACCGGCCGCGCTTTCCCGACGGCATGAAGAGCACCAGCGGATCGGTCTTGTTGTCCTTCGGTGGCACGTTCAGCATCTTTCTTCTCGTCTGCCGACTATTTCACAAGTCTGCGGGCATTCGCCCGAACACGCTTTGCGTAGGGGCGAAGCGCTGCCGCCGCCACGCGATTGCGGCCGGCCGTCGCCGCCTTCCCGCCGGTGGCAATCGCAGCGGCTGCGTTCATGCCTTCCTTCATCAGGGCCATATTGGCGGCAACGGCGCATTCGGCCGCCGCTGCCATTTTCTCCGTCACCATCCGGCTTGCCTCGGCGTAGTCGGCCGCCGATCCGGTCATGGCGGCCATGGCCATCGCCTGCGTACGCGTGGCGATCACCAAAGGCGCCTGAAACCAGAGCGCGGTCAGATCACGAGCAAGGGAGTGGTGTTTGGCCATGTCACTCCGCCCTTGCGCTGCCGCCGGCGCGTGCCGCGCGTCCGCCGCGACGTCCGCCGCCACCGGCCGGTGCCGCGGCCGCTACCACATGGCCGCCCTCGGCCGGCTTGTGGTCGCGATAGGTCATGATCCAGTGGCCGCAGTTCGGATCGGTGCCGTTCAGAACGTTGGCCGCGCGTACCGCTTCCATTTCCTGCGGGCGGCAAGGGTTCATGATGGCGGAGGTCATGCCGGCGCCGATCACCATCGGAATGAAGCCGGCATTGATGCCGTGGCGATGCGGCAGGCCGAAGGAGATGTTGGAAAGGCCGCAAGTGGTGTTGACCTTGAGCTCTTCGCGCAGACGGCGCAGCAGCGCGAACACCTGCTGGCCGGCCGATCCGAGCGCGCCGATCGGCATGACGAGCGGATCGACGACGATGTCGTGCGGCTTGATGCCGTAGTCGGCGGCGCGCTCAACGATCTTCTTGGCGACGGCGAAGCGGACGTCCGGATCCATGGAGATACCGGTCTCGTCATTGGAGATCGCCACCACCGGCACGTCGTATTTCTTGACGAGCGGCAGGATCGCCTCGAGCTTTTCTTCCTCGCCGGTGACCGAGTTGACGAGCGGGCGCCCCTTGGCGACCCTGAGACCGGCCTCGATCGCCGCTGTCACCGAGCTGTCGATCGACAGCGGCACGTCGACGAGACCCTGGACGATCTCGAGCGTCTTGACGAGCAGCGGCGGCTCGGTCTCGTTCGGGTTGACGGCGGTCACGCCGGCATTGACGTCGAGCATCGTGGCACCTGCGGCAACCTGCTCCAACGCGTCCTTGATGACGGTCTCGAAGTTGCCTTCGATCATTTCGGCGGCGAGCTTCTTGCGGCCGGTCGGATTGATGCGTTCCCCGATGACGCAGAACGGCTGGTCGAAGCCGATGACGATCTCGCGGGTAGCAGATGCAACGATGGTGCGGGTCATGAAAGGTCCTCTGGTCCTGTGGCGTGGCCCTATTTAATGGGCTGGTTCTCGGTTTGTAAGACGCCGGATTAGCCGATGCGCCTGTTTGTCCGTCGCGTCATAAGCGAAAGGTGCGACCTTGTCGCGCCTTTGCCGCGTATTCGTCAATGCGGGTGGTGTGCCGCGGCTTCCGCCATCTGCTGCTGATTTTCCTCTATGCCTTCGCGAATGTGCTCGAGCCGCTCGGCGACCAGCGTATCGGTTGGGGCGGCCTCGCGCTGCCACGGCCGACGGCCCTTCAGCACGCCCGATTCATGGACGATTTCCGCGACATACTCTTCCTGGCGGTAGGCCATCACGTGGACGCCCGAGACGCCCTCGATCTCCTTCACCTCGTTGATGATGTCGATGCAGAGCTGCTTGCCTTCCTTTTTCTGGTCCTGAGCTCCCTCCAGCCGCTTGACGATGCTGTCGGGGATGTGGATGCCCGGCACGTTGGAGCGGATCCAGCGGGCCGTCTTGGCGGAGGCCATCGGGCCGACGCCGACCAGGATAAAGCACTTCTCGTGCAGGCCGAGATCGCGCACCTTGTTCATGTATTCGCGGAACATCGGCACGTCGAAGCAATACTGGCTCTGCACGAACTGGGCGCCGGCCTCGATCTTTTTCGCGAGCCGATAGGGCCGGAAGTCGTAAGGCGGGGCGAAAGGGTTGATCGCCGCGCCGAGAAAGACCTGCGGCGGCGTCGTCAGCTTGCGGCCCGACAGGAACTTCGAATTGTCGCGCATGGTGCGGACGGTCTGGAGCAGCGACATGCAGTCGAGGTCGAAGACCGGCTTCGCTCCCGGCTGATCGCCGGCCTGTACGCCATCGCCCGTGAGACACATGATGTTCTGCACGCCCATGGCCGAAGCGCCGAGCACGTCGCCCTGGATGGCGATGCGATTCTTGTCGCGGCAGGCGATCTGCATGATCGGGGCATAGCCCATGCGCGTCAGCAATGCGCAAATGCCGACGGACGACATGTGGCAATTGGCGCCGGAGGCATCGACCGCATTGATGCCGTCGACCCAGCCGTCGAAGACCGAAGCGCGCTCGTAAACGTCCTCGGGGTTTGCGCTGTCCGGCGGGTTGAGCTCGGCCGTGACCGCGAACTCGCCACGGCGCAGCACGCGCTCCAGCCGGCCTCTCGATGAGTGGCCGGGCAGGGGCTCGAGGGGGGCGCCGGGATCGTGCGGGTTGATGTCCGGACTCATTACTGGACTTCCTTCTTCAATTCTTCACGGCGAGCGGCGGCTTCTGCCGTCACCCGCAGCCAGGAGGAGGTTTCCCGTAGCGACTGGTTGACCGGCTTTTGCACGTTCATGATGGCGTCGCCTTTGACCATATTCTGCGAGCCCTTCCAGGCCTGTACCCACACGCACGGCATGTCCGGCTCGACCTCGCAATGGCCATTGGCGCGCACGCCGCCGCAGGGGCCGTTCCTGAGCTGCTTCGGACAGTTCATCGGGCAGGACATGCCGGTCGAGGACAGCGCGCACTGGCCGCACATCCGACAGTCGAAGAGAAAACCCTTCACGTGGCGCTCGACGAAAGTCACCGGCCGCTCGACCCGCGAGTAACCGATGGCGCTCCAAAGCGGGTGCAGCATCAGGAACATGTCGGCGAAACGGTTATAAAACCACTCGAGGAAGCGCGAGTGGCGAACCGCCCAGAGCCGGACGGTGTACTTGTGGCGCGCGCGGCGGCTCGGCGAGACATTGTTTGGCGTGTAGGCACCCGTCGCCGCCTTCTTGGCGGGCTGGGCATTGCCGGTGACGACTTTTGGATCAGGCATTTTCGCGCCCTCCAGCCTTGACGAGGACGACGAGCCGCTCCTTGTCGTAAGCGGTCTCCAGTTCGGCCGCCGCCTTGTCGGCTTCGGCATCGAGGTCGTCCGAAACCGGAACGGGATCGGACTTGCGCCACTCGGAGAGATAATCGTCGGTTTCCGCCGCGCCGGTGCGCATGGCGCACATGTCGATCGCCTCGGTGAAGCGAAGCGAAAGTTCGCGTTTGGCGCTCTTGCGGCCCTGCTTGATGATGACCTGGGCGGGGATGTCGCGCCAGTAGACAATAATGCGGTCTGCCATCGGATTCCTGTTCTCCTCTAAAGCGGACAATGCGCATGTCCGCTGTGTCGTGGCTCACCTTGGCACGACGTCGGATATGTCCAAAAACGACGCTCCACACCGGCCGTTTCCGGGCCAGTCGGGTCCGTCCGACGGCGGCAGTCACGTCATGCAGCGTCTCCTCGGTCGGAGAGGTGCAGGCTGTCGTGTACACGAGCGAGCGTGCATCGGAACTCCATATGTATTTTAGAATATCGCGATAATCATGTTCATGGCAGGTTCAGACTGGAAGGGCCACCATCCGCGCATTCGAAGCAAACAGGTGTTGAGATGAAGAAGATCGGAGCCATCCTTCTTGCCGCTGCGACGGCCTTTACCAGCTACGTTCCAGCGCAGGCCATGCCGGCTGCGTCCATTGCCGTAACCCAGCCAAACGATATTGATCTGGTACGGCATCGCCGCTGGCGCGACCGCGAACGTCATCATGGCTGGTATAACGGTCATCGGGGCTATCGCCATCACCGGCACGGCTACCGCAGGCATAGTGACGGCTGGTGGTATCCGTTGGCGGCCTTCGGGGCGGGCATGGTCATCGGCGGTGCGATAGCGGCGCCTCCGCAGCCGCGTTACGCCGCCCCGCGTTACGCGGAGCCACGTTTGCCGGCGCGCCATGTCAGCTGGTGCTACAACCGCTACCGCTCCTATCGGGCCTGGGACAACTCCTTCCAGCCTTACAGTGGCCCGCGGCAGGCGTGCTATTCGCCTTATAATTAATTTTCGACCCGTTCGCCGACCGGCGAACGGGCTTTCGGCAGATCCCTCGGGCTTCGGATCGGCTGCAAACATCATCCTGTCCAATCGAGACACCGGAGCCTGGAGCGGGATCGCCTCCCGCGGTATTCGTCGACCGTCCCCTTTTTGCGGTAGGACCCAACTCTTTTTGAGCAGAAATGTACGGCGGGATAACTATCGGGATTGAATGATAACGACAATCTACCCCGAATGGTTGTAGGATTTTCACACCGATTAGCCGAAGTACTGCAGAAGTTCAGCATTGCGTATTTTTGTAAGGTACGTTTATATCACCTAATAATTCCTATTTTGGCGAATGCCAGTTTTTTATAGTAAAATATTTCTGGGGCTTTTCGGTGAACTATTTTCGAAACGACGCAAGAAGTATTTTGTCTGCGACGAAAGAGAATGATGAAGCAGGGCGCTCTCGGAAACGACACAAGCGAATACTCGTTACCGGGGGCGCCGGCTTCCTGGGGTCGCATCTCTGCGAACTGCTTCTCGGCGCTGGACACCAGGTCGTCTGCCTCGACAATTTCTCGACAGGGTTGAGGCGCAATATCGCCCGGCTGAAGCGCTTCGATACCTTTCGCGTCATCGCTCACGACATCGTGGAGCCGCTCGATCTCGAGGCGGACGAAATCTACAATCTCGCCTGCCCGGCGTCGCCGCCGCATTACCAGGCCGATCCGATTCAAACGACGAAGACCTGCGTGATCGGGTCGCTCAACCTTCTGGAGCTCGCGGCTCGCCGTGGCGCGCGCATCCTCCAGGCATCGACATCCGAGGTCTACGGCGATCCGCAGGTTCATCCGCAGGTGGAAGCCTATTGGGGTAACGTCAACTCCTTTGGTCCGCGCTCTTGCTACGACGAGGGCAAGCGCTGCGCCGAAACCCTATTCTTCGACTTCCACAAGGCCCGCGGCGTCGAGATCAAGATCGTTCGCATCTTCAATACCTATGGTCCCAGGATGCGCCCGGACGACGGACGCGTCGTGTCCAACTTCATCGTCCAGGCGCTGAAGGGGGAGGACATCACCGTGTATGGCGACGGTTCGCAAACCCGTTCCTTCTGTTTCGTCGACGATCTGATCGACGGGTTGGTGCGGCTGATGGTGTCGCCGGCTTCGCTCACCGGGCCGGTCAATCTTGGCAACCCGGGAGAGTTCACGATCGCCGAGCTCGCTGAACAGGTGATCCAATTGACCGGCTCGCGGTCAAGGATCGTCCGCCAGCCGCTGCCCGTCGACGATCCGCGGCAACGCCGCCCCGACATCTCGCTGGCGGGGCGGGAACTCGGCTGGCGGCCGACCGTCGACCTGTCGGCAGGCCTTGCCCAGACCATCCGCTATTTCGACGGGCTTCTTTCCCTGCCGAGGCGGAATGTCCTGGAGCCGGTCTGATGGGCGCCCCGCCTATTCTTGTGACGGGTGGCGCCGGCTATATCGGCAGCCATACCGCAAAATGTCTCCGCCTCGCCGGGATCGAGCCGGTGGTCTACGACAACCTGACGACTGGAAACCGTTCGGCGGTACGCTGGGGACCGTTCGTGCAAGGGGATGTTCTCGACACGAGCCGTCTGATCGGCGTCATCGAACACTATCGACCGGTCGCCGTCATTCATTTCGCGGCATCCGCCTATGTCGGCGAGTCCGTCGCCGACCCTGCCAAATATTACAACAACAACGTTCGTGGAACGCTGTCACTCCTCGATGCCTGCCGGGTGACGCGTCTCGGCAAACTCATCTTTTCGTCGAGCTGCGCCACCTACGGCATACCGAAAGTGTTGCCGATCGACGAGGCGACGCCGCAGCAGCCGATCAATCCCTACGGCAAGACAAAGCTGATCGCCGAGCACATGCTGGCGGACTATGGCGCGGCCTTCGGCCTCACTTACGTGTCGCTGCGATATTTCAACGCCTGCGGCGCTGATCCGGAGGGCGACCTCGGCGAATGGCACGATCCGGAGACGCATCTCATCCCGCGGGCACTGATGGCCGCGGCGGGGACGATCCCGCATCTGGAGGTATTCGGCGCCGACTACGAGACGCCCGATGGGACATGCATCCGCGACTATGTCCATGTGGCGGACCTTGCAATCGCCCATGTGCTTGCCTACCGGCATCTCGAAAACGGCGGCGGCAGCCTCGCGCTTAATCTCGGTACCGGCCGCGGGCTTTCGATCAAGGAGGTTCTTCGCACGATCGGCGAACTGACCGGCCGTGCCGTCCCGGTCGTCTTTCACCAGCGGCGCTACGGCGATCCGCCGGCGCTCTATGCGGATGCGAGCCTTGCGCAGCGCAGCCTCGGCTTCCTGCCGCAGTTCTCCGACCTCGAAACCATCGTGCGAACGGCCGCACCTTTCTTCGGGCTGGAGGTGCGGTCATGATTCGCCTTGACGCCAGTGGGAAAGCGGAGGCACGGCGCGGCGGCGAACCGCTGCTCGTCACGCTGTTTACGGGCTATCGCCGCATCGAATACCTGGCCGGAGCGGGTCTCTGGATTGCCGCGCTCGTTTACTTCTGGAATTGGTGGCTGGAGCCGCGCCACCACGTGAACGCTTTCGGCAGCATCGCGGTGACGGTGGTCCTTGCCTGGGTCACCTTGCTGCCGGGGTATTTCATCGCTGTCTTCTACCGTGCGAAGAAGCCGAACGGGCCGCTGCAGCTGCCGGAAGGCAGCCGTGTAGCGATGGTCGTCACCAAGGCACCGTCCGAGCCCTTTTCCGTCGTATCGAAGACATTGACAGAGATGCTCGCCCAGGATGTGCCGCACGACACCTGGCTCGCGGACGAGGACCCGTCAGCGGCGACGCTGGACTGGTGCCGGAGGAATCGTGTGTTCGTCTCGACCCGCAGCGGACGCAGCGATTACCACCGGACCACGTGGCCGCGGCGCACGCGTTGCAAGGAGGGCAACCTCGCGTTCTTCTACGATCATTACGGCTATGATCGCTATGACTTCGTCGCCCAACTCGACGCGGACCACGTTCCCGAGCCCGGCTATCTGCGTGAGATGCTGCGCCCCTTTGCCGATCCGAAGGTGGGTTATGTCTCGGCGCCCAGCATTTGCGACCGGAACGCGGCCGAGAGTTGGTCGGCCCGCGGGCGGCTCTATGCAGAGGCGAGCATGCATGGCTCGCTGCAGGCCGGCTACAATGGCGGCCTCGCTCCGCTCTGCATCGGCTCTCATTACGCGGTGCGCACCGCGGCGCTCAAGAATATCGGCGGGCTCGGACCCGAACTGGCGGAGGATCATTCGACGACATTGATGATGAATGCTGCCGGCTGGCGCGGCGTACACGCGCTCGATGCCATCGCGCATGGCGACGGGCCGCGCACTTTCGCCGATCTGGTTACCCAGGAGTTCCAATGGTCACGCAGCCTCGTCACGCTGCTGCTGCAATATTCGCCGCATCTGGTGGGCCGGCTGTCGCTGCCGCTGAAATTCCAGTTTCTCTTCGCGCAGCTCTGGTATCCGCTTTTCGCCTGCTTCATGGCCGCGATGTATGCGATGCCGACGATCGCGCTCGCGCGCGGCGAGACGTTCGTTGCGGTCACCTACCCGGATTTCCTGCTCCATTTTGCACCGCTTTCGATCATCCTCGTGTTCCTGGCCTATCGCTGGCGGGCGTGCGGTTCTTTCCGCCCCCATGACGCGAAGGTTCTGAGCTGGGAATGCGCATTTTTCCTGTTTGCCCGTTGGCCCTGGGCGCTCGCCGGCACGGCAGCGGCCCTGCGCGATTGGCTCACCGGATCCTTCGTGGACTTTCGCGTGACGCCGAAGGGGGCGTCCGAGGTCGATCCGCTGCCCTTGCGCGTGCTGCTCCCGTACGTGTTTCTTGCCGTGACGGCCGTGCTGCCGGCCCTCGCCGTCAGCGATGCCGCCAGGGCCAAGGGCTTCTATCTCTTCGCGATCCTCAATGCGGCGATCTACTGCATGCTACTTCTGGTCATCGTCGCACGCCATGCGCGGGAGAACGCACTTACCAGGGCGCCGGGCTTCTATCGGCCGACAATGGCGGTTGGGCTTGCCGCACTCGTCGCCTTGCCCGGGATCGCGACGGCGGAGCACGGAAAGCAAGGACTCGAGGCACTCGCCTGGGGGACGGGTAGCTTGGGGACGGGGCGCCTGCGCCTATTCGAAGAGCGCTATGGCGCCGCCGGTGCCGGGCAGGGTGGTGACAGACTGCGCAGGATCGTTTTCCGACCCCGCCTGGTCTCCGTGCCGGTGGAAGAGGTGCGCTGAGGATCAAAGGATGACGGCAACATCGACAAATCGGGAGACTGGCCGCGGCGGATTGCCGGGCATGTTCTTCGCGAGTGTTGCCGCCTCGACCGTTTTCCTCCTGGCACCCACTCCCGCGGCGGCTGAGGCCTTCGTGCCGACCGCCGCGCGCCCGATGACAGGCGTCGAGCTTTACATGATGTTCCGCGACAAAAGCTGGAAATGGGATGACGGCACGGGCTTCATGAGGGATGAGGGCCGCCTGTTCAGGGCCTGGGCGCGAGACGGCAAGACCGCGACCTGGGCAGAGGGACGCTGGATCGTCACGGACAGCGGCATGCTCTGCCTGAAGGCGATTTGGCACAGCCAAGGGGGTGCGGCCCCGGACAAGACCTGTTTCAGCCACCGGGTGCTGGACGGAACCGTCTACCAGAAGCGCGAACCCGCGGGGGACTGGTACGTATTCAAACACGACAAGCCGGCGACCGACGACGAGTTCCATGAACTCGTCGACGAGGATCTGGTCAGTGCGCGGCTTGCGATCATACAGGAGCTCATCGTTACCGAGCCGAATTCAGGAGCAAACAGCGTTCGCCGGCCAGCCGAGGCGAACGAGGTTGGAGGTGTGCAATGAACAAGCGGATAAAGGCTATTTCCCTTTCATGCATGGGCTTGATGCTGTCGGGTACGGTCCTGGCGGCCAGCTTGCCGCGCGGCCTTCCGGAGGCGGCGTCTGCCACCACGGTGATGCCGTCGCAGAAGCGGCCCGTGCTGACGAAAGATTCCATCGACTTCGGGGCCTATGATCCCCATGGCGATTTCGGCGAGCCGTTGCAGTCCAAAATCGAACATCTCTTCCTGCCCTGGGAAGACGTCGAACTATCGACCTTGGCCCTTGCCGACGATTATGCGTATGCGCGGGGACGTACTCTCATGATTACGGTCGAGCCTTGGTCCTGGTCGCCTGAGTGGCGGGTCACGGAGCGGGAGCTCCTGCGCAGCATTCTGAACGGGGAGCGTGACGCGTACATGGCGGCGGTCTGCTCGACCGTCGCCGGTCTGAAAAGCCCTATTATCATCCGGTGGGGCCAGGAAATGGATGAAACGGACAACCAGTTCTCCTGGTCGCACTGGTCGGGTGAGGAGTTCAAGGCGGCCTACCGGCGCATGGTGACGGTGTGCCGGGCGCATGTGAAGGATGCTCGATTCATGTGGTCGCCCAAGGGCAATCCGGGGCTGGAGGTATTCTATCCCGGCGATGATGTCGTGGACCTGATCGGACTGTCGGTGTTCGGCTACCAGCAGTATGACCGCGGCACCACCGGTCGTGACCAGACGTTTCCGGAACGGCTGGCGCCCGGCTATGAGCGGGTAAAGGGCTATGGCAAACCGATCATGGTGGCCGAGCTCGGCTACGAGGGCGATGCCGCCTATGTGGCGGACTGGGCGACAAGTGTCGCCGCGCGCCATGCCGAGTTCCCGGAACTCACGGCGGTCGTCTATTTCAACGACCGCGAAGTCTACCCATGGCCGGACGGTTACGGACGGCCCGATTGGCGGGTGGTGCGGGAAGCCGGCAATTAGTGCGGCGCTGCAATCACCGAGAGGAGACATGAGATGAACTCGCCCCTTCGCACACTATCGTTGATCGTCGCCGTCGGCGTGGCAATGGGGAGTGCGACATCGCTCGCCGAAGCCGCGGGCGGCCGCGTGAACCCTCAAGGAGCAACACCGCTGACGCACAAGGAGCTCTACAATCTCTACGGCCAAAAGTCGTGGATATGGAAAACGGGTGCGGGATACTTCTCCGTGCGGGAGCGCCGGTTTACCGCCTGGTCGAACGAGAACGGCACTCCCTCCTACGGCGTGGGGCGATGGTTCATCACGGGTCCGGGAAAACTGTGCTTCAGGGCCGAGTGGCACGCCGAGGCCGGCTCTGCTCCGGCAACAACCTGCTTCAGCCATCGCAAGCAGGGCGGCGTCATCCTGCAGAAGCGCGAACCGGCTGGCGAGTGGTATGTTTTCAAGAACGCGCCTGCGAATGCTGACGACGAATTCACCAAGCTGCGGCGCGGCAACTATGTGAGGGCACGTCTCGCCGGGATCGAAGCACGCCTGGACAAGGCCGAATGATCCCAGCCGGCGGACGGCCCGAACAGAGGACCGGTATCAGGATCCTGGTCGCGTGGCTGTGGACCACCCGGGCAGCGCCATCTGCGCCTATCGAAGGAAGCAGCGCGACGTGCTGCCGAAACCACTCGGCGTGCAGATATAGGGTGCGCGCCCCAGATAGGCGGTGCGATCGACTTTGGTTGGCTTTTGCGTGACGGTGACCCGCTTTGTCGCGGGTTGCTCGCTGGCGGAGACGGGGTAGCCGACCTCTTTCGTTACCGATGCGGTCTGAATATCCCGATCCGTCACTGCCGAGCAGGCCGACGCCGTCGCTGCAACGAGCAGGGCGAGAACGCCGCGCACGACAGTGCTGCGGTTGCCGGTCAGCGCGGCCGGATTTCCTGTCTGCGATTTCACGGCTGGGTCTCCTGTTCGCCCCCATCGCACGCATGATAATGGGAAGGGATTAACCGGCGGTGCAGAAAAACGTAAAACTTGACCCATCTGGGCTAATACTGCCGCCTTCTTTAGTTCAAATACGCGCAGCACTCAACAGTGCCGTGCGGCCTTTTGGAGCGCGTTTCGATCCGACTGGACCAGATCGGCGCTCCAACGCTTTCTTTCTGACGCATGATCTTATCGATCCTCGTTTCACTCCGGTCGGATCATGCTCCTCCCGTAGATAAGGGATGCGCAAAGGACGCTGACGGCTCTACCAGATCCCGCGTCGAATGCCGTTCGACAACCAGACCCAGATCGGCGGGTGGTACCACTGCCTCGACGGCGCGTCGACGGCGGCGGACCGGAGCTCTCCGGCGAGTGCATCTTCGACCGCCTGGGCCGCAATGCCGGTGGCAGCGGCGGTCTGCAGCAGCGGGTAGGTGTGCATCGTGTCGTCAGGGCTCGGCACCTGTCGCGTCTGGTAGAGGATGCCGCCAGTGTCGACGCCTTCGTCGACGAGATGCACGGTCGCCCCGAAATTCTCGGCATCGCCATTGACGAGCGCCCAGTAGCCGCCCATCAGGCCGCGATATTGCGGATTGATGCCGGCATGGAAGTTGATGATCGGGCAGGGGATGGCCGCAAGCGTTTCCGGCTTCAGCATGCGGCAACTTATCAGGAAGACGACGGCGGGTTGAAGCGCTTGCAGTTGGCCGTGTGCCTCTGCGTCGTTGATCGACGCAATTGGGTGAACGGGGATTGACGGGTCGGGCTCAGCGGAAACGCCATAGGCGCGCAGAATCGCTTCCGCCCGACGTTGCGTCAAGTGCTTGCCGAAACGTGAGACGATCATCGTCGCCAGTTGACCGAGTGCGGTCGGCCAGCCGAGCTTGCGGGCGCGCCGCCTGACGAAGAGCGCCTTCGGCTCCTGCTGTTCCTGCAGGACGACGACGTCGTCGAAACGAGCGGCAAGGGCATTGATCATGATGTTCGGATTGTCGCCGCCGGCGGTGACGACGACGATGCGTCGGTTGCCCGGGGCTTTCGCCTTTTCGCTTTTCATGACTTTCACCGGTAAACGCGACGCGCCGCAGCAACTTCGGCAAAAAGATATGCGGTCGCAGGCGTTACGGTTGTATTAAGCGGGCGCGGGACAATTGCTGCCGGTCAGGAGGAACCGCTCACGCTTCGGTCAGCGACCGCGTCAGATCGCCATAGCCGGTGTAACGGTACTCGTATTCCAGTCCGAGCATATCGGCGGCGCGACGCGCCTTCGCCTGGAGGGCCTCGTCTTCCACCTGCGACAGGTAGACGAGTTTTCGGTAATGGCCGAAATACATGTCCCTGAGTTCCGGGTGCTTGTCGAGGCCGAGCGGCTCGATGACGAAGGTTTCGAACTGGCGGGCGAGGAAATCGGTAAGGAAAAAGGCGGTGATGTCCTCGTCCCAGCGCTCGGCGAAGGCATCATTGCCCGCGAAGAAGGAATAGCAGTGCGGCCCGGGAATGCGGTCTACGCCTTCCTCTTCGCAGAGCCGGTCGATGAGGCCGCCGGTGCCGCAATCGGCATAGGCGACGAAGATGCGCTCGAAACCTTCCGCGCGCGCCGCGGCGATCGCTTGGCGCAGCCCGGGCACGATCTTTTCCGGGGTGTTGTGCCAGATGGCCGGCAGACAGCTGAGGGTGATGTGGTCCAGCCGGTTTGCCTCACAGATCGCGAGGATCTCGCGCGCGATCGCGCCGCAGCCGATGACCTGGACTTTCATCGATGCATCACGTTCTCTTGCCTCCGGCAGATTTTCCATCTCTATTCGGCCTCGCAATAACGTGAAGGAATCGCGCCTATGAAAACGAAAACGCTCGCGACGGTCGGCATCGTCCTGATGGTTCTCGCAACCTTGACTTCCTGCGGCAACACCATCCGCGGCGTAGGACAGGATACCTCGAATGTCGGGCGCAAGATCGCAAGAGCGACCAACTGATCCGATCCTGTATTCGCCTGAAGCGTAGAAAGCCGGCTGCCGGGTTCATCCGCGCAGCCGGCTTTCTCTTCAAGATAAGGCGGCCTCAGCCGGCGGCAAGCTGGTTGTGCTTGCGCTTGATGAAGTCCTTGGCAGTTTCGACGGCGACCGCAGCATCGCGGCAATAGGCGTCGGCGCCAACGGCCTTGCCGAATTCTTCGTTCAGCGGCGCGCCGCCGACGAGCACGACATAGTCATCGCGCAGGCCCTTTTCCTTCATCGTATCGATCACGACCTTCATGTAGGGCATGGTCGTCGTGAGCAGAGCCGACATGCCGAGAATATCGGGCTTCTCGCGCTCGAGCGCTTCGAGATAGTTCTCGACCGGGTTGTTGATGCCGAGGTCGACGACATCGAAGCCGGCGCCTTCCATCATCATGCCCACGAGATTCTTGCCGATATCGTGGATGTCGCCCTTGACGGTACCGATCACCATCTTGCCGAGCTTCGGCGCACCGGTTTCGGCAAGCAGCGGGCGAAGGATGGTCATGCCGGCCTTCATCGCATTGGCCGAGAGCAGCACTTCCGGAACGAACAGGATGCCGTCGCGGAAGTCGATGCCGACGATGCGCATGCCTTCAACGAGCGCCTTGGTCAAAATGTCGTAGGGCGTCCAGCCGCGATCGAGGAGGATGCGCGTGCCGTCCTCGATTTCTTCCTTGAGACCATCATAAAGATCGTCGTGCATCTGCTGCACGAGTTCTTCGTCGGAAAGGTCCTCGAGAATGATTTCATCGTCTGCCATAGTGGGTTTCCTCGGTTCCTGGCACGGTGATTTCGCACGGGTGGGCACGATCTTGGGCACAATCCGGACGCTGCCCAATCCTTAGCGGGCGATGCCTAAAAATCTCTTTTCGAATGCGACGCCGCATATGACGAAAAGCGACTAGCAAGACATTCACGGGCTACCCACATTCCTTGTGTTCGCCGCAGGTTCTCAGCACAGCCGTGGGGACCCGTTTGCGTAACCTGCTCAGGGCCTCTCGGTTCCATCGGTCCTTCGGCATATTGCCGCCTTACGGCGCGGTGCGCAGCTCCGTTCGCCGCCAGATGCGCTTGATTCTCAAAGGCGGATGCAGTTCGGTAGCCGCCCGTCGGGTGGTTGGCGGGTCTGTGTCGCGCGTCGGCCGAGTGTCTAAGATGCGCCACCCGTTGGCGCATTGAGACCCGTACCGGGCCGGCGGCTTGCTAGCATTATACCGAAATGATGCCGGCGCATGGTCTTGACCACTGGATTCGATCCCGGGAAAAGATTATGCGCCCAATCCGGTCCAGAGTGTTGCCGCGTCTTAACAAGGAGAGACACGGCGGGAGAGGAAACGAGCGAATGAGCGACGTGACAGAACAAGGCGCGGTCGAAGGCGGCGGACGCCGCGCGCGTGGCGAGGGACGGGGAGCGGCGGCACGCCGCGCCTCCCGCACCGGTGGCGGTCCGGGACCGTCTTTGCCCTATATCCAGCGCAAGATTCGCGAATATGAAGTGCTTGACGAAGAGGGTCTGCAGATCATCGAGCGCAATGCCGATATCATACTCGAAGAGATCGGCATCGAGTTTCGCGACGACGCAGAAGCGCTCGAACTCTGGAAGGCGGCGGGCGCCGACGTACGCGGCCAGCGGGTGCATTTCCCGAAAGGCCTCTGCCGCGAGCTCCTGAAGAGCGCACCGAAGGAGTTCACCTGGAATGCGCGCAATCCTGAGCGGAACGCGCAAATCGGCGGCAAGGCGACGGTCTTCGCGCCGGTCTACGGACCGCCCTTCGTGCGCGACCTCGAAGGCAACCGTCGCTACGCGACCATCGAGGACTTCCGCAACTTCGTGAAGCTCGCCTATATGGCGCCGTCCATGCATTCTTCGGGCGGCACAGTCTGCGAGCCCGTCGACGTTCCGGTCAACAAGCGCCATCTCGATATGGTCTACACCCATATGCGCTATTCCGACAAACCCTTCATGGGATCGGTTACGGCGCCCGAACGCGCCGAAGACACGGTGGCGATGGCGAAGATCCTGTTCGGCGACGACTTCGTCGAGAACAACACGGTGACGCTGAACCTCATCAACGCCAACTCGCCGATGGTCTTCGACGAGACGATGCTGGGGGCCGCCAAGGTCTATGCCCGCCATAACCAGGCCTGCGTGGTCTCGCCCTTCATCCTTTCGGGTGCCATGAGCCCGGTGACCGTTGCCGGCACGCTGGCGCAGATCCTCGCTGAAGTGCTCGCCGGTGCATCCTTCACCCAGCTCATCCGCAAGGGCGCGCCGGTGCTTTTCGGCACCTTCGCGGCCTCGATCTCGATGCAGTCGGGTGCACCGACCTTCGGCACGCCCGAGCCGTCGCTCGTCTCCTACGGCGCGGCTCAGCTTGCCCGCCGGCTCGGACTGCCGTTCCGTACCGGCGGCTCGCTCTGCGGCTCGAAGGTTCCGGATGCGCAGGCCGCGCATGAATCGGCGAGCACGCTCAACATGACGCTGCTTGCCGGTACCAACTTTGTGCTGCACTCGGCCGGCTGGCTCGAAGGGGGTCTCGTTTCCTCCTACGAGAAGTTCATGATCGACCAGGACCAACTCGGCATGATGCAGAAGATGGCCGAAGGGGTCGATCTGTCGGAAAGCGCCCAGGCGATGGACGCGATCCGCGAAGTCGGACCCGGCAGCCACTATCTCGGCTGCGCCCATACGCAGGCCAACTTCCAGACGGCCTTCTATCGCTCGCCGCTCGCCGACAACAATTCCTTCGAACAGTGGGAAATCGAAGGCCAGAAGCGTATCGAAGAGCGCGCCAATGCGCTGGCCCGCAGCTGGCTCGAGACCTACGAGGCGCCGTATCTCGATCCGGCCATCGACGAAGCGCTCAAGGACTTCATCGCCAAGCGCAAGGACTCGATGCCGGACGCCTTCACCTGAAAGGCTCCCGAACGCGCCAGGGAGCAAGGCGGCAGGGCGCAGGTCGCGGACATGATCCAGAAGGAGGTCTGGCGCCCGCATTACGAGTTACAGGGGCCGAAACCGAAATGACGGCGGCGTCTGCTTCGGCGGAGCATTCAATCGAAAAGATCCGTGCGGCCCTCCGGCCGCACGGTCTTTTTTTGCGCGGAACGGTGACGTTCGCAAAAGGCGAGGAGGCGCCCTCGCTTGACGGCGGCGCGGCGGCGGCGAGCGTCGCCCTCATCGGCAATATAGGCGGCTCGATCTGGGAGCCTTTCAGCCGTTGGCGGGAAGGTGCCGCGGATGCTGGCGGAACGGACCCGCTCGACAACTGGTCGAAACAGGTGATCCTGCCGGTGGCGGAGGCGACGGGTGTGACGGCCTATTTCCCCTCCGATCCGCCGTGGCAACCCTTCCAGCAATGGGCGATGCGCGCCGAAGGGTTGAAGCAGTCGCCGCTCGGAATTCTCATCCATCCGCGCTTTGGCCTCTGGCACGGCTATCGCGGCGCGCTGGCCTTCGCCCGACCGCTGCCGGTATCGGGCGAGGCGGTAATGGGGCATCCCTGCGATACTTGCGAGGGAAAGCCGTGTGTTGCAGCCTGTCCCGCTCAAGCCTTGGCCTCCGGTAAGTTCGATGCCGTGCATTGCCGCACGTATCTGGGCGTGACGGGGAGGGGTGGCTGTTTTGCCGCGGGCTGTCGCTCTCGCAACGCCTGCCCGGTGGGGTGGGACTATCGCTATCCGGTGGAGCAACTGCAATTCCATATGGCGGCACTGAGCTTTTAGCCGGGGGCTGTGGGCGAGGCGCGTCGTACGAATATGCTTGGCCGCGGCGTGCAGTAGCGGATTTATGGTTCAATGTTCATACTAATTTCAGTCAGCAATTTGCGGCGGAGAGCCCTGGTGTAGTCGCTTGGAGCCGTCGGCCTCATCACGAAAGCCTCGGGACCACCAATGACGCAGTCGGCAAAATAGGATGCCAGCTGGTGGCCAGGATTGTCATCCTGGGCTGGAATGGCAATCGCGTTGATCGTGTACCCTTTGGCAATTGCCTTCCGCCGGCTCGGCTCAACAGGAAGCCCGTCGTTGTTCTCGCCGTTGGCAGAGATGTCGATTATTTTTCTGGTCGCCCTTCCTGGAAACTGATCGAGCAACAGACTTGCAACGTCGATGGCAGAGGAAACCGACGTACCGCCGCGCCCGCTGCGACTGAAGCCAGTGTCCCCGCGCTCGTTGATCACCAGGGCGGCCGCTTCGGCATCTTCAAGCGTGCAGATGCTCGTCCAGGGCAGCACGGTCCTTATGCGCCCCGGGCTCGCCCATTCAATATAAGCAATGCTGATGCAGCCGAGATGGTTGCCGGCAATCGCCGCGACGACCTCGGTCGAAGTAAGGGCAGCGGCATGTCCCTTGCGCTGCAGGTCGGCGGTAGCCGGGTCGACCGAGGATGAGTAATCGACCGCGAAGACGATGGCGGTATCGACATCGGCGGCATGTGCCTGCAGTCCTGAAAACACTGCAACAAGCATCGCCACGAGCCCCAGGAATGAGTTCGCGCTCATTGTTAGCCCTTCCAGCTACCGGTTTACAGGCGGAACACGCCGATCTTTCCAGAACGAGCCCCGCGTTCGAGGCGCGTCGCTCCTGCTTCCAGGCACAGTGGCGATGCGCATTGGAAACAAGTCGCACGGCCCCTTGGCAGATCGCAGCTTATCGCAGGGAAATCTTGCAACGAGTGCATCCGCAGTGCGACCGGGCAGATGCAGTATTCGTCCTACTGCATCTGTAGTATTCTCCCGACGGAAGCGAGGAAGGTTCCTGGGTCGGGGTCACCATGGTGCTGAATTGCGTTTCGAAAGCCCAGGCGCTCGGTGCATTGTCGAACCGCGAGCGTATGATCGCAGAAAAATTCGCGTCCGGCATGACGTATCGCGAAATCGGCAATGCGCTTTTCATCGCCCCGACCACCGTTCGTACGCACCTTGCCACGATCTACGAGAAACTTGGGGTGCACAACAAGGTCGGACTCGCGGCCTACTTCAACAGTGCCTCCGATGTGCAGCCCGATGCTCCTTCACCCTTGGCCGACGCCTTGCCGGTGCTCGCCATATTCCCCTTCGAATGCTTGAATTCCGAAGAACGATGGCTCCGCCTTGCCGACGGGCTGTCGTCAGACATCACGATAGACATGGCGCGCTACGCGGGGTTACCTGTGATTGCCTTCCACACGATGAAAGCGCTGGGCAGCAAGCCTGCCGATTTCGCGGCGGGCGGCGCGGCGTTTGGCGTCACCTATCTCGTTTCGGGCCGGCTGCGCGCGAATGACGAGAGGATTCGGCTGACGATCGAACTTGCCGATATTCGCACTGGCGTCAGCCTGTGGCGTGAGCGCTACGATCGCCCGGTGGAGCAAATTTTCGCGCTGCAGGACAGCCTCGCCGAAAGCATCATCAACCTGCTTGCCGGCAGTTTCGGCATACTTGCCACGGTCGGCCGCAAGGCCATCCGCCGCAAGCCGCCGGCCAGCCTGAGCGCCTACGACTGTTACCTGCTTGCCCTCGAACAGCACACGACGTTCAGCCGCTCCGGGAATGCGGAAGCAATTCGCCTGTTTTCACGCGCGCTGGAGCACGATCCGACCTTCGCCAGTGCCTGGGCCGAGCTCGGCTATGCCTATTCGGTGGAGGCCTGCAACGGCTTCGGCCACGATCTGCCAACGTCGATCGAAAACTGGCGAACGGCGATCGAAAACGCGCTGCAACTCGACCCGACGAACATCTGCGCCTGCGCTTCCCTTGGCGATCTCAGGGCATGCCTAGGCGACCGCGAGGGGGCGGAGCGTGCGCATCGGCGAGCGTTCGAATACGGTTCCAATCACGCCGGCATACTGATGCTGCTGGCTGGCAGCAAGGCTCTTGTCGTCGGCGACCCGTCCGAGGCAATTCCGCTTATGGAGCGCGCAATGCAACTCAATCCGCTGGCCCCGCCTTGGTATTTCGCCATGCAGGGTCGCATTCTCTTCGTCGCGGGCAGGCATATGGAGGCAATTGCGGCGCTCCAAAGAAGCGCGCCACAGTCGCCGGACGTGCTGATGTTCCTGGCGCTTGCGCATGCGGCCGTGGGCGATACGGTCGAGGTGGCCAAAGTCACGGCTCGCTTGAAAGCTGAATTTCCCGAATTTTCCGTGGCACGTTTTATCGCGGGTCGTCCCGTAACGAACCCGGGTGCCGCGCTCGCCATTCGTAATGCCTCCGCATTGGCGGGGCTCGATTGAGTTCTCCCGCCTGGAGCGTCGCGCGTGCCTGGGACGCGAGACGGGGAGGGGCTAGCTAGTCCCGGTCGGGTGCTCCCAACGGAAAGAAGCTTCGATAGGGACGTGCTTCGTCGACGACGCGTGCCACGGAGGAGCGGGACAGCAGCCGTGCCCTGAAGGCGGCGAGCGCGGCATGGCGTTCGGGGATCGGGTGCACCCAGTCCGCATAGAATAGTGCCGGTGCGGCGGCACAATCGGCAATGGTGAACCGGCCGCACGCCGCCCATTCTCTCGCTTGCAGGCGGGGCTCCAGCCAGGCGTAGCATCGATCGAGCAAGGTGCGCGCGTCGGCGACGCCGCGCGGGTCTCGCTCGTTTTCGCCGCGCAGGGCATTACCGACGATCCGCTGCATCGGCGCATGGACATAATCGTCGAACACGTCCGCCATCATGCGCGCTCCCAGCGCTTCGCGCGGATCCTCCGGCACCATCGGCGTTTCGTTCCCATGAAACAGATCGAGATACTCGATCACGGCGTTGCTCTCAGTGATTTCCCTGTCTCCGTCGATCAGAGCGGGAAATTGTCCGGTGGGCGAGAGATCGGTCATGCGCGCCTGGTTCTCCGGATGATCGGGATCGACCATCCGGAATTCGAAGCGCACGTCGCGCTCGTAGAGGGCGATCAGCGGTTTCCATACGAAGGAGGCAAACGGGTGCCCGTATAGTGCAAGCGTCATTGCGTGGCTCCGTTGATTTGAAGGATGGTTTCGATCATGTCGAACTGGAGTCCTGTTCCGTGGCGGCGATCGGCAGTCCCGTCCTTCCCGTCCAGAAACACGATCTGCTCCGTATAGGAGACGCGGGTTCCGTCCCCTTCCGCTTCGAGTGCCAGGCTCGACAAGGTGACCGAATGGAAGCGTCCGGAGTGATAGAGGTCATAGGCATAGACGAGACGCCGGGCCGGCTCGATCAGATGGTAGCGGGCCTCGAAAAGCGTAACCGTGCCGCTCTCGTTGAAGCGGCCTTCCAGCACCTCCAGTCCGCCCACGCGAAAATCCATCGACCGGCGCAGCAACGTCCAACGTTCCGGCGGACCGGTGAACCATTTTGCCTTGAGGTGGGGATCGGACCATGCGCCGAACACCCGGGCGGGCGGGGCCGCCCAGACGCGTTTCAGCGTGAATGTACCGTGAAAGAAAGGCGCTGCCGTCATTGGTGATCTCCTCCCGCCGCCGGGTCCAGAGGTCCGGTTTCACCCTTGAATTCGCCGCTTTCGAGCAGCTTTCCAAGCCGGTCGAACCGGCTCTCCCAGAGCTGGCGGCGCTCGTGCAACCAGCTTTCAACGCGCTCGACCGCCTCGCTGGAGATCCGGCACTCGCGGGTGCGCCCGCGCTTTTCCGTCACAACGAGCCCGCTTGCCTCGAGCACCTGGACGTGCTGGTGGATCGCGGCGAGCGACGTGCCGTAGGGCCTCGCCAGCTCGCTGACGGAGGCGGGTCCCCGTGAGAGGCGATCGAGAATGCCCCGACGCGTGGCATCCGCGAGCGCGTGAAAAGCCAAATCAAGTTGCTCCGAACGCTCAACCATGCACTTAAGTAACGACTCGTCCGGCAAAAAGTCAAGCGATCACTTAAGTATTTGCATGCCAACCGCGACGCCTGCGCCGCGGTCAATTCCGGCGCCGTCTCGTGCCTGAAAGCAACTCCTCTCTCGGCGGCACGGCGGCAGGCGCTCTGCGCGCACAGAATGAGAGGGCTCCATCGAGCCGGTCGCGCCGTCTGTTGCCAATCACCCGGGCGGCCTTACACGCCTCGCCTGGTCGCAGATGGGGGATCAGCGAAGCCCAGTTCGAACGCCCGCCTTGCGGGAGATTCCGGATCTTCACCGGCCCCGATCGCTGCATGGCCATAATCTCAGCTCTCGTCCTGCATCTCATCGACGAGGAAATCCACGAAGGCGCGCACCTTAGGCAGGACAAACTGACGGGAGGGGTAGACAACATAGATTGAGGTCTCGACCGGCGCCCAGTCGTCCAGCGCCGTCGTGAGCCTTCCTTCCGCGATGTCCTTTTCCACATAGATTCGCGGAATGAGGCTCAATCCGAAGCCAGCAAGCAGGGCGTCGCGGACTGCAAGACTGGTCGTGACCTTGTAGCGGCCGCTGATCGCCACCCGCGCAGTGCGCCCCTCCCGCGCAAAAGACCATTCCTGAACATGGCCGGAGAGCGTGAACTGCACGCAATTGTGCGAACGCAGATCCTCCGGCTCGCGCGGCCATCCGGCGCGCGCGAAGTAGTCCGGCGAGGCACAGATCACATGCTCTAGCGTCATCAGCTTGCGCGCGATCAGGCTGGAATCCTCCAGCCGGTCGGTGCCGCGAATGGCGAGGTCGATCCCCTCCTTGACGAGGTCAACCCGGCGATCCTCGAGCTTCAGGTCAAGTGTCAGATCGGGATAGCGGCCCAGGAAGCCGACAATCGCGTCCGACAGGCGTGTCAGCGTGAAGGCAATCGGCGCACTCACGCGCAACAGACCACTCGGCATTCGCTGCATGGGCCCGAGCGAATCGTCGGCTTCTGCAAGATCGTCAAGTATGCGGGCGATCTGCTCAAAGTAGCGCTCACCGGCTTCCGTCAGGCTCATGCGGCGCGTGGTGCGGTTGATTAGCCGCACGCGCAAAAACGCCTCCAACTCCCGAATATTCTTGCTGACGGAAGCGGGCGAAAGCCCCATCCGTCGCGCGGCTTCCGCGAAAGAACCCTGCTCCACCGTTTGGCGAAACACCTTGATGGCCTGCAATTGATCCATGGCGATTATTCACTAATGGTTGTTAGTACTCGTACTGGATAGAGGATTATCGAGATGATGGGAAGGAATAACATCGACCTCGTCAGCGGCGCACCCGCCAGGACAAAAAGAACCATACGAATGCCAAAGGTCGAGACAGATGAAGAATCCAATCATTGCCGCTATCGAAAGCCGCGTCTCCACGAACCTGTTCGATGCCGACAAGGCGCTTACGGATGAGCAGATCGAAGAGCTTGCAAGGCTGGCGACGCGCGCACCCACCGCCTACAATCTCCAGAACTGGCGTTTCATCGCCGTCAGAACAGCTGAGGCGAAAGCGCGCCTTCGCGCCGCCGCCTACGGGCAGGCCAAGGTGACGGAGGCCGCGGTCACGTACATCGTTTGCGGACAGCTGCCCTCGCACACCGTCATGGACGGGCGCCTCCGGCCATCTGTCGAGGCGGGCTTCATGCCGGCGACGATGGTCGGCGCCTGGGCGGAGGCGGTGGAAAGCACCTATGGCGACAATCCGCAAATGCAGCGTGACGAGGCGGTTCGCACGGCAACACTCGGCGCCGCCTTTCTGATGTTCGCGGCGGAAGCGTACGGGCTTGCCACCGGGCCTATGGTCGGCTTCGATCCAACGGCGGTTGCGCGCCAATTCGGTCTTGCCGCCGACGAGATCCCCGTGGTGCTGATCGCGGTTGGCTACGCCCGGGAAGGCAATTGGCCGCAAAAACCGCGACTGCCGGTTTCCCACGTCCTGGAAACCATCTGAGCCCACGTGGCATTGCTTACCCGGCACCATAATTCGCCGCCGGCCAAAGGCCAGACCAGGTCGCGCGTTCCATGGAGGCCCGGAGCAGGAAGCGGTAGTACCGATGAAGGAGAAGAACAATGAAGGACAATAGTGTGGCCGGCGCGCATGTGGGGATGCTGCTCTGGGCCTTGATCGTCGGTGCGTCCTTTCCGGTCGTCGGCCTCCTGAGCGATGGGCTCCCGTCGCTGCTTCTGACGGCGATGCGCTTTGCGATCGCCGCACTTGCGATGCTGCCGATGGCATGGCGCGCGGGCCCGGCGGTGCCGAACCTTGAGGGCGGGCTGCTTTATGCGGTCATGGGGCTCTGCCTTGCCGGCTTTTTCGGCGTCATGTTCTGGGCTGCCCATCGTGTGAGCGCAGTTTCCATGTCGGCGCTTTTCGTTTCCATGCCGCTACTGGCTTACGGGCTCGGCCGGGTTTTCGGTGTGGAAACGCGCGCCCATCGCCTGCTGGCAATTCTCGTACTGGGGGCGGTCGGGGCCCTGGCGCTGGCGCTCGCCCAGAGCGGCGGCGATCTGGCGAAACTGCAGTTCGGCTGGGGCGAGATGGCCTTCTTCCTGGGATGTATCGCGTCGGCGCTTTATCCGGTCCTGTCGAAATGGGGGCTGGGGCGGGGCATCCTGTCGCCCGACGCGGCCGTACGCACGTTCTGGAGCCTGGCCGCGGGTGGCGTTCTGATCGGCCTTGTCGGATTTATCGCCGAGCCGGTTGCCGCAATGGGGCGAATGCGTTTGGGAGACGTGTTGCTGGTCGCCTATCTCGGTGTCTTTTCAAGCGGGGCCACCTTCTGGCTGATGCAACGTGCGACCGGCGCGCTCACGCCGGGGGCGGTTACAGCGTATAGCTATCTTGTCCCGTTCGTTTCAATGCTGGTGCTGTTCGCGATGCGGCCGGACGTCATCGGCTGGCAGTGGCTGCCGGGCAGCCTGCTCGTGATCACGGCGATAGCTCTACTCTTTCGCGGTGCGGCGGGGCAGCCTCGGCCACAATCGCGGTCGACGGGCTCAGTGGATGACGAGCGCGTGGCGTGCGCGGGCGCAACTTTGCCGGAGAAGCACCGCTAGAGCGCGTTTCGATCTGAGTGGATCAGATCGGCGCCCAAACGCTTTGTTTCTGACGCATGATGTTATCGACCCTCGTTTCACTCGGTCGGATCATGCTCTAACGGGAACATGAGAGTTCAGCCGACAACTGCAACAATTTCGCAAGCGTTTTACTCCTTGCTTCGCTATCCCTGTCGGCGGGGTGCTCGATGAATGCGCAAGTCAGGACAGCGAACGCTTCTCCGCCCGGATCGCAGATTGGCGCGCTTATGTCTGTGACGCCCACGAGGTAACCTGAGGGGCCAAGACGAAAACCGGCGGCTCGAATCTCCTCGAGATGCGCGCCTATCTCGGCGAGATGCTGTTCGGGCTGCTTGCAGCCCCAGTATTCCAGGGCCTGAACCCGTCTCTCGGGACGTTGAAAGGCAATCAGCGTAAGACCCGAGCCCGTCGTGTAAAGGTCGAGTTCTCCGCCTACGCGGGCTCGGAACTCCCAGTGCCCCTTTGGGCTCGCCTGCGCGACGATGAGACCGTTTCCGGCCTCCGGCACTACGAGATGGCAGGCTTGCCCCGTCTCGTGGGCGAAATTGTCCATCAGCGGCTGGGCCTGTGCGATGAGGCGCCGTGTTGGAGGGTGACGGTTGGCAAGCAGGAACATCTTCATCGTCAGGGAATAACGATCGCCGCCTTCGGAACGGGCGACATATCCCCGTGCGACGAGCCTTTCGAGCATGCGAAAGATCTGCGAGGGGCTCAAGCCCATTTCGCGCACGATTTCCGTTCTGGTCATGCTGCCGCTTTGTTCGGCCAGAATCTCGAGGATATCCAGCCCCTTATCCAAGGCAGGCGCTCTGTATTTGTCGTCCTGTTCCTGCTCTCCACCCAATCCATTCACCGGCTTCTTATCCACGCGTCGCTTCCTTCCAAGCCCGCTGATCAACCTCTTTCGAGAGGAGATAGCACGATTTTCTCTTGCCAGGGTATTTCTTATGTGAAATATCATTCCATATACGAACAACATCGCAGATGGGAGGAGACCATGCGGCTGCAAGGAAAGACGATTCTTGTCACCGCGGCCGGGCAGGGGATCGGGCGCGCCAGCGCCTTGGCCTGCCTGAAGGAAGGTGCGAACGTCATCGCAACGGATGTGAATGAATCGCTTTTTTCAGGCCTGGACGGCATGGAGACCGCAGCGCTGGACGTGAGGGATCCGGAGGCCATCAAGATCCTTGCATCTCGCGTCGGCCCCTTGGACGGGCTTTTCAACTGCGCCGGTTTCGTTCACCACGGCACGTTGCTGGACGTAACCGACGACGATTGGGCCTTCAGCTTCGATCTGAACGTGACAGCAATGATGCGCCTTGCGCGCGCCTGCCTTCCGGGCATGCTGGAGCGCGCTGCCGAAACCGGATCGGCGTCCATCCTCAATATGGCCTCGATGGCTTCGTCCATTAAGGGCTTCGTCAACCGGACGGCCTATGGCGCCAGCAAAGCTGCCGTCATCGGCCTGACGAAGGCTGTTGCCGCCGATTTTGTGAAGCACGGCATCCGCTGCAACGCCCTTTGCCCCGGAACGGTCGATACGCCGTCTCTGCGTGGCCGGATCGCCTCGGCCGCCGATCCGATCCAGGCGGAAAAGGATTTCATCGCGCGTCAGCCAATGGGGCGCCTGGCGACCGTGGACGACATCACCCCCATGGTCGTCTTCCTTCTTTCCGACGAAAGCCGCTTCGTGACCGGTCAGGCCGTGCTGGTCGACGGCGGCGTCACGATCTGAATGCGGCGGGAAGCACGAACCATGTCCGACATCGTTCGAATGGAAGCCATCGAGAAGGCCTTTCCCGGAGTGCATGCGCTCAAATCGGTCAACTTCGATCTGCGCAGGGGCGAGGTTCACGCCCTGATGGGCGAGAATGGAGCCGGCAAGTCGACGCTGATGAAGGTTCTGTCCGGCGTCTATACCCCGGACAGCGGGCGCATTCTCGTCGACGGGCAGGAAGTCCATCTGCCTACGCCCAGGGCGGCGCAGGAGCTTGGCATCGGCATCATCCATCAGGAACTGGCGCTGATGCGCGACCTGAATGTCGCGCAGAATATCTGGATCGGCCGCGAGCCGCGCCTGCGGTTCGGACGCATCGACGAGGCCAGGCTGAATGCCGATGCGGCGGCGATATTCGCCGGCATGAATATCCGGATGAGCCCCCGAACGCCGGTTGCGGAACTCACCATTGCCGGCCAGCAGATGGTCGAGATTGCCAAGGCGCTTAGCCATCATTCCCGCGTGCTCATCATGGACGAGCCGACGGCGGCGCTGAACGACGCCGAAATTGCCGAGCTCTTCACCATCATCCGCCGCCTGAAGGCTGAGGGCGTCGGCATCATCTACATCAGCCACAAGATGGACGAGATCAAGCGCATAGCCGATCGCGTGACGGTCATGCGCGATGGCGCCTATGTCGGTACGGTCGCGGCCGAGGACACGCCGATCTCGAGGATCATCTCCATGATGGTCGGACGGGAGTTGAAGGATGAGGTCGCGGCCATTCCGGACCTTTCCAACGCCGAAACGGCGCTGGAGGTCCGCAATGCCAGCCGCGGCCATCAGTTGAAGAAGATCAGCTTCAGTCTGAAAAAGGGCGAGATCCTCGGCTTCGCCGGCCTGATGGGCGCCGGGCGCACCGAGCTTGCCCGCGCCATCTTCGGTGCCGAGCCGATCGACAGCGGTGAGATCCTGGTGCACGGCAAGCCCGTGCGCATCACGAGCCCGGCGCAGGCGGTACGCGCCGGCATCGGCTACCTCTCCGAGGACCGCAAGCATTTCGGGCTGGCGCTCGGCATGGACGTGCGCGCCAATATCGCGATAGCGAGCCTCGGGCGCCATTGCGATGCGATCGGCCGCGTCGACGAGAGAGCGCTCGGTCGTGTGGCCAAGGACTATATCGGCAAACTCGATATCCGCACGCCGGGCGACCGGCAGGAGGTTGGGCTGCTGTCGGGCGGCAACCAGCAGAAGGTGGTCATCGCCAAGTGGCTGCTGCGCGACTGCGACATTCTGATTTTCGACGAGCCGACGCGCGGCATCGACGTCGGCGCAAAGGCGGAAATCTACCGCCTGCTCAAGGAACTGGCCGCGCAGGGCAAGGCAATCATCGTCATTTCCAGCGAGCTGCCGGAGGTTCTGCGGCTTTCCCATCGCATCGCCGTGATGTGCGAGGGGCGTCTGACCGGCATCCTGCCGGGCGGAGCCGATCAGGAAAAGATCATGGAACTGGCAACGGAACGTAACGGCAAGACGGCGGCCTGAGGGAGAAGCGCAACCATGGGTGTAAAGCAAAGCGGGCGCGGCGGCGCACAGCAGAAACTCCTGGCCTTCGCCAGCCTCATCGTGCTGGTCATCGGCTTCTCGCTGGCCAGCCCCAACTTCTTTCAGGTCTCCAACATCATGGCGATCCTGCAGGCGACTTCGGTCAACGGCGTCCTTGCAGTCGGCGTGACGCTGATCATCATCACCGGCGGCATCGACCTGTCCATCGGTACGCTGATGACTTTCTGTGCGGTGATGGCGGGCGTGGTGCTGGCCTGGGCGGGCATGCCGCTGCCGCTCGGCGTCTTGACGGCGATCGCGACCGGCGCCGTGTGCGGCCTTTTCTCCGGCAGCCTCGTCGCCCGGATGAAGATCCCGCCCTTCATAGCGACGCTCGGCATGATGCTGGTGCTGAAAGGCCTGTCGCTGATCGTCACGGGCACCAAGCCAATTTATTTCAACGACACGCCCGGCTTCACCCTCATTGCGCAAGGCTCGATTATCGGCGAGCTAATCCCGGCCTTCCCGGTGCCGAACGGCGTGCTGGTGCTCTTTCTCGTTGCGGCCGTTTCAGCGTGGATTCTCGGGCGGACGGTGCTCGGCCGCTACACTTTCGCACTCGGCTCCAATGAGGAGGCTGTCCGGCTCTCGGGCGTCAACACGGATTTTTGGAAGATCGCAATCTACACGCTGGCTGGCGGAATCTGCGGGATTGCCGGCTTGCTCATTGCCAGCCGCCTCAATTCGGCCCAGCCGGCGCTCGGCCTCGGTTACGAGCTCGAGGCGATTGCCGCAGTGGTGATCGGCGGCACCAGCCTTGCCGGCGGCCGCGGCACCATACTCGGCACCCTTATCGGCGCCCTGATCATGTCGGTTCTGACCAATGGTCTGCGCGTCCTGTCGGTTGCGCCGGAATGGCAGACGGTCGTCACCGGCGCGATCATCATCATCGCCGTCTATGCCGACCAGATGCGCGTCCGCGCCCGCAAATAAGGCCGCAGGCGGAGACGCTCCGGTCAAAGCTCACCCCAACCTTTCAACCGTGAACACCAAGGAGGAGATACCATGTTCACAAGACGAACCCTGCTCGGCGCCGTAGCCGCGCTTTCCCTGATGGCCGGCGCCACCGGTGCCGTCGCCCAGGACAAGCTCTATGTCCCGCTGATCTCCAAGGGCTTCCAGCACCAATTCTGGCAGGCGGTGAAGGCCGGCGCCGACCAGGCTGCGGCGGAATTCGACGTCGAAGTCACATTCGAAGGGCCCGACAGCGAAAGCCAGGTCGACAAGCAGATCGATATGCTCGCAGCCGCGCTGGCGAAAAAACCAGCCGCCATTGGTTTTGCGGCGCTGGACAGCCAGGCGGCCATTCCGCTGCTGAAACAGGCGAACGACGCCGGAATTCCAGTTATCGCCTTCGACTCGGGCGTCGACAGCGATATCCCGCAGACCACCGCCGCAACCGATAACGCCGCCGCTGCAGCGCTCGCTGCCGACACTCTGGCCGAACTGATCGGCGATGCCGGCAAAGTCGCTGTCGTGGCGCATGATCAGACCTCACGCACCGGCATCGACCGACGCGACGGTTTCGTCAACCGTATGAAGGAAGCCCATCCGAACGTCGAAATCGTTGCTATCGAGTACGGCGGCGGCGACCAATTGAAGTCGACGGAAATCACCAAAGCGATCCTGACGGCAAACCCCGACATCAAGGGTATCTTCGGCACCAATGAAGGCTCGGCCATCGGTGTCGTCAACGGCGTGAAGGAGCAGGGCGCCAAGGTGGTTATCATCGGCTACGACTCGGGCAAGGCCCAGAAGGATGCGATCCGTGAAGGTCTGATGGCGGGTGCAATCACACAGAACCCGGTGGGCATCGGCTATGAGACGGTCAAGGCCGCCGTCGCCGCCGCAAAGGGCGAAAAGATCGAGAAGACCATCGATACCGGCTTCTACTGGTACGACAAGGACAACATCGACTCGCCGGAAATCTCCGCCGTTCTCTACGATTGATCCGATCAAACCCGCCGGGGGCCCGCGCCCCCGGCGCCAGCAAATGGGACAACGATGAAACTGCTGCGCTATGGCCCCAAGGGCCAGGAAAAACCGGGCCTTCTCGACACCTCCGGCCGAATTCGGGACCTTTCGGTCCATGTGGACGACATTGCGGGCGAAGTGCTTTCCCCCGAGGGCCTGAAGCGCCTGGCCGCCATCGACCCGGGCGGACTGCCGCTCGTCGACGGCACTTCGCGCCTCGGCCCCTGCGTCGGTGGGGTGGGCAAGTTCATCTGCATCGGGCTGAACTACGCCGATCACGCCGCCGAAACCGGCGCTGAGATTCCGAAGGAGCCCGTCGTCTTCAACAAATGGACGAGTGCGATCAGCGGGCCGAATGACGACATCGAGATACCGCGTGGCTCCGTGAAGACCGATTGGGAAGTGGAACTCGGTGTGGTCATCGGCAAGGGCGGCCGCTACATTGAGGAACAAGATGCCCTTTCGCACGTCGCGGGCTTCTGCGTCGTCAACGACGTCTCGGAACGCGAATGGCAGATCGAGCGCGGGGGTACCTGGGACAAGGGGAAAGGGTGTGACAGCTTCGGCCCGATCGGACCATGGCTCGTCACGCCCGACGAGGCTGGCGACATCGGCAATCTGGGCATGTGGCTCGAAGTCGACGGCCATCGTTTCCAGAACGGTACGACCGCAACAATGATCTTCGGCGTCGCGCATCTGATCAGTTATCTCACGCGTTTTCTGTCCCTTCAGCCAGGCGACGTGATTTCAACGGGCACGCCACCGGGCGTGGGGCTCGGACAGAAGCCGCCGGTATTTCTGAAGGGCGGAGAAGTCATCCGGCTCGGGATCGACGGGCTCGGCGAGCAAACGCAGAAGGTTGTCAGGGCATGAAGATTACCGGTCTCCGCACGGTGGACGTGCGATTTCCCACCAGCCAGCATCTGGACGGATCGGATGCGATGAACCCCGATCCCGACTACTCGGCCGCCTATGTCATTCTCGAAACGGACGGCACGCACGAGGGACACGGCTTGACCTTCACCATCGGTCGCGGCAACGAGATTTGCGTCGCGGCCATCGAGGCGCTGCGCCCGCTCGTCGTCGGCGTCGACATGGATTGGGTGGCAGCGGACATGGGTCGCTTCTGGCGCCATATCACGTCGGACAGCCAGCTGCGCTGGATTGGTCCCGACAAGGGCGCCATCCACCTCGCAACGGGTGCCGTGGTCAACGCCGTCTGGGACCTGTGGGCGAAGATCGAGGGCAAGCCGGTCTGGCAGCTTGTCGCCGACATGAGCCCGGAGGAACTCGTTCGTTGCATCGACTTCCGCTACCTCACCGATTGCATCACCCCAGAGTGGGCGCTCGATTTCCTGACGAAACAGGCGGAGGGCAAGGCCGAGCGCATCGCAACGCTCAAGGCCGAAGGCTATCCCTGCTATACGACCTCGGCCGGCTGGCTCGGCTATGACGATGCCAAGCTGCGGCGTCTTTGCCGCGAGGCCGTCGACGCGGGCTTCAAATACGTCAAGATGAAGGTCGGCCGTGATCTTGCAGACGACATTCGCCGCCTGAGGATCGCCCGCGACGAGGTCGGTCCGGACGTCAACCTGATGATCGACGCCAACCAGGTCTGGGAAGTCGACGAGGCGATCGACTGGGTCAGGAAGCTTGCATTCGTGAACCCCTGGTTCATCGAGGAGCCGACGAGCCCCGACGATGTGGAGGGTCACCGCAAGATCCGCGAGGGCGTCGCTCCGGTCCAGGTCGCGACCGGCGAAATGTGCCAGAACCGGATTTTGTTCAAGCAATTCATCATGCGTGGCGCAATCGACGTCGTTCAGATCGACAGTTGCCGCCTCGGCGGGGTCAATGAAATCCTCGCGGTGATGCTCATGGCTGCCAAGTACGGCCTGAAGGTCTGCCCGCATGCCGGCGGCGTCGGATTGTGCGAATATGTCCAGCACCTCAGCATGATTGATTATCTCTGCATTGCCGGAACCCGCGAGGGCCGCGTGATCGAGTATGTCGATCACTTGCACGAACACTTTCTCGACCCGTGCGTGATCCGCAATGCGGCCTACATGCCGCCCGCCAGGCCGGGGTTTTCGATCGAGATGAAGCCGGAGAGTCTCGAAACCTACCGGTTCAGGGTGGCTTGATGGATCTGCACCTCGAGCAAAAGGTCGTCGTCGTGACCGGCGGCGGTTCGGGCATCGGAGCCGCGATCACGGAGGTTCTTTCGGAGGAGGGGGCGAGACCGGTGGTGATTGCCCGGCGTCCTCCGGCAGACGAGTGGCTCGCGCGCACCGGGGCCGATTTCATTCAGGCGGAACTGGGTGACGACGATGCGTGCCGGGCAGCGGTGGATGTCGTCCGGAAGCGCCATGGAGCCGTTCACGGCCTCGTCAACAATGCCGGCGCCAATGACGGTGTCGGGCTCGACAAAGGACCGGACGCATTCCGCGCCAGTCTCGACCAAAACCTGGTGCACTACTATATGATGGTCCATCTGCTGCGCGACGACCTGCGCGCCACTAAGGGAGCCATCGTAAACATCAGCTCAAAGACTGCGCTCACCGGGCAGGGCGGCACGTCCGCTTATATCGCGGCCAAAGCCGCACAACTCGGCTTGACTCGGGAATGGGCCGTCGAGTTCCTGCCCGACGGCATCCGCGTAAACGCCATCGTCGTGGCCGAAGTCATGACGCCTCTCTATCGTCGCTGGCTCGATACGCTCGCAGACGGCGATGCGGCGCTCGCGGACATCACCGCCCGGATACCCCTGGGGCGGCGAATGACCACGGCCAGGGAGATTGCCGACACATGCGCATTTCTTCTGTCCGATCGGGCCAGTCACACCACTGGCCAGTGGATTTTTCCGGACGGCGGATATACGCATCTGGATCGGGCAATATAGGCCATCAATCCGGTCGTCTCCTGGCTTCTTAGCTGTATTGGATCGGTTGCAGCCGTAGCCAAGAGGCTGGCGCATCGGCCGAAAGTACCCGATTTTCGGAAAGCGCGATGCGCAGACTGAAAAAGTTGCGGCGATTCTTGCGCGTCCGAAAGGACGCGCGGCGCTGTAGCAGGCGTCAGGTTTTCACCGGGCGCCGAGAAGGTTCGCCGCATCAAATCGCCGCAATTTATGCGATCCTCCGCATGACGATTCCTCCTTGAGTCCAGCTCATGCCCCTGTTTCCCAAGCCCGTTCTCGTCGGCGCCGCATTGCTCTCTGCGAGCCTTGCCGAGCCCGCACTCGCCGCCTGCCGCGACGTCAGTCACCTCGGTGAGGAGTACATCGCCTGCAGCTTCGATCCGGCTTCAAGCGACATCCGCCTCTACAACAAGGACCAGGCCGGCGTGCCGTTCAAAACCTTCAAGGCGCTGTCGCTGGAATTGCGCCATCGCGACGAATATCTCGTCTTCGCCATGAACGGCGGCATGTATCACGAGGATCTGTCGCCGGTCGGGCTGCACATCGAAGAAGGCGCGGAGCAAACGCCACTCAACACCAACCCCGGCTGGGGCAATTTTCACATGCTGCCGAACGGCGTCTTCTATGTCGCCGACGGCAAGGCGGGTGTGATGGCCGCGGAAGCTTACAGCGCTGCCGGAATGACGCCTCGCTTCGCCACCCAGTCCGGGCCGATGCTCGTCATCGACGGGGCCTTGCATCCACGCTTCCTGCCGAAAAGCGACAGCCAGAAAACACGCAACGGCGTCGGCGTGACGAGTTCGGGAGAGGTCGTCTTCGCGGTCTCGAAACGGCCGGTGCGCTTCCATGATTTCGCGACACTCTTCCGGGACGAACTCGGCTGCCCGAACGCGCTCTTCCTCGACGGGACGATTTCGAGCCTCTATGCGCCGGAGATCAAACGCCATGACCGGCTGTTCCCGCTGGGGCCGATCATCGCCGTCGTGGCACGGTTTGCGCAGTGAAATCCCGCTCGTGTCGCGTCAAGCCGCCGGAAACGCCTTCTGCAGCCCGCCGGATTTCGTCAGCCCCGCCTTGAAGGCCTGGTAGGCCGGATGTTGGCTGGAACGCGCGGCCTCCATGAGCCGCATCTGCAGACGGTCCGGCGCCGCGCCGCCCAGCCATTCGCCGAGATTTTCCAGTTTCAGCGAGTTCAGGAAGCGCGCCTCCGCGGCGAGGTCGAGATGGCGGTGGAGGCCGTCCATCAAATTCTCGTCCTGCTCGGGATTTTCCATCAGCAGCCTGATGAAGGCCCGATCAACTTCGCCGAAGCTCGAAAGCTTGGCGGCGATCGTATCCCTGTCCGGGAAGGCGGCTGGTCCGCTCATCGCATCGTCTCCCTCGATTCCCATATCCGTTCGGGGATAGGACAGCCGACCGGCATGTGCAAGACAGCCGGGTGGGTCGCCCTTGCGGCCTGCCGCGTCGATGCTACCGCTCCCCGGAGCTACGCCCGGCGGCGGCCGCTGCGTTCGCGTTGAGGGGCGCCCGCGTTCGCCGTCTTGTTGCGCAAGGGGCCGATCTTTTCGACGATGACGTCGAGCGTCGGGCGTTCACCTTTTTCGTGGTTGTCGAGTGCAAGCCGCATGGCGGCGAGATGGGCGCAGGAGGTGCCGCAGCAGCCGCCGATGATGCGAGCGCCGGCGTCGACCGCAAGCCGCGCATAGTCCGCCATCAGCGGCGGCGTCCCGGAATAGTGAATCTCGGATCCGCGGAATTCGGGAATGCCGCAATTGCCCTTGACCACGACGGTCGCGTCCGGGCTTGCTGCCGTCATGTCGAGCAGCGAGGAGAGGATGTCCGAGGCGCCGACGCCGCAATTGGCGCCGACGGCGACGGGGCCATCGCCGATGTCGCCGGCGACGGCATGGATATCCTTCGGGTGCAGCCCCATCATCGTCTTGCCGGCGGTGTCGAAGGAACCGGTATAGACGAAGGGGAGGCCGACCTTGTTGGCTGCTTCGGCAGCGGCGCGAATTTCCTCCGGTGAGGACATGGTCTCGATCCAGGCGACTTCCGCGCCGCCGGCCTTCAGGCCTTCGATCTGCTCGATGAAGGCCGAGACGGCATCCTCGTAGGAAAGCGCGCCGAGCGGCACCAGCAGCTCGCCCGTCGGACCGACGGAGCCGGCGGTGATGACCTTGCGCGGCGCCTTGTCGGCAACGGCGCGGGCGATCTCGGCGGCGCGCTTGTTCAACGCATGCACCCGGTCCTCGGCCTGGTGCAGCTTCAGCCGGTGGCGGGTGCCGCCAAAGGAATTGGTGAGGATGATATCGGCGCCGGCATCGACGAAGTCCTGATGCAGCCTGGTGATGTTTTCTGGCTTCGATTCGTTCCAGAGCTCCGGCGCTTCGCCCGCTTCGAGCCCCATGGCGAACGACGTGCCGGTGGCGCCGTCGGCAAGCAGAACGCCCTTCTGGGCGAGGAGGTCGGAAAGGGCGTTAGAGGCAACGGACATCGGCTTTCCCCGGCTCATTGGAATTGCAACAACATATAAAGATGTCTTTATGTGTTGGCAACCGACTTTGCCGGTGAGGACGGGAAAAGTCCAGAATTGCCCCTCTCCTCGGGTTTAACCCGAGGACCGGCCCTCTCCCCGCAAGCGGGGCGAGGGGGTAACGTGGGTGCCGCGAGTCCCTTCGCCCGCGCGCGGGGAGAAGGTGCCGGCAGGCGGATGACGGGGAACCCGCGTTGCTCGGCGGCTCGGTCGGTGATCTCCGTTCACGCCGCCTTGCGGTCGCCGTCGTGGGTTGCCGGGCTTACCATCGCCGCGATGATCGTCTGCAGGTCGATGGCGCCGATCTGGCGGCCGTTGGCATCGACGACATGCGCCTTGTCGACGCGTGCGCCGGTCATCATGCGGGCGGCCGTCTCCAGGACCGTCCCGGCGGCAAGCGGCAGGCCCTCCGGATTGCCCGCGAGCGGGCGCATGACCGTCTCGACATTGATGACCCGGCCGCGGTTCACTTCCTTCACGAAGGCGGTGATGTAGTCATCCGCCGGCGACAGCACGATGTCCTGACCGGTCCCCTGCTGCACTACCGCGCCATCGCGCAGGATGGCGATCTTGTCGCCGAGCCTCAGCGCCTCGTCGAGGTCGTGTGTAATGAAGACGACGGTCTTCTTGAGTTCCTTCTGTAGGTCGAGCAGCACCGACTGCATATCGACGCGGATCAGCGGATCGAGCGCGGAATAGGCCTCGTCCATGAGCAGGATATCGGCGTCATTGGTGAGCGCCCGGGCGAGCCCGACGCGCTGCTGCATGCCGCCGGAAAGCTGGTTGGGATAATGCTTTTCGAAGCCGCTGAGCCCGACGCGCTCGATCCAGCCGCGGGCGCGCTTCTCGCTCTCGCGGCGATCGACGCCCTGGATCTCCAGCCCGTAGACGGTGTTTTCGAGAACGGTCCGGTGCGGCAGCAGGGCGAATTTCTGAAACACCATGGCCGTCTTATGACGGCGGAACTGCCGAAGATCGTTTTCGTTCATCTTGCAGACGTCGACGTCGTCGTAGAGCACCTCGCCCGCGGTCGGGTCGATCAGCCGATTGATGTGGCGGATCAAGGTCGACTTGCCCGAGCCCGACAGGCCCATCACCACCGTGATGCAGCCGCCCGGCATGGAAATATTGATGTCCTGGAGGCCGAGCACGTGGCCGTATTTCTCGTTGAGTTCGGCCTTGCCCATGCCGTTCTTGACGAGATCGACGTATTCCCGCCCGCGGGGGCCGAAAATCTTGTAGAGATTCTTCACCTCGATTGCGTGGCTAGCCATGAACTACCTCCGAATGGGTTTGCAGCCGTCCGCCGAAGGCCTGGCCGGCACGATCGAAAATGATGGCGATGCCGGAGAGGGCAACGCCGCTACATGCGCATGCGCGCAGACCCGGCACCGTCTCTTGCGAGTGCCAGGGAGAACACTGTGACAGGGCGGAGCGTCGTTCGCTGTGCTGTTTGCGCCCCCGATGCTGCTCCGTCGCGAAAAGACGAAGAAGGGTCGCGAGGACAGGGCGGCTGTATGGTTTCGTGCCGTTCATATCCTCAGAGTGCCGCCTTGACTTTTTCCGCAACGTCCGGGCGCACCCAGTTCCCCCAGATATCCTGGAAATTCTGCAGGAAATAGCGGGCGGCGTCCATGTTGGTGGCGCGGTTCCGGTCCATCCAGGCAAGTATCTCGTTCACCGTCGCGTTGTCCCACTCCCGGACCATCATGTAATCCATGGCGACACCTGCCTTCTCGGTGAAAGACCTGGTCACCACGGTGAAGACGTCGGAGATCGGATAAGAGTTGACCTTCGGGTTCGGGCAATCGGGAACGGCCGTGCATCTGTCCCACTCCGTCTTGTCATGGTCGACGCCGAAGGACAGGCGCACCATCTGGTATTTGCCGAGTGTGGCGGTCGGCGCCCAATAATAGCCGAGCCAGCCGGTCCGCTTTTCGAAAGCGTCGGCGATCGACTGGTCGAGGGCGGCGGCGGAATCAGAATTGACTAGCTTGAAGCCGGCCTTCTCCGCATCGAGCGCCTTGAAGAGGTTTGCCGTCGAGGTTCGACAGTTCCAGCCGGCAGGGCAGTTGTGGATCGCCCCCTTGGAGGAATCGCCGGGGGCGGGGAAGAGCTCCAGATGTTTCAAGGCATCCTGGACGGTCCTGATGTCCGGATGCGCGTCGGCGACGGATTTCGGCATCCACCAGCCTTCCACGCCGCCCTCGGCCAACATCCTCGCCCCCTGGATGAGACGGCCCTCCTCAATCGCCCTATCGAGCGGTGTGCGCACCGAACTGATCCAGAGTTCCGGCGCGACGTCGGGTTCGCCCTTGTCGTTCATCGACGCGAAGGTCGGGATCGTATCGCCCGCAACCAGCGTCACGCTGCAACCATAGCCGCGTTCGAGGATGAACTTGTCCACATGCGCGGCGATACCGGCGGAGGCCCAGTTCATTTCGGCGATGCTGACATTGCCGCATTCCGCAGCCTCGGCCGAGCCTGCCAGAGCATGGATACCCGCTGCCAGGAAGATTGCTGCGATGGTTTTCTTCATGGCGTCACGATCTTTCGACACGTCCCAGTCACTGTCGGCAAGCCGCTTCCCGACGCTACTGCAAGTTTCTTTAAACCCTATCCGATCCAATGGCAAAAAACATGTGGCGACGGCTCCGGGGACCGACGAGGAAAAACCCGGAATTCATCTTTGCTTAAGCTCTCAATAACGATCCGGTAAGGATGTCAGGCTAATTGTTTGCCTGCGGCGGGCAACTGCCTCAGGTCCGGATCAGGTGTTTCGTACCGGACCTGCCTTTCGTCAGTCTGCTCTAACAATCCGGTCGGTCGTGCCGTGCATCGCTGCGTATTTGTCGCCGCCAGCCCGGAAAAAGCCGCTGCCGTTCCTTTGCCTCCGAAGGTTTGGATGATACGGGGAGGGCATGACACGCACGATCATGCTGCAGGGCACCGGCTCGGATGTCGGAAAATCGGTACTCGTGGCCGGACTCTGCCGGCTTGCCTCGAACCGCGGCCTGAAGGTCAGGCCCTTCAAGCCACAGAACATGTCGAACAATGCCGCCGTCTCCGATGACGGCGGGGAGATCGGCCGGGCCCAATGGCTGCAGTCGCTCGCGGCCCGCGTGCCCTCGTCGGTGCATATGAACCCGGTGCTCCTGAAGCCGCAATCGGATGTGGGCAGCCAGATCGTCCTGCAGGGAAAGGTCGCCGGCCAGGCCAAGGGGCGGGAGTACCAGGCGCTGAAGCCGAAGCTTCTCGGCGCGGTAATGGAAAGCTTCGAGCTCGTTTGCGCCGGCGCCGATCTCGTCGTGGTCGAAGGGGCGGGGTCGCCCGCCGAAATCAACCTGCGCGCCGGCGACATCGCCAATATGGGCTTTGCGACCCGCGCCGGCGTGCCGGTCGTCCTTGTCGGCGACATCGACCGCGGCGGCGTCATCGCTTCGCTCGTCGGCACGCATGCGATTCTGCCGGAGGAGGACCGGCGGATGGTCACCGGCTACCTCATCAACAAGTTCCGCGGCGATGTCTCGCTCTTCGACGATGGGGTCGCCGCAATCGGGCGCTTCACCGGCTGGGCCTGCTTCGGCGTGGTGCCGTGGCTGAAGAGCGCCGGACGTTTGCCGGCCGAGGACTCCGTCGTGTTGGAGAAATTGGCGCGCGGCAGCGGCAAGGCGCTGAAGGTCGCCGTTCCGGTGCTGTCGCGGATCGCCAATTTCGACGATCTCGATCCCTTGGCCGCCGAGCCGGAGGTCGATCTCGTCTTCGTCCGGCCGGGGATGCCACTTCCGGCGGATGCAGGGCTCGTCGTCATCCCAGGCTCGAAATCGACCATCGCCGACCTCAAGGACTTCCGCGCTGAGGGCTGGGACCGCGACATCGAGCGGCATGTGCGGCGCGGGGGCAGGGTGATCGGCCTATGCGGAGGCTATCAGATGCTCGGCAGCCGCGTTACCGATCCGCTCGGCATCGAAGGCAGCGAGCGCGAGATCGCCGGCCTCGGGCTGCTTGCTGTCGAGACCGAGATGGCACCGGAAAAGACCGTGCGCAACAGCCGCGCCTGGTCCCTGCAGCATGATGTGGCGCTCGAAGGCTACGAGATCCATCTCGGCCGGACGACCGGGCCGGATTGCGACCGCGCGCCGGTCTTGATCGACAGTCGTCCCGACGGGGCAATGTCCGCGGATGGCAAGGTGATGGGCACCTATCTCCACGGCCTCTTCGGCAGCGATGCCTATCGCGCTGCGCTGCTGCAAAGCTTCGGAATCGAAGGCGGCGGGGTGAATTATCGCCAGTCCGTGGACACCGCGCTCGACGATATCGCCGGCGAACTCGAAGCAGTGCTGGACCGGAACTGGCTCGATCGGTTGTTTGGGTAGGTGGTTCGGGCGCGCGTGCGGCGACCAAGTAACCCCCTCTGGCCGGCAGGCCAGAGGGGGTAGCGTTCCGCAGCGGCCATGGAGCGACGGGCCTCCCTGACAGTTCATGATTGCACGACCGCTTCAGACGATGCAGCATGGCCGAGGCGGCAGACTGTTTTTCCGGAGGCGCATACAAGGGCCCGCCTCCGGCACGAAAGGTCGGACACGGCGGCCATGACCCGCGCGCAACTCGTTGGCGTCCTTATCGGATTGGCGATCGTCGCGGCGCTGACGCTGCTGCGGGCAAGCGACCCGCCCTTGCTGAAATTCGCCCGCGACGTCACGTTCGACGAGTACCAGCGCCTCGCACCGCGGCCTTTCGAGGAACTGCCGGTCCGTGTGGTCGACATCGACGAGACGTCGCTCAGGCAATTCGGCCAGTGGCCGTGGCCAAGGGATCGAATGGCCGCCCTCGTCGACAGGCTCTCCGACATGGGGGCGGCCGTCATCGCCTTCGACATTCTCTTCGCCGAGCCCGATCGTCTGTCGCCGCGGAGCGTCATGCGCGACGTCGGAGGCTTCGATCCCGCGCTGACGGCACGGCTGCCGGACAATGACGAGATTTTCGCGCGGGCAATTGCGGGAAGACCGACCGTGCTCGGATTCGGTCTTTCCAACACCGGCAACTATCGCCCGCCGGTGAAGGCAGGCTTTGCCTTCACCGGTGAAAGCCCCTTCGATGCGCCGCCCAGGCTCGTCGCGGCGACACCGATCAGGCCGGGGCTCGAAGCGAATGCCGCCGGTATCGGGCATATCAGCCTCAACCCCGAAAGCTCTTCGGCGGTCGTCAGGGCCGTGCCGCTCATCTTGAGCGACGGCGAGCAGCTCTTTCCCAATCTCGCCCTCGAGTCTCTGAGGGTCGCGCAAGGCGCGTCCACCTATCTTCTGACGGGGGCGACGAATGTGGCCGACACCATCACGCTTATCAGGGTCGGCGACTTCGGCGTTCCCGTAACGGCAGCGGGAGAGCTCTGGCTCTATGTGAGCCCGGAACGGCCGGAGAGATATGTCTCGGCGGCCGAGGTCCTCGCGCCCGGCGGCGTCTCCGCTGAGGCGCGGGCTGCGATCGAAGGCAGCATCGTCTTCGTCGGCACCTCGGCCGCCGGCCTGCTGGACATCCGTGCAACCGCTCTTGGCGACAATGTTCCCGGCGTGTCGCTGCATGCGCAGACCGTCGAGCAGATCCTGTCCGGACGCTTTCTCTCTCGCCCGGACTGGGCCGACGGGCTCGAGATCCTGTCGATTGCCCTCGCGGGCTGTCTGCTCGTGCTGCTCACCACCTTCGTCAGCCCGGCCGTGGCGCTCGCCTGTGGCCTGTCGATCACCGCTCTCGCGCTCGTTGCCTCGTGGCTCGCCTTCGTCCAGGGCGGGCTTCTCCTCGATCCGCTGGCGCCGATCTTCTTCGGTTCGATCACCCATTTCGCGGCGACGGCGTACCGCTTCCTGGTGAGCGACCGGGAGCGGCGCGTCGTCCGGCGTGCCTTCGGCCAGTACCTCTCTCCCTCCTTGCTCTACCGGATCGAGCACACGCGCAACGCCTTGCGCCTCGGCGGCGACGACCGGGAACTGACGCTGATGTTCGTCGACGTGCGCAACTTCACCGAAATCAGCGAGCGCCTGGCGCCGGCGGAGGTGGTGCGCTTTCTCAATACGCTGCTCGACGCCTTGAGCCACCACGTGATCGACAATGAGGGCACGCTCGACAAGTTCATCGGCGATTCGATCATGGCCTTCTGGAACGCTCCGGTCGACGTAAGCGGCCATCCCGGCAAGGCCGTCCATGCGGCGCTGGCCATGCGCGACACGCTTGCCAGGCTGAACGGCGCCGATGCCTTCGGATTCGGTGAGAAGCGCCAGGTCGCGATCGGGATCGGCATCCATACGGGCCTCGCCTGCGTCGGCAATATGGGGGCGGAGATACATTTCAACTATTCGGCGGTGGGCGACGCGGTGAATATCGCCGCACGGATCGAAAGTGCCTGCAAGGACATCGGCTTCGACATTCTCGTGTCCGAAACCACGGCAGAGGCGCTCGGCGGCCGTGCCCTGCTCGATGCCGGGGCCTTGCCTCTCAAAGGCAAGACGACGCGAACGAGGCTTTTCGCCGTGGTCGGCGGCAAGGCGCTTGCCACATCCCCGGAGTTCTTCGAGTTGCAGCGCGTGCACGGGCAGCTAATCGCGGCCTTGCAGGTGCGTTCGCCCGACATGCGCCGCTTTCTGAGCATGGCGAAACTCAAAGCGGCCGCGGTGGCGCCGGGACTCCAGGAGTTCTATCGTCGCATCCCGCGTCGCGCCGAGCACTTTCCTGCCGTAAAAACGACGCGGGGAGGGGCAGGCGAGTAATATATAAGCACGTCAGTGCCACCGGGCCGGCCGATCGGGCCTGTCCGGCCGATCCGGTCTATCAGGTCGGTCGGGCCTGTCGGGACGAGCGTGGCCGTTCGGATGATCCGGCCGATCGGGTCGGTCCGGCCTGTCTGGTCTGTCGGGCCTGTCGGGTCGGTCCGGCCTGTCAGGTTTATGGTGCTTATGAGGCTTATGCGGCTTGGGCGGCTTTACGGGCTGCTCGGGTTCCGTCGCTGTCGGCGGCGCGTCGACGCGCGGGGAGGGCGGCGGCGGAAGCTTGTCGGGCCGGATTTGCAGGACGGCCGCAAGGCCGCAGCCGCTGCCGCTCCAGCCTGACGACAGCCGTTGCTGGCCGGACAGGAACGGCAATGCCTGCTGGTTGCCAAGCGCGCCCAGCGTGCCGCGATTGACCGGCCCGGTGTCCGACATGGCGCCGTTCGGTTTTGCGACCACGCAGTCGCAGCGCCGCGTCAGCTGCCGGCAGCCGCCGGGGCCGCAAAAGTCCGCCGCGCCCGACAGCAGCACGACGGCCGTCGTGCCGTCGCCGCCGACATAGAAGTCGAAGACGGTGCCGCGAACGCCAATCGTTCCGGCCGGCGTCAGAATGCGGTAGGCGGAGTGCCGGGAGTTGCCGCTGATCCAGCGGAACGTTCCCTTGGCGGCCGCGATGGTCAGCTTCTGCACGGTTTTGCGGTCGTCGAAGACGAACCGGTCGATGACGACGGAGGAGCCGGCACCGACCGCGAGCTTGCTGCCGTCCCGGAATACGAATTGGCCGAGGCCGGATCTCGATGTCGATATCCGCTCGTCGCGGTGAACCGCATCCTTGACGGCGAGCGGTCCGGCCGCGCCCCTGACCTCCGTCTGGATGCGGACCGCTTGGCCAACCGGCTCGGCGGCGCCTGCCGGGGGGGAGCCGGCAAGCGCGCAACTCAATGCGGCAATTACGGCACGACGCAGATACGACATCGCACCCTCCGCCGTGGACCTCCTTCAAGGCCGCGGACATGATCGATATGCCGGAACCGTGCTTTCACCGCGTCGGCCCCCGAACCTGTTTTCTTACCATGCGGGGGGACGGCGTGTCTGCTCACCCGTTGTGAGTAGGTCTTCATTGCCGTCTGGCGCAATTGGCGGGCGACACGTCGCAGGGCGTCGATTGACATCGTGGCCGGGGCTTCATAATTACATGGTATGGATGGTTCCCTCGCGTCGAGGTGGGGCGAGGGAGTAAATGGGAATGTGACGGGGCGGACCCAATCCGGGCGCCCTTATCGCAGCCGACCCCGCGACTGTAGAACGGTCAGGGTCCGCTATCGGGCTTGATCCTCCAATTCTCAGCGGAACTGCATGGGGCGGTTCGCGGAACTGGATGGCAGGCCGGAAAAGCCACTGGCGTGGCATCGTGATCAGCCGGGCTGGACGCCTCTTCTTCTACGAATCGTCCGCCTTTCACGAGGCCGCAGAGACTGCCGCATTCATCGGAATGCGCACAGCTTCGGACGCCGGGAAGGCGAGGCGGACCCGTTCGGGCCCAGGCACGTCACCCTATGTGACGCTGCCTGATGCGCGTGACGCCGTGAGCCAGGAGACCTGCCATCCGTCAGGGCATTCCGCCCGAGGGGACGTTGTCCCCATGCCAGCACGGAGGTTGTCGTGGCTTTCAGAGTTCTCTATCCCGCGTTTGCGGGAAATTACCCGTTTAGTGCTGCCTTGGTCCTTCGGTGAACTGAGGCTTTCCGCATGACGGTTTCCAAACTCGGCCCAATTCTGGTGCTCGGCGGCGCTCGCTCCGGCAAGTCGCGCTTTGCCGAGAGGCTCGCCGAGACCAGCGGCCTGAAGATGCACTATGTTGCGACGGGCCGCGCCTTCGACGACGAGATGCGCGACCGTATCGTCCACCACAAGGCGGCCCGGCAGGGCAAGGGCTGGACGACGCATGAGGAGCCGCTCGACCTCGTCGGCGTGCTCGCGCGCATCGATGCGCGGGACCGCGTGATCCTCGTCGACTGCCTGACGCTGTGGGTCACGAACCTGATGATGGAGGGGCGCGACATGGCCGCGGCGTTCGCCGCGCTTGCCGACTTCCTGCCGGGCGCCCAGGCTCGTCTTGTTTTCGTCTCCAACGAAGTCGGCCTCGGCATCGTCCCGGAAAACCGCATGGCGCGCGCGTTTCGCGATCATGCCGGCCGGCTCCACCAGATCGTTGCGGAGAAATCCGCCGAAGTCTATCTCGTCGCGGCCGGACTGCCGCTGAAAATGAAAGGTTGACCATGACACGTGCAAAGGCCCAGCAGGGCAAGATCCCGGCCACCGTCATCACCGGCTTTCTCGGGGCCGGCAAGACGACGATGATCCGCAACCTCTTGCAGAATGCCGACGGCAAGCGCATCGCGCTCATCATCAACGAATTCGGCGATCTCGGGGTCGACGGCGATGTGCTGAAAGGCTGCGGCGCCGAGGCCTGCTCTGAGGAGGATATCATCGAACTCACCAATGGTTGCATCTGCTGCACCGTCGCCGACGACTTCATCCCGACCATGACGAAGCTGCTCGAGCGCGAGAACCGCCCCGACCACATCGTCATCGAGACGTCGGGCCTCGCGCTGCCGCAGCCGCTGGTCGCCGCCTTCAACTGGCCGGACATTCGCAGCGAAGTAACGGTCGATGGCGTCGTCACCGTCGTGGACAGCGCCGCGGTCGCAGCCGGACGGTTCGCCGATGATCATGACAAGGTCGATGCGCTGCGCGTCAACGACGACAATCTCGACCACGAGAGCCCGATCGAGGAGCTCTTCGAGGACCAGTTGACCGCCGCCGATCTCATCGTCCTCAACAAGGCTGACCTCATCGATGTCGCGGGCCTGAAAGCCGTGCGCGAGGAGGTCGCCTCCCGCATCAGCCGCAAGCCGGCGATGATCGAGGCGCGGAACGGCGAGGTTGCCGCCGCCATCCTGCTCGGCCTCGGCGTCGGCACCGAGGACGAGATTGTCAATCGCAAGTCGCATCATGAGATGGAGCACGAGGCGGGCGAGGAGCACGACCACGACGAGTTCGAGAGCTTCGTCGTCGAACTCGGCGCGATCGCGGACCCGAACGGGTTCATTGATCGGCTCAGGGGCGTCATCGCCGCGCACGATGTGCTGCGCCTCAAGGGTTTCGCGGATGTGCCCGGCAAGCCGATGCGGCTCCTGATCCAGGGCGTCGGCAGCCGCATCGATCAATATTACGACCGCGCCTGGGCGCCGGCAGAAACTCGCGGCACGCGTCTCGTCGTCATCGGCCTGCACGACATCGACGAAGCGGCCGTGCGCGCGTCGATCGCGGCGCTCGTGTGAGGTGGTGGGTTTAGTCATGAATTACCCCTCCCCAACCCCTCCCCACAAGGGGGAGGGGCTAGGTGCCGGCGGCGCTGGCCTGCATTTTTTCAGGCGGAGCCAGAGACAGCGCGGCAAGGTAAGCCCCTCCCCCTTGTGGGGAGGGGTTGGGGAGGAGTTTTTCTTGGCAGGGTTCTGTTATGAGGAGGTCCCATGCACCTCCTCCTAGCGCAGAAAGGCACGATTGCCGACGGCAACGAGGCGATCGATCTCGGCCAGAGCCCGGCCGATATCCTGTTCCTCTCGGCCGCCGACACGGAAATTGCCGCGATCGCCGCCGCCCATCGCGGGCGCGTGCGAGCGCGAAGCCTGCGCATCGCCAGCCTGATGAACCTGATGCATCCGATGTCGGTCGACACCTATGTCGAGCGGACGGCGCGGCATGCCAAGCTGATCGTCGTGCGCCCGCTCGGCGGCGCCAGCTATTTCCGCTACGTGCTGGAGGCGCTGCACGCAGCGGCGATCGCGAACGGGTTCCAGATTGCCGTGGTGCCCGGCGACGACAAGCCCGATCCGGGCCTCGAGCCGTTTTCGACGGTTTCCGCGGAGGATCGTCAGCGCCTGTGGGCCTATTTCACCGAAGGCGGTGCCGACAACGCCGGGCTGTTTCTGGACTATGCCGAGGCACTGATCGAGGACGGCGAGAGGCCGGAACCCGCGCGGCCCTTGCTCAAGGCCGGCATCTGGTGGCCGGGGGCAGGGGTTGTCGGGGTTGGGGAGTGGATGCGCTTAGTTGGTGGAGGCGGGGTGAGTTCGACGGAGTCGAAGAAAGCCGAACCCACTGTCGCCATCTGCTTCTACCGCGCTCTCGTCCAGAGCGGAGAAACCAAGCCCGTCGAGGCGCTGATCGAGGCGCTCGCCGCGGAAGGCATGCGGGCCTTGCCGGTCTTCGTTTCCAGCCTCAAGGACGCGGTTTCGATCGGCACGCTCGAGGCGATCTTTGCGGAAGCCGCCCCTGACGTGGTGATGAATGCCACCGGCTTTGCCGTCTCGGCGCCGGGTGCCGACCGCCGGCCGACGGTGCTCGAATCGACCGGGGCGCCGGTCTTGCAGGTGATCTTCTCCGGCTCGTCGCGCGCGGCCTGGGAAGCCTCGCCGCAGGGGCTGATGGCGCGCGATCTCGGCATGAATGTCGCGCTGCCGGAAGTGGACGGGCGCATCCTGTCTCGTGCCGTCTCCTTCAAGGCGGCCTCGGTTTACGACCCGCTGGTCGAAGCCAATATCGTCGGCCATGAGCCGCTTCACGATCGCGTGCAATTTTCAGCCCGTCTCGCCGCCAATTGGACGACGCTCAGACGCACCGAGCCCGGCGGGCGCCGGATCGCGGTCGTCATGGCCAATTACCCGAACCGCGACGGCCGCCTCGGCAACGGCGTCGGCCTCGACACGCCGGCCGGCACGATCGAAGTGCTGAAAGCGATGGCGGCGGAAGGGTATCGCGTCGGCGATCTGCCTGCGGACGGCGATGCGCTGATGCGCTTCCTGATGGCCGGGCCGACCAACGCCGCGAGCCGCGACCGGGAGATTCGCGAAAGCATTTCCCTGAATCGATACAGCGACTTCTTCGCGTCTCTTCCGAAAAAGATTCAAGAGGAGGTGACGGAGCGCTGGGGCGAGCCTGAGGCCGATCCCTTCTTCCTCGACGGGGCCTTCGCGCTGCCGCTCGCCCGTTTCGGCGACGTGCTCGTCGGCATTCAGCCGGCGCGCGGCTACAATATCGATCCGAAGGAAACCTATCACGCGCCGGACCTCGTGCCGCCGCATGGCTATATCGCCTTCTACGCCTATCTGCGCCAGGTCTTCGGTGCCGACGCTATTGTTCACATGGGCAAGCACGGCAATCTCGAATGGCTGCCCGGCAAGGCGCTGGCGCTGTCGGAGGCGTGCTATCCCGAGGCGGTCTTCGGGCCGACGCCGCATCTCTATCCCTTCATCGTCAACGATCCGGGCGAGGGCACGCAGGCCAAGCGCCGCACGAGCGCCGTCATCATCGACCACCTGACCCCGCCGCTGACGCGGGCGGAATGCTATGGGCCGCTCAAGGACCTGGAGGCGCTGGTCGACGAATACTACGAGGCGGCCGGCAGCGATCCACGCCGCCTGCGTCTCCTCAGCCGCCAGATCCTCGACCTCGTGCGCGACATCGGCCTCGACCATGATGCCGGCATCGGCAAGGGCGACAATGACGAGGCGGCGCTGGAGAAGCTCGACGCCTATCTCTGCGATCTCAAGGAAATGCAGATCCGCGACGGGTTGCACATATTTGGCGTGGCGCCCCAAGGGCGGCTACTGACCGATCTCACCGTGGCGCTCGCCCGGGTGCCGCGGGGCTTAAGCGATGGCGGGGACCAGAGCCTGCAGCGGGCGATTGCGGTGGATCTGGGGGTGAGCGGTACTTCCCCGCAAGCGCAACCCTTCGATCCCCTCGACTGCATTCTCTCCACCCCCTGGACCGGACCGAAACCCGGCCTCCTTGCGAGTGTCTCGGACGCCCCCTGGCGCACCGCCGGCGATACGGTCGAGCGCATCGAACTGCTTGCGACAAAGCTCGTCTCCGGCGAAATCGCCTGTCCGGAGGGCTGGAGCAACACCCGGAAGGTGCTCGACGAGATCGACACCCGTCTGAAGCCTTCGATCGAGGGCTCGGGTGAAGCCGAGATCAAGGGCCTGCTCACCGGTCTCGACGGCCGCTTCGTGCCGCCGGGTCCCTCCGGCGCGCCGACGCGCGGACGCCCCGATGTGCTGCCGACCGGCCGCAACTTCTACTCCGTCGACAGCCGCGCCGTGCCGACGCCGGCGGCCTATGAGCTCGGCAGGAAATCGGCCGAACTGCTGATCCGCCGTTACCTGCAGGACCACGGCGAGTGGCCGACCTCCTTCGGGCTCACCGCCTGGGGCACCTCCAACATGCGCACCGGCGGCGACGACATCGCCCAGGCGCTGGCGCTGATCGGCGCCAAGCCTCTCTGGGACATGGCCTCGCGGCGGGTGACCGGCTACGAGATCGTGCCGCTCGCCGTGCTCGGCCGTCCGCGCGTCGACGTCACCTTACGCATTTCCGGTTTCTTCCGTGACGCCTTTCCGGATCAGATCGCGCTTTTCGACAAGGCGATGCAAGCGATCGGCGCGCTCGACGAGGACGATGCCGACAACATGATCGCCGCCCGCATGCGCGCGGAGGCTCGGCGTCTCGAAGGCGAGGGTATCGATGCCAAGGAGGCGGCGCGGCGGGCGTCCTACCGCGTCTTCGGCGCAAAACCCGGCGCTTACGGAGCGGGCCTGCAGGCGCTGATCGACGAGAAGGGCTGGGAGGACCGCGGCGATCTCGCCGAGGCCTATCTGACCTGGGGCGGCTACGCCTATGGCGCCGGCGAGGACGGCAAGGCGGAGCGGGGCCTTTTCGAAGAACGGCTGCGCTCGATCGAGGCGGTCGTCCAGAACCAGGACAATCGCGAGCACGATCTGCTCGACAGCGACGACTACTATCAGTTCGAGGGGGGCATGAGCGCTGCCGCCGAGCGACTGGGCGGCGCGCGTCCTGCGATCTATCACAACGACCATTCGCGGCCGGAAAAGCCGGTGATCCGCTCGCTCGAGGAGGAGATCGGCCGCGTGGTTCGCGCCCGCGTCGTCAATCCGAAATGGATCGACGGCGTGATGCGCCACGGCTACAAGGGCGCCTTCGAGATGGCCGCGACGGTCGATTACATGTTCGCCTTCGCCGCGACGACCGGGGCGGTGCGCGACCACCACTTCGAGGCCGCCTACCGGGCCTATATTGCCGACGAGAAAGTGCTCGAATTCCTCCGCGAGAAGAACCCGGCCGCTCTTGCCGAAATGTCGGAGCGGCTTCTGGAGGCGGTCGAGCGGGGGCTGTGGACGCCGCGCTCGAATTCGGCGCGATTTGAACTGAGCGGCCTTGCCGCGCACACCGGCGGGGCCGGACACAACAGGGAGTGAGACGATGAGCGAAGAGACGGTGAACGAGTCGACGGCCGAGAAGGACGAAGCCCGCCACGCCATGAAGATGGCGAAGAAGAAGACGGCGCGCGACAAGATCATGGCGACGAAGACGGACGAAAAGGGTCTGGTCATCGTCCATACCGGCAAGGGCAAGGGCAAGTCGACCGCCGGTTTCGGCATGATCTTCCGCCACATCGCCCATGGCATGCCCTCAGCGGTCGTGCAGTTCATCAAGGGTGCCATGCATACCGGCGAGCGCGATCTGATCGAGAAGCATTTCGGCGACCTCTGCCAGTTCCACACGCTCGGCGAAGGCTTCACCTGGGAAACGCAGGACCGCGCCCGCGACGTCGCCATGGCGGAGAAGGCCTGGGAAAAGGCCAAGGAACTGATCCGCGACGAACGCAACTCCATGGTGCTGCTCGACGAGATTAATATCGCGCTCCGCTACGACTACCTCGACGTCGCCGAGGTGATCCGGTTCCTGAAGGAGGAAAAGCCGCCCATGACCCATGTGGTCCTGACCGGCCGCAACGCCAAGGAGGACCTGATCGAGTTCGCCGACCTCGTGACGGAAATGGAGCTGATCAAGCATCCCTTCCGATCCGGCATCAAGGGGCAGAAGGGCGTCGAATTCTGATCCGGGGGGCGATGGCGTCGCGGACATTACAGCGCCGCGCATCTTTTCGGACGCTTTCGGGCGCGCAAAGGTCGCTGTAACTCTTTGAATCTGCCGCATCGAGCTTTCCTAAAATCGGGTACGATTTTCGGGCCGATGCGCTAGGCGTCGCGGTGCCGTTCGCCTTCGCTCACACCCCGAGCCAGATCCTCAACGGCTGCCCCGGATCGGCCAGGAGGCGGACGGCAAGGACGATCGAGACGATGACGAGTAGCGGCTTGATGATCTTCGCGCCCTTGGCCATGGCATAGCGCGAGCCGACCTGCGCACCGAGGAACTGGCCGACGCCCATCACCAATCCGACCTTCCACAGCACGACGCCGTAAAGCAGGAAGACGATGAAGGCGCCGAGATTGGAGCCGAAGTTCAGGAACTTCGTATGCGCCGTCGCCTTGAGGATGCCGTAGCCTGCGAGCGAGACGAAGCCGAGCATGAAGAAGGAACCGGTGCCGGGCCCGAAGACGCCGTCGTAGAAGCCGATCAGCGGCACGAAGGTGAGGGTGAAGAGGAATGCCGAGATGCGGCGATGCCTCTCGATATCGCCGACATTTGGTTTCAGGCCGAAATAGATGGCAATCGCGATCAGGAGGAACGGCAGCACGCCTTTGAGCGCGTCGGCCGGAACGATGGTCGCGAGGAGCGCGCCGAGGACCGAGCCCAGCGCCGACATCAGCGCCATCGGCAATTGCTCCTGCAGACCCACATGCCCGTGCCGCGCATAGGCGAGGCTCGCCGAGCCCGAGCCGAAGAGGGACTGTAGCTTGTTGGTGCCGAGCGTTTCCAGCGGCGGAATGCCTGCGATCAGCATGGCCGGAATGGTCACCATACCGCCGCCGCCGGCAATTGAGTCGATGAATCCGGCGATGAAGGCCGCCGCGAACAGAAAGATGAGGAGATGGAAGGCGAGGTCGGTCACGGAAGGCTCGAAGAGAATGGCAGTGAGATTGCTTCGTCTTCTGTCAGACGTGGCGCCCAAATGCAAAGAAATGTCGGCGGCGGTCCGAGGGGTATTCCGCGCCAGCGCCGCGAGTGACTCATAACTGCACCGTTTACGACGTGGCGATGGCGCAATCCGGTTTGACCGCCCGGATGGCCTTCGGATAGATATAGCGATCATGCGACGGCGTCCGCGGAGGCGGACTGAAAGAGCGTCCGGTGCGGCCGACCCAGGCAGGGGGCCCGATCCGGTGCTGTCCAGACCGGTGTGGGCTCACGCCCCGGCCGGCGCTTCGTATGGAACGCCGACCGCTGCGCTGGGCTCTGGAAACGAAAGCCCCGTGCAGCAATCAACCGAGTTTCAGCTTGCGTGCCGGAGGGGCCGCGCTGTAGGGAGCCGCACCGCATGCCTTGGGCCGAGGGGTCAGCCGTCACCAATGGAAAACTCGTTCTCGGCCTCGGCTGCGAGCGCCGAACTGCACCGGAGGAAGTGATCGGACTGGCCGAGCAGGCGCTTGCGGATGCCGGAGCCAGCGGGAGCGATCTCGCTCTCATCGCATCTCTCGATGCACGTTCGGAGGAGCTCGCCATTCACGCCGTCGCACAGCACTTTGCCGTGCCGATTCGCTTTTTCGATGCGGCGACGCTCGAGGCGGAGGCGGACCGGTTGCAAAATCCCTCCGAAATTGTCTTTGCCCATACCGGCTGCCATGGCGTGGCGGAAGGGGCCGCTCTCGCCGGTGCCGGGCCGGATGCGGTGCTGATTGTCCCGAAGATCCGCTCGGCGCGTGCGACGGCGGCGTTAGCCGGTGTGGTTTGCAATGGTGTTGCCTGCGGCCAGCGGGGAGTGGAATGATGACGGCAACGGTCAACCCCCGGCAGGCCAGAGGGGGTAAGCTTCGCTCGGTCGGGAGTGAGAGATGATGACGGAAATCCTATTCGCCGGTCTGCCCGAACTTGAGCCGGGAGCCGTGTGGCTGGTCGGGGCGGGGCCGGGCGATCCCGGTCTCCTCACGCTTCACGCGGCCAATGCGCTGCGCCAGGCGGATGTCATCGTCCACGACGCGCTGGTCAATGGCGAGTGCCTGAAGCTCGCCAAACCCGGTGCAACGCTCGAATTCGCGGGCAAGCGCGGCGGCAAGCCTTCGCCGAAGCAGCGCGATATCTCGCTGCGGCTCGTCGAACTGGCCCGGTCGGGGCTGCGGGTGCTGCGGTTGAAGGGCGGCGATCCCTTCGTGTTCGGGCGGGGCGGCGAAGAAGCGCTGACGCTGGTCGAACATGGCATTCCGTTTCGCATCGTGCCTGGCATCACGGCGGGCATCGGCGGCCTCGCCTATGCCGGCATCCCCGTTACCCACAGGGAAGTGAACCATGCGGTCACGTTCCTCACGGGCCATGATTCCTCCGGCGTCGTGCCGGACCGGATCAATTGGGGAGGCATCGCCAAGGGCTCGCCGGTCATCGTCATGTATATGGCGATGAAGCATATCGGCCAGATTGCCGCGAACCTCATTGCCGCCGGCCGGGCGCCGGACGAGCCGGTCGCCTTCGTCTGCAATGCGGCGACGGCGGACCAGGAGGTGCTCGAAACCACGCTGTCGCGCGCGGAGGCCGACGTTGCGGCGTCCGGTCTCGAGCCGCCGGCGATCGTCGTCGTCGGCGAGGTGGTGCGGCTGCGCCCGTCGCTCGACTGGAGGGGTGCGCTCGATGGCCGCAAACTTGTAACCGGTCCGCTGCCAGATCGCTCCCGGAACCCGGCATGAGCGGCCTGATGATTGCTGCTCCGAGCTCCGGCTCGGGCAAGACGACGGTGACGCTCGGCCTGATGCGGGCGCTCAAGAGGCGGGGACATTCGATTTCGCCCGGCAAGGCGGGGCCGGATTACATTGATCCCGCCTTCCATGCGGCGGCAAGCGGCGAGCCTTGCCTCAACTACGATCCCTGGGCGATGCGGCGGGATCTGCTTCTTGCCAACGCGGGGCGGGCTTCGGCCGACGGCTGCACGCTCATCGTCGAGGCGATGATGGGGCTCTATGACGGCGCCGCCGACGGCAGCGGAACTCCGGCCGATCTCGCTGCCACGCTCGGGCTTGCGGTGATTCTCGTCGTCGATTGCGCCCGCCTGTCTCATTCGGTCGCGGCGCTGGTGCGCGGCTATGCGGGCCATCGCGACGATGTCCGCGTTGCGGGCGTCATCCTCAACCGGGTCGGCAGCGACCGCCACGAGGCGATGCTGCGCGACGCGCTCGGCCGCATTTCGGTGCCGATCTTCGGCGTTATCCGTCAGGATGCCGCGCTAAGGCTGCCCGAACGCCATCTCGGTCTCGTCCAGGCGGGGGAGCACGGCGCGCTCGAAAGCTTCATCGACCATGCTGCCGCCACAATCGAGGCCGATTGCGATCTCGATGCCATTCTTGCCGCCGCCTTGCCGTTGCCATTGCAGACCAGACCGGCACCCGCCGCGCTCAAGCCGCTCGGCCAGCGGATCGCCATTGCCCGTGATGTTGCCTTCGCCTTCGTTTACGAGCATCTCATTGCCGGCTGGCGCGGGCAGGGCGCCGAACTTTCCTTCTTCTCGCCGCTTGCGGACGACGGGCCGGACGGCGCTGCGGAGGCAGTCTATCTTCCCGGTGGCTATCCGGAACTGCACGCGGAACGCCTTGCCGGTGCTCGCGGCTTCCGCAACGGCGTGCGTCAAGCGGCGGAGCGGGGCGTTCGCGTCTTCGGCGAATGCGGCGGCTACATGGCGCTCGGGGAGGGGCTTGTTGCCGCGGACGGCCGCCGGCACGAAATGCTGGGCCTGCTGCCGCTCGTCACCAGTTTTGCCGAGCGCAAGCGGCATCTCGGCTATCGCCGTCTCCATCCCGTCGACACCACGTTTTTCGACGGCCCCATGACGGCACACGAATTCCATTATGCGACCATCGTTTCGGCGGGAGCGGCCGAACCGCTTTTCTCGGTGACGGACGCGGCCGGGGAGGACCTCGGACGGGCGGGCCTGCGCCGAAGAAATGTCGCGGGATCCTTCATGCACCTCATCGACCGGCTGGAGGCCCCATGACGGCTCCGCTCGTGCACGGCGGCGGCATCAGCGAGGCGGCGGCGCGATTCGGCGGCGCGCCTGAAGACTGGCTCGACCTTTCGACCGGTATCAACCCGTGTCCGGTGACCATTCCCGAGATCGATCCGCGCGTCTGGCACCGCCTGCCGGACAAGCATCTGGAACAGGCGGCGCGCGTGGCGGCAAGCCGCTACTACCGAACCGGCGATCTGCCGCCTTTGCCGGTGCCCGGCACGCAGGCGGCTATCCAGTTGCTGCCGCCGCTCGCGGGCTCGGCGGGACGGGCCGCGATCCTTGCGCCGACCTATGGCGAATATGCCCGCGTGCTTCAGGCTGGCGGCATGGTCGTCGATCTCGTCGAGACCGTCGACGATCTGGCCGCTGCCCCGTTCGCCGTGATCGTCAATCCCAACAATCCCACCGGTCGGCATTTCCAGCCGGAGCAAATCCTGGCTGTAGCCGAGGCGATGGCCGCGCGCGGCGGCCTTCTCGTGGTCGATGAAGCCTTCGGCGATCTCTATCCGGCGGCAAGCGTTGCGCCGCACGTGGCGGACCACGACAACCTGGTCGTGTTCCGCTCTTTCGGCAAATTCTTCGGGCTTGCCGGTCTGCGCCTTGGCTTCGTGATCGCCACGGCACCCGTGCTGGAGTCGCTGCGCGAGCGGCTGGGGCCGTGGGCCGTTTCCGGTCCGGCGCTGGCCTTGTCGGCCAAGCTGATGGCCGCGGATACCGGGGCAGTCGCCAAACGCATCTGGGAGCGGAAGGCCGGTCTGGATGCGGTGCTCGCGGGGGCCGGGCTCAAGGTGATCGGCGGTACGGGTCTGTTCGCTCTCGTCGAACATGAGCGCGCCCAGGCCCTTCACGAGGACCTTTGCGGGGCGCGCATCCTAACCCGCAAATTCGATTACAACCCGCATTGGCTGCGGCTAGGCCCTGCGGCGGACGAGCACGGGGATCTCCGGCTCGCCGAAGCCTTGAAAGGGGCAGGCGTCTAGATGTCGGAAACCCTTCTCATCCTGGCGGTGGCACTGCTTATCGACCGTCTCCTCGGCGATCCGGACTGGCTATGGTCGCGGATCACCCATCCGATCGTCCACTTCGGCCAGGCCATCGGCCTATTCGACAAAGGATTGAACCAAGCCGAACTGGGGAAGGGTTCCTTAAGGCTGCGCGGGCTGGTGACGATCGCGGTTCTTGTCGTTGCGAGCATGGTGGTGGGCGTCGTGCTCGACCGCCTTTTCAATGTCCTCGGCGCAGTCGGTTTTCTCTTCGAGGCAATCCTCGTTGCCGTCTTCCTCGCGCAGAAAAGCCTTGCCGATCACGTGGTCCGGGTTGCCGACGGCCTTCGCCGCGACGGCCTTGCGGGCGGCCGCGAGGCGGTGTCCCTGATTGTCGGGCGCGATCCGAACACGCTCGACGAACCGGGCGTCTGCCGCGCGGGGATCGAGAGTCTCGCCGAGAATTTCTCCGACGGGGTCGTTGCTCCCGCCCTCTGGTACGCCTTGGCCGGCCTTCCGGGGTTGCTCGCCTATAAGATGCTCAACACCGCGGATTCGATGATCGGGCACAAGAGCCCACGCTATCTGCATTTCGGCTGGGCTTCCGCGCGGCTGGATGACCTTGCCAATCTTCCGGCAGCGCGGCTTTCGGTCCTCCTCGTTGCCGTCGGCGCCTATCTGAGGCGCGGCGCCGAGGCGGCAAGAGCCACAATCGACGTGGCGCGGCGCGACCACGGCCTGCACCGCTCGCCGAATTCCGGATGGCCGGAAGCGGCGATGGCGGGCGCACTGGATATCCAGTTGGCGGGGCCGCGGATCTATGGCGGCGTGACGGTGGACGAGCCGATGATTAACGGAACCGGGCGGCCGATCGCGACCGCCGAGGATGTCGATGCCGCCGTTTCGGTCTTCTACGCGGCCTGTTCGGTAATGACTCTGGCCATCGCCGCGTTGGCTCTTCCCTTCTTGCTTCTTGCCTCCGGCTGGTAGTGAAAACCTAACGGGGTTGGCGCCCGTGGTTAACGGCCGTTTCGGTGGATTGCGAAGGTTCAGGCCAATGGCCAACTACACCAATTCCAGAATGACCGGAACTGCAGGGCAACCGCTGCTAACCCTCGCCAGCGAAGCAATCAGCTTTGCGATTCGACCAGGATCACCAAGGACTCCGGCACCACTCCATCGAAGGCCATCGCATCCGCGGCTTCCTTGCTCTGCATAGCTTTCATCATGGCGTCCATGTCCGGAACGTCCATAAGAACGGCGACCCGAGTCGGATCTTGTGGATCTACAAAGGTTCGTATGTTGGTCACGCCGAGCGGACCAAAAAACTCTTTGCGCCTCGGTGAGTCGAGCCAGTGCTTGGTGCCCTTCGTGATGTTATGGTAGCCAATGACCGTCGGCATTGCATCCTCCCTACCGTGGCGGCGAAGGCTGGCACAACCAAGAGTGCCAAGATCCATCCCGTCGAACTACGGAGCGCCGTTTTGGTTGGACTGTCAATTGTTTCGTTAGGGCGCGGAGGAACGATTCGGAGAGGGCGTTTCGCTACGCCGCCCGGTGGAAGCGGTCATCAGAGCATGAGGGCCATTCGTCTCGGCACGCTCTACTTCGCTGCGGTTTTCATGGTCGGATTCGTGCTGGGGACGATCCGTACGCTGGTCCTGATCCCCCGGTTGGGCGGACTTGGTGCCGTGGCGGTCGAACTGCCAGTGATCCTGACCGCGGCGTGGATCATTTGCGGTTGGCTTCTGCGTGGCAGCACACTGACGCTATCCGAAGCCGCCGGCACGGGGGCGGTCGCCTTCGTTTTGCTGATGCTGACAGAAGTGGCGCTGTCGGCCGTGCTTTGGCATCGCACGATCACCGAGCATCTAGCGCTCTACACGAACCCCGCCGATCTGCTCGGCCTCGCCGGGCAGATCGCTTATGCGTCTTTCCCTTTGATACGCCGCTGATATCGGCTCCTGGCGGCGCGCTTCAGCGCCGCGCGTCTTATAAGACGCGCAAGGTCGCTGTAGCACTTTGAACTGCTGCATGTCTTTGTCCTTTAAACGAGGTCGATTAAAGGAGACATGCAGTTGTCGCGGATCCCGATTGCGCTCCGACGGCTCGGCAGGCCGGTGCTGGCTGGTTCAGGCTGTGGCAGGGCGCGGCGACCGCCGAAGGTGCGGCCGCCGTGCCTCCGTGCCGGGATGCTCAAGTGCTTGGATTGCCGTCGCGGCCCAGAACCAGCCGCACTGCGATTGCCGTTCAGCCATCGATCCCGGCGCAGCGCTTCAAGCGTGCCATGACGGGCACGAAGACCCGGCGGTTGTTCTCGATGCGGATCACGCCGTCCTTGCGCAGTTTGGTGATCTGGCGGCTGACGGTCTCGATGGTGAGGCCGAGGTAGTCGGCGATGTCGGCGCGAGAGAGGGGCAGGTCGAATTCGTTCGCCACGCCTTCTTCGGGGTCGAAATGGGTTGCGATGAGAAAAAGGAAGCTCGCAACCTTCTCCTGGGCCGTCTTGCGGCCGAGCGTCAGCATCCATTCGCGGGCCTCGTCGAGTTCCTTCAAGGCCTGGGCGTGCAGCCGGTGTTCGAGGCCTGGCGCCTCGGCCATCAGCCGCTCGACGATCGCATGTGGAAAGGCGCAGATGTCGATATCGGTCGCCGCTTCCGCACTCAGCGTGCTTTCGCGCGTGAAGGGCCTGCCCATGAAGTCCGGCGCGAACTGAAGCCCGACGATCTGCTGCCGGCCATCCGACATCATTTTGCTCAGCTTCACGACCCCGCGGATGATGTTGGCATGGTTCCGGGTCTCTTCGCCCTGGCCGAGCATCTCGCTGCCGGCCTCCACCGAGCGCCGCGTCGCATGGCGGCTGAGTTCCGTCAGCTGGCCGGGCGTCAGTGCGCCGCAGACGCCGCCATGGCGCGCCTCGCAGGCGATGCACACGACGGGGATGTCCGAATTATGGATGTCCTTGCGGCGGTTCTCGGCGACGATCTGCACGTTTTTCCTGCCCGTTTGGTTATCACTCATCGAAGCAAAAAGGATCGTGCAGGGCAAATCAAGGTTTCGTAGGCGCCTATCGTGCAGACGCGAAACTATGTCTCAGGCAAATTTGACGTTTATCAACTATTGCCCGCAGGTCGTTCGACTTGATCAATATCAAACGCTGCTCTGCTCTTTCATTCTATCTCTGCTGCGTTGTGAGCGGAGATGAAGATGGACGAAGCACTGATACTGAAACATGCCGCGCCGGTACCGCGTTATACCAGCTATCCGACAGCGCCGCATTTCTCGGCGGAGGTCGGCAATTCACATTATACGGGCTGGCTCGGCGCACTCGGCGCCGGCGACAGGCTGTCGCTCTACGCTCATATTCCCTATTGCGACCGGCTCTGCTGGTTCTGTGCCTGCCACACCAAGCAGACGCTGCGCTACGATCCGGTCGCCGCCTATCTCAAGGGGCTGCGCCGTGAAATCGCGACGGCCGGCGGGCTCACGGGTGCGGGCGCCCGCGTTACCGCGCTGCACCTCGGCGGCGGTTCGCCGACGCTTTTGCGGCCGGAGGACCTGATTGCGCTCAGGCAAGAGTTCACCCGCCATTTCGCCTTTGCCGATGAGTGCGAGATCAGCGTCGAGATGGACCCTAACGATCTCGACGCCGGCCGCCACGACGCGCTCGCGGCGATCGGCATGACACGGGCGAGCTTCGGCATCCAGGATTTCGATCCGACGGTGCAGAAGGCGATCAACCGGATCCAGACCTATGAGCAGACGCGCGAGGCGATCGAGGCGTCGCGGGCCCGCGGCGTGCGTTCCGTCAATGTCGATGTGCTCTACGGCCTGCCTTACCAGACGTTGTCGTCGCTCGAGCGCACCATCGACGCGGCGCTTTCTCTCGCTCCGGATCGGGTCGCGCTCTTCGGCTACGCGCATGTGCCGTGGATGAAGAAGCACCAGGCGATGATCCCGGAGGAGAGCCTGCCGGGCATCGTCGAGCGCTATGCGCAGATGTCGCGTGCAGCCGAAATGCTGGTCGTCGCCGGCTATCAGCCGATCGGCATCGATCATTTCGCCAGGCCGGCGGATGCGCTCGCCGTCGCCAGTAGGGAGGGGCGGCTCCGGCGCAACTTCCAGGGCTATACCGATGATGTCGCCGAAACGCTGATCGGCCTCGGCGCATCGGCAATCGGTCAGTTCCGGCAGGGCTACGTGCAGAATATTCCGGCGACGGGAGAATATCTGCGTGAGGTGGGGCAGGGCGGGCTTGCCGCCGTCCGCGGTTATCTGATGACGCCGGAGGACCGGCTGCGGGCGCGGGTGATCGCGCTCATCATGTGCGAGTTCGGGTTCTCCTTCGAGCGGATTGCGGCGGAGTTTCCCGGGCTTGCCGCAGCGGTCATCGAGGAGGCGCGGCTCTTTCGCGCCCAGGACGCCGATGGTCTCACCGTGATCGAGAACGGCGTCTTCGGTCTGACCTCGCGCGGCAGGCCCTTCGCGAGGACGGTCGCGGCCGCCTTCGACGCGCATCTTCGCTCGGGGCGGGGAAGGCACTCGGTCGCCGTTTAGCAACAGCTGTCTTCAATTCTCAACCGCTGTAGCCAAGGAGGCATTGGCTTTTGCGGTGCATTTTTCTATAGGGATCGCCAAGACTCGAATTTCATGAGGTATTGCGCGTGACAGCTACATTCGACAAGGTTGCCGACATTATTGCAGAAACGAGCGAGATCGATCGCGAGACGATCAAGCCGGAGAGCCACACCATCGACGATCTCGGCATCGACAGTCTGGATTTCCTCGACATCGTTTTCGCGATCGACAAGGAATTCGGCATCAAGATCCCGCTGGAGCAGTGGACTCAGGAAGTCAATGAAGGCAAGGTCTCGACCGAGGAATATTTCGTTCTGAAGAACCTCTGCGCCAAGATCGACGAATTGCGGGCCGCCAAGGCCTGATTGACGCCTCCATCCGGGTTCGATCCATTCCGATGCCGCCTGCTGCGTCCGTCGCTTGACAGGCGGCATCGGCATTTTTACTTGAGCCGCGAAACCAAAGGGGTTGAGCCTTCATGCTCCTTGAGTATTTCCAGATGATCGACCGGATCGAGAGTGTCGATCTTACGGCCGGCCGACTGACGGCACGCTCCGTCGTCCCGGACAAGAGCCCCGTCTTCGAGGGGCATTTTCCCGGCTATCCACTGGTCCCGGGCGTCCTCCTGATCGAGACCATGGCGCAGGCCTCCGGTTTCCTCGTGCTCGCGGCGACGAAATTCGCGGCGATGCCGTTCCTGATGTCGGTCGACGGCGCCAAGATGCGCAGTTTCGTCGAGCCCTCGGCAGAACTCGAGATCGAGGCGCTGCTGGAGCACGAAGGGTCCGGTTTCGCCGTCACCAAGGCGAAGATTGCCTCGGGCGGCAAGAAGATCTGCGATGCCCAGTTGAAGCTGAGAACGGTCCCCTTCGATCAGGTGCCGCTCGGCGATATCGTTCGCAAGCGCGCCGAGGAACTGGGTCTCATGGCCGCAACGGCCGGTTCGGAGAAATAAGATGACGAAATCCGCAAACGACGTGGTAATCACCGGCGTCGGCATCGTGACGAGCCAGGGTGTCGGTACCGAGCCGCATGTGAAGCTCCTGACCACGGCCGAAGCACCAAAAGTGCGGATCGAAACCGAACGTTTCGCGCCCTATCCCATTCATCCGCTGCCGGAAATCGACTGGTCCGAGCAAATCCCGAAGCGCGGCGACCAGCGGCAGATGGAGAACTGGCAGCGCCTCGGCGTCTTCGCCGCCGGGCTTGCGCTCGACGATGCGGGCCTGAAGGACGACCTCGACGCTTGTGGCAGCATGGACATGATCGTCGCCGCCGGCGGCGGCGAGCGCGACATCAATGTCGATTCGCTGATCGTCGACGAGGCCTTGAAGCGCAATGATCGCGAGCGACTCCTGAACGAGAAGCTGACCACGGAACTGCGCCCGACGCTCTTTCTCGCCCAGCTTTCCAACCTGCTTGCCGGCAATATTTCCATCGTGCACAAGGTCACTGGCTCCTCGCGCACCTTCATGGGCGAGGAGGCAGCCGGCATCTCGGCGGTCGAGACCGCTTTCGCCCGGATCAAGGCCGGGCAGTCGACCCACACGCTCGTCGGCGGCGCTTTTTCGGCCGAGCGTCTCGACATCGTGCTGCTGTTCGAGGCCATCCAGGCGCATGCAACCGGCGAGTGGCATCCGATCTGGTCTCGCGAGGCGGAAAATGGCGGCGGCATGATCCTCGGTTCGGTGGGCGCTTTCCTCGTGCTCGAGTCGCGCGAACATGCCGAGGCGCGCGGCGCCCGCATCTATGCGACGATCGATGCGATCGGCGGCGACCGCGGCAGCCGCGACGAGGGCCGGCTCGAGGCGCGCCTCAAAGCCCTGGCGCAGCCGGCCACTCACCTCGATCCGCAGTCTACCGTGGTGTTTTCCGGAACCTCCGGTTTCCATGATCTCGTTCGCCGCGAAAGAAAATTCCTCGAAACGGAACTCGCCGCCAGGCCGGTCCGCGCCTTCGGCGGCCTCGTCGGTCATGGTGTCGAGGCGCAGTTCCCGGTCGGCATGGCGCTTGCCGCACTTGCGCTCGGCCATGGTGCCGAAATCCCGCCTTTCGATCCTGCCGAATCGCCGATGACGGCGCCTGCAAAAGCAGCCGTCGTGACGACCATCGGACATGCCCGCGGCGAAGGCATCGCCGTGCTTGCCGCTGAATAAGGGAGCTCGACCATGAGCAAGGCATACAAGGACCATCTCGGCCGTCCGATCGTCGCCGTGACGGGCATGGGCGTCATCACCTCGCTCGGCCAGGGGATCGAAGACAACTGGGTGGCGCTCACGGGCGGCGTATCGGGTATTCACAAGATCACCCGGTTCCCGACGGACAGCCTCTCGACCCGCATCTGCGGTACGGTCGACTTCATCGAGCTGCCGGCGGAAAATGCCGTCGAGCGCTCCTATGCGATGGCGCGGGAGACGACCTTGGAGGCGCTTTCGCAGGCCGGGATTTCGGGCGAGTTCAACGGGCCGCTGTTCCTCGCCGCGCCGCCGATCGAGCCGGAATGGAGCGCCCGCTTCGAGCTTGCCGACCGCTCGCCGCCGTCGGAGCGGCCGGGGGATGCCTACAACCGTTTCCTTGCCGCCATGCGGCAGAAGGCCGATCCGGTGTTCCACGAGGCGGTGCTCTTCGGCTCGATTTCAGAGCGTCTCGCCGACCGTTTCGGTACCCGCGGTCTGCCGGTGACGCTGTCGACCGCCTGCGCGTCCGGCGCCACGGCGATCCAGCTTGGCGTCGAAGCGATCCGCCAGGGCCGCACCGACCGGGCGCTGACGGTCGCAACCGACGGTTCGGTCAGCGCCGAGTCGCTGATCCGGTTCTCGCTGCTTTCGGCGCTATCGACCCAGAACGACCCGCCGGAAAAGGCGTCGAAACCCTTCACCAAGGACCGCGACGGCTTCGTCATCGCCGAAGGGGCGGCGACACTGGTGCTGGAGTCGCTGGAGGCGGCAGTCGCCCGCGGCGCGCGCGTCTACGGCATCCTGAAGGGCTGCGGCGAGAAGGCGGATCTCTTCCACCGCACGCGCTCCTCGCCGGACGGCGGCCCAGCGATCGCGACGATCCGGGCGGCACTTGCGGATGCCGGTATCGGCGAGAGCGGCATCGGCTACATCAATGCCCACGGCACGTCGACGCCGGAAAATGACAAGATGGAATATCTCTCCATGTCGGCCGTGTTCGGCGAGCGCCTGCCATCGATTCCGGTTTCGTCGAACAAGTCGATGATCGGCCATACGCTGACCGCGGCCGGCGCGGTCGAGGCCGTGTTCTCGATCCAGACGATGCTGACCGGCACGCTGCCGCCGACGATCAACTACCAGAACCCTGATCCGGCGATCGTTCTCGACGTCGTTCCGAACGTGAAGCGCGACCAGCAGGTGACGGCGGTCCTGTCCAACTCCTTCGGCTTCGGCGGACAGAACGCCAGCCTTGTGATGACGGCGGAGCCGGTTTGAGTATGGCGCCTCCGCCTTCAGCGTAGCGCCCAACTGCTCGACGATCGGAATATTCAAAGGAAACACCAATGCGCGCCCTGCAATTGCTCGATGACCGCAAGCTCGAAATCACCGACTTGGCCGAACCGGAGGCGCCGGGTCCCGGCGAGGTGACGCTGCGCGTCAAGGCGGTCGCGCTCAACCACATCGACGTCTGGGGCTGGCGCGGCATGGCTTTCGCCAAGCGCAAGATGCCGCTGGTGATCGGTGCGGAGGCTTCCGGCGTCGTCGAGAGCATCGGGCCGGGTGTCGCCAATGTGCTGCCGGGGCAACTCGTGTCGATCTATGGGGCGCGCACGTGCGGCCTTTGCCGCCCCTGCAGGGAGGGGCGCGACAATCTCTGCGAACATGTGGGCGGCGTGCACGGCTTCCATCTCGACGGCTTTGCGCAGGAGAAGGTCAACCTGCCGGCGCGCCTGCTCGTGCCGGCGCCTCCGGGTGTCGATGCGGTCGGTGCGGCGCTTGCGCCCGTCACCTTCGGGACGGTCGAGCACATGCTCTTCGACAATGCCAAGCTCGAGCCGGGCGAGACGATCCTCGTTCATGCGGGCGGCTCCGGCATCGGCACGGCCGCCATCCAGCTCGCCAAGAAGATCGGCTGCACGGTCATCACCACGGTTGGCTCCGACGACAAGATCGAGAAAGCCAAGGCGCTCGGCGCCGATCACGTCATCAACTACCGCACCGACCGTTTCGAGGGCGTGGTGCGCAAGCTCACGAAAAAGAAGGGCGTCGACGTCGTCTTCGAGCATGTCGGCAAGGACACCTGGGCGGGCTCGATGCTGTCGATGAAGCGCGGCGGTCGCCTGGTCACCTGCGGCTCGACCTCGGGCGTGTCGACAGACATGAACCTGATGATGCTCTTTCAGCAGCAGTTGAAGCTGCTCGGCTCCTTCGGCTGCCGCATGGAGAACATGGCGAATGCCATGCAGAAGATGGCGCGCAGGCTCGTTCATCCGGTGATCGACACGGAGGTCGGACTCTCCGACATCGACCGGGCGCTGGAGCGGATGGAGTCCCGCCAGATCTTCGGCAAGATCGTCCTCAGGATGGACTGAAGCCGGTGCGCATGCTGATCACACGGCTGGTGCTTGCCGCCGATCGCTTCAGGCAATGGGCGATTGCCCAGTTCGTGCTTCTGCTTCTGTCGGTGCTGAAGCTTCTGCCGCCGGATGCGGCGATCGATTTCATGGATCGCGTCGCGCGCTGGATCGGGCCGAAAACCCGCCGCCACAGGTTGACGCTCACCAATCTGCGCAATGCCTTCCCGGAGAAGAGCGAGGCGGAGATCGAGACGATCGCGCTCGAAAGCTGGGGCAATATGGGGCGGCTCGCAGCCGAATATGTCTTCCTCGATCGCCTTTTCGATTTCGATCCGGCACGCGCCGAGCCGGGCAGGGTGGAGGTCTCCGGCATTCCGCTCTTCATGGAACTGCGCGACAATCCGCGACCCTTCATCGTTTTCACGGCGCATAGCGGCAATTTCGAAATGCTGCCGGTCGCGGGTTCCGCCTTCGGGCTTGAGGTGACGGTTCTCTTCCGGCCGCCGAACAATCCCTATCTCGCCGAAAAGGTGTTCGAGTTCCGCAAGGCCCGCATGGGCAATCTCGTGCCGTCCCATGCGGGCTCCTCCTTTGCGCTCGCCCGTCAGCTCGAACGCGGCGGCGGCGTCGGCGTCCTTGTCGACCAGAAGTTCCGCAAGGGGCTGAAGACGAAGTTCTTCGGCCGCGACGTGCAGACCAATCCGCTGCTCGCCAAACTCGTCCGGCAGTTCAATTGCGAAGTCTATCCGGCCCGCTGCATCCGTTTGCCGGATGGCCGTTTCCGGCTGGAACTGGAGCCGGCGGTCGAAATCCCGCGCCGGGCGGACGGCAGTGTCGACGTCACGGCAACCGCGCAGATGCTGAACGACAAGGTCGAGAGCTGGGTTCGTGAATATCCGGGCCAATGGCTCTGGTACCACGACCGCTGGCACATCAAGCGCAGCCTGTAAAACAGAAAAAGCACGGACGTGTTCCGAAGTCGCCTCCGATTGGCGGGCCGATGCTCTTTTTTGCTCGACGGCCGCTTCCGGAAACGTTGCAGGTTCGTCGAGTTCACTTTCTTTCTGTTGAACGCCCGCGCGCACTGGGTATAAACCTATTGTTGTGTTTTGGGGAGCATGCGCGGACGCGTGTTGAATGAGGGGCAATCCGCAAAACTGGGCGATCGGCTGCGGAACGCCGGTTGGCTCGGCGTGTCGGCTGGAGACGGGGTTTAAAATTGAAGGAACTGGTTGAACTGTTCTGGTTCAAGTATTCGCAGATGCAATATGCCGTAAAGGTGGCAGACGAACATCTGATTGGCATTCTGGACCGTGAACTCGATCCTATCCTGAGGGCGGTCTATGACCGGAAAGCGGCCAGCGTCGAGGATGCACGCCTTCAATTCCAGTTTCTCCTGGACATGCTGCGCGCCGAGGCGGACGATCTCACTTGCGTGCTGCGCCATTCGCAATTGCTTCGCTCCCTGATCGACCGTTATTTCGCAGCGACCGGTGCGGACGACGTCGCGGGGCTCGAGCTCGAACGCGTCCCGAAGCTGCCGAAAAGAGGGCGTGCCGACGAAGGTTTGCTCAACGAGGCGATCCTCGATTCCTTCCCCGACCGGATCGCCGTCATCACGCCCGACTACCGCTATCTTTACGCAAACCGCGCCAATGCCAGCCATCTCGGAAGCAAGCCGATCGATCTCATCGGCCGCCACGTCGTCGAATTCATCGGCCTCCAACGGTTCGAAGAGCGCGTCAAATCCCGTCTCGACCGCTGCTTCGCCGGGGAAATCGTCGACTATTCCTTCGCCAAGTGCGTGGGCGGAAGCACCGTTCCGGTCCGCTGTCGGATGACGCCCTGCCTGTCGAGCAAAGGCAGGGTAATCGGCGCCATTCTCGTCATTCAGGAACAGGCCGACCGGCGGCGGGCGATCGCGGCTTGAACCGGGAACCTGTAGGCCGAGGCGTCAACGCCCCATCCGGCCAGTGCCATCAGTTCGGTTCATGCGCCTGCCGGGCGACAATGCCACGCAGGCATTCCTGTTCGAAGCTGACGTGGCGGCGCAAGCCGGTGAAGAAGCCGCGCAGCATGTAGCCGGCCGTCTCTGGGTTGACGGTGTGGTCTGCCGTGCCGAGCCGATCCAGCATCTCCGTCAACTCTTCGGCAAAGCACTCGTCCTCGCAGTGCTCGAATTTCAGCCGCTCTAGCGATGCGCGCGCCGATGGATCGTCGCCGAAGCGCTGCTCGACCCAATCAAAGACGATGCGCTCCTCGCCGGCGTGAAAGTGGCGCAGCATCGGCGCCAGCATCCTGGCCGCATAGGCGCAAATCTCGCGATCGATTTCACCCGGGAGGCTGTCGGCGATCGCCTCCATGCTGTCGCAGAGCGCCAGCTGCTCCTTGTGGGCGCTTGCGAGCCAGGCGAGCGGCTCGGCATATGCCTCGTTGGCCGCGGCGCGCGCGCCTTCCAACGGCGGCGGCCAATTGATTCCTGCTATCATGCGCTCCGGTCCTTTCCAGTATCTCCTCAAGGACGGTCCTCCTTTGCCGACGAGGATGCGACATGGCGCCGGGCCCAACCTTGATCTGAATCAAGGCGGCAAAGGGGTGACTCTGACAATTCTCAGACTAGCTGGATCGCGCCGGAATTGCGCGCGAGCGCCGGCAAGCTGAGAAAAGTTGGGGACCCAACCATGAAATACACACTCGAGATGCTCTTGCTCGCGGTGGGCGCCTTCCTGGCGCTGATCGGGGCTGGCTTCGCCCAGGACCGCCCATTCGGGGCGCATATGTGGGTTCTGTTCTTCGTGCTCATTGGCGGCGCGATCGTGCTCATGCGCCGCATGGAGTTCCGGCCGGCGTTAGCAGGCCGGGCGCCGGCGCCACAATCGGAATATTTCGACGAGGTCGTAAAATACGGCGTGATCGCCACGATGGCCTGGGGGGTGGTCGGCTTCCTCGTCGGCGTGCTCGTGGCGCTGCAGCTCGCCTTTCCCGATCTCAACATCGAACCTTGGTTCAATTTCGGGCGCATGCGGCCGCTCCACACCTCCGCCGTCATCTTCGCCTTCGGCGGCAATGCGCTGATCGCCACGTCCTTCTATGTGGTGCAGCGCACGAGCCGCGCGCGCCTCTTCGGCGGCGATCTCGCCTGGTTCGTCTTCTGGGGCTACCAGCTTTTCATCGTCATGGCCGCCACCGGTTACCTGCTCGGCATTACCCAGAGCCGGGAATATGCAGAGCCGGAGTGGTACGTGGACCTCTGGCTGACGGTCGTCTGGGTTGCCTATCTCGCCGTCTTCCTCGGCACGATCCTGAAGCGCAAGGAACCGCATATCTATGTGGCGAACTGGTTCTACCTGTCCTTCATCGTCACCATCGCCATGCTGCATATCGTCAACAATCTGGCGGTGCCGGTCTCATTCCTCGGCTCCAAGAGCTATTCGGCCTTTTCGGGCGTGCAGGATGCGCTGACGCAATGGTGGTACGGGCACAATGCCGTCGGCTTCTTCCTGACCGCCGGCTTCCTGGCGATGATGTACTACTTCATTCCGAAGCAGGTGAACCGTCCCGTCTATTCCTACCGGCTGTCGATCATCCACTTTTGGGCGCTGATCTTCATGTATATCTGGGCAGGACCCCATCACCTGCATTACACGGCCCTGCCGGATTGGGCGCAGACGCTCGGCATGGTCTTCTCCGTCATGCTCTGGATGCCCTCCTGGGGCGGCATGATCAACGGCCTGATGACGCTCTCGGGCGCCTGGGACAAGGTCCGCACCGATCCGATCGTGCGCATGATGGTCATGGCCGTGGCCTTTTACGGCATGGCGACCTTCGAAGGGCCGATGATGTCGATCAAGACGGTCAACTCGCTCAGCCATTATACCGACTGGACCATAGGCCACGTGCATTCGGGTGCGCTCGGCTGGAACGGCCTGATCACTTTCGGCGCCATCTACTATCTCGTGCCGAAGCTCTGGAACCGCGAACGGCTCTACAGCGTGCGCATGATCAACTGGCACTTCTGGCTCGCCACCCTCGGCATCGTCGTCTACGCCGCCGTCATGTGGGTCGCCGGCATCCAGCAGGGCCTGATGTGGCGCGAGTACGACGACCAGGGCTTCCTCGTCTATTCCTTCGCGGAAACGGTGGCGGCGATGTTCCCCTACTATGTGATGCGTGCCGTCGGCGGCGCCCTCTTCCTCGCCGGCGCTCTGATCATGGCCTTCAACATCACGATGACAATCCTCGGACGCGTGCGTGAGGAAGAACCGATCCTCGGCGCGGCGCCGGTTGCGCAGCTTGCGGAATAGGAGGGCAGACCATGTCCATTCTCGATAAACACGCCATCCTCGAACGCAATGCCACGCTGCTGCTCGTCGGTTCGCTGCTCGTTGTCTCCGTCGGCGGCATCGTGGAAATCGCACCGCTCTTCTATCTCGAGAACACGATCGAGAAGGTGGAAGGCATGCGGCCCTATTCGCCGCTGGAGCTCGCCGGGCGCAACATCTACGTCCGCGAGGGCTGCTATGTCTGCCACAGCCAGATGATCCGGCCGTTCCGCGACGAGGTGGAGCGCTACGGGCACTATTCGCTTGCGGCCGAGTCCATGTACGACCATCCGTTCCAGTGGGGTTCGAAGCGGACGGGGCCCGACCTCGCCCGAGTCGGCGATCGCTACTCGAACGAATGGCACGTCCAGCACATGATCGAGCCGCGCTCCGTCGTGCCGGAGTCGGTGATGCCGAGCTACGCCTTCCTCAAGGAGACGCCGCTCGAAGCGAAGAATGTCGCCATGAGTCTGAAGGCCAACAAGGCGGTCGGCGTTCCCTATACGGACGAGATGGTCGACGAGGCGCTTAGCGATCTCCAGGCACAGGCCGACCCCAATGCCGATACCTCCGGGATCGAGGCGCGCTACCCCAAGGCCAAGCTCGGCGATTTCGACGGCGATCCGCAAAAGCTGACGGAGATGGACGCGCTCGTCGCCTATCTGCAGATGCTCGGCACGCTCGTCGACTTCTCCACCTATGACGACACCACTGGCTATCGCTGAGAAGGAGGCTCCCATGGAAACCTACACGGCCATGCGCCATTTCGCAGACAGCTGGGGACTGCTCGCCATGACGGTCTTCTTCCTCGGCGTCGTCCTTTTCGTTTTCCGGCCGGGCGCCAAGAAGGCCGCCCAACAGGCCGCTTCCATCCCGCTGAAGGAGGACTGATCCATGGCGGACAAACACATCGACGAGATCAGCGGCGTCGAAACCACCGGTCACGAGTGGGACGGCATCCGCGAACTCAACAATCCGATGCCGCGCTGGTGGGTCTACACCTTTTATGCGACCATTCTCTGGGGCATCGGCTACGCGATCGCCTATCCCTCCTGGCCGTTGTTGACCGAAGCGACCAAGGGGGTGCTCGGTTACTCCAGCCGCGCGGAGGTCAGCACCGAACTCGCCGATGCCAAGGCGGCCCAGGCCGGCAACGTCGAGCGCATCGCGTCAAGCACGGTCGAGGAGATCATCGCCGATCCGCAGCTGCGGCAATTCGCGGTTGCGGCCGGCGCTTCGGCCTTCAAGGTGAACTGTGCTCAGTGCCATGGGTCAGGCGCAGCCGGTGCCGAGGGCTTCCCGAACCTGAACGACGACGACTGGCTCTGGGGCGGCGGCCCTGAGGCGCTCTATCAGACGATCGCCCACGGTGTCCGCCATGCCGGCGACGACGAGACGCGCATGTCGGAGATGCCGTCCTTCTCCGACATGCTGACGCAGGATGAACTGCGCCAGACCGCCGCCTATGTGGTGAGCCTCACCGCCACGCCGTCGGACGCAGCTCTGGTGGAGCCCGGAAAGCAGCTCTTCGCGGATAATTGCGCCTCGTGCCATGGGGCGGACGCCACCGGCAGCCGCGAATTCGGGGCACCCAACCTCGCGGACGCGATCTGGCTGAAGGGAAGCGGCGAGCAGGCGATCATCGACCAGATGAAGGCACCGAGACACGGTGTCATGCCCGCCTGGCTGCCGCGCATCGGCGACACCACCGTCAAGCAGCTCGCGGTCTTCGTCCACTCGCTGGGTGGCGGCGAGTAGAACGCGAGCCGGTCGAAGCACGCCGTCGATTTGTGCGAACGGGGCGGCGCGGAAAACCGCTCACACTTTTCTTGCCCGCTCCTGCCGCGCGTCCTTGACCGGGCGCGCGGCTTTTCCGTGCCGAAATCGGCCGGGAAATGTTAGACTTGCCCATGCCCTTCAGGGCGCGGCAGCGGTGGTACTCGACGGGAGGGCACCAGATGTCACAGGAATGGCCGATGTACATCCTGCAATGCATCGTCGTCTTCGGTCTCGTTGGGGCGTTGTTCATTCGCTTCGGCGAATAGGCGGAACTACTGCATGTCTCCTTAACTCCACCTCGATTTAGGGACTAATACCAAGCCTCGATGATAGGAACCGATAGGATGGCCTATGGCTGATTGTGGGCTAGGCGCGGTGCGCGGAGCGATGCTGTCGCATCGGTCAAGCATCGCAACGACGCCCACGATCAGCCATAGGCCACCTCCGGCCGGCTTCTCGGGCTGTCTGGCGTCGTCGAGACCCTTGAACGATGCGATAGCATCGTCCTGCGGGCCTCTCCTAGCCAGACAGCCCGATCGAGCCGGTCCTATCGGTTCCTATCATCGAGACTTGGTATAAGACATGCAGCAATTCAAAGGGCTACAGCCTGAAACGACGCGCGGCGCTGGAGAGCATTTGCAGTCAGGTGGAACCAGTTGACCGCAAAAATGCTCTATTGCTCCGACCAGACCGCCAATTCGTATCCGTCCGGATCGGCAAAGTGGAACCGCCGGCCACCGGGGAAGGTGTAGATCGGCTTGACGATCTTGCCGCCGACCGCCTCGACACGGGCCTGCGTGTCCTCGATCCTGTCGGCATAGATGATGACGAGCGGTCCGCCGCTTCGGACCGGTCCGAGCGTGGTGAAGCCGCCGGTCAGGCGGCCATCGGCAAATTCGCAATAGTCCGGCCCGTAATCCGTGAAGGTCCAGCCGAAGGCGCTGCCGTAGAAGGCCTTGCTCGCGGCGATATCCGCGACGTTGAACTCGATATAGTCGATGCGGCGGTCGTTTTCCTTGCGGCTCATGTCGTTCCCGTCCTTCCAATCAGTCCTTGCCGGATTCGAGGATGGATTTAAGCCTGGCGAGGTCTTTTTCCACCCAGGCCGCGTCATCTGCGAATTGCGCTTCGCTCATCCCCGGTTGCCTGAGCAGCGTGAACATCACCTCGGCGCCGTCGCCGTTCGGGACGACACGCAGCGCGTTGTGCACCTGCCGGCCGTCTTCGAGGGTGACGAGGTGATCGACGACCCCGTAATCATTCCGGGTGACGAAGCGCACGCGGGCATTGCCGAGCGGCCCAGGCGCGATCCAATCCTCGCCGTCGCGGGTCAGCCCGGAAGAGAGGCCGGACGCCCAAAGTGGCATTTTCTCATGGTCTGCCATGAAGGCATAAACCTCCCGCCAGTCGCGCGCGATCGAGATGTGGAGAATTCTGGCGGGCATCGGGGGTATGGGTCTGCTCCTTTGACTTCTCGATTGGACGAGGCGGGCTGTGTGCGTCCTTACATAAACAAGGCGCCCTCAATTTAACGGTGGCAAATGCTGAGCGCCAACCGTGAGGCTGGATTTTCAGAAAGAAAAACACTAAGTGTAGCCAAGTTAGCTAATCGAGGTTCCGATGCAGGTTACGATCCACAACGCCAAAACGAACCTGTCCAAGCTTATCGAGGCGGCGAAGGCAGGCGAAGAAGTTATCATCGCCAAGGGCAAGATCCCTGTAGCCCGGATCGTTGCGATCCCGCAGAACAAGTTCACTATCGGATTGCTGGAAGGCAAGGTTACAGGAGACGGGCCGGATTTCTTCGAGCCTATGAGTGAGGATGATCTGGCGCTTTGGGAAGGCAAAGCGTGACGGCTATCCTTCTCGACACCCATGCATGGGCATGGTCGCTGACCGGCGATTCGCGTTTATCTGCCAAGGCAACCGCTCTCATCACGGCGGCCGACAGCGTTTTCGTCAGCCCCATCAGCTTTTTCGAGATCGGGCAGAAGGTTCGTATCGGCAAATGGCCGGAGATGGCATCGTTCGTCACTGATCTGCCGAGCCTGCTGGAAGAGCAGGGCGGCAGAGTTACCGCCCTGGCGCCGGAGATTTGTTTGAAAGGGGCGACGCTTGCGTGGGAGCATCGCGACCCGTTCGACCGACTGCTGGCGGTGAGTGCGATCGACTTGGGGATGCCGTTGATTTCAGCGGACGTGGTTTTCGACACACTTCCTGCCGTTACCCGCTTGTGGTGACCTTCACCTCAGCGAGATTTCCGCCTTACCTGCCGCGCGTCTTTTCAGACGCGCAAAGGTCGCTGTAACTCTTAGAATCTACGCATCGAGCTTTCCGAAAATCGGATACGATTTTCGGGCCGATGCGCTAGAAGCCGACTGTCCATACGTTGCGCTGCGGAGGGGTTCTCCACAGCTATATAGATTCCGATGTTACAACGATCCTGCTCCGCATCTGTCACGCCCAGCTATCTCTCAGTCCATTAGAGCGCGTTTCGATCTGACTGAATCAGATCGGCGCTCTAAACGCTTTTTTCTGAGGCATGATCTTATCGATCCTCGTTCACTCCGGTCGGATCATGCTCTAATGATCGAAATCGGGCGAAGACCAGAGGAAATGCCGTGGGATCAAGGAGCTTGAAGATTACCTGACGTCATTCGAAAAACGCCTTATAACAGATCTCCGCCCCACATTCTCCGGAGGATGCAAATGATCCGGCTCGAGTCACCGCTACGGTTCGCAAGCGAAGCAGATGCAGGGGCGCTGGCCGATCTCGTCAACTTCGCCGGCGAGGGTTTGCCGCTCTACATTTGGCAGGGACTTGCAAAGAACGGTCAAGACCCTTGGGAGATTGGCCGCGCCCGGCAAGGTGAAAAGGCGCGCGAAGGCCAGATCATCGTCGTGGACTTTGGAGATGGTGCCGTGGCGAGTCTGACCGGGTACCCGATCGGCTCGGAGCCCACGCCGATCGGCGATGATTTCCCCGCCCTGTTCCGGCCGCTTCAAGAACTGGAAAACAAGGCCCTCGAAAGCTGGTATGTCAATGTGCTGGCCTGCTATCCCGAATACCGAGGGCAGGGGCTTGGCTCGCGACTACTCGAGCTTGCCGAGCAAATCGCCCGGGAAGAGGCGCTTCGCCGGATGAGTGTCATCGTCGCCGACAACAACGCGGGTGCAAGACGGCTCTACGAGCGGTTTGGCTACGAAGAAGTGGCAACGGTCCCCTGTGTGAAGGAAGGCTGGGAGACCGAGACAGAGCACTGGGTGCTTCTGATTAAATCGCTTCGTGCGGTGGATGATCGCTGAATGCCCAGTCTGCCGTTTCGGCGGATGAGGCCAGATCCCACTCATATGAACATGAAAGATCGACTCGTTGCAGACCATCCGTGAAAGCAGGTGAGTGCTGTGGCATCACGATCCTGCAAGCGCGTTTGCTCTTCGCCATGCCGCGGGGGGCATGCCGTATTCCCGCCTGAAAGCCCGGCTGAATGCCTCTTCGGACTCGTAACCGACATCATATGCGATCCGCGCGATCGGGTCAGCGGTCTCCTTCAATTGCGCCGAGGCCTGCTCGAATCTCTGCCGGGCTAGGTAGCGCATCGGCGGTTCCCCGATGGCGCGCGTGAAACGTTCCGCGAAGGCCGAGCGCGAGACGGACAACTCGCGCGCGAGATCCTCGGTCGTCCATCGCCGCGCGATCTGTCCGTGCAGGAGCCCCAGTGCACGGCCGATCACCTGGTCTTGCATGCCGGCAGCCCATGCATTCGCTGAGGTCGGCTGGAAGGCAAGGTAGCGACGAACCGCCTCCATGAACAACAGTTCCGCGAGTTTTGCCAGAATCATCGGAGAATTGGCCTGCCCGGCCGCAAGCTCCCTGGCGGCGAAATGGAAGGTGCCCTTGATCCAGTCGCCTGAAGCGCCATCGGTAGCATCGAGCTTGAGCACGCTCGGCAGCAGCGCGATGAGCGCGTTGTGCGCAAGGTCGTTACCGAGAAATCCGCACAAGATGGACGTTCGCTCACCGCCGCCACCATGGACGATCTTCGCCGGTCCGCCTTCGGGCGCGGCCTGGATTAGATGGTCGGCGCTGACGGGACGAAGGTTCATGGCGCTTGCAATGACGTGGCGGTCGTTGCGCGGCAAGACGACAATCTCGCCACTCTCGACCTCAATCGGCCGTTCGTCTCCAACCTTCAGCAGGCAGCGCCCTTCCGTCACGTAGTGATAGGCGATGATGTGCCGGGGCGCGACCGTGAAGGGGGCGCAGTCCTCCGGCGCGACTTTTGCCGATACGCTCCAAGGAGCGCTGAACTTCGCGTCGAGGAAGATGCCTCCTGTAAGACGCATCGCCCGCAGCAGGTCCAGCAGAGCCTCCAACGAACGCTTCCCTTTTTTCACAGACGGCGGATCGGTCAAGCGTTCCGGCGTATCGCTCATTAACCGCATCACGGCGACGGTTTACTTAGGTGTCGAGATCGCCCCAACAGCCACAGCATTGCTGCGATGGGCGACAGGCGCGATTACTGTATACACCTCGAGAAAGGAAAGATCGATCATGATAACCGATGCGCAAGGCAATGTGTTGACCGGAGCGACATCCGAAGTCTCTGGCCTGTTCGACCAGGCCGTCGACGCTTTCAACATCTATCGCGGTGATCCCGTCGGATTGCTCGACCGCGCGATCGAGGCAGCGCCCGCCTTTGCCATGGCGCACATCTTCAAGGCACATCTACTCGGCCTCGCGACCGAGCCGGAGGCGACCAAGGAAGCGAAGGCGATCATCGGCACGGTGAAGTCGCTGCGGCTCTCCGAGCGCGAGGCCTCGCATGTTGTTGCCCTCGACCTGCTGGTCGAGGGGGAGTGGACCGCCGCGGCGACGGTGCTCGATCGCCACAACGCGGACTACCCCCACGATATCGTCGCTCTCCAGTCGGGTCATCTGATGGATTTCTACCGCGCCAGCGCGCGGAGCCTGCGCGACCGCATCGCGCGCGTGCTGCCAAAATGGTCCGCGAACATACCTGGCTACTCGATTCTGCTCGGCATGCATGCCTTCGGTCTTGAGGAAACCGGCGACTATGGCCGGGCCGAGGAGGCGGGCCGCCGCGCTGTCGACGTTCAGCCGCTCGATTGCTGGGCGCACCATGCCGTCGCCCATGTCATGGAAATGCAGGGTCGCGCCGAGGATGGCATTGGCTGGATGATCGCGCGCGAGCCGCATTGGTCAGGCGACGACAATTTCTTCAAGGTCCACAACTGGTGGCACCGTTCGCTGTGCCATCTCGACCTCGGCCAGGCCGACGAGGTACTCGCCCTCTATGATGGGCCGATCCGGCAAGATCGCAGCATGGTCGCGCTCGACATGGTCGATGCCTCCGCACTTCTCTGGCGACTTCATCTCTCCGGCCATGATGTCGGCCACCGCTGGCAGGAACTGGCGACGGCCTGGGACAGTCATGTGGACGGCTGCACCTATCCATTCAACGACTGGCATGCGGTGATGGCCTATCTCGGCGCCGGCCGTACTGCCAAGGTAGACCGCATCGCTAACGCCTACCGGAATGGCGCCCACGTATCCGAGGCAGGTGGATGGGGCAACCGCACCGCTCTGCCGCTGGTCGAAGGGTTCGCTGCATTCTGGCGTGGTGACTACGAAAATGCAGCGAACCTCCTCCACGGCGCGCGCTTCATCGCCAATTCCTTCGGCGGCAGCCACGCCCAGCGCGATATCATCGACTGGACGCTGGCCGAGGCTTCCGTTCGTGGTGACCTGACGGCGATGGCCGAGGCCATTGGCAACGAGCGATTGGCGCTGAAGCCGCACAGCCCGGTCAACAAGAGCTTCCTGTCAAGGGCCGGCGCGAATGCATCACCGGGCAGGAATGCCGCCTAGGTCGACCGAAATGATCATCAAATGCAGGCGATCCACGTGGACAACGCGGATCACTGCCAAGACTTCTGCGCGGCGGTTGCCGCGCCGTTCAACCCAAGCATACGGCCCGCCGCTGCCGCGAGCCGGACCGAGGCGTGCCTTTCGGAAGACGCGCCTGGTACGCATCCTCACCACCATGCAAACAGCAAGGACATACCCGTGAAATCGACTCGTTTTGTACTCGCTGCTTTCGCCGCGGTGATCCCGATGGTCGCAATGGCGGACGGCGCGCTCCCGGCCTTCGACGTGGCTGAGGATCTCAGCCGCTTCGTTTATGACGAGGCCCCCGTATTCGAGGACGGGATGCCCGCCTACGGCAACGCCTTCGTCACCCAGGGTTACGTCTATCCCACCGGTACCCTCGACGGCGGGATCGAGGGTACGCTCAAGGACGGCAGCCCAGCCTTTCCGGACAAGGTGATCGGAACCTGGACCTGCGACGGCTACTACGTAGGCAACGGCTTCCGCACCGAGACCGGAACCGTCGTCATCACGCGCCAGGTCATTGTCTTCAAGGACGGCGATATTCTCATCACCCAAGGCCCCGAACTGGCGGAAACGGGTGTTGAGGTCGTCCGCGCCGTGACAGGCGGTACCGGCGATTACGCCCGAGCCCCGGTCGAGATCAGCCAAACACTGCTCGGCATGAGCGACGGCTACGGCGTGCGGTTGCAGATGCGGTTTGCCGGGCAGGCCGCGCAGAGTGCGGGGGACGTCGCTGCGCCTACCCTCGCCGGCGCCGATGCAGAACCGTCGCGTAGCGACTATCGCTAGTATGATGCACGAAGGTTCATGGAGACGATTATGTTGGAGCACAGAAACGCGACCCGCGCTGACCTGGGGATCCTTGCAGCGCTGATCGACGCGGCAATATCGGAACTCCAGAGACCCTTTCTCACCGAAGCGCAGATCGAGTCGAGCCGCCAAATCATGGGGCTCGACACACAACTGATAGATGATGGGACTTACTTCGTGATCCTGCTGGATAGTACGATCGCAGGGTGCGGCGGCTGGAGCCGCAGAGCAACGCTGTACGGCAGCGACGCAACTACCGGACGTGACGCCGCATTGCTCGATCCCGTGTATGATCCGGCGCGGGTGCGTGCCATGTATACGCATCCGGCCTATGCCCGCCGCGGTGTGGGGAGGATAATCCTTGCGCTTTGCGAGCAGGCCGCGCGCAATGAGGGCTTCAAACGAGCCGAGCTGATGGGCACGATGGCCGGCGAACCGCTATATCGGGCTTGCGGCTACATTCCCGTCGAGCGATTAGTCGATGGTCGGGGCGGCGTGACTGTGCCTCTCCTGCGGATGACCAAGCGGCTCATGTAACATTACGGAGCAACGCAAGCAGCTTGTCTCGTGTGGCCTCCAGCAGCAGCCCGCTGGCTTGAGAGCCTCGAGCCTCTCCGGCGGGATCATCATGCCCAGCTTCCGTCAGGATCGGAGGCGATCGCCTCGGCCGTACCTCCGGGTACGACCTGCGGCGATCGCCTCTGCCCTGACGAAAACCTGCTCCGGCAGAATGTTTCCATTTAGCCCGGAAAGGCTCTAATCGAGGGCGGCCTCGATATAGAGATCGCGCAACTGCATAGCCAGGGGCCCGGGGGTACCGTCGCCGATTGGGTGGCCATCAATGGTGACCACCGGCATGACGATGGTGGACGCGCTCGTGAAGAACGCCTCGCGCGCCTTCAGCGCTTCTTCCACGCTGAAGGGCCGCTCGACGAATGTCAGCTCCCTCTCTTCCAGCAGACGGAGTATCGCGCGACGGGTGACCCCTGGCAGCACCGCATGGGAGAGCGGCCGCGTGATGATTTCGCCGGCTGGCGTAATGACGAAGGCGGTTGACGAGGCCCCCTCTGTGATCATGCCGTCTTCCACCATCCACGCCTCACTGACGCCCGCGGCAGCGGCGGAGCGTTTCGCCAGCACCTGCGCCAGCAGTGAAGTCGACTTGATATCCCGCCGTGCCCAGCGCAGATCCGGCAAAGTGATCACTTGAGCGCCCTTGGCCAGGGTGGCGTTGGTGCGTACCGGTTTTGCCTGCGTGAAAATGACCACGGTCGGCTTCAAATCGGCTGGGCTGAGGAAATCGCGCTCGGAGACACCACGCGTCACCTCAATATAGATCAATCCTTCGGTAAGGCCGTTCAGCGCAACCAACTCCTTCTGGATTGCCGTCCAGGTCCCCAATGAATGTGGATTGGGAATATCGATCTCGCGTAAGGAACGGTCGAGCCGCTGGAGATGTGCCTCATTGTCGACGAGGCGACCCGCGATCACTGCTGTAACCTCATAGATGCCATCGCCGAAGAGAAAGCCCCGGTCCATAACGGGAATGGAGGCTTCCTCGATGGGAAGGAACGCTCCGCTGACATAAACCATGCGGGTCTCAGATGCAGCTGTCATGGGGCAGACTTTCTTCTTTGCCGGTGAAAGGTGATTCTGGAAAAGTATACGCCTCGGGACCAGGCAGGCTCCTGTCGGCGCTCACGGGATTGTCGGCATCCGCCGTCACCGCAGCATGGTCGACATCGCCGACAGGCAGTTGACGATGCGCACGGCCGCCTGCACCGTCGGCGCGGTGAAACCGACCTCATCGCCGGAAAGCCGGTCGAGACTGGGCCACTGGCAAAACAAATCGGCCAGCGCCGGCGTTTGGGTACGGATGCGCGCGTCAATGGGACCGGGAAGCCTGAACGGCGGCGCCAACTTCGGGTGGCGGAGGGCTTGCACCACGCCTTCCCCGATTGCTTGGCACGCACGCGCGGGAGAAAGGCTTGTGCCGCTGTTGCAGCCACTGGCGCGCTTGGTTTCCACGAAGACGGCTTGCGGAAAGAGCTCGCGATTTTCGGCGATGAAAACATTGTCACCGGACGCCATGACGACAGGGACATCGCATTCGCCGGCGAGCGCTCCGTAAATGCCGGCCTCTCCGAGTTCGATGCCGTTGAATTCGATGCGAGCAAAGGCAAAGCTGTTGATGGTGTGTGCGAGAATGCCGCGGCCATGGGCGCGCGAATGGTAGCCGATCAGGCAGACGGCATCCACCCCGTCTTCAACGCCCGCCATCATGCCCAGATAACGCGGCTTGCCCTGAACGACCGAGGCGCGCGGATCGAGGTGATCGGCCGGCATGTTGCGAAAACCGGCATGGGAGTCATTGACCAGAACGTCCGTCGCGCCTGCCTCGAAAGCGCCGGCCACGGCGGCATTGGCCTCCTGCGTCATCAGAAGGCGCGCACGCTCGTATTCGGCATGGCCAGGACGAGTCTGCTCGGGATGATAGACGCCGGCAACGCCTTCAATGTCGACGGAAATGAGAATCTTCATGAGGATTTCTCTGAAAACAGGGGGATGAGGCCGGGCATCAGCTCGAGAAGACTCGCGCGCCGGTGACCATTTCGGCCGATCACCGTTTCGGCGCGCAACAGCGAATGGATGATGGCCTGTTCGACACTGTCGGCGACGGCCTGGAACAAGGGATCGAGCCATGCGTCATGCAGCATTGCGACGTCCGGCATGGGACGGCCAGGATCCTGCGGCAGCGTGTAGGCCGTGGAAAAAGCGAGCGCGATGTCGCCGCTGCCGTGACCAAAAACCGAGCCGGTCCGGGCAAGGCCTGCCCCCGCGCGCAGCGCGAGCCGGCGCAACTGTCGTGCGTCGAGCGGAGCGTCGGTCGCGATGAGAAGAATGATGGAGCCTTTCTCCGATTCGCCGGCGGAGGCGGCAGCGAGCGTTTTCGCAAGCTCCTGGCCGATGGCGCGGCCCGCGAGCATAAGCTGCGCCGGCCTACCGAAGTTCGATACGACGAGCGCGCCGACGGTGAACTCGGCGCCGCTTGCGACGGTCACGCGACGAGACGCCGTGCCGACACCGCCCTTGACGCCGAAACTCGACATTCCGCGGCCCGCACCCACCGCACCCTCGGCAACGGCAGGACCGGCGGAGGCGCAGGCATCGAGATAGTGCTGCTCCATGACGGCCATTGCCTGTATGTCGTTCAGATAACCGTCATTGCATTCGAAGACGAGTGGATTGACCGTCGGCAAGCGTCGCCCGCATTGCGGATTGGCGGCCACGCATTGACGGATCTGCGCCTGCGTAACGGTTGCCACGGAAAAAGTGTTGGTGAGGGCGATCGGTGTTTCCAGCACGCCCAGTTCATGCACCTGCACGAGGCCGATGCTCTTGCCGAACCCGTTCAGCACCGCACTGGCGGCTGGAACGCGGTCGCGATAGGGATCCCCCTGGTGCGGATGCACGACGGTCACACCGGTCTGGATCGGACCCTGAGCAAGGGTCGCATGACCTACGGTGACGCCGGGCACATCGGTGATTGCATTCCGGGGGCCGGCGACCAGCGTTCCGATATGTGGCGCAACGGGGAGAGCACTCACCGCAGCACCTTCATCGGCGATCGATCTTGGGGTCGAGCGCATCGCGCAGACCGTCGCCGAGCAGGTTGAATGCCAGCACCGTCAGGAAGATGGCAAGGCTCGGGAACAGCGCCACATGGGGAGCATTCACGACGTCGGCGCGCGCATCATTGAGCATGGCGCCCCACTCGGGTGTCGGCGGCTGCGCGCCCATGCCGAGGAATGACAGACTGGCGGCGGTGATGATCGAGGTGCCGAGCCGCATCGTGAAATAAACGACGATGGACGAAATCGCGCCCGGAAGAATGTGGCGTGCGAGAATGATCCAATCCGAGGCGCCGATGCTCTTGACCGCCTCGATATAGGTCATTCGCTTCAGCACGAGCGTATTGCCGCGTACCAGGCGCGCAAAGGCCGGCACGGAGAAGACCGAGACAGCGACCACCACATTGACCATGGAACTGCCGAGGATGGCAACGACGCCGAGCGCCAGAAGAATGCCGGGAAACGCGAACAGCACGTCGGAAATTCTCATGACGATGCGGTCCCACCATCCTTCGTAGTAGCCGGCGAGCAATCCCAGCACCGTTCCTATCAACCCGCCGAGTGCCACCGACAGCAGCCCGGTCGCCAGCGAAATACGCGCACCGAGAAGAATGCGGCTGAAAACGTCACGCCCAAGCGGATCGACCCCGAGCCAGTGCGACCATGACGGGCCGGCATTGATCTGGTCGTAATCGAAATAATTCTCCGCATCGTAGGGCGCGATCACCGGCGCCAGCAGGGCGAGAAGCACAAGCAGCGCTACGAAGGCGAGCGCTGCGAGCGCCACCGGCTGCCTGCGGAATTTACGCCAGAATTCGCTCCATGGCGTGCGCACGGCCTCGGCTGCCGCGACAGCGCCGGAATCGGACGAAACGAGTTGAGTCATTGGTGGCTCACTTGTAGCGAATGGTTGGATTGATGAAACCGTAGAGCAGGTCGACGACGAGATTGATCAGGATGAACTCCAGCGAAAACAGAAGGACAAGTGTCTGGATCACCGGATAGTCGCGTTGCGTGACGGCATCGACCAGCAGACGCCCGAGACCCGGCCAGTTGAACACCGCCTCGACGACGATCGAGCCGCCGAGCAGGAACCCGAACTGCAGGCCAATCATGGTGACGACCGGGATCAATGCATTGCGCAGGCAATGCTTGGCGATCACGACGCGCTCGTTCAGTCCTTTTGCCCGGGCGGTGCGGACGAAATCCTCCTGGATCACCTCGACGAAGGAGGCGCGTGTGAAGCGGGCCATGACCGCTGCGACGGCCGCGCCGAGCGTCAGCGACGGCAGGACATAGTGTCTCCAGGTGTCCGCGCCGATGGTAGGCAGCCAACCGAGCTGGACCGAGAAGATCTGCATCAGAAGCATGCCCAGCGCGAACGCCGGAAAGGAGATGCCCGACACGGCGAGCGTCATGCCAAGCCGATCCGGCCAGCGGTTACGGTAGACGGCGGAAATGATTCCGATGCCCATTCCGAAAGCGACCGCCCAGACCATGCTGGCCAAGGTGAGGAGAAGCGTAGGCATGAACCGTTCCGCAATCTCGGTGGACACGGGACGGCGTGTGCGTATCGAGGTGCCGAAGTCGCCCTCGAGCATGTGGCCGAAAAATGTGACGAACTGCTGCGGCAATGGCCGGTCGAGGCCCAGTTCGCTACGCACCAGCGCCACGGTTTGCTCGTCGGCGTCCTGTCCGGCAGCAAGGCGCGCCGGGTCGCCGGGCAGCATGTGTACGAAGAGGAACACCAGCACCGAGACGATCAACAAGGTGGGAATCAATCCCATCAGCCGTTTCAGGAAATACTGCAGCAATTCGCGAATACCCCCGATCTGCTTGCATGTCTCCTTAAATCGACCTCGATCAAAGGACAAAGACATGCAGCAATTCAAAGTGCTACAGCGACCTTTGCGCGTCCGATAAGACACGCGGCACTGTAGGGACGAAGGCGGATCAGGACCGGCGCGCGTCGATCCTGTCGGCGCGCGCCGGCTGATCATTTACTCGGAAACGGCGATCTCTCCGGCATCGATGTTGCCGTCAGGCATGACGTAGACTCCGGAGAGGCGCTTAGCGGTGGCATAGAGGTTCTTCTCGGTCACCAGCGGCGCCCAGGGAGCATCCTTCATGATCTGCTCCTGGGCCCTCCGGTAAAGATCGGCTTTCTCCTCGTCCTTGACCGACTTCAGTGCGCTCGCGATGAAGCCGTCCACCGCCTCGTTGCTATAATAGGCGGTGTTGTTGAGCTTCGGCGGCCAGGCCTCGGTGGACAGCAGCGGCCGCAGCGCCCAGTCCGCCTCGCCGGTCGAAGACGACCAGCCGGCATAGTACATGCGCACCTTGGCTGTCTTCGGGTCCGGGGCGGACTGGATCCACTCGGTGCGCTGGCCCGGTTCCAGAGCCTGGATCTGGACCTTGATGCCGACCTGCGCCAATTGCTGCTGGAGGAACTGGATCGTCTTCTGCGCAGTCGTCGTGGTGTAGGCGCTCCAGAGCACGGACTCGAAGCCGTTCGGATAGCCGGCTTCCGTCAGAAGTGCACGGGCCTTCGCCGGGTCGTAGGGCCAGGGATCCATTTTATGGGCGAAGAGCACGCCCTGCGGCACAACGCCCTCGGCCGGTGCAGCAAAGCCGCCGAAAGCCACCTTCGCGAGAGCTTCCTTGTTTATGGCGTAATTAATCGCCTGGCGCACGCGGAGATCGTCGAAGGGCTTCTGCAGCATGTTGAAGCTGACATAACGGGTGATGATCGACGGGCCGGTTTCCACGTTCAGCTTGTCGCTGGCCTCCAGAGAGCTTGCCTGCTCGTAAGGCAGCGGATAGCCGAAATCGGCTTCGCCGGTCTGGAGCATGGCCGCACGCGTGTTGTTCTCCAGCACGGGCTTCCAGGTTATACCGTCCACCTTGGGGTAGCCTGCGCGCCAATAGCCGTCGAACTTCTTGCCCTTGACGAAATCGGTCTGTCGCCATTCCTCGAACACGAAGGGGCCAGTGCCAACCGGATGAAAGGCGATGTCCCTGCTGCCGTATTTGGCGAGCGCGGCCGGCGAGATGATCGCTGCCGAGGCATGGGCCAGTGAGTTGACGAAGGGACTGAAAGGTTCCTTCAGAGTGACGCGTACGCTGAAGGGCGAGACGACTTCAACCTTGTCGATGCGATTGAATTGATTGAAGCGCGCCAGCTTGTTCTCAGGGTTCAGCACGCGTTCCAGATTCACCTTGACGGCCTCGGCGTTGAAATCGGTGCCGTCATGAAACCTGACGCCCTCGCGCAGCTTGAACGTATAGACGAGACCATCAGCCGAAACAGTATAGCTTTCGGCGAGAACTGGCCGCACCTTGAGATCCTTGTCGAACTCGAAGAGGCCTTGATAGAAGGATTTGGTGACCGCCGTCGTGAGCGTGGTGTTGGTGTTGTATGGATCAAGCGTCTCAGGCTGGCCACCGATGGCCAGCACGACGTTGCTCGCGGCCAACGCCGGCACAGTGGCGCTCATCATGAACAAGGCCGCGAGGCCGGCGGCGACAGACAGATGTCGCATGCTAGGACTGCCATTTCTCATAAGACGACTCCAGTTTAAGTTGACGGCACGGGGAAGTCTGGGGTTGGTCATTTGAAGACACCGATCGGGTGACGGGCGACGAAATGACCGGGAGAAATCTCGCAAAGCGGCTCCACCTTCGGCTCGTCACCAAGGGCGCGAACGGGGCTTGGGATCTCATCGGACATCAGCTGCCGGCGCACATGTCGCCGCGCCGGATCCGCGACGGGTACGGCAGACATCAGCTTGCGGGTGTAGGGATGTTGCGGGCCTTCGAAGATCGCCCGCCGCGGGCCGATTTCGACGATCTGACCGAGATACATCACGGCGACGCGGTGGCTGATGCGCTCGACCACCGCCATGTCATGGGAAATGAACAGATAGGCGACGCCGAGCTCGCGTTGCAGGTCGAGCATCAGATTAACGATCTGCGCCTGTATCGACACATCCAATGCGGAGACTGCCTCATCGGCGATTACCACCTTGGGATTGAGCGCCAGCGCACGGGCAATGGCGATACGCTGGCGCTGCCCACCCGAAAATTCGTGCGGGTAGCGTTGGGCATGGGCCGGTGACAGACCGACTTTCTCCAGCAACCATGCGACGCGCTCCCGCGCCGCCGCGCCACGGGCCACGCCATGCACCAGCAGCGGTTCCATGACGGAAAAGCCGACGGTGAGCCGCGGATCGAGCGAAGCAAACGGGTCCTGGAAAATGAACTGGATGTTGCGCCGAAGTGCCTGCAATTCGCCGCGGGCCAGGTCGAGGATATTTCGGCCATCGAACTCGATAGCGCCGTCCTCACTATCCACGAGACGCAATAGGGAACGGCCCGTCGTGGATTTGCCGCAGCCCGACTCGCCCACCAACGCCAGCGTTTCTCCGGGGCGCAGGTCAAAACTGACCTTTTCGACCGCATGGACCCGGCGGGTCACACGATTGAAAAGACCGCCGCGCACGTCGAAGCGCGTCACCAGATCCTTCACGCGCAGGATCGGCGCAGTATCCGGCTGTAGCGCATTCTGTGGTGGCGTTTCGGTCGGCGGACTGGCTGCATCGACACGCAGAAGCTCGAATTTGCGCGGCAAATCCGTGCCCCTCATCGCGCCGAGGCGGGGCACGGCGGATAGGAGAGCGCGCGTATAAGCTTCGCGCGGTGCCGAAAACACCGTCTCCGATGATCCTTCCTCCACCTTGATGCCGCGGCACATCACCAAGACGCGGTCGGCAATCTCGGCGACAACGCCCATGTCGTGGGTGATGAAGACGACGCCCATGTTCATTTCCGCCTGCAGCTCGCGGATAAGCTGCAGGATTTGCGCCTGGATCGTAACGTCCAGTGCCGTGGTAGGCTCATCGGCGATCAGCAGCGATGGCTTGCAGGCCAGTGCCATGGCGATCATCACGCGCTGGCGCATGCCGCCGGAGAGCTGATGCGGATGCCGGTCGAGGACGTTGCGTGCCTCGGGAATGCGCACCAGGTCCAGCATGCGCAACGCCTCGGCGCGTGCCGCACTTGCGCTCTTGCCCTGGTGCACACGGATCGATTCGCCGATCTGGTCACCGACCGTGAAGACCGGGTTTAGCGAGGTCATCGGCTCCTGAAAGATCATCGCGATATCGGCGCCGCGAACGGCGCGCATCGTCGCAGGGCTCGCAGTGACCAGATCCAAGAACGTGCCGGAGCGACGACGAAACAGCATGCGGCTGCCGGCGGTGATGCGGCCGCCGCCATGTTCGACCAGGCGCATCATGGCGAGTGAGGTGACGGACTTTCCCGAACCGGATTCGCCGACGATTGCCAGCGTCTCACCGTGATCGACGTGGAAGGAGACGTTTCGTACCGCCTCCACCGTTCGCTCCGAGGTAGAAAAGTGCACCGACAGGTCATCGACAGATAGAACGCGGTTGTCCGCCAAGCCAGGTTGGCGGGCAGAATCCGGAGCGATTTCGACTGCTGAAGAGGACATGAACAGACTCGATTGATCACGGGGAGGGTGGATCTGATGGATCCTCGAAGATCGCGGTGCAGGGCGGCTCGCCGACACGGGCGTAGCCGCGATACATGCCTTCCGTATTGAAGGGCAGCGTGACGTTGCCTTTCGCGTCGATGGCGATAAGGCCACCACGCCCACCAATGGCCGGCAACGCTTCCATCACCACCTGCCGTGCGGCATCGTCCAGCCTGGCGCCGCCATAGGCCATGCGGGCGCAAAGGTCGTGAGCGGCGGCAGCGCGAATGAACATTTCGCCGGTTCCCGTGCAGGAAACCGCGGCGGTCCGGTTGTCCGCGTAGGTCCCCGCGCCGATCAGCGCGGTGTCGCCGACGCGGCCCGGCCGCTTGTTGGTCATGCCGCCTGTGGACGTGGCAGCGGCGAGATTGCCATGCATGTCCAGTGCGACCGCGCCGACCGTGCCGAATTTCTTGTCCTCGGAGAGCGGCGCGCCGCCATCATGGTCGAGAATGATCGCTGCCGTACCCTGGGCGCGGTGGAGCTGACTGCGGCGGAAGTCCGTGGAGAAATAGTGCGGCTCAACTGTCTCCATTCCCAAATCGTGCGCGAAGCTTTCCGCGCCGGCGCCGGCCATCAGCACATGCTCGCCCTGTTCCATCACCGCACGTGCCGCAAGGGCGGGATTCCGGATGCGGCTGACGCCGGCAACCGCGCCCGCACGCAACGTTGCACCATCCATTATCGCAGCGTCGAGTTCGTGGGTGACCGCAGCGGTAAAGACGGAGCCGAACCCGGCGTTGAAGAGTGGACTGTCCTCCAGCCGCTGCACGGCGAGGGTAACGGCGTCAACTGCAGTGGCACCAGCGGCAAGTGTCTCCTGTGCCTCGGCAAGTATCTCGCGAAGGGCAGCATGATAGGCGGCCTTTTGCTCAGCATCGATGGCTGCCCGGCTGGGCGTGCCGGCGCCGCCATGAATGGCGACCACGGGTCGGATTGGGCTCATTCTTTCTCCTTTTGAGGGGATGAGGCTGCTGGAGCGTGCCTCTTTGGGGCCGGTCCGTCGCCTACCGGACGCACTCGGCCGGAGTGGCCCCCATGCAGCCACGGCAGCACGGCTTCGGCGACCTGCGCAGCGGCCCTCACCGAATGCTCGGAGGCATGGCCCACGGCGCTGCTCAACGCTTCGATCAGCGCCAGAACGCTTGCCTCGGAATTGGCATAATATTGGCTGTCAGTGCTTGCATAGAGCCTGATATCCGCAAGCGCAGCGAGCGGAGAACTGGCGCCATCGGTCAGTGCCAGCAGTTCCGCCCCCGCTTCGCGTGCGCGGCGCGCCAGCAGAACCGTGTCGGAAAGATAGCGCGGAAAGGCGATCGCAATCGCCAGATCGCCGGGTCTCAGCCGGTGGATTGCTCTCGCAGCATGGGAAGATCCTTCCATGCTGGCAAGCAGTTGCACATTCTCGCAATAGAGATCGAGATTGCGTGCCAGAAGGCCGCCAAGCCAGCTGCTACTGCCGAAACCAACGATGAACACGCGCTTTGCGCCAAGGATGGCCTTGACGGCACGCGCGCATTCCGCCGCATCCAGGCCGTCGCGCGTCCTTTCGATGTTGCGGATCATCTCGGCGAGCGTCGCCGCGACGACGTCCATCGCGTCGGCAGATTGCTCCAGCTTGCTTCGCAACCTTTCCACCGGCGCCAGCGCTGACTCGAAGCCGAGCACCAGCGCGGCGCGGAACTGCGCATATCCTTCAAAACCCAACGCCCGAGCGAAGCGGTTGGCCGTCGCCACCGATACCCCGACCTTCGCCGCCAACTCGTCGATCGGCATTGCCGCGACCTTCAGCGGCTGCTCGAGGACATAGTCGGCGATTTGGCGATGCGACGGCGACAGTGCGGTTCGCGCAATGCGCTGGGCAACCGAGAGATTGTCTGGGACTTTCGCCATGCAGGTCTCTTCGGCTCCAAGGTCGGCTGTGGATGACCAAAAATTTTCATTCGCCCGCAGATAACGATATTATTTTTACAATTGCAAGAGGGTGGGGCTTCGAGCGCGCAAAGAGCGGTACAGGTCGCCTCCGTTCGGAGCAATCGGTCTCGGTCATTGGGAAGATTCGGCGAAAGGCGGATGACTGGCGACTCTCGTGTCGAGAGGCGGGCCTGTCGCAGGGCTCGGGCAGATCCGGAGGGAGGGCTGGAGGCAAGAGACCCAATATGGCTCGGCTGCCGCTGCTTGCTCGACAAGGCGCGCCAGGGCTCATCTAGGACCTCTCAAGGCCGAGAGGCTCCAGCGGGACCACGAGGGCGTTTCGACGCACCCTGCGGCATTCGGGCGCAAACTTGACGCAGATCAAGGCTTGGGGGCGGTCGATCGGGCACAAGTCGGACCGATAGATCTGAATACTTTGGGAATTCCCGCAGATGCAGCCTCAATCGGTCAATCAATCGCAGTCCGTCGAGCTTTTCGAGGCCGAGCCGGTCAATGCGGCGCGCGTGCGCAAGCCGCTTTACGAAAAACGCCGCAAGATCTTTCCGAAGCGGGCCGAGGGCCAATTCCGCCGGTTCAAGTGGCTGGTGATGCTGGTGACGCTCGGCATCTATTATCTGACACCCTGGATCCGCTGGGACCGGGGCGCGCATGCGCCGGACCAGGCGGTCCTGGTCGATCTGGCTTCCCGCCGGTTCTATTTCTTCTTCATCGAAATCTGGCCGCAGGAGTTCTTCTTCGTCGCCGGTCTTCTGGTGATGGCCGGCTTCGGCCTCTTCCTCGTGACTTCCGCCGTCGGCCGCGCCTGGTGCGGCTATACCTGTCCGCAGACCGTCTGGGTCGATCTGTTCCTGGTCGTCGAGCGCTTCATCGAAGGCGACCGAAACGCGCGCATGCGCCTCGATGCCGGACCCTGGACGCTCGACAAGATCCGCAAGCGCATCGCCAAGCATGCGATCTGGCTGGTCATCGGCGTTGCGACCGGCGGCGCATGGATCTTCTATTTCGCCGACGCGCCGTCGCTGCTCAAGAGCTTCGTCGCACTGGAGGCGCCGCCGGTCGCTTATATCACCGTCGGCGTCCTGACCTTCACCACCTATGTCTTCGGTGGCATGATGCGCGAGCAGGTCTGCACCTATATGTGCCCCTGGCCGCGTATACAGGCGGCGATGCTGGACGAGAACTCGCTCGTCGTCACCTATAACGACTGGCGTGGCGAACCGCGCTCGCGTCATGCAAAGAAGGCGGCGGCGGCCGGTGAGGTGGTCGGCGATTGCGTCGACTGCAATGCCTGCGTGGCGGTCTGCCCGATGGGCATCGACATTCGCGACGGCCAGCAGCTCGAATGCATTACCTGCGCGCTCTGCATCGATGCCTGCGACGGCGTCATGGACAAGCTTGGCCGCGAACGGGGGCTGATTTCCTATGCGACGCTCAGCGACTACGCTGCCAATATGGCGCTTGCCACCGACAATGGCAGGGCGGCGATCGATCCGACGCGCCTGCGCAACGTAAACGGCGCATTCACCGACAAGGTCAGGCATTTCAACTGGCGGATCGTCCTCCGACCCCGCGTCCTCCTCTATTTCGGCGTCTGGACCCTGGTCGGCATCGCCATGCTCTACGCACTGATGGCGCGCGATCGGCTCGAACTCAACGTACTGCACGACCGAAACCCGCAATTCGTCGTCGAGTCCGACGGTTCGGTGCGCAACGGCTACATGGTCAAGCTACTCAACATGATTCCCGAGCAGCGCAACATCACGCTTTCGATCGACGGCATGCCGTCGGCGCGCATGCGCATTGCCGATCAGGCGACCGGGGACGGCCGCAGCTTCACCATTGCCGTCGATCCGGACAAGGTCACACCGCTCAAGGTTTTCGTCACTCTGCCGAAAGACAGCCTTGCCGAGGCGGAGGACGGTTTCTCGCTCGTCGTCGAGGATCCCTCGAGCCACGAGCGCGACATCTACCAGGCGAACTTCAACCAGCCGGGAGCCGAACGATGAGCAAGATACGCACCGACCGTCCCCGCGTGTTCACCGGCTGGCATATGCTCGCGCTCATGGCCCTGTTCTTCGGCACGATCATTTCGATCAATCTGGTGATGGCCTGGAACGCGAGCCGCAGCTGGAGCGGTCTGGTGGTGGAGAACACCTACGTTGCCAGCCAGCAGTTCAACGGCAAGGTGGCCGAGACGCGCGCCTTTGCCGAGAGCGGGATCAAGGGGCAATTGGTGCCCGGAAACGACTCCCTTCGCTACACGCTTACCCGCAAGGGCGAGCCGGAGCGGAAGGCGGACAGGGTCGTCGCCATCCTGAAGCGTCCGGTCGAGGAGCATGAGGACGTTGGCGTCGAGTTCGAACGGGCGGGCGAGGGCGTGTTCGTCGCCGCGTCCGCTCTCAAGGCCGGACAATGGATCGCCGATTTGACGGCGATGGCCGGAGAAGAGGTCGTCTACCGGCAGGCCATTCGCTTCATCGCACCGGGAGACGCCCCATGAGTTGCTGCTCCCCGGGTGTCGAAACCGTTGTGGAACCCGAGCGGGGGCTGGGGCTGCCCGCCTCCGAGGAGCTCTGGCTTGCGAGCCGGTCCCTCGGAGGCGGGTTACGCCAGACGGAGCTGAGCGTGCCGGGTGTCCATTGCGGCGCCTGCATCACCGCGATCGAAGGCGCGCTGCGCACAAAGCCGGAGGTGGAGCGCGCCCGGGTCAATCTGTCCTCGAGGCGCGTTTCGATCGTCTGGAAGGAGGAGGTTGCCGGCAAGCGCACGGACCCGCGCGAACTCGCCCGCGCTATCCGTGATCGCGGCTACGAGGCGCATCTCTTCGCCGTCGGTGAGGAGGAGGGCGACGCCGTTCTGAAGCAGCTGATCCGGGCCGTCGCCGTTGCCGGCTTCGCCGCCACCAACATCATGCTGCTGTCGGTTTCGGTCTGGTCGGGTGCGGATGCGGCCACGCGCGATCTCTTCCACTGGATCTCGGCCATGATCGCGGCGCCGGCGCTCGTCTACGCCGGACGCTTCTTCTATCAGTCCGCCTGGAACGCGCTCCGACATGGCCGCACCAACATGGACGTGCCGATCGCGCTTGCGGTGACGCTGTCCTATGGCATGTCGCTCCATGAGACGATCGGCCATGGCGAACATGCCTGGTTCGATGCCTCGGTCACGCTGCTCTTCTTCCTGCTGATCGGTCGCACGCTCGACCACATGATGCGGGGGCGGGCACGCTCGGCGATCAGCGGGCTGGCGCGCCTGTCGCCGCGCGGTGCGATGGTGGTCAACGCCGACGGCAGCCGGGAGTACCGGCCCGTCGAGGAAATCCGGCCCGGCGAACGCCTGATGATTGCGGCGGGCGAGCGCATTCCCGTCGACGGGCGCGTGCTCTCCGGCGCCAGCGACCTCGACCGGTCCGTCGTCAATGGCGAGAGCGCGCCGGTAGCGGTCGGCGTCGGCGACCTGATCCAGGCGGGCACGCTCAACCTTACCGGGCCGCTCACCCTCGAGGCGACGGCGGCAGCCCGCGATTCCTTCCTCGCCGAGATCATGGGGCTGATGGAGGCCGCCGAAGGGGGCAGGGCGCGCTATCGCCGGATCGCCGATCGCGCCGCTCGCTACTATTCGCCGGCGGTGCATCTCCTGGCGCTCCTCACCTTCATCGGCTGGATGTTCGTCGAGGGCGATGTGCGCCATGCACTGCTGGTCGCCGTCGCGGTTCTCATCATCACCTGCCCCTGTGCGCTCGGCCTCGCGGTGCCGGTGGTGCAGGTGGTCGCGGCCGGGCGTCTCTTCCAGGGCGGCGTCATGGTCAAGGACGGCTCGGCCATGGAGCGCCTGGCCGAGATCGATACGGTGCTCTTCGACAAAACCGGCACGCTGACGATCGGCGAACCGCGGCTTGTGAATGCCGACGAGATCGCGCCGGCGGCGATGGCGATTGCCGCGGCACTCGCGGCGCATTCGCGCCATCCTGTCGCGAAGGCGCTGCATGATGCAGCCGGTGCGGCGGTGCCGCTTGTGGGGGATATCCGCGAGATTGCCGGCGCGGGCATCGAGGCGGACACGAAAGAGGGCGTCTACCGGCTCGGCAGCCGCGCCTTTGCCTGCGGCGGCGCCGGTGAAGCGAGCCGCCAATCGGAAGCGGTCCTTTCAGTGGATGGCCGGGAGCTCGCCTCTTTCCGCTTCGAGGACAAATTGCGTGCGGGCGCTGGCGATAGCGTTGCGGAGCTCCACGAGCTCGGGCTGGAAACCGGCATCCTCTCCGGCGACCGCGAGCCGGTCGTCGCCGAGGTCGGCCGCAAGCTCGGCATCAGGCGTTGGATCGCGGAACTGTCGCCGCGCGCCAAGGTCGAGGCCTGCGCTGTTGTGGCCGAGGGCAGACATCGGGTCCTGATGGTCGGCGACGGCATCAACGACGCGCCGGCGCTGCGCGCCGCCCATGTGTCGATGGCGCCGGCAAGCGCCGCCGATGTCGGCCGCCAGGCCTCCGACTTCGTCTTCATGCACCAGGCCCTGACGGCCGTTCCCTTCGCGATCGAGACCTCGCGCCAGGCCGGCCGGCTGATCCGCCAGAATTTCGCACTGGCGATCGGCTATAATCTGATTGCGGTTCCGATCGCGATCCTCGGTTATGCGACGCCGCTCGTCGCCGCAATCGCGATGTCCACCTCCTCGGTGATCGTCGTCGCCAACGCATTGCGGCTGAGAGGCGGGCTTTTCAGCGAACCTCAACGACGAGCGCTGATCCATGCGACGCCGCTACCTGCCGGGGACGCCCGATGAACACGCTCGTCTATCTCATTCCCATCGCGCTTTTCCTTGGCGGGCTCGGCCTCGCTGCCTTTCTCTGGGCGCTGAAGAGCGGCCAATACGAAGATCTCGACGGCGCGTCCTGGCGGGTTCTCGACGATGGCGACGGAAGGCCGGACGGGGAATGATTGAAGCAGATATTCATGCGTTTTAGCCGATAACGGTGGGAACTTCCGGTGCCGGTCTTTGCGGACTTCACCTCAAAGCCGTAATAGCTACCCATTCGGTTGGCTTCCGGTCGTAAGCGCCGCCCAGCCAAACTTCCGTTTCAATCGTCCGCCAAGGTGCCGCTGCCCGCCACAGCGTCGCCAACTCGCCTTGTGACAAGTAGTTATAATGGCGACCCAGCGCGTCTGAGCCTTCTTCAGCTCCTGCCTTGAAGCTTGCCCAGAAAACCCCACTTTCGCTCAACGCTCGGTAAACTTTCTCGATCACGCCGCGAAGGTCAGATCGAGGCACATGGGTCAACGAAGCGCAAGCATATACGCCGTCATAAATCCCTACGGCATTCAACTCGTTGAAAAGCATTGTCCTGACAGGCTGCCCGATCCGGCGGGAAGCAATGGCGGCGAGTTCAGACGAGCCATCGGTGGCGTCAAGATCAAAGCCCCTTTTGACGATGGCGGCGGCATCGACGCCGCCCCCAGTCCCCAGTTCCAAGACTTTGCCCTCTGGCCTGCAACGGTCAAGGAAAGTGAACAGTCTCGGATTGGGAGCCAGCTTGCCGGCGGCATAGTCCTCGGCGTTCTTTTCGTAGAAGTTCAGTGTTACGTCGGTCATCAGAAATCGCTCACGCTCATTCGTAACGGTTGTCATGTACAGCAATCATAAAGAAGGGATGACCGCTGTTGGCGCAAAGCCGCTGTCCCGCGCTGAGTTTCCGCCACCACCCTTTGCGGAACCGGCGGGCCAGCAAAAGCAGCCGTGTCCGAGAGGTTGATAGAGCCTTGATTGGTGCAGGAAGCGCCGGAACGCCATCGTGCCGACGCGCTGCCGACCATCCGGCAAAACCGATTGGACCCATCCGGGTCGCTGGAAAGCAAAATTTAACCATACTTGTCCATCTTTTCTCCATCCGTCGTCAAGAAGGGGGCAATCCAGAAGTCGCGCAGCGGTGGTCGCTCGCCGGCCCCAGGGCATTTCGCAGTTCAAGCAACGCACTCTTGCTGGAACTGATCTTGGGCCTTTGCGGGATTTTTTGGCTTGATATGTGTTGTTGAGTAAGATCGTTCGTTCGCAGTCTTTGCGCCGTCTGTTGCGCCCATTGCTGATCACCTGCTGCGGCACCGTCTTTGCCGGTGCGGCTGCGTGGTCGGCAGCTGGTATGGTCACGATGGGCAGTTCCTTCGTTCATGGTTCCGGTCACCTGTTGCCCAGGCCGCAACTCCATTTGGCGGAGAGGGCAAAAGAGCGCCAGTGGGAAAAGCACGCCAGGCTCGGCCAGGCGTCGCGGCTGGCCGGCGCCGCGACGCGCCCCGCCGTGTCCGCGGCCGTTACCGGCCGTGAGGCAAAAAGCGTTCGCAATCCGCCGGTTTCGGCAGATGCCGAGACGAGCCGCAAGGTGGCGCGTTTTGACGCTGTGGTAAAGCAGGTGCCATTGATAGCCGAGGAACTCGCGACCCACGCCGTCAGGCCGCCTCAGCCGACGGCAAAGATCGAAGCACCGGCGCCGGAACGCTTCGGACCCTTGCACGCCGGTTCGACCGGTAAGCCCCTGACACAACTGGCCTATGCTGCCCCCTCCCGGAGCGGAGCGATCGGCGCTGCGTTCTCGTCGTTGCTAACGGCGCCGTTGGAGGAGGACATCACCGCGTCGCAAGACTCGGACGTGGATGACGATGCTGCCCTGACAGACCACGAGGACACCCCGTCGGTCGGTCCGCTGCCGCAAGCCCGTCCTGCAGCCGAAACGGAGAAATCCGAGATCAGGCAGGCTCAGGACGGGACGCTGCCAGAGGCCAAAAAGACAGAAGGGACCGGCGGAAGGGATACGCCAAAGCAGCAGAAGCTCGCTTACGCGCGGCCGGACGATCCGGCGGAGAACGGCAGCGGAATCGGCCAGGCGCTGCGCAGCGTTTTCGGTGGCGGAGCCAGGGCGGGAAATGGCGTCGCCGTCTACGATATCACCGCGGCAAAGGTCTATATGCCCGACGGGAGCGTGCTCGAGGCCCATTCCGGCATCGGCAAGATGGCCGATAACCCGCGCTATGTGGATGTCAAGATGACCGGACCGACCCCACCGCACATCTACAATCTCAAGATGCGCGAAAAACGCTTCCACGGCGTTGAGGCGATCCGCATGCTGCCTATCGATGGAAAGAACAAGCACGGCCGCGACGGTTTCCTGACCCACAGCTACCTGCTGCGTGGCGGCCGGGCGGAATCGCATGGCTGCGTCGCCTTCAAGAATTACGAGCGCTTCCTTACCGCCTTCAAGGAGGGGAAGGTCAGGCAGATCGTCGTGGTCCCGAGCGGCGGACGCGCAGCCGGCATACGTGTGGCATCAAACGGAAGAAGCACCTGAAAACCGCAGGCTGAGGCAAGAAGCGGCTCGGTGACCGCCAATCGAGCCCCAGGTTTTCATCCCCTGGCGACGCGTACAGCGCCGCGCGTCGTTTCAGACGCGCAAAGGTCGCTGTAGCACTTTTGAATTTGCTGCATGTCTTTGTCCTCATATCGACATCGATTTAAGGAGACATGCTGCAGGCAGGAAAAGCTTGTCGTAAATCGATTTGAATGCCAAAACACCTCCGCCGTCGCGTGCCCCACTCCATCCTTGTCCTCGGGTGAGCGGCATGCGCAGATCAATTCGAAGGGCCAGAACGCATGCGCCGCGGCGCTCTATGCGGGGCCCACGCGTTCAATGGAGGCAATTACGTGTCACAGGCGGAAATCGGCCTAATCGGCCTCGGCGTCATGGGGGCCAACCTCGCGCTCAACATCGCGGAGAAGGGTAACAGGATCGCGGTCTTCAACCGTACCGTCGAGACGACGCGAAAGTTCCATGCCGATGCCGGGGAACTCAAGAGCCGGATCGTCCCGTGCGAAACGATCGAGGAGTTCGTCGCTGCGATCCGTCCGCCGCGTCCGATCATCATCATGATCAAGGCGGGCGAGGCCGTCGACCAGCAGATGGAGGCGTTGAAGCCGCATCTGGCGAGCGGCGACATCATGATCGATGCCGGCAACGCCAATTTCCGCGACACGATGCGTCGCTTCGACAGCTTGAAAGATACGGGCCTGACCTTCATCGGCATGGGCGTTTCCGGCGGCGAGGAGGGCGCGCGCCACGGACCCTCGATCATGGTCGGCGGCACGGAGGAGTCCTACGCGCGCGTCGAAGAGGTGCTGACCTCGATCGCCGCGAAATATGACGGCGAGCCCTGCGTCGCCTGGCTCGGCGAGAACGGCGCCGGCCACTTCGTGAAGACGATCCACAACGGCATCGAATATGCCGACATGCAGATGATCGCCGAAATTTACGGCATCCTGCGCGACGGCCTGAGGATGACGGCCGAGGAGATCGGCGAAGTGTTCGGCACCTGGAACAGGGGCCGGCTCAATTCCTACCTGATCGAGATCACCGAGAAGGTGCTGAAGGCGACGGACCCGCTCACCGGCAAACCGATGGTCGACATGATCCTCGACAAGGCGGGCCAGAAGGGCACCGGCAAGTGGTCGGCGATCGAGGCGCAGACCATGGGCGTGCCCGCGACCGGCATCGAGGCCGCCGTTGCGGCGCGCAGCATTTCCTCGATGAAGGAGGAGCGCGAGACGGCTGAGAAGATCCTCGGCCTGCCATCCGTCGGCGAATTCCAGGTCGCCGACAAGGCGGCGTTCATCACGGATCTCGAGAATGCGCTGCTCGCCGCCAAGATCGGCGCCTACGCGCAGGGCTTTGCCGTGATGTCGGCCGCCTCGAAGGAATTCGGCTGGAGCCTGCCGATGCCGACGATCGCCCGGATCTGGCGCGCCGGCTGCATCATCCGCTCGCAGTTTCTCGACGAGATCACTTCGGCCTTCACCAAGGCGCCGGATGCCGCCAACCTGATCGTCACGCCGGCCTTCGCGGCGTTGGTCAAGGAAACCGACGGGGCGCTGCGCCGCATCGTCTCGGCGGCGGTGCTCGGCGGCCTACCGGTGCCGGCGCTCGCCTCGGCGCTCGGCTATTTCGACAGCTATCGCCGCGGCCGCGGCACGGCGAACGTGATCCAGGCACAGCGCGATTTCTTCGGTGCCCACGGCTTCGACCGCGTCGACGGCGCCGACAGCCATCACGGGCCATGGGGCAGCGGGCTCAACGGCTGAGCGGCATCGTTTCTATCGGGAAAAACGCGAACGGGGCGGCCAAAAGCCGCCCCGTGCCTATATTCTTTCATCGCTGCGGCGACCTGAGAAGCCCGGGGCCGTTCACAAGGATGCCGCCGATCGCGACGCCTGGTCGTAGTGACCGGATAGGGCCCGGACGCGAGCTGCGACCGTCGACAGGGTCTCGCTCGAAACGTCGGTCGCCAGCAGGGACTTGACGAGAAGCTCCTCGCGGATCGCCGCATAGCGCTCGCAGACTTCGCGGCCCTTTGCTGTGATGAGAGCCAGCTTTTCCTTGCCGCGCCGCCCGCTTTCGATGAGTGACAGCCGCTCCAGTTTCTTGAGCGCGTAGGCGACGGTGTGCGTGTCCTCGATGTTGAGCACGAGACAGATATCCGCCAGCGTCTTGCCCTTGTTGCGGTGGTTGATGTTGTGCAGGACGAGCACGTCCAGCGGCGAAAGATCGGCCACTCCAGCCGCCGCCATGCAGCGCACCATCCAACGGTCGAAGGCGTGGCTCAGCATGATGATGCCGAATTCGACTTCTGAGAGCGCCGGCAAAGCGCCTCTTGCCAGATGGCCGGAGGAAACGATCGGTCCGATTTCAGCTCTTTCTTCACTCATCAATTCTGTCCAAGCATCTGGCCGGGCAACCACAGAACGAGGTCGGGCACCGCGGTTATGAACATGATCAGGGCCAGCAGCCCCGCAAAAAACGGAAGCGCCGCAAGGGCAATATAGCCGATGCTGCGGTTTGCCAAGGATTGCAGGACGTAGAGGTTGAAACCGACGGGCGGCGTGATCTGCGCGATCTCGACGAGCAGGACGACGAAGATGCCGAACCAGAGAAGATCGATGCCCGAACCCTCGACGGCCGGAAGCAGCACGGATGTCGTCAGCAGGATCATCGAGATCCCGTCGATGAAGCAGCCCATGACCAGAAAAATGCATACCAGCGCAGCGATGAGCGCGGGCTGCGGCAATTGCATGGAGACGATCCAGTCGGCGAACTGCTCCGGCAGGCCGGTGAATCCCATGGCGGTCGACAGGAAGGCGGCGCCTGACAGGATGAGGCCGATCATCGCACTGGTGCGCGTCGCGCTGACCACGCTCGTCCAGAAGGTATGCCGGTCGAGGCCCCCGCCGACCAGCGCCAGAGCGAGCGCGCCGGTCACGCCGATGGCGGCGGCCTCCGTCGGCGTTGCGATGCCGCCATAGATGCAGCCGAGCACGGCAAGCACCAGGATCAGGATCGGAATGAGGCGTCGCGACTCCCAAATTCTTTCCATGAGCGGCATGATCGGCTCCCGCGCCGGGATGCGGTTCGGCTTCAACAGCGCATAGACGGCGACAATCAGCGAAAAGATCGACATCAGGAAGAGACCCGGCACGACACCCGCGATGAACAGGCGACCAATCGAAACCTGGGCCGCAACGCCGTAGACGATCATCATGATCGAAGGCGGAATGAGCAGGCCGAGCGTGCCGGAGCCGGCCAGGGAACCGACGATCATGAAGTCGCTGTAGCCGCGGCGTCGCAATTCCGGGATCGTCATCTTTCCGATCGTTGCCGCGGTTGCGGCGGATGATCCGGAGATGGCGGCGAAAATCGCGCAGCCGACGACATTGGTGTGAAGCAGCCGACCCGGCACCCGCTGCACCCAGGGAGCGAGGCCCTTGAACATGTCTTCGGCAAGTCGGGTGCGGAAGAGAATCTCGCCCATCCAGATGAAGAGCGGCAGGGCCGTCAGCGCCCAGGAATTGTTCGCGCCCCAGAGCGTCGTGCCGAAGAGAAGGCCCGGAGGCCGGCTCGTGAAAAGGGCCATGGCGACATAGCCGGCCGCCGCCAGCGCCATGCCGATCCAAAGTCCGCCCGCAAGGATGATGAGGAGAAAGGCTGTGATGACGATTCCAGCAAAAACAGGATCCATGGGGCCACCTCAGCGCTCGAACAGCGGTTGGTCGTCCGCGGTCTGGTCGGAAACTTCCAAATAACTGGGCTTCAGTCCGCGCGCGCAGCGCACGAGGTCCTCCAGAAGAGCGACGAGGAGAATGGCTGCTCCGACCACCATGGAAAGCTGCGGTATCCAGAGGGGCACGGGCAGCAGCCCCTGGGCGACGTCGCCGAAGCGATGCGAGTCATAGACGAGACGCCCAAGCCACCAGGTCGCCCAGGCGGTGCAAAGGGCCGCAAGAACGGTCAGGAGGCATTCAAGCGGCTTCCTGGCGGCGGTGGGCAGCCTGTCGATCACAAGCCCGACGCGAATATGCTCTGCGTGTCGATAGGTGGGGCCGAGTGCAAGGAAGAAGATCGCGACCAGGCAGTAGGCCGCCAGGTCGTCGCTTCCGGCCAATTGAAAGCCCGCGGTCCGCAGAACGATGCCGCCGCCGACGAGCAGGAGAATGAGGATCATGGAGATTGCGGCCAGCATCTCTGCAAGCCGATAAAGCAACGCGAATGGACTCGTCATGGCAACGCTCCCAGCCAGATTGAATCGTAGAGGCGGAAAAAGAGCGGCCGGAGCAGATGGCTCCGGCCTGTTGCCTCATTTCCGGTACGCGTCGATGATCGCCGCGCCATCCTCGCCGGCTTTCTCGATCCATTCGGCAGTCATGGTGTCGCCGATAGCCGAAAGCTCCTTGGCCATGGCCTCCGACGGCGGCTCCACATGGATGCCGTGTTCAGCCATGGTCTTCTTGTAGCCCTCATTCAGTTCGGCGGATTGCTTCCAGCCGCGCGTTTCGGCCTCGGCCGCAGCTTTCACAACAGCCTCGCGCGTCTCTTCGCTGAGGCCGTCGAAGACGTCCTTGCTGACGAACACCATGTTCTGCGGCAGGAAGGCCTGCAGGTCGTAGTAATAGCTCAGATAGTCCCAGGCCTGGCTGTCGACCCCAGTCGCCCCGGAAGTGATCATTGCGTCGACCACACCTGTCTTGAAGGCTTGCGGGACCTCGGCAGCCTGAACCGTGACCGGGTTGGCACCGTTCAACTCCGCAAAACGGGCCGTTGCCGGATTGTAGGTCCTGAACTTCAGCCCCTTCAGGTCGCCAAGCGACGTGAGCGCCTCCTTGGAATAGACGCCCTGCGGCGGCCACGGAACAGAGTAAAGCAGCACCAGACCTTGCTCCTCGAGATGCCTTTTGACGGTAGCCTGCGCAGCATGCCACAGCTTTTCGGCACTCGCATAATCCGAGACGAGACCGGGAATGGAATCGAAAGCGAAGACGACGTCCTCATTGCCGAGAGAGGAGAGGAGCACCTCGCCGATCTGGACCTGCCCGCTCTGCACGGCACGCTTGATGTCGGTCGGTTTCACGAGCGCACCGCCGGAATGGACATTGATCGTAAGCTCGCCATTGGTCGCGGTTTTGATATCCTCGACGAATTGGCGGATGTTCTGGGTATGGAAATTGCCGTCGGGATAGGGTGTCGGCATATCCCAGGTTTCCGCCTGTGCAACGGTGGCGAATGTCGCGGTGGCCGCGAATACGGCCGAGATCATGGTCCTCATATTTGTTCCCCTTTTTGCAGATCGACTGCTGACATCGAATTAATTGCGTCTTGACGACGATTTGTCAATAAATTATCGATGAAATGTGAAAATATACAGGCTTCCATTTCGAGGCAGCAAAAGGGGACGCATCATGGGAAAGCAATGGGACTTCTGGATCGACCGCGGCGGCACCTTCACCGACGTCATCGGGCGCGACCCTGAGGGCAGGCTCCATGCCCGCAAGATGCTGTCGGAAAATCCCGAGGTCTACCGGGATGCGGCCGTCGCCGGCATCCGAGCGCTGCTTGGCCTTTCCAGGGGACAAGCAATTCCCGCCGGCCTCGTCAACGAGGTGCGCATGGGCACGACCGTTGCCACCAACGCGCTTCTGGAGCGCAAAGGCGTGCCGGTCGCGTTGATCACCACGCGCGGTTTCCGTGACGCGCTCGCCATCGGCTATCAGGCCCGCGCCGACATCTTCGCCCGCGACATCCGGAAGCCGGAACTCCTCTACGATCGCATCGTCGAGCTGGACGAGCGCGTGCTGACGGACGGTACGGTGGAGACGCCGCTCGACGACGCAGCCGTGCGCACCGCGCTCGAAGAATTGAAGCGGCAGGGCTACGAGGCGCTCTCGATCGTCTTCATGCATGCCTATCGTTATCCCGAGCACGAAGCCCGCGTCGCCGAAATCGCGCGCGAGATGCAGTTCGGCCAGGTCTCGGTGAGCCATGAGATCTCGCCGCTCGTGAAATTCGTCGGTCGCGGCGATACGACCGTCGTCGACGCCTATCTTTCGCCGGTGCTGCGCCGCTATGTGGCGCAGGTCGCCGACGAGCTCGATCTCGACCGCACGGGTGCGCGCCTGCTTTTCATGATGTCCTCGGGCGGATTGACGTCTGCAAGCCTGTTCCAGGGCAAGGATGCCATTCTTTCCGGGCCGGCGGGCGGCGTCGTCGCCCTTGCGCGGACCGGCGTCAATGCAGGCTTCGCGAACGTGATCGGCTTCGACATGGGCGGGACCTCCACCGATGTCGCCCACTACGCCGGTGAATACGAGCGGGCCTTCGAAACGGAGGTCGCCGGCGTGCGCATCCGCGCGCCGATGATGCAGATCCATACGGTGGCCGCCGGCGGCGGCTCGATCCTGCATTATGACGGCTCGCGCTTCACCGTCGGCCCGGACTCCGCGGGCGCAAATCCGGGACCCAAATGCTACCGTCGCGGTGGTCCGTTGACGGTGACCGACGCCAACGTGATGACCGGAAAGCTCAATCCGGCCCTGTTCCCGCCCATTTTCGGCCCGAACCAGGACCAGCCGCTGGATCTTGCCGCGGTAGAGGCCGCTTTCGGGGCGCTTGCCGACGAAATCGGCGATGGCCGAACGCCGGAGGCGGTGGCGGACGGATTCCTGAAAATCGCCGTCGCCAATATGGCGGAAGCGGTAAAGAAGATCTCCGTTGCCCGTGGCTATGACGTGACCCGCTACGCGCTCAATGCCTTTGGCGGCGCCAGCGGCCAGCACGCCTGCCTGGTGGCGGATGCGCTCGGCATGAAGAGGGTGCTCGTCCATCCCTTTTCCGGGCTGCTTTCGGCCTATGGAATGGGCCTTGCGGATGTCCGTGCGCTGCGCCAGGGCGCGATCGAAGTGCCGCTGGAGAAGGCGATTGCAGAAACCGCCCGCGTCGCGTCACCGCTATGCGGCGACGCCGTGTCGGAACTCGAAGGGCAGGGGATCAGGAGCGATCAGATCAGCGTCAATGTCAATGCGCTGGTGCGCTATGCCGGAACCGATACGACGCTCGAGATTCCCGTCGGCTCGATGCCTGCCGGGATCGACTACCGGGAAAGCGTGACGGCGGCGGACCCGCGGCGGATGAAGGCCGCTTTCGAGGCGGTCCACGTCGCCCGCTTCGGTTTCATCGATGGGAGCAAGGAGCTTGTCGTCGAGGCCGTTTCCGTGGAAGCCGTCGGCGGCGGAGCACGGCCGGAGAGCCTCGGCAGCGGTGCGCGAGGACCTGCACTGCCGCAAACCTCCGGAAGCACGCGCTTCTATTCGGCGGGCGCCTGGCAGGACGCCGCAATCTATCGGCGCGAGTTCCTCGCGAGCGGCCACACGATCGACGGACCGGCGCTGCTCATCGAAGCCAACCAGACCATCGTCATCGAGCCGGGCTGGCAGGCGCAATTGACCTCGGCCGACAATCTGGTGCTCGAGCGGGTGGTGGCGCTGCCCGAAAGAAAGGCGGCCGGTACCGATGCCGATCCGGTGATGCTCGAGATTTTCAACAATCTCTTCATGTCGATTGCCGAGCAGATGGGGCTGACGCTGCAGAACACAGCCTATTCGGTGAACATCAAGGAGAGGCTGGATTTCTCCTGCGCCGTGTTCGCCGCGGATGGGGCGCTGGTCGCCAACGCGCCGCATATGCCGGTGCATCTCGGCTCGATGGACCGTTCCGTGCAGGCGGTCATCCGCAACAATCCGGAGATACATCCCGGTGACGTCTTCGCCATCAACGCCCCCTATAACGGCGGCACCCACCTGCCGGACATCACCGTCTGCACGCCGGTCTTTTCGGGCGACGGCAAGGACGTGCTCTTCTGGGTCGCTTCGCGTGGCCACCATGCCGACATCGGCGGCATCGCCCCGGGCTCCATGTCGCCGAACGCGCATACGATCGAGGAGGAGGGGGTCTATATCGACAATTTCAAACTGGTCGACCGGGGCCGCTTCCGCGAGTCCGAACTGCGTGCCCTGCTGACAGGCGCGCGCTACCCGGTGCGCAACGTCGTGCAGAACGTCGCCGATCTCAAGGCGCAGATCGCCGCCAACAACCGCGGCGTGAGCGAGATGCGCAAGGCGATCGCGGATTTCGGCCTGGATGTGGTCAAGGCCTATATGGACCACGTCCAGAACAACGCGGAGGAAAGCGTGCGGCGGGCTCTGGAAAAGCTCGGCGATTGCAGCTTCACCTATCCCATGGACCAGGGTTGCGAGATCAAGGTCCGGATCACGGTCGACAGGACGGCACGCGAGGCGACGGTCGATTTCACCGGCACGTCCCCGCAGCGCGACGACAACTTCAATGCGCCCGAGCCGGTGACCCGCGCGGCCGTGCTCTATGTCTTCCGCATGATCGTCGATGGGGCCATTCCGATGAATGCCGGTTGCCTCAGGCCCATTCGTATCGTCGTGCCGGAGGCAAGCATGCTGTCGCCCCGTTATCCCGCGGCGGTCGTGGCGGGCAATGTCGAGGTGAGCCAGGCGGTCACCAACTGCCTGTTCGGCGCGATCGGCGCGCTTTCCTCGGCGCAGGGGACGATGAACAACCTGACCTTCGGCAACGACACGTACCAGTATTACGAAACGATCTGCTCGGGCGCGCCGGCGGGGCCGGGTTTCAACGGCGCGGATGCGGTCCACACGCACATGACCAATTCACGGCTGACCGATCCGGAGATACTGGAACTGCGCTATCCGGTGGTGTTGGAGGATTTCCACATTCGCGAAGGGTCCGGCGGGAGAGGGCAGTGGAATGCGGGCAACGGGACCAGCCGCACGATCCGCTTCCGCGAGCGCATGGACTGCTCGATCCTCTCCGGCCACCGCAAGATCCGACCCTTTGGACTGCTGGGGGGCGAACCCGGCGAATGCGGGCAAAACCTCGTGCGCCGGAAAGACGGTCGGATCGATGCGATGCCTGGCTGCGCCCAGACCGTGTTGGAGGGGGGCGAAGCCATTACCATCGTCACGCCGACGGGCGGCGGCTATGGCCCGGTTCGCCGGGCTCGATGAAACAGCTGATTTCGGAGGCGCAAACGGCTGTCCTCTGCCGCCGTAAGCTCTTGCGAGCAGTCGTTTGAGCAAGGCGACCAGCAAGCGAATCGTGCTATGAAGCCGGCACGCGGCGGTCTGAACGCGTCGGATCGGGTTTAGTTCGTCTCTACCAAAGGAAGGGTGGCGCTGGTTGCCCTTTCACGGCAACCTCACCGTATCTCAAACAAGGGAGCTATCGGGAAGGCAGCATGAAGTTCAGGGTGATCGAAGGGGGCAAAGCCAGCGAAACCGGGCCTGTCACCAGCCAGACGGGCATCCGCGCCGAGGCGGAGCGGCGCATAAGGGCGACGGGCTACGAGCAATACCGGGTACGCAGCCTCGCCACCGGAAGACCGATCCCGAGTTCGATCCGATACCTGAAGATGCAGATCGAATTCGTTGCCGACAAGCTCGAGCAGCTCAATCCCATCCCGCATGATTTCACCGACGACAAATACTGGCCGGCCACTGCAGCGCCGCGCGTCTTTTCAGACGCGCAAAGGTCGCTGTAACTCATTGAAACTGCGCATCGGGCTTCATATTAGCCGGGCGCCGTTGCCGCAGTTGCCTGGAATTCCGGCTGGCTGAGGCTCTGCAGCGTTTCCGGCGGGCGGCCTTCGATATGGCCGATCACCGCCTTGGCGAGCTCGCGGCCGGCGAGGCGGATATCCTCATACATGGTGATAACCTCCGGGCGCAGCCAGCGCAGAAAGTCGCTCGGCACCTTCGAGACCATGTCGGCATCGACGCCGACTTTTTTCCCCGCTGCCTCGAGTCCGGCAATCAGCGCGATGGCGCCGGAGCCGCTGCCGGAGACGATACCGTCCGGCGCTTCATCCGAGCGCATCAGCGCCTCGAAGGCATCGCGGATGGTTTTCAGGCTGTGGTCGATATTGACCTGGTGAAAGCTCACGGCCTCGGCGCTGAAATCCTTCAGGCCACGCTCAAAGCCCGTGCGCATGTGCTGGTGGAAGGAGAGGTGGGGCGGCGGCTCGAGCAGGACGAGCCGCCGGCGGCCGCGCTCCACGAGCTTGCGCACCGCCTCGTAGGCGAAGCGCTCGTTGTCGAAGTCGTGATAGGGATGGACGATGCCCATTTCGGTGCGTCCATGGGTGGCGAACGGCAACTGACGTTCCGTCAACAGCGTCACACGCGGGTCATTCGGTTCCATTCGCGATATGATGACGCCGTCGGCGGCGCCCGTGTCGAGAATGTAGCGGATGGGCCCGAGCGGATCCTTGGCGGAACTGTAGGGGGTTACGACCAGGTGATAGGGTGTGCCTGCCAGGATATCCGTAATGCCGATGACCATCGGGCTGGTAATGCCCATGATCTCTTCCTCGAGCGTCAGCACGAGGCTGATGACATTGGTCTTTCCGGTTCTGAGCCGCACGCCCGCCCGGTTCGGCTGATAGCCGATCTGCTTTGCGACCAGGCGAACGCGCTCCTTGGTTTCGGCGCCGATGTCGGGCGCATCTTTCAGTGCGCGAGACACGGTGGTGATGCCGAGCCCGGTCATGAAGGCGATGGTCTTCAGCGTCGGTCTGCCGCCCTCCGCTGGCGGCGCTCCCGCCGGCTTGTTCTTCGTCCTGCCTTCCATGCCGTTCCCTAAATCCTCCACTCTCCAAGGCGCCTTTGATGCTACTTTTTTCGCTCCATCCCGAGTTTACCTCGCTTATATCTGATTTGCCGCAGGCCGCCAGATTGGCTCGGAATGGCACCGCGCTAAAAAATCTGTAACGATACAGGTCGGATGTCGAGCATTTTCGTTGCTGCAGTGCAAAGCATGTATCCGAAGAGTTGAGTCCCGCATCTGCTTCCTCCGATTTTGCGCTTGCGAAGGGCTCCTTGTGATCGAGTGTATGGTCATCGGGAATATTGCAAGGAAATACAGGCCATTATTCCACACGGCCACGTGTTTTTCAGCGCTTGGCGGTACCTATGGTCGCGCCGCTTCAGTCCACCGCGGCGCACGCATTGCGGGTATCACAACTTTAATTTTAAAACCTCCGTTGTGGCTGTTGCTTCTGTAAATCGTTTGATCTAAGTTTTTTACGGTAACGTTACAGTGAGGGAGGAGACTCATGAAATTACGTTCTCTGGCTGGCGCTCTGGCTGTCACCGTCGCTCTGCCGTTCGGTGCAGCCAACGCCACCGACCTGGAGGTCACGCATTGGTGGACCTCCGGCGGCGAAGCCGCGGCGGTCGCCGAACTGGCAAAGGCCTTCGATGCGACCGGCAACAAATGGGTCGACGGCGCGATCGCGGGTTCCGGCGGCACGGCGCGACCGATCATGATCAGCCGCATCACCGGCGGCGACCCGATGGGGGCAACGCAGTTCAATCACGGTCGCCAGGCGGAGGAACTGGTCGAGGCCGGGCTGATGCGCGACCTGAGCGATGTCGCCGAACGCGAGCATTGGCGAGACATCGTCAAGCCCTCGAGCCTGCTCGATTCCTGCACGATCGAAGGCAAGATCTACTGCGCCCCGGTCAATATCCATTCCTGGCAGTGGTTGTGGCTTTCCAATGCCGCCTTCGAACAGGCGGGCGTGGCTGTACCGAAGAACTGGGACGAGTTCGTCGCCGCCGCGCCGGCGCTCGAAAAAGCCGGGATCATCCCCCTGGCGCTTGGCGGTCAGCCCTGGCAGGCGGCCGGCGCCTTCGACGTGCTGATGGTGGCGATTGCCGGCAAGGACGTGTTCGAGCAGGTTTTCGCCAAGAAGGACGAGGAAGTGGCCGCCGGGCCGGAAATAGCCAAGGTCTTCAAGGCCGCCGACGACGCGCGCCGCATGTCGAAGGGCAGCAATGTCCAGGACTGGAACCAGGCGACGAACCTCGTGATCACGGGCAAGGCGGGCGGCCAGATCATGGGCGACTGGGCCCAGGGGGAGTTCCAGGTTGCGGGCAAGAAAGCCGGCGTCGACTACACCTGCCTGCCGGGCCTCGGCGTCAATGAGGTGATCTCGACCGGCGGCGATGCTTTCTATTTCCCGGTGCTCGACGACGAAGAAAAGTCGAAGGCACAGGAGGTGCTCGCCTCGACCCTGCTGAAGCCCGAAACCCAGGTCGCTTTCAATTTGAAGAAGGGCTCGTTGCCTGTTCGCGGCGATGTCGATCTTGCGGCGGCCAATGACTGCATGCGGAAGGGCCTCGACATCCTTGCCAAGGGCAATGTCATCCAGGGCACGGACCAGTTGCTTTCGCCGGACAGCCAGAAGCAGAAGGAGGACCTCTTCTCCGAGTTCTTCGCCAACCCCTCCATGACACCGGAAGACGCCCAGAAGCGGTTCGCGGACATCATCGCGGCGGCGGATTGAGGTCTGGCGCATGACGGCCCCGCCTTTGTCGCGGGGCCGGCCACGAGCCCCATTGCGGGCTTGATCGCGGCATTGGCGCACGAGGGCGGGGCGCGATTTGGCAGGTTTCGGGCGTGCGCCCAAGGCGCCGGGCTGCCCGCCACCGAAAACCATTGCAGTTCCGGAGGAGGGAACATGACAGTTCTAACACGGGGTTCGGGTCGACCGAACCAGTGGCTGCGCAACCTGAATGCGAAGATCGCCTCTATCCCGATGATCCTGACGGCCATGGTCATCTTCCTCGGCGGCACGCTGTGGACGGTCGTCTATTCCTTCACCAACTCGAAGCTCCTGCCGCGCCTTTCCTTCGTCGGGCTCGACCAATACGAGCGGCTATGGGCGGCGCCGCGCTGGATCATCTCGATCCAGAATCTGGCCATTTTCGGCTTCTTCTCACTGGTCTTCAGCCTGGTGATCGGCTTCGTGCTCGCGGCGCTGATGGATCAGAAGATCCGTTTCGAAAATACCTTCCGCACCATCATGCTCTACCCCTTCGCCCTGTCCTTCATCGTCACGGGCCTGGTCTGGCAATGGCTGCTCAATCCGCAATACGGCATCCAGTCGATCGTGCGGTCCCTTGGTTGGGAGAGCTTTTCCTTCGATCCGCTCTACGACGCCGACATCGTCATCTACGGCATCCTCATCGCGGCGCTCTGGCAGGGCACGGGCCTCGTCATGTGCCTGATGCTCGCGGGGCTACGCGGCATCGACGAGGATATCTGGAAGGCCGCGCGCGTCGACGGCATCCCGATGTGGAAAACCTACGTCCTCATTATCATCCCGATGATGCGCGGCGTCATCATCACGACGCTCGTCATCATCGCCAGCGGCATCGTCAAGGTCTACGACCTCGTGGTGGCGCAGACGAGCGGCGGACCCGGCATCGCCTCGGAGGTGCCCGCCAAATATGTCTACGACTACATGTTCCTCGCCCAGAACCTCGGCCAGGGCTTCGCCGCCTCGACCATGATGCTTCTGACCGTCGCCATCATCATTGTGCCGTGGGCGTATCTCGAATTCGGAGGGGGCCGCAAGCGTGGATAACATCGCCAAGAACAGCATGGCTCTCTCCGTCGATACGGTTGGGGCCAAACACGAGGACGGCCCGCGCGGCGCCAAGCCGAAACGGACGCTCTCGCGCCGCAACATCATCGTCTACGGCACGCTGATCGTCGTATCGCTCTATTACCTGCTGCCGCTCTATGTCATGATCGTGACCTCGCTCAAGGGCATGCCGGAGATCCGCGTCGGCAATATCTTCGCGCCGCCGCTGGAGGTCACGTTCCAGCCGTGGGTAAAGGCCTGGGCCGAGGCCTGCACCGGGCTCAATTGCGATGGGCTTTCGCGGGGGTTCTGGAATTCGGTCCGCATCACCGTGCCTTCCGTAATCATCTCGATCGCGGTCGCGTCGGTGAACGGCTATGCGCTGGCGAACTGGCGCTTCAAGGGCGCCGATCTCTTCTTCACAATCCTGATCGTCGGCGCTTTCATTCCCTACCAGGTGATGATCTACCCGATCGTCATCGTGCTGAGGGAAATGGGCGTCTACGGCACCCTGACCGGCCTCGTGATCGTCCACACGATCTTCGGCATGCCGATCCTGACGTTGCTCTTCCGCAATTATTTCGCCGCCCTGCCGGAGGAGTTGTTCAAGGCGGCGCGCGTCGACGGCGCCGGTTTCTGGACGATCTACCTGAAGATCATGCTGCCGATGTCGCTGCCGATCTTCGTCGTCGCGATGATCCTGCAGGTGACCGGCATCTGGAACGACTTCCTGTTCGGCGTGGTCTTCACCCGGCCCGAATACTACCCGATGACCGTGCAGCTCAACAACATCGTCAACTCGGTCCAGGGCGTGAAGGAATACAACGTCAACATGGCAGCAACGATCCTGACCGGCCTCGTGCCGCTGACGGTCTACTTCGTTTCGGGCCGCCTGTTCGTCCGCGGCATCGCAGCCGGCGCAGTGAAAGGATAAGCAAGCATGACCAGCGTTTCCGTCAGGGATCTTTCCTTGAGCTTCGGCGCCGTCACGGTCCTCGACAAGCTCAATCTCGACATCGATCACGGCGAGTTTCTCGTCCTGCTCGGTTCGTCCGGTTGCGGCAAGTCGACGCTGCTCAATTGCGTCGCCGGACTGCTCGACGTCACCGACGGGCAGATCTTCATCCATGATCGCAACGTCACCTGGGAGGAACCGAAAGACCGCGGCATCGGCATGGTGTTCCAGTCCTATGCGCTCTATCCGCAGATGTCGGTCGAGAAGAACCTCTCCTTCGGCCTGAAGGTTGCCAAAGTGCCGCAGCCGGAAATCGACAAGCGGGTGAATCGGGCGGCGGAAATCCTGCAGATCCAGCCGCTGCTCAAGCGCAAGCCTTCAGAACTTTCCGGCGGCCAGCGCCAGCGCGTCGCGATCGGCCGGGCGCTGGTGCGCGATGTCGACGTCTTCCTCTTCGACGAGCCGCTTTCGAACCTCGACGCCAAGCTGCGCTCGGAACTGCGCGTCGAAATCAAGCGGCTGCACCAGTCGCTGAAGAACACGATGATCTATGTCACCCACGACCAGATCGAGGCGCTGACGCTCGCCGATCGCATTGCGGTGATGAAGAGCGGAGTTATCCAGCAGCTTGCCGATCCGATGACGATCTACAATGCGCCGGAAAATCTCTTCGTCGCCGGCTTCATCGGTTCGCCGTCGATGAACTTCTTCCGCGGCGAGGTGGAGGCGAGGGAAGGCCGCAGCGTCGTGCGCGTAGGAGGCGTCGCCTTCGACGTCACCGCCTATCCCGCACGCAGGCGGCTGCAGCCGGGACAAAAGGTGGTGCTCGGCCTGCGTCCGGAGCATGTCAAGGTCGACGAGGCCGGGACCGGCGAGGTGCACGAGGCCACGGTCGACATCGAAGAGCCGATGGGCGCCGACAACCTCCTGTGGCTGAAGCTCGCCGGGCAATCCATGTCGGTCAGGATTGCCGGTCAGCGCCGCTATCCGCCCGGCAGCACGGTGCGGCTCTCCTTCGACATGGGGGTCGCCTCGATCTTCGACGCAGCCACCGAGAACCGTCTTTGACAGCCGACGGGAGTGGGAGAAGCGGCGTTGTTTCCCCGCATCCCGCCCCAGCCACTTCAAGCCGGCCGGGCTTTTGAAAGCGCCCGGCCGAGGACAGTATCCCGGCGACCGCCGCCGGTCACGAATGGATAATGGACATGCCTCCCGAGACCCTGAACGGCGACGCGATCCGCATCGATCTTTCCGGCGATTGGCTGCTCGCCTCCGCGGACAACAGCCATGCGCTGACGATCGCGCTGCCGGGCGACGTGCACAGTGCGCTGCAGCACGCCGGCATCATCCCCGACCCCTATCGCGGCCGCAACGAGGCCGAGGTGCAATGGGTGGCACAGAAGGACTGGGTGCTCGAACGCACCGTCGTGATCGATGCGGACGATCTCGGCGGCTACTGGTATCTCGATTTCGAAAGCATCGACACGGTGGCTTCGATCCACGTCAATGACCGGCTGGTGCTGGAGGCGGAGAATTGCTTCCGCCGCTACCGTCCGGATGTGTCGGGCGCGCTTGTTGCCGGGGAGAACCGCATCCGCGTGCTGCTCCATTCCTCGATTGCTGAAGGGGCAAGGCGCCAGGCCGAACAGCCCTTCCGCGTGCCCTATCACGAGGGCAACTCGCCGATCGCCAATGGCAATATGCTGCGCAAGCCGCAATGCCATTTCGGCTGGGACTGGAACATCGCGATCGCGCCACTCGGCATTTATGGGACGCTGGCGCTTTGCCGGCTGGAGACGGCGCGCATCGAGCATGTGACGACGCGTCAGGTCTGGCTCGATGACGGCTCGGTCGACCTGCAGGTGACGGTCACGCTTTTTGCCCGCGATCCCGGTATCGTGCCGATCCATTTCGAGCTTGACGGGCAACGCGAGCGCCTGGACTTGGCGGCCGCCGCCGGCGAGACGCACATCACGCACGTGTTCAGCGTCGCGGAGCCGAAGCGCTGGTGGCCGGCCGGCAGCGGCGAACAGGCGCTGTCGATGTTGACGGTCGAAACGCCCGAGGAAGTGGTGACGCGGCAAATCGGCTTCAGGACGATCGAACTGGTGACCGACCGCGACGAGGCGGGCAGTCGCTTCGCCTTCCGCGTCAACGGCCGCGACATCTTCTGCCGCGGCGCCAACTGGATACCGGCGGATGCGCTGATGGCGCGGGTTGCGCCCGAGGGCGTCGAAGATCTCCTGCAATCGGCCGTCGACGCCAATATGAACATGATCCGCGTCTGGGGCGGCGGCTTCTACGAGCCGGACTGGTTCTACGATCACTGCGACCGGCTCGGTCTCATGGTCTGGCAGGACTTCATGTTCGCCTGCAATCTCTACCCTTCGACGCCGGATTTCCTGGAACACGTCGCGGCGGAAGTGGGCTATCAGGTGAAGCGGCTCGCGTCGCATCCGTCGATCGCGCTCTGGTGCGGCGACAACGAGCTCGTCGGCGCCCTAGCCTGGTTCGAGGAAAGCCGCAAGGACCGCGACCGCTATCTCGTTTCCTATGACCGCCTCAACCGAACGATCGAGACGGCGATGAAGGCGGCCTGTCCAGAGGCGATCTGGTGGCCGTCGAGCCCGTCCGTCGGTTACCTGGATTTCGGCGATGCCTGGCATGCCGACGGCTCCGGCGACATGCACTACTGGTCCGTCTGGCACGAGAACAGGTCCTTCGATACCTATCGGACGGTGCGGCCGCGCTTCTGTTCGGAATTCGGCTTCCAGTCCTATACATCCATGCCGGTGATCCGAAGGTTTGCCGAAGCGCGCGACCTCAACATCGCCTCGCCGGTGATGGAGGCGCATCAGAAGAATGCCGGCGGCAACGAGCGGATTGCCGGCACGATGTTCCGTTATTTCCGCTTCCCCAAGGATTTCCCGAGTTTCGTCTATCTCAGCCAGATCCAGCAGGGGCTGGCGATCCGCACCGCCGTGGACTATTGGCGCTCGCTGAAGCCCCATTGCATGGGCACGCTCTATTGGCAGCTCAACGACACCTGGCCGGTCGCCTCCTGGTCGAGCCTCGACTATGGCGGCCACTGGAAGGCCCTGCACTACATGGCGCGGCGCTTCTTCCAGCCGGTCACGGTGGCGGCCATTCCGGCGGCGGACGGCAAGACGATCGCCTTCTCCACGGTCAACGATACGGCCGAGCCGGTGAGGGTCGAACTGGAGACCTTCCTGGTTTCGCTCGAAGGCAAGCGCCGGCCGCTGGTGGCGGCGGCAGGCGCATGCTCGCCGGACCGGGCAGAGACGCTGGTCACCATCACGGCCACCGATATTCCGGCCGACGCGCTCATCTTCTGGTCCTTCGAAGCGTCGAACGGCATGCGTGGCGAGGGGCATTACGTCCACGGCACCTACAAGGCACTCGACCTCGAGCCCGCAGGCCTGGCGATCGAGGCGGCGACCGCTGTCGACGGCTACGACGTGACCGTGACGGCAGCCGGCCTCGCGCTCTATGTGATGGTCGAGGCGGATGGCGAGGGGCGCTATTCCGACAACGCCTTCGACCTTGCCGCGGGAGAAGCGAAGACGATCCGCTTCACGCCGAAACTGCCGCTCGAACCGGGCGTGACGCCGCGCTTCAGCGCCTACGATCTCGAATCCTGCCAGGGAAGGGGGTGAGCGAGGTGAAGCGCAATCCGCCGCCATGGCCGCCCCTGCGCCTGCGAAGATCAACCGCGCGCCGCTCCACGCCGCCCCTGCCACGATTTGAATCCGCAAAACCCACGAGGAGAGTCTCGATGAAAGACGTCAGTTTTCAGCTCTACAGCGCCCGCAACTTCCCGCCCTTCGCCGATGTGCTTGCCGCTCTCGGCGATGCCGGTTACACGCAGGTCGAGGGATATGGAGCGCTCTATGCCGCCCTCAGTGACGAACAGATCGCGGCTTTCAGGAGCGGACTGGAGCGCAACGGCCTTGCCATGCCGACGGCCCATTTCAGCCTCGACATGCTGGAAACGGATCCCCTGCGGGTGATGCAGATCGCCAATGCGCTCGGCATCCGCGCCATCTACTGCCCGTATCTGATGCCCGATCAGCGCCCGAGCGATGCGGCCGGTTGGCGGGAATTCGGCGCGCGGCTGCAGGCGGCCGGCAAGCCGTTCCGCGATGCCGGCATCGACTTCGGCTGGCACAATCATGACTTCGAATTCCATGCCCTGCCAGACGGATCGTTGCCGCTGGAGCACATCTTTGCCGGCGGACCGGATCTTTCCTGGGAGGCTGACATCGCCTGGATCGTGCGCGGCGGCGCTGATCCCTTTGCCTGGATCCAGAAATATGGCGACCGCATCACCGCCGTTCATGTCAAGGACATCGCGCCCAAGGGCGAAAAGACGAACGAGGACGGCTGGGCCGATGTCGGCGAGGGTACGCTCGACTGGAAAGGGCTCACCAGGGCGCTTTCGGAAACCCCGGCGCAATATTTCATCGCGGAACACGACAATCCGAGCGACTTCCGCCGCTTTGCCAAGCGGTCGCTCGCTTCCATTCAATCCTACTAGGAAGGCATTCGTGGGTTACCCAAGAATGCCTTCCTGGATTTCTTTGTTGGGCGCAGGCTTTTGCGGAACCTGCCTAGAGAAGCGGACATCTCCATGACGAAAGAACTTGGCGTCGGCATCGTCGGATGCGGCAATATTTCCACCACCTATTTCAAGCTTGCACCGCTCTTCAAGGGCATCCGCGTCGTCGCCTGCGCGGATATCGATCCGGCGGCGGCCGAGGCACGCGCCGCTGCATTCGATGTGACGGCTGAGAGCATCGAAGCTCTGCTCGCCAATCCGGAGGTGGACATCATCGTCAACCTGACCATACCGGATGCGCATTTTCCGGTTTCCAAGGCGATCCTCGAAGCCGGCAAGCATGTCTATTCCGAAAAGCCGCTCGTCCTGTCGCTCGAGCAGGGCGAGGAATTGAGGGCAATCGCCAGGCAAAAGGGACTTGTGGTCGGCAGTGCGCCGGATACTTTCCTCGGCGGCGCCCATCAGCTCGCCCGCAGCTACGTCGATGACGGCAGGATCGGCCGCGTGACCTCCGGCACCTGCCATGTGATGAGCCCGGGCATGGAGATGTGGCATCCGAACCCGGACTTCTTCTTCCTGCCCGGAGGCGGCCCGGTGCTCGATCTCGGCCCCTATTACATCGCCAACCTGATCAATCTGATCGGACCGGTAAAGCGCGTGGCGGCGCTGTCGTCGATGGCGAGCCAGACGCGCACCATCACCAGCGAGCCGCGCAACGGGGAGGTGATTCCGGTCAGGACGCCGACCAATGTCCATGCGCTGCTCGAATTCCACAACGGCGCGACCATCACGCTTTCGGCGAGCTGGGACGTCTGGGCGCATCGCCACGCCAATATGGAGCTCTACGGCACCGAGGGATCACTGTTCGTCCCCGACCCGAACTTCTTCGGCGGCACTGTCGAGGCAAGCGGCTGCAACAAGGACATCAGGCCGCTGGAGATGTGGGACCACCCCTTTGCCATTGACAATTGGGAGCATCCGCTGGGGCCGATCGCCAACTACCGCACCGCCGGCCTTGCCGACATGGCGGATGCAATCCTCAAGGGTCGCGACCCGCGCTGCTCGCTCGATCGCGCGCTGCATGCCGTCGACGTGATGGTGTCGATCCTGAAATCCGGGGAAGAGGGACGTTTCGTGACATTGTCCACAACCTGCACCCAGCCGGCGGCGCTCGGCATCGAGGAGGCGAGGGCGCTTCTGCGGTGACTTAATCGCTCTTGGGTCGAAGGATGACCCCTCCCCAACCCCTCCCCACAAGGGGGAGGGGCTCGGCGCCAGCGGCGCTCGCCTGCCCATATTCAGCCTCTGCGTGGGCTGGTCCCGCTGCGAGGAGGCGGGCCGGTGCGGCAAGGTAAGCCCCTCCCCCTTGTGGGGAGGGGTTGGGGAGGGGTAATCAAACCCACCCATGCAAAACAAAGGAATGCGACCCATGCCCTGGCAACCGGCAGAAAACCGATACGAGAAGATGAAGTATAACCGCTGCGGCAGGAGCGGCTTGAAGCTGCCGGCGATCTCGCTGGGGCTGTGGCACAATTTCGGCGGCGACACGCCGCACGAGCGCAAGGTGGACATGTGCCGGACCGCCTTCGATCTCGGCATCACCCATTTCGACCTTGCCAACAATTACGGCCCGCCGCCGGGGTCCGCGGAGATCGCCTTCGGCGAGATCCTGCGCACCGAATTCGCCGGGCTGCGCGATGAACTGATCATTTCCTCCAAGGCCGGCTACGACATGTGGCCCGGGCCCTATGGCGAATGGGGCAGCCGCAAATATCTGATCGCCTCCTGCGACCAGAGTCTGAAGCGCATGGGGCTCGACTATGTCGACATTTTCTATTCCCACCGCTTCGACCCCGACACGCCGCTCGAGGAGACCTGCGGCGCGCTCGATCACATCGTGCGGTCGGGCAGGGCGCTTTATGTCGGCATCTCCTCCTACAATTCGCAGCGCACCCGCGAAGCGGCAGCGATCCTCAAGGAGCTTGGCACGCCGTGCCTCATCCATCAGCCAAGCTACTCCATGCTCAACCGCTGGATCGAGGATGACGGCCTCGTCGACACTCTGGAGGATCTCGGCATCGGCTCGATCGTCTTCTCGCCGCTTGCCCAGGGCATGCTGACGACGAAATATCTGAGCGGCATTCCCGAAGACAGCCGTGCGGCGCTCAACCATTTCCTCAAACGGGAATTCATCCGGCCGGACATCGTCGAGAATATCCGCAAATTAAATGCGATTGCCGAGCGCCGCGGGCAGACGCTGGCGCAGATGGCGATCGCGTGGGTGCTGCGCGGCGGGCGGATCACCTCCGCCCTGGTCGGGGCAAGCCGTTCCGAGCAGATCGTCGACAGCGTCAAGGCGCTCGAGAACGACAGTTTCACGGCAGAGGAACTGGCCGAGATAGACGCCTATGCGCGCGAGGCAGACATCAACCTCTGGGCGTCCTCGGCGGAGCGCTGACGACCTCCCGCGCCGGACCCGAAAGGCCGCTGCGGCGCTTGAAGAGCGGCCTCCGGAGCGCCGACAAAGGGCGTCGGCAGCAGGCCCGAATGCCTTGATTTGCCTTGATTTTAGGCAATCTCGCGCGTGCCGGTCGCCTCTTCGCCAAAAGTCGGGGCGGCGGCCGGATGCGGCCACTGGACATGCATTGCCATGTCTGTATGGTGCGGTTGTGCCGGCCCGATCTGGGGCGCTTCTGCCCGGCTGCCGGCAATGACGACAATGAGCCCTCGACGCGCTGAGGCGGGCGGGGAAAAGCTCAAACGACGGTTCGGCGGTGCACGCCGGCAACCGTCATGGCGGGAAAAGGGAGGAATCATGGATCGCCGTTCATTCATCAAAAATGCGGGCCTCGGCGGCCTCGGGGCGGCTGCCGCGACGGCACTCGCAGCGCCGGCCGTGGCGCAGAGCAATCCGAAGGTCACCTGGCGTTTGACGTCGTCCTTCCCGAAGTCGCTGGATACCATCTATGGCGGCGGGGAAGTCCTGTCGAAATACGTGTCCGAAGCGACCGACGGCAATTTCCAGCTTCAGGTCTTCGCGGCCGGCGAAATCGTTCCGGGCCTGCAGGCCGCCGACGCGGCGGCAGCCGGGACGGTCGAGGCGTGCCATACGGTTGCCTATTACTATTGGGGCAAGGATCCGACCTGGGCGCTCGGCGCCGCGGTGCCGTTCTCGCTGAATGCGCGCGGCATCAACGCTTGGCACTATCACGGCGGCGGCATCGACATATTCAATGAGTTCCTCGGCGAGCAGGGCCTGGTCGGTTTTCCCAACGGCAATACCGGCGTGCAGATGGGCGGCTGGTACCGCAAGGAAATCAAAACGGTCGACGACCTGAAGGGGCTGAAGATGCGCGTCGGCGGCTTCGCCGGCAAGGTCCTGGAAAAACTCGGCGCCGTGCCGCAGCAGATCGCCGGCGGCGACATCTATCCGGCGTTGGAAAAGGGCACGATCGACGCCGCCGAATGGGTCGGTCCCTATGACGACGAGAAGCTCGGCTTCTACAAGGTCGCGCCCTATTACTACTATCCCGGCTGGTGGGAAGGCGGCCCGACGGTGCATGCCATGTTCAACAAGGCGGCGTATGAGGGCCTGCCGAAGGCCTATCAATCGCTCCTGCGCACGGCCTGCCAGGCGGCCGACTCCAACATGCTGCAGAAGTACGACTACCTGAACCCGGCCGCCATCAAGCGGCTCGTCGCCGCCGGCGCGCAATTGCGGCCGTTCAGCGCGGATGTGCTTTCCGCCTGCTTTGATGCGTCGAACGACATCTATGCGGAGATGGAATCCTCCAATCCGGCCTTCAAGAAGATCTGGGAGTCGATCAAGGCGTTCCGCGGCGAGTATTACCTCAATGCGCAGATCGCCGAATACAACTACGACACCTTCATGATGATCCAGCAGCGCAACGGCAAGATCTGACGCGGCGGCATCGATCGCGGAACAGGAAACCCCGGGGCGCTGCTCCGGGGTTCTCTTTTTTCGTTATCATGAAAGAATTTCGGTCCCTCATCCGCCTACCGGCACCTTCTCCCCGTTGAGACGGGGAGAAGGGACGCGCAGCTTGCTCCCCTCTCACCTGTGCGGGGAGAGGGCTGTCAATTGAACGACGGCGGTGCGCTGAGGTCGGGTGCCGGCGGGGTCTCCGGCTGCGGCGCAATGTTCGGCTGGGCCGGCGGCTGGCCGCCGTCGAGCGGGCTTCCGCCGGGCAATTGCAGGCCGCCCGGCAGGCCGAGACCGCCGCCATTGTCCGGCAGTCCCAGGCCGGTGCCGCCGAGGCCCGGCAGTTCGATCTTGATGGTGGAGGGGTCGACGCCTGCGCCGGCGCCCTTGTAGTGCATCACCATCTGCGGAAACATCAGCGTCAGCGCGACCATCACGATCTGGATGCCGACGAACGGCACGGCGCCCCAATAGATCTGGGCCGTCGTCACCGGCTGCATCATCTTGCCGGTCACCTTGTCGAGATAGGGTACCCTTGCCGCGACCGAGCGCAAATAGAACAGCGCGAAGCCGAAGGGCGGATGCATGAAGCTCGTCTGCATGTTGATGCCGAGCAGCACGCCGAACCAGATGAGATCGATCCCGAGCTTCTCGGCCGCCGGTGCCAGCAGCGGCACGATGATGAAGGCGAGCTCGAAGAAATCGAGGAAGAAGGCCAGGAAGAAGACGAGCAGGTTGACGGCGATCAGGAAGCCGACCTCGCCTCCGGGCAAACCCGTAAGCAGGTGCTCCACCCAGAGATGACCGTTTACGCCGTAGAAGGTCAGCGAGAAGACCCGCGCTCCGATGAGGATGAACAAGACGAAGGCGGAGAGGCGCGTGGTGGAGGCGAGCGCCGAGCGGACCACTTCCATCGTGAGCCGCCCCTTGGCCGCGGCCATGATCAGCGCGCCGACCGCGCCCATCGCGCCGCCCTCGGTCGGCGTTGCGATGCCAAGGAAGATCGTGCCGAGGACGAGGAAAATCAGCGCCAGCGGCGGGATCAGCACGATGATGACCTGTTGCGCCAGGCGCGACAGGGCGTTGATCTTGAACAAGCGATCGAGCACGGCAACCAGGTAGATGAAGGCCACGCCCACCGTGGCGCCGAGGATATCGGCGTTCCCTCCCTGCGTCGGCGAGAGATAGAGATGGGCGGCATAGGCGATCCCGACGGCGACGACGAGCGCGACGACCAGGGACATGACGCCCGATCCGAGGGTGCGGGCTTCGAGCGGCAGCGCCGGCATGGAGCCGCGCTTCAGGAACGACATCAGCATGACGTAGCTCATGTAGAGACCCGTCAGCACGAGGCCCGGGATCAGCGCGCCGGCATACATGTCGCCGACGGAGCGGCCGAGCTGGTCGGCGAGAACGATCAGCACCAGCGACGGCGGAATGATCTGCGCGAGCGTGCCGGAGGCGGCGATGACGCCGGTGGCGACCCGCCGGTCATAGCCGTAGCGCAGCATGATGGGCAGCGAGATCAGACCCATGGCGATGACGGAGGCCGCGACGACGCCGGTGGTGGCGGCAAGCAGCGCGCCAACGAAGATGACCGCATAGGCAAGACCACCACGAACCGGGCCGAAAAGCTGCCCGATCGTGTCGAGCAGATCCTCGGCCATGCCCGAGCGTTCGAGCACGATGCCCATGAAGGTGAAGAAGGGAATGGCAAGCAGGGTGTCGTTGGACATCACCCCCCAGAAGCGTTCCGGAAGCGCATTGAGCAACGGCCAGGAGAGATTGATCGAATCGGAGAGCGGCGCAAGTTCCACGCCGATGATGAAGAACAGGAGGCCGTTCGCGGCGAGCGAGAAGGCGACGGGATAGCCCAGCAACAGAAACACGATCAGCGATACGAACATGATCGGCGCCAGGTTGTGCGCGATGAACTCGATCACGGGCGCACCTCCGGAGCGGTTGCCTCATCGAGCGGCGCATGGGTCGGCACATAAGGTGTCGGGTCGTCCATGTTGCCGGTCATGACGGCGATCTTCTTGATGATCTCGGAGACGCCCTGGAGTGCCAGCAGGATGAAGCCGATCAACAGCACCGCCTTGGCGGGCCAGAGGATCAGCCCCCCGGCGCTGGAGGAGACCTCTCCCGAGCGGTACGACATGCGCACATAGGGCACGAGGAAATAGATCATCAGCAGCACGAAGGGCATCAGGAAAAAGATATGCCCGAAGAGGTCGATCCAATGTTGGACGCGGCGCGAAAACGAGCCGTAGACGATGTCGATTCGGATGTGCTCGTTCTGGCTGAGCGTATAGGCGGCGGCGAACATGAAGGCAGCGCCGAAGAGATACCATTGCGCCTCCAGCCAGGCATTCGACGACATGTTGAATGCCTTTCGGATGACGGCATTGCCGGCGCTGACGAGCACGGCGACGAGAATGAGCCAGGAGACCGCCTTGCCGATCCTCTCGGTGGTGGCGTCTATCAGCCGGCTGAAGCCGAGTAAAAGTTGCATCGAACCATCTCCCCGCAGTCGTTGTTTTTTCTCTGCCAAGCACAGCCACAGTGCCGATTTCAAGGGTGCTTTCAAGCCCGCGCCTTCATTTTTCCGGACCGCAGCAGGTCCCGACAGGAAAGTCGCATGCCGGTCATCGAAGATTGACCGGGCGGGGGAGCCTCTGCGCCACGAAAGGGTAGTTTCTTCAGCGGTGAGCGATGACGTCAGTCTTGAAACCGCCGCGACTTTCGGGCTGGATGCTGCCGACTCTGGAGGAGAGAACATGGCCGCATCGATCCGCAATCCGATCCTGCCGGGCTTCAACCCCGACCCGTCGATCTGCCGCGTCGGCGATGATTATTATATCGCCACCTCCACCTTCGAGTGGTATCCGGGCGTGCAGATCCACCATTCGCGCGACCTGGTGAACTGGCGGCTCGTCCGGCGGCCGCTCGAGCGTGCGAGCCAGCTCGACATGCGCGGCAATCCCGACAGCTGCGGCGTCTGGGCGCCCTGCCTTTCTTACTTCGAGGGCCTGTTCTGGCTGGTCTATACCGACGTCAAGCGCTTCGACGGGAACTTCAAGGACGCCCACAACTATATCGTCACGGCCGAAACCATCGAGGCGACCTGGTCCGATCCGGTCTATATCAATTCGTCCGGCTTCGATCCATCGCTCTTTCATGACGAGGACGGCCGCAAGTGGTTCTTGAACATGCAATGGAATCACCGCACCGAAAGCTTCGGCGGCGCGCCGAAGAGCCCGGCATTCGACGGCATCCTGCTGCAGGAATGGGACGAGCGCACGCGCAAGCTCACGGGTCCCGTGAAGAACATCTTCGCCGGCAGCGCGCTCGGGCTCGTCGAGGGGCCGCATCTCTTCAAGCGCGACGGCTGGTACTATCTGACGGTTGCCGAGGGCGGAACCGGCTATGAGCATGCGGTGACGATGGCCCGTTCCCGGATGATCGACGGTCCGTACGAACTGCACCCGAACATCCATCTCATCACCGCGAAGGATCACCCCGAGGCGTCGCTGCAGCGCGCCGGCCATGGGCAATATGTCGAAACGCCGGACGGGCAGGCCTATCACACGCATCTCTGCGGCCGGCCGCTGCCGCCGCATCGCCGCTCGCCGCTCGGCCGCGAAACGGCGCTGCAGAAATGCGTCTGGAGGGAGGACGGCTGGCTCTATCTGGAAAGCGGCGGCGTCGTGCCGGAGGTCACGGTGCCGGCACCGGTGACGACCGACGCCATCCCGCAGCCCAGAGTGACCGAGACCGATTTCGACGAGCATGAGCTTCCGGCCGAGTTCCAATGGCTGCGCACGCCGCTGCCGGAGCGGATCTTTTCGCTGACCCGCCGGCAAGGGCACTTGCGCCTCTTCGGCCGCGAGAGCATCGGCAGCTGGTTCGAGCAGGCGCTCGTGGCACGGCGCCAGGAGCATCATTCCTTCCGGGCGGAAACCGTCGTCGAGTTTACGCCGGCTACGTATCAACAGGTCGCGGGCCTGACGTATTATTACAACCGCCACAAGTTCCACGCGCTCGGCGTCACCTGGCACGAGACGCTCGGACGGGCCGTCACCATTCTCTCCTGCCCGGGCGATTTTCCGCACGGACGCCTGACCTATCCGGCTGGCAGCGGTCTGGCGCTGCCGGACGGCCCGGTCCAGCTGGCAATGGATGTCCGCGACAATGATCTCCAGTTCTTCTGGCGTGCAGCACCGGAGGAGGACTGGGCGGCAATCGGGCCGGCGCTCGATGCAGGCGTAATCTCGGACGAGGGCGGACGCGGCGAGCACGGCTCCTTCACCGGCGCCTTCGCCGGCCTGTTCGCCTTCGACACATCCGGCAGCGGCCTGCACGCGGATTTCGACCGCTTCCGCTATGAGGCGATTTGAAGTGGCGGCGGGTGGCGTCGTGGGTCGTGCATCGGCGCTGAATTCGTCGAACGGCGGCTTTGCGCCCCTGTTCCGGTCATTCAGACTATCGGATCGAGCTCCAGGAAGCGGACGGTGGGCTTGGGAGTGATTGCGTCCGCAACGCGCCAAGAGCGGACCAAAAGTCCTCGTAACCGGCGGGGCCTTCATCCATTTGCATCGCGGTACTAGTGACGAAGGCGACGCCGGATGCCGGCTTCGCGACCCTCACGCTCCGCTTCACGCTCGTACGTCCGAACCATCCCCATCAGTAGCGATGCGGAAAGGAATGGGTGCGTGAACTGAAGTGCGTCGGCCCAAGCCCGATACTTGTCGGCCAGCTCGCGCTCCTGTCCCCCACCTTCACCCCGGAAGTGTACGCCGCGCTGATTGTAGAGCGCGGTATGGGCGCCATCCGTCAGCGGCTTCGACCGCAACTCCTCAATCACGTCCCGGACCTCCTCACAAGGCCACACACCGTCAACCCCTTCCGGTGCATGAGACATCAGCTTGCCCAGACACAAATCGCAGATGTCCTGACGGTCTAGCTCAGCGCTCTTTTCGCGGACCTGACTGATCCACTTCCTGAGCTTCGGCACGTCGAAACTGCCATCGTCCATCAGGCCGGGTATCCGCTCGATACCCTCCAGCAGGTGGAACGCGCGCTCTGACAGGTCCTTACGGCCATCGGGTATCCGGAACCCGATCGGATCTTCCCCGCCGTCCCTTCGCTTATACGCCCACACGAGCGCCTGAACGAACATTTCGGGGTGGTCCTCGATGTACCTCTCGAGGTTCGGAATGTGGTTGCTGTCATCTCCGCCAAACATGCGTGACAGCACGTCAATGTAGGCGAACTCCAGACCTGCCTTCTGGTCGCGCGTGACATCCGGGTTGCGGTCGACCAACTCGAACGCTGTCCTAATATCGTATTCCTGGAGCTGATATTCGCCAGCGCGGTCCATGCCGCCGCTCGCCATATCCGACAGCATCTCCACAATCAGGGCCGGCCTGATTGCCTCCAGCTTGAAGTGAACGGCGGAGAATGCCGCGCGCGGCCGCTTTGCTTTCAACAGGCGTTCAATAGCTTCGTTGTTATCATCCTCGGACTCGAAAATGAACTCAGGATGCACGTCCAGCCAGTAGGAATTCTGAATCGCGGCAGGCATCCGGTCCACCACCACCCAAGTGCGCTTATCAAAGCTGCTCAGCAAAAGGAGGCGGAGGACATCCGTCTCAGCCATCGTTTCGCGGGCATGTTCGAGCACGGCTACGCGACCTTCTGTTCCAAGAGCCCGCATGGCACCGGCAATCAGAATCTTCCGGTCCACCGCTGTTTCATTGACGCCCGGCTGCAGAGCTTCGAATATGAACGACTGAGCCTGCGATGCGTCGAGCACGTCCATGACCATGTGAACGCCGATCTGATGCTGTGCCTGTCCCCGCGAAGCAAGCTCGAAAATTCCAGCGGTACCGCGTTCCTGGTAGATTTCGCGGAGGGCTTCACGCCTCAGAGCCGCAATGCGCTCCTCGCGCTTCCGGAAATCCAGCTGGTCATCGTCGAGCTCGTCAGCAGACTCCTCGACCCATGCCTGGCGAAAAAGCCATTCGTGCTTGTTGATGACGTCCTTGGGTTCCATCGAGTCATAGATGGCCTTCGCCTTCTTGTTTAGTGCCGCGAAATCACCGTCCTTGGCGCGACGACGACCGCGCCGCGAAAGCACCGTGACACGAATTTTCTCGCGGACCTTCGCGATATCATCATCACTGGCACCGGTCGCGATCCAGTTTTCGATTTGCTGCCAGACTTTGACCTGGAATTCCGAACCAAGTCTATGCAGGCGGCCCACGAGGTCACATAGCATCTCCGGAGTATAGCTCGGCTGGCTCAGCGCGAGTTCAACCATGGCGGCCCTAAACTTCTGCACGGGCTCCATGAACTCGAACGGCTCACCAAAGCCGTAGCCGTCCGGCCTCCACTTCGGTTTATGGCTGTAGCGACCGACATCATTGCCCCAGCCACCAAACTGATCGATGCAGACTTTCCACCCGATCTCCGGAAAGCGCTCAATCAGCTTGTTCATGGCCATGAGTCGCTGCTCGTGATCAGCCGCCGTCTGCGGCATCCATGACCTGAAGATTGTTTCCAGCGAAGCGATAGGTTTGTTAGCCCAGTTGTCCTTGATCTCGACCTGCGAGAGCCGGCCCAGGATAAGAACGCTACGCAGGAAAGTGGCCGGGTTCCACGCCAATCCCTCCAGCGCCCAGAGGAGCCCGCTGCGAATGCAGGGAACGCCGAAGAAGCTCGTATCGATCGGACGCAGCAGGCCGAGCACCGCCGGAGCACCCTGTCTCAGGTCTTCCTCCAAAATCGCCAGAAAGGTCTCTGGCGCTGCCTCGGCATAAACAGGAAGATCAGAGTCGTTCGCCTCCAGCTTCCGCGTGGTCAAGGGTACCAGCAGTTCGCGGATGAACAATGCAGCCTGCGTTTCGCCATCGAAGCCCAGTCGCTGGAACAGGTGCTTGCCGTGCACCGCCAGCAACACCAGCGTTTCGGAAATGCCATTACGCAATGCCCCGGAGAATTCGCGACGCTTACCATGCATCGCTGCGGCCCAGCGTTCCTTCTCTGGAAGGTCGAGCGCGGGATCGTCTTCGGCCAGGACCATCTTTGCCATTTCCAGGTACCGATCAAGGTCGGTGCTCGTGACCCACCGCGCAATCGCAAATAGTGTGTCGATCTTGGAAACGACACCGCGATAGCTGCCAATTGACCACAAGGGTGCGTCGTTCAGCGAAACGAGTTCCTGAACCCGCCGCTCCAGTTCCTCAAACGGCATATTGGCGATAAGGCTCAGTGCTTCGCGATCCGATTCATTGTCGACGTTCCATGCACCAACGAACATCATCGGGATGAGCCAGGTGGAAGTCGCGCTGTCGGAGGCCCAATGCGGCGTCTTGATAGCCTCCACCTTCGACAGCTGTCGCCGCAGCACCGTCAGCGACTGGCCCGACGAATGCGAGAGGCGCTTTATCTCGCCCTCGTCGAGTTTCATCGCCCCAAGCCCCTTGCGGAAGGCTTCGGTGCCTAAAGGCTCTAGCAGAATGTGTGGATCGTGGTTTGTAGCATTGCGCGGATAGACTACAATCGTTTTCAGCTGATTGATATGCGGCCCTAGTTCGCGTTCGACCTCACGCGTATGAGCAACGGCGATGAAGCCATGGCTGCCCTTAGCGAGCTTGGGCAGTACGCCGGTACGGTCGAACACCAACACGCGGTCACGATCCGATTCGAATTCCGGCTCTGCCAGAACCTGTGCCAGGAACGCCAGGGCCTCTTCCACCGAATCCGCCGCGACGACGAGCGGCTCGCCAGCCGGTCGCGCGATAAACTCCTTTACCTTCGCGCGATGCACCGCGATTGCTGTCTCAAACAATGCTCCACTCAAAGTCGGCGTGCCGACGTTCGCCCAATCGGTCCAGCATTGTTCAAGCGACCTCACGCCATCGGAAGGACGCCCCGTTTCGTTCGCGAACCACGTTTGCCCCGCCAGTGACTGCTCCAGCCACTGTTCGAGATCGCTTGCATCAAAGACGCGAACATCCTTCCACTGCTTCTTCGCGCGCATGGACGACACCCACGCGTCCTTGCCCTTCCAGCTGCGGGGTGTCACGAATACGAAGGTGATCTTCTCGCGGTCCGCCTTCTTGTGCGCTTTGACGCTTTTGACAAAGTCACCATCGGCTTTGGTTTTGACGTCGGCGTTGACGCCGAACTCCCATCCGGATTGACCTGCCGGAATCCACGGCGTTCCACTTCCGGCCACAGTGAAGCCGTCCCAGCCCGGTCGTTCAGCGTCATCGTTGCCGGGAAAGTCGACCTGTTCGAGACGGATGCCCGTCGAATTGACGAGCGTGCGGAGCAGCACGGCAAGACGGCTTCGCGCGGGAATGTTGTGGTTAACCCAGTCGGTAATGTCGTTCGCCTTGAACTGAAGGAAGGGCGGCACGTAGGCCTTGGCGTCGGCGGGTGCGCCCGCTGCCCTCTTCAGGGCCGCGGTGAACTCAGCCTGCATGTCCAACAGTGTAGCTGACGAGATGCCGAAGGCGCGTTCAATGCGGGCCGCCATGTCCGGGGTTGTGGACACGCGTCCGTTGAGGAAGCTCGAGACGCCAGGCCGGCTAATGCCGATGAGCTTTGCCGCATCTGTGACGCTTATCTTGCGGGGTTCGAGATAGGATTCGCGGACAAACTGCCCGGGATGTTTGGGTTCGGTCGACATTTGTGGTCCTGCGCAAGCGTATTGTTGATCAACCATATAGCGGTGTGTATGGTGTAAGGCAACACCTTACACGGCGACTCTCGCAGAACGGAACAATATGGCATTGGCATTTACGTGCCATGTGAACCAGAAGCGCTTCCCGGAGACGAGCTCGTTCATGTCCTGCAAGCGGGCCGCGTTGCAGCTGCCCTGCTGTGGGTCCGCTCTGGGCCAACTCCAGGCATCAGCACACGACGGCCGCATGACCACTTGTGTTTTCTACACTCCAGAAGCGGACAGTCGGCAGCCGGCCGCAAGTCGGACATGAAGCACATTGCCCCCCACATCCCAAAGCCGCGTGGCGTTCTGCGTGTGGACGACCGTCAGCGGGATAATCCAGGTCATGGGAATGGCCGGCGATGGCGATGTGCCCCCTCGGTCTTTCGACAATCAATTGCCCGTTCCCGGCGGCATTCTTTGTGAAACATCGGCAAGCATTGCGTCACCGCAGTCGTAGAATTCGCCGCTCGCCGTATCTTCCCGAGGGCCGAAAAGCGCGCGTTCGACCGGCCCCGGCGCTTCCGGCGCCACTGCCTCTTCGGCCGCGTCGAGGAGCGGGTCGAACATCGGCACGGGGCGTCCCGCCGCGTTCAGTGCCGTGCAGACGTGGCGGGGACGGTGTTGCGGGCGGCCGTTTGCCATCAGGCCGCCCGTTGGCTCCAGCTCGCGAAGGGGTCCGGCAGGCTGCGCCAGCGCTCGGGGCGGAAGGCGTCTTCCGCGATCAGGCAGGCGTCGAGTTCGGCGCGGAGCGCGGCCTCGTCCATCGGATCGGCGCCGATAAAGACGATTTCCTGGCGTCGGTCGCCCCAGACCGGATCGACATAGGGGCCGATCGCCTCGAGGAAGCGGGCATCGCGCGGCCATTGCTCGGGCGGCACCGCGGCCCACCAGAGCCCCATCCGGGCCGTGCGCACCAGCGGCCCCGCCTGGCTCAATTCGCCGACATGGTGCGGGCGTGTCGCCAGCCAGAAGAAGCCTTTGGCGCGCAGCACGCCCGGCCAGCTGCGGTTGAGGAAGGCCTGGAAGCGGCCCGGATCGAACGGTTGGCGGGCGCGGTAGACGAAGGAGCGGATCCCGTATTCTTCCGTCTCGGGAACGTGGTCCTTGAAGCCGTGGAGCTCCTTGTACCAGAGCGGGTGCTGTTCGGCCTTCAGCAAATCGAAGCGGCCGGTGCCGAGGACATCCCTCAGTTCCACCCGGCCGAAATCCGTCTCGATCAGCCGCGCATCCGGATTGAGGCCGACGATGATTTTCCGCGCGGCATCGAGTTGCTCCGGCGTCGCGGTGCCGACCTTGTTGAGCACGACGACGTCGGCGAACTCGATCTGCTCGACCAGCAGGTCCACCAGCGTTCGCGCATCGCCTTCGCCGGCCGTTTCGCCGCGATCGGCGAGGAAGTCGGTCGACGAATAGTCGGCGAGCAGATTGGCGGCATCGACGAGCGTGACCATGGTGTCGAGCCGGGCGACGTCAGAGAGGCTTCGGCCGGCCTCATCGCGGAAATCGAAGGTGGTGGCGACGGGGAGGGGCTCGGATATGCCGCTCGATTCGATCAGCAGATAGTCGAAACGCTCCTGTTCGGCGAGGCTGCGGACCGCGCGCAGCAGGTCGTCGCGCAGCGTGCAGCAGATGCAGCCATTGGTCATCTCGACGAGTTGCTCCTCGGTGCGCGACAGATCGGCACCGCCGTCGCGGATCAGCGAGGCGTCGATGTTGATTTCGCTCATGTCGTTGACGATAACGGCGACCCGCAGGCCCTCGCGGTTCGCGAGGACATGATTGAGCAAGGTCGTCTTGCCGGCGCCAAGGAAGCCGGAGAGGAGGGTGACCGGCAGTCTTTCCATAGGAATTACCTCGATTGTATATGTTATACCATTACATAACATTGGTTCAGAAAAGGCGGGCCTTCAGCCCGCCTTCGCCATGGGGACTCTTCAGCTTGCCGAGGAGAGGCAGGTCTTGAGCGAAGCGCCGATCCCTTCCAGGAGGTGGAAGTAGAGATCCGGGCCGGCGTCGAGCGTTCCGCCTTCCGGGTCCAACGTACCGGACTTGGCCGGTGTGCCCTCTGTCACGACATTGACGAGCTTCGGCTCGAATTGCGGCTCGGCGAAAACGCAGGTGGCACCGAGCTCCTCGATCTTGGCATGGATCTGCGACAGTCGCTCCGCGCCGGGCAAAACCTCCGGGCTGACGGTGACCGAGCCCGCGACCCGCACATGATAGCGGTGCTCGAAGTACTGATAGGCATCGTGAAAGACGACGAAGGGCTTGTCCTTGATCGGCGCGACCGTCTCGGCCACGCTCTTGTCCAGCGCATCGACGCGTTGGTTGAATGCCTCCAGATTCGCCTTGTAGGCGGCGGCATTATCCGGATCGACTTCGGCGAGCGTCTTTTCGATCTCCGCCGCCATGGCCTTGGCATTCATCGGGTCCAGCCATAGGTGCATGTCGAATTCGCTTTCGCCATGGTGATTGTGCTCGTGCTCGGCCGCCTCCTCTTCTCCGGCATGGTGATCGTGCCCTTCGTGGCCGGCTTCTTCGGCGTGGTGATCTTCCCCCTCATGATCATGCCCTTCGAAGGCGCCACCTTCACGCAGCTTCAGCTTTTCGACGCCGGGCGCATCGCTGAGCTCCACCACCTTTGCACCGCTGCCGAGTGCATCGAGCGGCTTGTCGAGAAAGGCCTCGAGGCCGGGTCCGACCCAGAACACCACCTTGGCGGCCTGCAGCGCGGCGGCGTTCGAGGGCTTCATGCTGTAGGTATGCGGCGAGGCGCCGCCTTCGACGATCAGCGACGGCTCGCCGATACCCTGCATGATCGAGGCGACGAGCGAGTGAACGGGCTTGATCGAAGCGACGACGGTCGGGGCACCCGCTAGAGCCGGAGACGAGAGCACGAGGGTGGATGCGAAGAGCAGGGCGGGCGTCGATTTCATCGGTGACTCCGAATTGGGCTTCAACTGGCTTAAGCACCCCCGAGGACGTCGGGGGTTGCGATATTGTGCGGATTGATGTGTTATGTTATTACATCAATTGCGTTATGCTATAACGTGTGCGATAGCCAGAGGCAACCGTCGAAATCGGATTTTTTATGCTGAACTTCCGCCCCCAGGAGAAGACGACACTCGTCAGGCTGAGCAATTCCGGCGTGCGCCGCAATGGGCGCTGGCTCGTGCGCGGCGTCGATTTTTCGATCAGCCGCGGTGAGATCGTCACCCTGATCGGGCCCAATGGTTCGGGCAAGTCGACGACGGCGAAGATGGCGATCGGCGTTCTGAGGACGGACGAGGGCCGTGTCGAACGTCTGGCCGGCCTCAAGGTCGGCTATGTTCCGCAGAAACTGTCGGTCGATTGGACCCTGCCGCTTACTGTCGAACGGCTGATGACGCTGACGGGGCCGCTGAAGGGGCGCGAGATCGAAGAGGCGCTGTCGGCGACCGGCATGCTGCACATGGCGAAGGCGGAGGTGCAGCACCTTTCGGGCGGCGAGTTCCAGCGGGCGCTGCTGGCGCGCGCCATCGCCCGCCGGCCGGATCTGCTCGTTCTCGACGAGCCGGTGCAGGGGGTCGATTTCTCGGGCGAGATCGCCCTCTACGAACTGATCAAGCAGATCCGCAACCGCACCGGCTGCGGCATCCTGCTGATCTCGCACGACCTGCACATCGTCATGGCGGAGACGGATACGGTGGTCTGCCTGAACGGCCATGTCTGCTGCCGCGGTACGCCGCAGGCGGTCAGCCAGAGCCCGGAATATCTGAAGCTGTTCGGCGGCCGCGCCGCCGGTGCGCTTGCGGTCTACAGCCACCGTCACGACCATACCCACTTGCCGGATGGGCGGGTGCTGCATGCCGACGGCAGCGTCGCCGATAGCTGCTTCCCCGGCGACGGCCATCATCACTCCGACGCGGTCGAGAACATTCACGACCACGATCCGGATTGCGGCTGCGGCCATCATGCACGGCTCCACGGATTTGAGGGCTCGGAGAAGCGCGATGCTTGACGATTTCTTCATTCGCGCCCTCGTCGCCGGCATCGGTATCGCCCTGGTGGCGGGCCCGCTCGGCTGCTTCGTGATCTGGAGGCGCATGGCCTATTTCGGCGACACCATGGCGCATTCGGCGCTGCTTGGCGTTGCGCTGTCGCTGCTCTTCGAGCTCAACCTGATGGTCAGCGTCTTCATCGTCGCTTCCGCCGTGTCACTGCTCTTGCTTTTCCTGCAGAGGCAGGGCGCGCTGTCGACGGACGCGCTGCTCGGCATCCTGTCGCATTCGGCGCTGTCGATCGGGCTCGTCATCGTCGCCTTCATGACCTGGGTGCGGATCGACCTGATCGGCTTCCTCTTCGGCGACATCCTTGCCGTGTCGCGGAGCGACATCGACATCATCTGGGGCGGCGGCATTCTGGTGATCTTCGCGCTCGTCTATCTCTGGCGACCGCTGCTTGCGGCGACGGTCAATCCGGAACTCGCCGAGGCGGAAGGGATGAAACCGGAAAGGGCGAGGCTCTTCTTCATGCTGCTGATGGCGCTGGTGATCGCCATCGCCATGAAGATCGTCGGCATCCTGCTGATCACCTCGTTGCTGATCATTCCGGCGGCGACCGCCCGCCGTTTCTCCGCCTCGCCAGAAATCATGGCCGTGTTCGCCTCGCTGATCGGCGCGCTCGCGGTCGCCGGCGGTCTTTTCGGATCGCTCCACTGGGATACGCCGTCGGGACCGTCTATCGTCGTCGCGGCGCTCATGCTTTTCGTGCTGAGTCTCCTGCCGCTCGGCCGGCGGCTCGGGGCGTCGCATCGATTCTAGATAAGTTAGAGCGGGATGCGGGCGGAAGACCGCGCACTTTTCCTCATCCCGCTCTCGGCACGGAGGACATATTGATGGGCACGCCCCAACTGACGAAGAACCAGTCGCTGGTCCTGGGGGCGCTCTCCCATTCCGACGGACCGATGAGCGCCTATACGATCCTCGACAAGCTCCGCGACCAGGGCTTTCGCGCGCCGCTGCAGGTTTATCGCGCCCTCGAGAAGCTGCTCGAATACGGCCTCGTGCACCGGCTCGAAAGCATCAACGCCTTCGTCGCCTGCACCTGCCCGGATGAGCACGAGCACGACCACGGCGTCACCGCCTTCACCATCTGCGAGGGCTGCGGCCAAGTGACGGAGTTCCACGACGAGACGATCGAGCAGCGCCTGGCGGCGCTGGTGCGCGCCCGGAGCTTTAAAACGGAAAAGACGACGATCGAGATCCGCGGGCAGTGCAAGAGCTGCGCGTGAGGCGTGGTAAGAAATCGGAGACGACGGTAATACCCCCTCTGCCCTGCAGGGCATCTCCCCCACAAGGGGGAGAATAGATGTGGCACGCTTTTCACCTCAATCGGAGCGTTCGGCTCGCAGAAGCGCTTCGGTCGGACGAGGGATAGCCGCTTGTACTCTCCCCTTGTGGGGGAGATCGCCGGCAGGCCAGAGGGGGTCGACAGGGCACCGTCCGGAGCCGAGGCGGGATGCGCGCCTATCAATCCAGCCGTTTCAACTGCGCGGCATAATGCTGCCAGTTCTTCACATAATGATCGGCCGAGCGCTTCAGCCGCTCGACGGCCGCGTCGTCGAGCGTGCGGATCGCCTTGGCGGGCGCGCCGACGATCAGCGAATTGTCGGGGAATTCCTTGCCTTCGGTCACAAGCGCGTTGGCGCCGACGAGGCAGTTGCGGCCGATCTTGACGCCGTTCAGTATCGTTGCGCCCATGCCGATTAGCGAATTGTCGCCGATGACGCAGCCGTGCACGATCGCCCGGTGGCCGATGGTGCAGCCTTCGCCGATCGCCACCGGGAAGCCGGGGTCGACGTGGATGATCACGGCCTCCTGGATATTGGTGCGCGCGCCGACGCGGATCGGCTCGTTGTCGCCGCGCAAGGTCGCGCCGAACCAGATGCCGACATCCTCGCCGATCTCCACCTGTCCGATCAGATTGGCGTCGGGCGCCACCCAGTAGCTGCCTTCCGGCGGGGTCTTCGGCTGCAGCGGTCCGAGGGCGTAACGTGGCATTCTCTATCCTTTCTTCTGCCGAAGAGGCGGGTGCCGCCCGTCCGTGGTATAAAGTCAGACGACATTGACGGAGAGCGAGGCGACGCCGTCGACGCCGCAGGTAATGAGATCGCCGCGCATCACAGCACCGACGCCCTCAGGCGTGCCGGTCATGATGACGTCGCCCGGCGCAAGGGTAAAGAGGCGGGAAAGTTCGGTGATGATTTCCGGCACCGTCCAGATCATCTGCGCGAGATCGCCCTGCTGGCGGCTTTCGCCATTGACCTTGAGCCAGATGCCACCCCTTGCCGGATGGCCGATCGCCGTAGCCGGCGCGAGCGCCGAGATGGGTGCGGAATGCTCGAAGGCCTTGGCCGCCGTCCAGGGGCGGCCGGCCTTCTTCGCCTCCGCCTGCAGGTCGCGGCGGGTGAAATCGATGCCGACGGCGTAGCCATAGATGTGATCGAGCGCCTCTTCGGCGCGGATATCCGCGCCGCCACGCCTGAGCGCCACCACCAGCTCGACCTCGTGATGCACATCCGCGGAACGCGGTGGATAGGGGAAATCCTTACCCGGCGGCAGCAGGTTGTCGGCATTCTTCTGGAAGAAAAAGGGCGGCTCGCGGCTCGGATCGTGCCCCATTTCGCGGGCATGGTCGGCATAGTTGCGGCCGACGCAATAGACCCGGCGCACCGGGAAGGCCGCGGCGCTTCCCGCGATCGGCAGCAGGACGGGTGGGGCGGGCGGTATGACTGTTTCCATGATCGTCCATTCTCGGCACCGCCGCAGATCGCACGGCAGCCGGCACTGTTGCGGCGTGCGAAAATCAAAACGCTACGGCACCTGTCGTGCCGACTGGCGCGTGGTGCCGTAGCGAATCTTCAAGAAGGACGTTAGCAGCCGGAAAGGCTGCCGCAATAGCTAAATCCATTCGCCAGTTGGACGCGGGATCGCCCGCATTTAGGCATAGCGTGCATAGGCTTCAAGCTGGTCACGGGTCAGGAAGCGGCCATCCGAGCGCGAGTTGAGCTCCGGGTGGCTGTACTCGAGGCTCGGCACATCGGGAAGTTCCAGGGCTTGGCGTACGGTCATGATGCCGATGTCCTTGCGGCCGCTGTCGCGCCTGACACTCACTTCAACGATGCGACGGAGATTGCGTTCGCTCATTGTGTCTCTCCCGTAAATTATTCTTTTTGTCCCTTTTGGTCCGGAGTTAAACACCCCGAAGTTGTTTTTTATGAGGCACCTCAGAACTATAAAGTCGGTAAATGAAGCTTTGACGACGGAAATTGGACGCTTTCGCGGAGATTTCGGGTCATATCACAATCAAGCCGCGAGAAACCGCGGCTATGGATGACAGTAACTGCTCTTCAGATTGCGACATAGCTTATATTAGAAAGCGCTGTCCGCTTCAAGAGAATGCATCGGCGGCAGCGTTTAATACTACTTATATGGCCACGATTTGTAATACGAATGGGGCTTCTTCCTGCCTCTCGCGCCCGTCGGCGAAGGTTTTGCAAACAATCACGGCTCGGCGTGCAAAGCCGCTGAACGACCGCCAGCGCGGCGCTTACAGCGCCGCTTCATTTCGCACGCGCACGCTGCAACTCTTTGAAACCGGCGGATCGAGCTTCCGGCAGTCGGCCAGTGCGCCAGCCGACCATGTTCAATGCGCTGTCAGATGGGCTTCCTCGGCGGCGAACATGAAGAGCCGTCTTGCCTCGTCGGGCGTCCGTCGGCCGGCAATGGCCGCGCGGCAGGCGCTGCGTGCCGCAACGTAATAGGGACCCCGATGTGGCCACTGGCCGGCAAGGCACGCGAGCGCGTCGGACGGCCCCTTCACCGTGCGTACGTCGCCGCTAGTCAAGCCAAGTTCGATAGGTTGGTTCCACAACACTTGATGCATTCTTCTCCTCCTCGGGGCGCGACGGTCGAACGGCCGTCCATCGCGAAGTCGATATTGGCCCGGGCGAGGCGGCGCCGAATCCTGCGCTTTCCCCGCCCACACGAGCTTTATGCAAAACGTCTTCGGCCAAGCCCCGGTTCCGCGCAACTCCCCCGCGCGGGGTCGGGCCATGCGGGCCCAATGTAACCCAGGAACGGCGATTTGTCCGCAATTTTACCGCGATCGTAAGCGGCGGCAAAGCCCCTAAATTGCCGGGGTTCAAAGCGTTCGGCAGTCGGTTATTATCACGTCTGCTGGGGAGAATGGCATGATAGCGATTTCAGATATCCGATTGACCTGGTTGCCGTTGCGCAACGGGACCTACTGCGCCATGCTCGGCCGCCACGAAGTCGCCTTTGTCATGAGGCGCGAGTCGGCGAGCGACTGGGCCTGGCGGATTTCGCACTGTAACGGCACGCCGCAGACCGGCTTCAACTATGCGCCGACGCTCGAAGGCGCGAAGTCGGAAGTGCTGGCCGGCATACAGAATTGGTTCCGACAGGCGGGCCTCGAGTAGAAGCCCAGACGGCGTCTTCTCGGCCGGATTCGCGTGCCTGGGTGCGAGCGGCTGGCATTGTCTGGGGCATCGCTGTATATGAGCCGGACAGCCGGCCGCGCCTTGCCGGCGGATGCTTCGGCGTCTTGCAGAGGCGAGCAGCGGCGAACAGGAATAGCGGAACCAGACGTGGCACTCGACGCAATCATGCCCGCCGCAGCAGGCGGAAGACGGTATTTCCAGGCTCCGGTTTTCGCCGTGGCGCCGATGATCGACTGGACCGACCGCCATTACCGCTTTTTCGCGCGGCTGCTGTCGCGCCATGCGCTGCTCTATACCGAGATGATCGTTGCCGATGCCATCCTGCGCGGTGACCGGGAGAGGCTGCTCGGCCATGACGCCAGCGAGCATCCGCTTGCGTTGCAGCTTGGCGGTAACGATCCGGCAAAGATGGCGGAGGCGGCGCGGATCGCCGAAGGCCTCGGCTATGACGAGATCAACATGAATGTCGGCTGCCCGTCCGACCGGGTGCAATCCGGCACTTTCGGCGCCTGCCTGATGCAGGAGCCGGCTCTGGTCGCCGAATGCGTTGCGGCGATGAAGGCGGCGGTGAACGTCCCGGTCACCGTCAAGTGCCGCATCGGCGTCGACGAGCAGGACCCGGATGTGGCGCTGCGGGATCTCATCGCGCGCGTGACGGATGCCGGCGTGGATGGCGTGTGGGTCCATGCCCGTAAGGCCTGGCTGCAAGGTCTGAGCCCTCGGGAGAACCGCGAGCTCCCGCCGCTCGATTATGGCCTCGTGCATCGGTTGAAGGCGGAAAATCCGAATCTTTTCATCGGCCTCAATGGCGGTCTTCAGACGCTGAATCAGGCGCTTTTGCATGTCGATCCGCGCCTGCGGTCGGCGGAGACGCCAGCGGTCGAGCTCGGCGCCCCGCTCAATGGCGTCATGCTCGGCCGCGCCGCCTATCACGACAGCGGCCTCTTGACGGCCGCGGACGGCTATGTCGCCCATCCGCTGACCGGGGCTCCGCCCGTGCCGATCGCGCCGGACGCCTTCTCCGACCGCGATCACCGCCTGTCGCTCGATTTCTGGGCGGGCGTGCGCGACGCCATGGCGGACTACGCCGCCGGCCATATCGACAAGGGCGGCCGGCTGATCCACGTCACCCGCCACATGGTCGGCCTCTTTCAGGGCTGGCCCGGCGCCCGGCGCTATCGCCAGATCCTCTCCGCCGAGGCCACTCGTAAGGGCGCCGGTCCGCAGGTGATCCGCGCCGCGTTCGATGCGGTGTTCGAGGCCGTGACGGCAAGGCAGGCGGCGGAGTAGGTGATTGTCTTAGCCGGTGGCGACTCTCGCCCCCTTCGGCCCCGCTCCTTAGGTTAAACCCGAGGACTAAACCTCTCCCCGCGAGCGGGGCGAGGGGACTGTGTTGGCGCTTGCCGCGAGTCTCCTTCTCCCCGCTCGCGGGGAGAAGGTGTCCGGCAGGCCGGATGAGGGGGGGCTTTGCCGAGCACCACGCCAACGAATAACGGCGCCTCTTGCGAAGCGCCGCTCATCAAGGTCCGGTCAGACCGTCAGGCTCAGATGGCCTGAAGGTTGACGGCCTTCGGGCCCTTGCCCATGCGGTCCGGCTCGGTGTCGAAGGAAACCTGCTGGCCATCCTTGAGCGTTGCGAGGCCGGCGGCCTGGACGGCGGAGATGTGGACGAAAACGTCCTTCGCGCCGCCTTCCGGCGTGATGAAGCCGAAGCCCTTGTCTTGGTTGAAGAATTTAACGGTGCCCTTGGTGGCCATGGAAGAAGTCCTTTTCCTTCAGTCTGTCAGTTGCCGCAACCCAACGATTTCGTATCACGCTTTGGCTGCTTTAGGTAGTGTGTTCGTGCCCCCAGAGGGATACGAACGAGTCGTCTTCAGCGTCTTGCCGCACCGCCCGTATCGGAAAGACGCGCAAGCAAGAACTAGAACCGCCGCATGAATTTTCCAGTCCTGGAATCATGCGAGCAGCGCTGAAAGGCGTCGAGTGGTCACGATATCGGGGAAAAGACGTCTACGATGCCGCTTGCGGCAGACCCGACAAGGGCCGGGCTCAGTACGAAAGTCCAGTCTCCGGGATTGAAATCGCCCGAACGCGGATAGCAGTGGCAGTGTTTTCGTCAAAAGGCAAGTGGAGAAATTTGCCTGCGTCGCAGAACACCGTGAAGCCCGGCCTAGCGCCATTTCCTTGGCTTCTTACGCGCGGAATGCGTATGGCAAATCCCGTGGATTGCCTCGTTTCGACCACATTTTCGTCGCGAGGCTCCTGTGAGCCTCGCTGTATCGGCGCGGGGTTGCTGCCGGCGCGGCGAACCGGTAGGTCTGGACCGGTTACGGAAAATGAAATCGACGAAGAGCAGGTGACCGGCGTGATCGATCCCTATGCCCTCCTTGGAATTGCGCGTGACGCCGACGAGCGGTCCGTCCGGACGGCCTATCGTCGCGCGGTGAAGACGGCGCATCCCGACCGCGGCGGCGATGCCGAAGCCTTCGGCAAGCTGCAGGCGGCCTACGAGCTCCTCAAGGATCCGGTGCGGCGCAAGGTCTTTGACGACACCGGCTACGATCCCCAGCTCGCCGACCCGAGGGACCTGAAGGGCCTGATGATGCTGGAAACCTTGGTCAACGAGTTCATCCTCGACGAGCGCGAGCCCGGCAGCTTCGATCCGGTCGCGGCGATGCGCAGAAAGCTCTCCGACGACATCGTCAAGAACCGCTTCCACATCCTGGAACTGGAGCGCCACCGCTCCCGCGTGCGCAAGCACCTCGACCGCCTCGGCCGGCGGCCGGAAACCGACGTGCTCGGTTCGATGCTGCGTGCGCGCAGCCAGTCGATCGCCGAGGCGATCAAGAATGCCGAGGCGCAGATTGAGGCGATCGAGCAGGCTTATTCGATGCTCGAGGGCTATTCCTATGAGTTGGAGGCCCTGGAAATGAAGGCGAACGCGGCGGAGTAGCGCGCCTACTCGGCGCAGCGCCACGCGTGATGCCTTGGCGCCGCACCAACAGGGCTTGGCCGGTCGGCCTTACGCCGGCCGCTCGTACTATCTATCCCCGTGCGTCTTGGACTGGCTTTGCGACTGACCTGCGCCAGGACCGCCTCGCGACACGCCTTTGCCATGGGCACTGCCGGGGTTTGTCGGATCTCGTCCATTACCCCAGCCGTTATTGCCCTTTTCGCCGCCGCCGTTGCCACCATGATCGCCATTGCCGCCGCCGCCGTTGCCGCCGCCGCCGTTGCCGCCGCCGCCGTTGCCGCCGCCGCCGTTGCCGCCGCCGCCGTTGCCGCCGCCGCCGTTGCCGCCGCCGCCGTTGCCGCCGCCGCCATTGCCGCCGCCGCCGTTGCCGCCGCCGCCGTTGCCGCCGCCGCCGTTGCCGCCGCCGCCGTTGCCGCCGCCGCCATTGCCGCCGCCACCATTGCCGCCGCCGCCATTGCCGCCGCCGCCATTGCCGCCGCCGCCATTGCCGCCGCCGCCGTTGCCGCCGCCACCGTTGCCGCCGCCGCCATTGCCGTTGCCGCCGTTGCCACCATTGCCGTTGCCGCCGTTGCCACCATTGCCGTTGCCGTCATCGCCGCCGCGGTCATTGGGCGTCGATTGCAGGACGTTGCGAATAAGGGCCGTGCTCAATGGCGGGCACTGCGCCAGTTGCCCCGCGTTAAGAATTTCCGTGCGGTTCAGCGCAATGCAGCAGAGTTCGTAATTGGACTCCGTAAGAGGACTGCACTGATCTGCAGTAAGAATCGGCCGTTCCATCGCCTGCCCACTTGCCGGGACCGGCGCTGATGCTAGAAAGCCAGCGGACAGTAATGCAACGCCGCTGTTCGTAAGAAGTGATGGTAGGACACGCATGTTCGTTTCTCCTAAATTAGTATTACCTAATCGAAATACGAGCAAGAATGTTCCGCGATGCCCTCAAAAAGTTAGTCAAATTTTAGGGGAATTGCCGGCTGCAACTACGTGAAATTGTGAACAATGCATCCGATTGTCACCAGCGGTAGCAGATGCATTTGTCCTGCGAGTAAGGAGGGTTGCCCGCTGCGGCTGCGCAAGGAGACGCTCGATGTCGCCAAGGCCCGCTTCGACCTCGACCGAACGCGCATCATCTCGGTCGTCGGCGGAAACCGACGTGCTCGGCTAGCCGTGCGGCGTCGAGGCGGATAAGAAAGCCGGTCGCGCAAGATAGGGGCGGTGGTCTGGATCAGGAGCGCAACGGGTGGAGTTGGCGCCGTTGCGACGAGTTCAATCCTACAGCGCCGCCCGTCCAATCAGACGCGAAAAGGCCGTTGTAGCACTTGAATCGCCGCATGCGGCCAGTCGGCCGCCGACGCGAACAAGAATGCCGAGGCGCAGATCGTGGCGATCGCGCTCACCGCCCCGGTCGGCCCGTCTTCCCCTTCGTCCGCCCCTTGCGGCGCTTCTCCTCCGCCGGGTCCTCATAGGAGCCGACGCCCGGCTTGGCGCGGGTGAGGACCGGCTTTTCCGGGACCTTGCCGACGACTGGCTTCTCGGTCCGACCGACGGTCATCTCGTCGAGCGAATTCTTTCGGAACAGCGTGCGACCTTCGCCGGCTGGGACCGCCACGTCGCGGCCCATTTCATCGAGGTCGGGCTTGCGAAAGAGGGGGCGTTCGGTGTCGGTGCCTGGGCCCATGTTGCCGAGATCGGGTTTCTGGAAGAGGGATTTGCTCTCCGTGGTGGTGGATCCTCGGCTCGAGGCCGAGGATGACGGAGAGACGGGGGAGGCAGGGGAGGAGACACCCTTGCGGCCTTCGGCGCTCCGCGCCTCTTGTTTTCTTTTCCCGGTCGCGCCTTCGGCGCTCCGCGCCTCTTCCCTTGCCATCGGGTCGTCGAGCACGGCCAATTCCGCCGCCTTGAGCCGCTTGATCTCGTCGCGGAGTCTTGCCGCGGTTTCGAAGTCGAGGTCGGCGGCGGCGTCGCGCATCTGTTTTTCCAGCGCGTTGAGATGCGCCTGCAGATTGTTGCCGACGAGGTGGCCGGCCTCGGCAAAACCCTTGCCGGCGACGCCTGAGATATCGGCGCGGACGTGGTCGCGCTCGTAAACCGAGTCGAGGATGTCGGAGATCTTCGCCTTTACCGATTCCGGCGTGATGCCGTGCTCGGCATTGTAGGCCATCTGCTTCTCGCGGCGGCGGCCGGTCTCGGCCATAGCCCGCTGCATCGAGCCGGTGATCGTGTCGGCATAGAGGATGACCTTGCCGTCGACGTTGCGGGCCGCGCGGCCGATCGTCTGGACGAGCGAGGTTTCGGAGCGCAGGAAACCTTCCTTGTCGGCATCGAGGATGGCGACGAAGCCGCATTCGGGAATGTCGAGGCCCTCGCGCAGCAGGTTGATGCCGACCAGCACGTCGAAGGCGCCGAGGCGCAGGTCGCGGATGATCTCGATGCGCTCCAGCGTGTCGATATCCGAATGCATGTAGCGGACGCGGACGCCCTGTTCGTGCAGGTATTCCGTCAGGTCTTCGGCCATGCGCTTGGTCAGCACGGTGACGAGCGTGCGGTAGCCGGCGGCGGCGGTGGCGCGTATCTCGCCGAGCACGTCGTCGACCTGGGTCTTGGCCGGGCGCACCTCGACCGGCGGATCGATCAGGCCGGTCGGGCGGATCACCTGCTCGGCGAAGACACCGCCGGACTGCTCCAGTTCCCAACCGCCGGGCGTCGCCGAGACGGCGATCGTGTCCGGCCGCATCGCATCCCATTCCTCGAAGCGCAAGGGCCGGTTGTCCATGCAGGAGGGCAGGCGGAAGCCGTATTCGGCGAGCGTCGCCTTGCGGCGGAAGTCGCCACGGTACATGCCGCCGATCTGCGGAATGGTGACGTGGCTCTCGTCGATGAAGATGATGGCGTTGTCCGGGATATATTCGAACAGCGTCGGCGGCGGCTCGCCCGGCTTGCGGCCGGTCAGGTAGCGCGAATAGTTTTCGATGCCCTGGCAGGAGCCAGTGGCCTCCAGCATTTCGAGATCGTAGCGGGTGCGCTGTTCCAGCCGCTGCGCTTCCAGCAGGCGGCCTGCCTTTTCCAGTTCCTCCAGCCGAAAGGCCAGTTCCTCCTTGATCGCCTTGATGGCGGCATTCAGCGTCGGCCGCGGCGTCACATAGTGCGAGTTGGCGTAGATCTTCACCGATTTCAGGTCGCCGGTCTTCTGGCCGGTGAGCGGGTCGAATTCGGTGATCGCGTCGATCTCGTCTCCGAACATGGAGATGCGCCAGGCGGCGTCCTCCAGGTGGGCGGGGAAGATCTCGATCGTGTCGCCGCGCACACGGAAGGAGCCGCGCTGGAAATCCATGTCGCGGCGCTTGTATTGCTGTGCCACCAGGTCGGCGAGCAATTGCCGCTGGTTGAGCCGGTCGCCGACGCTCATCTGGAAGGTCATGGCGGTATAGGTCTCGACCGAGCCTATGCCGTAGATGCACGAGACCGAGGCGACGATGATGACGTCGTCGCGTTCGAGCAGCGAACGGGTCGCCGAGTGGCGCATACGGTCGATCTGCTCGTTGATCGAGGATTCCTTCTCGATATAGGTGTCCGAGCGCGGGACGTAGGCCTCCGGTTGGTAGTAGTCGTAATAGGAGACGAAATACTCGACCGCGTTGTCCGGAAAAAAGTTCTTGAACTCGGAATAGAGCTGCGCCGCGAGCGTCTTGTTCGGCGCCAGGATCACCGCCGGGCGCTGCGTCGCCTCGATCACTTTCGCCATCGTAAAGGTCTTGCCCGAGCCGGTGACGCCGAGCAGCACCTGATTGCGCTCGCCCGAGGAGAGGCCGTCGACGAGATCGGCGATCGCCGTCGGCTGGTCGCCGGCCGGCTGGTAATCCGATTGCATCCGGATTTCGATGCCGCCCTCCGACTTGTCCGGCCGCGCCGGCCGGTGCGGTGTCCAAAGCTTGCCGTCCTTGAAGAGCGGATTGCCGCTCTCGATCAGCGCGGCAAGCGCCTCGACGGTAGCGGTGACGCCACTTCCTGCGCTCACGGCCGCATCGCCCTCCGGGCTGGCCTCCGCCCCATCTTCCTTTTGCGCGCCTTTGGCGTCGCGGGAGGACGCCGGACGGCCGGCGACGGACGCTTGTCCGCCACGCTTCGCTTTGGAGTTCCCGTGGCTACCGATGCCGAGTCGCTGCGCTTCCTCGAGAGAGATGTCGAGGCCGGCAACAGGGTTGAGCCCGGCGGCGGCGCGCGTCTTCGGATCGGTCGAACCGCCCATGGAGGTGCCGCGGGCGGATTTGGATGCCGATATTTCCACCTTCTTCCGGTGCTTGCCTGCCTTGGAGGCGACCTCGCGCCGGCTCTCGAAAGCGGAGGATTCCGCCTCGGCCTCGAGCTGCTTCACCCAGTCGGAGACGTTGCCGGAAAGCGGCACGCCGGAAAGCGGCGCCTGCGGCGTTTCCTCGAAGCCGCTGGGTTGCTTGGGGGGATCTTTCGGAGACTTCTTGGGTTCCTGGGCCATGGCGGGGAATATGGAGAGACTCCGCTCGAAAGGGAAGGGGGAAGGAGTACAAAAGGGAAACGCGAGGCTGGTTTTCCGGGGAACTGCGGGCTCAGGATTCGCCGCTCGGCCGGTGGTCATCGCTCGAGGGCGTCGCGGCGCTTCGCACGAAGGCTATGAAGCCGCTTGCCGCCGTCAGGTCCGCCCGGCATCTTCCGTGCAGTGATTCGCTTCCCGCCCGAGGATTCCATGCCCTTCTCCATCAATCCCGCCTATATCTGGCCGGTGCTGCTGCTGCTCGTCTCCAATGTGTTCATGACCTTCGCCTGGTATGGGCACCTGAAATTCACCCATTCGCCGCTTGCCATCGTCATCGTCGCGAGCTGGGGTATCGCCTTCTTCGAATATTGGCTGGCGGTGCCGGCCAACCGCATCGGCCATGCGGTCTATTCGGCGGCGCAATTGAAGACGATGCAGGAGGTGATCACGCTCGCCATCTTCGTTGTCTTCTCGGTGTTCTGGCTGAAGGAGCCGATCGGCTGGCACCAGCTCATCGGGTTCGCGCTGATCGCGGCCGGGGCGTCGTTTATTTTCAAGGGATAAGCGCGGGGATTTTTGGCCGCAACTCTGCCCCTCATCCCCCTGCCGGGAGCTTCTCCCCGCGAGCGGGGAGAGGGCCAGTCCTCGGGTTAAACCCGAGGAGAGGGGCGATCTCAAGTCGAAGCGAATGTGGAAAGCCCTATTCCTCCGGGACCGGCGTCGGCTTCCCGTTCGCGTCGAGCGCCACCATCACGAAGAGGGCGTCGGTGACCTTTTCCATCACATGCGAGAGATAGCGCTGCGCCCAGGCCTCGACCTTCAGCGTCATCGAGGTGCGGCCGACCGTGACGATATCGGTATAGATGCAGAGCGTGTCGCCGATCTTCACCGGCAGGGCGAACGCCATTTCCTTGACGGCGGCGGTGACGACGCGGCCGCGGGCGCGCTCGGCGGCGCGGATGCCGCAGGAAAGGTCCATCTGCGCCATCACCCAGCCGCCGAATATGTCGCCGGCGGCATTGGCGTCGCCCGGCATCGCCAGCGTACGCAAGGTCAGTTCACCGTTCGGCTTGATCGCTGCGGTCATTCGGCCTGTCTCCGTTTCCCCCGCAGGTTTAGCGCAGGACAGCCGGCGCAGGGAAGAGGCTCCGACTGCCGCTGCAGCGATCGTCGATCCTGAGCCGATCCTAATATTTTGGGGGGTTCTGTTAGGACCTTCGCAAAACCCCGCTTCTATACTGCAGGCTCTAGCATATGTGGGAGACTTTCTCGTTGGAGGGGATGATGAAGAGATTTTCGATTGCCGCGCGGCTCTATGCGCTGGTGGCCATTGCGCTGCTCGCCATGGCCGCCGCTCTGGTCTTCGGCCTGTTCGAGGCCGACAGGCAGCTGGTGGCCGAGCGCAAGGCGATGCTTGCGGCGATGAACGACAATGCGATCGCGATCTTCGACTCCTACCATAAGCTGGAGGTCGCCGGGACGATGTCGCGCGAGGAAGCGCAGCAGCGGGCGCTCGAGGTGGTCAAGGCGATGCGCTATCAGGACAGCGGCTACTTCTGGGTCAACGACATGCATCCGACGATGGTGATGCATCCGATCAAGCCGGAACTGGATGGCCAGGACCTCTCCCAGAACAAGGATCCACACGGGAAATTCCTCTTCATCGAATTCGTCAAGACGGTCGAGAGCCAGGGCAAAGGCTTCGTCGATTACCATTGGCCGAAACCGGGCGCGGACGAGCCGGTGCTGAAATATTCGCATGTGGCCGGTTTCAAGCCCTGGGGTTGGGTCGTTGGCACTGGTGTCTATGCCGACGACCTCGCGGCGATGTTCCGCAACGGAGCCCTGGAGGTTGCCGCGCTTCTTGCCGCGGCTGGACTGGTGACTATCGCCGCGGCGCTGGCAATCGTTCGCAGCGTCGTGCGTCCGGTCGACAGGCTGAAGACTTCGATGCGGGCGATCGCCGACGAGGACCTTTCCGCCGAGGTTCCGGAAACTGACCGCGGCGACGAGATCGGGCAGATGGCGAAGGTGCTCGTCGTCCTCCGTGACTCGGTGAGGGAACGGCTGGATCTGCGCTCGCGTGAAGCGGAGCAGCAGGACCGGCTCGACGCCGAACGGCGCGGCAACGAGGAGCGCCAGCGCTCGGCGGCCGCTTCGCAGGCGGAAGCGATGGACACGATCGGCGCGGCCTTGGAGCGGCTGGCTGCCGGCGACCTCACCGCCGAGGTCGCGCGCATCGCGCCGGAATACGGCAAGCTAAAGGACGACTTCAACGCGGCCGTCTCTGCGCTGCGTGACGTCATCGGCGCCATTTCGCATTCGACCGAAGTGGTTTACGGCAGTGCCGGCGACATTTCCGAGGCCGCGAACAACCTGGCGCGGCGGACGGAGCAGCAGGCAGCCGCGCTCGAGGAAACCGCGGCCGCGCTCGACGAGATCACTTCGACCGTCCGCCATGCGTCGGACCGGGCGCTCGAAGCGCGCGACATGGTGAACGAGACGAAGGCGAGCGCGGCGAAATCCGGCGGCATCGTCCGCAACGCCGTCGACGCCATGGGGCGGATCGAGAGCTCTTCCAACCGGATCAGCCAGATCATCGGCGTGATCGACGAGATCGCCTTCCAGACGAACCTGCTGGCGCTCAATGCCGGCGTGGAGGCAGCGCGGGCCGGCGAGGCGGGGCGCGGCTTTGCGGTCGTCGCCCAGGAAGTGCGCGAACTGGCCCAGCGCTCGGCCGGCGCCGCCAAGGAGATCAAGGAACTGATCAACGCCTCGGTCCACGAGGTCGGCGCCGGCGTGGAACTCGTCCGCTCCACCGGCGACGCGCTGATGGAGATTGAAACGCTCGTCAATCGCGTGAACGAGCAGGTCGCCTCGATAGCCACGGCCGCCAAAGAACAGGCGACCGGCCTCCAGGAGGTCAACACGTCCGTCAATAGCATGGACCAGATGACCCAGCAGAATGCGGCGATGGTCGAGGAGACGACGGCCGCGAGCCAGATGCTGGCGCAGGAGAGCCGCGAGCTGAAGTCCCTGCTGCAAAGGTTCCATCTGCGGGAGCAGACCAGGCAGGCGGCCTACGGCAAGGCCGCCTGACAAAGGCTGCTGCCCATTCGAAAATCCGGCCCGCGTTCGAAAGGACGCGGGCTTTTTCGTCGGAGCCGAATTCGCAGGGAACCGGTTGTCACCTACCGTGTTCGGTTGGAGTGCATCCAAAAGTTTTATCAGAATGCCAGGGGCAACCGGGCCGAGGAAGAGGTCGGTCTCTAGCCCGCATTTCTCACACTCCTTGCGCCCTGCGTTGAATTGTGGCGAGTTGCATACGGGCGAAAGCCGCGAAAAGCGTAGCCCGTCAAGGAGTGTGAGAAATGCGGGCTAGCCCCACCGAGGAGGATACGATGTCGACCATTGGGCTTCTCGCGCCGCGCGGCGCCGCCATTCTGCTGTCGCTCGGCTTGCTTTCCGCCTGCACCGTGGTTGTGGAGGAGCCGCGTCCCGGGCCAAGGCCGTTGCCGCAGGTGTGTACGATGGAATATGCACCCGTTTGCGGCCAGCGCGGCGATCTCCTGCGCACCTTCCCGAATGCCTGCCACGCGCGTGTCGACGGCTTCCGTGTCGTGCATCGCGGCGTGTGCCGCGAGGATTTCCGCCCGGTGACGCCGCGGTTATGCACCCGCGAATACGCGCCGGTCTGCGCCGTGCGCGGCAGGCAGGCCGAGACCTTCGCCAATGCCTGCATGGCCCGTGCAGACGGGTTCCGGGTCGCCCATCGCGGCGAATGCCGGTGAGGCGCCGCCGCTCGGGAGGGCAGGTCTGCGGAATGAGGGGGGAAGGTTTGCAAGGCTTCGTTTACCCTGTTTGCATAAAGTCGGCCGAACTGTCAGTTTTTCGGCCGCGTGCCCGCCTGGCGACATAGCCGGCGTTCACCTTCGGGCCGTGGGGCGCATCGGCGGAGCGCAGAGCCTCGCCACGGACGAAGGCGGCAATGGGTATGGCGTATGTTTCTCTTCTCCACCGGCCCTTGGCGGCGCTGCTTCTCTCCGCTTCGCTTGTGGCCTGCACGACCGACGTGCTTTCCCCGTCTGCGAGGATCGATTCCGCTTCCAGGGTCGGGGCGATCAGATCGAGCCGCGTTCCGGCCAATCCGGAGCAGGAACTGACGGCTGCCTATCCGGCAAAGCCGGTTCCGTCCTTCAGCGGGACGGCGGATGCCGCAATGGAGGCCGATCCGGGCGGGCAGGGGAGGTTACCGATGATCGACAGCGATCCTCCGGCAGCGATGTCGGCAAGCGCCGGCCCGATGAGCATTCCGCCTGAAGGCGTGAACATGGATCCGATGCTGGGTGTCGAGCCGGTGGTCGGGCTTGCCGAGGAGCAGTCGAACCAGATCGCCGAGGGCGGGACGGCGCAGCCGGTGGTCGGCGGGATCGGCGAGGACACTGTGCGCCAGCTCGGCGGAACGGCGGCATCGCCGGCCCCACAGCAGGCGGAGCTCGGCTACGATCCCGACCTGCCGCCGCTGGCGCCTGCGCGGAGCCCGGCCGGGGCCGCAGGGACGATGCGTTCTCCCGTCCAGCAGCGACGCACGGAGGAGCCGCAGCAGGTGGCCTTCCTGCCGCGCGCCCGCAATCCGCTGGCCGCGCCGGAATATACCGGACGGATGCCGGCTTCAGAAATTGCCTGCCGGCAGCAACTGAAAAAGCTCGGCGTCGTCTATCGCGACCTGCCGCGCATCCATGACGGACCGTCCTGCGGCATCGACTATCCGATCGAACTCAGCGGCCTTTCCGGAAATATCGACGTGAAGCCGGCAGTGAGACTCAACTGCCAGGTCACAGCGGCTTTTGCGCAGTGGGTGAAATACGAGCTCGCGCCGTCCTCGCGCTATCGCTACTGGTCGGGGGTCAAGACGATCCGTCCGCTTGGCGGCTATTCGTGCCGCACGATGAACTCGCGGCGGGGCAATCCGATGTCCGAGCATGCGCGCGGCAACGCGATCGATGTCGGCAAGTTCGTGCTGAAGAACGGCAAGCAGATCGACGTGCGCAGGAAGGGCTTCTTCGCCTTCCGCGAACGCGGGCTCCTGAAGGCGGTGCGCGCCGATAGCTGCAAATATTTCCACACCGTGCTCGGCCCCGGCAGCGATCCGTTTCACAAGGACCATTTCCACTTCGACTTGAGGACCCGCAAGTCCGGCTACCGGCATTGCGATTAGTGAAGGTCGCCTAAGCCTGTGGCGAATCGCACCAGTGCGGATAAAAAAGGCCGGCAGGGTGCGCCGGCCGAAAGACCCGGAGCCTGTTTCAGGGGGAAGGCACCGGTGCAAATCACGGGAGCGAGGTCGCTCCAGCGGCTCAAAGGTGATTGAAAAGCATCACCGTTTCGTGACAGTGGTGGCCGCTCCATAACGGGCCACGTACGTTGCCCGCTTCAGCGCCCTGGGAATTTTGCATGCCGCCGATTTCGGAACTGATGATGTTCGCGCTGGCGCTGGCTGCGGCCGGTGTGGTTGCGGGCGTGCTCGCCGGCCTGTTCGGCATCGGCGGCGGCGCGATCCTGGTTCCGGTCTTCTATCAGGTCTTCGGTCTTCTCGGCGTCGACGATGCGGTGCGGATGCATCTGTCCGTCGGCACGTCGCTCGCGATCATCGTGCCGACATCGGTGCGTTCCTTCCTCTCGCATTACCGGCGCGGGGTCGTCGACATCGATCTCCTGCGCAACTGGCTTCTTGCCGTGCCGCTCGGCGCCGTTCTCGCCACGGTGATCGCGGCCTATGTCAGCAGCGAAACACTGCGACTGATCTTTGCGGTCATCGCGCTGGCCATCGCCTTCCGGATGATCTTTAACCGGGCAAGCTGGCGCATCGGCAAGGATCTTCCGAACAATCCGGTGAAGTGGCTGGTCGGCGTGGCGATCGGCGTCCTCTCCGGACTGATGGGAGTCGGCGGCGGGGTGCTGAACAACACCTTCATGACTCTCTACGGCCGGCCGATCCACCAGGCGGTCGCGACATCCTCCGGCGTCGGCGTGCTGATCTCGATCCCGGGCCTGTTCGGCTATGTCTGGGCCGGCTGGGGGGAGGCGGGGCTGCCGCCGCTTTCGACCGGCTTCGTCAATTGGATCGCCGTGGGGCTGATTATCCCGATCACGCTCCTGGTCGCGCCGGTCGGCGTGGCGCTCGCCCATGCCATGGGCCGGCGCCAGCTCGAGGCCGGCTTCGGCATTTTCATGACGCTGATCGCGTTTCGGTTCTTCTATAGCCTCTATGGCTGAGCAGATTGCGCGATCTTGACCAACGAATTGTGTCGCGGCGTCGAAGGCGACCCTTGTCTATGTGCCGTTGGGCGGGGCCGATAAGACTAGCGCACCAGCGATCGTGACGTCGGCGAAAGCCTCAGCACCTCGGTGGCCCGCCATGTGCGCTGGCTGATCTGCGGCTCGATTTCCTCCGTCCACTGCCTCGAGGCTGCCAGGGCGCCACGGTGGGTGGCGTAGGCTTGCGGCGTAGAAAACCGGAGAAGAGCCACAAAAACCGCTTCTCCTTGCCGCACCGGCAGCCTTGGAAAGGTGTTGGCGCTGTGTTCGCTCACGAAGGAGGCAGGGACAGTCGCTCCGCTTTCGAGAAGCGGCAAGCGGACCTTATCCTCGAAGAACGCGGCAAAAGCCTCCTCCTTGCCGGGAGCAGTGTAATGGATCGCGCAGAGAAAGATCGCTGACGACTGCGCAGTGCTGTCGGGGCGCGGCCGCTCGGCGGCTGGTAGCTGAAAACTCGAATCAAGTCGGGCGGGGCGTAGCAGCAGAACGTTGTCGGAATTGACCATTGTGCCGTTGGCGACGTCGCGATGCTTTGCCCAGACGGGTCCCCCGTAAAAGCGGCCGAGCGCTTCCGCTCGCGTTTCCATGTTCGCAAAGCCCCGCAGCCAAACGAAGCTGTCGGTTTCATCGAGATCACGGAATTGAGCCGCCACATGCATGCCGGCCTCCTCCTGTGTCTCCAGGAATTCTCGATCGAAGACATCGATCAGAGTTTCCCGCGCACCCGGATGGAGGCGGTACTGGCGGAGCTCGAAGACCTGGGCTGCAGCTGCGGTGTTTCGCATCGATTTCTTGCCTCCAAACAGGATGATTGTCCTGTTCGAATACAGGTCAGTTGTCCTGTTTGTCAAGCCGTGCTACAGAACGCACCGATGGCGAAACGTCTGAACAAGCGAAGATCGAACGATCCTGAAGGGGTAAGGAAGCGGATTGTCGACACCGCTTTTACCGCCTTCAGCTCGCGCGGCTACGGCGTTACCAGCGTGCAGGACCTGAAGGCGGCGGCTGGCGTAACAGGGGGAGCCTTTTCACATCACTTCCCGACCAAGAAAGAATTGGGGCTTGCAGTATTGCACGGCAACGTCGCCGACGCTGTCGAAGAAACGTGGATCAAGCCGGTCATGGAGGCCAAGACGGCATCCGCCGGCGTGGAAGCCATATTCGCCAGGATTATCCGAGAACTGGATCAACAGGGCTTTGTGTCGGGATGCCCGCTCGGCAACATGGTGAGCGAACTGGCCAGGCAGGATGACGACATGCGCAAGGCCGCAAGCACAATCCTAGAGAATTGGAGAAGAGAGCTTGCGCAAAAGATCCGCGCCGACCAACTCGCCGGCCACTGCGCCCATCTGGACGCCGAGACCGCGGCAAACTTCATAATCGCATCCTATTGGGGTGCAATGGCGATCGCCAAGGCAAGCCAAAATAGTTCCGCGCTCAAAGACTGTAGCCGGGAGCTGTTGAGATACCTCGAGCTCCGTCCAAGTCAGCGATCATGCCCTTAGTGACGCCGTTTTGACGAGAATGTGCGAGGTTTGCGCTTGCCAGCAAGGTCCGTCGGCCTTGAAGCGGGCGCGTGTCGGCGCCATTCTTCGGACGAGCGGCCGCCCGTGCTCTAATTCGTGCACTGGGGTCGAAGATCGGACCCGATTCCGGAAAGCGCGATGCACAAGTCTCAAAGACTGACACGCTTTGCCGGCGGCGCCATGCAATACCATATGTGATCGCGTTCTGGCTCGTGGCCGTGCGACAATTCCTGCTTTCAGCGCTCCGTTACAGGCACTGCGGTCAAATTGCCGCAGCTCTGCAACGGGCTTGTTCGGGAAGTCAATATACATTATATTTAAGTGTATATTGATAACGCAAAACGGAGGCACCAATGCCTGCAGCAGCAACTGCGAGACCGGATGTCAAAGGCTTCTACGAGGAGCGTACCGGCAGCATCCAATATGTGGTTTCGGATCCGCTGACCAAGCGTTGCGCCATCATCGACCCGGTGCTCGACTTCGACGAGAAGTCCGGCGCCACGGCGACGGTGCAGGCTGACCGGATCCTCGATTACGTGGCCGGGAAGGGGCTGACGGTCGAATGGATCCTCGACACTCATCCCCATGCCGACCATTTTTCGGCCGCCGCCTATCTGAAGGAAAAGACCGGGGCGCCGACGGGGATCGGATCGGAAGTGGTGCGCGTCCAGAGGCTGTGGAAGGGTATCTATAATTGGCCCGAGCTCGAAACGGACGGGTCGCAATGGGACCATCTCTTCGCCGATGGCGAGCGCTTCTCCGTCGGTTCGAACGCCGGGCAGGTCATCTATTCGCCGGGCCATACGCTCGCCTCCGTCACCTATGTGGTCGGCGACGCAGCCTTCGTTCACGACACGATCTTCATGCCCGACAGCGGCACGGCGCGTGCGGATTTTCCCGGCGGCGATGCCCGGCAATTGTGGCGTTCGATCAGCCGGATTCTCGCCCTGCCGGACGAAACCCGTCTCTTCACCGGGCATGACTACCAGCCGGACGGCCGCGAGGCGCGCTGGGAAAGCACGGTCGGCGAGGAGAAGCGCTCCAATCCGCATCTCGCCGGCATGACCGAGGATGCTTTCGTCGAATTGCGCGAGGCACGCGACAAGACGCTGCCGATGCCGAAGCTGATCCTGCATGCGCTGCAGGTGAATATCCGCGGCGGCCGACTGCCTGAACCGGAGTCGAACGGCGCGCGCTATCTGAAATTTCCCATCAATGCGCTGCAGGGCGCGGCATGGGACTGAAAGGAAGAGGCATGAGAAGTGTGTTGAAGATCCCGGAGATCTCTCCGGACATGGGCGAGCGGGCAGGCGAGGCGGCGACGCTCCTGAAGACGCTCGCCAACCACAATCGGCTGATGATCGTCTGCACGCTGGTCGAAGGCGAGTATTCGGTCAGTCAACTGGAAGAGATGCTCGGCATACATCAGCCGACGCTTTCGCAGCAGCTGACGGTGCTGCGTGAGGCCGGCTTCGTCGCAACGCGGCGCGACGCCAAACATGTCTTCTACCGGCTGACCGATGACAAGGCCGCACGGCTGGTCACGGCGCTCTACGACATCTTCTGCGGCGAGGACACGAAATGATGGCGACCTATGCCAGCGGATTGCTGGGTGGAATGCTGATAGGGCTCTCGGCCGTGATCCTTGTCGTTTCAAATGGCCGGGTGGCGGGTGTCAGCGGCATTGCCGGACGCCTGTTGCAGGGTGTGCAAACGGCGACCGGCACGGCCTTTGTCCTCGGATTGATCCTGGGTCCGGTTCTCTACCGCCTGTTCCTCGGCGAATGGCCGGCGGTCGTGCTGGTGGCGTCCTGGCCGATCGTCGTCGCGGGCGGCCTGCTGGTCGGCTACGGATCGCGCATGGGCTCCGGTTGTACCAGCGGCCACGGCGTCGTCGGGCTCGCCCGGCTATCGCGCCGGTCCATGGCGGCGGTCGGCACCTTCATGGCCACGGCAGTCGCAACGGTCTACCTGATGGGGTTCTTCCAATGAACAGAAATGCAGCTTGTCGCATTGCCGCGGCCCTGGTCTCGGGCGCGATTTTCGGACTTGGTCTTTCCATTTCGGGAATGCTGAACCCGGCCCGGGTGCGCGGCTTTCTCGACATCACCCGCGACTGGGATCCGACGCTCGCCTTCGTGCTCGCGGGCGCCGTGATCGTATCGGCCGCCGGCATGGCGCTCGTGCGCCGCATGCCAAGGCCGCTCCTCGACGATCGTTTTCACCTGCCTGAGACGCAGGTTATCGATCGGAGGCTTATCGTCGGCTCGGCGATCTTCGGCGTCGGTTGGGGCTTGGTCGGGCTCTGCCCCGGCCCGGCGCTGGCATCGCTGTCGCTGGGCCTGCCGGCCACCGTCCTCTTCGTCGCCGCAATGCTTGCCGGGATGGTGGCGCATGATCGCCTGCAGGGAGCGCGGCTATGGCAGCGGGTGTGACAGCTGCAATCGCTTCCGGTGGGCTCGTCGGTTTTTCGCTGGGATTGCTCGGGGGCGGCGGCTCGATTCTTGCCGTGCCGCTCCTGCTCTACGTGGTCGGCGTCGGCGGCACGCATGTGGCGATCGGCACGAGCGCCTTTGCCGTCTCGGCGAGCGCGCTGGCGAATTTCGCCGGTCACGCGCGAGCCGGGCATGTTTGGTGGCGCTGCGCCATCGTATTTGCCCTCATCGGCACATTGGGTGCGCTTGTCGCGTCCTCCGTCGCCAAGCTGGTCGATGGCGAGAAGCTGCTCTTCCTCTTCGGCCTCGTCATGGTGGCCGTCGGACTGGCCATGCTGTGGCCGCGGCGTGCGACGGACGGCGAGCCGCGTCCGGTCGATGCGCGGATGTGCTGGCTGACCGCGGCGGTGGCGTTGGCGACCGGTACGCTTTCCGGATTCTTCGGCATCGGGGGCGGCTTTCTGATCGTGCCGGGCCTGATTGCCGCGACCGGAATGCCGATGATCAATGCGATCGGCTCGTCGCTGTTGGCGATCAGCGCATTCGGCCTGGCGACGGCGCTGAACTACGCCGCGTCCGGCTTCGTGGATTGGAGGGTTGCCGGGGAATTCATCGGCGGCGGTATTCTCGGCGGTGCCGCAGGCATCGTGGCGGCGCGGCGGATGTCGGCCCGAAAGGGCGTTCTCAACCGGCTGTTCGGGGTGCTCGTCCTGTGCGTCGCCGGTTACATTCTGCTGAAGGGCACGGGCCGTGCCTGATCCGGGTCGCTGCCGGTTGACGGAGCGTCGCTGCTAAATTTGCCCGGGACGGGCTGAAAATCTCCGTGAATCGGCCCATATAGAAGCGGCACTCCCACCGTTTCCGGATCCATTTCATGGCGCCCATCGTTTCCGTTTCGAATTTGTCGAAGACCTATGCCTCCGGCTTTCAGGCGCTGAAAGGCGTCAGCCTGGACATCGAGGAGGGCGAGATTCTCGCTCTGCTGGGGCCGAATGGCGCCGGCAAGACGACGCTGATCTCGATCGTTTGCGGCATCGTCAATCCGAGCGGGGGCCGGGTGGCGGTCAATGGCTTCGATGTCGTGCGCGATTTCCGCCAGACTCGATCGATGATCGGGCTGGTTCCGCAGGAACTGACGACGGACGCCTTCGAGACCGTCTGGAACACTGTTTCCTTCTCGCGCGGGCTGCACGGCAAGAAGCCCGATCCCGCCCATATCGAAAAGGTGCTGAAGGATCTCTCGCTCTGGGACAAGAAGGACAACATGCTGCGCGAGCTTTCGGGTGGCATGAAGCGGCGCGTGCTGATCGCCAAGGCGCTTTCGCACGAACCGCGCGTGCTCTTTCTCGACGAGCCGACCGCCGGCGTCGACGTCAACCTGCGCAAGAGCATGTGGGAGGTCGTGGAAAGGCTGCGTGCCTCGGGCGTGACCATCATCCTGACGACGCACTACATCGAGGAGGCGGAGGAGATTGCCGACCGCATTGCGGTCATCAATGGCGGCGAGATCCTGCTGGTGGAAGACAAGGCGGCGCTGATGACGAAGCTCGGCCGGAAGCAATTACGGGTCGATCTGGCGCAGCCGATCGACAAGGTCCCGGAAACGCTGTCGTCCTACAGCCTGTCGCTCGAGGAAGGTGGGCAGCGCCTCATTTACGACTATGACACGAGCGCTGAGCGGACCGGCATCACCACTCTGCTCGCCGCGCTTTCAGAGGCGGGGATCAGGCTCAGGGATATCTCGACGCATCAGAGTTCGCTCGAGGATATTTTCGTGGAAATCGTGGAGGCGGGGCAATGAACTTCGAGGCGGTCAAGTCCATCTATTTCTTCGAGATGGCACGTACGCGCCGCACGCTTCTGCAGAGCGTGGTGTCGCCGGTGATTTCCACCTCGCTCTATTTCATCGTCTTCGGGGCAGCGATCGGCGAACGGATCCAGCAGATCGACGGCGTCTCCTACGGGGCCTTCATCACACCGGGTCTGATGATGCTGACGCTCCTCACGCAGTGCGTCGGCAACGGTTCCTTCGGCATCTACTTCCCCAAATTCACCGGCACGATCTACGAGGTCCTGTCCTCGCCGATCTCCATGATTGAAATCGTGCTCGGTTACGTCGGAGCGGCGGCTACCAAGGGGCTGATGATCGGCACGATCATTCTCGCGACTGCATCCCTCTTCGTCGATCTCAGTATCGCCCATCCGGTCGCCATGCTGTTCTTCTTCGTGCTGACGGCAATAACCTTCAGCCTGTTCGGCTTCATCATCGGCATCTGGGCGAAGGACTTCGAGCAGTTGAACCTCATCCCGATGCTGGTTGTCCCGCCGCTCGTCTTTCTCGGCGGCAGCTTTTACTCGATCGACATGCTGCCGCCCTTCTGGCAGGCCGTCAGCCACTTGAACCCGGTGCTCTACCTGATCAGTGGCTTCCGCTGGAGCTTTTTCGAAGTCTCCGACGTCAGCCCGCTCGCGAGCGCGGCGATCATTCTCACGTTTCTGGCGCTCTGCCTGTCGGTTCTGACCTGGATCTTCCGGACAGGCTACAGGCTCAGGAGTTGACAACGATGGCGAGCCCGACGGAGTCGCTGGGCTCCTCTCGGGCGGCATCTGAAAACTAAACTCAATTTAGAAGAGTCCGATCATGAGGCGCCGGTATTCCGCTTCCGGCTTGCCGTAGGCGTCCCGCGCGAATTCTTCGAGGGCTGGCCGGTTCCGGATGATGATCTGCCCCCGCAGAGAACGAATGAACCCGTTTCCTTCGAGAATGTGCAATGATGTCGTGACACTCGGCCGACGGACTGCCAGCATTAGCGAGATGAATTCGTGCGTGAGCGGGATTTGGTCGCCGGGCACCCGGTCGTGGCACATGAGGATCCAGCGGGCGAGCCTCTCATCGACACCATGGACCGCGTTTGAGACCGCTGTGTAAGTGAGCTGGATCGAGAAAGCCTCAATGCACCGGATCATCACCCGGTTGAAGTTCCTGTTGTGCTCCATGCCGCGGCGGAACGACGCGAAATTCATCCTGTAGGCATCCCCGCCGATTTGCATGATCACGTCATGCGCGCTGAGCTCCACGCCTGTGGCAGCCGAAGTCGGAACGTATCCTTCGCTGCCGAAAATGCCGGCCTCGGCCTTGTTGCTCTCGGGTGTGGTGGCAACAAGCGAGCCAATCCCGGATGTGAGATAGTAGATATGATCAATGGGTTCGCCCGCTCTTGCCAGAAACGCACCGCGCGACAGATCGACATATTGGAGATCGGATGCGATCTGGCTGTAGTCCGCCTCGGGGAGCATCGCCAACAGCTGATTGCGCATCGGGCTCGGCAAAGACGGCGTCATCAGTTTTGCCCCTTCTGGAGCGAGGACCAGTTGCCCCTCTGTCGCTCGCGGCTGCTCGCGAGGCGATTGTTTCACAATAGCATGGTCGCGGTTCGCCGCCCATTCCTTGCACCGGGTTGCAACTGCAGCTCCTGATCGGCGGTCTTTTCCTGGTGACGATGCCTGCGTACGGTATTGGACGCTTATCACCAGAAACTCCTGAAAGACTCGCGATTTTGCCGAAGCGGCGTAGAGTGACCATGCTACCCGTCCGGTAGCGGCCCACAAGGAGTTGGGATGACAGCCGCTCAAGATTTCACGTTCGATCCGATCGGTCCCAATGAGCTGGAACTGATCGATAAGATTTTCCAGGTGGAACTGCAGGTGCGGAGGATCTCGCGCAAGTGCGCTGAAGCCGAAGCCCTCGCTGCAAGGCTGATCCACGCCTATCAGTCCGGGATTCGCAACGCCGACGCGTTGAGCGCCCTGGCGAGGTCGAACCGTCACCACCGCACCGGCTACCACCACCGCACCGACCGATTGTGATCCGCCGAAACCTACTGCCGTTGGTATCAGTCCTTCAGCCGCAATTCGTCGCTTCGCATCTGCAGAAAGTCGAGACTGGAGAGAAAACTCATCCCGAGCAGACTGCGGTCGAGCCTGCTCTCGGCTGCCACCATGGCACGGACATTCGTTCGCACGATCGGGCCGATCGCGATTTCCTTCAGGACCACCGGGGCGGCAAGGGCAGGCCCGTTCGCCGTCATCACCGTGACGGTATAGGCGAGATTCTCCGGATCGAGGCCGATCCTCTGGGCGTCTCGGTAGGTGAGTGCGATGCTGCTTGCTCCGGTGTCGACGATCATGCTGACCGGCTGGCCGTTGACCGTCATATCGGCCTGGAAGTGGCCGTCGATCCGCTTCTGGAGCACGACTTCCGACTGGCCCTCGCTGTCCGTGACCACCATGGTCCGGCCAGGTACGAGGCCGGAGAGAACCCGATCGCCGAAGGACTGCAGGTCGTAGCGGTAGACATAGGCCGAGGCGAGCCCGAGGGCGATGAGGATCCAGATGGCCAAAAGGCGCACTGCCTCGCCGAAGTGCTGCCGGCCGCGCAGCACGGCGGCGCTCAGCAGAGTCGCCAGCGCCGCAAGCGCGACGAGCCTGCCGAAGTCGTCATTGTTCATGCCGAGGGTCTGGCCGCTATCGTGATTGAAGATCAGCAGGGCGAGGCCGATGCCCAGAATCGCCAGCAGAAGCGTCAGACGGTTCATGCGCCACTTCGTTCCCGCGCCAGCCGCGTTCGGCGCGTTTCCCGCCGCGGCTTGCGCTCCACGCTTTCAAGTCGCTGAGGCAGCATCTGCATGATGCTGTGCCGCTCGGCGTCGGTATAGAGCGTCCAGGAGCCGATTTCGTCCCGCGTCCGCCCGCAACCGAAGCAGTAGCCGGTCCTATCGTCGATCGAACAGACGAGAATGCAGGGAGATTCCATTGTCTTGGCTGCTCTTCTTGGTTTCCTTGGAAATTATATCAGTGTTTCAGAGCGCCAGCGCAAGGGCGCCGAAAAGGGCGATCTCGGCCAATTGCTGGGTGGCGCCGATCGTGTCGCCGGTGTGGCCGCCGAGCTTGCGCGCGGCGATTTTGCCGAAAACCGGCACCACAAGGCCGAAAGCGGCAAATGCAAGCAATACCGCCACGAACGGAATGCCGGCCGCGAAAAACATGAGAAGCGCGAGAACCGGTCCGGAGACGAGCGCAGTTGTCGTCGCCTGCGGTTCGGGCATGCCGGCCGAGGCGGCAACGCCGTCACGTCTCGCCGGCGGCAGGCGCGACCAGTGCCAGACCATGGCCGTGCGGCTGAGCGCGGCGGTGCCGAGGAGCGCAAGCGCCGCGCCGATGGGCGACAGCAGCGGCAGGAAGGCGGCAAGCGCCGAAACGCGAAGGCCGAAGGAGAGGATAAGTGCCACCGCACCATAGGTGCCGACACGGCTGTCCTTCATGATCGCCAATGCGCTTTCCCGATCGCGGCCGCCGCCGAGGCCGTCGGCCGCATCTCCAAGGCCGTCCTCATGCAGCGCCCCGGTGACGAGCACCTGAACGCCGACGAGGAGGAAGGTCGCGAAGAGGGCGTTTGCCTGTAGGAACACCAGCAATGCTGCGGCGAGGGCCGCGGGGAGGGTAATCAGGATTCCGGCGAGCGGGAAGGCGCGCACCGCGCGGCTCAGCCGGCCATCATGGCCGACGAAATGGCGATGCGGCATGGGCACACGGCTCAAGAAGGCCACCGCTCGTGCCACGTCGTCGCAAAGATCGCCAAGTCTGGTCATTGTCCCCTCCTACTGCATGTCTCCTTTAATCGACCTCGATTCAAGGACAAGAACATGCAGCAATTCAAAGTGCTACAGCGACCTTTACGCGTCTGATAAGACGCGCGGCGCTGTAGGGACCATTGGGCAACGCCGAATCGCCCATCCTTTGCCGGATCATGCTCCGGCGACAGCGTCTTGCGCAAATGACGTTGCCGGACAAGCCCGGAGCCTCTATGAGGTGCGGCTGACAAAGCTTCGGACATGCGAAGGATTCCCCATGAGTGCCAGCGGCCTGCCGTTTGATGATTTCCGTGAATTGTTGCGCAACCTGCCCGGACCGGATACGGCGGCGCTCGTCGCGGCGCGCGAGCGGGACGCGCAGCTGACGAAACCGCCGGGCGCGCTCGGGCGTCTCGAGGAAATCGCCTTCTGGCTCGCCGCCTGGACCGGCCGTCCTCCGGCCGTCAATCGGCCGCTGGTCGCGATCTTTGCCGGCAATCACGGCGTCACGAACCAGGGCGTGACCCCGTTTCCGTCATCTGTGACGGCGCAGATGGTGGAGAATTTCGCTGCCGGCGGTGCGGCGATCAACCAGATCTGCGTCAGCCACGATCTCGGCCTGAAGGTCTTCGATCTGGCGCTGGAATATCCGACCGGCGACATCACCGAGGAAGCGGCGCTTTCCGAGCGCGATTGCGCCGCGACCATGGCCTTCGGCATGGAGGCGATCGCCGGCGGCACGGACCTGCTTTGCATCGGCGAGATGGGCATCGGCAACACGACGATTGCCGCCGCCATCAATCTCGGTCTCTATGGCGGCAGCGCTGAAGAGTGGGTCGGTCCCGGGACCGGCTCCGAGGGCGAGATCCTGCAACGCAAGATCGCGGCGGTCGAAAGGGCCGTGGCATTCCACCGCGACCATCTCTCCGATCCGCTCGAACTGCTGCGACGGCTCGGCGGGCGCGAGATCGCGGCGATGGCGGGCGCCATCCTCGCTGCCCGCATGCAGAAGGTTCCGGTGATCATCGACGGCTATGTCGCCACGGCCGCGGCGGCCGTCCTCAAGGCAGCGAACCCTTCGGCGCTCGACCATTGCCTGATCGGCCACGTGTCGGCGGAACCAGGGCATATCCGGGCCATCGAGAAGCTCGGCAAGACGCCGCTGCTCGCGCTCGGAATGCGGCTCGGAGAAGGCACCGGTGCGGCGCTCGCCGCCGGCATCGTCAAGGCGGCTGCCGCCTGCCACGGCGGCATGGCGACCTTCGCGCAAGCCGGCGTCAGCAACAAGAGCTGAAGCCTGGGCGATTCTGTCGATCGGCTGTCGGCCATGCTATGCTCATGCTTGTCGCACTTGATGCGGGGCGTCTTCTCGCCTATCGGAAGAGGGCGTTTCGCGCCGGGACGGTGAGCGGATGAAGCCGCCTGCAATGCCTCAACGCAATGCGAACGCTTAAGAAGGTTCGAAGCTCGTCGAGACGAAATGGACGCGAAGAACACAGTCCCACCCAGCGGCCGGACCGCTCCGATCAGCAAGCAAACCGGCATCCGGCATCTCCTTGCTGCTGCGAGCTATTCCTTTGGCGGCGCGAAGCGGCTGATCGGTGAGGCGGCCTTCCGGCACGAGCTCATCGCCTTTGCGGTTGCCATGGTCGCTTTTGCCATCGCCGGTGCGAACCTCTTTCAATACGTCGCTATGGCGATCCTCTTCCTGCTGATGATGGCCTTCGAGGCGATCAATACGGCGATCGAAGAAATCGTCGACCGCGTCTCGCCGGAGATATCCGACATGGGCAAGCACGCCAAGGATCTCGGCTCCTTCGCCTGCCTCTGCCTGATCGTCGCCAATGCCACCTACGCCTTCTACGTGGTGTTCCTGGCTCGGCTGCTGAGCTGAGCGCGCGTCCGATCCACTCTGAATCGGGCGGCCAATTTCTTTCGGTTCGCAAAGCGGTTCTTATTGTCGATCGTAGCCGACGCCCCGCGAGCCGCCGGCAGCACAAAAAGGCGCGGCTGGAAGAGCCGCGCCCTGGTATTTCGATGGAGGCCCGTCTTAGTGCCCGACTGCCGCCACCGGCCGGCTTGCGCGATGATCGAGCAATCGGACGATCAAGGCAACGACGGCGAGCAGCCCGCCGAGCATGCTGACGCCGAGCCAGCCGGCCGAGCCCCAGGTCAGGGTGGCAAGCGCGGCACCGGTCGCACCGCCCAGGAACATCGCCGTCATGAAGATCGTGTTCAGCCGGCTCTTTGCTTCCGGATCGAGCGCATAGACGATGTGCTGGTTGGAAACGAGCGCGCTCTGGATACCGAAATCGAGAACGGTCACGCCGATGACCAGTGCGGCCAGCGAAGCCCATGCCCCGAAGATCGCCCAGGCGACGATGGTCAGGACGGAGCCGAGCCAGACGACGAAATGCGGGCCGCGACGGTCGGCGATCCTGCCGGCAAGCGGAGCCGCAACGATGCCCACCGCACCGACAATGCCGAACAGGCCGGCAACATCAGAGCCGAGGTTGAATTGCGGCGTTTCCAGATAGAGCGCAAGGATCGACCAGAAGGCTGTGAACGAGCCGAAAAGCGCGGCCTGCATCAGCGCTGCCGTGCGCAGTGCCCGCTCCCGCTTCCACAGATGGCCGAGCGAGACAAGCGCTGTGCGATAGTGCATGCGCGATGCCGGGTGATGATCCGGCAGGGTCAACACCATCAGCACGGCAGCCACGAGAGCCAGCGGCACCCCGATCCAGAACATTTCGCGCCAGCCTGCATGGGCGCCGACAAAGCCCGACAGCGTGCGGCTGAACAGGATGCCCGACAGCACGCCGGCCATGACCGTGCCGATAGTCGAGCCGCGCTGTTCGGGTGCGGCGAGCGTCGCGGCAAAGGGTACGATCTGCTGGGCAACCGTCGCGCTTGCACCGACGATCAGCGAGGCCGCGACCAGCGCCCAGGCGGTCGGCGCGATCGCCGCAATCGCCAGCGCCCCCGCAAGGATGATGAACTGGCTGATGATGAGCTTGCGGCGATGCACGATATCGCCAAGCGGCAGGAGGAACAGCAGTCCGAGCGCATAGCCGAGCTGCGTCGCTGTCGGGATGTAGCCGGTGATCGGCTGGTGGCCGAATTCATTCTCGATTATGCCGAGCATCGGCTGGTTATAATAGATATTGGCAACGGCAATGCCGCTCGCCGTCGCCATTGCAAAGAGCGCGGCCTTGCTGAGCCCTTGGCTCACCGTTTTGCCGTCCGCTCTCGACGTGTTCATGCCCGATATGTTCATGATTGTCGCCTTTCCGGTTGGAATGAATGCAGATGAGATAGCATTTCCTCGCCATTCGATTTAGTGATGATAAATGATCGGCCTGTGTAACGGATTCCGATAGAATGAATACAGATGACGTTCTCGTCTTCATCGCCGCCGTCGCCGGCGGAAGCCTGGCTGCAGCGGCGCGGCGCCTCGGCCTGACGCCCATGGTGGCGTCCCGGCGGCTTGCCGCGCTGGAGGCGACGCTCGGCGTGCGACTTCTGCACCGCACGACGCGCTCACTATCGCTCACACCGGAAGGCGAGACTTTTCTGCCCTTCGCGCAGGCGCTGATCGAAAACGAGGCGGCGGCCATGGCGCGTCTGCGCTCGGAAAGCCTCGGGGCGGCTGGATTGCTGCGCGTGTCCGTGCCGATCTCCTTCGGCCTGAAATTTGTCATGCCCTTCGTGCCGTCGCTGCTGCAGGAAAATCCCGAGCTGCGCATTTCCGTCGACCTCACCGACAGCCTGCCCGACCTTGTTGCCACCGGAGCGGATCTCGCCATCCGCATCGCGCGGCTGCGCGACAGCAGCCTGATTGCCCAGAAGCTCGCCGCCAATCTGCGCATGCTGGTCGCAAGTCCGGACTACGTGGCACGACGCGGCAAGCCACGCCTAGTCGCCGAGCTTGCCGACCACGATTGCCTGGCGCTCGGCGCCGCAACCCACTGGACGTTTCGCGCGCCGGATGGCGACCGGCATGCACGGCTGAACGTCCGCCTCGCCTGCAGCAGCATTGCCGGTTGCCATGCCGCAAGCCTGGCCGGCGGCGGCGTGGCTCTGCTCTCCAACTGGTATGCCGAGGAAGACATCGCCGCCGGTCGGCTGGTGCGCATCAATCTCGACGATGCAAGACCCGAGCCGATCAATATCTGGGCAGTCTATCCGACGACGCAACTGGTCCTACCGAAGGTGCGCGTCTTCATCGCGGCACTTCGCGCGGCCATGGAGGATGCTGGAATCCGCAACACGGCGGAATGAGGCTCGCAGGCTTCGACGATCTCTCCGGGATTCTTCTGGATCGGCAATCGTCCAGCGCCGGATCGTCGTGGGCCGGCGACGCTCCGATCGCCGCCGGCCGCTGACTTTCTCAGGCGCTGATGAACTCAAGCAGATCCGGATTGATCACATCGGCATGCGTCGTCAGCATGCCATGCGAGTAGCCGTCGTAGACTTTCAGCGTCCCGTTTTTCAGGAGCTTCACGGCGAGCCGCGCGGAACTGTCGATCGGCACGATCTGGTCGTCGTCACCGTGCATGACCAGCGTCGGCACGTCGACCTTCTTGAGGTCCTCGGTAAAATCGGTTTCCGAGAATGCCTTGATGCCGTCATAGTGGGCCTTGGCGCTGCCCATCATGCCTTGCCGCCACCAGTTCTGGATCACGCCGGTCGAGACCTGCGCATTGGGGCGGTTGAAACCATAGAACGGCCCGCTGGGCAGATCGTGGAAGAACTGGGCGCGGTTTGCCGCGAGTTGAGCGCGAAGACCGTCGAACACCTCGATCGGAAGCCCGCCGGGGTAAGCCTCCGTCTTGAGCATGATTGGCGGCACCGCGCCGACCATGACGAGCTTGGCGACACGGCCAGCACCATGGCGCGCGACATAGGCCAGAGCCTCGCCGCCGCCGGTGGAGTGGCCGATGTGGATGGCATCGCGTAGATCGAGTTCTGTCGCGAGCGCGGCGACATCCGCCGCGTAATGAGCGATGTCGTGACCGTCGCTGACCTGGGTCGAGCGACCGTGGCCACGGCGGTCGTGAGCAATTACGCGATAACCCTTGCTCAGGAAGTACAGCATCTGCGCGTCCCAATCGTCCGAGGAAAGCGGCCAGCCGTGGTGGAATACGATCGGCTGGCCCGAGCCCCAGTCCTTGTAGAAGATCTCGACGCCGTCTTCGGTCTTGATGAAGTTCTGGGTCATGGGAAGGGTTCCTTTGCTTTGGTGCGAGGGGGAGTTTTCCGCCGCGAAGGCGGCCGGGACAGCCATCGCGAACGAAACCGAGGCGCCCGCAAGCAGGGCTTGTCTGCGCGATAGAGGCAGGGAAGATTCGATCATCTGGACTCCCGAATGCTGGTGATTGTTGCCTGATCTGCACATCCCGGTCGCGAGGGAGGCGCGGATGGAAGGGGTATCTTTCAACGGCTTTTGTCACGAGGCGGGCCGATCGCCAGAAGGTGGCGCACCACCGGCGCTTCCTGACCCCTGTGGTAGCGCAGGACCTCCTGCTGAGTATCCGCGTCGGCCTTCGAAACGCGCCTGTGCTGACGCAGATGCTCGGCCCAGGATTCGACCATGAACCATTCGACAATCCGGGCGGGCTCGGCCGCATCCTCGGTGACGCCCCAGCCATAGGCACCGTCGCGGCGCCGTTCGTGTGAGAGTCGCGTAAGCATCTTCAGGAAATCGGGGCGGTCCTTCCTGTCGATCGTGTATTCGATCAGCACCATCACCGGCCCCCGGTCGCGTTCGACCGGCTCCTGCGCCAGGGGTTCGGGCCAGTGATTGGAGGCGATGAGGTCGGCCTCGCCCTTCGGGAGCTTCACGGCGTGAAAAGCCAGGCCGACGAAAAGGAGGCCGCCGGCCGAGACTAGGAGCGTCAGGGGCACACCGATCGCTTCTGCAACAGCTCCCCAGATGAGACTTCCGCCGGTCATCGCGCCATTGAAGACCGTCAGGTAAACGGCGAGCGAGCGCCCCCGCACCCAGTTCGGGAGAATTGACTGCGCCGTGCTGTTGAGCGTCGTCAGCGCCGTGATCCAAGCGGCGCCGCAAACGAGCAGCGCGCCGAAGGCAGCCCATTGCGGCGGGGCAAATGAGAGTAGGGCCATAACCGCGGCGGTCAGAACCGCCGAAATCAACAAGAGACCGTCGGCATCGAGGTGGGCGCGCAACCGCGGCATCACCAGCGCGCCGCCGATAGCGCCGGCGCCAACGGCGCCGAGCAGGATGCCGTAGAAGCTGGCCCCGCCGCCAAGAAGCGCGCGGGCAATAAGCGGCAGAAGAGCCCAGATTGCGCTTGCAAACGCAAAGAACATGGCTGCCCGCAGCAGGACGACATGCAGTTCTCTGCTCGCCCGGGCATAGCGCAATCCCGCCCTGAAGGCACCGAAAAACCGTTCGGCGAGAACATCGTCCTCCGGCGTTTCGCGCGGCCACCACAAAAGTGCCGCAACCACGAAGACATAGGTGATGACGTCCACGCCATAGGTAACGGCGGCACCGAACCAGGCGAGCAGCATGCCCCCAAGCGCCGGGCCGATGGCGCGCGAAATGTTGATGCCGAGCGAATTCAGGGCCACCGCACCCTTGACGTCCTGCCTGGGTACGAGCTCCGGGACGATCGCCTGCCATGTCGGTGCGACCAGAGCGGCTCCGATGCCGCCAACGAAGGTGAGGGCGACGAGCGAAGTGACGGACTGCAGCCCCGTGGCGGAGAGAAAGAGGAGGCAGAGGCTCGCAGCGGCGAGAAGCAATTGAACTGCGATCAGGAACTTGCGCCGGTCGAGAATATCGGAGAGTACGCCGGCCGGAATGGCGAGCAGGAAGATGGGCAGCGTCGCGGCGGCCTGTACCAGGGAAACGGCGGCGGGCGTCGCCGAAAGATCGGTCACGAGCCAGGAACTGGCCACGTCACGAATGAAGCTGCCGGTATTGCCGATGATCGTCGCCGCCCACAGCACCGCGAAGACCTTCTGCCGCAGCGGAGCGAAACTGCCCGTCGCCTCGACGGCCGCCGCGCTCATCTCGCGTTCCTCGGTGCCGTTGGGCGATCGCTCAGATCATAGAGGGCGACCAGCACGAAGGCGCCGGTGAGGCCGAGATGCTCGAAAAAGCCGTTCATCGCCATCGACCGCTCCATGCCCGGCGGCAACTCCCAGAAGCGAAGTGCGATGAAGGTCGCAACGAGCGTGAAGAGAGCAAGCGCCAGCGCGGCCGCCCAGCGACAGACTCCTGCAAGGACGAGGGCGGACATCGAAAGCTCGAAAACGATCACGCCAACGGCAAAGACCGGAGCCGGATGGAGGCCGAAATGGTCCATTTCGGCGAGCGCGCTGCCAAAATCGTAGATCTTGACGAGCGGTCCCTGGATATAGGCCGAGCAGAGCGCCAGCAGGCCGATGAACAGGATACGCCTGCCGGCGAGGCCTGCCCGAAAGCGGGTGGTAAGATGGTTCTCGGGGGAAGACAGGCTCATAATCCAGGCTCCTTCTCGGGCGGTCTTCAACTTAACGTAGGACGGGGCCGCCCTTACCAAGACTGATGTCATGTGAACTGGTCGCGACGGTCGGGAATACGCCTTTGTAATAGGCGCCATGCTTCGGCCGTGGATGGCTCACAACGACCGTCGCCCAAGAGTGGCGGGGATTGGCAGTTGCTTGGGTCAGGTCTTGGCCGAGAGCGGCCAGTGAGCTGATCAAGATTGAGGCTGCCGTCATCGCGGCTGCACCAGCGATCTTTTTCACTTGGTGATCCTTACCGGGAGCATTGGCGGTCAATGAAGTCCCGTTCCACTGTTGTCAGACAGCCCAGCATGAGCAGCCGAGCGCGCCAAAGAAGCCCTTGAGATCGGCAATCGGGAGCCTGGATGACCAGGCACCGGCATGGTCGTGACCATGCACGCCGCAATTGTTGGCGCAGCCGCAGGCAGAAATCGCGGTCCTTCGCAAAGAGTTCTTTCCGGCTCCTTCCGGCTCACCCCAGGCGGCATAGCCGCGATAGGTCCTGACCGGCGACCAGTCCGGCATGGCCGGTGGCAGCGGGTTTTCATCGTAGGTCGCAAAGTCGCTTGCCCCGTAGACGACCTTGCCGCCGACGATCGTGAGCTCGGAGGTCAGGAATGAAATCTCATCCTCGGCGCAGGCGAAATAGTCTTTGCTCGCCACGATCAGGTCGGCGAGTTGCCCCTTCTCGATGCGCCCCTTCTTGCCTTCCTCGTTTGAGAACCACTGCACCTTTTCGGTCCACATGCGGAGCGCCGTTTCCCGGTCGAGGCAATTGTGGCGCGGATAGAGTTGCATGCCGCCGACGGTCTTGCCCGTCACCAGCCAGGAAAGCGAGACCCAAGGGTTATAGGAGGCGACGCGCGTCGCATCCGTACCGGCCGAAACCTTCACGCCCTTCTCGAGCATGCGCGCAACCGGTGGCGTCGCTTCCGCGGCACCGTGACCATAACGCTCGACGAAGTACTCGCCTTGATAGGCCATGCGATGCTGGACGGCGATGCCGCCGCCGAGCGCGGCAATCCGGTCGATCGACTGTTCGGAGATCGTCTCGGCATGGTCGAAGAACCAGTTTATGCCGGAAAGCGGGATATCCTGGTTGACCTTTTCGAAAACGTCGAGCGCGCGGCTGATCGTCTCGTCATAGGTGGCGTGCAGGCGCCAGGGCCAACGGTTTTCCGCAAGGATTCGAACCACCTCCTCGAGCTGGCCTTCCATTTCGGGCGGCATGTCCGGGCGCGGCTCGCGGAAGTCCTCGAAGTCTGCGGCGGAAAAGACCAGCATCTCGCCGGCGCCGTTGTGGCGGAAGAAGTCATCGCCCTGCTTGTATTTGACCGAAGAAGTCCATTTGAGGAAATCCTCCTTCTCCTCTTTCGGCTTCTGGGTGAAGAGGTTGTAGGCCAGCCTCACCGTCATCTGGCCTTCATCGGCAAGCTTCTGGATGACGGCGTAGTCGTCCGGGTAGTTCTGGAAGCCGCCGCCCGCATCGATGACACTGGTGACCCCGAGGCGATTGAGCTCGCGCATGAAGTGGCGGGTCGAGTTGACCTGATAGTCGAAGGGAAGCTTTGGCCCCTTTGCAAGCGTCGAATAGAGAATGCCGGCGTTGGGCTTGGCAAGCAGCAGGCCGGTCGGGTTGCCGTTGGCGTCGCGGGTGATCTCGCCGCCAGGCGGATTGGGCGTATCCTTGGTATACCCCACGGCCCGAAGAGCTGCACCATTGAGCAGCGCCCGGTCGTAGAGATGCAACAGGAACACCGGCGTGTCCGGGGCGACCGCATTGATCTCGTCGATCGTCGGCAGCCGCTTTTCGGCGAACTGATGTTCGGTGAAGCCGCCAACCACGCGCACCCATTGTGGCGGCGGGGTAATGGCGACCTGCCGTTTCAGCATGTCCATTGCGTCGGCAAGCGAGCGCACACCGTCCCACCGCAGTTCCATGTTGTAGTTCAGGCCGCCGCGCACGACGTGAGTGTGGTTGTCGTTGAGACCGGGCAGGACTCGCTTGCCCTTAAGGTCGATGACCGTCGTGGTGGGTCCGGCAAGCGCCATGACCTCATGGTCATGGCCAACGGCGAGGAACTTGCCGTCCTTGATGGCGACGGCGGTGGCGTTCGGATTCGTCCGGTCGAGCGTGGTCACCAGACCGTGGTGCAGGATCAGATCGGCGCTCATTGACTCGTCTCCTGAGAACGACGTGGGATCGGCCGCCCGTGCGGGCGTAAACAGGCCTGGGAATGCCAGGGCAGACGCTGCCTCCAGAAAGCGGCGGCGGGTCGGCATCACCCGAGCTCCCGCGGCGATGGCCGGTCGGGCACACCATTACGATCTGCCCCGGTCGGCAGTTCCCCGAAGACATGCGGGACGCAGCGGCTGTGGAACCACGAAACCGTCAGCGGATCCCCCGACAGCACGCGTTTGACGAGCGGCACCGCCTGCTCGCCGATGAGAATGCCTAAAAGCCCCACCAGCGCGATCACCGGCGGCGCGGGGGAGCGAACATTGAGCAGGCTGTAAATGATGCCCACGAGCAGCCCGGCACCGAGCGAAAGGAGATACATTTTCATCGTCAATTCCTCTGACGGATGGCGCTTGCCGTCCCGACCGCGTTTCGAACGCGGCCGGAGGGTATTTGCTCGCGGTGAATGTCAGTGACCTTCGGAGGCGCCGAACATGCTCTTGGCGTAGATGATGCCGAGGCCGTAGGCGCCACCGAATTTCTTGGCGATGCCGGTGGTCATGTCGTAGGTCCCGGTGCGCGCCCAGTCACGCTGCAATTCGAGCATGTATTGCAGCGACGTCATCGGCCGGACACCGGCCTGCACCATGCGATCCATCGCGCGCTCATGAGCCTCGTCGGAAACATCGCCACAGGCATCGGCGATCACATAGACCTCGAAGCCCTGATCGAGCGCTGAAAGTGTCGGTCCGACGATGCAGACGGAGGTCCAAAGTCCGCACATCACAAGGCGCTTCTTACCGATGCGGTTGACCTCCTCGATCACCGCCGCATCCTCCCAGGTGTTCATCGAGGTGCGGTCGAGCAGCTTCTGCTCAGGGAAGGCGTCGGTGATCTCGGAGAACATGGGGCCGGAGAAGGTCTTCTCCGCGACCGTCGTCAGAACAGTCGAGACGCCAAAGCCGGCTGCCGCGTGCGCGACGAGCGCCGCATTGTTGCGCAATAGAACCGCATCTATCGACTTCGTTGCAAAGGACATCTGCGACTGAAAGTCGATCATGATGAGCGTGTGGTCCTTGGGCGAAACGAGAAGTTTGCCGGGAGTCGGGGTCGCGGTCATGGGTATTGTCCTCTTTCAGTGGTTGCCGATATCCGGCACTATGCCGAGGACGGCCGCCCGGTTCTTGTAGCCAAAGATGGATTTTTGTATTTTTTGATCACTGTCAAATCCCGGGCCGGTGGAACCGTTGCGCGATCACGTGCCGCAGTTGAACCACTGAGACACGCGTCAACCGCACCTTCGCCAGGCGCGCCCTTGACACTTCCGAAGCTCCATCGTCATTGCCTGGAAGTGCTCTTTATTGTCGAGCGCTCTGGTCAGGACTGCCGGCTACGTCTCCAGGCACCGGGGGCGGCGCCCATCACCTGGACAAAAGCGCGCGTGAAGTGGCTTTGGTCCGAGAAGCCGCAGATCCTAGCGATCTCTTTAAGAGACGTCTGCGAGAACTGCAGCAATTCTACGGCCTTTTCGATGCGTTGCTGCAACAGCCATCGATACGGCGTCTTGCCCATGGTTTCGCGGAAGGCCCGAAGAAATGTCGCCTGCGACAGATTGCAAGCCGAAGCGAGCTCCTCGACGGTCAGGTCACCATTTAGCCGGCTCTGGGCGAGATCCTTGATCTTTGCCTGGCAACGCGAGGAAAGCCGGCGCCCGCCGGCGGCCGCACCACCGCGGCCGTTGCCGTACTGCTGAACGACATGAACCCCGATCGCGACTGACAGTTGGTCGACAAACAAGGCGCTCCTGTCTGCGCTGCCATCCACTGTCGCAAACAAGGCGCCCAGCATGCCGCCGAGCACAGGATCCGGGTGCGCGGCAACGGAGCGCAATTCACTGACATTTCTGAAGTCGGCCGCATCTGCGATACGCTCGAGTGCGCTGTAATTGATTTCAAGCAGCATGAAGTTGAAGGAGCCGCTCAGGTCAGCGCGATAATCATCGGCGAAATTCCGCAAGTAAACGGCATTCTGCTCGAAATCGTGGACGGTCGAATGATGCTCTTTGAAAATGCGGCGTCTGTGTCCGACTGCTGCCGAAAGGCCGACCAGATAGCCGCGCCCCGTCGCCGGTGTCGTGACCCTGGCGGGCGGCGCCGACGCCGACCTCTTGCGATAAAAGGTCATGTCGCGACCCTCGATCGTTCGATCATCGTCGAGCCTGTCCATGGAACAACCAAGACTGTCGTGAGATCTTCCGCTCGCTGCAATCGAAGAGACGTCCGTCATGGCCTTGTCCTGTCCAATGTGCTTACCCGCGGCGCAGACCGCTTCGTTCGCGCCGGGCATTGGCACAGGAACACGGCACTACGCGGATTGCGGTTCGAAGAGACAGCCTTCACAGAAGGTGCTCGGAATCGCGATGAATTCACCCCATCATCGCCGTGCCCGAGATATTTTCTTGCACGAAGCTCACGCATTTTGAACGATATGAGCAGTGGTCGCGGGGATCAATCCCCGCGCCGATCCAAGGCCATGCGAACAGGCTTGTTCTTTCGTCTAAAGCGCGCCGGTGTCTCGCCCGTCAGACTTGTGAAGACCCGGGTCATGTGGCTCTGATCGGCGAAACCGCAACTGATAGCGACCTCCGCTATCGGCAGGTCCTGCAACAATAGTTCCTTGACCCGCGCGACCCGGTATTCGGTCAGCCATTTTGAAGGGGTACGCCCAAAGCTCTCCTTGAAAGCCTTGTTGAAATAGCTGCGCGACAACTCGCAGCGGGAAGCCAGATCTCCGATTGAGAACGGTCTGTTGAAATGAGCCGCCAGAAATTCCGTAGCGAGCCGTTCCTGCCAGGACGCCAAGGTCCCCTTCTTGTCGGCCGGAAAGTGCAGTCCGCCATAGGTCTGGCTGAGGTGCGCCAGCATGGCGAGATTGATCTGCTCCAGAAACAGGGGATTGGCCTCATCCGGGTTGTCGAGCGATGGCAGCAATGCCTGGGCGAGGCCATGCATGACCGGGTCTATGCGGCCCTGGACGCAAGCGAGCGCCAGGTATTCGCTGCGCCCGACCTCTTCCGCGAAGGCACGCATGCGGGAAAACGGTATGTGGAAGCGGATATTGTCGAACGGCGACAGATGATGGCACTGCCACTGATCGCGAAGGTCGGTGATCGCAAGCGACGCCTTGACGTGTCCTCCTTCGTAGACCAATTGGCCACCTCGCCATAGCCGATGGGAGTCGAAATCACGCAGCTGAACAATGACGCCAAATGCGTCTGTGGACGGGATGGCCGGTGCAACGTCCAGATCGAAGCGATCGGAATACGTTCGCGTGACGAGCACATCGCCGCAAGCAATTGATTTGACGATCGGGCCCGGCCCATGACATGCGGCGTTCAATGCTTCATGCAGGCCCATCGGCGTGGTCTCCCGATTTCTGGCTGAGCAGGCTCCGGAAAGTGTCAGCGGATGTCCGATAGGAGCCTGCGTCGATACGAAGAGCTAAAGCGCGATACACCGTTCAAATGCCGTGACGATACAACAGTTCAGGGTTCGGATACAGAGCGCCCCTCATTCGCAGACGTGGCGGTAATCGCTCTATCCTCCGCGTCAGGGATCCAGCGCGCCTGCCAGGCGGATGGGGTGATGCCTGTCACTCGGCGGAACGTCTTGGTGAAATCAGTCTGGTCGGTGAAGCCGCATCGGGTGGCGATGGCTTCGAGGGCGAGGCTGCATTCGGCGAGATACTGCTTGGCGCGTGCAATTCGATAGCGCATGAGCCACTGCTGCGGCGTCTGGCCCGTGACGCGCTTGAACCCTTCGATGAACTTACGACCGGACACCCCGACCGCTGAAGCTGCTGCCGACATCGGGAAGCGAATGGCGAAATGATCGATCATGAAATCCTTGGCGGCCTTCTCCTGCCAGACCGAGAGGCATGCTGTACTGGAGCCCGGTTCACCGGAAAGATCGCCATAAGCGTGAAGCAAGTGGGCACAGATGGCGATTGCTATGTGCTGCAAGACCGGCGCGTGGGAGCTCCCTTGCTCCTCGAATAGCGGCAGCAGAGCCGCTCCGAGATTGTGCATGACAGCATCGTCCTCTCCCCGCCGGCATCTGAGGCCGGTCGCTTTCGGGGCATCTGAGAACTCGGCGACTTCTCGAAAAAGCTCTCGCGGCAGATGGAAGGCGAGGGAATCGAGATCGCTGAAAAGGCGGATGCAGGCTCCATGGGTCAGATCGACCAGGCAAGCGGAACCCTGCCGAAAGCGGCGAATGTCGCTTTCGCTGCCATCGGCAGCAACGTCGCAATGGTGCGCATCGTTAAGGTAGAGCATCAGGAAGTAAGCGTCGTCCGGCGGCAAAGATACCAGGCGGCTCGCATCCCCCTTTAGCCGCCATTCCAAGCGCGTGACGGAAAATCCGGCGGTGCGAACCGGTCGCGCCAAAAGACATGGCGAATGTGGCAGACCGAAATGAACGCCCACTTCCGTTCCCGTCCTATGGTTCATTCGTACCTCCGAGTCGATGCTCGCTTTTGCGCCGCAAGAGGTCGAAGCAGATTTGTTAGGCCAATCCAACGCTTTATCCGCTTCCTTTGTTTCGACGCAGGTCCTTATCGGAAAACCGTCTGACATGTTTTCGGAACCTGCTCAGCGCTACCGGACTCCTCCCGGGCCGATGCATGGGAGAATTCGACGCCCGAAATCCAGATGCGATTTTCCGACCGTGGCGATCTCAACCACAGATGGGCCGCCAGTAGGCGCTTTCTGTCCGACTCCGAAAGAAAGATGTCTGCAAACCAGTTCAATTTCTTGTCGTTTTTGCTCTCCTTTTGCCGAATGAGACGCCTTTCACGCGAATACAGGACGGGAGCCCGCCTCGCTTTACAGCGGACGCGTATGGGTAACGTACTTTTCGAAGAAGTCCGAGAACCTGGCAACCCGCATCGGCAGTTTCTCGTAGGGCGGATAATGAAGCGTCAGCCAGAGTTCGGGAGGTTCCCAGTCGCCAAGGACTTGCTTCAGCGTGCCCCGTGCCAGCGCATCGTCGACGATGAAGTGCGGCAGCAGGGCTAGGCCTTCTCCGTTTTCCGCCAGTCTGGCGATAAGCTCGCCATTGTTCGCCGCCAGTACCTTGCCGGCGCGTGCCTTTCGCGTCCGCCCGCCGTTCGTCAGTTCCCAACTCTCGGCGATCGCCTCCTCGTCATAGGCGATACAGGCATGGCGATCGAGGTCGCCGGGCGTCTCAGGTGTTCCGAAGGCGGCGAGATAGCCGGGGGAGGCAACCAGAATACGCCGCACGCGACAAAGCTTCCGCCATATCGTCGACTTATCGCGCGGCGGCTCCGAGACCCTCACGGCGAGATCGAAACTGTCGGAAACGATGTCGATGAGCCGGTCCGTCAAGGATAGAGAAACGCTCGTTCTGGGATATTCAACCCGAAATCCAGTGACAATGTCCGGCAGGATATGCTGTCCGAGCGACAGCGGCGCGTTTATGCGGATCAGCCCGGCCACATCGCCGTGCTCTTCGCGCAGATCCTCCCTCGCCTGGTCGAACTGTCTGATCAGCGGCTCGATGCGCGCCGCGTAGACGGCGCCGGCCGACGTCAGAGAAACCTGACGGGTGGTGCGCAGCAAGAGCTGTACGCCAAGGCTCTCCTCCAGCGCACTGACGGCGCGCGTCACGGTCGGCGGTGTCATGGACAGCTGTCGGGCCGCGGCCGTGAAGCTGCGCTGCTGCGCTACAGCCAGGAATACCCGAATATCGCTTAGGCCGCTCATGTTCTTTTATTGCGCAAAATGCAACAATTTTGTCAACATTATTTCTATTCACTTCGACGAAGACCTGACCGATCTTGTCTCCAGACAAACGGCGATACGCCAATCCGGAGAGACCCGAAATGCTTACACAGATCAAAGGCCTTCACCACGTCACGTCGATGGCAGCCAATGCCCAGGAGAATAGTGATTTCTTCACCAAAACGCTCGGCCTGCGCCGGGTAAAGAAGACCGTGAACTTCGATGACCCGGAGGTGTATCACCTCTATTACGGCGACGAGATCGGCACGCCGGGCTCGGTGATGACCTATTTCCCGTTTCCCCATATTGCCAAGGGGCACCCGGGTGCCGGCGAAGTCGGCGAAACTCTTTTCGCCGTCGCCAAGGACACGCTCGGCTTTTGGAAGGAAAGACTCGCCTCGCGCGGCGTCGCGGGACTTTCGGAGCACGCACTCCGCGGCGAGAAGCGCCTTGGCTTCAAGGGGCCCGACGGGGACGCCTTCTCGCTGGTCGAGGTCGATGGTGATCCGCGTCCCGGTTGGATGAGCAGCGAGATCGACGCAGGCGAAGCCATCAAGGGCTTCCACGGCGCAAGTCTGCGCCTGAGGGATCCGGGTGCGACGCGGGAACTGCTCGGCTTCATGGGTTACCAGGAGGTGGACCGCAAGGGCGACTGGTCGCGCTTCGTCATCAGCGGCGGCAACGGTGCCGACATCGTCGATCTGGAAACGGTCCCCCAGGCCGGTCCCGCCCGCCTCGGCGCTGGCTCGGTGCATCATATCGCCTTCGCCGTGGACGATCGCGCGGCGCAGCTTGAGGTCCGAAAGGCTCTGATCGATACCGGCTATCAGGTTACGCCTGTCATAGACCGCGACTACTTCTGGGCGATCTACTTCCGCACCCCCGGCGGCGTGTTGTTCGAGATCGCGACCAATGAGCCGGGGTTTGACCGGGATGAGGACACCGGACACCTCGGTGAAGCCCTCAAGCTTCCCTCGCGCTACGAGCCCTATCGCGACCAGATCTCGCGCCGCCTCGAGCCAATCAGGGACTAGCTGCCTTCCGGACGGCATGTCACGTCGAGCCTGGCGGAGAAGACCATCATGACCATCTCATCCTATCAGGCGCTCGTAAGGGCGCCCGGACGCAACGCGCCGATCGTCTTCGCCTTTCACGGCACGGGGGGAGACGAATATCAGTTCGCCGAGTTGATCGGGCAAATTTTGCCCGATGCCGGGCTGGTTTCGCCGCGCGGAGATGTCTCGGAGTTTGGCGCTCTGCGCTTCTTTCGTCGAACGAGCGAAGGCGCCTACGACATGGAGGACCTGGCAATACGAACAGAGCGGATGGCCAGTTTCATTGCCGCCCACAAAGCAGCAAATCTTGGGCGGGCAATATACGGCCTCGGCTATTCGAACGGGGCAAACATCCTTGCGTCGGTTCTGTTCAGGCATGCCGGCCTTTTCGACCGAGCCGCCCTGCTGCATCCACTCATTCCATGGATCCCCGCGAACAGTGAGCGGTTGAGGGATCGACCAATCCTGATCACCGCGGGGCAACGCGACCCGATCTGCCCGCTCCCGCTCACAGAGCAACTGGTCGACTATTTTGCCGCACAGAAGGCCCGCGTGGAGGCAAGCTACCATTCCGGAGGACATGAGATCCGACCCGGGGAGTTGGAAGCGTTGCACGCGTTCCTGACCTTAGAGCAGTGCAACGATAAGTGAATCCTCTAAGTGGTCTCAACCTGAGGCGGTGTGACTTGCGCTGTGGAGAGTCCGGGCGAAGGTTATCAGCCGGCGACCTTAGGCGATCCGGAGCGGTCGCTGTTAAGCGAAGCTCTTGCGCCGGCGGGCGGGCGAGGGGACATCCTCGACCGGAGGCAGGCTCTGCAGCACGCGGCGCGGCGGCAGGATGGCGATCGCCTCGGTGCCTTCGCGAAGCTTGGAGCGCAGGATGAACTGGCCGTTGTGCTTGGCGAGGATCGCCTGGACGATCGGCAGGCCAAGGCCCGTGCCCTGCTCGGCGCTCTTGATGGCGATGGAGCCCTGGCCGAAGGCCGAGAGGACGATCGGGATTTCCTCCTCGGGAATGCCGGGGCCGTTGTCCTTGATCGAGATGTACTGGCCGCCGCCGGCGGTCCAGCCGCTCTTGACGGTGATCTCGCCGCCGGCGGGCGTGAACTTCACCGCATTCGACAGGAGGTTCAGCGTCACCTGGCGCATGGCCTTTTCATCGATCCAGACGGAGGGCATGCCCTGTTCGAACTGTTCGCTGATGGTGATGTTCTTTCCGCGCGCGCGCAGTTGCACCATGCCGATGCAGTCTTCGGCGATCTCGACCAGGTTCACGGCCTCTTCATTGAGCTCGTACTTGCCCGCCTCGATCCGGGACAGGTCGAGGATCTCGTTGATGAGGTTCAGGAGATGCTCGCCGGAGCGGTGAATATCGACCGTGTATTCCTTGTAGGTCGGATTGTTGAGTGGCCCCAGAACCTCGCTCGACATGACCTCGGAGAAGCCGAGGATGGCATTGAGCGGGGTGCGCAGCTCATGCGACATGGATGCGAGAAAACGGGACTTTGCGAGATTGGCTTCCTCCGCGCGCCGGCGCGCCTCGTCCGACATGGATTTCGCCACCTCGAGTTCGGCGATCAGGTCGTCCTTCTCCGACTGCACCGAGAGGATATGGACGTTCGCGCGATTCATCCGGCCGGTCATGAAGACGAGGAAGGCGAGCGACAGTGACAGCATGCCGGTCAGACCGATATGAATGGGGTTGCCGCCGGTCGAAGACGTGACGGCAAGTGCGACGATGACCGGCGCGAAGGTGTAGACCAGGGCGTGGCGCAAGAGGAATGTGCCGATCGCCGTGGCTGCGAGCGCTATAAACAGCCCGGTGCCTTGGAAAAGAGCGAAGCTGACGCCGCCGCAGGCGTCGCAGTCCCGCAGCGCGAAGATCGCCCAGCAGACCCCCATTAGGACCTGACCGCCAAGGAACCGTCGGCGCCAGGTCGCAACCTTTTCGGGACCGATATTGTCGCGCTTTGCCTTGCGCGCCAGAAAGATCGTGACTGCATGGGCCGAAAGCGCCATCAGCGCCCAGGCGAGAATGCTTCTGTCGCCGGAAAGATAGACGCCGGCGGCCGCGATCAGGGCGATGAGCACCGGCAGGGCGATCGCTCCGTAGAGCACGGAGTCGATGTGGAGCAGGAGCATTTCGCGGTCGAAGCCGGAGGGGGCGGACGATCCGGTTTGCAGCCTTTGCCGCGTCGCGCGAACGGTTCTCGAAACTGTCTTGTTCCGACGGACGCGCGATTTGTCGACGATGATCTTGTCGGTCGATGTGCTGACGGCGATGCTCATGCTCGGATTCGGGGATTGCGTTCGGCTTGCAGTCTAGGACGCAATCCTTAAGAAGTTGCTGCCCGGCATGAAGGATTCGAAAACCATTGTGGCGCGTTTGCGTTCCCGGCGCCGGCCGGCCGAGGATGGCGATGAGGGTATGGGACGAGGAGGCGCTTGCTTGAGGACGGGACGCGGCAGGTTCGGCGCGGTGGGCGGCCCCAGGCGAAATCGCGGCCGGGATACGCAAGGACGCGGCAGCCTGATCGGCGGCTGGCTGTTCCTCCTCGTCTTGAGTATCGGCGCCTATTTCGCCTCCCGTCTCCCGCCGCCGGAAAAGCCCTTGACCGGAGAATTGCACGGCGCGGCGGCGGCGAGCGATGGCGACAGCCTGCGGCTCGGCGGTCGGCGCGTGCGGATCGAGGGCATCGATGCGCCGGAGATCGGCCAGAGCTGTCGTCGCGGCAAGGATGACTGGGACTGCGGCGCCGAGGCGCGCCGGCGACTGGCCTCGTTGGTTGGTGCGACGACGACGCGCTGCCGCCTGCATGGGCGCGACCGCTATGGCCGCGAGCTCGGCATTTGCGAAAGCGGCGGCCGCGACATCGGCCGCGCGATGGTTCTCTCGGGTCTGGCGGTCAGCTACGGTCTCTACCGCGCAGAGGAAGAGACGGCACGAGAGCGGCAGGCCGGGCTCTGGAGCGGGGATTTCGTCCGGCCGCAGGAATGGCGCCGCACCAATGGTAAGCCGGCGGAGACGCCGCACCGCGCCGATGATTGGCTGGAACTCATTGCCCGCTGGATCGAAGATGAAATTCGCACTCTGGCGAAGGGGATCATCGGTGGCGGCTAGCGAAGAGGAGCGGCTGCAGGAACTGCGCGCAGCCATCGCCGCCTGCCGCATCTGCCGGGACGATCCGGCACGCGGCCTTGCACATCGGCTGCCGCATGAGCCGCGGCCGGTGGCCGTGCTTTCCGGCTCGGCCCGCGTTCTGATTGCCGGCCAGGCGCCCGGCCTTAGGGTGCATGAATCCGGCCTGCCTTTCAACGATGCCTCCGGCGACCGGCTGCGGGGATGGCTCGCCGTCGATCGAGCCGCCTTCTACGACCCGCAGAATTTCGCGATCGTGCCGATGGGGTTCTGCTTTCCGGGCTATGACAGCCATGGCAGCGACCTGCCGCCGCGCGGCGAATGTGCGCCGCTCTGGCGCCGGCGCGTGATGGAGGCGATGCCGCAGATCGAACTGGTGCTTGCCGTCGGCCACCACGCGCAACGCTGGCATCTCGGGTCCGACTGTCCGAAGTCGATGACCGAGGCGGTGGGCAATTGGCAGCGCTTTGCACAGCGCAATTCGGGTATTTCCGTATTGCCGCTGCCGCATCCGAGCTGGCGCAATACGGGTTGGCTGCGCCGGAACCCATGGTTCGAGGCCGACCTGGTGCCCTTCCTGCGCGAGCGGGTAAAGGCCCTGCTCTCTTGAAACAATTTTCTTTATCTTCACCAAATTCACGCTATAGAAGGAATAATATTCGAGAGGATTTCCCATGGACCGTCTGGACCGCAAAATCCTGCGTCTGTTGCAGGAGGATTCGACTTTGGCCGTTGCCGACCTTGCCAAGAAGGTCGGGCTCTCGACGACGCCCTGCTGGCGTCGCATCCAGAAGATGGAAGAGGACGGCGTCATCCGCCGGCGCGTGGCCCTTCTCGATCCCGTGAAGGTCAATACGAAGGTCACGGTGTTCGTGTCGATCCGCACCAATTCCCATTCGATGGAGTGGCTGCGCCGCTTCGCCGAGGTGGTGGCCGATTTTCCGGAGGTGGTGGAGTTCTACCGCATGAGCGGCGACGTGGATTATCTGCTGCGCGTGGTCGTTCCGGATATCGCGGCCTATGACGCCTTCTACAAGCGGCTGATCGCGAAGATCGAGATCCGCGACGTCTCCTCCGCCTTTGCCATGGAGCAGATCAAGTATACGACGCAGTTGCCGCTCGATTACATGGCCGTCGATCAGGCGAAGTCGGGCGAGGAATAGGTCGACTGAAGTTCAGGAGGCGGTGCAGATTTTTTCCGGCAGCGCCTTGATTTTTCTGGGAGTCCCCGTTCTCCAATTGCACGCCGGACCTATCTGGAGAGGCCAAGCCGAACGCGGACCTGCGCACTCGTGAGTTCCCGCACGGCATCCTTTCCGATCCACCGCGCCGTGCGACTGTCGCTTGCGGCGAGTTTTTCCGCGAGAGCCAATGCAGGCCCATGGCAACCGACGCTCCGTTTGCCGACCTGCCTCAACGCCCAATTGACGCTCTTCTTGACGAAGTTGCGCCCGTCATCGGCGTGGGACTTGACGAGCGGCAGCCAGGTAAGGACCGCAGCATCGGGCTCCTTCTTGAGGTGAACGGCGGCGGTGGCGATCATCGCAAAGGCGAGGCGGCGGACGAACTCGCGTTCGTCGGCCGCGCATTCGGGGATCAGCGACTGCTCCAGTCGGGCGGCGACGAGAAGGTCGGCAAGCGTGTCGACGACTTCCCAGGAGTTGCAATCGTCGGCCCAGCGGCGCGCCTCGGGGAGCGTCATGGCCCTGGGATCGGCGGTATAGACCGCGAGGATGCGCGCCTCGCGGAGGCCGGATCGCCAGAGCTCGAGCGCGCGGGCGTGGTCCTTCTTCACCTGCCGGGCCATGCGGCGCAACGCGACGCTCGAAACGCCGAGCGCCGCTTCGGTCTCGATGCCGAAGCGCGCCATGCCTGCAATGCTTTCGGCCGAGCCGGCGCCGCGGAGATGAGCGATGATCTCTTCGGCCGAAGACGCTGGCGCGAGCGTCATTTTTCCAGCCGCGCGAGCAGGGACGACGTGTCCCAACGGTTGCCGCCGAGCGCCTGGACATCCGCGTAGAACTGATCGACCAGGGCCGTGACGGGAAGCTTGGCACCGTTGCGCCGAGCTTCGGCCAGCACGATATCGAGGTCCTTGCGCATCCAATCGACCGCAAAGCCGAAGTCGTATTTGCCGGCATTCATCGTCTTGTGACGGTTCTCCATCTGCCAGGATCCGGCCGCTCCCTTGGAGATGACCTCGATCACCTTCTCGATGTCGAGTCCCGCCCTCTTGCCGAAATGGATACCTTCGGCGAGCCCCTGGACGAGGCCGGCGATGCAGATCTGGTTGATCATCTTGGTAAGCTGGCCGGCGCCGGCAGGTCCCATCAGGCCGACCATGCGGGCATAGGCCTCGATGACGGGCTTCGCCTTTTCGAAGACCTCGGCATCGCCGCCGCACATCACGGTGAGCACGCCGTTCTCGGCGCCCGCCTGACCGCCGGAAACCGGTGCGTCGATGAAATGCGCGCCCTTGGCGCGGGCGGCGCCGCAAAGCTCGCGGGCGACTTCGGCCGAGGCCGTCGTGTTGTCGATGAAGATTGCGCCGGCCCCGATTGTTTCGAAGGCACCGTTCTCGCCGGTGGTGACCGACCGAAGGTCGTCGTCATTGCCGACGCAGGCGAAGATGAACTCCTGGTCCGCGGCCGCCTCGGCAGGAGTGGCCGCCGCGCGTCCCCCGAATTCGGCCGCCCACCGTTCCGCCTTGGCGAGGGTGCGGTTGTAGACCGTCACCTCATGTCCTCCGCGGAGCTTGAGATGTCCGGCCATGGGGTAGCCCATGACGCCGAGACCGAGGAATGCGACTTTGGCCATTTGCTGCTGACTCCAGATTGCGTTGATAGGATTCACGGGGTGTGACCCTACTGCATGGATCCTCGAATCGGAACCGAGCGTGACTTCCGGGGTGGAGAAAATCGGTTGGCTGCCTATCTCGGGGGATAGCGACGAAAATCATTCCCGAATGGCAACACAGCGAAAGGAACGCGCAATGGCGAAGAATACGATTTGCCTCTGGTACGACAAGGACGCCGAGGCTGCCGCCCGCTTCTATTCCGAGGTCTTTCCCGACAGCGCGGTGACTGCCGTGCACCGCGCACCCAGTGACTATCCGGGCGGCAAAGAAGGCAACGTGTTGACGGTCGAATTCACTGTGGCGGGTATTCCCTGTATCGGCCTGAACGGCGGTCCCGTGTTCAAGCACAACGAAGCCTTCTCGTTCCAGATCGCCACCGACGATCAGGAGGAGACCGACCGCTACTGGAATGCGATCGTCGGCAATGGCGGCCAGGAGAGCGCGTGCGGCTGGTGCAAAGACAAGTGGGGGATTTCCTGGCAGATCACGCCGCGTGTGCTGACCGACGCGATGGCGGCTGGCGGCGACGAAGCAAAGCGCGCCTTCGAAGCCATGATGACCATGAGGAAAATCGACGTCGCCGCGATCGAGGCAGCGCGTCGCGGTTGACGCTCTACCGCGGTCTCGGGGCGAAATTGCCGCCAACACTTTGCTAGCCAAGGAGGACATGAATGCCGGCCGAAGCATCGGGCGTTCAGGTTAACACTCATCGCTCGGACGAGTATAGCTGGGCGCTCGTCACGCGCGCGCCCGATTCTCGGCTCGCGCCCTACGTCATCGACTATTGCGGCTATCGCGAGCGGGCGCTGACGCCGATGCGACGCCTCCAGCCGCCCTTCGCGGGCGTCCCGATGATCGTGACCTTCGGCCCATCGATCGACATCATCAATGGCAATCTGCCGACAGAGCGAGGCGTCTTTCGCAGCTTCCTGGCCGGGCTGCACGACGTTCACGTCGTCACCGAATTTGAAGGCGATCAGATCGGTTTCCAGGTGAATTTCACCCTGCTCGGGGCCTTCCGGTTTCTCAACGTCACCATGTCCGACATTGCCAATCGCTGCGTCGGTCTCGGCGACCTGCTGGGTGATGCGGCGGCCGGCCGGCTCGCGGGGGCGCTGCACGACGCGAACGACTGGGCGGCGCGGTTCGACCTGATGGACCGTTTCCTGTTGGACCGCCTTGGCCGAGGCAGGCCCATGTCGCCGGACGTTGCATGGGCGCTGAAATGCCTGGAGGAAAGCCATGGCGCGCGCTCGATTGGCGCGCTCAGCCGCGATCTCGCTTGCAGCCGCAGGACACTGATTCAACGTTTCCATGCCCAGGTGGGCCTGAACCCGAAGGCTGTCGCCGGTATTCTGCGCTTCGCCCATGCGATCAAGCACATCCACGCGGCAGATGAGGAGGGATGGGCCGATCTCGCCGTCGGCTGCGGCTATTATGACCAGGCGCACTTCAACCGCGATTTCCGGCGTTATACGGGGCGCACCCCGCGCGAATTCCGCGCTTCCCTGCTTCCTGACGGTGGTGGCGTCGGCGGGTAAAATTCGTCCAATACCGGCGCGGCTTTCAGCATTAGCCTTCCCCACCTTTCGATGGTTGGAGAGTCCCATGGCAGACAAGGCAAAGATTGGCGTTCCAAACGTCTTCCCCTGCTTGCGCTACGACGATGCGCCCAAGGCGATCGAATGGCTGAACGAGACCTTCGGTTTCGAAAAGCAGTTCGTGGTGCCAGGCGAGAACAATACAGTTGCGCACGCGCAGCTCCGCCTCGGCCCAGGCATGATCATGACGGGCTCCGGCGGCAAGCCGGATTCGACGAATCCCTGGGCGACTGAGCGCTTCGGCATCTATGTCGTGGTGCCCGACATCGAGGCGCATTATGCACGCGCCAAGGCCGTCGGCGCGAAGATCGAGCGCCCGCTCGCAGAGACCGAATACGGTTCACGCGAATATTCCGCGCGCGACTGCGAGGGCAATCTCTGGAGCTTCGGCACCTATGACCCATACGCGGAGGCCTGATCGATGCAGGTCAAACGCATCATGGCCATCATCGCGGCCGAGGATGTTGCGGCAGCCGAGCGCTTCTACAAGGATATCCTTGGTCTCGACGTTCTGATGGATCATGGCTGGATCACGACCTACGGTTCATCCCGGAAGATGAGCGTTCAGGTCAGCTTCGCGTCCGAAGGCGGCTCCGGCGCGCCGGTGCCCGATCTCTCGATCGAAGTCGACGATCTCGACGCCGCCTTGCAGCGCATGAAGGAGGCCGGAGTCACAATCGAGTATGGCCCTGCCAATGAGCCCTGGGGGGTGCGCCGCTTCTTTGTGCGCGACCCGTTCGGGCGGCTCGTAAACATACTGATGCATATCTAAGCAGGGTCCGGAACAGTTCCTGCGCCGCGCGTCCAATCAGACGGACCGACTGAAAACACGCACGGCGCAGCAAAAGTGTTCTTAGAACGATACGCTGCGGTTCGACCAGATCGGGCCGCGGCGTTCATCTTCCTTGAGGCTGCCGGTGCCATAGGAGAAGCGCAGTCCGCCGAAAATGGTGTTGCTGTCGCCGGAGAGAGTGTCCGCCAAATCGACATCCGTGTACTTGTAGCCTGCGAACAACGTGACCGGCATCAGCTCGGGTCGGTAGTTCGCCGTGAGCTTCAGGGTCTGGACGTCCAGGTCGTCACCCCCGTCGGTTACGCGATCGAGCGTGCCATCGACGTCGAAACGGACGTTGTCGGTCGCGTACCAGCGTGCGCCGAGCGCGCCCATATAGTGATCGGCGTCGAGGCCGCCCAGATCGGTTTGACCGTAGCCGGCCGCTCCGACCAGGGTCCAGGTATCCTGGAAGAAGGCGCCCTCGATGCCGCCCATGTAGTCCTTGATGTCCTCCGACAGACCGGCATCGAATCGGGACGCCCCGAAGAAGGCGCCGGCCGCATAGAGTTCATCCCGATAATAGCCATGAAGGCCCCCGTCGAACTTGTCGATATCGAGATCTTCTATGCCGACGCGCGCATAGCCGAGATCGACTTGCAGATTCATGCCGGAGCCGGCGTCGACATTGATCGCGCCTCTCAATTCCCAGGCGTCCGCATCGACATCGTCGACGCTGTTCGCGTAGGAGCCCTCGACATATCCCGTTACGCCGCCAGAGGCGACTTCGACGACGGGCTCATGATACGCCCCCCAACCGATAAGTGGCTCATCCACGTCGGCAGCGAATGCGACGTTGGAACTCGATAAGCACAGCAGTGCTAAAGTGGTCGTTCGAAACACGGGCCCCATCTCCGTTATAGATCCGTCTGGACCCTAGCGGCGCATGGTTAATGCAAGCTAAACGCGAGCCGAATTCACCAACTCGCGATTGTGCCTGGAGTTCAGAAGAGACGGGAGGCGAGCGCCGGCAACGAGGCGCTGCCAATGGCGCTTTCAGGACTTCGTCGGGACTGGGCTCAGGGCTTGAAGCGAGCGATGACCAGTTGACCGGCGATCGGCGCGCCTTCTTCCATGCGAACGGTTATGTCGCCGACCTCGACGACCTCGAATCCGGTCGCCGTGAGGCGGTCTTTCAGATAGGCCTCCGAATGGGCGAAGCGCTGATGCAGGCCGACCATGTAGGATCGTCCCGCGAAGTCTTCCTCGGGCAGCGTTTCGCTGGAAAAGATCAGCAGGCCGCCGGGGACGAGATTGTCGACGGCTCCGAAGAAAAGCGCTTCCAGGGCGCCCATATAAGGCAGGACATCCGTCGCGACGATCAGATCGAACGCCTCGTCGTCATTGTCGTCGAGGAAATCGACGGCTTCCGCAACATAAAGCGTCTCGTAGAGATCCTTCTCATGGGCGATCTCGACCATGCTCTCCGAAAGGTCGACGCCGGTGATGTCCTCGGCCATATCGCGTAAGGCGCCGCCGGTCAGGCCGGTGCCGCAGCCGAGATCGAGAACCCGTTTGAACGGCGCCAAGCCGAGCGCCTGGATGCGCTGGCGGACGAGGAGCGGCACGCAATAATCGAGCTGATCGACAAGGACATTGTCGAAGACCTCCGCGTGCTGGTCGAAAAGCGTCGCGACATAGGCATCCGGAGCCTTGATCGGCGTGTCGCCGCGCCCCATGGAGGCGAGACGCACGGAGGCTCCTCCATGATCCTCCGGGTCGAGATCCAGCACTTCCCGATAGGCGGCGGCGGCCGCGTCGAAGTTGCCGGCTTTTTCCAAAGCGAGGGCGCGGTTATAGGCTTCCGCCAGCGCTTCCTCGTCGATCTTCTTGCTCTTCTGCGTCATGGTCGCTTCTTACGACCGTGGGCGGCCTTTGGCAATTGCCTCGACGGAGCGGCGTTAGACCTCCGTGCCGTTCCGTGGGTGATCGGAACCTCAACCGATGGTCAAAAACTGACGAAGCGCAAGACTCCGGCATTTATCCGCAGCGGGAATGGAGTCATCATCGGCAAAACAATGAATTACCGGGAGGAATGCCGATGGCTTCTGAACTGAGCCCGCTGACACTGGAAACGGGACTGCCGGAGGAAAAAGGTCCGCCGCTGCCGCAGTCCTCGCAGGAGACGATCAATACGATCGTCCATTATTATCGCGGCGAGATGGGCCGGATGGCGGGTTGGCGGGACCGGATAGACCGGACCTCGAACTGGGCGATCACGGTCGTCGCGGCGATGCTTTCCGTTTCCCTGTCGACCCCCACCTCGCATCATGGCGTACTGCTCTTTGCCATGCTGCTGATCAGCCTGCTGCTGTTGATCGAGGCGAGGCGCTATCGCTTCTTCGACGTTTACCGCGCCCGCGTGCGCCAACTGGAGCGCGGCTATTTCGCGCAAGTCCTTGCGCCGGACGGAGTGCCGAGCGCCAAGTGGTCGACCTCCATCGCCACGAGCCTGCGCAAGCCGATCTTCCTGATGAGCTACAAGGATGCAGTCTGCCGACGGTTGCAGCGCAATTACTGCTGGATGTATCTGATCCTGCTCCTGGCCTGGGCTCTGAAAATTTCCTCGTCGAAAATGTCCATGGCCGGCGAATTCCTCGGCCCCGTGCACTCCTGGAGTGACCTCTTCGAAAATACTGCCCTCGGTCCTTTGCCGGGTTCAATTGTGCTGATCTTCGTTGCGCTCTTTTACGGTCTCATTCTCTATGGCTCGTTTCGCCGGGAGGAGCGGGAGGGCGAACTGGCCCACGGTCAAGTGCATGTCTGACCGGATCGGTTGCGCCGGGCCGGCGCGGAACGCTCAGTGGAGAATGAATTCTCCCTTCAGCGCCCGCCATTCGCTGGCGGATATCAGCTTGCGGTGCACGTAGCGTACCGAGTGTAACGGTCCGTCCAGCTTTTCCTGCCAGAACCTGAGGAAGTTGCGCATCTCCGGAAAATCGGGCGCGATGTCGTAATGCTGCCAGATATAGGTCTGCAGGAGAGCCGGGTGGTCCGGCATCCGATAAAGAATGTGGGCCGTCGTCAAGCCGTAACCCTTCAGTTGCAGTTCCATGTCGTTCGTCATCAAGAACCTCACTTCTTCACAAAGGTTGGTTTCTATGATGGGGCGCTTGATTCCTTAATCAAGAGCTAATATCTGTCGGAAATGCATAAAAAGTAGGTAATAACAAAGGCTTAGCAGCAACCTTCGGCGAGTGCTGCCAGACCGCTTCCGTGGCGACACGGGTCCGCCACGGACGTTTTCCGGCCTGCCTCAGCGCTTCAGGTGCCGCGTCAGCCGGGCTTCAAGCCAGGCCCAGATGTTGCGCAGCAATTCCACCATGACGAGGTACAGTGCTGCGGCCCAGATATACATCTGATAGTCGAAGGTGCGCGAGAAGGCGCGCCGCGTCTCGCCCATCAGATCGAAAACGGTGACGATCGCGACGATCGCCGAGCCCTTGATCATCAGGACGATCTCATTGCCATAGGGGCGCAAGGCGACGATCATTGCCTGCGGCAGGATCACCTTGAAGAAGGCGACGCCTCGCGGCAGGCCGAGGGCGGCGGCGCCTTCATGCTGACCCCGCGGCACGCTCTGGATCGCTCCGCGCAGGATCTCGGCCTGATAGGCGGCGGTGTTCAGCGTGAAGGTAAAGAGCGCGCAATTCCAGGCATCCCGGAAGAACCACCACAGCCCGACGGAATCGAGCTCAGGGCGGAAGCTGCCGAGGCCGTAATAGACGAGGAAGAGCTGCGTGATCAGCGGCGTGCCGCGGAAGAAGTAGACATAGGCATAGGCGAGCCAGGACCAGAACCTGTTCTTCGACATGCGCCCGAGCGCCACGGGCAGCGACAGGACCGCTCCGAGCAGTATCGACGAGCCGACAAGCGCCAGCGTCACGCCCAGGCCGGAAAGGAAGCTCGGTCCGTAGCGCGAGAATTTCTCCGGGTCCCAGCCATTCACGACGGTGAGGAAAATGCCGACCGCGACTGCGAGCCAGATGCCGAGGGTGACGCTGCCGAGAAAGCGGGAGAGCGTGTAGGCCTTAGGAGGGGCCGGCGGCGGGGCCTGCGGTGGGATCATCGTTTCGGCAATGCTCATCGCCCCATCTCCGCACGTTTCGTCCGGCGTTCGATCGCCGAAAAGGCAATCGACGAAAGCATCGCCAGGATCAGGAAGAGGATGCAGGCAATGCCGAAGAACTCGAAGGCTTGCTTGGTGACGCGCGCGGCAATGCCGGTCTGGCGCAGGATGTCGGGCAGGCCGATGACCGAGACCAGTGCGGTATCCTTGAGCAGGGCCATCCAGAGATTGCCGAGGCCGGGAAGGGCTATGCGCACCAACTGCGGCAGGATAACAAGCCGCATCGTGGCGCCGCGATGCAAGCCAAGTGCGTCCCCGGCCTCGTACTGTCCCTGGGGAATGGCCTTGAAGGCGGAGAGCAGCACCTCCGAACAATAGGCGGAAAAGACGACTCCGAGCGCGATCATGCCGGCGACGAAGGCGTTGATCTCGACGGGTCCTTCGTAGCCGACGCCGGCAAGGAATTGCTGCACGAGAATCTGCAGACCGTAATAGACGATGAACAGGGTCAGAAGTTCGGGCAGGCCGCGGAAGATCGTCGTGTAGATATTGGCAGCAAGTCGTAGCGACCGCTCATTCGACTGCTTGGCGAGTGCAATGAAGAAGCCGACGGTCAGCCCGATGGGCAGCGTGGCGATCGCCAGGCTCGCGGTGACGAGAAAACCATAGGCGATCTCGTCTCCCCACCCGGTATCGCCGCAGGCAAGCAGCGTGTCCGATCCGAACAGGTTCAAGATGCCGATCGGGCCGCAGAACGGATCGATGATCGATATGACCCAGGCGAGACCGGAGTAAATGGCGGCAAACAGTCCGCTCATGCCGGTAGATTCCCCTTTATGTTCTTATTGTCGTCGATGACGCTTGTTCTTGTCTCTTCTTGTCAGACAAAAACGGCGGAAGGGCAAGCCGTCCGCCGTTGCATTTTCTTCATCAACCGAGAATTTCCCGGCATAAGCGCTCTATCGTCGCCGAAATCCCGGTGGTCAGCTGCCGTAGACGTCGAACGGGAAGTATTTCTCGTTGATTTCCTGATATTTCCCGTTGGCGCGAATGGCCTCGATCGCCTTGTTGAACTTCTCGCGCAGTTCGTCGTCGCCCTTGCGCAGGGCGATCCCGGCGCCTTCGCCATTGATGACCGGGTCGACCGGCAACGTGCCGAGCAGCTTGCAGCAGGCGCCGTCGTCGGTCTTCAGCCATTCAGAGATCACGACGACATCGTCGATGGCAGCATCGATGCGGCCGTTGGCGAGATCAAGCTTATATTCGTCGGCCGTCGGATAGAGCTTCAGATCGGCACCCTTCATATGCGCTTCGGCATAGTTGGAATGGGTGGTGGAGCTCTGCGCGCCGAGCGTCTTCCCGTCGAGCGCCGCTTCGGTCGCTTCGGTGATCGGCGAATCCTTCGGTACGACGATCGCCGGCGGCGTGTTGTAGTATTTGTTGGTGAAGTCGACCTTTTGCTTGCGTTCCTCGGTAATCGACATGGACGCGATGAACGCGTCATATTTCTTGGCGATCAGCGCCGGAATGGCGCCGTCCCAGTCCTGCGTCACGAAGGTGCATTCGGCCTTCATCTCCTCGCAGAGCGCCTTGGCAATGTCGATATCGAAACCGGTCAGCGTGCCGTCCGCCTCGAGATTATTGAAGGGCGGGTAGGCGCCTTCGGTGCCGATAACGACCTTTTCGCCCTCTGCCATGGCCGAGCCTGCCAGGAATACGAGAACGGCAGCCGATGCGGCAGCTGCCAGCCGTCTGGAAATACGCATGATGATCCTCTCTGTTGGCCGGCACCCGGTTTCTTGTTGTTCGCGGATGCCACATTAGCCCGGGGCGAGCGCCGCCGGTTGCCGCGATATTCGTACGGTTTTCCTGCAAAAATCAACAGGAAAGCGTCACGCGCGGAGCCGCTGTGTGCATTGCCGCATTTTCGGCGCCTCCGATCATCGCAGGCGATGAACGGCCCGTTCATGCGCAGTTAATGTAGGCTTCGATAGGCCTTGGGCGGAACCGACCCGCGGCTGTCGCGTTGCGATGGCGACAGTGCCGGCTGACATAAGGCCGGACAAGGCGTGCCGATGCGCCGGTATCAGGAGGATGAAAGAGAATGACGATTCGATCGAAACTTTTCGCAACGGTCGCCCTGCCGGTTTTCGCGGCGTCCCTTGCAGTTCAACCGGCGTTGGCCGACAGCCTGAAGGCGCCGTTCGAAGTGGCGCAGGAAGGCGGCGAGGAGTTGTCGCCCGAAGAGCTGCTGCTCCTGAAGAAGCGCGAGCAAGAGCAGCGCAAGGCCGAGGAAGAGCAGCAACGTGCTGCCGAGGAAGAAAAGCAGCGGGCTGCCGAGGAAGAGCAGCAGCGTGCGGCGGAGGAAGAAAAGCAGCGGGCTGCCGAGGAAGAGCAGCAACGCGCTGCCGAGGAAGAAAAGCAGCGGGCTGCCGAGGAAGAGCAGCAACGTGCTGCCGAGGAAGAAAAGCAGCGGGCTGCCGAGGAAGAGCAGCAGCGTGCGGCTGAGGAAGAAAAGCAACGCGCTGCCGAGGAAGAGCAGCAGCGTGCGGCTGAGGAAGAAAAGCAGCGGGCTGCCGAGGAAGAGCAGCAGCGTGCGGCGGAGGAAGACAAGCAGCGGGCTGCCGAGGAAGAGCAGCAGCGTGCTGCCGAGGAAGAAAAGCAGCGGGCTGCCGAGGAAGAGCAGCAGCGTGCGGCTGAGGAAGAGCAGCAGCGTGCGGCTGAGGAAGAAAAACAGCGTGCGGCTGAGGAAGAGCAGCAGCGTGCCGCCGAGGAAGAACAGCAGCGCGCCGCCGAGGAAGAACAGCAGCGCCAGGCTGAAGAAGAACAGACCGCGGAAGAGCCACCTGCTGCAACCGAGGACAAGACGACCGCCGAACAGCCGCCAGCCGAAGAGCCCGCCGAGCAGACCGGCGAGGCCGAGCAGCAGCCGGTTCCGGAAGGTGAAGAGCCTGCAACAGCGGAGCAGATGCAGGCTGAACAGCCTGAAGGCCAGCCGGCTCCGGAAGTCGTCGACGAGCGCACGGTAGAAGAGAAGCAGAAGATCGCCGAGGACCCGGCGGCCAGCGATGAGACAGTCGTACTCCCCGTCGAAGGTGGTGCGGCCGTGCTCGACAGCGACAAGGATGCCGACAATGCCGGCGGCAACCGGTCGCGCGAACTCCGGCGTCAACAGCGGGAAGAGCTACGAGCGAAGGAGGAGATTGTAGCGCCGCCTGCCGACGATGCCGCCGCGCAGGCGGAAATTCCGGCCGAGTTCACGGAAGGACTGCCGCAGAAGGTGGAGGCGGCGCTCAGCGAAGAGGGGCAGCGGGTCGAGGCAGCTCCCACATTCGCCGTTCCGGAAACGACGAACATCGTCAACAATACCATGGTCAACAATACGGTGATCAACAACACGACCGTCAACAATACGACGACCAACAATGTCACCGAGGTGCGGGTGGTCGAAGAGACCGAGAACCGCGTCATCCTCGAGGCCGGCGACCGCATCTTCGTGCGGGGCGACGACCGACCACGCCTGCGGCGTGACGCGGAAGAGACCTTCTACGAGGAACTGCCGCGCGGTCGCTACCGCGAGACCATCGTGCGCCCGGACGGCTACCGTGTCGTCACCATCTACAACCGTTACGGCGACATTCTGCAGCGCACGCGCATCGATCGCGACGGCAACGATTATGTACTGATCTATGCGCCGGAATATGAAGAGCGCCGGCGGCCGGCGATCGTCGACGTGGGCTATGAGCTGCCACCGATGCGGCTGACGATACCGGTGGACGACTACATTGTCGATTACGCCGAAGAACCGGACCGCGACTATTACGAGTTCCTGTCCGAACCGCCGGTCGAGCGCGTCGAGCGCGTCTACACGATGGACGAGGTCCGCCATTCCGCCCGCCTTCGGGACAAGGTTCGTCGCGTCGATCTCGACACCATCACCTTTGCGACGGGCAGTGCCGAGGTGTCGATGTCGCAGGCAAAGACATTGCGCAGGGTCGCCGACGCGATGGCGAAAATCCTCGAGAGGGACCCGGGCGAAACCTTCTTCATCGAGGGCCATACGGATGCCGTCGGTTCCGACCGCTCGAACCTGCTCCTGTCGGACAAGCGCGCCGATTCGGTCGCCACGCTGCTCTCCGAGGTCTACGGGATCGCGCCGGAAAACCTGGTGACACAGGGCTATGGCGAGCGCTTCCTCAAGATCCGCACACAGGAGGCGGAGCAGGAAAACCGCCGCGTCACCATTCGGCGCGTGACGCCTCTCGTACGCCCGGTGGCGCAACGATAAGCCGCTGCATGTCTCCTTTGATCGAGCTCGGTTCAAGGGTAAAGACGTGCCGCAGACTCTGCATAGAGGCCCCAAGATCGGTTCCGATTTTGGGGCCTCTACGCTGTCGGCGGAATGGATGCAGAAGACGGTCGAGAGCATCCTGACTTCGGGCATACGGTTGCGGAGTGTGCCGATCGAGCCCTGAGGGGCCTTCTCAAGCGGTCGATGCGGCGGTGAAAACCGCCAACTGCGCGTCGAAAGCACGCTTGAATGCAGGCCGCGCTTCGCCGCGGGCGACATAGGCCGTAAGGTTCGGATATTCGTCCAGTAGAGCCGATCCTTTCAACCTGAGCAGCACCGTCACCATCAGAAGATCACCGGCGCTGAATTCGCCTTCGAGCCAGTCGGCATCGCCAAGTCGGCTCGAAAGGCCGTCCAGCCGTTTCCGAATGCTGGCCTCAAGGGTACGCAGGCGCTGTTCGTACCAAGGCTCGTTGCGCTCGAGGATCCTGGCAAGGGCGCGGTCGAAGATCGGCGGCTCCACGGTGTTGAGCGCGGCAAACATCCACGCGATCGCACGCGCCCGGGCATTCGCATCGTCCGGCAGCAGTCCCGCATGGCGCTCCGCGATATGGAAGACGATCGCTCCCGACTCGAACAGGGCGAGGTCGCCTTCTTCGTAGGTCGGAATCTGTCCGAAAGGGTGAAGCGCGAGATGCGCGGGTTCCTTCATCGCTTTGAAAGAAAGAAGACGGACGTCGTAGGGCCGTCCCACCTCTTCGAGCGCCCAGCGAACCCGCATGTCACGTGCCAAACCCTTGCCGCCATCGGGCGAGCGTTCAAAGGCGGTAATGGTTGGGGTCATCGGAAAGCTCCGGGTGATGGCAGGGCGCCGTACGGCGCGACTTGGGTGTCAGCGGTAATCCCTGTCATGGCCTGTCTCCAATATTTGCGCTTTGCATCCGGAGGACGAACGACCGGCGCCTCTCCCGACAACCGATCTCGGACCAAGAGAAATCCGGCACATGGATCGACCGCAGGAACACCTAGCTGCAGACTGGCCGCGCCGACACTGGCTCTAACGGGTACTCCCGGTCGCGTCCGATAATGGCGGAAGAGAGTGGGGGTCGAACCCACCAAGGACCGTCTCTCGGCCCCTCCCGGATTTGAAGTCCGGACATGCCACCGGGCATGAATCTCCTCCTGAAATGCCACGGCTAGCATTCGACAAATTGCCGAAGAAATCCAGACGGCTGCGATTGAGGCGGCGAAGATCGGCGCGGCGCAGCGTCACGCTGTGATGGTCGAAGAAGTCGAGGATCTGGATGGCGACCTTGCGGCCGTTGTCGACGCGATCACGGAACTGCATGGCGGTGAACCAGCCGCCGTCGGCCGCCTCGCCGATATCGGCGATGATGGCGACCATTTCCGCGATCGTGTCGCGCAAGAAGAAATGGTCGTGCGCCACCTCATGCACCTTGCCCATGCGGCCGCCGAGCTTCATGAGCCGGCGCACTTGCACCTCCGGCGCGCCCAGCAGGGCGGCAATGTCGCGCACGCGCGGCGGGCGGAAGCGCTTGGGTCCGCCGAGCAAGGGCTCGATCTCCTTCCAGAGTTTCTCATCGGCCAGGCTCATCGTCACCCGATGGCCCGCCAGCCGGACCCATGCGCCATCGAGGACGATTTCACCCGGCCGGACGAGAGCCTGTAACGCCGCGCGAAAGGCGGTCACCGGCAGGCGAAGCGGAAGTTCAGTGCGCAGCCGTTCGACCCCCATGCCGGCCAGGTCCGGATTTTCCACATGGAAGGCCCCAAGCCGCGCGAGAATATCGCTCCGCAGTCTCTCCCAGCTCTCCATCGACATGACAAGCGTCGCCGCGTCCGACGGCAGTTGCACCAGGTTGAGCGTCTGCGCCAGTGCGTCGGCTTCCGCCGCGGCAATCGCCCGGTCGCGGGCGAAGGCGCTGATGTCGGCAAAGAAGGGCGGAGCGGCAAGCAGGGCCCCGATTGCCTGTTTCGGCTCGGTCAGCGCGAGCGCTTGAAGTTGCGCCAATCGCTCCGGCGTGCGCCGCTTGCGGGCCGGTGCGCGCAGGTCGAGAAACCGGCCGCCACCGATCGTGCGTTGGGCGGAGGTGTCGCGGATAACGTAGCGGTCTCCGGCCGCCGCTGCGATCGGTCGGTCGAGAACGATTTGGACGAGCGTCCGCGCTCCCGGCACCACCGTCTCTTCCGCCAGCAGGACGATACGGGCTCCGACTTCCGCAGACGCATGATGAAGCCGCACCGGAAACCAGTGGCCGATCGGCTTCGGCTCGGAGCCAAGCACCCGCAAGGTCGCATCGATGCGGCTCGTCGGCGCATGCAGGCTCGGGTCTGAGACCATGTCGCCGCGATGGATCGCGGTTTTTGTAATGCCATGGCCGACGAGATTGAGGGCGCAGCGATCACCGGCGCGGCCGTTCTCGCTCGGCCGGTTCTGCGCGTGGATTGATCGCACCCGCGCCTGAAGGCCCGAAGGGCTGACGGTGATGTGATCCTCCACCGATACCTGCCCCGAAAGAACGGTCCCGGTGACCACCGTACCTATGCCCTGAATGGTGAAGGAGCGATCGACGGCCAGGCGGAAGCGCCCGGCCGTCTGCCGGCGCGCGAAGCGGCGAACTTCAGCGACGATTTCGTCGCGAAGCCGCGCCACGCCCGTGCCGGATACCGTCGAAACCGGGATCATCGGCGCATCGGCGAGTGCCGTGCCAACGAGCTCGTTTCTGATCGCCTCCTCGACGTCCGCGAGGCGATCCTCTGCCACCAGATCGGCCTTAGCGATGGCAACGATACCGCGTTCGATGCCGAGAAGATCGACGATGGCAAGATGCTCACGCGTTTGGGGCATGACGCCGTCGTCGGCCGCGACCACCAGCAGGGCGAAATCGATGCCGCTGGCGCCGGCGAGCATGGTGTGGATGAATTTCTCGTGTCCCGGAACATCGATAAAGCCGATGGTTTCCGCCCCATCGATCGGCAGATAGGCAAAGCCGAGATCGATCGAGATGCCGCGATTCTTCTCCTCCTTCAGCCGATCGGTATCAACGCCGGTCAGCGCCCGGACGAGCGATGTCTTGCCGTGATCGATATGCCCGGCGGTGCCGACGATCACCGTTCATCTCCCGTGGTGACGGGCTGAGCGGGCACGGCCGTTTCGGAGAGGGGAAGCGCGGCACGGCACTCGGCCTCCTGCAACTCGTCCGCATCGAGCGCCGCGCGCACGGCGTCGTAGAAGGGTGCTGCCAGCGCGCTCCCGCCTGCGCGCGCCCTTGTCAGCCAGACGAAGGCTTCGACCGGATCGCGGGCGACGCCGCTTCCGAGATGATAGGCGGCGCCCAGCATCGCCTGCCCGTCGGCATCGCCGGCATAGGCGCCGCGCTGCCACCACTGAACCGCTTCGAAGGGATCACGGGCTACACCGACGGCATTGTGATAAAGCATGCCGAGCCGCGTCATCGAGGCGGCGCGACCGTCCTTCGCGGCTGCGAGTGCCCAGCGGCGCGCTTCCGCAAAATCGGGCTCGATGAGATCGCCCTCGAGCAGCATCCAGCTCAGCATGTCCTGGGCCTCGGTGTCACCCTGTTCGGCAGCCTTGCGGTAAAGGGAGGCCGCCCGTTCGTAGTCCGGCTCTATGCTCTCGCCCTTGAAGAGAAGCGTCGCGAGATTGCGCTGGCCGACCGGATCGCCGGCCTCGGCGGCGAGGCTCAGCCAGCGATAGGCAAGATTGTCGTTCCGCACGACGCCCAGTCCGCCGGCAAAGCATGCGCCGATATTGTTCTGGGCGCGGGCGTGTCCCGCCCGCGCCAGCGGCTCCCAGATTGCGAGCGCAAACTCGAATTCGCTCCTCTGCGCGGCGGCGAGCGCCTCGGCCATTCGGGAGGCATCGGTCTCGGCCGGGTTGCGCATGAAACGGTTAAGAAGGCTCGCCATCGGCACCTCCTTCGCAGGCCATGTCGAGATGCGCGTGATCGGCGACGAAGCCTTCCTCGTCTTCGAGACAGCGCAGGTCCAGGATCAGCGACCCGCGCTCGATGCGGCCGATGACCGGTATCGGCAGGCGCCTGAGCGCCGCCGCCACCTTTGCAAGCATGCGGCCGCTGCCCGAAGACGGTGTCAGCGCTAGCCCGGCACTTGGCATGGTCGCGAGCGGCAGCGCCCCGGAACCGATCTGGCTTTCGCAGGCAACGACCGACACGGCGAAAGCTCCCCCCGTCGCGCGCGCGACCAGGGGCGCGAGCCGCTCGGCCTGCGCTTTGATCTCGGTCTGCGGGCGGGCAAGCAGCCGCATCGTCGGCAGGCGCTCATGGAGCCGGTCGGGGTCGCGATAGAGCCGGAGCGTCGCTTCCAGCGCCGCAAGGCGGATCTTGTCGACCCGGAGCGCGCGCTTCATCGGATTGCCATTGATCTTCTCGATCAAAGCCTTGCGTCCGACGATGAATCCCGCCTGCGGTCCGCCGAGCAGTTTGTCGCCGGAAAAAGTGACGATATCGGCGCCCTCGCTGATAGCCTCCCTGACGGTCGTTTCGTGCGCGAGCCCGAAGTGCTCGAGATCGGCAAGCGTGCCCGAACCGAGGTCGTTGATGAGCGGCACGGACTTGTCGCGGGCGATCGCCGCCAGTTCGCGTGCGCCGACTTCTTTCGTAAAACCCTCGATGCGATAGTTCGAGGTATGGACCTTCAGGATCAGGCCCGTATCCGGGCCGATGGCGTCCCGGTAGTCCCGGGCATGGGTGCGGTTGGTCGTGCCGACCTCGGTGAGGCGCACGCCGGCGCGCAGCATGATGTCCGGCATGCGGAATGCCCCGCCGATCTCGATGAGCTCGCCGCGGGAGACGATCGCCTCCCGGCCGGCGGCAAGACTGTTCAGGGTCAACAGCACCGCGGCGGCATTGTTGTTGACGACGGTCGCATCCTCCGCGCCGGTCAGCTCGCAGATGAGCCCGCGCAGGTGATCGTCCCTTTCGCCGCGCTTGCCGCTCGCAAGGTCGAATTCGAGCGCGACAGCCTCGCGCATCGCGGCCATCGCGGCATCGATCGCCGTTTCTGCCAGCAATGCCCGGCCGAGATTGGTGTGGAGCACGGTTCCCGTCAGATTGAAGAGTGGGCGAAGCGTCGACCGCTCGTTCGCCTTGAGCGCCGCGACGGCGGCAGCCGCGATGGTCGCCGAGGAGGGAATGTCCGCGCCTTCCCGCACCGCCTCGCGGATGGAGGTCAGGACACGCCGCAAGGCCGCGGCAACGACCGGCCGCCCAAAACGTCCGACCGCGTCGGCGACGCCGGCCGATCTTAGAAGTTCGTCCACCGAGGGGATGTCACGCAACCTGACATTGGCGTCCATTTACGGCCCTCCGTTGCCCAAAACCGCTGCACACTTTTCGGCGACATGCATTAGAAGCCGGCCAGCAGCGGAGCGAACCCGCCGCGACGATAGCGGCCTTCGCGCATCAGCAGGTCGAGGCCGAGACTTGCGACATCGTCGGCTACGGGTTCGACCGCCGGGGCTTTGTTCTGATAGAAGATCTTCGTCCATCCCTGGCATTCGTCGCAGGTCTCGGCCTTGACGAAGCCGCCGTGGTTCTCGATCTCCCGGTAGCCTATCCCCTTCGTCGAGCCGCAAAGTACGCATTTGATGCGGACATAGTGCCAGAGCGTCGAGCAAAGCGAGCAGCAGCAGAACCGTGCGCCATGCGAGCCCGGCCAGCCGACCACCATGGACGAGGCCGGCCTGCCGCCGCAGACCGGGCAAATGCCGTCGGCGACCGGCGTCAGCGATCCCGCATCGAGAACCGAGGCGAGGCGGGCGAAATGCACCTGAAGCGCTGCCCAGACGAAAATATGCTCGGCGATCGCGTCAGCGGGCAATGCCCCGGAGAGCACGGTTTCCGCCATTGCAAGATGCGCTTTCGGATCGGCGCCGGCAACGCGCGTAAGCGCCTCGGCGGCGGCCTGCGGCTTGTCGATTGCGTCAGCGGCGGCGAACAGACGGTCGAAAATGGCATGGACCGTCTCGTCGCCCTCCATGCCGTTGCGGTGGAGCGGCGGCATTTCGAATTCGCGGGCGCGCAGGATCACTGCGGGGTTGGGACTTTCGGGAGGCGGGAGCTCGGCCTGAATTTGGTGCTGGGCGTCCGCCAGTCCGGCAAGGAAACGGAGATAAGGGGCGAGGTCGCTGGCTTCGGCCAGTTGCCGCAGGCGCATGGCCCGGATGGAGAAGAGCGAAGCGGGGTCGGGAAGGTGCGCGAGGGGCGGCGAGGAAACTTCTCCGATCGCGGTGGGATCCGGTTCGACAGGGCTTTTGCGTTTCATCACACTCCTCACGAACCCCACGGGCCACGTGATACGAACCCATTCTCACGGTTGAGCGGGATGCGGGCAGAGAAACGCGCACACTTTCTCATCCTGCTCTATTCGGCTGCTGTCTTTTTCTGGTCTTCTGCCGGTTCTGTCGGTGGTGTGGCGACCAGTTCGCGCAGCCACTTGCGGTGATAGCGCCAAGCCCAGCCGCCAGTGACCGAACCGCGTACCATTCCGCGTATCGTACCCTTTACCCAGATCGCTGCATAGACGTGGACGATCCAGACGCTGATCGCGAGGACGGCGGCGATCGAATGCAAGAGAAGCGCCCACCGCTTCTGTTCGATCGTGGTGTAGGCCGCGAAATACTGGTCCCAGATGACGACGCCGGAGGTTATCAGTACGACGATCAGGATCGACATGGACCAGAAGACGAGTTTCTGCCCGGCATTGTACTTGCCGACCTCAGGCAGGCGCTCGTCATGGGCGGTCAGGACATCGCGCACGCGCGCAAGCCAGGTGCCGTCCTCCCGCTTCCAGAGATTAAGCTTCCAGAAGCGGAGGAAAAGACCGAGGAAGCCGAAGAATAGGACGACGCCGATCCAGGGATGGATGGTGCGCACCCATTGGCCGCCGCCGAACAGCGCCGACAGGAAGAAAAGCCGCGGGTGGAACAGGGATAGGCCGGAAAGTGCCAGCAGCACGAGGCTCGTCGCCGTGATCCAGTGATTGATCCGTGCGGCACCGGTATAACGATCGACCGTGACAGGCTTGCCGGGATGAACGCTGTCGCCTTTCGCGACGTCATACTCCGTCTCCGTGCTCATGAGGAACGATCTCCCGTCAGCCTTTCAGCGGCCTCCTCGTCCTCCTCGGAGACGCGGTTGGGGCCGTTGACCATGTAGTGGAGGAACCCGGTCACCGCCGCGACGCCCATCACGGCGAGCCCGGCATATTTGGTGACGCCCTTCCAGGCCTCGACGACCGGGCTGATCCGCGGACTGTTGGGCAGGCCGGCGTAAATCTCGGGCTTGTCGGCATGGTGCAGCACATACATGACATGCGTACCGCCGACGCCCGGCGGATCGTAAAGGCCGGCATTTTCAAAGCCGCGGGACTTGAGGTCGGCAATCCGCCCCTCGGCATGATTCTTCATCTCCTCCTTGGTGCCGTAGACGATGGCTTGCGTCGGGCAGGCCTTGGCGCAGGCCGGGCCCTGGCCGACGGCGATGCGATCGGAGCAGAGCGTGCATTTGTAGGCCGTGTGGTCGACCTTGGAGATCCGCGGAATATTGAACGGGCATCCCTTGATGCAATAGCCGCAGCCGATGCAGTTCTCGTGGACGAAATCCACGATGCCGTTCGAATATTGCACGATGGCACCGGGGGCGGGGCAGGCCTTAAGGCAGCCCGGATCCTCGCAATGCATGCAGCCGTCCTTGCGGATCAGCCATTCCAGATTGTTCGTCTCCGGATTTTCCCACTCGGTGAACCGCATCAGCGTGAACATATCCGGCGTCAGATCATGCGGATTCTCGTAGACGCCGGTATTGGCCTCGAGGTCGGGATGGGTGTCGTTCCATTCGATGCAGGCCGCCTGGCAGGCCTTGCAGCCGATGCATTTCGAGACGTCGATGAGCTTGGCCACCTCGGTCTGGCGCTCGGCCGGCGGCGTTATGGTCGACGCCGACCGCCGGATCAGATCCTTCTCGCCGAACTTCGAGGTTTGAGGTCCGGTGGTGGGGTTTGGGACAGGCGGGAACATGGCTTCTGCCTCCTCATGCCGCCGGCCCGGCGATGGGCTCGATATTGACCAGGAACGCCTTGTATTCCGGCGTCTCGATATTGGCGTCGCCGACGAACGGCGTCAGCGAATTCGGGCCGAAGCCCTTCTTCGCCGCTCCGGTGAAGCCCCAGTGCAACGGTATGCCGACGACATGGATCGGTTTGCCGTCGCAGATCAGAGGCTTGATCCGCTTGGTGACGACGGCCTTCGCCCGGACCTCTCCGCGCTTGGACCAGACGCGCACCCAGCCGCCGCCAGTGATGCCTTTCTCCGCCGCGAGCTGTTCGGAAATCTCGACGAAGAATTCCGGCTGCAGCACCGCATTCGTCCGGCAATGCTTGGTCCAATAGTGGAAGTGCTCCGTCAGGCGGTAGGACGTGGCCGCATAGGGGAACTCCTCAGAGGCCGGTTCGGCGAACTGCTCGAAATCACCGGCAAACACGCGCGCCGCAGGGTTGCCGCGCACGTTCGGGGCGACGAGATTGCCGAGCGGGGATTCGAACGGCTCGTAATGGGCCGGGAACGGACCGTCGCGCATCAGCCCCCGGGTGAAGAGACGCGAGACACCTTCCGGATTCATGATGAACGGCCCGACCACCGCGGGATTTGCCGTCGGCGCGATATCGGGCACGTCGTAGCCGGTCCATTTCGTGCCGTCCCATTCGATCAGCTTGCGGCTCGGATCCCAAGGCTTGCCGTTCAAGTCCGCCGAAGCTCTGTTGTAGAGGATGCGGCGGTTGGCGGGCCACGAGAACGCCCATTTGGGATAGGCGCCGATCTCGTCCGGATCCGACGTGTCGCGCCGGGCCATGTTGTTGCCGTTCTCGTTGAAGCAGCCGGAATAGATCCAGCAGCCGCAGGCGGTCGAACCGTCGTCGCGCAAGGCCGCGAAACCGGGCACGAGCTTGCCGGCCTCCACCAAAACCTTGGTCGGGTCGGCGGTGTCGTAGACGGCGGCAAGCGCCTTGCCATTGATCTCCTTGGCAAGCTCTTCCGCAGTCGGTTCTCCTGGGTCCGCATAGGCCCAGTCGAGATTGACGATCGGGTCGGGGAAGGTCCCGCCTTCCTGGCGGTAGAGCTCCTTCAGGCGCGTATGGATCTGCGCCATGATCCAGTTGTCGGTTCTTGCCTCGCCGGGAGGCGCGCCGCCCGGCCAATGCCACTGCAGCCAGCGGCCGGAATTGGTGAGTGAGCCTTCGTCTTCGGCAAAGCAGGTGGAGGGCAATTGGATGACCTCCGTCTGGATCGTGGAAGAATCGACGTCGTTGAACTCGCCATGGTTCTCCCAGAACCGCGCCGTCTCCGTATCGAGCGGATCCATCGTGACGAGATATTTGAGCTTCGACAGCGAGTCCGTCAGCTTCTTCCGGTTCGGGGCCGCAAGCAGCGGGTTGAAGCCCTGGCAGATATATCCGTTCACCTTGCCCTGGTTCATGAGCTCGAAGACACGCAGAACGTCGTAGCCGGAGACGTCGAGCTTCGGCAGCCAATCATAGGCGAAATTGTTTTCCGGCGTCGCCGCCGAACCCCACATCGCCTTCTGGAAGCTGACGAAGAACTTCCTGTAGTTCTGCCAGTAGCTCATCTGGTTGGGTCTGAGCGGCTTGAAACCGCGTGACGACATGTAGGTCTCGAAATCGGCCTCCTTCTCGTTCGGTATCGTCAGATAGCCGGGGATCAGGTTCGACATCAGCCCGACATCGGTGAGGCCCTGGATGTTCGAGTGGCCGCGCAGCGCATTCATGCCGCCGCCGCGTATGCCGATATTGCCGAGGATCAGCTGCAGCATCGCCATCGCGCGGATATTCTGCGAGCCTTTCGAATGCTGCGTCCAGCCGAGCGCATACATCGACGTCATCGCCTTGGTCGGCGATGAGCACTCGGCGATCATGTCGGCCACCTTCAGGAACGTGTCCTGCGGCGTACCGCAGATCCGCTCCACCATCTCGGGCGTGTAGACCGAGACATGCTGCTTCAGCAGGTTCCAGACGCAGCGTGGATTCGTCAACGTATCGTCCACGACCGCATAGCCGTCGTCGCCGATTTCATAGTCCCACGTCGACTTGTCGTAATCGCGCTTTGCCTCGTCATAGCCCGTGAACAGGCCATCCTTGTACTCAAAACCGTCCTTGACGATGTAGCTGGCATTGGTGAACGCCTTGACATAGTCCCACTGCACCTTGTCGTTCTTAATGCAGTGGTTGATCACGCCGAGCAGGAAGGCGATATCCGTGCCCTGGCGGATCGGCGCATAAAGATCGGCCACCGATGCGGAGCGCGTGAAGCGTGGATCGACGACGATTAGCTTCGCGCCGCGATCGGCCTTCGCCTCGGTCACCCATTTGAAGCCGCAGGGATGCGCTTCGGCGGCATTACCGCCCATGATGATCACGAGGTCGGTATTCTTGATGTCCGTCCAGGAGTTGGTCATTGCGCCACGGCCGAAAGTTGGAGCCAAACTGGCTACCGTAGGGCCGTGTCAGACACGCGCTTGGTTGTCGAAGGCGAGCATCCCGGTGCTGCGGACGACCTTGTAGGTCTCCCACGCCGTCTCGTTGGTCGTGGCGGAAGCCGCCAGGAAACCGGTCGTCAGCCACCGGTTCACTGTTTGGCCGGCATCGTTCCTCTCGACGAAATTGGCGTCGCGGTCGTCCTTCATCAGCCGGACGATCCGATCGAGCGCTTCATCCCAACTGACCCGTTCGAACCTGTCCGAACCGGGCTTGCGGATCATCGGATTTCTGAGGCGCGTTTCCGACTTGACGAAATCGAGCAGTGCCGCGCCCTTGGGACAGAGAGTGCCGCGGTTCGTCGGATGGTCGGTGTCGCCCTCGATATGGATGATGTCCGCCTGCTCGCCCTTCTTCCGGTCGCCCTTCGAATAGAGGATGACGCCGCATGCGACGGAACAATAGGGACATGTGTTGCGGGTTTCCGTGGTGCTCACGAGTTTGAAGGCGCGGATTGCTTCGGCATGCGCCGCCTCGATTTCACCAAAGCCAAGGGCACCAAGCGCCGTGGCCGCTACTCCAGCACCGGCCACGCCGAGAAATTGGCGCCGCGAGAGTTCCATGTTCATTGCATGACACCTCCCCTGAATCCGGCTTTGCCGAACCGGGCGTGCCGGAACAACTACGATGCGCCGCTGCCGCATGTCTCCCTTTGACCACCTCGGAGACGTCTGAAGCGCGGCGCTGCAATGCAAACTCGACCTTTGAAATTAGAATCTTAGCCGTCTCTGTTCTATTGTCAAATTAATAAGAACGGAAACGATGACTTGTTGAATGCCAGGGTAACGCCGTCGTTATCGAGACGGCGCGATTTGAGGGAGGTTTTCAGCGCTGTAGCACTTCGAACTGCTGCATGTCTTTGTGCTTGAATCGAAGTCGATTCAAGGAAACAGGCAGCAGTTGCAAATTGACGCCTGTGTTACGAACAACCATAATCGATCGATGGGCTTGCACGCCGCTCCCGGGTCCCGGGGCACTATGAATAGGGCTGACGCCGCGCTGCCGACGACGGCCGTTGATGCCCGTCCGTTCCCGGCTCGCTTGCTTCCTTGCCGCCCCCGTCGGCAAGACATCGTCGGCCCGCCGCCCAGTTCGCCCAAAGCGGCGCGCGTCTTTTCAGACTCGCAAAGGCTGCTGTTACTCTTTGAACCTGCGCATCTCCGAAGATCCGGGAGGATCTTCGGGCCAATCCGCTAGCGGGAGGCCGGCATGGATAATTCGACTGCGACAACGCCCTTTCGTCTGACGGCGCTTGCCCACGGCGGCGGCTGCGGCTGCAAGCTGGCGCCATCGGTGCTGCAGCAATTGCTGGTCGATCAACCCGTCGGCGGGCAATTCGCCCGGCTCCTCGTCGGCACCGAAACAGGTGACGATGCCGCCGTCTGGCAGCTCGATGACGAGACCTGCATCATAGCGACCACCGATTTCTTCATGCCGATGGTCGACGATCCTTTCGACTTCGGCCGGATCGCGGCGGCCAATGCGCTCTCCGATGTCTATGCCATGGGCGGACGGCCGATCATGGCGCTTGCGATCGTCGGCATGCCGGTCGAAAAAATGCCAACGGAGATGGTCCGGGAGATCCTGAGAGGCGGTGGCGCGATCTGTGCGGAGGCCGGCATTCCCGTTGCCGGCGGCCACTCGATCGATTCGCTGGAGCCGATCTATGGCCTTGCGGTGATCGGCACAGCCCCGCCCGCCAGCATTCGGCGCAACAGCGATGCCCGCGTCGGCGACGCGCTGATCCTGACGAAGGCGTTGGGGGTCGGAATCTATTCGGCGGCCTTCAAGAAGGGCGCATTGCCGTCGGATGCCTATGCCGAACTCATCGCCTCGACAACGCTCCTCAACCGTGTCGGCGCAGAGCTTGCAAAGAATGTCGATGTGCACGCCGTCACCGACGTTACCGGCTTCGGCATTCTCGGCCACGCGCTGGAGATGGCCAGGGGATCGGACAAGCGGATATCGCTCAGGGCACGCGACATTGCCCTCTTTGCCCGCTGCGCCGAACTCGCGGAAGCAGGATATGTGACCGGCGCCTCCCATCGCAACTGGGCGAGCTACGGCATGAGCGTGCTCGTTCCCGACGACCTCCCGCCATGGCAGCGCCACATCCTGACCGACCCCCAGACCTCCGGCGGTCTTCTCGTTTCCTGCAGACCGGAGCGCGCGGAAGCGCTGCTCCGGGACATTATTCAGGCGGGCTATTCGGCCGCGCGGATCATCGGCCAGGTCGAGGATGGTGGGCCGGGACTGCGTGTCACGACCTGAGGGCAATCACCGCTTCAATTTCCACCTGCGCGCCCTTCGGCAGAGCGCTGACCTGATAGCAGGCGCGAGCGGGAAAGGGCTTCTCGAAGAATGTTGCATAGACATTGTTGACGTCGGCGAATTTGGAAAGGTCTGTCAGCAGCACGGTCGTCTTGACGGTCCTCTCGATTCCCGATCCCGCCGCCTTGGCGATCGCGGCGACGTTCTTCAGGCATTGTCTTGCCTGCTCCACGGGATCGTTGGACACGAACTCGCCGGTAGCCGGGTCGATTGGGAGCTGACCCGAGACGAAGAGCAGATCGCCGACCTTTATCGCCTGGGAAAAGGGGCCAATGGCGCCCGGTGCGTCAGCAGTTGCAATCGCTTCAATCATGAGTACCTCCGAACTTGGATTTTGGATCAGCTGTAACGGGCGATCGCGAGATCGGCCGCGTCGATATCCGGCTTTCGGCCGCTCACCAGGTCGCTGATGAGCCGCGCCGACCCGCAGCTCATCGTCCAGCCCAGCGTGCCATGGCCCGTATTGAGGAAGAGACCGGCGATCTTTGTGGCACCGATGACCGGCGTCCCGTCCGGGGTCATCGGCCTCAGGCCGGACCAGAACGATGCTTTCTGCACATCACCACCCGGGAACAGATCGGTTACCGAATGTTCGAGCGTGCGCCGCCGGGCGCTGCAAAGGTCATTCGTGTAGCCCGAAATCTCCGCCATGCCGCCGACCCGGATGCGGTCACCGAGCCTGGTGATCGCGATCTTGTAGGTCTCGTCCATCACTGTCGACTCCGGTGCGCGCGATGGATCGGTGATCGGAATCGTCAGCGAATAGCCTTTGACGGGATAGACCGGCAGTTTGATGCCGAGCGGCTTCAGCAGGAGCGGTGAATAGCTGCCGAGCGCAACGACGACCGCATCGGCGCTCAACCAGCCGCGATCGGTGGCGACCCCATGCACCCGGCCGCCTTCCACGCCGAGGTCCTTGATGCGTGTGCCATAGGCGAAGCGGACGCCACGCTCTGCGACCTTCGCGGCCAGCGTGTTGGTGAACTTGAAGCAATCGCCGGTCTCGTCATTCGGCGTCAGCAATCCGCCGACGATCTTTTCGCGGACATGCTTCAGCGCGGGCTCCGCCAGGATGCAGTCATCCCGGTCGAGCACTTCGTACGGGATGCCATCGGCCGACAGGGCTTTCACGTCCTTTGCCGAGGCGTCGAGCTGTTGTTGCGTCCTGAAGAGCTGCAGTGTGCCCTTCATGCGCTCGTCATAGCCAATGCCCGTTTCGGCCCGTACCTCGGCGAGGGACGTCCGGCTGTAATCGGCGAGACGCAGCATGCGGCTCTTGTTGACCGCGTAGCGCTCGGGCGTGCAGTTTCTCAGCATCTGGAACATCCAGGCGAGCATTGCGCGGTCGAGCTTGGGACGCAGGATGAGCGGCGGGTGTCGCATCAACAGCCATTTCAGCGCCTTCGCCGGGATGCCCGGCGCCGCCCAGGGCGAGCAATACCCGAAGGAGACTTCGCCTGCATTGGCGAAGCTGGTCTCGAGAGCGGGTCCGTCCTGGCGGTCGACGACCGTGACCTCGTGACCTGCCTTTGCCAGTTGATAGGCGCTGGTTACGCCGACCACTCCGGCACCAAGTACGATGACTTTCATGGCTTCCCTCAATAGAAGTATGCTCAGCGATACCGCCGGTCATATCGACGGCCGAGGCCGGTCAGGATTTCGTACGAGATCGTGCCGGCGGCTTCCGCCACGTCTTCCAGCGTCTGATGCGGGCCGAAGACCTCGACTAGGCTGCCAAGCGAAAGCGCGCCGTCGGGCAGGGCGGTGACATCCACCGTGATGCTGTCCATCGAGACCCGTCCAACGATCGGCAGGCGAACGCCCGCATGAAAGACGGCGCCGCGGCCGCTCAGGCTGCGCGGAAAGCCATCGGCGTAGCCGCCGGCGATGGTAGCAAGCCGCATTTCGGAGGATGCCACGTGTGCGCCGCCGTATCCGATCCTCGTGCCGGCGGGAACCGTCCTCGTCTGGATGACGGCGACCTCGAGCCGCACGACGGGCTCCATCGGATTGGGTTTCCCTGCAGAGGGCGCGCCACCGTAAAGGGCGATGCCCGGTCGAGCCAGGACGCCGTGATAGTCGCCGCCGAGGAAAACGCCGCCCGAGTTGGCGAAGCAGACATCCAGATCCGGAAACTCCGCGGCGATGCGGTGCATCTCCGCGAGTTGCTCGGCATTCTGCCCGTTGTCCATTTCGTCGGCGCAGGCGAGATGACTCATGATGAACAGGATTTCGATATTCCGGCAGTCCTTGAGCTCGGCTGCGAGCGCCGTGCGTTCCTGCGGCGCGACGCCCAGCCGCGACATGCCGGTGTCGAACTGCACCACGGCGGGCAGCACGCGTCCGAGTTTCTGCGCTGCAAGCGACCAGCGCCGGAATTGCTCGAGGGAGTTGAGCACCGGAACGATGCCGGCGTCGGCGCAGCTCTCCTCTGCGCCGGGCTGCAATCCGTTAAGCACGAAAAGTTGCGTGTCGTTCGGCAGACGCGGCTTGAGTTCGACAGCCTCCATCAGCTGCGCAACGAAGAAATGCCGGCAGCCTTGCGCATGCAGGGATCTGGACACGGGCTCGGCACCAAGTCCGTAGGCGTCAGCCTTTACAACGGCCGCGGCCGCTGCGGGTGCGACAGCCAAGGAAAGCTTCCGATAGTTTCGACGCAAGGCGGCAAGATCAATGGTCAGGTAGCCGGAAGCCCCCGTGTCAGCTCGGGCATGGCGATCTTGAGCATGAAAAGCGTATCCGTCCATGTGTCCCCTCTCTTCTGCAGGGGAACTTATTGAAATTTTCGTCGAATTGTCTGGCAAAGTTCGATCATTTATTGCAAAGTCTATTAGTTGTTAGAATGATCATCGAAGAAATGGAGTATCCTGCATGACCGCAATCGATGCGATCGACCGCAACATCCTGCGCCTGCTGCGGCTCAACGCGCGCATGAGCAATGCTCGCCTGGCCGAGGAAATCGGCCTGTCGCCTTCGGCTTGCTTGCGGCGGATAAAACTGCTCGAGGAGGCTGGCGTCATCCGCGGCTACACGGCATTGGTGGACAGCGGGAGTTCCGAAGACACGATCGCCGTGATCATCAACATCACGCTCGAACGGCAAACCGAGGAACATCTCGACCGTTTCGAAGCGGCCGTGCGAAAGCATCCGGAAATCCGCGAGTGCTTTCTGATGACCGGCGGATCGGATTATCTTCTAAGGGTGGAAGTGGCAGGCGCCGGCGAGTTCGAGCGGATCCACAAGGAAATCCTCTCGACGCTGCCGGGCGTCCTGCGGATTCATTCAAGCTTCTCGATCCGCAACGTTCTGGCTACCCGGGCCAGCAAGCAGCGTTGACCCCATGCCAATGGCGCCTACTGCATGTCTCCTTTAATCGATCTCGATTAAAGGACAGAGACATGCAGCAATTCAAAGTGCTACAGCGACCTTTGCGCGTCGACTTGGCATCGGCAATGTCAGCGAATGAGGCCTGATGAAAAGTGCGGCTGCCGTCGGGACCCGTGCGACGGCAGCCGAATTGCCCTGGGAGGATGGGCGTTACGGTGGACGTGAATACGAGTGTCTTCGTGGTCCCCACCATTGATTCCCATTCTACCAGACGAGCGGCAGGCGGGCTGCGGTATCTGCGCCGCTCACAGGCATGTTCTTCCGTAAAACGGGCTATCACAGCTAATTTTGCTTCAGTTGCTTGTATGCTTGTCTTGTTCGTCTGAGCGCGAGGCCCAATGCAGTCAATCTGCCTATGTGGCATCGAATGGCAGTACTTAATTGCGAACGCCGGCTCATCGCGGGAACATTCACGGACGTCGCGGCAGCCGCGACGGTCTCTGACGCAGACTTGACCGACAGCGCGTCTATCGTTCAGCCGCGCAACCCCGTGGTTTGCTCGATGAAATCGGCGATCGCCGCCGTGTCGTCGAGATCGAAGACGGGCAGGGGGCTGTCGGCGACGAGGTGATCGGCGGCGATGGCGACGATGTGTGAGTCGGTTGGCGCCAGCGGTTCGCGATTGGCCGAGTCCAGCCGGCGGGCCTCGATCTTCGGAATTGGTTCGCGCTTGTATCCCTCGATGAGGACGAGATCGCAAGGGGCGAGCCGCGACAGGATTTCCTCGAAGCTCGGCTCGGCCGCTCCGCGCAACTCATGCATGATGGCAAAGCGGATCGAGGAGACGATAGTCACCTCATGCGCCCCCGCTTCGCGGTGCCGGTAGCTGTCGGCGCCGACCTTATCGATGTCGAAGTCGTGGTGGGCATGCTTGACGGTCGACACCCGATAGCCACGCCGGGTCATTTCGCTGACGAGGCGGACCATCAGACCCGTCTTGCCGGAGTTCTTCCAGCCGGCGATGCCGAATATCCTGGGTGCGTTCATGGTGCGGGATCCTTGATATGCGCCAGCCATGCTTCCGCCTCCTGAAGCTGTTGCGGCGTATTGATGTTGAAGAACGGGTCGAGCGGTCCTGCCGTCGTGGCGATCGGCGCGAAGTCCACCGCTACCGAGGGATGGCGAGCGATGAAGGCGCGAACGCGCCGCTTCTCGTCGATGCGGATCCAGGCATCCAGGTCATCTGCTAGTCCGATCGGCCACAGGGCGAAGAGCGGATGCATCGCGCCGAGGGACCAGGCAACGGCGATCTCGCCGGCAGACGTGAGCGCATTCCGGAGCCTGGCCGCCAGCGTGGCCGGAAAGAAGGGCGTGTCGATCGGCACGGTCAGGACGTGGCTCGCGTCCGGTGAAGCCTTCGCCACGTGACGCATTGCCGCCAGCACGCCGGCAAGCGGGCCGGCGAAGCCCGGGATCGTGTCGGCTATCATGGTCGTATCGCTCGGTAGCGCGATGCCCGGTTCGGCGTTGAGATTGACGGCGATGCTTGCGACCTGCGGCCTTAGCCGGGCTGTGACATGGGCGAGCAAGCTGCGTCCGCCGAGGCTGGCGCTCGCCTTCGGTGTGCCCATGCGCGTGGAACGGCCGCCGGCGAGAATGACGGCGGCTGGGCGGCCGGCTGCAGTGGAGGCGCCTTCGGTCATCGAAGCGATTCCTATTCCAGCGGGCTCGTGACAGCGCGCTGCGCGACGGCGGTGCGTCCGCGCAGGCTTTCGCGATAAAAGGTATAGAGACCCGAGCCGATGATAACGGCAACGCCCGCCAGCATCCAGCGGTCCGGCGTCTCGGCAAAGAAGACGATGCCGATCGTGATCGACCAGACAAGCCCGGTGTAGCGGAACGGCGCGATCACCGAAATGTCTCCCTCGCGCATGGCGAGGACGATCGTCTGATAGCCGAGCATCAACAGCGCGCTGGCGCCGACGATATGGGTGAAGGAGGTCGCCGATACCGGCTGCCAGCCGCCGAACGGGACGATAAGCGCCGCTCCGACCAGCGTCGTGACGAAGGCGGTGGTGACGGTGATGAAGAGCGAGGGCACTTCTGTTCCGATCCGCCGTGTGCAGAGATCGCGCGTTGCCGTCACGAAGACGCAGGCGACGACTGTCAGCGCCGCTGGTGTAAAGCCCTCGGGCCCTGGCCTCAGCACGATCAAGACGCCAACAAAACCGATCACGATCGCCGCCCAGCGGCGCCAACCGACCGGCTGACCGAGGAAGAGGGCCGCGCCGAGCGTCACCGCGAGCGGCAGCGCCTGCATGATCGCCGATGCATTGGCCAGCGGTATGAGGGCGAGCGCCGAAATATAGGTCACCGATGCGAGGGCTTCCATTGCGATACGCAGCAGGATCACCGGCCGAAAAATCGTGCGGATCGGACGCAGGGCACCGAAGTGGAGCGCAACCGCCAGCGCCATCAAGGTGGTCAGCAGACCGCGCACGAACATGATCTGACCGGTATTCATCGTGCCGGTCACCGACTTGATCAGCGCGTCGTTACAGGAAAAAGCGGCCATGGCCAGGCACATGAAGACGATGCCGCGGAGATTGGCTGAGGGGTGCATCACGAAAACCTTCGGCTAGGGCGCAAATACCCGGCAGGACCGGGCGAATCTATTCGCTGCGGCCGCCCGACTGCCTAGCTTTGAATGCCATTTTCTCCAAAACTCAAGCCTATGTTCCGCGCGACCACCCCACAAATGCCCCAGGACCTTCGCGCCACCAGGTCCTGATACATTCGGGGAATCTTAATTTTCGCCGCCTATCGTCCGGATGATTCCGCAATCCATCGCATGATGCGATCGGTGGGCGACGGTCGGAAAGCCGACCATGGCGTGCTGCGACCTCGGAGCTGGAGGTGTTCCCGGCCGCAGCCCGATGCCCCGGCGGCTCCAAGCATCCGAGCGATGTATGGTGCTGCGAAATGCAAGCCGCGCGGACATGTCTCTTCATAATAAGAACTGGGGTCCGCAATGTCTGTCATCGATCGCCTTCTGCAGCGCCTGCGCATTGTTACGAAAGTCCTCCTTTTCGTCATACCGCTTGTGGCGCTGATTGCCGGGATCGGCCTCGTCGGCTTTTTCACCGCTCGCACCCTCAACGGGCACATGACGGTCACCCGCGAAACGATCAACAATCTTTCGGACTTCCAGGCGCTCAGAAGCGCCCTTCAGGCTTTCGCGGATGATCCGAGTGCCAAGGCGCGCGACGCGCTCGTGCACGCGATCGACGAGCAGGAGGCGGGCGTTGGGGCGCTTGATGCCTTGCTGACGCGGGATGCCGACAAGGCTCAGATCGCCTCCGTCGTCGGCCTCGGCAGCCGGATGCGCGCCCAGACGGATAAGCTCTGGGCGGTCGAAGTCGAACGGGAGAAGGTGACGGAATCGCTGGAAGCCGCGCTTGCCGACATGACCAGGAACGGCAACGGCGCCTACAAGCAGATCGATATCCTGCGCTCGCAATCGGGCGAGAAGGAAGCCTTCGCAAAGGCGTTGCTGTTCGACGCGGCGGCCTATCAGGGCTTGGCCGAGCGGATCAAGAAATTCCGCCTGCCGGTTACTATGGCGGTCAATCCGGATGCAAAGATCGAGCAGGCGAACAAGTTGCTGCCGCACCTGATGAAGCAGATCGACGAGTCGGAACGGATCGCCTCCGAGAAGGTCAAGAAACCGATAGGCGAGCTCAAAGCACTGGCGGAACAGGTCCAGGCAGTCCTGGCGGGGCCTGAGGAGAACGACAAGAAGAAGAACGCGCTCGTGCCGATCCTCAGCAAGTTCTCGAAATATGAGGCCGATTTCGCCAAGGCGGCGGCGGCCAACTCCGATACAGCTGCAAAGCGCTTCGTCAGCATGGACGGCGAAATCGTGACGCTGAAGACGCTGATTGGCCTGATGGGCGAGACGTTCAAGGGGCTGGACAGCGCCCGTCTTCACATCAGCGAGTTGCATCGAAAGCTGGATCCGGCAAACCGCGATCTCGTCGTCGCCGACCTCAAGGCAGTCCGCGAAACGGCCGACAAGCTATCCGAACTCGGCGCGAAGAACGCAACCCTGCGTGAGCTGCCGGCAAAGCTCGGCCCGTCGCTCGACAATATCGACAAGGGGACCGCGGCGCTGATCGATGTCGGCGCGCGCTGGCAGGCGACCAAGAGCGAGGCGGCGGCCCTCGTCGCCGATGCAAGCAGCACGCTGGAAAGCTTCGTCAGCCGTGCCCAGGAAGCCGGAAAGCAGGACAGCCAGCGCTCGGCAACCGTCTCGATCGTGGCGATGGTCGCCGGGACGCTGCTGGCGATCATTGGCGGGCTGATGCTTGTGGAGACGCTGCGCGGTCCCTTGAAGCGCGTCACCGAGACGATGACGCGGCTTGCCAATGGCGATCTCGAAGTGGCGATCGAAGGGCGCAACCGCGGCGACGAGATCGGCGACATGGTCCGCTCCGTCGCCGTCTTCCGCGACAATGCGCTGGAAAATGTCCGCCTCGGGCGCGAGGCCGAGGCGGCACGGACGCTGTCCGCCCAGGAACAGGCTCGCCGCTCAGAGGAGCGCGCGCGCGTCGAGGCGGAACAGATGCAGGCCCTGAATGCGCTTTCCGACGTGCTGTCGCAGCTTGCCGCCGGCAATCTCGAGGAAGGCATGGCGGAGGATCTGCCGGAAGACTACGTGATCATGGCGCGCACCTACAACAATGCGGTCGAAGCCCTGCGCGCGACCCTGATGGATGTCCGCCTCGTGACGGAAGAGATCACCGGCGGCACCGGCAACCTCTCGGCTTCGGCCGACGATCTTGCCCGCCGCACCGAACAACAGGCGGCAGCCCTCGAGGAAAGCTCGCGGGCGCTAAGCCAGCTGACGGAGATCGTTCGCGCCACGGCCGAGAGCGCTCGGCAGACGACCGTTTCCGTCGATGAGACGAATTCCTATGCACAGCATTCCGGCGAAGTCGTCGCCAAGGCGATTGACGCCATGGCGGCGATCAATCGTTCCTCGGAAAAGATCGGAACGATCATCGGTGTAATCGACGAAATCGCCTTCCAGACCAACCTGCTGGCGTTGAATGCGGGCGTCGAGGCGGCGCGCGCAGGCGAGGCGGGCCGCGGCTTCGCCGTCGTGGCGCAGGAGGTGCGGGAACTGGCCCAGCGTTGTGCGAGTGCCGCACGCGAGATCAAGGAGCTTATTTCCGCGAGTTCCGTTCAGGTGCGCAGCGGCGTCGAGCTGGTGCAGGAAACCGGCAATGCACTGTCGGTCATCAACGATCACATTGCGACGATCCACAGCCTCGTCAGCAATATCGAGGCCGCCGCCGCCGACCAGTATCGCGGCCTGAACGAGGTCAATACCGCGGTGCACGAAGTTGAATTGATCACGCAACAGAATGCCGCAATGGTCGAGGAGAACACGGCCGAGATCCACGGCCTGCGCCGCCAGGTGGAAATGCTCAACGAGAAAATTGAGCGCTTCAAGACCGGCACGAACGGCGTAGCGTCAAGCTATGGCCAAGGGCGTTATGGGGCGGCGACTTACGCTGCGTAAACTCCGGAAAATTGGCCCCTTTCCTCGGGTTTAACCCGAGGACTAACCCTCTCCCCGGAATCGGGGCGAGGGGACGCTTTCCTCCGCGTCGGCACCACCTGTGGTTGGAGGGGAAGGCGACCCCGCGAGGCCCTTCTCCCCGCCTGCGGGGAGAAGGTGGCGGCAGCCGGATGAGGGCCAACCAAACGTCACCCGCCAGTCACACTCATATGCCGCGCCACGGCGGGGCGGTTGTGTTCGCGGTCGATGATGAAATCGTGGCCCTTGGGTTTGCGGCCGATCGCCTCGTCGATGACTTTCGACAGGTAGGCGTCGTCATTGGTGGCGCGCAGCGCGGCGCGCAGGTCCGCGGCGTCGTTCTGGCCGAGGCACATATAGAGCGTGCCGGTGCAGGTGAGACGGACGCGGTTGCAGCTTTCGCAGAAATTGTGGGTGAGGGGCGTGATCAGGCCGAGCCGGCCGCCGGTCTCCTCCACCTCGACGTAACGGGCGGGACCGCCGGTACGGTAGGGCACATCCCGTAACGTGAATTGCGTCTCGAGACGCTCGCGCATTTCGGAAAGCGGCAGGTAGTGATCGGTGCGGTCCTCGTCGATCTCGCCCATCGGCATGGTCTCGATCAGCGTCAGGTCCATGCCGCGCCCGTGCGCCCAGCGCATCAGGTCCGGGATCTCGGCGTCGTTGAAGCCCTTGAGTGCCACCGCATTGACCTTGACCTTGAGGCCTGCGGTCTGGGCGGCATCGATGCCTTCCATCACTTTCGCCAGCTCTCCCCAACGGGTGATCTGCCGGAATTTGTCGGCATCGCGGGTGTCGAGCGAGACATTGATGCGGCGGACGCCGCAATCGGCGAGTTCGGCTGCATATCTCGAGAGTTGCGAGCCGTTCGTGGTCAGCGTCAATTCGTCGAGCCGGCCGGCCTCGATCTCTTTACCGAGTTCCCGAACGAGGAACATGATGTTCTTGCGTACCAGCGGTTCGCCGCCGGTCAGCCGCAGCTTGCGCACGCCCTTGGCGATGAAGGCGGAACAGAGCCGGTGAAGTTCCTCGAGCGTCAAGAGGTCCTTTTTCGGCAGGAACGTCATATGTTCCGCCATACAGTATGTGCAGCGGAAGTCGCAGCGGTCGGTGACGGACACCCGCAGATAGGTGATCGCACGGCCGAAAGGGTCGACCATCGGGGCGGTCACGTCATCGATCGGTTGCGCGCTTTCGCTGTCTATTCTGGCCGTGTTCAATCCATTTCTCCCGGAACCCTCAATGTCGTGAGCAATAGGGTGCGCGTCAAGGCGGCTGCTGCGTCAAATTGTTTCAAACTCACGGAAAGCAATCCCCGAGAGATTTCCGCCCGTTCAATTCTGCTTTACTACTGCACAGCGCCACGGCGATCTTTGCGCGCCTGCGGCGCCAGAGAGCTTTTCTAGCAGAGGACGAGCGGGGAGTAATGGCGATGAGCGACCACTGGCCGACCGAATTGCGCATATCGAAGGATCGCCATCGGTTGGTGGTGACCTTCGACGATGGTGCCTCCTTCGATCTTTCGGCCGAACTGCTGCGCGTGCTTTCGCCCTCGGCCGAAGTGCAGGGGCATGGGCCCGGCCAGCGCGTGACTGTGCCCGGCAAGCGCAATGTGCAGATCCTTTCGGTCCAGCCGACGGGAAACTATGCGGTGCGGATCGGCTTCGACGATTTCCACGACACCGGCATTTACACCTGGTCCTACCTGCGTGAGTTGGGCGAGAAGGGCGACGTCCTGTTCCAAGCTTACGAGCAGGAGCTTGCGGACAAGGGCATGTCGCGCGACCGGTCCGAAAAGCCGCGCTGATCAGGCCCTCCTATCGGTTCCTATCATCGATGCCGTTCTCCTCAAGCAGGATGGCAATCATTCGTTCCATCGATTCTGCGATCCTGATGCAGTCCTCGATCGGGGCCCCCCGGTGCGAATCGTCGATCAGCGCCGTCTGGATCTCCATCGCCTCTTCCGTCAGTACCCGTCCCACTGGCGTAATGGACAGCCGCAACACGCGCTTGTCCCTGGCATCGCCGCGTCGTTCGATGAGGCCCCGTTTCTCCAGTTGCGGAAGCAGCATGCTCATGTTGGAGCGGCCGACCAGCAGCTTGCGGGCGAGTTCTTGCTGGCTGATGCCGTCGAAGCGATAGAGGTTCACCAGGATGTCGAGATGCGGCGGCTTGATATCGAGATGGGACAGGCGGCGCGTCAGCGTCTGCTGCATCAATTGGCACGCCCGCGCCACGGCGATCCAGCTGCGAAAGCGCGGGTGATCCCAGGGAAAGTGAGGGTGTTCGGCAGTCGCTTGCTTTTTGTTCATCGTTGTACAATTATGTTCAATATTGAACGTTTTGAGGGCTTCACTATGGCATCCTTTGCGACGAAGGTCATCCGCCTCTGGCTGAAGACCGTTGCCGCGGTCTCACCGGAAAAAGCGGGTCAAATCGCTTTCCGGATATTCTGCCGCACACCGGGCCGCAAGCCCAGAAACGGCAAGGAGAAGGCGCTTTTGAGGGTCGCGTCGCCGGTCATGGCTCGGTCGCGGAGCGTCACTCTGTCGATCGCGGGTGGCTGGGTCGTCGCGCGACATTTCGAGCGTCCGGAGGGCGGACGAGGGCCTCGCGTGCTGCTCGTGCATGGATGGGGATCGCGCAGCGACTATCTCGCCAGGATGACCGAGGGTCTGCTTGCCGCCGGTTCGGAAGTGGTAGCCCTTGATTGGCCGGGACACGGCGCCTCGCCCGGCCGCTCGTTGACTGTGGTCCAGGCGGTGAGGGCGGTCGATGCGGCCTGGCGTCATTTCGATGGCTTCGACGCTGCCATTGGCCATTCCTTCGGTGGGGCCACGCTTGCCTGCGCGGCGGGAGCGGTGGTCTGCGACGTGCCGCCACGTGTCCCTGCGAAGCTGGTGCTGATCGGCGCGCCGAGCGAAATGAATTGGCTCGTCCAAGGCTTCGGCCGGATGCTCGGCCTTGCACCGGCCGCACAGGCGGTCTTCGAAGGCATGATCGAGCGGTTCTCCGGGCGCCGCATCGACGGGTTCGATGGTGCCAGGATCCTCGGCGCGCTAGGTATACCGACGCTGGTCATTCACGCGGAGGACGACAAGGAGGTGCCCGCCTATCACGCTCGCCGTTATGGCGATGCCGGCCCGAATATCGACCTGCATTGGGCCAACGGACTCGGCCACCGCCGCATTGTGTCGGCGCAGCCGGTGATCGAAAGGGTGACGGCATTTCTCGACTATGATGAAAACCAAGTGCGCTTCGGTCTGATCGCCTGACGTCATCGCTTCGTCATGCTATGCCGCGTAACGTCACGCGAATGCCGGGCTCAATCGGCACGGACGAACCGCGGAGGGAGACATGACGATTGTCGGGACAGTCGAGGAGTTGAGGGCGCTCTATGGCGAATCAAGCGAGGCATCGATCGTCAAGGTGACGTCGGCACTCACCGCCGAATACCGTCAGATGATCGAGGCGTCGCCTTTCGCCGCATTGGCGACCGTTGGGCCGGAAGGGCTCGACTGCTCGCCGCGCGGTGACGATCGATCCGTCGTCCGTGTCGCAGACGACCGGACCGTGCTGATCCCCGACTGGCGCGGCAATAACCGCGTCGATTCCCTTGAAAATATCGTCCGCGATCCGCGGGTGGCGCTGCTGTTTCTCGTTCCGGGTTCGAACACGACCATGCGGATCAACGGCACGGCTGTCGTGAGTGTCGACCCCGACCTGACGAAATCTTTCGAAGTCGACGGCAAGCACCCGCGCAGCGTCGTCGTGGTGACGATCGGCGAGGTCTATTTCCAATGCGCCCGGGCGCTGCTGCGCTCGCAGCTGTGGAATCCTGAACGCTTCGCCGATCCGAAGTCGCTACCGACGCCCGGCGCCCTTCTGAAGGCGGCAAAAGCCGATTTCGACAAGGATAGCTATGATCGCGAATGGGCCGTCCGTGCGGCGAAGACGATGTGGTAGTGGATGGACCGAGAGGAGCCAAGACCAGCACATGGTAATCGACGCTGTAGGGCTTATCGTCCCGTTATCCCTGGAAAAGCTATGAGCACCGCAATCGCAAGAATCTGAAGCATGATGAACGGCAGCAGCGATTTGAAAATGACGCCGAGCGTGATGCCGGGCGGGGCAACCGACTTGAGGTAAAACGCGGCGGGGCCGAATGGCGGGGAAAGGAAAGAAACCTGCATGTTCATGCAGAAGAGCACGCCGAACCAGACCGGATCCATGCCGAGAGATTTGATGATCGGCACGAAGATCGGCATCGTGAGCAGAGCGATGCCGACCCAGTCGAGGAAGGCGCCCAGGACGAAGAGAATGAGCATCATGAAAAGAATGATGACCGTCGGATTGTCGGAAATGCCTGTGATGAGACCGGACACGAAGTTGACGCCACCCATCAGGTTGTAGACACCGACGATCGCTGTCGCACCAATGCCGATCCAGACGATCATGCCGACGGTCGCCAGTGTCTGCATCGCCGCGTCGCGCAGCAGGGCGTAGGAGAACTCACCGCGCAGGATTGTCGACAGCACCACGCCGCCGACACCGATGGCGGAGGCTTCGGTTACCGAGGCGATGCCCCCATAGATCGAACCGAGCACGATGAAAACCACGAGGATCGGCAAGGCCAATCCCTTGAGGAGTCGGATCTTTTCGGCAGTTGGGATCGGCGCAGCGTCCGCTGGCGGCGCCACATGAGGCGTGAAATAGGCGCGGGCCAGGATGTAGACGACATAGAACATGGCCAGCATGAAGCCGGGGATGAACGCAGCCGTGAACAGCTCTCCGATCGAGACATTGGCGGTCAGGCCGTAGATAATCAGGACGATCGACGGCGGGATCATCGTTCCGAGCGCCCCACCGGCACAGACGACGCCGATCGCCAGGCTTCGGTCATAGCCGAGGCGCAGCATCTGCGGTAGGGCGATGAGGCCGAGCAGAACGATCTCCCCGCCGATGATGCCGCTCATGGCGGCGAGAATGACCGAGACGAAAATCGTCTGTACGGCGACACCGCCACGGATGCGGCCGGCGAAAAGCTTCATTGCGTCGAACAGATCGCGCGCGATACCGGAGCGATCGAGGATCGCCGCCATCAGCACGAACATCGGCACGGAGACGAACACGAAGTTCATGACGAAGGAGTATACGCGGCTGGTGATCAGCGGGATCGACATCGGGCCGAACCAGCCGAGGGCGAAAATGAGCGCGACGAGCAGCGTCACAAAGGCCAGCGGCATGCCGGTCAACAGCAAGCCCACCATCAGCACGAACATCACCGTCGTGCCCCAACCAATCCCAAGCGCCTGCAGGTTGAAGCCGACATCCAGGAAGTCTGTCATGGGCTAATCTCTCCGGTCGCTGCGGGCATAGTTGAAAGCCAGGATCAAGAATTGCAGGACCAGCAAGACCATCGTGACGAAGATGAAGATCTTGATCAGGGCAGGGGTCGGTGCGCTCCACGCGCTTCCCGTCGTTTCGAGGCGTATTTCGCCGGCCGGGGTAACGACCGCGCGCGTCACCATGTGGTAGGCGGCGTAGGCGAAAAAGCCGCTCGCAATTGCACAAACCAGCGAGATCACGATATCCGCGATCCGTCTCGCTTTTGGAGACAAGTGGTCGTAGATCAAGACCACGCGAATATGGCTGTTCCGGCAGGTGCAGTAAAGTCCTCCGAATACGAAGGCGGATCCGCAAAGGAAGACCGTCGTCTCATGCGCCCAGATGGTGGGGCTGTTGAGCACATAGCGCAGAAAAACCTCCATCAGCAGGATGAGTGCGGCTGCGACGATGCCGGCTGCGAAGACGTATGCGACCTTGTCCACGATCCGCCCCATAAGGCCGGCTTCGGGAGCCGGGGCGGCGATGCCCTCGCTTGTCGCCGCCAAATCTATCTCTTCTCTCGTGCGAGAATGATCGGCCATCGCTTCTCTCCCTACTGCATGTCTCCTTTAATCGACCTCGATTAAAGGACAAAGACATGCAGAAATTCAAAGTGCTACAGCGACCTTTGCGCGTCTAATAAGACGCGCGGCGCTGTAGAGCATTTTGCGGTCACGTGGAATCACCTGACGTCGGACAAATGCGGCAAAACAAACAGATAGATCGGTGGCGCGAACGTATGTGAGCGCATCCCGCTCTAGCCAATATCAAGGTAAGGCGGCCCAGCCGGTGGGCCGCCCAGAGCCTGTTACAACAGGCCTTTTTCTTTGAGGTAGGCGGTTAGGGTATCAAAGACTTTCTGCGCCATCGGCGAAGTCTTGGCCAAGCGCTCCCACTCCGCAACAGCGATCTTGCGGAACTTTGCACGCTCCTCGGCCGACCAGTCGTGCACGGTTATGGATCCATCGGCCTTCGCTTCCTCAAGTGCGGCCTGATCAGCCTTTTTCAACCCCTCGATCTGGGTTTGCTGGAATTCCTTGACCGTTTCCTCGAGCATCTTCTTGATGTCGTCGGGCAATTCGTCCCATTTCGCCTTGTTCATCGATACTTCGACGAGCGGCAAGGAGTGAAAGCCGGGATAGACCGGGTGCGGCGCCGCCTTGTTCAAGCCCTGCTGCTGGTTGACGGAAAACACGGAATAGTCGGCCGCGTCCACCACGCCTTTGTCGATCGATGTGTAAACCTCGGAGGCAGGCAGGTTGACGGGGGCCGCGCCGGCCGCGGCGAAGACGTTCGCAATTGGGCCCTCGGGCGAGCGCACCTTGACCCCTTTGAGGTCGTCGACGCCGTCAAGCGGCACGCGGGAGACGAACGCCTCGAGGCCCGGGGTCGAGACGCCGATGAAGTGGAGGCCGTAGGAGCCGAGCAGTTCTTGCATGATTTCCTTGCCGCCGCCGTTTTCGACGAAATCGATCATCTGCGACGGGTCCGACCAGGCGCCAACGGGATTCGAAATCAGGCCGAAGGCCGGGTCCTTGCCGGCCCAATAGGAGGAATCGCAGATCTGTCCATCGAGAATGCCGCCTGCCACGGCGTCGAGAGTTTCATTGTATTCGACGACCGAGCCGACTGGCAGAAGCTCGATTTTCACCTTGCCTCCCGAGCGCTCCGCAACCAGGTCTGTCCAGCCCTTCTGGTATTCGAAATTGGGGTTGCCGGCCGGGTCCGATGATTGGAACCGGAACGAATACTCCTGTGCGCCGGCCGCGCCGGCCAGGCCGAGCACCGCCACGAACGTGGCTGCGGTATTGAACAGAAAACGTCTCATGATCTTTCCTCCCTTGGATGATCCGTTGTGGGTATCGCGTTCTAATCGGGCGGCGCAGAACTCCCGTCACTGGCCGGCGCGAATGGGCCGGCAACGCTGTGGGTGGTGGAGAAACGGATGTCCAGCAGGGCCGGATCGATCTGTTCCTCGAGCTCGACGAGCATGGAAATGCCGAACTGGATCAGTTCGTCCGATGCCTGGCAGGCCCTCTCCGCATTGCCCGCAAGCACGGCTTCCATGATGGCGACATGGCGCTCGACAGTGCGCGAGAGGCCATCGGGTCCACTTATATGGGTCAGATGCAGGTAGCCGTTGCGCCGGCCGATGGCGTGGAGCGGGCTCAGTACACGTTCAAGAAATCGCTCACCCGACGCTCGGATCAGGAGGTCGTCGAACGATTTGTCGATGAAATTGAAACTGTCGACCGTCATCGCCGGCCCCTCGGCTTCGAGCTTCCTCTTCAGGTGATGAAGGGCGGCCCGATCGTTGGAGGTCATATTGCGAATGGCGGCCGCGGTGACGAAGCGGTCGAGATCGCGCCTGAGTTCCGCGAGGCGCTTTTCCCGCGAAAGGTCGATCGGCGCGACGCGAAGGCCGTTCCGCGGACGAATTTCCAGAAGCGTTTCGGCTGCGAGCCTGCGCACGGCCTGGTGCACCGGCGTGCGGCCGATACCAACCATTGCCTGAAGGTCCTGCGTGCGGATTTCGGCGCCCGGCACAATGCGCATGGAAACGAACAGCGCCTCTATCCGCTCGTAGGCGAGCGCCGTCAGATCGCGCCCATGCTCGAGCGGCCAAGCGTTTTCAGCCTCGGAAATGGCCGAGGGTTTGGCGGCTTTGCCTCTCTCCTTGAGCGGTCTCCCTTGCAAAATGCGCTCCGAAAACGTATTGCGATCGGAAGTGATATTTCACAGAATATCATAGTATGTCAATTCCCGACCCGCCGGCCCGCGGCAGAGCCAGGCCGGATGGCCGGAGCGGGGTTTCAGGCTGCCAAGGGAGGAACGCATGAGGATCACCGCACTGGAAACGCTGAGAACGGAAGAGTTTTCGAACGTTCTCTGGGTTCGCGTTCACACGGATGAGGGCACGATCGGCCTTGGCGAGACCTTCTACGGCGCCGGGGCCGTCGAGGTTCATATTCACGATACCTTGGCAGGCCGCCTACTCGGCCAGGACCCGTTGCGCATCGAGGCGCTCAATCGGGTCATGACCGACCTCCCGATGGCGCAGGCGTCGACAGGCGTCGAATATCGCGCCGCTTCTGCGATCGACATCGCGCTCTGGGATCTCTTCGGCAAGGTATGCGGTCAGCCGGTACACCAGATGCTCGGCGGATTGGCCGCGGACAGGCTGCGCGTCTACAACACCTGCGCCGGTTACGGTTATGTCCGCAGCCACAATATCCGCCCGGTGGACACCTGGAACATTGGCGCCGGCGAGGGACCTTATGAAGATTTGGCCGGCTTCATGACCGATGCCGGTGCGCTTGCCGAAAATCTGCTTGAAAGCGGCATTTCGGCCATGAAGATCTGGCCGTTCGATCCGCCGGCGCAAGAAAACCGCGGCCTCTTCATCACGGCGGAGCAAATGAAGAAGGCGATCGAGCCCTTCGAGAAGATCCGCAAGACCGTCGGCGACAAGATGGAAATCATGGTGGAGTTCCATTCGTTGTGGAATCTTCCCACAGCGAAGAAGATCGCCCGGGCACTGGAGCCCTATTCCCCCACCTGGTACGAAGATCCGATCCGCATGAACTCGCCGCAGGCGCTGGCCGAATATGCGGCGGCAACGGATGTCTGGGTCTGTGCGAGCGAGACGCTTGGTTCGCGCTTCCCCTATAAGGACATGTTGGAGCGGAACGCCGCCCACGTGGTGATGGTCGATCTCTGCTGGACGGGCGGCCTGACCGAGGGGCGCAAGATCGCTTCTCTTGCCGATACTTATCATCGCCCCTTCGCGCCGCATGATTGCACCGGCCCCGTCGGTTTTGCAGCGGCAATCCACGCCTCCTTCAGCCAGCCGAACACACTGATCCAGGAGTCGGTCCGGGCTTTCTATACCGGTTGGTACAAGGAACTCGTGACGGTCGTGCCGACGATCAAGGACGGTTATGTCTTGCCGATGCAAGGGCCGGGCCTCGGCACGGATCTGCTGCCTGAGGTCTATCTGCGTCCGGATCTGATCTGCCGCCGCTCGGAGCTTTGAGGGAGATACTGATGACCAGAAAACTCTTCGACCTTACGGGCCGTACGGCTTTGGTGACCGGATCGTCCCGCGGGCTCGGTCGCGCCATCGCGCAGGGTCTCTGCGACGCCGGTGCCAGGGTCGTTCTCAACGGTCGAAACGAAAAGGCCGTGGCGATTGTCGCGGAAGAAATGCGGAATGCGGGTCATCAGGTACTGGAGGCGGTATTCGACGTGACAAGTGAGTCCGCCGTGAGGAACGCCTTCGAACGCCTCGACGACGAAGGCCTGGAGGTCGACATCCTCGTCAATAATGCGGGCATTCAGCACCGGCAGCCGCTTGTCGAGCTTTCCCTTGCCGATTGGCAGCGCGTCATCGACACCAATCTGACCAGCGCCTTCCTCGTCGGCCGCGAGGCGGCGCGTCGGATGATTCCCCGTGGCCGCGGCAAGATCATCAACATCGGCTCACTGACCAGCGAAGTCGCGCGCGCCACGGTCATTCCCTATACCGCCGCGAAGGGCGGAGTGAAGCTGCTGACGAAGGGGATGGCCGCAGAATGGGCCAAGTTCGGCATTCAGGCAAATGCCATCGGGCCCGGCTACATGCTGACCGACATGAACGAGGCGCTCGTCAACGATCCGCAGTTCGACGCCTGGGTGAAGAGCCGCACGCCGGCCGGCCGGTGGGGCGAGCCGCAAGAACTCGTCGGCACGGCGGTTTTCCTTGCCTCATCGGCATCCGACTATGTCAACGGCCAAATCATCTACGTCGACGGCGGCATGCTGTCCGTGCTTTAAGCGGCTGCCGCTACTGCATGTCTCCTTTAATCGACCTCGATTAAAGGACAAAGACATGCAGCAGTTCAAAGTGCTACAGCGACCTTTGCGCGTCTAATAAGACGCGCGGCGCTGTAGTCAGTGGGACATCAACACTGGCATGGAGACGTTGCCCAACAGGGTCTTGGTAGCACCACCAAAGATGGCTTCGGAAAGGGGTGAGTGGCCGTAGGCCCCGCATACGATAAGGTCCGCATCTTCCCGATCGAGGCCCGCGAACAGGGCGCTGGCCATATCCGTTTCGCCGCGGTCGCGCCAACCGGCCAGGGTGACCCTAGCTCCGTGACGTTCAAGGTGCGCCTTGATGTCCTGGACGTCCTCGTTCTCCTCGCTGTAGTTGGGAGCGTAGATGAAGAGATAGACCTTCTGCGCCTGGCTCAGGATCGGCAGGGCGTCGTGGACGGCGCGCGTTGCCTCGCGGCTGAAATTCCAGGCGACGACAACGTTGTTCCCGATTGGATTCTCGGCTGTCCAGCCGGCGGGAAGCACCAGCATCGGGACCCCGGCACTCAGAAGAACGTCCTCCGGTACCGCCGGATTGGAGAGATGGCGATCGTCGGGATTCGATTGCGTGGCGACCAGGAGGTCCGCGCAATGAGAATAGAGCTCCTCCGCAGTCCGCGCCTCCGGCGAGGCTTTTCGATACTCGAAATCGATAGTCGTTCCCTGCAGCGCCCTCACGAATTCCCGTTGCACGGCGAGCGCTTCTTCAAGAGCCGTCGTCGTGCTGATGTCGACGCCGACGAGCCTGGCATGGTGTCTCGTGGCAAGATCGGCCGCCGTACGGACCCGGTTGGCGGTGTGTCGACCTGCATCCAGATACACGACGATATCTCGAAAGGACATGATCTTCTCCCCTCCAACAGGCGCCGCCGAGATTCAACGCTGAAGAGCGGTGGAAGGTTCCACTTACATGCCGTTGTCAAGGCTCCTCGCAACCGCCGCCGGCGGCGTCACGGCGATGAAGGCTTCGCCCGCGGGGCGGACGGTGTGGGCGCACCCGGACGGTTCCTCGATCCGGCCATCATTGGTCGATGCCTTTCTATCGTCACGGCTGCACCGCCGCGTGTTCAGCCGCGCGCCGCCTCGCCCGTCACGCGCCAGATCACGTCGCCGACATCGTCTGCCACCAACAGGGAGCCGTCCGGGCCGATGGCCACTCCGACCGGCCGTCCATAGGACGCCCGCTCGTCGGGCGAAAGGAAACCGGTCAGAATGTCGCGCGGCAGCCCGGCCGGGCGTCCATTCACGAATGGCACGAAAACAACCTTGTAGCCACTCAACGTGCTGCGATTCCAGGAACCGTGCTGCCCGATGACCATACCGTCCGTAAAGCCAGGCAGGGTGCCTGCGGGAAGCCAGCAGAGGCCGAGCGACGCCGTGTGTCCGCCCAAGGCATAGTCCGGTGCTATGGCGGCAGCGACCAGCGCCGGGTCCTGGGGCACGCGGTCGTCCACGGTCTGCCCCCAGTAGCAATAGGGCCACCCATAGAAGCCGCCGTCGCGCACGGATGTCAGATAGTCGGGAGGGGTCTCGTCGCCTAAGCCATCGCGCTCATTCACCACGGTCCAGAGGGCACCGGTCGTTGGCTCCCACGCCATGCCCACCGGGTTGCGCAGGCCGGCGGCAAATATGCGGCGCTCAGCACTCTCGAGGTCGAGCTCGTGGATGGCGGCGCGCCCTTCCTCCGCCGCCATGCCGTGCTCGCCTATATTGCTGAGCGAGCCGACGCCGATGAAAAGCTTTCGTCCATCGCGACTGGCAAGCAGGCTTCGCGTCCAATGCCCGCCGGCCTTGAAATCCGTCAGCCGTCGCCCTGGCGCGGTGATCCGCGTGTCGCCCGTCCTATACGGGAATGCGACCACCCCGTCCGTGTTGCCGACATACAGCGTATCGCCCAGCAAGGCCATGCCGAACGGCTGATTGAGACCGTCGAGGAATACCTCACGTATTTCGGCCACGCCGTCGCCGTCCGCATCGCGCAACAGCGTGATACGGTTTGGACTTGCGCCCACTGCGGCGGCGCGCTTCATCGTGCTGAACATGGCGTAGTCGAAGACCGAGCTGATGCCCCCCGGCTCGCTCAATGCCTCAGCGACCAGTACGTCGCCGTTCGGCAACACGTGAATCCAACGGGGATGTTTAAGCCCGGCGGCGAATGCGTTTACCTTGAGCCCGGCCGCTGCAGTCGGCGTTTGTTTCGGGGACCATCCCCTGGCTGTCGGCATCTTGAGGGTCGGAATGCCCTGCGGCTTGGCCGTCGGGATTTTCGGGGCGCTGCCATAGGCCGGATCCAGTGCATCACCGTCCTGGCGTCGCCAAAGGATTACAACGGCCCCGATCAGCGCAACCAGTCGACCGAAAATGTCTGACAGGCCCATGAGTCCTCCTGACTTATTTGACCCGATGCGCACGCTACCCTGAGCGGCTGCGGGTGATCTTCGCACGTGGTGTGGCGATGCTTGCCCGTCGCTCCACCAATTGTCAACGCAGCGGCTTTGCTCCGTCCAGCGCCTTGAGGATCCGGTATGCGGCCTTCACACGCGCCGGGATGGGATAGTTTCGGTTCGCCAGGATCACGATGCCGATTTCCCTTGCGGGCACGAAAGCGGCATAGGCGCCGAATCCGTTCGTCGATCCCGTCTTGTTTATCAGGCTGTCGCCGCGCGGCGGCAGCGGCGGAGCGAGCTTCGCTGCCTTGTTGGGTTCGAAGGCCATCTTGCGCGAATTGCCGGCAAGCAGCTGCTCCAATTCCGTCGGGTAGGGATACATCTCCCATCCGAGCCCCTGAACAATCTCGCCGACCCGGTAATATCCGACGTGCGTAGCGGTGATCGCCCGTTGCAGCCTTTCATCCAGCTTCGAACCGTCGATGTTGGCTTCGATGAACCGGAGCAGGTCGGCTGCGGTCGTCTTGATGCCATAGGCCTGCGCATCCAGGACGCCGGGAGTCACGCGAACGGGTCTGTCGTCCTTCGAATAGCCGTGCGCGTAGTCCGCCATCCTGTCTTCGGCAACCCGGATATAGGTGTGCGAGAGGCCGAGCATCGGCACGAGTTCCCCTTCGATGAGGTCCACGAAGGAACTGCCCATGCTTTTTGCCGCCAGATGACCGAAGAGGCCAATGCTCGGGTTCGAATAGCGGCGGTAAGTGCCGGGGGCATATTCAGGGCGCCAGTTTTTGAAATAGGCGATCACGTTGTCATCCGTGACGGTATTCGGAAACTGCAACGGCAGCCCGCCGGCCGTATAGGTGCCGAGATCGACAAGGCTGATCTCGTCGAAGCTGCTTCCGGCAAGCTCCGGCAGGTATTGGCTGGCATGGTCGGAGAGGGAGAGGCTTCCGCTTTCCTGCGCATAGGCCGCGAGAGTCGCGGTAAAGGTCTTGCTGATCGAGCCTATTTCGAAAAGCGTGTCGTCGGTGACCAATTGCCCGCTTTCCTTGGAGGCAACCCCGTAGTTGAAGACATACCGCCCGCCCTCGGCGGTGATCGCCACGGCCATGCCCGGAACTTTGTGTTCTGCCATGATGGGCCGGATCGCTTCGTCGACGGCGCTTTTGAGCGCCTCCTTTGCATCACCATCGGCCGAGTGGGCGCTCACGCCGATGAGTAGCGCAGCGGCGGTCAGGATTGCGAGTTTCCCAAGGGAAAAGTCAATCATGGGGGATATGTCTCCTCACGCACGTCAGGATTGCAGTCGCAGAATCCTACCGCATGTCGATGTCGATCGCCCTCGATTCAAGGACAAATACGTGTAGCAGTTCAAAGGCTAACACGATCTTTGCGTGTCTGCGAAGATGCACGGTGTTCCAGGGGATTCCGGCTTCGGTTGGAAGCGGCGCGGGCGTTCGCCGTGCTTCGGCAGCCCTCTACAGAGCCGTTCGAAGCAGGTCATTGGTCGATTCGCCGCAATGGGGCCGAGGTTGGGTCGCGTCCGCGGAATTGCTTGCCGAGCCCGCCATTGGGCTTGAAGGGCTACCGTCGATAGATCAGCCAGTTGCGGCCGGCGTCCTTGCGCATGCCTTCCTCAAAGAGCACCGTGCGGTTGCGGCCGGCATTCTTCGCGGCGTAGAGGGCGATGTCGGCCTTGTTATAGAGCTCGACCGGATCGTCGGCGGCGGTCGCCATGCAGACTCCGACGGAGAGGGTGACGGCGCCGTAACTGACGCCGGTCTTGGTGTTCTTGAAGGGCGCGCTCGAGAGAACGGTGCGGATCCGGTCCGCTGCCTGGAGGCATTCTTCCTGGGTGCTGTCGCGCAGGATGATCGCGAATTCCTCGCCGCCCGTGCGAGCGACGAAGGCTTCCCGGCGGAGGTTGGCGCGGATGACGTTTGCCACGGTCGCAAGGATCTTGTCGCCGACGGGATGGCCGAAACTGTCGTTTATTTTCTTGAAATGGTCGATGTCGGCGAGCAGCAGGCCGGTGAAGTTGCGCAGGTGCTCGCTGTTGTAAATCGCGGCGAGGTTTTCGTCGAAGGCGCGCCGATTGGCGAGCCGCGTCAGTGAATCGGTGTTGGCGATGCGCTTGTATTCGTCGAGCTCCTGGCGGATCGCCTCCATCTCCACCGATTTCTGGACGACACTCTGCACGCGCTCCTTTCCCTGGTTCATGGTGTCCGCGGTCGCCTCGCTGAGGATGCCGATCGCGTGACGCAGGATGTCGACGCTCGCCGCGCTTTTGTTCGTCATGTTGAGATAGGCTTCATCGAGAACCTTGTTGTAGCTCTCGAGCGCGTATTGCTCGTCCTTGAGGAGGTTGAGAAGCTCGGAAAGCTTGGCCACCATCGTGCTGTGGGCGCGCTCGATGCCGCGCGAGTGGTGGATGTGGCTGAAGTGCCGGGCTCCGATCGCGTCGAGTTCCTCCTGCGTCGCGCGGCTTCCGAGTGCTGCGAGTTCCTTGGAAAGCTGCGGGTCCGAGCCGAGATAAGCCTCGTAATATAGCTCGTAATTGCGCGGTATCGGCGCTACCCCCATCATGCGCATGGCGTGGGAGATCTGCGCGGCAATATCGGGCGTCGGCGTCCTGTTTGAGGTTGCCGTATGCATCTTGCATGCCCCCTAAAATAATAGGCTCTAATTGATCATTATTTTTTAGGGGCAAAAGATTGTCGGAGTCTTAACAATTGCTTGTTCGCACAAATACAAATTGAACAATTTCAGAAGCTCAACGGTTTTGCCCGGCATGGGGTGAGCAGGCCGGAGAAGCCGCGGCGCCTGCAGCGCCGCGGTCCATTCATCCTTTCAGGCGGGGCCGATCATCGTTTCGGGACGGACGATCTCATCGAATTCCTCATTCGTGACATAGCCGCCGCCTACGGCCTCCTCGCGCAGCGTCGTACCGTTCTTATGTGCCGTCTTGGCGATCTTGGCGGCGTTGTCGTAACCGATCTTAGGCGCCAGGGCGGTGACCAGCATCAGTGAGCGGTCGAGGGCCGCCTTAATGTTGTCCTCGCGCGCTTCGATCCCGACGACGCAATTGTCGGTGAAGGAGATGGCGGCGTCGGCGAGCAGTTGCACCGACTGCAGGAAGTTATAGGCCATCATCGGATTGTAGACGTTGAGCTCGAAATGGCCCTGGCTGCCTGCGAAGGTAAGGGCGGCGTGGTTGCCGAACACCTGGGCGCAGACCTGCGTCAGCGCCTCGCACTGGGTCGGGTTGACCTTGCCCGGCATGATCGACGAGCCGGGCTCGTTTTCCGGCAGCGCCAGTTCGCCGAGGCCGGAGCGGGGGCCGGAGCCGAGAAAGCGGATGTCGTTGGCGATCTTGAAGAGCGCGGCGGCGGTCGCATTGATCGCGCCGTGGCTGAAGACCATCGAATCATGCGCGGCCAGCGCCTCGAACTTGTTCGGCGCGGAGGTGAAGGCGATGCCGGTGATTGCGGCAATCTCTTCGGCCACTTTCTCGGCGAAGCCCACCGGAGCATTGAGGCCGGTGCCGACGGCGGTACCGCCCTGGGCGAGTTCGCAAAGGCCCGGCAACGTCATTTCGATCCGCTTGATCGAGGAGGCGACCTGGGCCGCATAGCCGGAGAATTCCTGGCCGAGGGTCAGCGGCGTCGCGTCCTGCGTATGCGTGCGGCCGATCTTGATGATATGGCCGAAGGCCTTGACCTTCTCTTCGAGCGCCTTGTGCAGGTGCTTGAGAGCCGGCAGCAGGTCATGGATCACGCGCTCGGCGCACGCGATGTGCATGGCCGTCGGATAGGTGTCGTTCGAAGACTGGCTCATATTGACGTGGTCGTTCGGATGCACCGGCTTCTTCGAGCCCATGACGCCGCCGAGCAGCTCGATGGCCCGGTTCGAGATTACCTCGTTGGCGTTCATGTTGGATTGGGTGCCCGAGCCGGTCTGCCAGACGACGAGCGGGAAGTGATCGTTGAGCTTCCCGTCGACCACCTCCTGCGCCGCCTCGACGATGGCAGCGCCGACCGTCGGGTCGAGCCGGCCGAGCGCCATGTTGGCACGCGCCGCCGCCTGCTTGACGATGCCGAGCGCCCGGACGACGGAAAGCGGCTGCTTTTCCCAACCGATCTTGAAGTTGCCGAGCGAGCGCTGGGCCTGGGCGCCCCAGTAGCGGTCGCTCGCCACTTCGATGGGGCCGAACGTATCTGTTTCCGTGCGCATGGATGTCATTGTGATACCTGCCTTCGTCCTGCGGTTCATCAAGCCGGGCGAGAATCCGGTCTGAGCCGGTGGTCCTCCCGCGCTGCACGCCACCTGAGCCGGAGCCGATCCAGGAGAAGACATGCAGCAATTCAAACTGCTACGGCGACATGCTGCGTCCGGTAGGACGCGCGCCGCTATATGCCGGGCATTTCTCTGCCCCGGCATCGGCGGCTTGTAAAGGGCCGGCATGGGCTCGCAAAGTCCTACAATCGTTTGAATTGCTGCGATGCGGCATCGGCTCCGAGGGTTCGCCTCGTGCCGCCGCGCAGTCCCGCTTCTGCGCAACCGCTCCTGTGTCCTTTCAGCCACAATCGGCGTCTTCCTCGGGTAACGCTTTGTTCCAACGGGAACAATCGAAAGTAGAGGATGGTTATATATTCGCAGAAAAACAGATGTTTGCTTCGATTTGCGCGAGTCTTGGATGAGCTGTTTCAGAACGGGCGCTGTCAGATCTCCGGTCGTTTGGGCGAGGGCCGTTTCCTTTTCATTCACCATCCTTTTCTATAAGTCTTCGGGCACGAGGGCGTGGCGAGAATCTGGCAGCGGCCGAGTTCGGCGGCAACGCGATACGGGGACTTCTATTCTTATGAACATTTTCAAATCGACAGCGATAGTTGCGCTCATGAGTGGCTGTGCAATCGCCACCATGGATGTCCGACCCGCGTCGGCAATCACCCTGATGGATTTCATCCGCGGCGGCCAGAAACGCGCTGCACCCGAGCAGGTCCAGCCTCGCCAGCCGATGCCTGGCTTCGGTACGATGCTGCAGCAGGAGCAGAGGGCAGTGGCGCCGCCGAAGATCTCCGGCCCTCGCTACTATACCTACAAGGCAGAGCCTTTGCGCAGAGTTGCGACGGATCGGCTGGTGGATCCGGTCGTGACCGGCTCCGTCGGGAGCTATGGGCTGCCGCCGATGCTGCGGGTGCCGCTTGCGAATGCGCGTCGGTTTTTGCCGGAAGTCGACGTCAGTGCGCAGGCCGGGGTGGCGAAGGCGATTGAGAGCTTCTATGGCGGACGGCAGGATTTTCTCTGGATCGCCGGCAGTGGCGTCAATTCTCGGGCGAAAGCAGCGCTCGCTGTGCTGAAGGAGGCCGCCAAGGTCGGCCTCGATCCCGCCGATTATGCGGTGACGGTCCCTACCGACGCGTTCGATGGCGGTGACATGATCGCGCGCGAAAAGAATCTGGTGCGCTTCGAAATCGCCATGTCCGCTGCGGTGCTCACCTATGTCCAGGATACGGTGCGCGGCCGAATCGATCCGAACAGGATTTCCGGCTATCACGATTTCAAGCGCAAGACGGTCGATCTTGCCGGCTTTCTCGAACAGCTGGCAATGACGAGCGACGTGGCGGCGCTGATCGAGGAGCAGAATCCGAAGAGCCCGCAGTTCCTGGCGCTGAAGCAGGAACTCGAAAGGCTGCGCGCCCAAACGGATGCAGCCCCGCGCGTCGAGATCGCGCCGGGGACGCTGCTGAAGCCTGGCGACAGCAATCCGGAGCTCGCCAACATCGTGGCGGGCATAAGGCTGAAGGCGTCGGAGACGCTGAAGGCGGAGCATGCCGTGGTGCTCGCGGGCTACCAGGGCGCGCCGGAATACACGCCTGAGCTGGTTTCGCTCGTGGAGGCTTTCCAGAAGGAAAGCGGGCTGAAGCCGGACGGCATCGTCGGCCAGGCATCGATTCGCGCCCTGACCGGCGGCGAGACGGCGGCGACCAAGATCGACAAACTCGAGATCGCAATGGAACAGGCGCGCTGGCTGCCGGACGGGCTCGGCGATCGCTATGTCTTCATCAATCAGCCGGCTTTCATGGCCTATTACACCGAAGGCGGCACGGAGCAGTTCTCCATGCGGGTGGTCGTCGGCTCCAAGGCGAACCAGACCTACTTCTTCCAGGACAAGATCGAGACCGTCGAGGTGAATCCCTATTGGGGCGTGCCGCAGTCGATCATCGTGAACGAGATGCTGCCTAAGCTCAGAAATGATCCCGGCTATCTCGATCGCATGGGCTACCAAGTCGAGATTGGCGGCCGCACCGTGTCGTCCTCGGCCGTGAACTGGTACGGCTCGACGGCCTCGGTTTCGGTCCGCCAGCCGCCGAGCAGCGACAACGCGCTTGGCGAACTCAAGATTCTCTTCCCGAACTCGCATGCGATCTACATGCATGACACACCCTCGAAGAGCTTCTTCAAGCGCGACCAGCGGGCGCTAAGTCATGGTTGCGTGCGCCTCTCGGAGCCGCGCCGCATGGCGGCCGCCGTCCTCGGCGTCAGCATGGAGGAGGTCGCGAGCGAAATCGCCAGCGGACGCAACAAGGCGCTGCCGGTTCCGAGGACCATCCCGGTCTATGTCTCCTATTTCACGGCGTGGCCGAACAAGGATGGCAAGGTCGAATACTTCAACGACGTCTACGACCGCGACATGTACATGAACCGGGCTTTTGAGGCGACGCGCAAGGCGCGGCACGCCGAGGGGTGACGGGCTCGGACAAGCGTGGAGGCCCCCGAGCGGGGCTCCCACGTGGGTTGAGCGGGATGAGGTCCGCTGATCGCCGGAGGCCGGTTTACTTTCTGCGTTCGAGCATCGTCTTGACGAGCTCGGGCGTCAGTTCGTCGAAATGCTGGATGATGCGGTCGGGCGACAGGCGTTCGATCGGCACGTCGGAGTAGCCAAATGGTACGGCGATCGACGGCACGGCCGCGTTGCGGGCGACCAGGATATCGTTGAGGCTGTCGCCGACCATGACGGCCCGCTCGGCGCTGGCTCCGGCATTGGCGACGGTCGAAAGCAGGTGTTCGGCGTGCGGCTTGCGCATTGAGAACGTGTCGCCACCGGCGATCGCTGCAAAGCGGTCGACGAGGCCAAGGCCGTCGAGCAGACGTTTCGCCAGCATTTCCGGCTTATTGGTGCAGACGGCAAGCTTCAGGCCGGCGTCTTGCAGCCGATCGAGCGCCTCCACGAGGCCCGGGTAGGGCAGGGATTCGCCGGGCATCGAGCCGTGATAGAACTCAACGAAGGCCTTCATCTGCGAGGCGAGGTCCTCTTCGCCGAGCGCCCTGCCGCGAAGCGCGAAGGCTCGCTCGATCATGGCGCGGGCGCCGTGACCCACGAGATGAGTGAGGTCAGCATAGGTAACCGGTTGGATGCCTGCTTGCGTGACCACATGGTTGAGGCTGGCGACGAGGTCCGGCGCGGTATCCACGAGCGTGCCATCGAGATCGAAAACGACAAGAGGTGGGGACAAGGGAAGCCTCGTTCTGCAATATCCTGTCCATTCGCGTAGGCGAAGTCCCGCCGGAATGCAACGGAGACACAGCGCATCGGCCAGAGAATCGTACCCGATTTCGGAAAGCGCGATGCGCAGATTCAAAGAGTTGCAGCGACCTTTGCGCGTCTGAAATGACGCGCGGCGCTGTACGTCGGCAACGCAGCCGGAATCCAGGGCAAGCCGCGCATTTTGGCTTTTGTTTGCCGCGACGGGCGTGTAAGTGTCTGGGCGGAATTTGGACGGGGCGGTTGGTCACACTACCGTTCTGGCATCAGAGGAGCGAATGGCGCATGGACGCCCGCCAGATGAAGATCAAGGCCGCCGAAGCGGCGCTTGACTATGTAGAAGACGGAATGCGGCTCGGGATCGGGACCGGGTCGACCGCGGAGGAATTCGTACGGCTGTTGGCCGAAAAGGTCGCCGCCGGTTTCCGCGTCGTGGGCGTGCCGACGTCGGAACGCACGGCTCGGCTCTGCCTCGATCTCGGCGTACCGCTGAAGTCGCTCGATGAATTGCCGGAACTGGACATGACGGTCGACGGTGCCGATGAAGTCGACAGGAAGTTGCGTCTGATCAAGGGTGGCGGCGGGGCGCTGCTGCGCGAGAAGATCGTCGCGTGCGCTTCCGAGCGGATGATCGTCATCGCCGACGAATCGAAGGTGGTCGACGTGCTCGGCGCCTTCAAGCTGCCGATCGAGGTCAATCCGTTCGGGCAGGTTGCGACACGGATTGCAATCGAGAGGGTGGCCTCTCGGTTGGGTCTGACGGGTGATGTCGTCGTGCGGGCCTCGGGCGACGGACCTTTCATGACCGATGGGGGACACCTCATCCTGGATGCATCATTTGGCCGTATTCCTGATGCAGAGGCGCTGGCATCGGAGCTGAATGCCATTCCGGGTGTGGTCGAACACGGGCTGTTTATCGGAATTGCAACCTTGGCGATCATCGCCGGCCCGTCGGGGGCGCGTATCCTGACGTCGGCCTGAGCGGGTTTACAGCGCCCGTCGGGCGCCCGCGGGGCGGCGACGGGCGACGAGTGAAGAATTTCCGCGCATGCGGGCCTGGCAGCGGCAAATGGCCGGGGCGGCGTGCGCCAACACAGGAGCATGGATAAAAATGAACAAAATTGCAGGTCTCGCCCGCGCATTCGCAACCGCAGCCGTTCTTCTTTCCGCATCGGTTCCGGCCGTACACGCGCAGGACGTGACGGAGGACCAGATCACGGCGGCACGCGCGACGATTGCCGCGCTCGGCGTGACCAACAGCTTCGACAACATCCTGCCCAACCTGGCCGAGCGGCTGAAGAACACGCTGATCCAGGCGTCGCCGAACCATCAGGAACTGATCACCGCCACGGTCGACGAGAAGGCCCTCGGACTTGCTGCGCGCCGGACGGATCTCGAGCGCGAGGCTGCGGCCATCTACGCCAGGACCTTCACCATCGACGAGTTGAACGCCATCACCGCCTTCTACAGCTCGCCCGCCGGCAAGAAGCTCTTGAACGATGGCCCGATTGCTTCGCGCGAGCTGCTGAAAGCAGCCGACATCTGGGCATCCGGCGTTTCGCGGGACCTCACCAACGAGGCGACCAAATCGCTTGACGAGAAGATCGGTTCGTTGCCCGCAGCACAGGCGCCCGCCCAGTAAAGGCGGCGAGAGGCCGCTTGGCTCGATCATCCGACGAAGCCCGGAGCGATCCGGGCTTTTCTTTTTTTGCACCGCAATACTATATCAGGGCAAAGGTGACTGCCGTCGCCCGCCGCATTACCGGGGCCTACTGCATGTCTCCTTTAATCGACCTCGATTAAAGGACAAGGACATGCAGCAGTTCAAAGTGCTACAGCGACCTTTGCGCGCCTTATAAGAGGCGCGGCGCTGTAGGTTCGACGACCGATGGCTTCATCCAATCTTTCGTTGCTTGAGGAGCTTTCCATGACCGCTTTCGACTATGACCTCTTCGTGATTGGCGGCGGCTCCGGCGGCGTGAGAAGCGGTAGACTGGCGGCCTCGCTCGGCAAGAAGGTGGCGATCGCGGAGGAGTTTCGATATGGCGGCACCTGCGTCATCCGCGGCTGCGTGCCGAAGAAGCTCTACGTCTATGCTTCGCAGTATTCGGAGCATTTCGAGGATGCGGCCGGTTTCGGCTGGACCGTGGGGGAGCGACGCTTCGACTGGAAGGCGCTGGTCGCCGCCAAGGAGCAGGAAATCACCCGCCTTGAGGGCCTCTATCGCAAGGGCCTCGCCGGTGCCGGCGCGGAAATCTTCGACACACGGGCGGAACTGGTCGGTCCTCACGAGGTGCGCCTGAGCGCAAGCGGCAAGACGGTTACGGCGGAACGTATCGTAATCGCCGTCGGGGGACATCCCACTCCCCACGAGGCGTTGCCGGGGCACGAACTCTGCATCAGCTCGAACGAGGCCTTCGACCTGCCCGAACTCCCGAGATCGATCCTGATCGCCGGCGGCGGCTATATCGCAGTCGAATTTGCCAATATCTTCCACGGGCTCGGCGTTGAAACGACGCTGATCTATCGCGGCAAGGAAATCCTCTCCCGCTTCGATCAAGACCTCAGGCGCGGCCTGCACGCGGCGATGGAGGAGAAGGGCATCCGAATACTCTGCGAAGACATCGTCCAGTCGGTGTCCGCGGGGCCGGACGGCCGGCGCACCGCAAGGACGATGAAGCATGGCGAACTCGTCGTCGACCAAGTGATGCTCGCCCTTGGCCGCGTTCCCAACACGCAGGGCCTCGGGTTGGAAGCGGCCGGCGTCAAGACCAACGAGCGGGGCGCCATCATGGTCGACGCCTATTCGCGCACGACGGCGCCCGGCATCTACGCGCTCGGCGACGTCACCGATCGCGTGCAGCTGACACCGGTGGCGATCCACGAGGCGATGTGCTTCATCGAAACGGAATACAGGAACAACCCGACCTCGCCTGACCATGATCTGATCGCGACGGCCGTCTTCTCGCAGCCGGAGATCGGCACGGTCGGCATGACGGAAGAGGAGGCGGCGCGGACCTTTGAGGAGATCGAGGTCTACCGGGCGGAGTTCCGGCCGATGAAGGCGACCCTTTCCGGGCGCAAGGAAAAGATGATCATAAAGCTTCTCGTCAATGCCGCCGACCGCAAGGTCGCGGGCGCGCACATCCTCGGCCACGATGCCGGCGAAATGGCGCAATTGCTGGGAATATCGCTCAAGGCCGGCTGCACCAAGGATGATTTCGACCGCACCATGGCTGTTCATCCGACGGCGGCGGAAGAGCTCGTGACGATGTACCGGCCGAGCTATCGCGTGCGAAACGGCGAAAGGGTGGCATGAGCCGCTCCTCCGTGCCAAACGGGAGGCTGATGTTTTCTGGTGGAATGACTTTCCAAGGCTCTTGTTAACGTTTATAAGCCCGCATCCGCCACGGCATTGGCTCGCGGCGGAGGCGGCGGCGTGGATCGGCCGGCTTGCCGATGCGGAAGATGCAACCCGAATTCCGGGGCGGCCTTGAGGGCCGCGATGGCGAGGCGCGGATCCGTTCGCGTCAGATAACAGGTGATGGAAATGGCACAGACTTGGACCCCGAACAGCTGGCGGCAGAAACCCATTCAGCAGGTGCCGGACTATCCGGACCTCGCAGTGCTCGAGAGCGTGGAAGAGCGCCTTGCGAAATATCCGCCGCTCGTCTTTGCCGGCGAGGCTCGGCGTCTCAAGCATGCCCTGGCCAATGTCTCGGAGGGCCGCGGTTTCCTTCTACAGGGCGGTGACTGCGCCGAAAGCTTCGCAGAGCACGGCGCCGACACGATCCGTGACTTCTTCCGTGCGTTCCTGCAGATGGCCGTCGTGCTGACCTTCGGCGCGCAGCAGCCCGTCGTCAAGGTCGGCCGCATCGCCGGCCAGTTTGCCAAGCCCCGGTCCTCGTCGGTCGAGAAGCAGGGCGAGGTGACGCTGCCGAGCTACCGCGGCGACATCATCAACGGCATCGAGTTCACGGAAGAAGCGCGCGTGCCCAATCCGGAACGGCAGATCATGGCCTATCGCCAGTCGGCCGCGACCCTCAATCTGCTGCGAGCCTTCGCGATGGGTGGCTATGCAAACCTGGAAAACGTGCATCAGTGGATGCTCGGCTTCGTCAAGGACAGCCCACAGGCCGAACGCTACCGCAAGCTCGCCGACCGGATTTCCGAGACCATGGATTTCATGAAGGCGATCGGCATCACCGCGGAAAACCATCCGAGCCTGCGCGAGACCGACTTCTTCACCAGCCATGAGGCGCTGCTGCTCGGCTATGAGCAGGCGCTGACGCGGGTGGATTCAACCTCGGGCGACTGGTACGCCACCTCCGGTCATATGATCTGGATCGGCGACCGTACGCGCCAGCCGGACCATGCCCATGTCGAATATTGCCGTGGCATCAAGAACCCGCTCGGCCTGAAGTGCGGCCCGTCGCTGACGGCCGACGGTCTCCTGGAACTGATCGATCTGCTGAACCCGGCCAACGAGCCCGGGCGGCTGACGCTGATCTGCCGCTTCGGCCATGAAAAGGTTGCTGAACATCTGCCACGCCTGATCCGTGCCGTCGAGCGCGAGGGCAAGAAGGTCGTCTGGTCCTGCGACCCGATGCATGGCAACACCATCACGCTCAACAACTACAAGACGCGGCCGTTCGAGCGGATCCTGTCGGAAGTCGAGAGCTTCTTCCAGATACATCGGGCGGAAGGCACACACCCGGGCGGCATTCATATCGAGATGACCGGCAACGACGTGACCGAATGCACCGGCGGCGCGCGGGCACTTTCCGGCGACGACCTGGCGGATCGCTATCACACCCATTGCGACCCGCGCCTGAACGCGGACCAGGCGCTCGAACTCGCCTTCCTGCTCGCCGAACGCATGAAGGGCGGCCGGGACGAGAAGAGGATGGTCGTCAACGGCTGATTCTGTCCTGGTTCAAAATATCTGAACCTTCAGCGCATCTTCTGAATTTGACAGGGCCGGGCAAGCCCATAGAAGCTGGCCCGGCTTTTTGTTGCCATGGAGAATGGAATGCAGGACATCCACGAAGGCGGCTGCCTTTGCGGCGCGGTGCGGTTCAAGACGCGGGGGAAGTTGCGGGAACTGATCTTCTGCCATTGTTCGCAGTGCCGGAAGCAGACGGGGCTTTACTATGCGGCCACCAACGTGCTCGACAGCGACATGGAGATCGAGGGCTCCGACGAGATCACCTGGTATCGCTCCAGTGGCGAAGCGCGGCGCGGCTTCTGCCGTCATTGCGGATCGGCTCTGTTCTGGAAGGCGGAGGGGCTCGATTATACCTCGATCCTTGCCGGAGCATTCGAGAAGCCGACCGCGCTCGAGCCCGGCTATCACATCTTTTGTGCAGACCAGGGCGACTACTACGAAATCCGTGACGATCTCCCGCGCTTTGCCGCGGCGCGCGATTGATGGGAATTCTCAGGGGCGGGAAGCAGTGACCTGGTCGAAGGCGCTTGCCAGCGCTTCGAGCTTGATCGCCTGCCAGTGGGCGTACTCCTCGATTAGCCGGGCGCTCATCCAATAACGCCCGCGCCTGCCATCCTGAGCCTTGCCGATTAGGCCCGCGGCTTCCGCACGGGCGAACAAGCGGCGAACATGTGTGTTCGAAACGAGATAGTGATCGGCAAGACTCGCGAGGTTGACCTCGACCCAGACCTTGTCGGACGGAGGAGCGAGAGTCGCGGGTCGCCCCATGAGGTCGTCGAGGATCACGCCGCCGGATTCGGCGCAGGCAAAGACCGCAACGCCCGCCGGCGGCTCGGTCCAATTCGGGTCCGAAAGCAGCCGTTTGACGGCCAGCGGTTGGGCACGTTCGAAGATCGAGGAGTCGGCTTCGGCCTCAATTGCCCTGCTGCCTCCATCGAGAAGGTCGAGCGTGCTCATCTGGCTTTTGAACCAGAGGCGCATGGCATTCTCGCTTGATCCGGCCGGTTCGAGAGGGCGCGTTCTCCTGGAGTGACCGCCCGCCACCGGCCGGAGCAGTTTGTAGGTGACGAGTTCCGCAAGGAAAGCCGCTGCGGTGTTGCGGCTCGCGCCGCCCGTCTCATGCACGAATTTCAGGAGCCGCGCGGCCGTGATGCCGGTCTCTGGATCGTTCGGATCCCGTTCCAGGTGCAGGGCATAGGCTGCATGGGTGAGCATCCATTTCCGATGCGAGGAAACCAGGCGCGCGATGCGCGGAAATAGGTCGTTGACGGCAATCAGCGCACGGGCACTGGTCTGCAGCACTCCGAGGAACTGCGGATTCTGCAGCAATGCGTCCGCCGTCAAGGACTGCGCGCTATCGTTGCCAACGTGCTTTCCTGCAATCCGGTGCATCTAATGCGTGTGCCCCTTGATGTCGTGATCGCCCCAATCACCCATGCCTCGATACAACCAGCATGAGAATTCATTCTAACGTAGAAATGTAGCTTTTGTTTCCAGACTAAAGTCCGATACCTGCCCGGCCAAAAGTCCTATCACTCGACTGAATCTGCCCCCTTGTCATCTTACAAGCATCGGTTGCTGAAATTTGTCATCAATGCGGGCGTCGTAGCTGGCGCTTCTCCTTGCACCTACAGGGTGCGCCGCATTCGTTAATTTTCCCGCATCGTCTCAACCTGCTGCACTTGTCCTTTATCGACCTCGATCAAAGGACAAATGCATGCAGCAATTCAAAAAGTGCCGCAGCGATCTTTGCGCGTCTAATGGGACGCGCGGCGCTGTAGTGCGCAGTTCGGCGCCGAGCGTGCGGGGGCTGCGGCATGCGGTTGCGGTCGACGGGGGCTCCGTCACATTTCCGGATGCCGAAGGGTCCTGGGCTACAAGCCCGCACCGAACAGGTCGGCGTGCGACTGGAAGAACCGTTCGGTGCCGTAGCGTTTGCCGAACATCATGTCGTGCTGGAGGAATCGGTAGTCCCGTAGCCGTGCTGGAACCTTCCGCTGGCGTTGCCAGTCTGCGACCTCGGTGCCGTCGTTGCGGAGCAGCATGTAGCGGTCGACGACGCGGAAACGCTCATGCACGTCTCCGAGGAAACCGGTGTAATACGGGTGCTCGTAGCCCGTCTGTTTCAGGATCGTGTAGGAAAGAAAGGCAGGGCTGATGCTGCCGATGTCCTTCTGCGCTCCGGTCTTGTTCGACCAGACGACGAGCGGCGTTTCGTGGCCGGCCCTCATCTCGTCCTTCGATCCCTTTCGCTCCGCCGTCACATTCTTCATATAGCCCGTGCTCGTGTAGACCGTATGCAGCGGCGGGAGATGGTCGCCGAAGAGGACGATGATCGTCTCCCGATCCCGCTTCTTCGCCCAGTCCATCAGCATCTTGAGGCTGTCGTCAGCCTCCTTGATGCCCTGCGCATAGGTGGCGAGCACCCGGCGGTCCTTTTCCGGCAGATCGCCTTCGACCTTGATCGTGTTTTTCACGTAACGGTTCGGTTCATAAGGGCCGTGGCCCTGCAGCGTCACTGCGAAGAAGAAGAAGGGATCGTCCACGGCGTCAGCTTGGCGGATGATCTCCCTCGTGAGCGCCTCGTCCGAGGCAAACATGCCGCGCTTCTTCATGGTCGGCATGTTGTCTTGGTCGCGGAAGGTGTCGAAACCGAAGGCCTTGTAGACAGCCGTGCGGTTCCAGAACCAGCCCTGGAAGGGATGGATGGCGCGTGCGGCATAGCCTTCGCCGCGGAAGAAGGTGGCGAGCGACGGGATCGGATTGCGGATATATTGCTGATAAGGGATGCTGCCATAGGGCAGGAATGCGTTGGAGAACCCGGTCAGCGCCTCGAATTCGACATTGGCGGTCATTCCTCCGAATTCCGGCGAGAAGACGGTGCCTCCCTGCAACGCGCGGACCGTGGGCATCGGGTCGGGCGTCAGCGTCACATGGGGCAGAAGGGTCGGATCCCAGAAGGACTCGCTCATCAGTACGATGACGTCCGGTTTGCTGCGGTGCGTCGTTCCGGCGGGAACCGGCGTGACCGGAATCTTGTCGATCGCCTCGGCCATGTAGCCGGCCGGCGCGCTGATATTGGCCATCGGCAGGTTGATCATGAAAGCGAGCGCGAAGCCGTTGTGCCGATAGTTCGCGCTCTGATCCCACATCATCGGCACGACACGCAGCCGATCGCGGATCCACGAGAACTGCGTGTAGTCCATGACGTTCCAGAAGGCGATGAGCAGCGGCAGCGCGAAGATGAGCCTCGCCAGGCGCTCGCGCCGCGTCAGCCGCGGGAAGTTGCGCCAGGCATATCGCAAGAGAAGGGCGGTCACGACAACTGCGGCGATGACGCCGGCCACGATGCCGACTGCGGTCCATGGCCGGTCCTTCACGAGTACCGGCATCAGTTCCATGATCTGCCGGCCGAAGAGAAAGTCGGTTGGGTAGAGCGGGTCGGAGAGGAAGACCTGCTTTTGCTGGCTGATGAAGGCCGGGATTACCGCAAGAGGGGCGACCAACAGGGTGGCCTTATGTTCCCGGCCCAAGAAAGCGTCGAGCCCAAGCAGAACGAGAAAGAAGACCGCGACCGTGATCCAGGCGGGGCGCGCCGAATCCGCGAAAAAGCCCATGGTGTCGGAGATGGAGTGGCGGCCGACGGCCTCGACGGCGAAGACGAGCATTGTCGCCAGGAATAGCGAGAACAACGCACTTCGCAGGCCGGCCAAGGTTCGGGCATGGCGGACGGTAAAGCTCGGCCTTTCGGCGTAGATGTGAGAATCCCTCCCGGCGATGAATTTCATCGTGGCCAACAGCCCCTTAAGTTTCACAAAAATTTCATCCTATTGTCATACGACTGTCACCTTGAACCGGGGATGAATGGCCGAACCGGCGGCGAGGCGAGTTTGTTCCGGTGGCTGAAAAGACGGCCCTCGGCGGGCGGATAACACTGAGATATTCAGAATATTCGGCGTCAGGCCGCGATTGCGTGTGGGTTTTTTGTCGCCGGATGCGATAGTACGGGTGTCCGACGGACTCATTTGCTAATATCGACAGGCCCGCCATGAGCTCACAAAATGCCGCACCTTCGACGCTACGCATCGCCGTGGCCCAGCTCAACCCGACCGTCGGCGACGTTGCCGGCAATCTCGCCAAGGCGCGCGAGGCGCGGGCAGACGCGGCGCGGCAGGGTGCCGATCTCTTGTTGCTGACGGAGCTCTTCATTTCCGGCTATCCGCCGGAAGACCTGGTGCTGAAGCCGGCGTTTCTGAAAGCCTGCGAGCGCGCGGTCGAGAAGCTGGCCGAGGAGACCGCTGACGGCGGCCCCGGCGTCATCGTCGGATTTCCGCGCCAGGCAACCGAGCGCCGGCACAATTCGGTGGCCGTGCTGGATGCCGGCAAGATCATCGCCGTCCGCGACAAGGTGGATCTGCCGAACTACGGTGAATTTGACGAGAAGCGCGTGTTCGACGCCGGCGAAATGCCGGGGCCGGTGAATTTTCGCGGCATCCGCATCGGTATCCCGATCTGCGAGGATGTCTGGGGTGAACTCGGCGTCTGCGAGACGCTCGCGGAAAGCGGCGCAGAGATCCTGCTTTCACCGAACGGCTCGCCCTATTATCGCGGCAAGGTGGACGTGCGGCACCAGGTTGTTCTGAAGCAGGTCATCGAGACCGGCCTGCCGATGATTTATGCCAACCAGCTCGGTGGCCAGGACGAACTCGTCTTCGACGGTGCGAGCTTTGCCTTCAATGCCGACAGGTCGCTGGCCTTCCAGATGAGCCAGTTCGAGGAGGCAGTCTCGCTTTCGGATTGGACGAAAGGCTCGGATGGCTGGGTTTCGGCCAATGGGCACCAGTCACGGCTTCCGGAAAACGAGGAGGCGGATTATCGCGCCTGCATGTTGGGATTTCGCGACTACGTCAACAAGAACGGCTTCAAGAATGTCGTGCTCGGCCTTTCGGGCGGCATCGATTCGGCGATCTGCGCGGCGCTTGCGGTCGACGCGCTTGGCGAAGAGCGTGTCCGCACCGTCATGCTGCCATACCGCTACACGTCGGAGGCCTCGCTGATGGATGCCGAGGCCTGCGCCAAGGCGCTCGGCTGCCGCTACGATATCGTCGCGATCGAAGAACCGGTCCACGGTTTCCTCGATGCGCTCTCGGACATGTTCGAGGGCACCGAGCCCGGCATTACCGAGGAGAACCTGCAGAGCCGCACGCGCGGGACGATATTGATGGCGATCTCCAACAAGTTCGGTTCGATGGTGGTGACAACCGGCAACAAGTCGGAAATGTCCGTCGGCTACGCCACGCTCTACGGCGACATGAATGGCGGCTTCAATCCGATTAAGGACCTTTACAAGATGCAGGTCTACGGGCTGGCCCGCTGGCGCAACGGCACTGTACCACCCGGCGCGCTCGGCCCTTCCGGCGAAGTCATTCCGCGGAACATCATCGACAAGGCGCCATCCGCCGAGCTTCGGCCGAACCAGACCGATCAGGATTCGCTGCCGCCTTATCCGGTGCTTGACGACATCCTCGAATGCCTGGTGGAAAAGGAGATGAGCACCGACGAAATCGTCGCACGCGGCCACGAGGAGGCAATCGTCCACCGCGTCGAGCACCTGCTTTACATCGCGGAATACAAGCGCCGGCAGTCGGCGCCGGGCGTGAAGATCACCAAGAAGAATTTCGGTCGCGACCGGCGCTACCCCATCACCAACCGCTTCCGCGACAGGGGATAGTCCATGCGCAGTTCGGTGGAGATCTTCGACATCGCGACGGCTGAGACCCGCGTGGTCTGGCAGACGGAGCGGCTGGTCGAAGCGCCGAACTGGTCGCCGGACGGGCGCTTCCTCGTCTTCAATGGCGATGGACGGCTCTATCGCATAGCGCTCGACGGGGCGCCGGAGCCGGTCGAGATCGACACGGGCTTCGCCCGGCAGTGCAACAACGACCACGGGATTTCGCCGGACGGCACGACGCTCGCCATCAGCGACAAAACCGAATTCGGCAAGTCGGCGATCTATCTCCTGCCGGTCGAGGGCGGCGCGCCGCGGCTCGTCACACCGAAGCTCCCTTCCTATTGGCACGGCTGGTCGCCCGATGGCCGGACGCTGACCTATTGCGGAATCCGAGACCAGGTCTTCGACATCTACACGATTTCCGTCGGGGGCGGCGAGGAGCGCCGGCTGACGTGGGGTGAGGGCCGCAACGACGGGCCGGACTGGTCGCCCGACGGCAAGTGGATCTATTTCAACTCCAGCCGCACCGGGAGCATGCAGATCTGGCGGATCCGGCCCGACGGCAGCGATGTTCAGCGCATCACCAACAGCCCCTATGGCGATTGGTTTCCACATCCGTCGCCGGATGGCCGAAACCTCCTGGTACTCTCCTATGACGGCGACGTCTCCGACCACCCGCGCGATCTCGACGTGCGGCTAAGGCTGATGAATCCGGAAGGCGGCGATCCGCGCGTCCTCTTCGAACTCTTCGGCGGGCAGGGAACCATGAATGTTCCGAACTGGTCACCATCAGGCGAAGCCTTCGCCTACGTGCGCTACCGGCCCGAACGGTAGCGCATCAGCCCGAAAATCGGAACCGATTTTCGGGCTGATGCGCAGACTCAAAGAGTTGCAGCGACCTTTGGCGTCTGAAAGACGCGCGGCGCTGTAAGGCATGCCTTGCCTTTCGTGGGTGCCTGTGTCCATATGGCGCTCGTCAGGTGCCCGCAAGCGCGGGAGAATCGGGAAGTCGGTGCAATTCCGGCACGTGCCCAACGCTGTGACGGGGACGGCCACGCCAGTCATGCTCTGAAGAGATTCGGAGCCTTGCCACTGAATCCTCAGGCGATTCGGGAAGGCGGCGCGGCCGGACGAACCGGAGTCAGAAGACCGGCCTGGCAAGATGGACCGGCCCCGCGCGGACGGCGGGAGGTTGTGCATTGTTGGGGATCGAACGATGCTGCCTGACCCGAGCGGCTGCCTTGTCGCAGCTGGAGCCTTTTCGCCGGACGAGCGTGCCGCCGTCTACCGTGCGATCGAGACCCGCCGCGACGTGCGAGACGAATTTCTCTCCGAGCCGCTGCCCGAACCCCTGATAGCACGGCTGCTGGCCGCCGCCCATAATGCGCCGTCCGTCGGCTTCATGCAGCCTTGGAACTTCATTCTCGTGCGCGGAGAGGAGACGCGGGAGAAGGCGTGGCAGGCCTTCCAGCGCGCCAACGAGGAGGCCGCGCGAATGTTCGCGGGCGAAGCGCAGGCGAAATATCGCGCACTCAAGCTCGAAGGAATTCGCAAGGCGCCACTCAGCGTCTGCGTGACCTGCGATCGCACCCGCGGCGGCTCGGTCGTCCTCGGGCGCACCCACAACCCGCAGATGGACGTCTACTCCACCGTCTGCGCGGTGCAGAACCTCTGGCTCGCCGCGCGCGCCGAGGGCGTCGGCGTCGGCTGGGTCAGCATCTTTCATGAAAGCGAGATCAAGGCCATCCTGGGCATACCGGAGCACATCGAAATCGTCGCCTGGCTATGCCTCGGTTTCGTCGACCGGCTCTATCAGCAGCCGGAGTTGGCGGCAAAGGGATGGCGCCAGCGGCTGCCGCTCGCAGAGCTGACCTTCGAGGAGGAGTGGGGCATTTCCGCGGACCTTGATGCAGGTCGGAGATAGCGCGCTTTTTCAACGTCTTGCCTGGATAGGCTCGTGTGAAAGGTGAGCGTCGTCAATTCTCCTGTTGCGGCTGAAAGCTTGGTCCCAAGGGGTTCTTGAGGTCGATCGCGCTTTCTTCCGGCGGCAGGAAGGTCGGACCGACAATGCGCACCTTGGCGCTCTTCGGGTCGTAGGGGCGCTCTTTCGTTGGCCTTGCGGCCGCGCCTTCAGTCGTCCTTCCCACCTTGGCGCCGCCGATCGTCACGACAGAGGGGCTCGCCGCGAGACTGGCTTCGGAGGTGCTCTCCCGGTTCGTCCGCCCGGCTGCCTTTGCGGGCTTGCAGCCGCAGGCGCCTCGTGAAGCGACGTCGCGCGTGCGGTAGGCAAAGGCCGTCGGCAGTTCGCGGTAGGGCCTGCCGGTCGAAGCCGAGACCATCTGGTCGCTCTCCTCGGTGGCAAGCACGTGAAAATAGAGTTCGGTCTCTGTCTGGGGGCAACGGGCGCGGCAGAGCTCGGCGTCGCGCGGGAAATCCGCCGGCGAGGCATTCGACGAGATCGGGAAGAAAGCGCCGTCGCAGGTGCGCACGCACATGGTCCGCAAGCGACCGTTCCCGTATCCCTCCATCGGCGAGAAATCCTGGATCCCGGGCTCTTCGAAGAGCAACGGATAATCCTCGTCGTCCGGTGCAAGATCCCTGAGGATGTTGCGATGGATGTCGGCCTCGGTTGTCGTCGCGAACTCGTCCAGCTCGCCCCCCTCGTCGCCGCGCACCGGAATGCAGCCGTTGATCTCCATCGCGGCGAGAATGCGCCGGCGCGCGTCTGCGCGACCGTTCGACACCAGCTGCTGCCGATGGACTTTCAATTCCTGGAGATTGGCCTCCATCCGTGCGATCGTGTCGTCGAGTTCGGCGCAGAAGGGAGTATTGTCGTCGATGACGATGATGCTGCCGCGACTGCATCCGAGCCGCCTGAGCTCGTTCCTGGCGCGTCGAAGCTCAATGTTCTGGCGGGAAATGGCGCCGGTGAAATCGCTGAGGTTTGCATTCGAGCTGAACGTGGTCGGCATGCCGGCGAGGCGGGCCTGAAGCCGTTCACAAACGCTCGAAGCCGAAGCCTCGTTTGCCGTAGCCAATGCCAACGGCAGAAGCGCAGCCGCAAGCCATGCGATGCCGCGGGGCGCATTGCTCGGAGATCCCGACACTTTCCTCTTCCTGCATTCCGGCGGAACGGCCGCCTCAGCGGCCGCAGCCTTTTCTCTGCCTCCATTCTAGAGTCTATGCAGGCTGGCGCAACCGCAACACGCCCTTTGCGTTAATGGCGCGACTCGCAATGGGAGGCCAGGCCGCGCTGCGAACATACAGCGCCGCGCGTCTTTTCAGACGCGCAAAGGTCGCTGTACCGCTTTGAGTCTGCGCATCGGCCCGAAAATCGAGTGCGATTTTCGGGCCGATGCGCTGAAGCGCGGCCCCGTGAGGTGACCGTCAGGCCGCCCTGGCTGTCTCCAGCGAGATCGGGCGTTCCAGAACCGTGCCCTCAATCGCGGCGACGGCCTTCATGGTTTCGAGCAATCTTTGCGACACTTCCCAGGCGATCGCGACCGCATGGACATTGCCGATCCGTTGGGGATCGCCGATCCGTTCTCCGGGGCATCCCATCCGCCGGAACATCCGCTCCAGGAATACGTCGGTCACCGTCACGATATGCGTGATGCCGGAGCTCAGGCTCAGTTCGCCGACGCCGCACATGAGTTCGGCCGCGGCAACCGTAACCTGGTTCGACGCCCGGTCCTGCGAGATGTCCGGATCGATGCAGAACCGGCTTGATTCCCACACTTCTGCGCTGCGGATCTCCGGATTGTCGCCGAGCAGGATCGGGAAGGTGTCGTCCAGCATGTTCGGGCCGAGCGTCGGCAGAAGCCGCAGCGAGCCGCGCAGTTTCCCGGTCTCCGGCGAATAGGACATCACATAGAGCGGATTGGCCTTGTCATAGTGGTCGATTTCCCACTCGCCCTCGGTCTTTACGTCCCATTTCAGGAAATCATGGAAGACGCGCTTGCGCAGCCGAAACATCTCGTCGATGGCCAATGGGTGCCGCCCGCGAGCGTTACCATTTATTATTCTGATCATTTTTCGCTCCATCGCTTTCCTTCGATGGTGCGATGCTGGCAGGCTCCGCTGACACATGTAACTGTCGATAGTGACAGTTCAATTTCTGCCATTTTCCCGGTAAATTTGGGGGGCGGTGTACCGATTTTCAGGTCGGCTCGGAAGTCGACCCGTCAGATGGTGGGGATCAAGGCATGGCGAACGGCTTGCGCAACGGCCTGCGTGTTCGACACTACGTTGAGCTTGCGTCGGGCGTTGGTCATGAAGAAACGGACCGTGCGCTCGGAGATGCCGAGGATGGTGGCGATTTCCCAATAGCTCTTGCCGGCTGCCGACCAGGTGAGGACCTCGGTTTCACGCAAGGTCAGTCTCATGTCGCGCTCGTCCATGGCCCCGGGCATCGCCGAATGCTCGAGCATGGAGGCGTGGAACAGATTTGCGGCCAGTTGGAAATCACGCAGATGGCGGCGGCGATAGTCGGACCATTCCGCCGGCGAAAGATTGGAACTGATAGCGAGAAGCGCCATACGACTGGCTGGAGACGGAAGCGGCAGCGCCACGCCCTCCGTCGAGAGACCGATCTCCTCTGCCGCCTCGAAGAGCGGTTCGCATTCGGGGAAGCGTCGGCGGGCGCTCGCCCATTCGACGGGCCTGACGCCGCCGAGCGCAAGTCTCAGAATCGGGTCGATCCGGTGGAGCCCTCTCGAATGATAGAGATCGGCAGCATAGGTGCCGAAAGTGTGATGCAGGCGGCAGACTTTCAGGCCATCTGCCGATGGTTCCGCTTCGAGGTAGAGGAGATGCGCGATATTGAAGGTGCGGCGCATCAAGGCAAAGAATTGCTGCGGTTCGGCGCAGCCTCCGTATTCGACGACATCCAGCAGATCGAGGACAGCTTGTTCATCAGTCATGCCGTAACACCGATTCATGCCCCTAGAATAAACATGGTTTAGTGAGACCGTCTTTGTCTAGTGCTATATTTCGTAAACGCTGCAGTCGTCCTGTTATATCAATCGGTGATTGTGGTTTTGTGGCGGCAGGACTTAAAAATCGCCAAATGCGCGATTGCTGAAGCAACGATCGCCCGGGATCAGCTCGAACCGGACTGTCCAAGCTAATCCCGTTCAAAGGGCGCGGAGTCGGGTGAGCCGCTGGAGAAACCCAAGCTCGGTATCAGGCGGGATGGCTCGCCTCCACGACGGCGAGGGCGGCCATGTTGACGACGCCGCGCGAGGTCACCGAGGGTGAGAGGATGTGCGCCGGCAAGGCCGAGCCGAGGAGTATCGGCCCCACATGGAGGCTGTCGGTCATCGTCTTGACCACGCCCAGGGTTATGTTGGCGGCGTCGAGATTGGGAAAGACGAGCAGATTGGCTTCCCCTTTCAGGGTGCTGTTCGGCATCACGCGCTGGCGCAGGATTTCGGAAATTGCCGAGTCGCCGTGCATCTCGCCGTCGACCTCGAGGTCAGGCGCAAGCTCGCGCACGAGCCGGAGCGCGGTACGCATCTTGGAGGCGCTCTCGGAATCGCGTGAGCCGAAGTTCGAATGCGAAACGAGTGCGGCGTGGGGGGTGATGCCGAAGCGCCGGATTTCGTCGGCGGCCATCACGGTCGTCTGGGCGATCTCTTCGGCGCTAGGGTCGTAGCTGACATAGGTGTCGGTGAAGAAGGTGGCGCCGCGCTGCGAGATCAGCAGGCTGAGGGCCGAGAAATCGTGGACGCCCGATTTCTTGCCGATGATCTGCGACACGTCGCGCAAATGTCTCGCGTAGCGCCCTTCGACGCCGCAGATCAGCGAATCGGCTTCGCCGCGCTTGACCGCGAGAGCCCCGATGACCGTCGTATTGGTGCGCACGATCGTGCGGGCGGCCTCCGGAATGACGCCGAGGCGGCCGACTATGGCGAAATAGTCGTCGACATAGTCGCGGTACCGCGGATCGCCTTCGGGGTTCACCACTTCGAAATCGACATCGGGTCTGATCCTGAGACCATAGCGGCGCAGCCGCGTCTCGATAATCTGGGGACGCCCGATCAGGATCGGGTTGGCAGTACCCTCCTCGAGCAGGACCTGGGCCGCCCGCAACACCCGTTCATCCTCGCCCTCGGCGAAGATGACGCGGTTCTTCGCCGCATTCTTGGCGGCGGCGAAGACCGGCTTCATGATGAAGCCGGAACGGAAGACGAAGCGATTGAGCTTGTCGAGATAGGCGTCGAAGTCCTGGATCGGACGAGTGGCAACCCCGGATTCGGCGGCGGCACGCGCGACGGCCGGAGCGATCCTGAGGATCAGCCGCTGGTCGAAAGGCGAGGGGATCAGGTAATCCGGTCCGAAAACCGGTGTCTCGCCGGAATAGGCGCGGGCGGCGACGTCGGAGGGTTCCTCGCGGGCAAGGCCCGCAATGGCCCGCACGGCCGCCATCTTCATCTCTTCGTTGATGGTGCGCGCGCCGCAATCGAGCGCGCCGCGGAAAATATAGGGGAAGCAGAGGACGTTGTTGACCTGGTTCGGATAGTCGGAACGACCGGTGCAGATCATCGCGTCGGGGCGCGCGGCGCGGGCGACTTCCGGCATGATTTCCGGGGTCGGATTGGCGAGCGCCATGATCAGCGGCTTTTCGGCCATCTGCGCCAGCAGTTCGGGCTTGAGCACGCCGGCGGCCGAAAGGCCGAGGAAGACGTCGGCGCCGCCGATGCTGTCGGCAAGCACGCGATTGTCGCTCTCCTGCGCGTAGACGGATTTCCACTGGTCCATCAGGGCTTCGCGGCCCTTGTAGACGAGGCCTTCTATGTCATGGACCCAGATATTTTCGCACTTTGCGCCGAGCGTCACGAGCAGGTTGAGGCATGCAAGTGCGGCAGCGCCCGCGCCGGAGGCGACGATCTTCGCCTTGGCGATGTCCTTGCCGGCAAGTTCCAGCCCGTTCAAGACGGCGGCGGCGACGATGATTGCGGTGCCGTGCTGGTCATCGTGGAAGACGGGGATATCCATCTTCTCTCGCAGGCGGCGCTCCACCTCGAAGCATTCGGGCGCCTTGATGTCCTCGAGATTGATGCCGCCGAAGGTCGGCTCGAGCGCCGAAACAACATCGACCATGCGCTCGACGGTCGGGGCGTCGATCTCGATGTCGAAGACGTCGATGCCGGCGAATTTCTTGAAGAGAACGGCCTTGCCCTCCATGACCGGCTTGGAGGCCAGCGGGCCGATATTTCCGAGGCCGAGTACGGCCGTGCCGTTGGAGATGACGGCGACGAGATTGCTGCGTGCGGTGAAGTCGGCGGCGGTTTCCGGATCGTCTCTGATGGCGAGGCAGGGGGCGGCGACCCCGGGCGAGTAGGCCAGAGCCAGGTCTCGCTGGTTGCCGAGCGGCTTTGTCGGCTGGATCTCGAGTTTGCCGGGGCGAGGGTAGCGATGGAAGAAGAGTGCCTGGCTGTCGATATCGCCGCTCTCCGGCACCGATTGGGATTTCGCTTTGTCGCCCGTGTTCATACCTTGCTTCCCTCGATTCCCGAACGCTGGCCTTTTGGCACGATTTCAGCGCGACGTACAGTTTTCGCTTTCAGTCATTTCAATGTCGGAGCCGGACCAGAACGGTCCGACTCGGAAACCGGAATGGGGCAAGGCGCGGCCCGTGTCATCTTCCTGAAACACGAGTCTGGTTTTGACGGAGGCAAATGGCTCTAGCAAGATGAGGCTCGCATGACAGCGGCAGCGGTATCGGAACCGAATCCCGTCCGGAAATTGCGCACGCTCTTCATTTCCGACCTTCACCTCGGCTCGAAAGCGGCCAGGACGGATTACCTGCTCGATTTCCTGCGCCACCACGAAGCCGAGACCATCATCCTCGTCGGCGATATCGTCGACGGCTGGCGGCTGAAGCGGAGCTGGTATTGGCCGCAGCAGTGCAACGACGTCATCCAGAAGCTGCTGCGCAAGGCGCGCAAGGGTACGCGGATCATCTACGTTCCCGGAAACCACGACGAGTTCATGCGCGATTTTCCCGGAATGCACTTCGGCGGCATCGAGGTCGCGCAGCGGCATGTGCATCGGGGTGCCGACGGACGAAACTATCTCGTGCTGCACGGCGACGAATTCGACGTGGTGGTGCGCAATGCGCGGGTGCTCGCCTATCTCGGCGACTGGGCCTACGACATGGCGATCGCGGTCAACATCGGCCTCGCTGCGATCCGCCGTCGGCTCGGCATGCCCTATTGGTCGTTCTCTTCCTGGGCCAAGCTGCAGGTCAAGCATGCCGTGAATTTCATCGGCGAGTTCCAGAAGGTCGTGGCCGAGGAGGCGCGCCGCCACCAGGCACAGGGCGTGATCTGCGGCCATATCCACCACGCGGTGATCGAGGATATCGGCGGCATCCGTTACATCAACACGGGCGACTGGGTCGAGAGCTGCACGGCGATCGCCGAGCATCACGACGGTACTATGGAACTAATCACCTGGCACAGCCTGCGCGGCAATGCGACGGTCGCGGAAGACGCGAGCGAGGTCGGATTGCCGGTGTCCGTTCCGGCGCAGCGGGCAGCCTGAGTCATTCGATCCGGACCTGTAGCGCCATGCATTCAACAGATGCAAGCAGACGCAGGTCGCTGTCGCACTTGGTATTGGATGCGGCAGCGCAACCGCTGCCGAGGGCCTGTAGCGAAAACTAGCGGATGGTGCGCCGCGGGGGAGCCGTGCTAAAGCTGGCGGACAGCCATCAGGTTCTCCCATGATTCCCGCACCTGCCCCCCCGGTTCTGGGGCCACCGCCGCGCCATTTCGCGCTTCGCCTCGCGCTGCTCTTTTGCGCTCCGTTGATCGTCAACGGTTTCGCCCTGCCGTATTTTCCGGTCTGGCTCAGCACGCTTGCGCTGAGCGAATTCGAGATCGGCGTGGTGCTCGCGGTGCCGATGTTCATCCGCGTGATCACGGCGCCGCTTGCGGGGGTGCTCGCCGACCGGCTCGGAGAGCGCACTATCGTGCTCGTCTGGTCCGGCTGTCTGTCGCTTGCGACCGCTTTCATCCTTTTCTTCGCGCACAGCTTCTGGCCCGTGCTTGTGATCTACGCGCTGCAATCCGCGGTCTATTCTCCCTATCTGCCGATCGTCGAAGCGATTGCATTGTCGGGGGTGCGTCGCTGGGGCTTCGATTATGCGCATATGCGCGTCTGGGGATCTATCGCCTTTATCGGCGCGACCATGCTCGGCGGCTGGATGATCGGCCTCATCGGCGGTGCCATGGTGTTGCCGGCGATGGCGGTCGGCTTCGGGCTGACGATCGTGATGGCCCTTGTGGCGCCGCGGATCGGGCGGCCCCGCCGACCGTCACCGATCACGGCGATCACCGAGCCACCGCCGCAGTCGCTGCGTCAGTCCGATCTGCAATTGCTCCTCGTCGGGGTGACTCTGGTCAACAGCAGTCATGCGATGCTCTATGCCTTTTCGGCCATCTACTGGCAGAGCATCGGCTATAGCGGAACGCAGATCGGCGTTCTCTGGAGCGCCGGCGTGGCCGCGGAAGTGCTGATGTTCTTCTTCGCCCGCACGATCATCCGGCGCTTCAGCGTCTGGGCGATGATTTTTTCCGGCTGTCTGCTGGCGGTGGCGCGCTGGCTGATTTTCCCGATGGAGCTGGGCTTCTCCGGCTATTTCATTCTCCAGTGCTTCCACGCCTTCACCTTTGCGATCATGCACACGGGCATGCAGCACAAGCTCGTGGAGCGGGTCAGTGAGGAACAGGAGGCGGCCGCCCAGGGGCTCTATTTCTTCTACACCGGCATGTTCACGGCGATCTTTACCTTTGTGGCGGGTTACTTCTACGCCTGGTTCGGCGTCGCTGGCTTCTATTCGATGTCGGTCGTCGCGCTCATCGGCTTCTGCTTCGCATATGCCGGCTGGTACCTTCAGCCCCAAAGGCTCGGCTCGGGCGGGAAAACGAGCGAGGCCTCGTAGCGCAGGCCCGCATCGCGGTCCCGGGCGAGCAGCAGCGGGCCGTCGAGGTCGATGAAATCGGCACCCTGCGCCAGAAGAACCGCCGGCGCCATGGCCAGCGAACTGCCGACCATGCAGCCGACCATGAGCTTGAGGCCGAGCGCTTCGGCGGCGCGGCGCATACGCAAGGCTTCGGTGAGCCCGCCGGTCTTGTCGAGCTTGATGTTGACGGCGTCATAGCGGCCGACGAGCGATTGCAGGTCCTCCGTACCGTGCACGCTTTCATCGGCGCAGACCGGGACCGGGCGGGCAATCCGGGTCAGCGGTTCGTCTCGGCCGGCCGGCAGCGGCTGCTCGACGAGGGCGATGCCGTTTTCGTGGCAGGCCGAGAAATGCATCGCGAGATTGTCCTCGCTCCAGCCCTCATTGGCATCGAGGATGATGCGGCTCGCGGGGGCAGCCTGCCGCACGGCGCGAATGCGAGCCCTGTCGTCCACGGTTCCGACTTTTACCTTGAGCAGCGCCCGGTGGGCGTATTGCGCCGCTTGCGCCATCATTGCCTCCGGCTCGGCGAGCGAAATGGTGTAGGCGGTGGTCAGGGGCCTCGGTTCGGCGATACCCGCCAGATAGGCGGCGGAGCGCCCACTTCGCTTCGCTTCCAGGTCCCAGAGCGCACAATCGATGGCGTTGCGGGCGGCACCCGCCTTCATCGCCCGCTGCAGTTCTTCCCGGCCGATGCCGCGCACAAGGAGCGGGCGAACCGCTTCTATTTCGCTAAGCACCGTCTCGACGGATTCGCCATAGCGGGCATAGGGCACGCACTCGCCCGAACCGGTCAGTGTGCCGTCGGTGAGCCGGCAGGTGACGACGTCGGCGGTCGTCTTCGAGCCTCGCGAAATCGTGAAGGTGCCGGCGATCGGGAAATGTTCGACAGTTGCTGCAAGGGAAATCGGCATTCATCTTCTCCGGCGCCGGCGTGGCTTTCGCAATCGGCATGTTGCAGGTCGCCCGCGGGTCTTGCGGCTGTGTCTTTTCGGTCGCATGACCGGGCTGCGGCACGCCTTCTCACATCTCCCTCGGTTCAAGGACGAAGACATGCGGCCATCCGAGTGCTAGAGCGGCATTCCCGTGGCCGGGAAAGGCGCGCGACGCTACAGTACGACTTTGAATTCCTGCGCAATTTTGTCCTTGGATCGAATCTGGTTTAAGAGATTACGCAATGGCAAAGCGAAAGACCAAGAAAACGTGACGCGGGCTCGAACACAGACTGTTGCCGATGTCGTCCTCGAGGAGGGCGAAGGAGGAACCGGGCGGCGCTACGTCTTCAGCGGCGACTGGCGGCACCGGACGGCCGAGGCCATGGCGGCCAAGCTGAACAGGCTCGACAAGCCGTCGCGAGACCATGATGAATTCGACCTTTCCGCCGTCACCGCGATGGACACCGCGGGCGCCTGGATCATTCGGCGCTTCGTCAACGGGAGCGGTGGCGAGGTTCGCTTCACCGGCGGGGGCGAGCGGTATGTCGAGCTCGTTCAGGCGATGCCGGCCGAACTGCCGCTGCCGGAACGCGACGCGAGAAGGCTTTCGCTTTTCCAAAGGCTGTTCGCGCCGATCGGCGAACTCACAGTGTCGATCTGGACCGATACTTTTGCGGCCATGTTCATCCTCGGTTCGGCGGTTCGCGGCGCGCAAATGAAGCTTGGGCGCCATGCCGGCGTTTCGCCGGCTGCGATCGTGCACCAGATCGATCGCATGGGTGTCATGGCGGTGCCGATCATCACCCTCATGTCGTTCCTGATCGGCGCCATCATTGCGCAGCAGGGCGCCTTTCAACTGCGCGCATTCGGCGCCGAGATCTTCGTCGTCGATCTGGTCGGCATTCTGCAATTGCGCGAAATCGGCGTACTTCTGACGGCGATCATGATCGCCGGCCGATCGGGAAGCGCGATCACGGCCGAGATCGGCTCGATGAAAATGCGCGAGGAGGTCGACGCGCTGAAGGTCATGGGGTTGAGTCCCGTCGGCGTTCTCGTCTTTCCGCGGCTGGTGGCGCTCACCATCGTCCTGCCGCTCTTGACGATCCTTGCCAACTTTGCCGCCCTCGCCGGCGCGGCACTCGTCGCCTGGACCTATTCCGACATCACGTTCGCAACATTCCTTTCGCGGCTGCAGGAATCGATCGATTTTTCCACCGTTGCGGCGGGTATGATCAAGGCGCCCTTCATGGCGCTGATCATCGGAGTGGTTGCGGCAGTCGAGGGCCTGAAGGTCGGCGGCAGCGCCGAATCGCTGGGGCGTCACGTGACTTCGTCTGTGGTCAAGTCGATCTTCGTGGTCATTCTCATCGACGGGCTGTTCGCCATGTTCTATGCGGCGATCGATTTCTGAGGCGGGCGGATCATGGTTCAAGAAGTCATGGAGCGGCAATCGGATCGGGCGGCGGAGAGGCGCGAAGTGGTGCTTTCCGTTCGCGACCTGACCGTCGGCTTCGGCGACAATATCGTTCTCGACAGGCTCAATCTCGAGATCTACCGCGGCGAAATTCTCGGTTTCGTCGGCGCCTCGGGAACCGGCAAATCGGTGCTGATGCGCACCGTACTGCGTTTGCTGCCGAAACGGTCCGGCACCATCGAGATCCTCGGCGCCGAATATGACAAGCTCGGCGAAGCGGAGCGTATTGCCCTCGACATGCGTCTCGGCGTGCTATTTCAGCATGGTGCACTGTTTTCCGCCCTGACGGTGCGCGAGAACATTCAGGTGCCGATGCGCGAATATCTCGATCTGCCGCAGGATCTGATGGACGAACTGGCGCGCTTGAAGATCGAGTTGGTCGGGCTCGCGCCGGAAGCGGCGGAGAAATACCCGGCGGAGCTCTCGGGTGGTATGATAAAGCGTGCGGCGCTGGCGCGCGCATTGGCGCTTGATCCGGATCTGGTGTTTCTCGACGAGCCGACCTCCGGCCTCGATCCGATCGGTGCGGCGGAGTTCGACGAGCTGATCGCCAAGTTGCGGGACACACTTGGGTTGACCGTGTATATGGTGACGCACGATCTGGACAGCCTGTTTTCGGTCTGCGACCGGATCGCGGTCCTCGGCCAGAAGCGCGTTCTCGTCTCCGGGACAATCGAGGACATGCTTGCCTGCGAGGAGCCATGGGTGAAATCCTATTTCCGCGGCAAGCGGGGAAGGGCGGTGGTGCGGGCGTAAGCCCGTCCTGCCGATCGCATTTGGAAGTGCTTCGGAGGCTCGCCTGCCGAAGCGGACGAAAGCGGCGGGAGCCGCAAGGGTGGTCATAGCCGATGGAAACCAAAGCAAATTATGCCATTGTCGGCTTTTTCACGGTGTTCGTGATCGCCGCTGCGTTCGGTTTCGTCTACTGGATGGCGCAATATGGCCGGGTTGGCCAGATGGTCGAACTCATCGTCAATATTCCCGGTTCGGCCAATGGCCTTTCGGTCGGCTCGCCGGTGCGCTTCAACGGCATCAATGTGGGCACCGTTCGCAATCTCGCGATCGACGCCAATGATCCGCGCTACTCGATTGCCATTACCGAGGTGTCGGCCGATGCGCCGGTGTTGAAGTCGACCACGGCGACACTGGAGGTACAGGGACTTACGGGTGCGGCCTACATCGAACTCAGCGGCGGGCGAAAGGGCGACGAGAACATCCTCCAGACGGCGCTCGAAAGGGGAACGTCGGCGACCATCACCGCCGACCAGTCGAGCGTCACCAGCCTGCTTGCGACCGCCGACCAGATTCTTGACCGGGCAAACAGCGCCATCACGGATATCCAGGGTTTCGTCACGGAAATTCGCCAGCCTTTGACCGCGACCATCGGCAATGCGGAGAAGTTCTCGAAGGCGCTGGCGGATAATTCCGGCGCCATCGACCAGTTCCTGAAGAGCGTCGAGGAATTGTCGGGGTCGGTCAGCGCCGCATCGAAGAAACTCGACACCACGCTCGAGAGCGCCGACAGGCTGATCAATGCCGTCGATCCCAAGAAGATCGACACGATCGTCAGCAATGTCGAGCAGCTGAGCAGCGATCTGAAGGACGCTTCCGGCGGCGTTTCGGAGGCGGTCGACGGGTTCAGGCGCACGGTAGGCACCTATAACGAATTCGGCAAGAGTGCGCAGGAGACCCTGAAGCGCGTCGATACGCTGGTGGCCGCCGTCGACGCGCAGAAGGTAGGAACGGTCGTCAACGATATCTCCGTGGCAAGCGCCGATGCCCGCAAGATCGCCGCCCAGGTTTCGAGCTTCGCCGAAAAGATCGCCGCCCGTCAGGAGGACATAGACCAGACGATCACCGATTTCACCCAAATGTCGAACAAGCTGAATGCCGCTTCCGACCGGGTCGACAGCATCCTGGTGAAGATCGACGGTTTCCTTGGTGATGCGGACGCACCATCGCTTTCCGCAGAGGCGCGCGCGACGCTCGAGTCTTTCCGCAATATGGCCAACAACCTCAATGCGCAGATCGGACCCATTGCCGACAACCTGAAGCGCTTCTCCAATTCCGGCCTCCGGGACGTAGAGTCGCTCGTGACCGAAACGCGTCGCACCGTTCAGAGCTTGCAGAGTACAATTTCTAATTTCGACAAAAATCCGCAACGCCTTCTATTCGGCGGCGAGACTGTCAAGCAATATGATGGCCGCACGCGGCGGTGATTCGTTCGCGGCCGGTCGGGTGATGCGGCGCGCGGGGGGGATCCGTGCGACGCGTAACTGTTTGGGGATATTTGCCGCATGCATTTTCCGGGTGTGTTTACTGTGCGTAAGGCGGGGGCCGCCCGGCTCGCCGTGGTTATTTCGATGGCGATGATCTTGGCGGGATGCGGCACCCGTCCGGCGGTCAACGACACGTTCAGCCTGGCCGCGACGCCTGTCGTGGAGCGCCCGCGAGCGACCAATCGCCAGATCCTGGTGCCTGAACCGACGGCGCTGAGGACGCTCGACAGTGATCAGATCGTCGTTCGACTTTCCGAATCCGAATTGCGTTTCCTCGCCAGGGCGCAGTGGGGCGACCGGCTGCCGCGCATAGTTCAGGACAGGCTCGTCCAGACATTCGAGGATACCGGCAGGGTCGGTGGCGTGGGCAAGCCGGGACAGGGGCTCGCGATCGACTACCAGGTCATCACGGAAATCCGCGCCTTCGAGATATCCACCGACGGCGCCGATACGGCGGTCGTCGAGATTTTCGCCAAGATCCTTGATGACCGCAACGGCACCGTGCGCCGGCAGCGGGCGTTCCGGGCCGTCGCGCCCGTGCGCGGCACGGGCAATCCGGCGTTTGTTTCAGCGCTCGATGCGGCATTCGCGAAGGTTGCGGCGGATATCGTCGGCTGGACGCTGGCGTCGATCTGATTTGAGATTCCCGGCGGCGTGAAGACGCGAGGAAAGCAGGGCGGACGTTCAACCCCTGCCGGCCTTCGCAAGCTCGATCCGGTTGACGACCTTGGCGACACCGGGAACGGATCGTGCCGCTTCCTCGGCGCGGAGAATTTCCTCCCCAGTTGCCACCCGGCCGCCGAGCACCACCGCTTCGCCGCGGCAGGTCACGGTAATTTCGGCGGCATCCAGCCCGGGCGCGGCGGCAAGCAGGTTTGCCACCCGCCGCTCCAGTTCAGCCGGCTGCGGGGGCGTGAATCGCTCCGGCTCCTCGCCGAAGAATGTGCGCTTCTTGAACACCATCCGAAAATCCCTCGGGTGAGGGCTCCCGTTTCGGTGAGGAAACGCCGACTGCGCGGGTTTTATTCGACGATGATTATGGCCAGCGGACCACCGGGGGGAGCGACGAGAGGATGGACTCGACGTTTCCGCCGGTCTTCAGACCGAAGATCGTGCCGCGGTCGTAGAGGAGGTTGAACTCGACATAGCGGCCACGGCGTACGAGCTGCTCGTCACGATCGGCCTCGGTCCAGGGGCTGTTGAAGTTCGCCCTGACGATCTTCGGATAGACGAGCGCAAAGGCCTTGCCGACGTCGCGGGTGAAGGCGAAATCCGCCTGCCACCCGCCCAGTTCGTCCGGCGAGTGCAGCCAATCGTAGAATATGCCGCCCGTGCCGCGCGGTTCGTTGCGGTGTTTGAGGAAAAAATACTCGTCGCACCACTGCTTGAATTTCGCGTGATCGGCGACCGCGTGCCGATTGCAGGTGATCTCCATCGCGCGATGGAAAAGCACCGTATCCGCGTCGGTCATTACGCGCCGGCGGTCGAGGACCGGCGTCAGGTCCGCGCCGCCGCCGAACCAGTTGCTCGTGGTCACGACCATGCGCGTATTCATGTGCACGGCGGGAACGTGCGGATTGACCGGATGGGCGATCAGCGAAATGCCGGAGGCCCAGAATCGCGGATCTTCGCCGGCGCCGGGGATCTGACTGCGGAACTCCGCGGAGAATTCGCCGTAGACCGTGGAAGTGTGGACGCCGACCTTTTCGAAGACGCGGCCCTCCATCATCGACATACGGCCGCCGCCGCCGGCACCTTCCTCACGCAGCCAGTCCTTGGCGACGAAGCGGCCCGGCGGTCGATCCGACAGCGGCCCTGCGAGGTCGTCCTCGATCGCCTCGAAGGCGGAACAGATCGTATCGCGCAAAGCTTCGAACCAAGCCTTTGCGTCGGCCTTCTTGTCTTCGATGTCGGCAGGCAAGCCCTGCGGCAGTTGCGGTCTTTCCATGGGATTTCATAGTCCGTTTGCGGCTCGCCGAGGTAAGCCGCCGATTCGATGTCGTCGCCACAGTCCATATTTCGGGACGAATGGCAACTGCGGGAGGCAGCATGATTCCATTGCCCTGCAGGGGTGCCATCACCGGCATTTTGCGGCGGTCGGCCCTGGTATGATCGGGACTGGCAACGGCGCCGCCTCCATCCTATCTTCTCAGGAGAGGTATCGCCATGGCGAAGAAACCACCAGGACCACCGCTCGAGGGACTGCGGCGCCAGATCGCCCGCAGCCGCAGCGAACGGTCTGCGCGAGGCGGCAGCGTCTTCGTCCGCGAGACGTTCCGCCTCGAACGGACTGCGGCCCGGGCCAAGGCGCGCGAATGGTTTGAGACCTGGCCCAAGGCCGCCTACTGGACGGAAGTGGAAAGCTGGCGCCAGCTCGAGGGTGATGAGATCGAGTTCACCATGCGCCGGCTTCCGAGTGCGGATTAGATCATGATCAGACCGGAGTGAAACGAGGATCGATAAGATCATGCGTCAGAAAGAAAGCGTTAGAGCGCCGATCTGATCTAGTCAGATCGAAACGCGCTCGAGGTCTCGCGACTCCATCGCTTCGTGTCGATGGCCCTCTTGTCCCCATCGCGAAAAAAATCTCAGAGGCGTAATTGCGGTGTGGTCAAGACCGCGTCGGCGGCGTAAACCTATGGCTCCCCCCGGCCCTGTTTCGCCTGCTCCCACCATCGGTTTCATGCCTGTTCTCCGCGCGGTTGTCATTCTCTCAGTCACCCAGATCATTGCCTGGGGCGCAATGTTCATGTTCGTGTCGGTCACCGCGGCCGGCATGGCCGCCGATCTTGGGCTCCGGCCGTCCGGCATCTATTTCGGGCCGACCGTCATGCTGGTGGTGATGGCGGTATGCTCTCCGCCACTGGCGTCGTTCTACGCGCGTCTTGGTGCGCGGCGGGTGCTTTCACTTGGTTCGGCGCTCGCGGCGCCGGGGCTGTGGCTGCTCGCGGCTGCCCATGGACCACTCGCCTATTTCGCCGCCTGGGCTGTCCTCGGCATGGCCGGGGCTGCCACGCTCACGACCTCGGCGCATGTCTTCCTGACCGAGATTGCCGGGGAGCGCGCGCGCCGGGCGATCGGAGCGCAGATGCTCGCCATGGCGCTGGCGCCGAGCATCTCCTGGCCGGTGACTGTATTCTGTGAGGCGGCGCTCGGCTGGCGCGGCACTTTCGTCCTTTACGGCGCCACGATGCTCCTCGTCTGCGCACCACTGCATCAGTTCGCTTTGCCGCGAACCGCCGCGCCGGCGCGCGTGCCGCATGGCGTTGCCGCGGCCGCAGAGGCGAAGCGCGCAAGGGGCCGCCGCTCCCGGGAGGTGGTAGCGTTGATCACCGCGGCCGTCGCGCTCAATGGCTTCGTCACCTGGGGATTCCAGCTCGTCGTCATCGATCTCTTCCGCAGCTTCGCGGTTGCGGATCGTCTGGCCGTGGGCTTCGGCTCGGCCATCGGCTTCATTCAGCTGTCGGCGCGGCTGTTCGATTTCCTCGGCGGCAATCGCTGGGATGGCGTGACGACGGGGCTCGTCGCAGCCGCGATCATGCCGTTGGCGCTTGCGGCCCTGGCTTTCGGTCAAGGCGCCGAGTGGTCGATCGTCCTTTTCCTGCTGCTCTACGGCCTGTCCAGCGGCGCCATGTCCGTGAGCCGCGCGACGATGCCGCTCGTTTTCTTCTCTCCCGCGCAATACGCGGCGGTCATGGCGCGTCTCGGGCTGCCGCTCAATCTTGCCTTCGCGGCAGCGCCGCCGTTCTTCTCCTTCGTTCTCGAAGCGGCGGGCAATGCCTGGGCACTGTCGATCGCTTTTTTCTGTTCCTGCGGCACGCTGGCCAGCATGGCGCTTATCAGCCGGATGCGGCGTTCCTTGGAACGAAGCGTCTTCAAGGAAGCCTGACATGTCGGCGCCGCGCCGTCTCATCGACAAACGGCGACGGGCAAAGGTCGCTGTAGCACTCTGAATCCTGAATGCCTTGTCCTTAGATCGAGCTCGATTTGGGCTGGAACGACCTCAACCGGGTTCCGGTTCGCTCACGCCATCCGCCGGTTCGATCAGGCGTGGACCTGCGCCCTCGGTTCCGAGCACGTCATAGGGATTGCGCAAGGGGCAATCGCGCATCGACAGGCAGCCGCAGCCGATGCAGCCGGTCAATTGATCGCGCAATGCGGTCAGCTTGGCGATGCGCTCGTCGAGCTGCTGCCGCCAGGACTTCGAGAGCTTGCCCCAATCCTCCACCGTCAGCGGCCGGTCGTCGGGCAAGACCGACAATGCAGACTGGATCTCCGAGAGGGGAATTCCCGTCCGTTGGGCGACCTTGATGACCGCCACGCGCCGCAGCACGCCGCGCGGATATCGCCGCTGGTTGCCGCGGCTGCGGTTGCTGCGGATCAGTCCCTTGTTTTCGTAGAAGTGAAGCGTCGAGACGGCGACTCCACTGCGTGCGGCGACTTCGCCGACCGTCAGCTCGCGCTTGATCTCGTGGCCATCGTCTTTGTTCATGGGCGCTATTGACCTCAACTATGCTTGAGGTTCTATAGCATGAGCTCCCTGTGGCCAACAACAAGGAGCTGATTGCGCATGAAAGAGAAAATGACCCTTGCCCTAATCTACGGCAGCGCACGGCAGGGCCGCTTCTGCGACACGGTCGCGAGCTGGCTCATCCGCGAGCTTTCGAGTTCCGACGTCTTCAGCCTGACGATCGTCGATCCGCTGCGGTTCAGGAGCGCGCGCGGCGAGAAGCCGAGCGATCTCGGTGAGTGGATGGAGCGCAAGGTGAGCGAGGCCGATGCTTTCGTCGTCGTCACGCCGGAATACAATCACGGTTATCCGGCGGCGTTGAAGGAACTGATCGATTCCGTCTACGAGCCCTGGCACGCCAAGCCGGTGGCCTTCGTCTCCTATGGTGGCGCCTCCGGCGGGATCAGGGCTGTCGAGCAATTGCGCCAGGTATTCGGAGAGCTGCATGCGGTAACGCTGCGGGATGGGGTGACCTTGCCGAAAGCCTGGTCGAAATTCGATGCGGCGGGCAATCCCTACAAGCCCGAGGAAATGCAGGCTCCTCTTTTCCTGATGATGGATCGGCTGACCTGGTGGGCGCGCACGCTGAACACCGCGCGCAAGGCGACGCCCTACAATGAGATCGCCGCATGATGGTCGCAGCCTCGTCGAATCGATGGCGCCCACAAGATATCGCGCTACTCAGCGCGGGCGATCTTCATGGTGATATTTGGTCCCGCCCGAACGGACTTCGCGGAGGGCGCGGCGTGATGCTGCCAAGCTCAAAAGGCCTCGACCTGCCGCATCGCCTCTCCGACGATCATGGCAGCCGCCATCGCGATGTTGAGAGAGCGCTGGCGCGGCGCCATCGGAATGAGAATGCGTGCGTCGGCCCTCTCATGGACATGATCGGGCACGCCGGCGCTTTCCCGGCCGAAGAGGAGGATGTCGTCCGGACGAAAGCCGAACCGGGTGTAGGGCTCGGCAGCCTTGGTGGAGGCGAGCACCAGGCGTCGGCCGGTTTCGGCTCGCCACGCTTCGAAGCGCTCCCAATTGACGTGGCGGGTGAGCGTGACGGAGGCGACGTAGTCCATGCCGGCGCGCCTCAGGTTGCGGTCGGAGAGGTCGAAACCGGCCGGCTCGATCACGTCGACGGCGAGGCCGAGGCAGGCGGCCAGGCGAAGGATTGTGCCGGTATTGCCCGGAATGTCCGGTTGATAGAGGGCGATGCGCAGATTCGTCATGAACTTCCAGGGATGGGGCAAATTTGCGAAGGCGAGGACCTCTATTACATCGAAAGGCTTCCTCTGCCACCATCCGATGCCGCGATGCGTCGTCTGTGCGTCCACCCTCAATTGCATGCCGCTAATCTGTGCCGTATCGGCAACAGGGCGGGCGCCGGTGAAGAAAAGGGCAGCAAAATACGTGCGACAATCTGGCGCGGAGCTCCGAATAGGGTTAAAGGTCTTTCATCTTCAACGCGAACCGACGGAGGCATGCATGACAATTCTGATGTTGACACGCCTCCCACGTGTGGCCGGGCCTTTTCTGGCCTGACCGGTTCCGCGCCTTTTCCTTCTGCCGATCGAATGACGCGTGGCCCGGTTCTCCGGAGGCTTCAGCGCGTTTGCAGCGTTTCCGGACTGCCTATCCAAAGCCAATGAAAGCGGGGACACCCGCCTTCCTTCAAAATCCCTGAAGGAGCTTCACAGATGTTCGGCTGGTTTGAATCCCGCCTTAATCCTTATCCGCCGGAAGAGCCGGCGCTTCCGCCGAAGGGTCTCTTCGCCTTCTGCTGGCACTACAGCAAGTCCGCGATGCCATGGCTTCTCGTCATGGCCGTTTGCACGATGCTGATCGCCGTCGGCGAGGTGGCGCTGTTCCAGTTTCTGGGCAATATCGTCGATTGGCTGTCCAACGCGGATCGGGAGGGCTTTCTCGCGGTCGAGGGCGGTAGGCTGGCATGGATGGGCGCGCTGGTCCTGATCGGCCTGCCCGTGCTGGTCGCGCTCGACTCGTTGGTCATGCATCAGGTTCTGCTCGGCAATTATCCGATGATCGCGCGCTGGCAGATGCACCGTTATCTGCTCCGGCAGAGCATGACCTTCTTCTCCAACGAGTTTGCCGGGCGCGTCGCCACGAAGGTGATGCAGACGTCGCTTGCGGTCCGCGAAACGGTGATGAAGCTCCTCGACGTCTTCGTCTACGTGGTGAGCTATTTCACGACGATGCTGATCGTGGTCGCGGCGGCGGACTGGCGGCTCGTCGCACCGCTCGCGATCTGGCTGGTCATCTATGTCGCGATCGTCAGCCATTTCGTGCCGCGGCTGCAGAAGATCTCCAAGCAACAGGCGGATGCGCGTTCGATGATGACGGGGCGCATCGTCGACAGCTACACCAATATCGGCACGGTGAAGCTGTTCTCGCATGCGGGGCGTGAGGAGATCTACGCGCGTGCCGGCATGGAGGAGTTTCTCGACACCGTCCATCGGCAGATGCGCAAGGTGACGCTGTTCCATATCTGCGTCTACACGAACAATTGCGTTGCGCTCTTTGCGGTCGGTGCGCTTGGCATCTACCTGTGGCTGACAAGCGCGATCTCCGTCGGCGCGATCGCGGTGGCGATCGGTCTTGCCATGCGCATCAACGGCATGTCGCAGTGGATCATGTGGGAGGTCTCGACGCTGTTCGAGAATATCGGCACGGTCTATGACGGCATGGGCATGATGACCAAGGCGCACGACATCGTCGACAGGCCGGATGCGGGCGTGCTCAAGGCGGAGAAGGGAGCGATCGGCTTCGAGAACGTCCGCTTCCATTACGGCAAGGCGAAAGGCGTCATCGACCGGTTGTCGCTCGACATCCGGCCTGGCGAGAAGATCGGCCTTGTCGGCCGGTCCGGCGCCGGCAAGACGACGCTGATGAACCTGCTCTTGCGCTTCTACGACCTGGAGGAGGGGGTGATCCGGATCGACGGCAGGGACATCTCGCTCGTGACACAGGATAGCCTTCGCTCGCAGATCGGCGTGGTGACGCAGGACACATCCCTGCTTCATCGCTCCATTCGCGACAACATCGCCTACGGGCATCGGGAGGTAGACGACGCTCAGATCATCGCTGCCGCGAAGAAGGCGAATGCCTGGGAGTTCATCCAGGCGCTCGAAGACAACCAGGGACGGAAGGGTCTCGACGCACAGGTCGGCGAACGCGGCGTGAAGCTTTCCGGCGGTCAGCGCCAGCGGATCGCCATTGCGCGCGTCTTTCTGAAAGATGCGCCGATCCTGATCCTCGACGAGGCAACTTCGGCGCTCGATTCGGAAGTGGAGGCGGCGATCCAGGAGAACCTCTTCGCGCTGATGTCCGGCAAGACGGTGATCGCGATCGCGCACCGGCTTTCGACGCTGACGGAGATGGACCGGCTCGTGATCCTGGAGGCCGGCCGGATCGTGGAGACGGGATCACATGCCGAACTGATAGCCAAGAGAGGGCTTTACGCCGATCTCTGGTCGCGCCAATCGGGCGGCTTCATCGCCGACGATGTCGGGAAGGAGGAGGCGGCGGAATGATCCGCTGCTTCTTGCGGGGCTCACGCGGTGTTTGAAGCTTACGCATTTGTAATCGGGGGGACGGCGGAAAGCGATTGCCGTCCGACTCCAGCCACCTATTATCAGAACAATGCTGCGTTCCATCGTCGCCATCTTCGAGAACTGGATCCGTCCCTTCGCGCCGCGGGAGCGCCTCCAGCCGCCACATTCGCTGTGGGGGTTTGCCTGGTTCTATGCGAGCCAGGCAAAGGGGCCCTTCTGTGCCATGGCGGCGCTCGGCGGCCTGGTGGCGATGCTCGAAGCCGGGCTCTTCTATTTCGTGGGCCGTCTCGTCGACGTGCTCGACACCGTCCGGCCGGAGGATGGCTGGAGCGGATTGATCGCCGCCAACGGTCCGGAACTGATCTTCATGCTGCTGACGGTGCTGGTCTTCCGCTTCGTCGCCGTTTCGCTCGCCGCGCTCGTCGAAGAGCAGTCGATCATCACCGGCTTTCTCAACCTCGTGCGCTGGCAGTCCTACGTGCATGTGGCCCGACAGTCGCTGGGCTTCTTCCAGAATGAATTTTCCGGGCGCATCGTCACCAAGGTGTGGACCGGCGCGCAGGCGACGAGCGACCTCATCGTTTCGCTGCTGCAGGTCGTCTGGTTCATCGTCATCTACACTGCCTCCACCATGGCCCTCATCGCCCAGCTCGATTGGCGCCTGGCGGCGATGGTGGCGTTCTGGATCCTCGTTTTCCTGGCGCTCGCCCGCTATTTCGTCCCGCGGGTCCGCCGGCACGCCCGCAATACCGCCGAGATGGCATCGATGCTCAACGGCCGCATGGTCGATGCCTATTCCAACATGCAAACGCTGAAGCTGTTTGGCAGCGACGAGGAGAATGATCGCTATATCCGCGCCGGCTTCGATCGCTACCAGGGAGCGGTGATCCCGTTTACGCGCCTGTTGACGGGCGTCCGGGCGTCGCAGGCGCTGCTTTCGGGGCTGATGATCACGGCGATCGCCGTCTACTCCATCGATCTGTGGCTCGCCGGCTCCGTGAGTTCCGGCGCGGTCGCCTTCACCCTGGCGCTCGTGCTGCGGCTCAACATGCTGCTCGGCCGGATGATGGGGCAGTTCAATGCGATCATGCGCAACATCGGCACGATGCAGAATTCGGCCGAGCTCGTCTCGCAGCCGATCGGCCTCGTCGACCGGCCGGGAGCGCCAGACCTCGACGTCAGCCGGCCCGAAATCCGCTTCGAGCGCGTCCGGTTCCACTATGGCAAGGGCGGCGGCGTCATCGATGATTTTTCCCTCACCATCCGCCCCGGCGAGAAAGTCGGGATTGTCGGGCGCTCGGGCGCCGGCAAGTCGACGCTCGTCAATCTGCTGCTGCGCTTCTACGACCTCGAGGGCGGCCGCATCCTCATCGACGGGCAGGACATTGCGGCGGTCCGGCAGGAATCCTTGCGCGGGCAGATCGGGATGGTCAGCCAGGATACGTCGCTGCTCCATCGCTCGATACGCGACAACATCCTCTTCGGCCGCCCCGGCGCCTCGGAAGAAGACCTGGTCGAGGCGTCGCGCCGGGCCGAGGCCCTTGAGTTCATCGCCAGCCTTCAGGACCAGCGCGGCCGCAAGGGGTTCGATGCGCATGTCGGGGAGAGGGGCGTGAAGCTCTCCGGCGGGCAGCGGCAGCGGATCGCCATCGCCCGCGTCATGCTCAAGGATGCGCCCATTCTCGTTCTCGACGAGGCGACTTCGGCGCTCGACTCGGAAGTGGAGGCGGCCATCCAGTCGAATCTCGAGCGCCTGATGCATGGCAAGACCGTGCTCGCTATCGCGCATAGGTTGTCGACGATCGCGGCTCTCGACCGCTTGGTAGTGATGGACCGGGGGCGCATCATAGAAGATGGGACCCATGCCGAACTGATCGCCCGCGGCGGCCTTTATGCCGAGCTTTGGGCCCGTCAATCGGGCGGCTTCATCGCGCAGGAAGAGGCCGCCGAATAGCGGCCCGCGATGCAGTCGAATAGCACGCCAAGCCCTTGCGCTGATTGCCCGCATTTTTCCCCGCGACAATCTGCCCACCCTGCCTCATGAAGGCTGGACATAGTCGGCGATCGAGCATAGAACGCGCCGGATTGCCGGGGAATCCGTGTGCCGGATTCTCCGGATTCCGCCATCCGATCCGAGGCTTGCAACTGCGAGCCGGACAGGGTGCCGGTATATGAGACAGGGCGCGGTTCCGTGACTCGGGGACGGGGGAATGCGGTGTCCGCAACATTTGCGTGAGAGGATGGTTTAGCCGTGAGCGAACACGACACTTCAAGCGAGACCTTGGGCGAGCCCACTCGCCGCGACTTCCTGTACCTGGCCACGGGCATGGCCGGCGTCGTCGGCGCCACGGCCGCCGCCTGGCCGTTCATCGACCAGATGCGTCCGGACGCATCGACGCTCGCGCTCGCTTCAATCGAAGTCGACGTCTCGAGCCTGCAGCCCGGCATGTCGCTGACGGCCAAGTGGCGCGGAAAGCCGGTCTTCATCCGCAACCGCACCGACAAGGAAGTCGAGGAAGCCAAAGCCGTGCCGCTTGACGAGCTCAAGGACCCGGCTGCTCGTAACGCCAACCTCCCGGCGGATTCCGAGGCGACCGACCTCGATCGCTCCGCCGGCGAAGGCAAGGAAAACTGGATCGTGATGATCGGCTCCTGCACCCATCTCGGTTGCGTGCCGCTTGGCCAGGCCGGCGACTTCGGCGGCTGGTTCTGTCCCTGCCACGGCTCGCACTACGATACGGCCGGCCGCATCCGGAAGGGCCCCGCACCGGAGAACCTCCCCGTGCCGACCTTCACGTTCGTTTCCGACACAGTTATCAAGATCGGTTGAGGGGACTACTGATAATGAGTGCTGATCATTCAACCTACACGCCAACGACGGGCATCGAGAAGTGGGTTGATTCCCGTCTTCCGCTGCCGCGTCTGATCCACGACTCTTTCGTCTCCTATCCGGTGCCGCGCAATCTCAACTATGCTTACACGTTCGGCGCCATGCTGTCGGTGATGCTGATCGTGCAGATCCTGACCGGCATCGTGCTGGCCATGCACTATGCCGCCGAGACGAGCGTCGCCTTCAATTCGGTCGAAAAGATCATGCGCGACGTCAACCAAGGCTGGCTGTTGCGCTACCTGCACGCCAATGGAGCGTCCTTCTTCTTCATCGCGGTCTATCTGCATATCGCCCGCGGCCTCTATTACGGCTCCTACAAGGCGCCGCGCGAGATCCTCTGGATTCTCGGCGTCGTGATCTATCTCCTGATGATGGCGACGGGCTTCATGGGTTACGTGCTGCCCTGGGGGCAGATGTCGTTCTGGGGGGCGACGGTTATCACCGGCTTCTTCTCGGCCTTCCCGCTGGTCGGCGAATGGATCCAGCAGTTCCTGCTTGGGGGCTTCGCCGTCGACCAGCCGACGCTGAACCGCTTCTTCTCGCTGCACTATCTGCTGCCCTTCATGATCGCCGGCGTCGTCGTCCTGCACATCTGGGCGCTGCACGTCACAGGTCAGACGAACCCGACGGGAGTCGAGGTCAAGTCGAAGACCGATACCGTGCCCTTCACGCCCTATGCGACGCTGAAGGATGCGCTCGGCGTTTCCATCTTCCTGATCGTCTATGCCTGGTTCGTCTTCTACATGCCGAACTTCCTCGGCCACCCGGACAACTACATCCCGGCTGACGCGCTGAAGACCCCGGCCCACATCGTTCCGGAATGGTATTACCTGCCGTTCTACGCGATGCTGCGCGCCATCACCTTCAACATCGGCCCGATCGACTCCAAGCTCGGCGGCGTTCTGGTGATGTTCGGCTCTATCCTCGTCCTGTTCTTCCTGCCCTGGCTCGATACCTCGAAGGTCCGTTCGGCCGTCTACCGCCCGTGGTACAAGCTGTTCTTCTGGATCTTCGTCGCCGACGCCATCATGCTCGGCTGGCTCGGTTCGCGTCCGGCGGAAGGCGTCTACGTCCTGATGTCGCAGCTCGGCACGCTGTATTATTTCGGCTTCTTCCTCGTCGTCATGCCGGTCCTCGGCCTGATCGAGACGCCGAAGCGCATTCCGAATTCCATCACGGAGGCGGTGCTTGAGAAGCAGAATGCGAAGGCGCAGCCGAAGACCGCGCACGCCTGACCGGAACAGCGATTGATAAGGAACTCACAACAATGAAAAAGCTTGTTACAGGCATTCTGTCACTCGCTGTCGTCGCCGGTCTCGGGCTCGGAGCGGCCATCGCGCAGGACGACGCCGGCGGCGAAGGTCACGCAGAAGGCGGCACGCCGCATTATCCAATCCACAAGCCTAAGCAGGAGGATTGGACCTTTGCCGGCCTGTTCGGCCACTACGACAAGGGCCAGCTGCAGCGCGGTCTGAAGGTCTATACCGAAGTCTGTTCGGCCTGCCATTCGATGACCCTGGTGCCCTTCCGCACGTTGGAGGACCTCGGCTATTCCGATGCTCAGGTGAAAGCCTTTGCGGCGAACTATGAAGTGGAGGATGGCCCGAACGCGGACGGCGAGATGTTCACGCGCAAGGCCATTCCGTCGGATTACTTCCCGTCACCGTTCCCGAACAAGGAAGCGGCTGCGGCGGCGAACAACGGTGCGGCTCCGCCGGACTTCTCGCTGATCGCAAAGGCGCGCGGCATCGAGCGCGGCTTCCCGCAGTTCGTCTTCGACATGTTCTGGCCCTATCAGGAAGGCGGTCCGGACTACATCCACGCGCTGCTGACCGGCTATCAGGATCCGCCGGCGGGCGTCGAGGTCGCAGAGGGCACCCATTACAACCCGTATTTCGCCAGCGCCGCGGCTTTGGCGATGGCGCCGCCACTTTCCGATGACCAGGTCACCTATGACGACGGCGCGCCGCAGACGGTGGATCAATACGCCCGCGACGTTTCGGCCTTCCTGATGTGGGCCGCCGAGCCGCATCTCGAGGATCGCAAGCGCACCGGCTTCATGGTCATGGTGTTCCTGCTCATCTTCACCGGCCTCATCTATCTGACGAAGAAGTCGGTCTACGCGAACAAGGACCATTAATCGAACCACCGGGAAAACCGGACGATTGAGCGACGGGCCCCGGTTTATGCCGGGGCTTCTTTGTTGGAACGTGTGCCCAGGCGCATCCGGCATGGTACGGGCAGACTCGTTCTGCCGAATATCAGTTCGGAAGGCACGATGGGTAGATTCAAGGCGTTGCCGCGCCATGCGTCCTGAAGAACGCGGGGCGCGCCGTAAGCCTGTCAATCGGGAACAGTCCATTGCGGGTTCCAGGCAATCTCCCAGAGATGGCCATTCGGGTCATGGAAATAGCCGGAATAGCCGCCCCAGAAGCGCTGGCACGCCGGATCCGTGATAACCGCGCCGGCGCCTGCGGCCTGCCTCATGATCGCATCGACCTCCTCTTTCGAGTTGACGATGTGTCCGAGCGAAACGGCGCCGAGTCGCCGCTGCGTTACCTCTATCTTCGCATCCTTGGCGAGCGACGGCGCAGGATAAAGCGCCAGGATCAGGTCGTCGTTCAAATGGATGAAGACGACGGCTCCATCCTCGAATTGCTGCCCGACGATCCCCTTCGTCGGCAGGCCCATCCCGTCTCGATAAAAGGCGAGGGAGCTCTCCAGGTCATCCACCGCCAAGGTCAGGACTTTCAGTCGCGGTCTCATTTCGACCTCCCGTGCGCTTATCCGCGCCCGGCGCCACGGGGCGTGGCGTCACGACGCCATGGCGAACAGATTACCGCGAAAGCCCTGCCATTTCAGCAGTTGGATTGGGGTGACGACAGCATCGAAATGCCACAGCGTCCTTTGCGCGCCTGATAACGCGTGCAGGTGGCGCATCGTCCCGATAATCGGAACAGAATTTCGCCAAGCCGGAATTCGAAAAGCCTACAGTGATCGCACTTCCGTTGGCACCGGTGCACAGCCGCAAAAAAAGTCAACGGCCCTGTCTTGCGGCAGGGCCGTTTTGTCCTTGGCGCCAGCGGTTCCGCCTGCCGTCAGTTGAAGCGGCCGGCGGCGTGGGCGAGCATGGTGTAGACCTTGCCGGTATCCGAGGTCAGATAGGTCTGCGTAATGCGCTTGTCGGGATCGTTGCGCGCCACATCGGAGAGCAGCTTCTCGAAGTCGGCAATGTAGCGGTCCACCGCGGTGCGGAACTCGGGCTCGCGGTCGTATTTGCGTTTGATCTCGTCGAACGTCTGCTGGCCCTTCAGCGTGTAGAGACGCCGGGTAAAGACGTCGCGCTCGCCACGCTGATAGCGCCGCCACAGTTCGACTGAAGCGTCATGGTCGATCGCCCGCGCAATGTCGACCGAGAGCGAGTTCAGCGATTCGACCACGTGACGGGGGTTGCGATTGTCACCGGCACGCGCCACCGGCTGGCTTTCTGGCGGGCGCGGGCGTGCAGGCTGCGGCTCTTCCTCGCGGGAGGCGGCGCGAAGCAGATCGCGCATCCAGCCGCCGCCTTCCTCGGTGCGTTCCTCGACAGCCGGCGTACGGGCAGGCTGCAGCGGCCGTGTCGCCTGTTCAAGACCGAGGCTCCCGCGCAACGCACCACCCGGGACCGGCTGATGCACCACGGACGGTTGCGGCGAGGCCGCCTGTTGCGGCATGGCTGCCGGCAGGGCCACCGCCGCCTGCGACACGGGAGCGGGGGCAGGGACGGGCGCGGGTACGGCCTTCGGCTGAGCAACTTCGAGTTGCGTCGAGGACTTGCCGATGATGTCCGACAGTTCCTGCAGCGCCTTGATCTGCTCGCCGACCGCACGACGCATGAGCGCGGCGTTCTCCTTGGCCTCTTCCGGCAGGTCGAAGGCGCCGCGCTTCAGCTCCTGGCGGGTCATGTCGAGTTCCTTGCGGATCTCGCCGGCGGAACGGCGGATGTCGTCGGTGGCGCCGCTGAAGCGATTGATCGCATCGTCGATCGCCTGGCGCACGGCCTCGCGCAACTGAGTTGCCACGCCATCGGACTTCTTGCCGCTCTCTGCGAGCATCCGCTCGATGTCGGCGACGGAGGCGCCGACGCCGTCGCGCAGCCGCAAGGTGACGTCCTTTGCCCGCTCTTCCGCGCTGGCGAAGGCGCCTTCGAGTGCCTGACCGGCTTCTTCGCCCGCCTTGCCGATCGCCTGGCGCAGGCTGTCGGAGGCGCTGAGCGCCCGGCCTTCCACCTGCGACAATGTCCTGTTGACGTCGGCAAGCGAACCTTCGACGCCGGAGCGCAATGTATTGGCGATCTCCCGCGAACGTTCCTCGGCGCGCGAGAAGACGTCCTGCACCGAAGCGGCCGCATCATCGCCGGCCTGTGCGAGCGCGCTGCGCATGGCCTCCGCCGCCTCGGCCGCCCGCTGCTCGGTGGTCGACAGCAGTCGGCCGACATCGGTAAAGGAGGACTGAATGCCGCTGCGAAGATTGCCGGCAACCTGTCCGGAGCGCTCTTCGGCCCGCTGGAATGCGCCGTCGACGAAGCCCTCGAGCGCGCGCATCGTCCGTTCGATTTCTTCCGAGCGTTGGACGAGGCCGACCGACAGCGTGCGCAGCGCATCCTGCCGCTCCTCGAGCGTGCTGACGAGGTTCGATTGGGCGGCGGACAAGAGCTCGGATGCCTGTCCGAGCACTTTCGAATGATCGTCAAAACGGCCGACGATGCCGGCGACCTGCGAGAGCGTGGAGGAGGAAATGTCGGACAGCTTGTCGACCTTGCCTTCTATAAGGCGCGTCGAGGTGGACAGCATGTCGGAGGCCTGTCGGGTGGATTCGGAGAACTTTGCGGCGGTCGCCTCCAGGCGCTGATCCATTTCCCCGAGATTGTTGCTGGCCTGTTCGATGACCGATGTGATCGCGGAATTGTTCGCCGCGAGCCGGTCGATAAGCCCCATCGCCGTCGACTGCAGGCGGTTTTCGACCATCTTCATCGCCTGGGCGGTCTCGTCGGCGCGCAGCGAGATGGCATCCAGGGTTTCACTGGTCCGCTCTGTGATGGCGTTGACGAGGGATGCGCTTTCGGCACGCAGCCGATCGGCGCTCTCCTGGGTGAGGGCGGCAATGGCTTCGGCGGCTTCCTTGCCCGTGGCGGCATATTGGTCGATCACCGGTCGCGCCTTCTCGTCGATCAGGCGGGAAAGTTCGAGCGAGCGGCCGGCCAGCATCGAGTTGAGCTCGCGGGTGCTTTCATCGAGTGCGCCGCGGATCGACTGGCTGCGCGTTTCGAGAGCCTTTTCTGCGTCGGTCAGGCTCTGCTGGATGTTTTGGGCGTGGTTGGCGATCTGGCTGTGCGTCGTAGCCAGCCGAGCCGTAGCCGTGTCGGCGGCATCGGCGACCGAGCGGGCGAGATCCGCCTGGCGGGCGGCCGTGGCCGAAGTGGCTTGTTCGAGCGAGGCGGCGAATTCCGCATTTCGGGCGGCAAGCGCACTGGCGAACTCCGAGCCCGTCTTGGACAGGATCTCGGCCGATCGCGCAGCCTCTGCATCGATCTCATGAGTGGCATCGCCGACGGCGCCGCGCAGGCTGGTGACGAGCGCTGCCGCCTTGCCTTCGAGCGTCCGGTTGACGTTCTCGAGGCCGATGTTGAGGGCACGATCCATAGTGCCGAGGCGCTCCTCGATGCGACCGGCGCCTGCCTCGAGGGCGGAGGAGATGCGGGTTGCGGCGGTTTCGGTGATCCGGTCGATTTCGCCCGCCCGTTCGCCAAGACTCTCGGCAAGACGCTGGCCGGCACTATCGACGATCGAGTTGACGTTTCCGACGCTGTCGCGAATCCGTCCTTCGAGCGAGTCGAGGCTCGTTTCGATGCGGGCGCCGGTATCGTCGACGACGGCGTTGACGCTGCCGACACTGCCGCGGATACGCTCCTCAAGGGCGCCGATTGTCGTTTCGATACGGCTGCCGCTGTCATCGACGAGGGTGGTGACGGTGGTAACGCTGTCGCGCACCCGGTCTTCGAGCGAGCCGAGGCTCGTCTCGATGCGGGCGCCGGTATCGTCGAGCCGACTATTGATGCCGTTGATCGAGATATCGACGCGATGGGTAAGCGAGTCCGCCGCGAGGCTGATCTGGTCCGCCGTTTCCGAGAGGCGTTCCGCAATGGTGCCGGTCGTGGAGCGCATGCGGGCGTCGAGCGCCTCGGTGCTGCGGTCTATGGCGCCGGCGAGTGCGGCCTGGCGCTCCTCCAGGGTCATTTCGAGCATGCTGGCACTGGTCGCGAGCGTCGTCGCCACCGCCATGGACTGGTCAGACAGGAGCTCTTCCAATTGCTCCCGGCCCTGGCCCACGGCGAGGTTGATTGCATTGATCCGGTCGTCGAGCGTCGAGCGGATCTGGTTATGGGTCGCAGACAGGGTGTCCCGCAAATGCTCGGCCTTTCCGGAGAGCGTCTGCTCGATTTCCGCCGCCTTGCCGGCGAGCGATGAAGTCGCTTCCGAGGTGCGGGCGGTGAGCGCCTCGGCAATCTCCGCGCTCGTGCCTGTCAGCGCATCGGAAATCTTGCCGACCCGGCTGCTCAGGTCCTCGGCGATGCGGGCGCTGGTGTCGGTGAGCGTGTCGGCGATCTGGCTGACGCGGCCACCGAGGTTCTCGGCGACCTCCGAGACGCTCTGCGAAAGCTTGTTTTCGATCTCGCCGACCCGGTCGGTCATGGTTTCGGCCACCGCCATCGCCCGGAAGGTCAGGTTGTCGGCCACGTCCTCGGCATGGCGGCTGAGCGTGTCCGCCATCTCGTTGGCGCGGGTCGACATGGTTGAACTGATCTGGGCCGCGCGCTCGGAGAGCACGCCGTCGAGCGCCGTGGTTTGGTTGGCCAGCGTCTCGGTGATCGCCTGGCTGCGCTCGGACAGGACCCCGTCAAGAGCGGCCGTCTGGGTGGTGAGCGTGTCGGTGATTGCCCGGCTGCGCTCGGACATGACCCCGTCAAGGGCGGCCGTCCGGCCGGCGAGCGTCTCATTGATCGCCTTGCTCCGCTCGGCCAGCACGCCCTCGAGGGCCGCCGTCTGGCTGGTGAGCGTGTCGGTGATCGCCTGGCTGCGCTCGGACAGAACCCCGTCGAGGGCTGCCGCCTTGCTGGAGAGCGTTTCGGCGATTGCCTGGCTTTGATCGGACAGCGCGCCTTCAAGCGCGCTCGTCTGGCTGGTGAGCGTTTCGAAGATCGCCTGACCGCGCTCGGAGAGGACGCGCTCGAGTCGGTCGGCCGTATTGTTCACGGCACCCTCGATCGTGCTGGTGCCGGTGGCGAGGGCAGTCGAAAGCGCAGCCGTGCGCTCGGACAGCGTACTATCCAGCCGATGCTGACTTGCCGCGATCGCACTGGTGATCTCGTCGGTGGATCCGGTGAGCGTCTGTTCGATGCGCGCATGGGCCGACTGCAGGCCGTCGATGAACGCGGAAGTCCGCGAGTCGAGGCCTTGTGTAAGGCGCTGTTCGCTGGTTGTCAGGGCATTGGCGAGCGCGTCCGCGCGCTGGCCGAAGCCGCCCTCGATGCGTTCCTGCGCCTCCTTCAGCGCCCCCATGAGCGAACCGGTCTTTTCCGAAAGCACGCCGTCGATGCGGCTGTGGGCGTCGCCGATGAGATTGCTGAGTTCCGAGGTGCGGTTGCCGATCGTTTCCTCGATGAAATCCTGGGTCGCGCCGAGCGCCGTCGCGAGCGTCAGCGATTGATCCGAAAGCGCCGAGCCGATCTTTTCGATGCTGCCGTCAAGGGTGCTGCCGATCGCGTCCGCGCCGCCCGAAACGGTTTCGTTGATACGGTGCAGGCTTTCCATGAGCTTGGAGTCGAGCATGCTTGCGCGCTTGTCGAACGCGCTCGCGAACTCGTGGAAACGCTCGTCGAAGGCGGTGGCGAGCTGTCCGACGGTCGTCTGAAGCTTTTCTTCGAAGAAGCCGCCCCTGAGGTCGAGATCCATGATCGCATCGTCGGCGCTCGATTTCAGGCTCTGGCGGAAGCTCGCGCCCTTTTCGTCGAGCGCTGCATTGAGCGACGTCAGCACCTCGTCGAGGCCGCCGGCGATCGCCTGCTGGCCGACGCTGAGGCTTTCGTTAAGATCGCGCGTGCGCGCGATCAGAGTCTCGTTCAACTGGCGGGCGCGCTCGTTGAGGGCCGCATTGAGCTTTTCCGTATTGGCGTCGAGCGTGGAGGCACGGGTCTCGAACTGGCCGAGCAATTGCTCGCCGCGCTTCGTCAACGTGTCGCTGAGCGCATCGAGGCGGGCGTCGAACTCGCCGTTGAGCGTCTCGCCGGCGCTGTTCAGGCCGGAGAGCAGCGTGTCGGTACGGTTCGACAGCATCGCGTCGAGGCTCTGCAACGCGTGATCCGATTTCTCGGTGAGTGCTGCCGCACGCGTGTCGATGAGCGACGCGAAGGCTTCACCGGAAACCGCGATGCGTGATGCGATGTCTTCGCCGGCGAGTTCGAGATCGTCCTTCAGCTTGTTGTGTGCGCCGGCAATCGCCGCGCGGATGCGCTCGGAATGACCGACGATCGCCTCGCGCTCCAGCCCGAGCTCCTGGACGAGCGTGCGAACGCGCAACTCGTTCTCGCTGTAGCTGCGCTCAAGCGCATTGACTTCGGAGTGTACAAGCGCTTCGAGTTCGGTCGCGCGGGCAATTGTGCGCTCGATGCCTTCGTTCATGGCCGAGACTTCGCGGCGGACCGCCTGTCCGACGGTCATGACGCGGTCGGCAGCTGCGGTTTCCGGCTCGGCGAGCCGCAGGGCGACCTCTGCCATCGACCGCGCTGCATTGCGCAGCTCCTGCGCGCGCGCAATCATGATCGCGAAGGAGAAGAACAGCATGACGGGCAGGGCGAGACCGAGCAGGAGGCCGATTGCACCCGGCGTGGCCGCCAGATCGCCGAGCGAACGGATCTGCCAGATCTGCGGTGCATAGAGAAGATGGCCTATCCCCAGGCCGGCAACGACCCAAACCGCTGAGATGAGGCCGGCAACCCGGATCGCCGCACGGTTGGTCCGCCCCTCGAAAGCACGAAGCAAGGCAGCGGGCGACCTGCGCGTGTCGTCATTGGCAGGCGAAAGCGGCGGCTGCTTCGGCGCGGATTCCGGAGCGAGGCTGCGCGGTGGCTCGGCCTCGCGCGCCGTCTTGAGGCTCTCCTGCTGTGCCCTTGCAGGACGAGCCTGGTCGGATGCTGCCGCTTTGCTGGGCTCGGACACCATTTCCTCCGGATCATCCAAGGAATTCTTGTCGTTCAAGGCCGACTTCAGGTCGTCAAAGTCGATCTTCAGTGCCGCCTCCAGAGCCTGGAAGGCCTTCTCGTCGATCGACTCGTTGCTCTTCTTCGTCGCCATAGGGATACGCCTCACTACTTTTGCCCGCTGATGGCCGTCTGCTTGGCGCCGCCGGTCGGGCCACAAGACAGCCTGAACAGGGCGGTGCCTACAGGATATGCGCACTCAATCTGCGCAGTATCATGACGGATCACCGATTGCATCGCCTCGATGGAATAGCCGCTGGCATCGCATCGGGACACCGCGCGCTGAGCTTATCCACCAGAACAGTTGCCATTTTCATATGCATGCATGTTCCTAATCGTATCGTAGTGACACATTAGCCAGTTTCTTACAATTAAGCGCAATCGGCATTCGCTAAAATCCTAACGTTTCGTTAACGACAAGATGCGGCGGAGGCGCCAAAAGCCAAGGAAATCAGCCGCTTTAATGGCCGTTAACCATGTCCCCAAATTCCTGCCCTGATTGCGCCGCCTTTTAAGCAGATGGCAGCGGCGCCCGCGGACGATACCTGTCTGAAAACGGTGCGGTCTCGCAATGCAGTATTTATATCTCGCAATGCGACAAACATTAAGAGGACTGGGCCATGGCGGCACTCAAAATAGCTTTCGACACACCGGATCATCCCGGAAGTTCGGCTTCTATCGCAGGTATGCCGATCGATTTCGCTCATATTGAGCGGCAAACGATGGGGGACAAGGGGCTTGAGATGGAAGTCCTCCAGCTCTTTGCCCGCCAGGCGCGCCAGGCAATGGCCGAAATCGCCGGAGGAGAGGCGGAGGTGTGCCGCGAGGCTGCGCACCGGCTGAAAGGCGCGGCGCTCGCGGTGGGGGCGGCCCGCGTCGCCGATGCCGCAGCCGCCCTCGAGGGACAGCCGACGGATACAAGCCTGCGCGGTGCGGTTGGCCGCGCTGTGCTCGAAACCGAGCTTTTCATCTTGAAACTTTGTCGCTAGGTCCTGGCCCTGCCGCATGTCTCCTTTAGCCGAACTCGATTAAAGGACAAAGACATGCAGAAATTCAAAGTTCGACAGCGACCTTTGCGCGTCTAATAAGACGCGCGGCGCTGTAGTCCTGGCGTTCTCCGAAGGGTTGTGCCTCGGATAACTTGGTGCGCGGGCAGCTCGGACGACGCAGAGGGGCGGGACAGTCGCAGGCCGCGCGCCGGTCCGTGTTGACTGGGCGCCCGATATGTTGGAAAGAAACGCCTCGAATTCGGGCCGCGGCGATCTCTACAGCACTTGGCGGCCGGTCACCACCATTCATTCCGGAACGAGAAATGACAAAACTTACGATCGTAGTCTTTGACGGCACGCGCCATGAACTCGATGTCGAGAACGGCACCACGGTCATGGAGAATGCGGTTCGCAATTCGGTGCCGGGTATCGAGGCCGAATGCGGCGGCGCCTGCGCCTGCGCCACCTGTCATGTCTATGTCGACGAGGATTGGGCAGCGGTGGTCGGCGCTCCGGAAGCAATGGAGGAGGACATGCTGGATTTTGCCTATGACGTGCGGCCGACATCGCGTCTGTCCTGTCAAATCAAGATGAGCGAAGCGCTGGATGGGCTGATCGTTCATGTGCCGGAGCGCCAGGCTTAGGTCCTGTCCCTAATATGAGCTGCCTAAAGCGCCGCGCGTCTGATTGCGTCTGAAAAGAAGCCGCTTCTTATCGACATTTCCCTCATGACCCGCAAAAAAATGCCTCGCTGGTCGCGTCGACGAGCGAGGCAAGGGGGGCGCATCGCAGACAGATGAGGGAGGGAACATCTGCTGCACCAAGACACGCCAGGAGAACCTGCGTTGCTTCACCGCCAGGGACTCTCTTCAAACTTCCCAAGCAATGACGCCAAGCATCAATCAAGGCCGAAACTCAAGCGCGAAGTCTTATTGTCGACTTGCAACTACTTCTTAAATTACTCAAGCGTTTGAGCTTTGGCTCTGTCGCTCGTTTCATGTTGTGAATATAGCTGAGTCGCGAGTCTGTCGCTATCGTTAGATTCCGCCAATAAAATACTGTGGGTTTGCGGCGTCTGAAATTGCGTGGATGCGGCCGACCACCCCCGTTCGACAGGGGGCGGGCATCCATCCCGGATGACCCGCAGAAAGGATCTAATCCTGGGCCTTTTTCAGCCTTTCCAGGCGATATTGCAGCAACCGAACCATCCGGCGGTCGAAATTTGCGGCCTCGGTGCGGTCGAAGCGCGCCTGATCCTTGTCATGGATCTCGACTTCCTTGGCGCTGACGTCGGCAACGCGGGCCTGCATCCGTGCGCAATCGGCCTCCGGCCTGAGCGTCAGCAAGGCCTTCTCCATCCGGCGCGCATGGAGGCGCGCGATCTCGGCATGGCGCTCCTCATGCCGCTTTATGTCGGCGGCCAAAGTATCCCATACCAGCGCCAGATCGGGGTTGGCCTGCCTGCGGTGTTTCCAGCGCGGCAAGATGATACGCGTGTTGAGCGTCACGCGCGCCGAGCCGACGGCGCACCGGCCGTTGCGGCTGACATAGGTTACCGTACCGCCGAACTTGATGCGCGTCGCGCCCGGGTGGCGCGAGCCGGTACTCGTCATCAAGGGACCGGTGGCGGAGAGCGCCTTGTCGAGTTCTGCCGCCGTGCGTCCGCCGATCGAAAAATAAGAGATACTCTTGCTGATCGCGGTCTCAGCCACGGCGCTGCCAAGCGGGAAGCCGACGAAAAATGCAACGAGTGCGGCTTTCATCGAAACGGGCGCTCGGGACATGGATGGGTACTCTTTGATTGAACTTCGACCAAGCTTGGGGCATAGCCGGAGCGAGTGCAACAGAAATCGGTCCTGTCTACGCGCCTTCCGTCGTGTCACCCATGCGGATCGCTATAGGGCTTGGTCTATGTCTTTTCTTGAATTCAGGCCGATTTAGGGAGAGATGCAGGAAGTCGATCGATCTCGATCCTGCAAAGTCACCTGCGTGCTGCTTTCGACTTGCGGCCTGCTTGAAGAAGTGTTGACGTCGTTGGAGCCACGGACCGCGGAAGATGACCGATAATCCATTTCAGAGCTTCTATTGGAAGCTGGCGCATGGGCGCATTCTCGAGCTCGGACGGCGAGGCGTCTTGATGGCGATCATCAATGTGACGCCGGATTCCTTTTCTGACGGCGGCCGTCACATGCAGGCCGAGGCCGCCGTTACCGCTGCGCTGAGAGCGGTGGAGGAGGGGGCGGCGATCCTCGATATCGGCGGCGAATCGACCCGTCCGGATGCGGAACCGGTCAGCGCCGAAGAGGAGCAGGCGCGTATCCTTCCGGTCATCGCCTCCCTGGGGCGCCAGTCCGATGCGATCATTTCCGTCGACACCTACCGCGCAGAGACGGCCCGGCTTGCTGTGGGGGCCGGCGCGCACATCGTCAATGACGTGCATGGCCTGCAGCGGGAACCGGCGATCGCCGGTGTGGCGGCGGAAACGGGTGCGGGGCTTTGCATCATGCATACGGGCCGCGACCGCCAGAAATTGGCGGATGTGATCGAGGATCAGTTTCACTTCCTGAACCGGTCCCTGGAGATTGCCGCCGGCGCAGGAATACGGCGCGAGCAGATCGTGCTTGATCCCGGCTTCGGCTTTGCCAAGGACGCGGAGGAAAATCTGCAACTGATGGCGCGTTTTGGCGACTTGCATCGCTTCGGGCTGCCGATCCTTGTGGGAACGTCCCGCAAGCGCTTCATCGGCGCGGTGACGGGGCGGGACCCGGAGGCCCGCGATGCCGGCACCGCCGCAACGACCGCGCTTCTGCGGGTCGCGGGCGCCGCGATTTTTCGGGTACACGATGTCGCAATCAACAGGGATGCGCTGTTGGTCGCCGATGCTATGCTGGAGCGGGATGAGCAAAAGTGCGCGCGGTTTTCCGCCCGCGTCCCGCTATAAGCCGCAAGAACAGCGGAAACGACCAGCCGACGGGACATGAAGCCATGACTGCAACCTACATGATCACCCTGAAGAACTGCGCCTTCTTCGCCCGCCATGGCGTGCTCGACGAGGAAGAGTTCCTGGGACAGCGCTTCTTCGTCGATGCGGAGCTCGAAGTGGAGCAGGGCACTGCGCTGATGGAGGATTGCATCGACGACACCGTACATTATGGCATCGCCTTTGCGGAGATCGAGCGGATCGTCACCGGGCGGAGGCGCTACCTGATCGAGGCGTTGGCGCTGGAGGTCGCAAAAACGCTCTGTGCGCGCTTCAATCAGGTCAGGCGGGCGAAGGTCTCCATCCGCAAGCCGAATGCGCCGGTTCCGGGCATTCTGGATTATGTCGAGGTCACGGTCGAGCATGTCGCCGAATAAGGTCTGGCGCCGTGCAGCACTCGGTCTTGGCGGCAATCTCGGCGATCCGCGCGGGGCCATGGCGGAGGCCCTGACGGCGCTCAACCGGCGACAGGACTGCCGCATAACCGCGGTGTCGCGGCTCTACCGCACGCCGCCCTGGGGCAAGACGGACCAGGACTGGTTTTTCAACGCCTGCGCGGAAGTCGAGACGACGCTCGATCCGGAAACATTGCTGGAGACCTGCCTCGAAATCGAGCGACGGATGAAGAGGGTCCGCAAGGAACGCTGGGGCCCGCGCACGATTGATATCGACGTCCTGACCTTCGAGGGCGCACGTTCCACAAGCGACACGCTGGAACTGCCACACCCGCGCATGACCGAACGCGGCTTCGTCCTGATGCCGCTTGCCGACTTTGCGGCGGATCTCGAGGTGCAGGGCCGGACCGTGAGAGAGTGGCTCGCCGATGCCGACGTCCAAGGAATCGAGGTCGCCGACGATAGCGCGACCTGGTGGCGCTCGCACGATTGAGGTTCATCCGAAAGGACGTGGAACATGCGTGTACTGGTGGTGACGGATATTCATGGCAAGCCCGGCGCGGCGGATTGCCTGTCGCGTCATTTGCCAGGTCGGGAGCAAAGCGTCATCCGCACCATCGGCTTGCCGGAACTGCTCGGCGCCGATTGCACGGGAGAGAGCCTGCATCGGCATCTCGTGGAAAGCGATGGCTTCGTGAAGGCCGCCAAGCGCCTCGTAGACCTCGCGAACGATGCGGATGTGGCGCTTGGCTACAGTGCCGGCGGAATGGTCCTGTGGCAAGCCGCGCTTCACGGGCTCTCGCTCGATCGGCTGATTTGCGTTTCCTCGACCCGGCTTCGTCACGTGAGCTCCGCCGCAACGCCCGTGCCGGTCCTGGCGGTCTTCGGAGAGAATGATCCGAACCGGCCCGCCGATGCATGGGCCGCCGGTTCCGGCGTGAAAGCATATATCATCCCGCGGGCCGAGCACGAGTTCTACGGCGCGGACAGTAGAGCGCGAGACCTTTGCCTTGCGAGGATAGTGGACTTCCTGCGCCAGCCAGGAGCGGATACTTCGGGTTATTCCGCAAATCGGTTAGCATGAAATAGCCGCAGGCGATCGCGACTGACGGGGGCATTCTCGCTTGTGTTCTGTGCTGATGCCGCGAACCCAGGTACGGATGGGACGACGACCGCCGCACCATCACTTGCAGTGCAAGGGCGGCGTGGCGGGACAAGGCGGCACCTGCTGCAGCGTGCTGAGCGCGCGCCCTTATTCGATCGAGCCGACGGCGATATTGTCCATCTGTCGGTTGAGGCTGACGCCGATCACCGGCACCATGGTTTCCTCGACCTTGACGGAGATCGTGATGTTCATCGTCTCTTCGTCCTGCAGGCGGGCGATCATCGCGCCGTTCAGCTTCTTGCGATTGATGCCGACGACGACCTTGTCCCTGGCGACATTGCCGGACACGATGTCCAGGCCTTTGCCGTCGGCGCCATCGAGGAATCTGCCGGTGTAGCTGCCGCCCTTCTGCGTGATCATCGCAGACATGGGCTGCTTGAAGACGCCGACACGGCAGAAGCCGTCGAGCTTGATTCCGGCCATTGGACCCGAGGTCGGTTCGCCGGTCAGGTCGCAAGTGAATTTCGTGCCCTTGTATTTGCCGGCGACGATCTCACCCGGACCCTTCCACTGGCCGGCGACCTTCTCGAAGAAGGCCTTGTCGCGAGTGCCGGAGAATGCCGGCGTTGCCGCGCCGACTGCGGTCGCTGCAAGCGCAATGGCGGCAACGCCGCGAACGATCAAAGAGGGGCGCGAGAACATAAACGATCCTTGATGGGTGAGCGTGCAAATCTATTTGGCAGATTGCGCGAAAATGGTTAATGGAGCGTTTCCCTGCACGGCGCCGAACGCGCACAACCCACCCGAGATTGCTGCCAAATCGCCTTGCATCAAAGGCCGGGTGCGCCTTCTGTTCGTGACGTGCCCGGCGTCAAATCGGCCAGGAAGTCGCCGATGCCCGGACGTTTCAGTGCGCGGAACGGCATGGGGCGGCAAAGGTCCATCGCAGCGATACCGATCCGGGCCGTCATCAGGCCGTTGATCACCCCTTCGCCGAGCCGGGCGGAAAGCTTTGAAGCGAGGCCGTGGCCGAGTACCTGTTGCACGAGACTGTCGCCGACGGCAATCGAGCCGGTGACGGCCAGATGGGCGATGACGTCGCGCATCAGTCTCAAGAGGCCGAGCGTGCCGGGATGGCCTCCGTAAAGCTCCGCCATCGCGCGGATCATCCGGGCCGATTCGTAAAGGACATAGCCGATGTCGACGAGCGCGCGTGGGCTGACGGCCGTGACGATCGAGACCCGCTTCGACGCCGAAAGGATGATCCGGCGGGCGTCGCGATCGAGCGGCGTGAGCAACTCGCGCTCGGCCAGTTCGACGAGATGCGGCGCGTCGATGATGTCTCCTTCGGTCTCAGTAAGCCGCGCCCGGCCCCTTGCCGTCCGGGGATTGGCGGCAAGCAGGTGGGCAAGCCTCGAAATCGCGGCTCGCGCCGCCTTGGCGTTGCCCGACGCCGCAGCCTGAGCGACATCCGTTTTCAATGTCTGGATCGCCGTCAGTTGCATCATACCGGCAAGCTCGCGGGCGACGACGATCAGGAAGGCGATGGCGCCGACCGCGACGACCGTGACTGCCGCATAGCCCAGCCAATCGGTGCGCGAGAAGAGATCGCGGACGAGCCGGTCGATCCAGAGCCCGAGGGCGAGCGAAACGAGTATCGCGGTCGCGCCGGCCGCCACCTTGCCGAAGGAGAATCGGCGCCGGGGCGGGCGTGCCTCGGGTGGGGTGAGCGCCTCGGCGACGGTGGTCTGGATGAAGGGATCCTCCGCATCGGGCGTCATGACCACCTTGTCGTCGAAGCTCGACGGGGAGCGCCGTCCAGGCTCAGGTGGGGTCTGGCGCACCTCCTGCTCGACCGGAAAGGCGGTCGGCTTGCGGTGGCGATGGTTGATTTCGTCACTCATGCGAGGCGATCTCCAAGCAGGAACTGCATGGCCCGGTCGAGCCGTATATGCGGTACGGAGAGCTTCAAGCCGCCGCGCGTCTCCTCGAGATGCGGCGGGCGGAAGCGAACGAAATTGAGCTCTGGAAGCGGGTGATCCGTCTCCTTGAGCAGAACATTAGGGTTTTCCGGCAAGTCTCCGGGAAATATCGCTGTTTTCTTCTCGCCGTCGAAGATCTCACCATTGATCCGCTCGCCGGCGATCGGCGTGCCGACGATCACCGGCAGGACATGGCCGTCATGGTTCACCGTCGCCTCGCGCGTGGCCCGGACGGAGGCGAGCGCCATCACGTCCAGACCGGCGCCGCTCATGCCGATGCGCTCGGTCGCGCGGGCGACCAGGCGGGCCGCGATACGCTCGAGGCGGTCATGGCTTTCATGATGAAGGTGATCGGCCTTCGTCGCCGCAATCAGCACCCGGTCGATGCGGCGCGTGAGAAAGGAGGACATCCAGGAATTGGTGCCCTGCCGGAAGCAGGCGAGCACGTCAGCGAGCGCTTGCTCCAAATCCCGCAACGCTTCCGGGCCGCGATTGATGGCCTGCAAGGCGTCGATAAGCACGATCTGCCGGTCGAGGCGGGCGAAGTGCTCGCGGAAGAAAGGAGTCACCACATGCGTCTTATAGGCTTCGTAGCGCCTTTCCATCATCGCCCAGGGCGATCCCTTCGGAGGACGGCCCTCGGGCAAGTCCGTGAGCGGCGAAAATGTGAGCGCGGGCGAACCTTCGAGATCGCCGGGCATCAGGAAACGTCCGGGCGGCAGCGTCGACAGCGACCGGTGGTCCTCCTTGCATGCCTTGAGATAGGCCGTAAAGCTCGTCGCAAGCCGGCGGGCGTCACCCTCGTCGGCGGTCGTCGCCGCACCGATCGAGGAGGCGAGCGCCAGCCAATCGCCCGACAGGGTCGCACGGCTGCCTGAGCGGGCTCGCTGGACGGTCGCCTCGCTGAACTGTCGGAAATCCTGCGAAAGCAGCGGCAGGTCGAGCAGCCACTCGCCCGGGTAGTCGACGATATCGATCGAAAGCCGTCCGGGAGAGAACATCCGGTTCCAGCCGCTGGCGCTTTCGTAGTCAAGCGTAATGCGCAATTGCGAAATCGCGCGGGTCGAATCCGGCCAAGTTCGGTCGCGCACGAGGGCGGAAACATGCTCTTCGTATTGAAAGCGCGGAACTGCGTCGTCAGGCTGCGGTTCGAGCCGTATCTTGGACACGCGACCGGACCGGACCGGCTCGAAAAGCGGCAGGCGTCCGCCGTTCAGAAGATTATGGACGAGCGAGGAGATGAATACGGTCTTGCCCGCCCTCGACAGGCCCGTAACCCCGAGCCGGACCGAGGGGTTGACGAGACCGGACGCTCTGTCGGCAAGCGTATCCAGCGCGATCAGTGCATCGTCTTTGAAGCTGGTGAGGATAGACGCCAAGTGTCTCCGTCCCTTGGGAAATGTTCATCAATACGGCGCCGTCGCCGGCATGGTCGGGATCGCACGCAATCCGCGTCGCCCCTCGTCGCGATATAGGAAATGTTTCAGGTGGCGCAACGAGCGACGGCTCATCGCCCTTCGGCTTCTTCCGGCTGCGGCACCAGCAGCATGGCGAGCGAAGCCGACCAGATGCCGCCGGGGGTCGGGCGTGCCCGGAAATCGATGACGGCAAGGCCCGCAGGCGGGTAGCCGTCGCCGAGCGCCGCGGCGGTCGATTCCGCGCCAAGGATCTGCTGGAACAGTTCTTCGATCATGGGATTATGCCCGACAAGCATCAGCGAGTCGCGGTGCGCATGCGCCTCCACCAGATTCCTGTAGGTGCTGGTCGGCCCGCTATAGAGCTGGTCGACATGGCGAACGTCGAGCTCTGGGCCGAGGGCGCGGCAGAGCGCTTCGGCAGTCTGGCGGCAACGCGCGGCGGTCGAGCAGAGGATCACATCCGGCCGTAGACCCCGATCGACAGCGGCCTGCGCGGTCAACTCGGCTTCGGCATATCCCTCGTCGTCGAGCGCGCGGTCAAAATCCCGTTGCCCCGGCATGGCCCAGCCTGAACGGGCGTGGCGAAGGAGAAAGAGGCGGAAGGCTGGTACGGGGCTGTCTTGCATAAGGGCATCCGCTGCTGTGTGCACCCGGCTCGGGCGTCGGCCCGCCGCGTGAGAATGCGCGCGGCGGACGGCTACCTTGTCCCGCCACGGTCGCAAAGATCAAGCCCGCAGCACCTGCTTCCTCATAGCAGGCGTTCTATTGAAATGATGCTTCTGTGCGTCGGATATCGCAATCCGGCGCGCAAATGGCTCTTCCGCCGAGTGCCAAGCGAGATTTCCGGATTGCGCAATTTTCGGTGGAAGAAGGCGCTGCGGTGCTCACGCCCTTGTGTGTAATTTTGATGAAATATTCGTCAGTTAGCGTGAAATGCAAGCACTGGTAAAATGCGCTTCATTGTAGGCTGCAAGGCTTGAATCGGGGCTTCCATAGGTCTATACACCGCCGCAATGAGATGTTCTTCAGGAGAATCGCGTTGAGTGAGAAGATCGATCTTAGTACCTATGTCCTCTCCGAGGACGAGGAATTCATGAATGCCAATCACCGGGCATATTTTCGCGCGAAGCTGAATGCCTGGAAAAACGATATCCTTAGAGAAGCCCGCGAGACGCTGGACCATTTGGCAGAGGAAAGCGCCAACCATCCGGATCTCGCAGACCGCGCCTCCTCCGAAACAGACCGGGCCATCGAGTTGCGCGCCCGCGACCGCCAGCGGAAGCTTATTGCCAAGATCGACGCGGCGTTGCAGCGTCTGGACGAGGGCACCTATGGCTATTGCGAGGAGACTGGTGAGCCGATCGGCCTGAAGCGGCTGGATGCGAGGCCGATCGCAACGCTTTCGATCGAGGCGCAGGAGCGCCACGAGCGACGCGAGAAAGTCTATCGCGACGAGTGAGATTGGATCCAGTGAACTAAAGAAATCGGCGCGGCCCGGCCGCGCCGTTTTTTGTACATGGTTTTTCCTGTAAGGCGGCGCGTCCTTCAGACGTGTGAGGCGTCACCGCGTCAGGGCTTGCGACCTGCGGAAATGTCGGCAAGCATCCGCGTCATTTCCTCATCGATGTTCGTTTCCCTATTGGCGTCGGCGGATGTCGTGCCAAGCACGGGTTCCTGGCGGACACTCGCAACAGGGCGGTTCGGCTGCCTCGTGGCGCCCATCGGGGCGAGGCGCTGCAGGTCGCTGCTGATCTCCGCGTCGAGCATGCGCTCGAAATCCACTGTCTTTTCGGTGTTCGAAGGCTGAACCGCAACGGGCTGAACAGCGACAGGCTGCGGCTGCGCCATTGGTCTCGGCTGCGCCACGGGTCTCGGTTCCGCCGGTACCGGCTGCTGCGCCGGTCGCGGCCCATCGGCTACTCTCGCCATCGGAAGAACGCGGTCACTCGGAAGGGTTGAACTCTCCTGCCGAGGCTCGATGGCCGAGACCGGCACAATGGCCGGAGCTGGGCTCTGAGCCCCGGCCAAAGCCTGTTGTACCTGTTGTGTCGCAGGAGCGGGCCGTGGAGCCGCGGCCGCGTCGAGAGCCGGTTCCGAGTGAACGGGGCGGCGCATCGTCTCATCCGCTCGCATCCGCCGCATAGATGCGGCGGCCGGCGTTTCGATCTCCGCCTTTTGCGGCTTTTCTTCCGCTCTTTCCGCGGCGATCGTGGGCTGGGCCTCGTCTGAGTGCGCAGTGCTCGACGCCGTTTCTTCCGGAACGATGCGGCTCTCGATGACGATATCCGTCGGACCGCCGATCATGATCAGATGCTCGACGTCGTCGCGACGGACGAGCACAAGCCGCCTGCGCGTGTCGACGGCGGCGGCGTCGAGCACGGCAAGGCGCGGCTGTCTGTTCCTGCCGCCGCGGACGAAGGGGGAGGACGGTCTGCGGCGAATGATCCAGAGCACGGCCACAAGGCACAGGAGACCGATGGCAACGGCTCCAGCGGCGATGACGAATCGGCTGGCGTTGTCTCCGGCGATCGCTTCCAACATGTACTGAACTCCTTTTATCGCCCGATTGGCAGCAATTGACGGCTTTTTTCGGGCCACGGCAAGCCGGCATCCGACATTCCCTGTGAATTGACCGCATCGCTTCAGCAGAGACGCTTTTTGCTGTTATCTCTGATTGTTAATGATGATTCCAGTTCGACGGACGGAGAGCAGGGGCGGCGAGTGCCGGTTCGCGGTGACCGCGTCGGAACCGACCACCGCATATCCTTTAACCGGACCCGTTTTAGGGATATGCAGGAAATCAAAGGATCACAGCGGCCCCTGTGCCTCCGCATCGGATGCGCGGCGTTGTGAGCGGGCGGGACGTTGCCGGAGGCAGCGAACGTACCCGCCAGCAGGGTGAGGACCCGATGACGAAAATGCGGCAGTCAGGTGACTACCAGATGCCGGTCGTTGACCGGGGCGTACGGCCGGGAACGGTGTTCCGGATCATCCTCCTGGCGATCGTTCTGACCGCATCGGCGGCCGCCTTCGTCGTCTTCAAGAACCAGCTCGAAAACGAGATCGTGCTCGGCATTCTCGGCGTCCTGGCGATGGTCGGGATATTCTTTCTCGTTTCTTCGGTAATCGGCTTCATCGAAGTGATGCCGCAGTCGCGGCCTGACGAATTGGCGCGCGCCTTTCTGGACGGCCACGAAGACGGGACAATCGTCACCGATCGCAAGGGGCGGATCATTTACGCGAATGCCGCCTATGGTGCGCTGACCGGTGCCAGGACTGCGGCGGGCATCCAGTCGCTCGAGACCATTCTTTCGCGAAACCGCGAAGCGACCGAGGCAATCTATCGTCTGACCAATGGTCTGCACGAAGGCAAGCAGGGGCACGAGGAATTCCGTCTGTTGAAGCCTTTGGCGAACGGTGCGGGTGGCTCCGGGGCGCGGTGGTTCCGTCTGAAGGCGCGCGTCCTACCGCTGGAAGACGCCGACAGCAACCCGCTCTATCTGTGGCAGATCGCCGACATCACCGCCGAACGTGACGACCAGGAACGCTTCTTCAAGGAACTGCAGAACGCGATCGATTATCTCGACCATGCGCCTGCGGGCTTTTTCTCCGCCGGTCGCAAGGGCGAAATTTTCTATATCAATGCCACCCTCGCCGACTGGCTGGGGATCGATCTCACCAAGTTCCAGCCGGGGTCGTTCAGCATTGCCGATCTCGTCGCGGGCGAGGGGCTGACGCTCGTTCAGTCCGTCCAGGCGGAGCCGGGACTGAAGAAGACGAAGGTTCTGGACCTCGACCTGCGCAAGATGAACGGCCAGAGTCTGCCGGCGAGATTGATCCATCGCGTCTCCTCGGCACGGGACGGCGCGCCGGGCGAGAGCCGGACGATCGTCATGTCGCGCGAAGGCGATGACGGCGACCAGTCGGCCTCGAACGCGGCGATGCGTTTCACGCGCTTCTTCAACAACACGCCCATGGCCATCGCATCGGTGGATGGAAACGGCCGCATCCTCAGGACCAACGCACCATTCCTGAAGCTCTTCGCCGGTCTCGTGTCGCAGGATGACGTCGAACGCGGATTGCTGATCGAGTCGGTCGTGCACGAGTCGGAGCGGACCCGCCTCGCCGAAGCCCTGGCGGCCGCGAAGAACCGGCAAAGCGACATCGCCCCGATCGACGCCTTGCATCCGACGGACGACGGACGTCATTTCCGCTTCTATGTGAATGCCGTGATCGACCAGAGCGACCAGGCGCCGGACGAGGCGGCCATTATCCATGCGCTGGAGATTACCGAGCAAAAGGCGCTCGAAAAACAGATGGCGCAGACGCAGAAGATGAATGCGGTCGGAACGCTTGCCGGCGGTATCGCACATGACTTCAACAATGTGTTGACGGCGATCCTGCTTTCCTCCGACCATCTGCTGCTCTCGGCGCGTCCCGCCGATGCGACCTTCGCCGATCTCATGGAAATCAAGCGCAACGCGAACCGCGCAGCGGTGCTGGTGCGTCAGTTGCTCGCCTTCTCGCGCAAGCAGACCATGCGACCGACGGTTCTCAATCTCACGGACGTCATCGGCGATCTCCGGATGCTCGTCGACCGGATGACCGGCACCAATGTCAAGGTGGAGGTGGATTACGGTCGCGACCTGTGGCCGGTGAAGACGGATCTCGGCCAGTTCGAGCAGGTGCTTCTCAACCTCGCTGTCAACGCGCGCGACGCCATGCCGGGAGGCGGAACCATAACGCTCAGGACCCGAAACTTGCCGGCTGGCGAGGTCGCGGCGCTCGGACGGCGGGAACTGCCGGAGGAAGACTACGTGATGGTCGAAGTCTCCGACGAGGGAACGGGGATACCGCCGGAGATCATGGACAAGATTTTCGAGCCGTTCTTCACGACCAAGGAGGTCGGCAAGGGCACCGGCCTCGGCCTTTCGATGGTTTACGGCATCGTCAAGCAGTCGGGCGGCTACATCTATCCGGAATCGGAAGTCGGCCGGGGCACGACATTCCGGATCCTGCTGCCGCGCCATGTCGAAGTGGTCGAGGCCCGCGACGAGCCGAGCCCGGTTGACGCCTCTGCCGGATCCGCCGCTAGACCCATCCTAGGCGAAGCTGCCACAGCGCCCCCGGCCGCCGCAGAGCCGACGGATCTTACCGGGGACTCGGCCGTCGTATTGCTGGTCGAGGACGAGGAAGCCGTTCGCCGCGGCGGAAAGCGGATGCTCGAAACGCGGGGCTACACGGTTTACGAGGCGGGTTCGGGCGTCGAGGCGCTCGATATCATGGACGAGCTCGATGGTGCCGTCGACATTGTCGTATCGGACGTGGTGATGCCGGAAATGGACGGGCCGACGCTTCTGCGCGAGTTGCGCAAGAAATATCCGGACCTGAAATTCATCTTCGTCTCCGGCTACGCGGAAGACGCCTTCGCGCGCAACCTTCCCGCCGACGCTAAGTTCGGTTTCCTGCCGAAACCGTTCTCGCTCAAGCAATTGGCGATCGCTGTACGGGAAATGCTGGACTCGTGAGCGTAATGGCTCTGCGGCGTCGCCCGCAGCCAAGGCGAAGAGATGCAGCGCACTTCAAAGTGCCTCAGTGATTTTTACGCGTCTGATAAGACGCGCGGCGCTCGCCTTTGCAGTCCCGACTTTCGGCGTCGGCGACAATCCTCCGGCCAAGATCGCCGAAGGCGGCAGAAACCGCGGCTCATCGTGTTTTGTGAACAATGGGGACGCGCGGCGCGGCAGGTCGCAATGTCGCGCGGGAACGCCGGGCATAGGCAAATCGCAGCTCCGCATACAGCCTATCTTGCCGTGCAGGGGAAGGACATCGTCCTACTGCATGTCTCCTTTGATCGTCCTCGATTAAAGGACAAAGACATGCAGCAATTCAAAGTGCTACAGCGACCTTTGCGCGTCTGATAAGACGCGCGGCGCTGTAGAAGGACGTTGGACGGGCACGCCGAATGAACGTGGTTCAATTCGGTCAGCGTCGGAGGCACGGTCTGAACAGGTCAACAGCGAACAGAGATGCACTCCGCCTCGAACAGATCGGTGCCGCATGCAATTTGCGTGATCTTCGAATGAGCGTATCGAGCCTCGCCAACGCATTTGGCGCGACGAGGCATCTGTCTACGCGCCTTCCTGGCGCAAGGCGAGCACCACGACGCAAGTTGCTGGGCGAGCGCGCCTCTATGCCCCCGAAACATCCGATCACCGGTTTCACCGCCCTTGTCAGGCAAGCGCTACAGCACGGAGGGCGTGTTTAGCGGCTGTCAAAGGCGCTGGAGGAAGTCGGCACGCGCGCTATAGCCGTGTCTGCCGCAGGAGTGGGTTAAACGCGGCAGCCCCGCTCCGTGATAAACGCCGCAATGCAAGAGGGAACGTTGATGAAAAAACTACTTGGGTCCACATGTCTTATGCTGGGTCTGCTCGGCGGGGTGTCCGCGTCGAACGCCGCAGACTGCGGCAGCGTCACCATCGCCAGCATGAACTGGCAGAGCGCCGAGGTCCTCTCGAATATCGACAAGATCATTCTGAACGAGGGCTACGGTTGCAGTGCCGACATCACCATCGGCGACACCGTACCGACGATTACCTCGATGGTTGAAAAGGGCCAGCCGGACATAGCACCGGAAGCCTGGGTCGACCTCCTGCCGGACGTTGTCAAGCGCGGCATGGATGAAGGCAAGCTGGTCACCGGAGCGACGGCACTGCCGGATGGCGGCGTGCAGGGCTGGTGGATGCCGAAATATATCGCCGACGCTCACCCGGACATCAAAACCGTGGGCGACGTACTGAAGCATCCGGAACTCTTCCCCGATCCGGAAGACTCTAGCAAGGGCGCCATCTACAACGGACCGCAGGGCTGGGGCGGCACCGTCGTGACTTCGCAGCTTTACAAGGCCTACGAAGCGGAGAAGGCGGGCTTCACGTTGGTCGACACGGGCTCCGCCGCCGGTCTCGACGGTTCGATCGCCAAGGCATACGAGCGCCAGCAGGGTTGGGTCGGATACTACTGGTCGCCGACCGCGCTGCTCGGCAAGTACGAAATGGTCAAGCTCGAAGCGGGCGTGCCGAACGATCCGGACGAATGGAAGCGCTGCAATACGGTGGCCGATTGCCCCGATCCGAAGGCGAATGCCTGGCCGATCGATCGCGTCGTCACGCTCGTGGCCAAGCCCTTCTCCGAGAAGGTCGGTCCCGAGGTCATGAACTATCTGAACACGCGTTCCTGGAGCAACGAGACGGTCAACAAGCTGATGGCCTGGATGACCGACAATCAGGCGACCGGCGAAGAAGGCGCGAAGCACTTCCTCGAGGAGAACGAGGAAATCTGGTCGAAGTGGGTCTCCCCGGAAGCTGCCGAGAAGATCAAGGCGGCGCTTTGAGCCTCTAAGCAGGTACCGCGCGGCGCACGAAGAGTGCGCCGCGTTCATCCCGTCCAATCAAAACAAGAACAGGCTCAGCCGGCTTCTTCAAAAAAGGGGAACCGAATGGATTGGTTATACGAATTTCCGCACATGAACGACAACGCGCTGCGCAATCTGAAGAAGATTATCGATGAGGGATTCCGAACGTTTACGCGTAGCTATGGCGAAGCGATCGAGGGCTTTTTCTCGCCTTTGCAGCACTTTCTGATTGCCGCCGAGCGTTTCATGACGCAGACGCCGTGGCCAGTTATCACGCTGATCATCCTCGCGATCGCATGGGCTGCCAGCCGGAGCGTGAAAGTGGTGCTGGGCTGTCTCGTGACGCTCCTGGCCATCGGCTATTTCGACATGTGGGACGACACGATGCGGACAGTCTCGATGATCTTCGTCTGCACGATTCTTTCGATTGCGGTCGGGATTCCGATCGGCATCGTGATGTCGCGATCCGATCGTCTGCAAAGGCTGGTCAATCCGGTCCTCGACGTCATGCAGACGATGCCGAGCTTCGTCTATCTCATTCCCGTCGTGATGCTGCTCGGTATCGGCAAGGTGCCCGGGCTGATCGCCGTCGTCATCTACGCGATCCCGCCGATGATCCGACTGACGGATCTTGGGATTCGGCTGGTCGACAAGGATGTGCTCGAGGCGGCGGACGCCTTCGGCTCGTCGGGCTGGCAGAAGCTGAAGAACGTACAGCTTCCGCTGGCGCTGCCGACGATCATGGCCGGGATCAACCAGACCATCATGATGGCGCTCGCAATGGTTGTCATCGCCTCGATGATCGGCGTCCAGGGCCTGGGCCAGCCGGTTCTCAAGGCCATTGCCAACCAGTATTTCACGCTCGGCATGTTCAACGGCCTCGCCATCGTCGGCATCGCCATCATCTTCGACCGGGTCAGCCAGGCCTATGGCAAGCGGCTGCAGAAGCACCTGGAGATCGTCCATGGCTGATCATCACTTCGGCGGCATCAAGATACGCCATCTCTACAAGATCTTCGGACCGAACGCGCAGGCGCATGTCGACGCGGTCAAGAACGGCCTGACGAAGGCCGAGCTCAACGAGCGGCATGGGCATGTGCTCGGCTTGCGGGACATCAATATCGAGATGCCCTCCGGCTGCATACAGGTGATCATGGGGCTTTCGGGCTCGGGCAAGTCGACGCTGATCCGCCACATAAACCGGCTGATCGACCCGACCGCTGGCGAGGTGCTGGTCGATGGCATCGATGTCGTCAAGATGAACGAGCAGGAGTTGCGGACCTTCCGCAGACACCAGACAGCCATGGTGTTCCAGAAGTTTGCGCTTCTTCCGCATCGCAACGTGCTCGACAACACCCTCTACGGGCTCGAGGTGCAGGGGATGGAGCGGGCGAAGGCCGTCGACACCGCCATGCGCTGGATCGAGCGGGTCGGGCTCAAGGGCTTCGAGAGCAAGTATCCGAACCAGCTTTCGGGCGGCATGCAGCAGCGCGTCGGGCTTGCGCGCGCGCTTTCCAACGACGCGCCGGTGCTGCTGATGGACGAAGCCTATTCGGCGCTCGATCCGCTGATCCGCATGGACATGCAGACGGTGCTCCTGGACCTGCAGAAGGAGATCAGGAAGACGGTCGTCTTCATCACCCACGATCTCGACGAGGCGCTGAGGCTCGGCGACCAGATCGCCATCCTGCGCGATGGCGAAGTCATCCAGCAGGGCACCAGCCAGGACATCGTGCTGCGGCCAGCCGACGATTACGTCGCGAACTTTGTCAAGGAAGTGAACCGCGGCCGCGTCGTGCATGTCGAGGCGGTCATGGTGCCGATGCGTCCCGGTGCTTCGCCGGTCGGAACGCCGATCGAGGTGGGCACGACTATCGAGGACGCCATGCGCATGATCGCCCATGGCCCGGATGGCGATGTTGCCGTGGTGGACGCCGAAGGCAAGCCGGTCGGCATCGTCGACCTGCGCCTACTCGCTGGAGCATTGGTGAGCGCCCACGGCGACCCGCAACAGACTGACGCCTCGCTGGCAAAGGTCATGTGAGGCGGCGATCCGGCGCCCGATCAATCCGGATTGCCATCCTGGTTAGAGCGGGCGCCAATAATGCTCCTGTGCGTCGGCCCGTGCCGACGGGATTCTGACAGGACTACAGGCGCAGTCATGGCTCCGATCATCCATGTCGCCTGTTGAAATCGCGCTTGCCCCTGTTACGCACGAGGATTTCGGACATGGTTCTCCGGTCATCCTCCGACATGGCGGCAATCCACTGGTCAGTGAAGTACCGCAATTCGTGGGTGGAGAAGGGGGCCGGGTTCCTCGCGTGGGGAACGAGGGTGTCGATTAGCGTCTGCCCCAGCAGGAAGCGGTCCCAGTCCTCCCTGATATGCGGCTCCGCCTCATTCGGTTCCACTGCGACCACCCGCGGAGCGATCTTGATCGTGGTTCCGGCGAGAACCGGCCTGCCCTGCAGGACCGCCACGTTCCTGGAAGTCTCCAGCTTGCCAAATAGCCATTCCATCAGGCTCATTGCTTGCCCTCCGACGTCACGGCCACCTTCTCGTCATCGGCCACGGCGCCCGCGTGGATAAGCGGAGAAGGTTTTCAATCAGTCGATCCTTCGCTGGTTGGGGTTGCGCCGAACAAGTGCGGCATCGCAGGTCAGACAGAATCTCATTCGTTTTTCGCCGACGCTGTGCCGTTGATATAGACTTCATTAATCCCTTTGATCCATTCGGCCTGTCGGCCGATACATTGTCCCGTCAGGATCGGCCGATTGGCCTAGTCCATCGGACGGCTCTTTGGCGCCTGCATGGGGCGGGCACGGATGCGCCGCCTCGCGACACAGCGAAGGCAATGTTGCGCAGAAAAAGGGCTCCGAAGCCGTTCATGGAAACCGATGGGGTACCCTTATGGACGGACTTGACGCCCCCGGCGGATGGCCGCCGATCTATGCCTCTCTTTCATGATGGGGTGGACACCCCCCTCGACGGCATCGATGTGCCAGAATGGTGGTTGTTGCAGCCACCGGAGAGAAGGAGTGTCCACGATGGAAGTTAGCACGATCGGCCTGGATTTGGCGAAGAATGTGTTTCAGGCCCATGGGGCGGACGCGTCTGGTTGCGTCGTTTTCCGCAAGCAATTGCGCCGGAAGAACGTGCTCGAATTCTTCGCCAAGCAGCCCGTGTGCATGGTTGCCATGGAGGCATGTGCCGGTGCGCATTATTGGGCGAGGGAGATTGGTAGATTTGGTCACACTGTTAGATTGATCCCGCCGGCCTACGTCAAGCCGTTCGTGAAGCGACAGAAGAACGACGCGGCCGACGCCGAGGCAATTTGCGAGGCTGCCCAGCGTCCGACGATGCGTTTCGTCGCTGTAAAGAGTGAGGATGCTCAGGCAAGCGCCGTTGTGTTTCGGGCTCGGGACTTGCTGGTGCGACAGCGAACGCAAGTTATCAACTCGCTCCGCGGTCACCTCGCCGAATACGGCTTCGTCACCGCTCAGGGTCCATCGCATGTCGCCGGGCTCATAGAATACGTGACGGATGATAAGAACACTCTGCCGGACGCAGCTCGTCTGGCGCTCGCCATGTTGGTCGATACTCTGCGATCGCTGGAGGACCGGATCAGGCAGCTCGACCACGAGATCGCACGTCGCGCCCGAGAAGACGCGGACGCTCGGCGGCTTGCGACGATCCCAGGTGTAGGACCGATAACAGCGACGGCATTGACAGCATTGGCTCCAGCGGCATCGACCTTCAAAAGAGGACGTGATTTTGCCGCCTGGCTCGGCCTGACGCCACTTCAGCGATCTACTGGCGGAAAACAGAAACTTGGCGCGACATCGAAAATGGGCGAGCGAACATTGCGGCGCCTCCTTATTCTTGGAGCCAGCTCCGTGGTCCGGCAAGCCGCTCATCGTGGTCTGCCAGAGGGATCGTGGCTCGGGCGCATGCTCGTCCGTAAGCCACGTATGCTTGTGATCGTCGCCCTCGCCAACAAGCTGGCGCGCATCGTTTGGGCGCTGCTAGCGAAAGGCGGGGTCTATGGAGCTCCAGTAGCGGCCGGATAAACCGGCCGCAAACAGGAGGCGTCGAAGGTGTAGGAGGGTCGAAAGGAAGGTATGGCGCACAGTCGATAAGAGACGGGATCGGAAAACCAGGCCTGAACGGAGTGCCCAGAGCACGCTTTTATGATTTGGACCCGATCCGCGAACTCCCATACGGGCCCGCGGCATCCAGATGGTCGCAACAGAGGCCGGACAGATGTCAGCACCCGACTACGCGCAAGTACCGTGCCTGGAAAATCCTCTTGCACTTACGGGGGTGTCCACAGATGTTCAGGGGCCATTCGGTCGTCAGACGGTGTTTCGACCGTGGCAGACGCGCGGAATTGCTGCGGGGTGCCGTCGAAGCGGCGCCGGAACAGCCGGCTGAGATGTGAGGAATCGCAAAAGCCGCTCTCCGCGGCAATAGAGGCGATGGACTTGTCCGTGTTCTCGATCATGTGGCGGGCATGCAAGAGCCGCATCTCGATAAAGGCAGACAGGGGCGAGATTTCGAGCGCATCGCGGAAGTGCCGTTCAAGCTTGCGCTTGCCAATATCGAGGTGCCTGGCGATCTCCGCGACGGAGAGCGGCGTATCCAGGTTTTGCTGCATCAGCAGAAGCGCTTTCCTGACGACCAGGTCCTTGGTTCTGAAATCAAGCGTGAGTCCCGGCTGCGGGGCTCCACCTTCCTCCGCGCCGCTGATCATCATGATGTTCAGGCTTTTCGTCGCCTGCGCCTTGCCGATGTGTCTGTCGACGAGGAATGCTGCGAGGTGCGCCGTGCTGGTGCCGCCGGAACAGGTAAGGCGATCCCGGTCGACCACGAAAATCTGATCCGACACCGGCTTCATCCGCTCGAACTGCGCCAGGAAGTCCTGGTGGTGGAACCAGCTTACGCAACAGCGATAACCGTCCATCAGTCCGGCGCGGTGGAGGATGAACGTGCCGGTACAAAGGCCGACCAGCGGGACGCCGGCCGCGGCGGCCTCGCGCAGGAATCCATCTATCCTGTCGTCGCTGCGATCGATCTCGTCGAGAAGGCCGCCGACCACGACGATGTAATCGAACCGCTTCGGGTTGCCTAACGTTTCTTGGGGTTGGATCGATACCCCGCAACTCGCACTTACCGGCCTCATGTCGGCAGCAATGACGCTCCATCGGCATTGGATCGGCCGGCTGCGGTCACCTTCATCGGCGGCAAGGCGCAACACGTCCACGAAGTTGGCGAATGCGCAAAGCGTGAACCGGCGCAGCAGCACGAAACCCACGGACAGGCGCAGAGACTGATCGCGGCGCTGGCCAACGGGGGAGACCTTTTTTGGAGGCATCGGTATGTCTCGTTTTTACCGTCCATATGTCGCAATCATTCTTTTCAGATTTTCAGGACAGGTCAATATCTGTCGATCATTTGGGAGAAGCGGACGGTCGTGGCAGCTAAAGTGCGCGCCGGTCCGCCGAGGATCAGAGGAGGTCTTCCATGAGACTGGTGAGTGCTGAGCCGCGTCTGGTAGTATTTTATTTGGTGCCGGAATTCACGATGATGGCATTCTCCTCGGCGATCGAGGCTCTACGGATGGCCAACGCCGCCCTTGGTTACGAGGCCTATGGCTGGCGTGTGGCCACGGGCGACGGCGGGAAGATCCGCGCGAGCTGCGGCCTCACCCTGGAATCCGACAACTCAATTGCCGAAGAACGCCAGCACCTCATTACTCATCAGCGGCCCGCCCTGGCGATCGTTTGCGGCGGCAAGAACGTGCATCGTCATAGCGATCGGGCGGTCGAGGCATGGCTGCGCGAATGTCGGCATCGGGGCGTGGCGATCGGAAGCCTTTGCACCGGTGCTCATATCCTCGCGAAAGCGGGGCTGTTGAACGAGAAGAAATGCGCGCTCCACTGGGAGAACATTCCCGGCTTCGTCGAGGAGTTTCGCGGCGTCGATGTCAATACCGGGATTTATGAAGTCGACGGCAGCATCTTTACCTGCGCCGGCGGCGCCGCCTCCTTCGACATGATGCTCCACATCATTCAGCGCGATGTCGGCGAAGAGGTCATCGGCAGCATATGCGAACTCGCGCTGGTGGACCGCGTGCGTGGGCCTGGTGAGCGGCAGCGCATGCCTTTTGCGCAACGGGTCGGGGCGCAGGATCGAACCGTGATGATGCTGGTCGAGAAAATGGAGCAGAGTCTCGCCGATCCGATGCAGATCGACGAACTCACCGCATCCGTGGGGCTCTCGCGCCGGCAGATCGAACGGATCTTCCGCAACGAACTGCGCTGCTCACCGGCGCGCTACTACCTGAAGCTTCGTCTCGAACGCGCCCAACACCTGCTGGTACAAACCTCCATGCCGGTCGTGGAAGTCGCCATCGCCTGCGGCTTCGTATCGGCTTCCCACTTCTCGAAGTGCTATCGTGAAACCTATGGCTGTTCGCCGCAGGACACGAGAAATCGCAACAGCCACAGCAAAAGGACTCCGGCGCGGCGTTTGCGCGAATTTGCCTCGGCCGCATAACGGGTGCTTCTACGGCAGCCATACGATCCGAAGGCCATATGACTTACAGCGCCGCCCGTCTGAAAAGACGGGCGGCGCTAAAGTTTTGCCTCTCGATAGCTCGCATCGTGCTGTGCCGGCCCATTCTGCGCACCGTTTCGTCTGCTGCACGTTCTCGGAGCGCAAGGACGCGTGGAGAGCGAAATGCTGCAGCAGGCGGATTACCGTTGCCTCGAAGCCGGGGCCGACAGCGTCAACGCCCCGCGTATCCGGCGGGGCGTTAAGTAGTCTTCAGCACCGTGCGTGCTTTACGACAAGCAGGTTCCGACTGCTTAGCGCGGTTCGCTCGCCAATCCCTTGATGATGGCAAAGCTGGCGAGCAACAGCACGATAGTGAAGGGGAAGCCGGTCGAAACCGCCATCGCCTGCAATGCGCCCAGGCCGCCGCCCAGAAGAAGCGCGATCGCGACCAAGCCCTCGAAGGTTGCCCAGAAGACACGCTGCGGCGTCGGTGCATCCACCTTTCCACCGGCTGTAATCGTATCGATCACCAGCGAGCCGGAGTCCGATGAGGTCACGAAGAAGACAATTACAAGAACGATCCCGATGAAGGACGTGATCGCCTGCAGTGGCAGCGCCTCCAGCATCGAAAACAGTTTCAGTTCCAGCGGTGCATCGACAATGACCTGGTAGCCGTCATTGACGATCTGGCTGATTGCCGTGCCACCGAAAGCCGTCATCCAGAAGACCGAAACGAGGGACGGGATGATGAGGACACAGGTGAGGAATTCGCGCACGGTGCGCCCGCGGGAAATGCGGGCAATGAACATCCCGACAAAGGGCGACCAGGAGATCCACCATGCCCAGTAGAAGGCCGTCCAGCCGTCACGGAAGTTGTCGTCGGTGCGCCCGAACGGGTTCGACAGTTCCGGCAGGTAGCGTGCGTATTCATAGAGGTTGGTGAAGAAGCCTGTAAGGATCGCCCAGGTCGGCCCGACGACAAGCACGAAGAACAGGAGCAAGGCGGCCAGGATCATGTTGATTTCCGACAGGCGCTTCACCCCGGCATCGAGACCCGCCACGACGGATCCGAGCGCGATGGCGGTGATCCCGACGATCAGAAGCACTTTCGAGACGTCGTTGACCGGCAGGCCGAACAGATGATTGAGCCCGGCATTCGCCTGTTCGGCGCCGAACCCGAGCGAGGTGGCAAGACCGAACAGCGTCGCGAAGACTGCGACCACATCGATGATGTGGCCCGGCCACCCCCAAGTGCGTTCGCCGAAGATCGGATAGAAGATCGAACGGATCGTAAGCGGCAGCCCCTTGTTATAGGCGAAAAGAGCAAGTGCAAGCGCCACCACGGCGTAGATCGCCCAGGGATGCAGGCTCCAATGGAAAATGGTCGCGGCCATGCCGAGATGGCGGGCGGTCACAATATCGCCTGGGGCGCCGCCGAGCGGGGCCCAACTGTCCGCCGTGCCGGCATCCTCCGCCACGGAAGAGGAGAAATGCGAGATCGGCTCGGAAACGCCGTAGAACATCAATCCGATGCCCATGCCGGCGGCAAACAGCATCGCGAACCAGCCGGAATAGGAATAGTCGGGCGTGGCCTCCTTTCCGCCGATCCGCACCTTGCCGTAGGGCGAGACAATCAGGAAGAGGCAGAGCAGGACGAAGATATTGGCCGAGAGAAGGAAGAACCAATCGAAGGTCGACGTCAGCCACTCACGCATGCTGTTGAAGATTGGACCCGCCTGCTCCTGAAAGGCGAGCGTCAGCAGCACGAAGGCCACGGCCGTCAGGCCGGATATCAGGAAGACGGGGTTGTGAATGTCGAGGCCGAAGGGCCCGATTTGCGCAGTGATGTTGTCCTGACCGATTTCGTAGTCGGTGTCGATCAGCGCCGAAGGGCCTTCAGGGGCCGGAATTCCAGCATCGCTCATGGAATATGCTCCTCAGATATTGCTATGAGTTGTCGTGATCGGTCCGGTAGAGACCGTTCAACTGCGGACCAGGAATACGGAGGCATTCGTGTGGGTTGCCAGGCGGCCTCCGTTGGATGGCCAGAGATGATCGGCAACATTGGGAATGTGCGTCGCCATGACGACGAGGTCACTTCCCGTGTTCTTGACCGCCTCGACCAGGGCATCGCCGAGATCCACTGCCGGGTCGTGACTGACCACCGACTCCGACCGGGTCGAGATGCCGTGACGAGCGCCCTGGTCCTTCGCGAAAGCCGCCAGCCTCGCGGCATATTCCGCAGCGTTATGCCCGAGTGGACCGGGGGCTGAGGCCGTGACGCCCACATAAGCAACGGGAGCATTGTAGAGCTTGGAAAGTTTTGCCGCCGTATCAAGGGCACGCTCTAGCTTTTCGACATGCGCCAGATCGACGGGAACCATTATTTTCGTGTACATTTCCCCTCCAGTTTTGTTTACCGGTTGACCTCTTCTCTTCTCCTTTTCTCATGGTGAATTGCGGTTGCGGCTTTTGATCGCGAGTGGTCCACGCGCCGGCAGTCTTGTATTGCAGTCCGGAAGATGTTGTGCAAAAGCCGGTGCGCGGGTCCGGATTTCAAGCGCCGGAGTTCCTGCTCGTGAGGACGCGCTGGCCGCGTCTCTTGATGTCGTTTGGTCAATCCTACGTAAGAATTTGCGCCGTCTCGTGTCGTCGTCCAGGCGACGACACAGCGAGCAAATGCGACATTCCTGTCGCATTCCGTTTCAGATCGGGATTTCTTCGATGTTCAGCCTGCCCGGCACCGCAACCCAGCTATCGCCGGCAGCCCCCGCGACTATGTCGGATTTGTGCGCGGCGCCCGAGTTCTTGCCGAGGTCGCGACGATACTGCCGAAGCCCAGGAGTATACCGTCGAGCAAGCGGAGAGTTGCGACTATTTCGCGGCCAGTGCGACGGCGATCTCGGCGGCGAGCCGGGCATTGTTCTCGACGAGCGCGATATTGGTTTCGAGGCTGCGGCCTTCCGTCATGTGAAAGAGGTTGTCGAGCAGGTAGGGCGTCACCGCCTTGCCGGAAATGCCGTCGCTCGCGGCATTGTCCAGCGCGCGGGTGATGTAGATTTCCATCTCTTCGCGCACAATCTCGCTTTCCTCCGGCACCGGATTGGCGACGAGCATTCCGCCATCGACGCCGAGCTGCTCGCGCATGCGTTGGAAATTGGCGATCGCCGCGGGGCTGTTCAGCATCAACGGGCTCTTGAGGCCGGAGTCGCGCGACCAGAAGGCGGGGAAGGTTTCGCTGTCATAGGTGACCACCGGCACGCCCCGGGTCTCAAGTACCTCGAGCGTCTTAGGAATGTCGAGAATCGCCTTGGCGCCCGCACAGACGATGATCACGTTGGTGCGCGCGAGTTCGTCGAGGTCGGCGGAAATATCGAAACTCAGTTCCGCGCCGCGATGAACGCCGCCGATGCCGCCGGTCGCGAAAACGCCGATGCCGGCGCGGGCGGCGGCGATCATCGTCGCGGCAACGGTGGTGGCTCCGGTGCGGCGCTCGGCGATCGCAAAGGCGAGGTCGGCGCGCGAAAGTTTCATCGCCTCTTCAGTCTTGGCAAGCGCTTCCAGCTTCGCGTCGTCGAGGCCGATATGGAGGGTGCCGTGGATGACCGCGATGGTCGCGGGCACCGCCCCTTGTTCGCGTATGATCGTCTCGACGCTGCGCGCCATGTCGAGATTGCCCGGATAGGGCATGCCGTGGGTGATGATCGTCGATTCCAGCGCGACGATCGGCGCGCCGCGCGCTTTCGCGGCCGCGACTTCGTCGGAATATTCCATCGGCAGGGATGGGTTGGAAGGCTTCGTCATTGTTCTTCGCTTCTGATCGAGTGTTGGAGCAGGATACCGGGAGAGGCCGCCAGCGGCTCCTCCCTTCGATTGGCAATCTCATGACAGCATTCGCGGCACCGGCACAAGGGTCAGCGCCTCCCGGAGATTGTTTAAAGACATCTCTTCCGCAGCCGCGTAGCGCGAGCGGAGCGCAATCATGGCGGCGGCCATGCCGTGCCGCAGGGATGCGGCGAGTTCCAGACCGGCGAGCCGGGCGGAAAGGAAGCCGGAGGCCAGAGCGTCGCCGGCGCCTGTTACGTCTGCAAGGGCGGGCAGGGCAGGCGGCGAGGCGAGGCAGGCACTCAACCGGTCGAAGGCGACCGCCGTCCGACCTCCGCGTGTCACCACACCGCCGGAGAGCCCGGCCGCCCGCAGAAGGGAAGGCCACGCCTCGGCATCGGCGTTATCCGCTCCTGTCAGCGCGCGTGCTTCCGCCTCGTTCATGAACAGGAAATCGAGACCGGCGAGGCATTCGCCATATCGGATCACCTTGGCGGGGGAAACGGCGATGCCGGCGACGAGACGACCGTCTCCGCTTGCGGCGCGGACCAGCGCCGCCAAGGTCTCCTGTGGGAGGTTGGCGTCCATCAGCACGAGGTCGCTCGCGGCGACCAGTTCGCGTGTTGCCCGCTGCAGCAACCGGCGCGGCGAGAAATGCGCATAGAGCTCCATGTCCGCGAGCGCTATGACGAGGTTGCCGTCGTTTTCAAGGATCGCCGTGTAGCTCGGCGTCTTGCGATCGAGGAAGGTGAAGGGGCAGTCGATCACTCCGGCCACCGCTGCGGCCGCAGCGATCAGTTCGCCGGCCGCATCGCCGCCGCGCGGGCTGATCATGCGCACCCGGTGCCCGAGGCGTGCGAGATTGCGCGCCGCATTGAAGCCGCCGCCGCCCGTCTCCTCGAACCACGTTCCGGGATTGCTTGCACCCGGCGCCGTCCGGCCACTGATACGGCCGCGGCGGTCGATATGGGCGCCACCGAAAACGGCGATCCTATGCTGCTTCATGCGTCACCTCATCATGCGAATCGGACTGGCTCGACAGGTCTGGGCGAAGCTCCGCGCCGTCCCACGAAAATGGAGTACAATGGCCCGTGAACAGGAATCGAACGATTGGCGAATAACCCATATGTTTCAATTGGTTGATGTGCCATTGCCAAATCGGAACAAAGCGTGTACAAAAACTCCTGCGGCGGCTTCATTGCCTCAACAGCTCCAATAACCTAAAGGTGGACCCAATGGCACAAAACTCTTTGCGGCTCGTAGAGGACAAATCGGTGGATAAAAGCAAGGCACTTGAAGCGGCGCTCTCCCAGATCGAACGCGCGTTCGGCAAGGGATCGATCATGAAGCTAGGCGCCAAGGATAGCGTCGTCGAGATCGAAACCGTCTCGACCGGTTCGCTTGGCCTCGATATCGCGCTTGGCATCGGCGGCCTGCCGAAAGGCCGCATTATCGAAATCTACGGCCCGGAAAGCTCGGGCAAAACGACGCTGGCATTGCAGACCATTGCCGAAGCGCAGAAGAAGGGTGGCATCTGTGGCTTCGTCGACGCCGAGCATGCTCTCGATCCGGTCTATGCGCGCAAGCTGGGTGTCGATCTCGAAAATCTCCTGATCTCGCAGCCCGATACCGGTGAGCAGGCGCTGGAAATCACCGATACGCTGGTTCGCTCCGGCGCGATCGACGTGCTGGTCGTCGACTCGGTCGCAGCGCTCGTGCCGCGCGCCGAAATCGAGGGCGAGATGGGCGACAGCCTGCCGGGCATGCAGGCGCGCCTGATGAGCCAGGCGCTGCGCAAGCTGACCGCATCGATCTCCAAGTCCAACTGCATGGTGATCTTCATCAACCAGATCCGCATGAAAATCGGCGTCATGTTCGGCTCGCCGGAAACGACCACGGGCGGCAATGCGCTGAAGTTCTATGCATCGGTCCGGCTCGATATCCGCCGCATTGGCTCGGTCAAGGAGCGGGAGGAAGTGGTCGGCAACCAGACTCGCGTCAAGGTCGTCAAGAACAAGATGGCGCCGCCCTTCAAACAGGTCGAGTTCGATATCATGTATGGCGAAGGCGTGTCCAAGACCGGCGAACTCATCGACCTCGGCGTCAAGGCGGGCATTGTGGAAAAGTCCGGGGCGTGGTTCTCCTATAACAGTCAGCGTCTCGGCCAGGGCCGCGAGAACGCCAAGCAGTTTCTGCGCGACAATCCGGATCTTTTGCGCGAGATCGAAATGGCGCTCCGGCAGAATGCCGGCCTGATAGCCGAGCGGTTCCTTGAGAACGGCGGGCCGGAGAGCGACGGCGAGGATGCCGCCGAATAGCGGGCAGAGCAAACCAGCTTTCGCCCGGAGGACCGGCCCTCGGCATGAGCGGCCGGTTTTTGCTGCCGTCTGGACAGCGTGATATGCGGAAGATAAAAGCCTGTGGTTCCGATGGCAGCGGCCATCGGGGAGGGCGGCTACGAGCGATAGACGCGGGGTCGAAGGTTACGGCACTGAAGCGCGGGACACCTGCGCTTGCGGCCGGAGTGTGCACAGATAGGACGCAAGATGAGCGGCGTGAATGAAATCCGGTCGGTGTTTCTCGACTATTTCCGCAAGAACGGCCACGAGATCGTGCCGTCGAGCCCTCTGGTGCCGCGCAACGATCCGACGTTGATGTTCACCAATGCCGGCATGGTGCAGTTCAAGAACGTCTTCACCGGGCTGGAACAGCGTCCGTATTCGACGGCGGCGACCGCGCAGAAATGCGTCCGCGCCGGCGGCAAGCACAACGACCTCGACAATGTCGGCTATACCGCGCGTCATCACACCTTCTTCGAGATGCTCGGCAATTTTTCCTTCGGCGATTATTTCAAGGACCGTGCGATCGAGCTTGCATGGAACCTGATCACCAAGGAATACGGGCTCGATGCGAAGCGGTTGCTCGTCACCGTCTATCACACCGATGACGAGGCCTATGACCTCTGGAAGAAGATCGCCGGTCTCGGCGACGACCGCATCATCCGCATTCCGACGAGCGACAATTTCTGGGCCATGGGCGATACCGGCCCTTGCGGCCCGTGCTCGGAGATCTTCTACGATCATGGCGAAGAGATCTGGGGCGGACCGCCGGGCTCGGCCGATGAGGACGGCGATCGCTTCATAGAGATATGGAACCTCGTCTTCATGCAGTACGAGCAGGTGACGAAAGAGGAGCGCATCGATCTGCCGCGTCCATCGATCGACACCGGCATGGGCCTGGAACGTGTCGCCGCAGTCCTGCAGGGCCAGCACGACAACTACGATATCGACCTCTTCCGGGCATTGATCGCGGCATCGGAGGAAGCGACCGGAGTAAGGGCTGAGGGCGAACGGCGCGCGAGCCATCGCGTCATTGCCGACCATCTGCGTTCCTCCGCCTTCCTGATCGCCGACGGCGTGCTGCCGTCGAACGAGGGCCGCGGCTACGTGCTGCGTCGTATCATGCGCCGCGCCATGCGCCATGCGCAGTTGCTCGGTGCCGAGGAGCCGTTGATGTGGAAGCTGCTGCCGGCACTCGTCGGCCAGATGGGTCGTGCCTACCCGGAGCTGATTCGCGCCGAAGCGCTGATCTCCGAAACGCTGAAGCTCGAGGAGACCCGTTTCCGCAAGACGCTGGAGCGCGGCCTCAACCTGCTTGCGGACGCCTCGACCGGTCTCTCCGAAGGCGATCGGTTCAATGGCGAAACCGCCTTCAAACTCTACGACACCTACGGGTTCCCGCTCGACCTGACACAGGACGCGCTGCGCGCCAAGGGCATCACCGTGGATACGGACGCCTTCGCCGCAGCGATGGAACGGCAGAAGGCGGAAGCGCGGGCCAATTGGGCCGGTTCCGGCGAAGCGGCGACCGAGACGATCTGGTACGAGCTCAAGGAAAGGCACGGCGCCACGGACTTCCTGGGCTACGACACGGAGGCGGCCGAGGGCGTGATCCAGGCGATTGTTCGCGACGGCACGGTCGTCGATTCGGCGAACGAGGGTGAAGGCATCCAGGTGATCCTGAACCAGACACCTTTCTATGGGGAGTCGGGCGGCCAGATGGGCGATACCGGCGTCATCACCACCGAGACGGGCCGATTGACCGTCACCGACACGCAGAAGCGCGGCGAGGGGCTCTTCGTTCACTATTGCATGGTCACGGAAGGCAGCGTGAACACCGGAGAAGCCGCAACGCTGACGGTGGATCATGCGCGGCGCACGCGCCTGCGCGCCAACCACTCGGCAACGCACCTCCTGCATGAGGCGCTGCGCGAGGTGCTCGGCACCCATGTGGCGCAGAAGGGCTCGCTGGTCGCACCCGAACGCCTGCGTTTCGACGTGTCGCATCCGAAGCCGATGACGGCCGAAGAGCTGAAGATCGTCGAGGAGATGGCGAACGAGATCGTCGTCCAGAACACGCCGGTCACGACTCGCCTGATGAGCGTCGACGACGCGATCGCCGAAGGCGCGATGGCGCTCTTCGGCGAGAAATACGGCGACGAGGTTCGCGTGGTCGCGATGGGCGAAGGTGTTCGCGGTTCCAAGGCCGGAAAGCCCTATTCGGTTGAGCTCTGCGGCGGCACACACGTCTCCGCGACGGGCGATATCGGCCTGATCCGTGTCGTCTCGGAAAGCGCCGTCGGCGCCGGCGTCCGCCGCCTCGAAGCGTTGACCGGCGAGGCGGCCCGCGCCTATCTGAACGAGCAGGACGAGCGGGTGAAGACGCTCGCGGCGGCACTCAAGGTGCAGCCGGCCGACGTTCTCGGCCGAGTCGAGGCGCTTCTTGACGAGCGGCGCAAGCTGGAGCGGGAACTGACCGAGGCGAAGAAGAAGCTGGCACTTGCCGGCGATGGCCAGAACGGCTCGGGCGAGGCGGCCCGCGAGATTGGCGGCGTCCGCTTCCTCGGCAGGGTCGTATCCGGCGTCGAGCCGAAGGACCTGAAGAGCCTCGCCGACGACGGCAAGAAGACCCTCGGCTCTGGTGTCGTCGCCTTCGTCGGCGTCTCGGGTGACGGCAAGGCAAGCGCTGTCGTTGCCGTGACCGACGACCTCACGTCCAAGGTCAGCGCCGTCGATCTGGTGCGTGTCGCCTCGGCAGCGCTTGGCGGCAAGGGCGGCGGCGGTCGGCCGGACATGGCTCAGGCGGGCGGTCCGGACGGCGGTCGGGCAGCCGAGGCAATCGAGGCAGTGGCGCTGGCGCTGGCCGGCTGAGTCAAAATACGCTTCAGGAAGAGGGCGCCCGCTGCAACGGCGCCCTTTTTTTCATGCGGCCCTTTCGGCACGGATGGTCTCGAGTGCCGCCGGAACGGATGCACGCATCAGGACGCGCGGCGGGCGGACGTGGTGCTGGTAAAGCGTGCGGCGGACCTGCGACCTGGCTCCGGTAATGATGAAGCGGACGCCGCTTCGTTCCGCCTTCCGAAGCGTCCCTTCGATGACATTGGCGGCCGTCGAATCCATAAAGGGAACTTCGGAGCAGTCGAGAATGAAATTCCGGCGTTGATCGGCTATCCGATCGAGAACGGTGCCCACGGTGGCAGCGGAGCCGAAGAAGAAGATGCCGGAGATGCGGTAGATAACGGTATCCGGGTCGTCCGCGACGACCGGATGCTCCTCTTCGCCATTTTCCCGCTTCAAAATCGCCAGGGGCGTGGTCTCTCCAACGGAAATGCTCCTTGCCATGCGATCGATGAACAGTACCGCGCCGAGGGCGAAGCCGATCACGATCCCCTCGGTCAACTCTCGAAAAACGACGATCAGAAAGGTGGCGAGCAGGACGACCGCATCGCCATAGGAGGATCGCAGCAGCGCCATGAAGGCCGGCTTCTCGATCATGTTCCAGGCGACGATGGAGAGCACCCCGGCAAGTGCGGCAAGCGGGATGTAGCTTGCGAGCGGCGCGGCGAGCAGCATGAAGAGAAGCAGAAAGACCGAGTGCAGCATGCCCGAGACCGGGCTCGTGCCACCGGCGCGCACATTGGTTGCCGTCCGCGCGATGGTGCCGGTCACGCAGATGCCGCCGAAGAGGGCCGAAAAGAAATTTGCGATCCCCTGAGCGATCAGTTCCATGCTCGAACGATGCCTGCGCCCAGTCATTCCATCGGCGACGACGGCCGAAAGCAGCGATTCGATCGCTCCTAGAAGGGTGAAGGAGACCGCATCCGGAAAGACTGCGAGCACCTTGTCCGGCGAAAGTGGCGGCAGGGCAGGCAGCGGCAGTCCCCGCGGAATACCGCCGAAGCGGGTGCCGATCGTCTCCGCTGGCAATTGCAGCAGGGCGACCACGGCCGACGCCGCGGCAACCGCGATCAGCATGCCGGGCCAATGGGGCCTTACGCGCCGGAGTGCGAGGATGATGCAGATCGTCAGGGCCGCAGTCAGCACGGATGCCCAATTGACCGTGCCGGCTGCCCCGGCTAGCGCGACGACCTTGTCGACGATCGGGCCCGGCTCAGCGCCCGGCAGGGTGAGCCCGAAGAGATCGCGCAACTGGCTTGCAAAGATGATCACGGCAATTCCGGCGGTGAAGCCGACGGTCACCGGATAGGGAATGAACTTGATGTATTGGCCGAGCCGCAGATAGCCGGCGGCGACCAGCATGAGGCCGCTCATGGCGGTTGCCAGCAGCAGACCGTCGACGCCGTGTCGTGCCACCGTCGCAGCGACGAGCACGATGAAAGCGCCGGCTGGCCCGCCGATCTGTACGCGGCTGCCGCCGAGCAGCGAGACCAGGAAACCGCCGATGATCGCCGTGTAGAGCCCGCGATCGGGCGTAACACCGGAGGCGATGGCAATCGCCATCGAAAGCGGCAGGGCGACGATGGCGACCGTCAGGCCGGCAAAGGCATCCGCCTTCAGCCGCGCAAGATCGTAGCCCTCGGCAAACACGCTGGCAGTCTTCGGAACCATGGAATCGGGCATAGGCAACGCTTTCCGGACGCCGTCACGTCGGGATCGAACATGCACGGCACGCTTAGCGTATCTGAGTCGCGCCGGCGCACAAGCAGGATACAGCCGACGGCAAGCCGGCAGGATCTGTCAAGTCGAAGTGGGATTTGACCGTTCCCCCGGCGAAGCGCAGAAAGCGATTCTAACAGGTACTCAATCCAACAGGAGGACAGCCTCAACCTCGAAAAGCATAGGGTCGATGGCGAGCTTTGGCACCGGCACCAAAGTCTGCGCAGGCAGCTTGGCACCGAACGTCCGCACCACGTTCTCGGTGAGCACGCTCAGTTTCGACATATCGTGGTCAACCACGAAAACTGTCAGCTTCACGACCTGGTCCGGGCGAGCGCCAAGCGCGGCGATCACGGCGGCGAGGTTCGCGTAGGCTTGCTTCACCTGTTCGCCGAAATCGGACGAGAGTGCGCCGGTGTGGTCCTGTCCGCCTTGCCCTGAGATAAAAGCCAACCGACCGGAAGCCGGGGTGATGACCGCTGTGCTGTAGCCATTCGGCGTCGGGTCATGCAGGTGGGAAGGGTTGACGATGACCGGCTTTATGCTGGCGCCGGCTGTTTGGTTTTGCTATGTCACGTTTGGTCTCCTTACTGAGTTGTCATGACTCGCCTAAGGTAAATCGGTGCCATAATTTGGCACCAAATGTGCTACTGCATGTCTCCTTTTTATCGACCTCGATTCAAGAACAAGGACATGCAGCAATTCAAAGTGCTACAGCGACCTTTGCGCGTCTGATAAGACGCGCGGCGTAGGGTCCGTAAATGAACATCCGCCTCAGACATGACGCCATAGTGCGCATCCTCCGGCGCAACGGGACTTCAACGGTCGCCGAATTGGCGGAGGAAATTGGCGCTTCCAGGCGAACGGTGCTGCGCGACATCGGAGCGCTGCGTGACCAGGGTTTCGTCATCCATTCGGAATCTGGCCGGGGCGGCGGGATTCAGCTCGACCCGGAATCGGTGCAGACCACTACTCGGCTCTCCGTGACTGAGGTGTTCGCGCTCATCATCAGCGTTGCGGCAATGCGCGCGGCCCGATCTCTTCCCTTCTCCGATCTCGCCGATTCGGGGCTTGCCAAGATCGAAAAGGCATTGTCGGCAGACAAGGTGCGAGACCTGCGCCGACTCCTCGATTGTCTGTACATCGGACACTTGTCGCCCAAGCAGGATATTTCGGACCTGGGATCGATCGATCCCGCGCTGCTGTCTGCCTTCGAGACGGCATTTCTCCAGCGGCTACATCTGCGGTTCCACTATCGTGACGCCAAAGGAGTAGAAACCATCCGCGAAGTCGAACCTCAGGCGATGCTGATCCTGCCGCCACTTTGGTACCTCGTGGCCTGGGATGCCGCCCGCGAGGATTTCCGCCACTTCCGCATGGACAGGATCAGCAAGCCGGAAATCGTGGAAGGCACGCAGTTTCGTCGAAGACACGTACCCTTCGAAGACGACGTTTGCCCTTTCAGCGAGATGCCACGCTGAGATCGAGCGCGCCCCACGGTCCGGTGAACCTCACCGTAGTGCGCCCCAATATTTCAGGCCTTCGATGACGCCATCCGCGTGGCAAGCGGATGCCAGGAAGTGTCGGCGATCCAATGATGGGGAGTCGCGAAGTTCGGAAAGCGCATTGGCGACCACGACGCCGCGGACATACGGCATCTCGAACATCTCCCGGTCGTTGCCGCTGTCGCCGGCAACGACGACTTCGTCGAGGCCGATCGATAACCGGCGGCAGATCCAGCCGAGCGCACCGCCTTTTCCGCCGGCCGTCGGCACGATGTCGAGGTCGCGGCGGCTGGAATAAACGAGCTTTACCGCCAGGCCCGACGCAGCGAAGAGCCCGGCAATCTCCGTGATTGCCGCTTCCGGGGCGTCGGCCAGATGCCAGCTTATCTTGTGAGGAAGCTGGTGCAATTGCGGCTGCGGAACGGCCCCCTCGATCGACTGCATGACAGCGGCGATCGTTTGCGCCTCGAAGGGAGGGCCAAGCTCTTCCAAAAAGGCCTGCAGCGGACCGGGCATGCGCATGTCGGCGATTACCGTGCCGACCCCAGCGATCACGTAGTCGGGCCTCGGCAAAAGCATGGCCTCGACCAGGGACAGCATGTCGTCGGCGGTGCGCGCGCTGTTATAGACGAGCAGCGGCCGCTGGTCCCTGTTCAGCGCATGCCAGGTGTGGCGGAAGCGTTCGGCCGCCGCCTCGTCGCCGAGCAGCGTCCCGTCTATGTCGGATGCCAGCATCCTTACCGGACCGTTTGTCATCTTTCCCGTTCCCACTCTTCATCAAATGGTCGGAAATCTGCCCCTTCGTCCCGCTGCCCGTCCTGCACAGCAGTTGCGGAGGGTGGACCGCAACCTTCTCCCACGGGCAGGAGAAGGCACGGGTGGCAACGCCTTGCCCCTCGCGAACACATTATAGCAGTCAAAATACAAGAAACCCGGCGCGAGGCCGGGTTTCCAGATCGTTGTCCATGCGGCTGGTTCAGGCAGCCATCGCTTTCCGAAGGTTCTCGTCGATCTTGTCGAGGAACCCGGTGGTCGAGAGCCAGGGCTGGTCGGGACCGATCAGCAGGGCGAGGTCCTTCGTCATGAAGCCCGATTCGACCGTGTCGACGCAGACGCGCTCGAGCGTCTCTGCAAACTTCGCGAGATCCGCATTGTCGTCGAGCTTGGCACGGTGAGCGAGGCCGCGGGTCCAGGCGAAGATCGAGGCGATCGAGTTGGTCGAGGTTTCCTCGCCCTTCTGGTGCTGGCGGTAGTGGCGGGTGACGGTACCGTGGGCGGCTTCCGCCTCGACCGTGTTGCCGTCCGGCGTCATCAGCACCGAGGTCATCAGGCCGAGCGAGCCGAAGCCCTGCGCGACGATGTCGGACTGGACGTCGCCGTCATAGTTCTTGCAGGCCCAGACATAGCCGCCGGACCACTTGAGCGCCGAGGCGACCATGTCGTCGATCAGGCGGTGTTCGTACCAGATCTTTTCGGCCTTGAACTGCTCGGCGAACTCTTCCTCGAACACCTTCTGGAAGATGTCCTTGAAGCGGCCGTCATAGGCTTTCAGGATCGTGTTCTTGGTCGAGAGATAAACCGGAACCTTGCGCTGCAGGCCGTAATTGAACGAGGCGCGGGCGAAGTCGGTGATCGATTCGTCGAGGTTATACATTGCCATGGCGACGCCGGCGCCCGGCGCGTCATAGACCTCATGCTCGATCGTCTCGCCGTCGTCGCCGACGAACTTGATCGACAGCTTGCCCTTGCCCGGGAACTTGAAGTCGGTGGCGCGGTACTGGTCGCCGAAAGCGTGGCGGCCGACGATGATCGGCTTGGTCCAGCCGGGGACCAGGCGCGGCACGTTCTTGCAGATGATCGGTTCGCGGAAGATCACGCCGCCAAGTATGTTGCGGATCGTGCCGTTCGGCGACTTCCACATTTTCTTGAGGCTGAATTCTTCGACGCGAGCCTCGTCGGGGGTGATCGTCGCGCACTTGACGCCGACGCCGTGCTTCTTGATGGCATTGGCCGCATCGACGGTCACCTGGTCGTCGGTCGCATCGCGGTTCTGGACGCTGAGGTCGTAATATTCGAGATCAAGGTCGAGATAGGGATGGATCAGCTTGTCTTTGATGAACTGCCAGATGATACGGGTCATCTCGTCGCCGTCGAGTTCGACGACCGGATTGGCGACCTTGATCTTTGCCATGAACATGCCTCGTGCTTTGCGGGACACCGGCTCGATGTCCCTCCGGTGGAAAAATCCAGAGCCCTATAGCACCGTGGGTGGGGAAGGCAAAGCATGCTTGGTCGAAACTTTCGATCTACGCGGACCGGTGGCCGACGGGCCCGTCCGGGAGCGAAAGCAGCTTTAATTTTCGCGCCATTTGTGCGAGGGAGGCGCCGGACGAAGGCGAAGGCAAGGATGGCATGGCAGGGACCAACAGCGAGCGCGAACTCTTGACGGAAGGCCCGGCGATCATACTCGCCTATCCGCAACTCGGCGAGAATATCGGCATGGTGGCGCGCGCCATGGCGAATTTCGGGCTGTCGGAACTGAGGCTCGTCAATCCGCGCGATGGCTGGCCGAACGAGAAGGCGCGGTCCGCCGCCAGCCGTGCCGACCACGTGATCGACAATGCCAAACTCTATGGCTCGCTCGAAGAGGCGGTCGCCGATCTCAATTTCGTTTATGCGACCACTGCCCGCGATCGCGACGGCTTCAAGCCGGTGCGCTCGCCGATCGTCGCGGCGCGGGAGTTGCGCACGCGCTTCAAGGGCGGTGAAGCGGTCGGGATCATCTTCGGCCGCGAGCGCACGGGCTTGACCAACGAGGAGGTGTCGCTCGCCGACGAGATCGTCACGTTCCCGGTCAATCCGGCTTTCGCGTCGCTGAACCTGGCGCAGGCCGTGCTGCTCATGTCCTATGAATGGCTGAAGACCGGCATGGCCTCGGAGGACGAGACCTCGTTCCAGGCGATAGCGCAGCGTCCTGCCACGAAGGAACAGCTTCAGGGCCTGGTCGACCACATGGAGGAGGCGCTGGAGGCACGCAACTATTTCCGTCCCGCCGACAAGAAACCGAAACTGATGGAAAACCTGCGCGCTGTCCTGACGAGGCCGGGCTTCACCGAATCCGAAATCCAGGTGCTGCGCGGCGTCATCTCCTCGCTCGACCGCTTCACGCGGGAAAACCCACGCGGTTCGGGCGCGCCGGACCAGGGCAGGAAAGCACGGAGCGGCGGTGACGACGACTGAACCGAAACCCATTCTGGTCTTCGACAGCGGTATCGGTGGACTGACGGTGCTGCGCGAAGCGCGAGTGCTGATGCCCGAACGGCATTTCATCTATGTCGCCGACGATTCCGGCTTTCCCTATGGCGGTTGGGAGGAGGGCGCCCTGAAGGAGCGCGTGGTCGCGCTCTTCGGCAGATTGCTGGCCGAACACGATCCGGAAATCTGCATCATCGCCTGCAACACGGCCTTCACCCTGGTCGGCGCGGAGCTGCGCGCCGCCTATCCACAAATGACCTTCGTCGGCACGGTGCCGGCAATCAAGCCGGCAGCCGAGCGCACGCGCTCGGGAGTGGTAGCGGTGCTTGCCACGCCCGGCACGGTGAGGCGTGCCTACACCCGCGACCTCATCCAGTCTTTCGCCTCGCAATGCCATGTGCGACTCGTGGGATCGGAAAACCTGGCGCGCATGGCCGAGGCCTATATCCGCGGCGAAAAGCTGGAGGACGAAACCGTCCTCGCGGAGATTGCCCCCTGCTTCGTGGAACTCGATGGGCGGAAGACCGACATCGTCGTACTCGCCTGCACCCATTATCCCTTCATGGCCAATGTCTTCCGGCGGCTGGCGCCATGGCCGGTCGATTGGCTGGATCCCGCGGAGGCGATTGCACGGCGTGCACGCTCGCTGGTGGCGCTGCCGAACGGCTTCGAACCGCTCAATGGCGAGGATCCGGCGATCTTCACCTCCGGCAAGCCCGATTTCGCCACGCGCCGGCTGATGCAGGGGTTTGGGCTTGCCGTTACTTCCCGCTAACGCGCGACATCAGAAGGCCGTTGCCATGGTTATGCGGTCAGGACATCCTCGATGTGGATCGGCAGGGAGCGCACACGCTTGCCCGTCGCGTGGAATACTGCATTGGCTATCGCCGGTGCGGTACCCACCAGAGCGATCTCGCCGAGCCCTTTTACACCAAGCGGGTTTACATGCGGATCGACTTCATCGACGAAGAGCGCTTCCAGCTTAGGAATATCGAGATTCACGGGCATGAGGTAGTCGGCCATATGGGCGTTGACCGGTCGGCCATCACGCGGATCGAGAACAGTGCGCTCCATCAAGGCCATGCCGATGCCGCCGATCATCCCACCCGTGCATTGGCTTCTGGCAAGCAGCGGATTGACGACGCGCCCGATGCCATATGCCCCGACGATACGGCGCACGCGGATGGTTCCGACATCGGGGTCAATGGCGACTTCGGCGAACACCGCGCCGAAGGAATGCATCGAATAGCGTTCCGCCACTTCGGGATCGCGCTGTGCAGATCCCTCCGCCTCCACCGGCGTGCCGGTCCTGGCGATGATGTCCCGGTAGGACATGCCGGGCGAGGCATCTCCACGGCGCCGCAGGCGTCCTTCGCTCCACTCGAGATCGTCCACCGACCCTTCAAAGACCGGTGAGCCGCTATCCGCGACGGCCCGGCTTGCTGCCTGCGCCTGCGCCTCTACGCAGGCCGCTCGAATTGCCGATCCCACCGACGCCATGGTCCATGATCCGCCATGCGACGGCGTCTGTGGGTAGGCAGACTGGCCGAGGCTGAAGCGAACCTGCTCCGGTGGCAATCCGAGGAATTCCGCGGCGACCTGGGTCATGGACGTATAGGTTCCTGGTCCCATGTCGCTAGCCGCTGCCTCGACTTCGGCCAGACCGTCCGCGAGCAGCCGTACTCTGGCGCTTGCAGGTGCATGGTAGGCCGGATAGGTGGCGGTTGCGGCTCCCAGGCCGATCAGAAGACGCCCGTCGCGCATGGAACGCGGTTCGGGTGTTCTCCGAGCCCAGCCGAAGCGTTCAGACCCGAACTCATAACATTGCATCAGTGAGCGACTGGAGAACGGCTTGTTTTCGGCTTCGTCGCGTCGAGGTTCATTTCGCCGCCTCAACTCGATCGGATCGATCCCGAGCTTATAGGAGAGCTCGTCCATCGCACTTTCGAGCGCAAAGATGCCGCTTGCCTCACCTGGACCACGCATGTGATTGGGCGTGCTGGTGTCGAGTTGCGCCAGGCGGTACTGGGTGCGCACATTGGGGCAGGAATACAGGTAGGCGGTGGCGGCGGTCAGTGCCTCCGTGAACTGCTCGTAGCGGCTCGTTTCGCCCGTGCCTTCGTGTATAACTCCGGTAAGCTTGCCATTCGGCGTCGCGCCAAGCGCAATCCGTTGAAGCGTGCGCGGCCGGTGGCCGGTCGTGAAGAACATCTGCTTGCGGGTCAGCACAAGCTTGACGGTTCGCCCTGTTTGGCGCGCGGCAAGTGCCGCCAAGGTGACATGCGGCCAGGTCCTCAGACTTGTTCCAAAGGCTCCACCAATGAATGGGCAGATGACCTCCACATTCTCGACGGGCAGACCAAACACCGCGGCGATCTCGGCTTGCTCATTGACCAGGTACTGGCTCTTGCTCCAAAGCGTCAGTCGATCGCCGCTCCAGGCAGCGATCGTCGCGTGCGGCTCCATGGGATTGTGGTTTTCTCGGGCAATCTCATAGGTCTCGTCGATCATGACCGGCGCCTGCGTCACCGCGACATCGGCGTCGCCGCGTGATCCGTCGGACGACTTCGGAGCTATCCTCTCTATGATCCGGTCTGCATGGTCGACGAGCGGCCGCTTAGCCACGTATGTGATACGCAGTGCGGCCGCAGCGCGCTCGGCGTGATCGAGGTTGTCCGCAACAACGATGGCAACGGGTTGACCGTAAAAGTGCACCTGGTCGTCCTGCAAGACATGAAGGCGCTCACCCACGGCCGGGTCTATGACCCCTTTATGCGGCAGATAGGGCAGCTTCTGCGCATTGCGGTACGTTATCAAGGCAACAACGCCCGGCATGCGCTCGACCTCGGTGCTGGCGATCTCCGTCACTCGGCCGAGACCCACAGTGGCGCTGACGATCACGGCGTAGAGCTGGCCCGGTTGGTTGAAATCGGCGGCGTAGCGTGCCGCGCCGGTGACTTTTGCGCCACCATCGACGCGGGTCAGAGGCTTTCCGATGAAGCTCACATTCATGCTACTTCTCCCGCCAGTTCCAGCGCCCGGACGATCGTCCGCGGCAAGAGTTCGACTTTGAACTGGTTGTGACGCAACGGCCGCGCGCCCTGCCTGGCGATTTGCGCAGCTTCCTCGAAGGCCCCACGTTCCGGTCTCTTTCCGACCAGTGCGGCTTCACAATCCCGCAGCCGCCACGGCCGTGTGCCGACCCCGCCGACGGCGAGACGGACTTCGCGGATCACTCCAGCCTCGATCGAAAGCGCAGCGGCTGCCGAAACCAGCGCGAATTCATAGGAGGCGCGGTCGCGGACCTTCAGATACCGCGCCCGGCGGCTGTGTGGTCCGCCCGGCACACGGATTTCGACGATGAGCTCGCCCGGGAGCAATGTGTTTTCGAGATGCGGCGTGTCACCCGGCAACCGGAAGAGTTCCTCGACCGTGAAGCTGCGCTCGCCTTGCGGCCCCTTGACCCGCAACGTGGCGTCCAGTGCTACCAGGGCGACGGCGACGTCGGAAGGGTGGGTGGCGACGCAGTGATCGCTCGTGCCGAGGATCGCATGACCGGAATTCAATCCGTCGATCGCGGCGCATCCGGAGCCCGGTGTGCGCTTGTTGCAGCCGGCATCCAGCATTCGAAAATAGGGACAGCGCACCCGCTGCAGCAGGTTGCCGCCCATCGACGCCATGTTCCGCAGTTGCGGCGACGCGCCCTCGATCAGGCTTTCCGCGATCAGCGGCTGCAGGCGTTGGACGTTCGGATCTGCGGCGACCTCGGCCATGCACGCCAGTGCGCCGATGACCAGATCTGCACCCTCTACGCGGATGCCGCCGAACGGAAGGCTGTTGATGTCGATGAGCCGATCCGGACGCTCGACCTCCTCGCGCATCAGGTCGATGAGTGTCGTGCCGCCGGCAATGAAGCGCGCGCCGGAAGCGGCCGCCGCAATCGCGTCTTCGGTGCTACGAGGCTTCTCCAAAGTGAAGGGGAACATGGCTCAGCTCCTCCTGGCCGCGTCGGCGACGGCTGCGACGATGCCTGGATAGGCGCCGCAGCGACAGATATTGCCGCTCATCCAGAACTGGATTTCCTCCGGCGAGCCCGCATGGCCTTCGGCAATACAGCCGAGACCAGACATGATCTGGCCAGGCGTGCAGAATCCGCACTGCAATCCGTCGTGCTCCACGAACGCTTCCTGGAGGGGATGAAGCGCGCCGTCCTTCTCGAGCCCCTCGATCGTTTCGATCCGGGCGCCGTCGTGCATGGATGCCAAGGTGAGGCAGGAGACGATACGTTTGCCGTTCACAAGAACGGTGCACGCGCCGCAGGCACCTTGGTTGCAACCCTTCTTCGTGCCGGTCAGATTGAGGGTCTCGCGCAGGACGTCCAGCACCGACTGGCGCGGGTCGATGGTCAGCGTGTGGGCACGCCCGTTCACGGTCATCGTCAACGTCACGGTGTTTGCGGCAGCGGCATTCGTCGCAGCCACAGATGCTGACGGCAAGGCGGCCAGTGCCGCTGCCGCGGCTGTAGCCTGAAGCGCTTCCCGGCGCGAGATGACAGGACCGGGCGGATGCAGTTCTGACGGATTCTCGGCCATGAAGGAACATCCTCTTCAGCTAGGTGATCGGGGCAGAGAATAGAATCCATACCGCCACGTCACTGTCGCGATCTTTTGAAGTTGTTTGGATGTTGCGACGATCGACAGGCGCGGCTCGACAGAGAGCCGTGCCGAACCAGGGCCCGATCTTCAGAGCCGCCGGCGGAACTCGCTCGGTGTGAGGCCCACCACCTTGCGAAAGCTCGCGGAGAAAGACGATTGTGTTTCGTATCCGACGATAAGAGCGATATCGATAATGCGCAGCGTTCGGTCCTTGAGCAGCGTCTTGGCATAGGCGATCCGCTGGCGGGTCAGCCACACATAAGGCGTATGTCCGGTGGCCGCGCGGAAGGCCGTGCAGAAATGGAAGCGGCTCAAATTGACCAGATCTGCTAGTTCCTGAAGCCGGATATTCTCCGCGAGATGTTCGCGTATATAGGTCGTCACGCGCTTGACTTGCCAACTCGACAGACCGCGCCGCGGCCCCGGCGAGATCGGCACCGAAGTTGCGGAGTGCGCCCTGAGGAGCTGGAGGCAAACAAGATCGAGGAGTTGCTCAATGAACAGGTGCGATATCGCATCGCCCGAACTGACTTCGTCATTGATCAACGTCATGATCGTGAACAGCTTGGGGTCGCTGAAATGCACGCGGCCGAGAAGGTCGGGTTCCCGACCGTTTCCCACCTGATCCGAGCAGGCGACAAGGCGGCTACGCCCCAGGAAGGCGTTCGAGACCTCGACGGCACCATCCACACGCCAGAACCCCTTATGCCCTCTCGGCCAGAGCGTTATCATCCCGGACCTTGCCGGAGCAGAAATCGTTTGGCGGCCGATCTTTACCGAGGCGGTGCCGGTGCCGGCATATGTCGCGGAAAGAATATGATCTTCGAGGGCCGGCAAATCGTATTCGAATGGCTTGTTATGCCAGCGGCCAACGAGCCGTGTGTCGCCGGAAAACGCCTCTGGAACGACAGGGGGCGATACGCCTCCTTGCAAACGGCGAAGATGAACCGTCGTATCCGCAAGCGCATTTCCGCCCATGGAGGACATCTCCTATCGATCTGCAGGAGCCTTCGTCTGCTGTGAGGATTAGCATTTCTCGCGGCGATCGATAAGTAACACTTTTGTCGGTCGCTGCTGACGTGGTCATCCGCCCGTTCTGATCATCGAGTGCGATGGCTCCGTTGGCCTGGTGCGCCGCCGTGGCGCACCTGCGGGCAAAAGGCGAAATTGTCCCAGCTGAGTATTCCTGTGGGTTGTTGCAGTAGGCAGCGTCTCAGTGAGGCGATCCGTGCTACTGCACGTCTCTTAAATCGAACTCGATTCAAGGGCACGGGCGGGATCTCAAGGACCTGGGCGGGATCCCGAATCAATCTGTGACGAAGAGGTGGGAATGAAAGTCGGCATCGACATGGGAACGACGTCCGAAGGGACTTCGGCCTCGCTCGATATCGAAGAGCTTCTGGCGACGCGTCTCCTCGTGCAGGGTAACTCCGGCTCCGGCAAGTCGCATCTTTTGCGCCGCCTGCTCGAACAGTCCGCACCCTGGGTGCAGCAATGCATCATCGACCCGGAGGGCGATTTCGTCACGCTCGCCGACAGGTTCGGACACGTGGTCGTCGAAGGCGAGCGCACGGATGCGGAGCTGATCGGCATCGCCACCCGCATCCGCCAGCACCGCGTCTCCTGCGTACTGTCGCTCGAGGGAATGGACATCGAGCAGCAAATGCGCAGCGCCGGCGTGTTCCTGAATGCGATGTTCGATGCCGACCGGGACTATTGGTATCCGGTACTGGTCGTCGTCGACGAAGCGCAGATGTTCGCGCCTTCCGTGGGTGGGGATGTCTCGGAAGAGGCGCGCAAGATTTCTCTCGGCGCCATGACGAACCTGATGTGCCGCGGCCGCAAGCGCGGACTTGCCGGTGTGATCGCCACCCAGCGACTGGCGAAGCTCGCGAAGAACGTCGCGGCCGAAGCGTCCAACTTCCTGATGGGACGGACCTTTCTCGATATCGACATGCAGCGCGCCGCCGATCTCCTCGGCATGGACCGGCGCACCGCGGAGATGTTCCGTGACCTGAAGCGCGGTTCCTTCGTGGCGCTCGGACCGGCGCTTTCGCGCCGTCCGCTGAAGGTGACGATCGGTTCGGTCGAAACATCGGCCCGCTCGACGAGCCCGAAGCTGATGCCCTTGCCGGAAGCGCCGCAGGACGTGGAAGACCTGATCTTCACGCCAGATCCGGAGGAATTGGCCCGGCCTGTCATTCGCCGTGCGGCCCCGCAGCCGCGCCCGGCAAGCGACATTCTGGCCGAGTTGTCGCGCCCGCGACCGGAACCGGCAGCGCCGCTGGAAATCAAGCCGGCGCAGCCGGAGATGTCGGCAGAGGAGCGGGGGGCGCTGCTCGATGGCCTCTTCGCCGAAATCCTTGCCAATCCGGAAGCCGCCTTCCGCCCCGATGCGGAACTCTATCAGGACTTTCTCGTGCGCTGCCGCATACGCCGTGTGCCGGGGGCTGCGCTCACATTGAGCGCCTTCCGTCGCAAGATGGCTGTTGCGCGCTCCGGCGTCGATCCGGAGACCGCCGCGACCGATACATGGGGCTCTGCCGTCCAACTCGCCGAAAGAGTGACGGAGGACCTGCAGGCAGTGTTCCTGATGATGGCCCAGGCCGCCGTGCGGGGTCTGCCGTGCCCTTCGGATGCAATGATCGCCCGCGCTTACGGTACGCACTCCGCGCGTCGCGCCAGACGGTTGCTCGGCTACTTCGAGGAGCAGGGGCTGATCGTCACCCATGCGGATTTTTCTGGAAAGCGCATCGTCGCTTTCCCCGACCTCGGCAAGGAGACCGCGCCGGGCGATGCCGACGCGCCCGATGCAGGAAATGCCGGACGCGCCGCGGCCGAGTGAGCCTCGGCGCAAGACGGCGAAGGAAAATCTGCCACCTGCGTCATATTCCGTTGACAAATCAGCGTCCTCTGCGTAAAGACCCGCCCAACGCCGGGCAGCGATGCCCGGTGTTTCATTTGACATGTCCCGTGGCTTCTTAGCGTTCGCGTGATCGCGAGAAGCCTGTCAGAACTCCAAAAACGAGTTCAGAGGAGGGCGTGTTTCCTTGACCGGTTTGGCAACAGACCGGCGTAACCTTTTGAAAGGAAATGCGATGAGCAAGCGCGAATCGTCCAAGTACAAAATTGACCGCCGCATGGGCGAAAACATCTGGGGCCGTCCGAAGTCCCCGGTCAACCGCCGCGAATACGGCCCCGGCCAGCACGGCCAGCGCCGCAAGTCCAAGCTGTCGGATTTCGGTGTGCAGCTGCGCGCCAAGCAGAAGCTGAAGGGCTACTACGGCGACATTCGTGAGAAGCAGTTCCGCGCGATCTTCGACGAAGCGTCCCGCCGCAAGGGCGATACTCCGGAAAACCTGGTCGGCCTGCTCGAGTCGCGTCTCGACGCGATCGTCTACCGCGCCAAGTTCGTTCCGACAGTTTTTGCTGCGCGCCAGTTCGTCAACCACGGTCACGTGAAGGTCAACGGCGTTCGCGTCAACATCGGTTCCTACCGCTGCAAGCCGGGCGACGTCATCGAAGTCAAGGAAAAGTCCAAGCAGCTCGTTTCGGTTCTCGAATCCGTGCAACTCGCCGAGCGTGACGTTCCGGACTATATCGAAGTCGATCACAACAAGATGGTCGCGACCTATGCCCGCGTTCCGGTTCTCTCCGACGTTCCGTACCCGGTCGTCATGGAGCCGCACCTGGTCGTCGAATTCTATTCGCGTTAATCCGGGCCTTCGTGGCTGGATTTTTGGAACCGCCCGGAAACGGGCGGTTTTTCTATAGGGGAAGATCGGAACGGATCTCATAAGTTGGCGGGACGCGGGCAGAAAAGTTTCCCGGAGGGTCTCTCCCACGCCAGCGCCGAGGAGTGCCGCATGCCGGAGCAGACAGCGCGACAGGATCTCCAGTTGATCCTCGACGACATCCATCGGGAGCTGGCGCCGCGCTTCGGCGAGGGCAAGGTCGCCGACTATATTCCCCAGCTCGCTCGGGTAAACCCGCGCCATTTCGGTATGGCGATCGTGACGACGGATGGCGAATTGCACCGCGTCGGCGACGCGGAAGTACCGTTCTCGATTCAAAGCGTCTCCAAGGTGTTCACCTTGACGCTGGCACTCGGAAAGCATGGCGAGAACATCTGGAACCGCGTCGGGCGCGAGCCGTCCGGCTCGGCCTTCAATTCGATCGTCCAGCTCGAACACGAGGGCGGCAAACCGCGCAATCCGTTCATCAATGCCGGGGCGATCACCATCAGCGATCTCATCCTTGCCGGCCACACGCCGAGGGAACTGATCGGTGAGATCGTGCGCTTCGTGCGCTATCTCGCCGACGACGACACAATCGTGATCGACCACGAGGTTGCGCGTTCGGAAACGGCAACCGGCTTCCGCAATTTTGCGCTCGCCAATTTCATGCGCTCCTTCGGACGGCTCGACCATCCGGCCGAGCATGTGCTCGGGGTCTATTTCCACCATTGCGCGCTGGCAATGACCTGCAGCCAGCTCGCCAAGGCGGGACTGTTCCTCGCCGCCGGCGGCAGCAATCCCTTGACCGGGCATTCCGTGGTCTCGCGGCAGCGGGCCCGGCGCATCAACGCGCTGATGCTCACCTGCGGTCATTATGACGGCTCCGGCGATTTCGCCTATCGCGTCGGGCTGCCCGCCAAAAGCGGCGTCGGCGGCGGTATCATGGCGGTTGCGCCGGGCAGGGCCTCGATCGCCGTCTGGTCGCCGGGACTGAACGAGAACGGAAACTCGCTGCTCGGCTCGCTGGCGCTCGAGATGCTGGCGGCGCGCACGGGATGGTCGGTGTTCGGGCCGTGATCATTCTCGCGGTTGCTTGCGGGAGGGGGCGAAGCCTACCCTGAGCGCAGCCAGCGATATCCGCCGGTGCGGCGCGGAATGAGGAAATTGTCCCAATTGAAGTGCCCCATGCAAATTAAGGATTGCTCGGCTTACCCGCACTGCAATGCTGTTGGATGAAGTCCGACAGGAAGGTTGACGCGTGGACACACCTCCGATGCACAGCGATCGCCTGAGGCACTTTCGAGAATGTCCCCTCAACAACTCGGAAACCTGGATTCTCTTCGCAGAAACGTGACAGGGACTCGGTCAGGCCCGCAGCCGCATCGCACTCGGAGGATACAAGCATGTCCAGGGCGGAGGCGGGACTTTCGGTATGGAGGAGGATTGCACTTCTAATCTGTCGCTCAAGCTCCCTTGTATACGCAGCGGTTCTGGCTGCGGCAATGCGCACCCCTTCGACGTCAACATGCTCGACGCTGCCCAGAGGGCTCCGGTCCGATACCAGAAAGCTGGCGGTCACCGTGGTATAGGGTGGCGAGAAGGAGAACCTGTCGGCACGTGACGGATCGGAAGCAATGAACGCAACGTCCCACTCGCTGCCTTCGGCAGCCGCGAGAATGTCGGCAGCCGATCCGTATCGGACCAGCGACAAACCGCAGTCGAGTTCTGCCGCAAGTGCGGTCGCGATCTGCGCGCTCTGCCCGTTTAGTACGCCTGTCACCGGATCGAGTTTGACAAGTGCGGCATTCGACATGTTGACCGCCGCTCTGATGACTCCCGTCGGTGCGATTTCAATGAGGAGTTCTTCACGTTCCGGCATCGCGGCACGCTTCTTGCGATAAAAATCGTGCCGCGAGTGCTTCCGATCCCCTTGCCAAAACGGCGACATCGACACCAACGGCAGTAAAAAGTGTTCCCAGTGAGATGCACCGTGCCGCGAACGTCTCATCCGGGGTAAGAATGCCCGCAGGCTTGCCCAAGGCTTTCAGGCGTTCAATCGCGTCGACGATTGCACCGACCACCTCCGGGTGGCTCGGTTGGCCCCTGTGTCCGAAACTCGCTGCCAGGTCTGCCGGTCCTACGAATACCCCATCCACTCCCTCTACCGAGGCAATCGACTCGAGGTTGCCAAGCGCCTCCCGCGTCTCAACTTGCAGCAAAAGGCAAATTTCCCGTTCCGCATTTTGCGCATAGTTCACAACTCGGCCGAAACGAGTGGCGCGCGTCAGGGCGGAAACACCACGAATTCCCTCCGGAGGATACCGCACGGCCGCGACTGCGGCTTTCGCCTCTTCCGCGTTCTGAACGTAAGGAATGAGCAGCGTCTGAACGCCGATATCCAGGAAACGTTTGATGAGAACGGGGTCGTTGATGGCCGGGCGGACGACTGGGGAAACGTCGTATGGTGCGACCGCTTGCAATTGTGGCAGGACGGTCAGAACGTCACCCGGAGAATGTTCCGTGTCGAACAGGAGCCAATCGAAACCGGAAGGCGCGACGATTTCCGCGGCGTAGCTTCCCGGCAGGCCACACCACAGGCCGATCTGACTTTGACCGGCAAGAAGCTTCTGCTTGAACCGATTGACAGGATGTTCCATCCAGCACCTCACACGAACGACACGCCGATCGAGCCGACAGGGCCGTAATCGGCCTGAATGACGTCACCTTTCGCGATATCGACAGGGCGCGTGAACGAGCCGGCCAGGACTATTTGTCCCTTCTTCAGGCCGCCGCCCACAGCATGAAGTTTGTTGACCAGCCACGCAATGCCGGCTGCCGGATGTCCCATGATCGCCGCCGAAACGCCCGACTCCTCGATGATGCCGTTCTTGGAAAGAGTCGCTCCGACCCAACGGATATCGATGTCCATCGGCCGAATTATACGGCCGCCAACGACGAGGGCGCCGAAAGCCGCGTTGTCCGCAATGGTATCGGTGATCGCTCGAGGGACTTCGGTCCGGTAGTCGATGATCTCGAGCGCCGGGACAACGAACTCGGTCGCACGCATGACGTCATAGATCCTGGTGCCGGGCCCGACGAGATCCTCACCCATGACGAAGGCCAGCTCGACCTCGAGGCGCGGCTTGATAAACAGGTCAGCCCTGATCTGCGCTCCGTCGTTGTAAAGCGCATCGTCGAGAATGCAGCCGTAGTCCGGCTCCGTCATCTTCGAAGCCATCTGCATCGCGCGTGACGTCAGGCCGATCTTATGCCCGACGATCCGTGCACCCTTGGCCACTCTCGCCTCCGCCCACAAAGCCTGAATTCGGTAGGCGTCCTCGAGTTCGAGGTTCGGGTAGGTCTGGCTAGGCTGAATGATCGGCTTGCGCTCGATTTCAGCTTTGAGCAGCGCGTCTGCCGCGGCCCGGCGTTCTTCTTCGGTGATCATATCGTTTGCTCTGCTGATCGTGATTTACTTGATCGGGGGACGCGGCAAAACGGCTTCGCCGGGCTCCATGACATAGGTGTAGTCGAGCGAGAACCACGGACCAGGAATATCCGCTTCGGTCGGATGGGGCTCCTCATGACGAATGAAGTCGCCGGTCAGCGCTGCCGTGACACCGAACTGAACATCGGAGTCGATGTTCGGGTCGCTGGGGTCGAAGACCTGGGAAATCAGCGTCTTGTATCCATGCTTGAAGATCAGTGCGTGCAGGTGCGCTGGTCGGTACGGATGGCGTCCCTGAGCTTTGAGCAGGCGTCCGACCACGCCATCGACCGGTATCGGATACCCGACCATCTTGACGGTCCTGAACCAGAACCGACCTTGCTCGTCGGTCATGAATTTGCCGCGCAAGTTCATCTCGGCCTGGTCCGGGTCCTGGTTTTCATAAAGACCGACGGGAGATGCATGCCACACGTCCACTTCGGCGCCGGCAATTGGCTTACCGTCGCGGTCGACGACGCTGGCATGCACGAACAAGGGAGTGCCCGGCGTCTCGGATCGGATGATCGACCCGCCATTTTCGACTCGCGGAGAGTTGAGCCGCCAGAATGGGCCCAACAGCGACTGGGAGGTCTCAGTCTGTCCGCTGTCGCCATTGTTCAGCAGGCAGACAAGTGAAGACACGCCAAGGGAACCGGCCATCAGTACAAACTCGTTGTGATGATCGGTATGCAGCTTCCCGATCTCATTCAGAATGGCTGTCGCCTCCCGAAACTCGACCTCCGTCAGTCGAACCTCGCGCACGAAGGCATGAAGATGCTTGACCATCGCCACGAGGATTTCCCGCAGGCGGGGGTCTTCAGTGCGATTCATCACAGCAAGGACGGCTGGCGTCAGATCGCATTCAGTTTTGATCACCATGTGGGCTACCTCCCGGTTTCCCCGACTATCAAAATAATCGATTATATGTCAAGGCTGCCATGCGTCCTCGCAGCGACAATTGGTCGGAAGAACCAAGATATCGGCATTCAGTGCATTGATTTTTCGAAACATTGTTTGATAAATGCGGCTGGCCGCTCGAATTTTGCAGATTAAGCGCACTCAAGTTGACAGGAATAATCGTTTATTATATCGATCATCGACAATTAGCTCGAGGAACCCTGGGAGGAACAATGGTACCGGATGACGACGGCGCATTTGCTCCGACGACAGAAGATGCTCCATCGTCTTCTGGCTTTCTCGATGACGGCAAAAACACAATTGGGAGCCAGCTTGCCTCCCGTCTTCGTGAGGCGATCATCTCTGGCGAGCTTCAGGCCGGCAGCAAGATCAATCTCGACAAGGCGCGCAAGACGTTCAACGTGAGCCTCAGTCCGCTGCGTGAAGGGTTGGCGCGGCTGATATCGGACGGTCTAGTGGAGTTCGAGGACAATCGCGGCTACCGCGTTTCACCGATTTCCCTGGCCAATCTGGAAGAGATAACCACCTTGCGCGAAGAGTTCGAAATCTTTGCGCTTCGCGAGTCCATGCGGGTCGGCGACGTCGAGTGGGAAGGCAACGTCATGCGCGCGCTGCATCGCCTGAATCGCACCGAGCGTGACGCAGCTCGTCCGGAGACACTGGAGCGCTGGGAGGAGCTCCACCGCGAATTTCATCTGACACTCATATCGGGCTGCGGGAAGCCGATCCTGCTCCATTTCTGCAGACTGCTTCTCAATCTCAACGACCGTTATCGCCGGGCGTTTCTGACCCGCACGTCGGGTGACCGCAACGTCAGCCAGGAGCACAGTGAGATTGCTCAGGGAGCCGTCGCGCGTGATCTGGACTATGCGTGCGACATGTTGCGTCAGCATATTCACCGCACGGGAACCAATCTGCGCAAACACCTCGCGACAAAGGGGATCTTGTGATGACCGTCGCGACGCCAGGACCGGGCCCCGAACTGGGCGCGGCGCATTTTTCATCCATCACGCTGGCGCCCAAGGAGTTCGCCGTGATCGCCGCTCGGGCGGGTTTTGCGTCGATAGGGCTGCGTCTCCACCCCGCCTTTCCCGGAGCCCCTTTCTACGAGTTGCCGGTGGGCAGCCGGAGTGCCCAGGAATTCAAGGCCGTTGCCGATGGCGAAGGCATCAAGGTGTTCGATATCGAGTTCTTCGTGATCGACGAGAGCTTCGTCGCGGCCTGCCATGAGGCGACCGTGGCAGCCGCTGCGAACATAGGGGCGCGCCGGCTGAGTGTTTGCGGCGATGATCGCGACGGCGGTCGTCTTGCCACAAACCTTTCGGAGTTTTGCGCCCTCGCGGCGCGATATGGCATGTCAGTCGACATCGAAAACATGGGTTGGCGGACGGTAAGAACCTTTCGCGACAGCGTAGCGGTCGTGAATTCCTGCGGAGCAGAGAACGCCGGTATCCTTGTTGACGGGATTCACTTCTTCCGAAACGGCGCCTCGGTCGACGAGCTTCGGCCAAATGCGGGGAAGGTAAAACACGTGCAGTTTTGCGACGTCCGCGGGCCTGCTCCCAAAACATCGGAAGCAATGATCGCCGAGGCTAGAGGCGGCAGGCTCGCTCCCGGGGAAGGCGAATTGCCATTGAAGGACCTGTGGGCGGCAACCGAACACGGCACTGCTATCTCGGTTGAAGTGCCACTCGTCGGGTCGGTGGACCCGGAGGCACATTTAAAACATCTCCATGAGAGCGCGCTGGGAATTTTGAAACCGGATCAGTGATCCGGCGCCGACGTGGCATAGGCCGGTCGGAAGGAGGAAGTCTTACATGCCTTATAGGTTCGATTTCGGTGCGGTCCTCGACCGCGCCCCGGAATTGCTGTGGGGTTCGCTTGGAACGCTTGGCCTTGCGTTGGCTGGGATGCTCCTGGCGCTCGTTATCGGAATCCTGGGCGTTGTGGCAAGGACGTCCAAGAGCGAGATCACACGCACTCCCGTGATCGTGTTCGTCGAGGTCGTGCGTAATACGCCATTCCTCGTGCAGATATTCTTCATATATTTTGCCCTTCCTCTCATGGGCATACGCTTCAATCCGACCGTTACGGCGATCATTGCCCTCGGCATCAACGGTGGCGCGTACGCAATCGAGATCATTCGAGGCGGGGTCGAGAGCGTGTCGCGTGGCCAGATCGAGGCTGGCTTCGCCCTCGGACTGCACAAGGCGGACGTCTTCCGGCTCATCGTGCTCAAGCCGGCGCTGCGGGCGATTTATCCCTCGCTCACAAGCCAGTTCATCATGCTGACACTGACAACGTCCGTCTGCACGTCAATCGCCGCTTACGAACTGACCTCGGCCGCTCAGCGCATTGAGTCTGACACCTTCCGCAGCTTCGAAGTCTATTTCACGGTGACCGCTATCTATCTGGTTATCTCGACCCTGATGATGGGGCTCTTCGCCCTTATTTCCCGCCGCTACTTCAACTACCCGACGCGATAGGAGGCAGCCATGGGTCCAATCGGTGAAAATGAATTCTTCTTTTTGATGCAGGGTTTGAAGTGGACCGTGCTGCTCGCGATCGTAGGGTTCATCGGTGGGGGGATATTCGGAATCCTGATCGCGCTGCTGCGCACCTCGAAGACGAAAGCCGCCCGGAGGATCACAGCAGGCTATATCGGCGTCTTCCAGGGCACGCCCCTTCTGATGCAGCTTTTCGTTGTCTACTACGGCGTTGCGCTTTTGGGCATCGAGGTCAATGCGTGGATCGCGGTCGCAATCGCCTTCACGCTCCATGCCAGTGCTTTCCTGGGAGAGATCTGGCGCGGTTCCATCGAGGCTGTGCCAAAGGGACAGACGGAAGCCGCCAACGCCCTCGGTCTGCATTATGTCTCGCGGATGAAAGACGTCGTCCTGCCGCAGGCCCTGAAAATCTCGATGCCGGCCACGATCGGATTCCTTGTCCAGCTCATCAAGGGCACGTCGCTGGCAGCAATCGTCGGCTTCATTGAACTCACTCGCGCCGGCCAGATCATTTCAAACCAGACCTATCGTCCGCTGCTCGTCTTCGGGATCGTCGGCGCAATCTACTTCATCATTTGCTGGCCGCTCTCCCATGCCGGAAGCGGCCTCGAAAAACGGATGGCGAAAGCTGCCCGATAACCGCTTCGCTCGAAGCAAAACTCTTGAGGAGGAGAATAAGCATGCATCACAATCGTCGGAATTTTCTCGGACTTGCACTGGCAACCATTGCCTTCGCAACCGTTGGTGCTGCCACCGCCTCTGCGGCAAGTGTGGAGGAAATCAAGGCAAAGGGCACGCTTGTGGTCGGCATCCAGGGCGACAATGCGCCATGGGGGTTCGTCAACACAAGCGGCGTGCAGGACGGCTTCGACGCCGACGTCGCCAACCTTTTTGCTAAGGAGTTGGGCGTGAACGTTCAATTCCAGCCGCTGGCCGTCGCCAACCGAATTCCGGCGCTTACGACCGGCAAAGTCGACATCCTGTTCGCAACGATGGCGATGACGGAAGAACGCGCGAAATCGATTCAATACAGCAAGCCCTACGCCGCTAACACGATTTCCCTTTATGCCGCGAAGTCCGACACGGTTACGAAGCCTGAAGACGTTGCGGGATGGGAGATTGGCGTTCCTAAGTCCAGTTCGCAGGACAAGGCCGTCACGGACGCCGTCGGATCCACCGCGACGGTTCGCCGCTTTGATGACGACGCCGCAACCATTCAGGCTCTCATCTCCGGACAGGTAAAGGCGATTGGCGGCAACCAGTTCTATGGCCAGCGTCTGGATGCGGCGAGTGCCGGCACCTATGAGCGCAAGATTGACTTTCTGACGACCTACAACGGCGTCGGGACCCGTCTCGGCGAGAAGGACTGGAACGAAGCCGTCAACGCCTTCATCGAGAAGATCAAGGCCAATGGTGAGCTTGCCGCCGTCACGAAAAAGTGGATGGCAATCGATCTGCCGCAGTTCCCGGAATCGATTCCAAACATCCCGTTCACCGTCAACTAAGCGCGTGCCGATCTGACTGGATCAGATCGGCGCTGTAACGCTTTCTTCCGACGCATGATCTTATCGATCCTCGTTTTACTCCGGTCGGATCATGCTCTAAAGCCCAAATGGAGAGTTCCGTGCTCAATACCGCAACCGGTCAACCGACGCTGATTTCCCTTGAGGACGTACAGAAGTGGTACGGCGCTTTCCATGCCTTGAAATCCATCAGCCTATCGGTCCGCAAAGGCGAAAAAATCGTCCTCTGCGGGCCGTCAGGCTCCGGGAAATCGACGTTAATCCGCTGCATCAACGCCCTCGAAACGATCGAGGACGGCAAGATCGTCGTCGAGGGTCAGGTACTGGACGGAAGCAGCAAGTCCATCGATGCGATCCGTCGCGAAGTGGGAATGGTCTTCCAGAGTTTCAATCTCTTCCCGCACATGACCGTGCTTCAGAACTGTACGCTTGCCCCGATGCGTGTTCGAGGCACAAGCCGCACTGACGCAGAGCGACTGGCTCGAAAATATCTCGAGCGCGTCCGCATCCTTGACCAAGCGGAAAAATATCCAGCGCAGCTATCCGGCGGCCAACAGCAACGCGTTGCCATCGCTCGCGCGCTCTGCATGGAGCCGAAGGTCATGCTCTTCGACGAACCGACCTCTGCCCTTGATCCCGAAATGGTGAAGGAAGTGCTCGACACCATGATCGGGCTCGCCCGTGACGGCATGACGATGATTTGCGTCACGCACGAAATGGGCTTTGCCCGCCAAGTCGCCGATCGCGTCATCTTCATGGCTTCCGGAGAAATCGTCGAAGAGGCCCAACCGGATGTCTTCTTCAAGTCTCCCCGGCATGAACGCACGAAAACCTTCCTCGGCGAAATCCTGGCCCACCACTGACGTTCGAAAGCGATGCCAATGCACGACAAGAAATTTCTCGTGGGACTGATCGGGGCCGACATTCAAATGTCAAAGTCCCCGGCGCTCCACGAAACGGAAGCTCGACATCAGGGCCTCGATTACCGTTACGAGCTTCTCGATCTGGCCGAGCGAGGCCTTCCCGCCTCGGCGCTGCCGGACCTCCTCGACGAGGAAGAGCGGCGCGGCTTTGCCGGGAGCAACATTACGCATCCGTGCAAACAGACGGTGATCGCCCACCTCCATCGCCTTTCCGAGGATGCAGAGATGCTCGGTGCGGTCAACACCGTGGTCTTTCGTGACGGCGAGAGGATCGGCCACAACACTGATTGGTACGGTTTCTACGAGAATTTCCAGCGCGGCCTTCCGGACGTCGCGATGTCGCATGCCGTGCTGCTGGGCGCCGGCGGTGCCGGTGTCGCCGTGGCGCATGCCGCAATCAAGCTCGGTATTGAGAGAATATCGATCTTTGACCAGGATTCGAAACGGGCAGAGACCTTGGCTGGGCAGTTGAACGATCGCTTCTCAAGGGATTGTGCCCGTGCCACGACGGACGTCGGCGGTGCCCTGCGCTCCGCGGAAGGCCTTATCCACGCGACACCGACGGGGATGAAGAGCCATCCAGGTTTGCCGATCGACCCGGATTGGCTTCTGCCGCGGCATTGGGTCGCCGACATCGTCTACATGCCGCTCGTCACTGAGCTCCTTGCGCTCGCCGAAGGAAAAGGCTGCCGGACCCTTCCCGGCGGCGGCATGACCGTCTACCAGGCAGCAGCGGCTTTCGAATTGTTTACCGGGATCGCACCCGACGCAGAGCGCATGTCTCGTCACTTTACCGATTTATGCCGCCTGTCGGCTTGATGGGGAGATCCCAAGTGCCGCATATCATCATCGATTATAGCCGGGGCGCGGGCGAGCATGTGGCCATGGACCGGCTCACCCTGGCCGTGCATCGCTGCGTTCGCGATGGCGGCCTTGTGAAACCTTCCGCCGTGCGCACGCTTGCGCGGGAGGCGACATACTCCTGCGTCGGCGATGAAAATCTCGATAATCATTTCATCCAAATCATCTTGCGGATGGCACCGGGTCGTACTGCGGAGATCAAGCAGAAGCTTCTCACTGCCGTTCTCGAGGCCGCGCGGGTGATCGCCGCGCCTGCTCTCGAAGCTGGAAGGCTCGGTTTGCGTGCCGATCTCTACGAGTCGGACCCTGATTTTGCTGCTCAAGCCACGGCAGTCGTCTGACCAGGACGACGTGCTCAACAAGGACACTATGCTATGAGTTTGATCTACGTTCTCAATGGACCAAATCTCAACCTGCTTGGCAAACGCCAGCCGCACATCTACGGGCATGAAACCCTCGCAGACGTAGAGGCGGACTGCCGCAAGCTGGCAGCCGAACTCGGCCATGAAATCCGCTTTCATCAGAGCAACCGGGAATACGAGATCATCGATTGGATTCATGAGGCGCGCGAAGACGGTGCGGGCATCGTCATTAATCCGGCGGCCTTCACCCATACCTCACTCGCTATCCTCGACGCTCTGAACACATTTGAAGGGCCCGTGATCGAGATCCACATCTCCAATGTGCACAAGCGCGAAAGCTTCCGACACCATTCGTTCGTTTCGCACCGCGCCGACGGCGTAATCTGCGGCCTTGGAACAGAAGGTTACCAGCTTGCCATCCGGCGCGCGGCGACAATGATCAAGGCGGCCAGCACGGGCTGAAGTGACCATGATCAGCGGGTTATGCTGGCCGTACTTGGCGCGGGCCTCATCGGTAAGCGCCATATTCAGCACATCCTGGCCGAGAGCGCCTCGGTTCGGCAGACTTCGATCGCCTTCATGACCTTGAGCTGGACCAGGCTTACATGCCGGCATTGGCCCGCTGCCACGCGGGGCCATAGCTACGAAAGATGTCGGCGATCTCCAGCCTTGGCCGGAACGCTACTCCGTGTTTTCAGGTAGCTGGGGAGGGCGCCACGATCCTGTCCCTCTCCACCGCCAAAAACGGGGAGGGGGGCCATTGTGCCGAATCACAGGGGCGGCGGTTCGATTTCCCCTTGATCTTCCGGGGCCGACCGGGCAAGTGCTGGTTCAGCCCTTGGCCGTATTAATGCCCTGCACATTCCGAGACAGATGCCATGGAAACCGCACGATCGTCTGAGCGCGACAGGACGAATATCGCTGTCGATGAGGATCTCGCCGGCCTTGACGCCGACAGCCATCCGCTGTTCTCGCGCATGCCGTCCTCGGTCGCCTTCAATAAACTGCGCAAGCGTCTGCTCAGGCAAGTCCGCCAAGCGCTGGATGACTTTGCGATGCTCAACGGTGCGAGGCGCTGGCTTGTCGGCGTGTCGGGCGGCAAGGATAGCTACAGCCTTTTGGCATTGCTCATGGACCTCCAGTGGCGCGGCCTGCTGCCGGTCGAGCTCGTCGCCTGTAACCTCGATCAGGGGCAGCCGAACTTTCCGAAGCACATCCTGCCGGACTATCTCACGTCGATCGGCGTCGAGCACCGGATCGAGTATCGCGACACCTATTCGATCGTGAAGGAAAAGCTGCCGACGGGGGCGACCTATTGCTCGCTTTGTTCGCGGCTGCGTCGCGGCAATCTCTACCGGATCGCCCGGGAGGAAGGCTGCGATGCGCTCGTACTCGGGCATCATCGCGAGGATATCCTCGAGACGTTCTTCATGAACCTGTTCCATGGCGGACGGCTCGCATCCATGCCGGCGAAACTTCTCAACGACGACGGCGACCTGATGGTGCTGCGTCCGCTCGCCTATGCGGCCGAGGAGGATCTTGCGCGTTTCGCGGCGGCGATGGCGTTTCCGATCATTCCCTGCGACCTTTGCGGCTCCCAGGATGGGCTCGAGCGTAACGCGATGAAGGCGATGCTTGCCGATATCGAGCGGCGTATGCCCGGTCGCAAGGACACCATGCTTCGCGCGCTCGGGCACGCGAACCCGTCGCACCTCCTCGATCCCAAGCTGTTCGATTTCCAGTCCCTTTCCCCGGAGCCCCGAGAATGAGCCATTCCGTCGATATTGCCGCCCTTGCAAACCTTCTGCAGGAGGCGGCGATGAAGGAAATTCTGCCGCGGTTCCGCAATCTTGAATCCGGCGATGTGCGGGTGAAGACGGAAGCGATCGACCTTGTCACCGAAGCGGACGAAGCGGCGGAACGGCTGATCAAATCGCGGATCGATGCGATTGCGCCGGGCTCCGTCTTCATCGGCGAGGAATCGGTCGCCGCCGATCCGGCGCTCCTCGAAGAGCTGGCGGATGCCGATCTCGCCATCGTCGTCGATCCGATCGACGGTACGTTCAATTTCGCGGCCGGCATGCCGCTCTTCGGGGTGATGGCAAGCGTGGTCGCCAAGGGCGAGACGGTGGCCGGCATCATCTACGATCCGCTCGGCAATGATTGGGTCATTGCCGAGAAAGGGTCCGGCGCCTGGATGTGCCGGCCGAACGGCTCACAGGAAAGACTGTCGGTGAGCACCGGCGTGCCGCTTCAAAACATGGTCGGCGGCGCTTCGACGGGCTTCTATGGCGAAGCCGATCGCCGCATCGTCATGGGCAACCTCGCGAAGGTGCGGATTGCGACCAGCTACCGCTGCGCGGCGCATGAATATCGCATCTTTGCCGGCGGCCACCTGCACTTTCTGATGTATCAGAAGCTGATGCCGTGGGACCATCTCGCCGGCACGCTGATCGCCGAGGAGGCCGGTGCCTTTGCCGCGCGCTTCGACGGGTCACCCTACCTGCCGGCGCATTTGAGCGGCGGTTTGCTGCTGGCGACGGACAAGGAAAGCTGGGACGCGCTGCGGCGCGAGGTCTTCACGGTCTGAGCCTGATCGGAGGCAAGTGCCGGATTTGGTCATGATCCAATGGAGGTGTGCTCACCTTCATTGAGGCGGCGCGTCAAGCCGATGATCTTCTCACGCATCCAGCGGTGCAAGGGGCTCGAAGCGGAGCGACGATGCCAGACAGCAATGACCAGGGGCGGATCGATCGGCATGGGCGGGCGATAGAGCTCCAAGCCCATCTGTGGAGCGACGCGTTCGGCAAGCTGACGCGGGACCAACGCGATCAGGTCGCTTTCCGCGACGGCGCGGCAAACGCCGGAGAACACCGGTAAGGTCATAACGACCTTCCGGCTGCGGCCCATTCTGGCCAGGGCAGCATCGCCCATGGCCGAGAAATTTCCCTCGGGCGAAAAGAGAGCATGGTCGAGCTCACAGTACAGGTCCATCGGCACGATCGTTCCCGGCGCCAAGCCTGCCGTCGCCAACTGAAGATGCCTTCGCCGTGCGATCACGACGAAGCTCGAATAGAAGAGAGGTTGGCTGCTGGTCCAGTTCGGAATCGACTGGTTCGGAATGAGGGCGAGGTCGGCGCGATAGGTCTCAAGGCTATCGATATAGCTGTTCGGAACGAGATCGACGAGCTGCGCTCTGATGCCGGGCGCCTGCTTGCGCAGCAGGTCGGCCAGCGGCGGCATCAGCATCTCCGCAAAGAAGTCGCTTGCCGTGATACGGAACGTTCCCACGGCTGTCGCCGGATCGAACGCGCTCGGCGGCGCAAGAATGGCTGCAAGCCGATCAAGCTCCTCCCTGAGCGGCAATTCGATGGACTTGGCGTAATCGGTCGGAACCAAGCGATTGCCGTGGCGGACGAAGAGTTCGTCACAGAGTGAGTACCGCAATCTCGCCAGGGCGCCCGACACGGCGGACTGGGACATATTCAGCCGTTTGGCCGCATGCACCGTAGAGCCTTCGCGCAGAATGGCATCGAGAACGCGCATCAGGTTGAGGTCGAATGTTGCAAAATTCATTTTCGCGATAGCACCTATCACGACAATCGGTTGGACCGATAGTGAGATGGTGAGTAAGCAGGAGTCAACGAGAGCGCTTTCGTTTTTTTACGCTTAAACGGAGAAAGACGATGAACAATGAAGATTATCCCGGCGATGCGATCGACTGGAACGGCGTCAGATACCGCACGATTTTGTCCACCGAGGCTACAGGCGGCAAGATGTCGATCGTCGACAGTCTCTCGCCGGTCGGAAGCGGTCCGCCGCGGCACGTACACGAAACCGAAGACGAGATTTTCATAATCGTCACAGGTCAGTGCAAATTCTGGCTCGAGGGTGAGGAGCTAAGGCGCGGCCCGGGAGAAACGGTATTCATACCGCGGGGGTCGGAGCATACGTTCCAAATCGTCGGAGACCGTCCTTGTCGGCATCTCGTCATCCTGACACCGGGCGGCTTCGAAGCCTTCTTCGCAGAAATGGCGGCCGGCCACTATTCCATCTCGACCGATATGCCGGCAATCCTGGCGGCCGCAAGCCGCCATAATCTCCGCTTCACGGGACCACCGCTCGAATTAGGGTGAGGGATGCGGGCGGGAGACCGCCCGCATCGTATCCTCCAGTGTCAAACGTGGGCACCGTGGTCGTGCACGGCATCCTGATCCCCGGGATGGGTGAAGAGCCTTCCCTTTTCTGCCCAAAGCGTTGCGAGAATGGTCAGGAGACCGAAGAGGGCGAAGCCGCCGAACAGCGGTTCAAGGGTGCCGTCGAAGAGTTGCCCGACGGCGCCGCCGAGAAGCGCCCCGCCCGTTGTCGAGACGAAGCCGGTGATGGCCGTTGCTGTTCCGGCAAGATGTCCCATCGGCTCGAGGCTGATGGCGGTGAAATTGGTGGCGATGACCGCGAAGAACATCAGCAGGACCGAAAACAGGACATAGCTCACGACGAAGGTGGGCGTGCCGCCGAGCGACACGCCATAGCCGCTGGCTGCCAGCGCCGTGAACAGGATCATCGCGGCATGCGAGATGCGGCGCATTCCGAAGCTGCGGACGAAGAAGCCATTGGCGAAATTGGCGGCGGCGATGCCGCCCGCCGTTCCGGCAAAGGCGATCGGCAGCCACTCGTCGAGCCCGTAGACCTCACCGAAGACCTGCTGGACAGTCACGATATAGGCACAGATGACAGCAGTGAAGAGCGTCATGCCGATCATGTAGCCGCAGGTGATTCGGTTCGTCAGGACCGTCCGGAAGCCGGCAAAGACGGCGCTCGCCGAGAGCGGCAGGCGCTCTTCGCGCGACAACGATTCTTTCATGCGCGCCAGCGCCCAGAAGAAGAGCACGAAGCCGATACAACCGATCAGAGTGAAGATCCAATGCCAGCTGGCATAGAAGACGACGAGCTGTCCGAACGACGGCGCGACGATCGGCACAATCATGAAGACGATCATGACGTAGGACATGACGCGCGCCATCTCGCGGCCGCCGAAACAGTCGCGAACGATCGCAAGCGTCGTGATGCGGATGGCTGCGGCGCCGATCCCTTGGACGAAGCGTAGCGCCAGCAACTGTTCGAAGCTCGCCGCCTGCGACGCGGCAAACATCGAGAGGGTGAAGACGGCAAGACCTCCCATGAGCACGACGCGCCGGCCGAATGCGTCGGACAGGCTACCGAAGAAGATCTGTGAAAAGCCGAAGCCGAAGAAGAACACGGCGATGACGAGCTGGGCGTCGTTGGCATTCGCAACCCGGAGCGATTGACCGATGCTCGTCAGGGCCGGCAGCATGCTGTCGATCGCGATCGCGACGCTCGCGGTCATGAGAGCGATGGTAATGATGAATTCGACGAGGCCCATGCGGATGCGGGCCGCGCCCGAAGCCCTGTCGAGCGAATCTGGTTGTCCGGTAATGGTAGACATTGTCGAGCGTCCGTATGTGATCAACTGACCTTGAGCAGTTTGGAAAGCGGCGCCCTGCGCTAGAAACACAGGGAGACCGTTTGCTAGCCCGAGGGGTTGTGTGGCCTGAAAAGTTTGCCGCCCTCTGCGATCAGTACGAAGGCGAGGGCAAGGACGGCGATGCTGAAAGAGCCGACGGCCAAGGGCGTGACCGTGCCGTCGAAGGCCTGGCCAATGGTTGCGCCGATAAGAGCTCCGCCGACCGTCTGGGTGAATCCGAGAACGGAGGATGCCGTTCCGGCGACGTGACCGAGCGGCTCCATGGCCATGGCATTGAAATTCGCTGCCATCAGCCCGAATTGGAACATGGCCGCCGCTTGCAGGACGACAAAGTGCGGCAGCGGTAGCGGCCCCATCAGCGACAGGGATAGCCAAACGAAGCTCGTAAGCCCAAAGCCGAGAAGAGCCGCATGCGAAAGTGCACGCATGCCAAACCGCCGGACAAGGCGTGAATTGACAAATGAGGCAACCGCCATCGCGCTGGCGAAGGTGGCGAAAACCGCCGGAAACCAGATGCCGAGGCCATAGATGCCGACGAGAATCTGCTGCGCCGAGTTGACGAAGCCAAAGAGGCCGCCGAGGAGAACCGATATCGCCAGCGTGTAGGACAGCGCCAGCCGATTCGTGAGCACGATGCGGAATCCGTCCAGTATCACCTCGGCCGTGAAGGCACGCCGATAGGCGGGATCCAGCGTTTCCCTGAGCCGAAGGGCCACCGGTGCTGAAACGGCCAGCCCGAAGAGCGCAATGACCACGAAGATCATGTGCCATTCCGCAAAGATCATGATCAACTGTCCGATGCTCGGCGCCACGACCGGAACGATCATGAACACCATCATGACCAGGGACATGATCTCTGCCATTTGGCGACCGCCATAAACGTCACGCACGATCGAGACCGTCACGACCCGGGTCGCGGCCGCGCCAACACCCTGGACGAACCGGAGGACGAGGAGCGCCGTGAAGGTCGGCACGAAAGCGATCGCCAGCGCGCAGATGGCGTAGAGCGCAAGCCCGCCCAAAAGCGGTGCCTTGCGTCCAAATCGATCGGATAGCGGCCCGAAGAACAGTTGCGCAAAGCCCATGCCGAGCAAATAGGCGGAGAGGATGTATTGGCGCTCGTTCTCGTCGGCGACGCCGAGGCTGGCGCCGATCTGCTGCAGGCCCGGAAGCATGATGTCGATCGAAAGCGCATTGATGGACATCAGCATGGCCATCAATGCGATGAACTGTATCTTCGACAATCCGGAAAGGGCGGCGGTGTGATCTAACGGCTTTGTCATGTCATTATACCTGCAGCGACACGCGCTCGCGACTTAAAGTAGAACTCTGGAAACGCGCGGAAACCTATTGTAAAGCGTATGAATTCAGTGCTTGAGATCCGGCCCGGGCCGCGCGTGTTCGAGGCGCGTGGAATATATCGCCAGGCGGGTGTCTCACGATTGGCAGACCGCTGAGGCAATGCTACGCAAGTAACCGGAAATTTGCGGCTTACTCATGGAGCGCATCGAAATTTAGAAGACCGGCAGAAAGCGCCGGAATCAAAAAAGGCGGTCACCCGCCTTTTCGAGCCTGGCGAAATGCCGGACATTCGATGTCAGGCGGCACCCTTGACCGAGATCCCATTGTTCTCAAGAACCGTCTGAAGCTCGCCGGCCTGGAACATCTCGCGTACGATGTCGCAGCCACCGATGAACTCGCCCTTCACATAGAGCTGCGGAATGGTCGGCCAGTTCGAATAGTCCTTGATCCCCTGGCGCAGATCACCATCGGCGAGCACGTCGATGCCTTTGTAGTCGACACCGACGTAGTCGAGGATCTGGACCACCTGACCGGAGAACCCGCATTGCGGAAACTGCGGTGTGCCCTTCATGAAGAGAACGACGTCGTTGGTCTTGACCTCGTTGTCAATGAAATCGTGAATTCCGCTCATCTTGTCTTCCTTCTCGCGCCGGCTTCAAGGACCGGGTCTTCCTGAGCCTAGATAGCATGCATGGGGGCATATTTCACCCATCCCGCCGCAATAAAAATTGATGGTCCTCAACATGCGGTGGGCAAAACGTGTGCTTCAGGCAGAACGGCGGCGAAGTTTGCTTCGGGCCTTGACGGTGCGGCGGCGGCTCACCTGCTTCTTCGCCGGCTTGCGGATTGCCGCCTCGAGGATATCGCCAAGCAGTCCGCCGCCCGACGCGGTTTTCCGGGATCGACGCTTGATCCGACGGTTCGCGGTTCTGCGGCTGCCGGACTTTTTGAGGACTTCCTTTAATGCACTGTCGATGACGCCGCTGACGAATTCCTTGATCAGGTCCGCCATCTGCCTCAGTCCGGGGCGCTGGTCTGCAGGGCGAGGGCATGCAGCATGCCGCCCATATGTCCCTTCAGGGCGTCGTAGACCATCTGGTGCTGTTGCACGCGGGTCTTGCCGCGAAACGCTTCGGCCACGACTTCGGCGGCATAGTGGTCGCCGTCACCGGCCAAATCGCGGATCGTGACCTTGGCGCCGGGGATGCCGGCCTTGATCATGTCTTCGATGTCGCCTGGTGCCATGGGCATGATACGCCAACTCCTTGTTATCGCGTGGGCGAAAGCACTGCTTTTCGCCATACCTGAGTTCAGGGAACCACGATTCAGGGGCGGAAAGCAAATGCTGATTTGAGGCTTTTCGAGGGGGCTTTCGATCAATTGTCCGGCGCGAGATCGCCACCCATATAGGTGGGGAACCAGGCTTCGTGGGCGGACCGCAGGTCCGTAACCGGCACTGCCTTTGCCGCGCCGAGCTTGACCATATCGCCGCCGGTCCTGCCGATGACCGGCAGGGCGATGCCCGCGGTCTCCGCCCTTGCGGCGACCGCATCGATGTGGGCGTCGGCGGCGGTCACGACATAGCGGCCCTGGTCCTCACCGTAGAAGACCGCGATCGGGTCGCGTCCCTCCGGTGCTGCGATCGTCGCCCCGATGCCGGACGCCATCGCCATTTCGGCGACGGCAAGCGCGAGACCGCCGGACGAGCAGTCATGCACGGCGGTTACCAGGCCGTCCTCGATCAGGGTGCGGACGAAATCGCCGACCTTGCGCTCATGCGCCAGGTCCACATGCGGCGCCGGGCCGTCGGTGCGACCGTGGATGTCGCGCATGTAAACCGACTGCGCAACATGCGTGCCCCAGCCTTCGGGAGCGCCGGCGAGCAGGATTGTTTCGCCGGCTGCCGCAAAGCGGATGCGCGCCATCTTCGACCAGTCCTTGATCAGACCGACGCCGCCAATGGTCGGGGTCGGCAGGATCGCCTGGCCGTTGGTCTCGTTGTAGAGCGAGACGTTGCCGGACACGATCGGGAATTCGAGGGCGCCGCAGGCCTCGCCGATGCCTTTGATCGCATGCACGAACTGGCTCATGATCTCCGGACGCTCCGGATTGCCGAAGTTCAGGTTGTCGGTCGCCGCAAGGGGGAGGGCACCCGTTGCCGTCAGATTGCGCCAGCACTCGGCAACGGCCTGCTTGCCGCCCTCGAACGGATCGGCCTCGACGTAGCGCGGGGTCACGTCGGAAGAGAAGGCGAGCGCCTTGGTCTCGTGACCGTCGACCCGGACGACGCCTGCATCGCCACCCGGCAACTGCAGCGAATTGCCCTGGATAAGCGTATCGTATTGCTCGTAGACCCAGCGGCGCGAAGAATTGTTGGCGGATCCGACGAGCTTCAGCAGCGCATCAGCGATGTCGGCCTGCGGGATGTCGTTGGTCTCGAGCGGCGAGGGGCTCTTGGCCGGCGTCCAGGGGCGATCATATTCCGGCGCCTCGTCGCCCAGTTCCTTGATCGGCAGGTTTGCGACCTCTTCGCCCTGGTGCAGGATGCGGAAGCGCAGATCGTCCGTGGTCTTGCCGACGATCGCGAAGTCGAGGCCCCATTTGACGAAGATCGCCTTGGCTTCTTCTTCCTTCTCCGGGCGCAGCACCATCAGCATGCGCTCCTGGCTTTCCGAGAGCATCATCTCGTAGGCGGTCATCCGTTCTTCGCGCACCGGCACCTTGTCGAGGTCGAGTTCGATGCCGAGATCGCCCTTGGCACCCATCTCGACGGCGGAGCAGGTAAGCCCGGCCGCGCCCATGTCCTGGATGGCGATAACCGCGCCGGTCTGCATCAGTTCGAGGCAGGCTTCCAGCAGGCACTTTTCCGTGAAGGGGTCGCCGACCTGGACGGTCGGGCGCTTCTCCTCGATCGACTCGTCGAATTCGGCCGAGGCCATGGTGGCGCCGCCGACGCCGTCGCGACCGGTCTTGGCGCCCAGATAGACGACGGGCAGGCCGACGCCTTCCGCCTTCGAATAGAAGATCGCATCGGCCCTGGCGAGACCGGCGGCGAAGGCGTTGACGAGAATGTTGCCGTTATAGCGGGCGTCGAACTCGACCTCCCCGCCGACCGTCGGCACGCCGAAGGAGTTGCCATAGCCACCGATGCCTGCGACGACGCCGGAGACGAGGTGGCGGGTTTTTGCATGATCGGGGGAGCCGAAGCGCAACGCGTTCATCGCCGCGATCGGCCGCGCACCCATGGTGAAAACGTCGCGAAGAATGCCGCCGACGCCGGTGGCCGCGCCCTGATAGGGCTCGATATAGGAGGGATGGTTGTGGCTCTCCATCTTGAAGACGACGCAGTCGCCATCGTCGATGTCAACGACGCCGGCATTCTCTCCAGGTCCCTGGATGACGCGCGGCCCCTTGGTCGGAAGCGTGCGCAGCCACTTCTTCGAGGATTTGTACGAGCAGTGCTCGTTCCACATCGCCGAGAAAATGCCGAGTTCCGTGAAGGTCGGCTCGCGCCCGATCAGGCTCAGGATGCGTTCGTATTCATCGGGCTTCAGCCCGTGAGAGGCGATGAGGTCCGGGGTGATGGGGCGGGTGTTGGAAATCGTCATCGTCGACCGTCAATCCTTCGGGCGGCGCGCAAACCCTTCCGGGAAGAATACGGCGCGTGCGAACCGCAGCAGATACTGAATTCAGAGTGCTGCAACGGCCTTTGCGTGTCCGATGGGACGCCCGGCGCTGCAGGGAGCGTTTCGCGGCTTCTTTAGCCTAAGCGAGGCCGCGGCGCGACAGAAAAATGCCGTCGATCAACAGTGCGCCGGATCTGGAACGCGGGCGTGAGGTTGAGAACGAGCAGCGTCCTGGCGGACGCCTGGTCTAGTGGTGAAAATCTAACGCTTGGTGCCGTGATAAATGGCCGAATTGGGTGGAGAGTGGAGCTTAGAGACCCAGCCGCTGTGTGAAAGTAATGCGCCGCGAGAAGCCGACACTGCAACTAGGCCTGTAAGCGGCCGCTTTTGCATGCCGCACAGTCCTCGATTTCTGCTCAGTCTCAATATACCGGGTGACCTCAAGAACGTCTCAGTCAGGTATGGCTCTGTTGGCACGAGGAGCACGGCCATGGCATAGAGGTGAAGAGATTGATCTCGTCCTGAAATCACGATTCTGCCTACGCGAGCAAACGCGCCGAAGGTTTTTTGACAGCAGCAGCCGTCTGGTGGGCGTGCCGGATTACTAAATCCCGCCCCGGCAAAGGCCTGATTCTCAGCGGTTCCTCAAGCGTTGCACTCACGTGGACGCAAGTTCTTACGCGAAAGCCACTCTTTGATGGTCTCGAAAACTCTTCGTGGCTGTTCGAATGGAAGCAGATGACCCGCATCTTCTATGATCACGGATTCGGCGTCCTGCAGCATTGCTGCGATGGCATCGTGTGCGACGGCTGTCGACAAACGATCTTCTGAACCGGTAATCAGCAACACCGGAAACTCGAACGTGCCCAAGTATGCAGTCGCATCGGGTCTCAGGAGCAGTGCACGGTTTTGCCGCTCGTGCACCTCAAGCGGACAATTTTCGACCACTTGTCGAAGACGAGCCACCAAATCAGCGTTCCGCATACTTGCGGTCGAGATCACTTTCGGGATCCAACCACGCGCGTAAGCAATCATGTCGGCATTCGCTTCTGCGATGCGGGCCTCGCGCTGAGCGGCTTCATGCACATCTGGACCTTCGGCATTCGTACTGGAGAGAACCATGGCCCGGATGCGTTCTGGTGCTTGGCGGCCCATTTCCATGGCTATGCGACCACCCATCGAATGTGCCAGGACAATCAACTCGCCATGTGCCTCAGACAGCGCGCGTGCTGCCATCCCTTCCAAGGTGGTATCGCTGCTTGTATCGGCCACGTGCACGGTGGTTCCCTCACATTTCAACGCATCCGCGATGGTGTTCCAAGTGCGGGCATCGGACATGATGCCCGGAATGGTTACGATTGTTGTCATGCCTTGATCTCCGCCTTGGGAAGCAATTGTGAGGGAACCTTCACTCGCGAGGGTGCGCCAAGATTTAAGCAATGCTAAAATGGAGTGGCTGAATACTTAGGGAGCAGTCCCTTACAGTGCTTTGCTTCCTGTACATGGGCCCGCCGCGATGGCGGGGAAAGCCATAGCCGGAGACCATCACTACATCGATATCGGCCGCGCTTTCGGCAATTCCTTCGGCAAGAAGCGCCTCGCCCTCCTGCTGCATCACTCTGATGATCCGCCGAATGATTTCTTCGTTCGAAAATCCCCGAACGGCCGCAGCTGTCCTTACCCTCTCTTCCTCGATGATGCGCGTGACTGCCGGATCGGTTTGGGGCTCGCCTGAACTGTAATCGTACCAGCCCTTCCTCGTCTTCCGCCCCAACCGTCCAAGCTCGCACAGCCTGTCCGCTATTTGACAGTAGGGCTGCGACCTGTCTCGCGTCGCTTCCGCGGCCCTGCGCTGCGCCCAGGCGATGTCGAGCCCGCTCAGATCCTGGGCCTCGAAGATGCCCATGGCGAAGCCGAACGCCTTCATGGCGGTATCGATCTGGGCCGGTAAAGCACCCTCGAGAAGCATGAACTCGCAGTCCCTCCGATAGGCAGCCATGATCCGGTTGCCGATGAAGCCATGGCAAACGCCCGACACCACCTGAATTTTCTTCAGGCGCCTAGCGAGAGCCGAGCCGGTTGCCAGGGAGCGATCACCGGTGCGCTTGCCGCGGACGATCTCCAAAAGTTTCATGACGTGGGCGGGCGCGAAAAAGTGTAGACCCAGCACCCTGGTTGGGTCGGCCGTCGCTTCTGCCAAGGCGTCGACGTCGAGGTAGGACGTGTTGGTCGCCAGAACTGCCTTGGGCGGCATGACTGCATCGAGTTGAGCAAACACCTGTTTCTTGACGTCCATGTCTTCAAATACCGCCTCGATCACGAGTGGGCAGTCGGAAAGCGAGGTGTAGTCGTGCGTTGCCGTCAGCCGTGCGAGAGCGTCGTCTGCCTGCGACAGCGTGATCGCGCCCCGCGCAGCGCTTGCCTGCAGTGTCTCCAGAACCCGCTTTCGCGCCGCTGCAACAGTAGCTTCGTCCCGCTCGAGCAGGCTTACTGCGGAGCCTGACAGGAGCAGTGCTATTGCGATCCCGGCGCCCATCGTGCCGCCGCCAACGACACCCACGCGGGAAAGATCGGCCGGTTCGGCCGTCATCGCTGCAAGACTCTTGCCCGCATTCCGTTCGGAGAAGAAGGCGTAGCGAAGAGCCGCTGCCTCTTCGGAAGCAACGAGCCTCAGGAACCGTTCCCTTTCTTTCGTCAAGGCGTCGCGGCCCGAGAGGGAAACTCCCTCGCGAAGCGCCTCCAAGGCTTCCAGTGGCGCCTGCGCACCTCTCGCTTTTCGGGCAAGAGCCTTCGCCCTCGAATTCCAATCGACCGCCTCCCCAATCGGGCAGGGACGATCGACCAATGGCGCAGGCATGGGGCGGGTCAGCAACTCGCGCGCGAGCGTTGCTGCAGCGTCCAGCAGATCACCTTCGGCTATGCGATCGACAAGACCGACCTTCAGGGCCTGAGCGGCATCGATCGGTTTGCCGCTTGTCACGAGTTCTATGGCATCAGCGATCGGGATCAGCCTCGGCAGGCGGACCGTACCGCCAGCGCCGGGGATCGTGCCCAAGCTCGCCTCGGGCAATCCGAGTTTTGTTCCTGGATCGGCGATCCTTGCGTGGCAGCCGAGCGCCAACTCCAATCCTCCGCCCAGGGCTGTTCCATGAATTGCTGCAATCCACGGCACGCGCGCGCCTTCGATCGCCTCGATCACTTCCGGCAGGATGGGCGCCCGCGGCGGCTGCCCCAGTTCGCGAATGTCGGCGCCGGCCACGAAGGTTCGACCAGCGCACCGTAGAACCACGGCTATGACGGCCGGGTCCTCTTCCAGAGCGTGCACTGCATCGATGAGACCCGCCCTGACGGCGTAGCTCAATGCGTTGACCGGCGGATTGTCGATTGTGACGATCGCGAGTCCGTCGCGGCGTTCATGACTGACGATGGATGTCATATGGTCCTCCACTCGCAAATATGAATGGTGCTGCCGCTGTCCGAGGCGGCGTGCCGTACGCTGGGCCGGCAATTCCGGTGCGCCTTTGCGATCTGCCAGTTTGCGCCGAGTGAACTGCGTCTATAGCGCGGATTGACAGCCTGGTAACATAACCAATTGTTTGCTCCAGGCTTGCCGATAGGCAGGTGCAAAGCCAGTGCGTCAATCTGATAAGTTGTTGGTTGGAGCAAGAAAACATCGGCATTTCATGAGACTGTATTTCGAATCTGATCGTGACCGCGGGACCCGCGGCCGCCGCTCGCCGCTGGTCCACGACCTGGGAAGGAGGGCCCGCGTCGCAAATCAGTACGCAACGGCAGGAGAAAGGACATCTCAATGCCGATGCTGCGCGGTGTGTGACAGCGAAGACCTGTTGAGCGGGGACGATGCGCGTGCCGCCATGGCGTGAAATCGCACACCGCCAGCTTCTGGCGCGCCTCGTCGGTGTGTACCTGTTCGGTGCTGGCGCTGGGGCGTTTGCGGCATGGATCGGGTCGCCGCTGCCATGGATGATCGGACCGCTGCTTGCCACGGCATCGCTCTATCTGACGGGCGTGGTGGACATCCGTATACCCGTTGAGACGCGGCCGGTCGGCCAGATCGTCATTGCGTCGCAGGTGGGGGTATATTTCTCGCCCGCCGCATTCGCCATGCTCCTGGCATTCGCACCGCTTCTTATCGGGATGGCACTCGCCACGGCGTGCTGCGCGCTCGTGGTCGCGCTCCTGCTTGCGCGTGTGGCCAACCTGAACCTAACTGCGGCCTTTCTCTCCTCCTTGCCGACGAGTCCCGTGGAGGCAGCGGTTATGGCCGAACGTTACAACTGCAATCCCGGTCCGGTCATACTGTCTCAAACCGTGCGGATCGCGTCCGTCGTGGTCCTGGTCCCGGTCGCCATCTACATGATCGACGGGTGGCCGGCTCGCGACATGGTGCGGACAACGCGTGAGCTCGATGCAATTGCTGTCCTCCTCCTCGCCGGCACAGGAATGGCCGGGGCGTTGCTGGCCCAAGCATGTCGCGTGCCCAATCCCTTCTTTCTTGGTCCCTTGGCTGCCTCTTCGGCAGTTTCGGCACTTGGCGTCGCCCCGTCCTTCTACCCGTCAATCGTTCTCTCCTGCGCGCAGGTCACTCTTGGCGTCTGGCTTGGCTCGACCTTCCGCAGATCACTTTTCGCTGCGGCGGGGCGGCTCGTCACGGCTTCCATCGTCACGACGCTTCTCATGCTCGCCCTGACGTCGATCATGGCGGTCATCGTCTCCCGGATGGCGGGGCTGAGCTGGGAGCTGATGGTGCTGGGCACTGCACCGGGTGGCGTTACCGAAATGGCGCTGACAGCGAAATTTCTGGGCCAGGACGTTGCGCTGATCACGGCCTTTCATTTGACCCGCATCTTTATCCTGATGCCGAACATTCCCTGGATCATCCGCATGAGCCACAGATTTGAGCGCCGCCGAAACTGCTGCGACGGCGGCGACGGTTCGGATCGGCCGTAGCGTCCGCCTGCCGGTGACGTGGCCACCTTGACCAAGGCGAATGAACATTCTGCCCAATATATACTCAGTTCAATTCACACCTCTGAGTGCCCATAACGAAGATCGAGGCCGTGCCAGTGGGCGCGTCTCTTTGCGTCGTCATCCGAAAACACATCGAACGGCGCTGGAGGAAATGGCTGCCATACGGCACTTGCCGGCAGAGTGGCAGCAAGGAGGAGACCATGGAGAGCGAGGTTCTCGACAAGGGCGAGCAGCCAGTGGAGGGCTATGTCCGAATACCTTTGCCGATACTCGAAATCGTGATCGGTCTGATCGTACTTGCGATTTTATCCTGGTACGTCGTCCAGGCGTACCACCTGCCGAAGCCTTTCAATTCGAACGATATCGGAGCGGGCGGATTCCCGCTTCTCGTCGCCTTCGGAACCGGAATCGCCACCATATCGATGATCGGCCTCGCAGTCGCGCGGCTCATGGGCAGAATGGGGCGTTCCGACAGCCGTTGGCGGCGGCCGCTCCTTGTTTTGATCGTTGCCCTGCTCCTTGTCGGGCAGACCCTGAGCTTCGCAACGCTGGGTGTCTATCTCTGCGTCGCGCTCTTCTCCGCTGCGATCATGGTGGCGGCTGGCGAGCGTCGGATCCTGCATGTGCTGGGCGTGCCGATCGGCTTGGTCACATTCATCTATGTTGTGTTCGCGCTTGCGTTGAACGTGGTCTTTCCGTGAGGGTCTGCCATGATTGAAAACCTCCTCTCAGGCTTCTCGGCCTTCGGCGATCCGCTCGTGTGGCTGAGCTTGGTCTTCGGCTCGCTGGCCGGCTATCTCATCGGCGCGATTCCTGGTCTCGGCCCCAGTCTCGGCGTCGCATTGCTCATCCCATTCACCTACGGACTTGACCCCGTCGTCTCGATCGTCGGTTTGGTGGCCTTGTATGCCGCGGCAGAATATGGCGGCGCGATCACCGCCATTCTCATCAATTCGCCCGGCACGTCGGCAGCGGTCGCGACGGCTTGGGACGGCTATCCGCTGAGTCAGCAGGGAAAGGCGGGCGAAGCCCTCCTGGTGTCTATCGTCACCTCCGGCATTGGTATCTTCATCAGCGCCCTGTTCCTGCTGTTTACCGCCGTGCCGCTCTCGGAATTCGCATTGCGGTTCGGACCCGGTGAATACTTCGCTCTGGCGCTCGTCGGGCTCAGCCTGGTGGTCGGCCTTGCAGAAGGCTCGGTGGTCAAGGGCGCGGTGGCGATGGGCATCGGTCTCGCGCTCGCGACGGTCGGGCTGGATACGCAGACCGGGACGCCGCGTTTTGCCGCGTCGGTCGAGCTCTTCGAGGGGCTGCCCCTCGTGCCGGTGCTGCTCGGGCTTTATGCGCTTTCGGAGGTCCTCTTCCTGGTCGAGGGGGGCATGACAGCCAAGATCAAGAGTGCGCCGCTTGGCGGCTGGCGCAGCTGGAACTGGAGGGGTCTATGGTCACTCAATGGCGTCGTGTTCAGAAGCTCGGTGCTCGGCTACATCATCGGCATCATTCCGGGTGCGGGCGCCTCCATTGCCTCCTTCATTGCCTATGCGGTGGCCAAGAAAACATCCAAGACTCCGGAGCGATTCGGGAAAGGATCTATCGAGGGTGTTGCGGCCTCGGAAGCGGCAAACAATGCTGCCGTGTCCGGTGCCATGGCACCTTTGCTTGCACTCGGCATCCCCGGTTCGCCGACGACGGCGGTGATGATCGGCGCCCTGATGATCCAGGGCATTCAGCCGGGGCCTCTCCTGTTCAGCCGCAATCCCGAAATTCCTTATACTATCTTCGCGTCGCTCTGGATCGGCGTGCCGGTGATGGTGTTCATCGGGCTTGCCGGTGCCCGCGCCTGGGCCAGGGTTGCAAACATTCCCGGTCCCGCTATCGCGGCGATCGTCGCAGGAATTTGCCTTGTGGGTGCCTTCGCCTCCGAGGGCACGATGTTCCCGGTCTACGTCATGACTGCGTTCGGTATTCTCGGATACCTGCTTCGAAAGGTGCAGGTTCCGCTGGCTCCGATCATTCTGGCTCTGGTGCTCGGCGAGATGATGGAAACCAATTTCCGCCGGGCGCTGATTACGTCGCAAGGTTCCCTTGAAGTCTTCTACACCTCGCCTCTGACGGTTGCGTTGCTTCTAACGGCTGTCCTTGCATTCCTGCTTCCGGCAATCGGCTTTATTCAGAAGCGGAGACAGGCAACCCGGGCGGCCGACCCTTCGGTGAGAGGCTGACGATTGCTCGGGCGGCAGGCTCAGCCTTCACTGCCCGAGCACTATGCCCAATATTTGCGGTCGTTCGACCTGACCAAATCTCAGTTCATTTCGCGGATCCAACATAAGACACTGGTCTCATTGGAGAGGACCGTGGTTCTTTCGTTCAAACGTGGGAGGCGTTTCATGTCAGTAAATCTGTTCAAGCCGGCGCGCGCGTTCGTGGCAACGGCATTTTTCGCCGTCGTTGCCTCGCTGGGTCTTTCCAGTCCTGTCGCGGCGGAGACGGCCTGGAAGCCATCAGGACCGGTAAATGTCGTCATGCATACGAAGCCCGGCGGAACGGCGGACATTTTCATCCGCACCCTGGCGCAATCGCTGGAGCCGATGATCGGCCAGCCGGTTGTCGTGGTGAATGCTCCGGGCGCCGGAGGCGCAACGCAGATGGCGCATGTCCGCCAAGCCAAGCCCGATGGCTTGACAATCGGCATCAACACGATGACCCACTTCACGAGCATGCTGACCAATCTGAAGGGAACCTTCTCGGTCGACGACTTCTCCTGGATAGCTTCCACGCAGGAAGACCCGATCATCTATTTCGTTCGCGCGGATTCCGACATCAAATCACTGCCGGACCTCGTTGCAAAGGCGAAAGCCAGCTCCGGCACTGTCAACATCGGCGGTTTCGGGCCCGTTGGGTCGATGCAGCATCTTGGCACGGCCATGCTCGAAAGCGCTGCAGACGTGAAGTTCAACTGGGTCGGGTTTGACTCCACTCCTGACATCATGACGGCCTTGCTCGGTGGGCACGTGGATGTAGGTGTTTCGAACCTCGGGCCGACCGCGCCCTTCTTCGAATCCAAGCGGATCATCGGTCTCGGGGTCCTGGGTGAAAAGCGGCTCGATGGTCTGCCGGACGTTCCCACCTTCGGTGAGGCGGGCTACGAGGTCGACACGAGCTGGGTGCAAGTGCGCGGTGTCTTTGGTCCAAAGGACATGCCGCTCGAACTTCAGCAGCAGATTGCAGACACAATCCACGAGGCGATGAAGGCCAAGACCTATCAGGACTATGCCCGCAGCACGGGTGTCATCGATTCCACTTTGGGGCCGAAGGAATACGACGCTTTCGTACGCGACGTCAGCAAGATCGCCAGCAAGCAGCTAGAGGCGGCTCGACTCCTGCAGTAGTGCGGATGCCTCCGCATCCGTGTGAAGGTGACCTCCGGCGGTGATTGACCCGCCGGAGAACACGACAGCAAGAATGGATAGGGAAAGACCATGACGAGGGCCCTTGCCGGTTTCCGTGTCATAGACACCACGCACGTGCTGGCCGGACCGTTCGCCAGCTATCAGATGGCCGTACTCGGCGCCGACGTGATCAAGATCGAGGATCCGCACGATCCGGACCAGGCGCGCCTTCAGGGCTCGGATCGCGATCTCAGCAGCGCCGGCATGGGCACTGCCTTCATGGCACAGGCGTCGAACAAGAAGGCGGTTGCACTGAACCTGAAGACCGAAGCCGGTCGTGACGCCTTGATGCGGCTCGTCGAAACAGCGGACGTCTTCGTCGAAAACTACCGGCCCGGTGCATTTGAAGACCTGGGGCTCGGCTACGACGATCTGCGCAAACTCAACCCCCGGCTGATATATTGCTCGATCTCGGCTTTCGGCTCGACCGGACCGCGCCGGGAGCAGACGGGCTATGATTCCGTTCTTCAGGCATTCTCGGGCATGATGACGATGACCGGCAGCGAGGATGGCGATCCTCTGAAATGTGGCGCTCCCGTGGTTGACTATGCGACGGGTACAACGGCCGCCTATGCCATCACGGCGGCCCTCCTGCAGCGTGAACGCAGTGGCAGCAGCAGCGGGCAGTTCGTGGACGTCTCCATGCTGGACGTGGCGCTCGTCCTGTGTAGTCCTTACGTAACGGGATACCTGTGGAATGGCAGTCATCCGAAGCCGAAGGGCAACCGCTTTCCCTTCGCCACGATCGGCCAGTACCGTGCCTCTGACGGGGGCCTGATGATCGCCGCCTCGAACCTCGAGCAGCAGCGCCGCCTATGGATCGCCCTCGGGCGCGAAGATCTCATAAAGCAGAACAACAATCAGCGGCTGGACAGCCATGGCGAGGAGGAGGCTGCACTCAGCAGCATCATCGCCACCATGCCCGCCGACTACTGGGAGAGTTTCTTCCGGGAAAGGCGGATACCAGCGGCGCGCGTACGAGAGCTGAAAGAAGCCCTCGCGGATCCGCAAATTGAATCGCGGCCGCTTCTGCATAAACACGCGGCGCCCGGCACGTCGACGGATGGCTTGGTGGTTCCTGTCGCGGGTTTCACCATGTCGGATAGCGCGCCTGGGTTGAGTTTCCCGCCACAGCCTGTCGGTGCGCAAACGGAGGAAATCCTGCGGGGGGTAGGCTTCGACAGCGCGGACATCGAAAGGCTTCGTGCCGAATGCGCGATCAACTGAAAGGCGGAGAAGATGGCACGACGGCATGTTTCGATGAAGCCTCCGCCGCAGCGGATCCTACCCTTTCGGAAGATACGGCTGGGAGCGATCTTGCGATGAGCGGTCCGCTTTCGGCTTTGGCCCAAGCGGCTTGCGATTGGCGTCGACGGCCGATCGAAGGCGCCGTTGAGTGGGCGGTGCGCCGCGCGATCCTGGACTGGTTTGCAACGACATTGCCCGGCTGCGTTCGCGCGCCGGCGACAATGCTGGCCAAGGCGGTGCCGGAGACGAATGGTAGCGGCGGCGCATGGTCGTACGTCGACGGCCGCTTCTCTACGCCGCGCCGCGCGGCTCTTCTCAACGCCACGGCCAGCCACACCGTCGAATTCGACGACATTTTCAAGGATGGCGGCTATCATCCGGGCAGCCCCACTATAGCGGCTGCTCTCGCCCTGTCGCAGCATCTCGGGTCAAGCCTTGAAGAACTGCACCGCGCCATAGTCGCCGGCTACGAGGTGGGGTGCCGGATTTCGCTGGCAATCCAGCCCAGCCACTACACCTTTTGGCATACGACGTCGACCGTCGGTACCATGGGCGCGGCCGTCGCGGGGGCGATGCTTCTCGGCGCTGACGGAAGGAGCGTCGGCAATGCCCTGGCGTTGGCTTCAAGCTTCGCGGGTGGGCACCAGCAGAACCTCCGCGGGCAGGGCCTGGCAAAAGCTCTGCATCCGGGACATGCGGCAGATGCAGGCTTGCTGGCCGCGATGGCAGCCGCGGCGGGGATTGCCGGGTCTTCCGATAGCCTCGACGCAGAGAACGGTTTTGCGGCTGCGACGAGCGATACGACCGGAGATTGGGAGGGGGCGCTTGCGGGTCTCGGCGAGTGGACACCGATCACCCGCATGACCGTCAAGGCCCACGGATGTTGCGGCCATATCTTTCCTGCGCTCGATGCCATTGCAGCAATGAGCGAGCGTCACTCTTTCCGCGAGGGGGATGTCGCGCGGGTTGAAGTGCACGGTTATCGCGCGACCGAAGCGATGTGCAATCGGCCAGATCCCGCGTCGGCGCAGGATGCGCGTTTCAGTCTGCAATATTGCCTTGCCGCACGACTGATCCTCGGAGCGGTCCGCCTCGCAGCCTTCGAAGAGGAGACCCTGGCGCGCGCGGACATACGCGAACTGATGACGAGAATTTCAGTGTTCGAGGATCCGGCCCTTTCGGTTCTATATCCACACCGACGACAGGCCCGTCTACGGGTGATCTTGCGGGATGGCCGCGTGCTTGAACACCTTCAACAGACGCGGCGAGGCGATCCCGAGGATCCTCTGAGCGACGCGGAGATAATCGCGAAGTTCCACGAACTGGCGTCCGGAATTCTCCCTGACGCAGATGCAGCTGCGCTTCGCGACGGGATCCTGCACGGCGCCGATCTGCCGCGAGAACTGCTGGTCGCCCCGGCTGGCCAGGCAAAAGGGTCTCTCCCCTAAACTGCTGGTTGGGCTAACGCGGCCAGATGATCAGTTGTCCAGGTGACAGTCCGAAGACATGGATGCCTCTAGTCAAGTGAAAGATCGCGCCAGTGCCACCATGGCAGCGCTCGAGAGGAAGGAACAAAGGAATGACCGTCAATGTTCGTGAACATGAGTTCATAGCGGTTTCCCACAAGAACGGCATAGCGACCGTCACATTGAACCGTCCGGATGTTCGCAACGCCATCAACGATCAGATGCGGTCTGAACTGATCGACGCCTTCGAGAAGGTTGGCACCGACCGGACGGTTCGCGCGGTCATTCTGACGGGCGCCGGCAAGGGCTTCTGCTCCGGTGGCGATGTATCAGGCATGCGCGCGCGCCTGGAGGTTCCTGCGGGAGAAGTCGCCTTCAATGGCTGGACCCGCCAGCGCAGTACGCATAGGGGTGTTGCCGTCATCCATGGTCTCTCCAAGCCGGTCATTGCCGCGGTCAATGGTGCAGCCTTCGGTCTCGGTCTCGACATGGCCCTCGCCTGCGATTTCATCATCGCGGCCGAAGGCGCGAAAATGGCGATGAGCTTCATCAAGCGGGGCCTCGTATCGGATGGCGGAGGGATGTATTTCCTGCCGCGTCGCGTGGGCCTCGCCCGCGCCAAGGAGCTCATTCTGACGGGCAGGGTGGTCGAACCCGAGGAGGCGCTTGGGATCGGCATGATCGACAGGATCTCGCCGGCCAATACCCTGATCGATGATGCCCAGCTCTGGGCGGAGCAGTTGAGTGCCGGCTCGCCGGCCGCCATTGCCCTGACCAAGGCCATCCTCGACAAGACCTTCGAGAGCAGCGATGAGGCGATTTTCGCTCTCGGACGCGAGGCGCAGGCAATCTGCTACACCACGGCCGAACATCGTTCGTCCGTAGAGGCATTCCTCAACAAAACCAGCGCGTGAGGCGAGCCCAGATGACTTTCATTGATGCGCTTCTGAACCCTTCCAGCGTCGCCGTCGTGGGAGCCTCTTCCGATGTGACGAAGCTCACGGGGCGGCCGATCGCCTATCTGCAACAGCACGGTTATAATGGTCGGATCTACCCCATCAACCCGCGCAATGAAGCGATCGGCGATCTGACATGCTATGCGGATGCGCAAGCACTTCCCGAGGCACCGGATGTCGGGCTCGTCCTCGTCGGTGCCAATCGGGTGATCGAATCCGTTCGCCAGCTTGCAGCTGTGGGCAGCAAGGCGGCGATCGTACTCGCAAGCGGTTTCGGCGAGGCCGGGGAGGAGGGGCGTCGTCTCCAGGCCGAGTTGCGCGAGGCTGCTGGTTCGATGCGGATTCTGGGCCCAAATACGATCGGCCTGGTCAACCTGACGGACCGCATCATGCTGACGGCAAGCGGTGCCATGGAGATGAAGGACTTCCGTGCCGGCGGAGTTGCCCTTTTGTCGCAGAGCGGGGGGATTCTCGGATCTCTGCTTTCGCGCGGGGTCGGACGCGGGGTCGGCTTTTCCAAGCTGATTGCAACGGGAAATGAATCCGACATCGAAGTTGCCGACCTTCTCGATGCCATGGCGGAGGATCCGGCAACCACCGTTGTTGCCCTCTACCTCGAAACCATTCGCAACGTGGAGAAGTTCCGCAATGCCGCCGCGCGGGTTATCGCGGCCGGCAAGCCCATCGTGGCCTACAAGGTCGGCCGTTCCGAGTCCGGCGCGCAGTCCGCCGTCTCCCACACCGGCGCGCTGGCCGGCGCGGACAAGGTGTATGATGCCCTATTCAAACAACTCGGCATCATTCGAGCGCAGACATTCGCAGACCTTCTCGACATCCCTGCCGCCCTGTCCCAGGGGCGCCTTCTTTGCGGCAAGCGAGTCGCGATCGTGACATCGACCGGCGGCGCGGCGACGATCGTCGCCGACAATGTCGGACTTGCCGGCCTCGAAATGCCGAGCCCCGATCCCGATACGTCGAAAAAGCTGCTGGCGCTCGACCTCAAAGAGGCGGTGCTGGATCGCAATCCGATCGACGTCACGCTGGCCGGCCTGCGTCCGGATCTCTTCCGATCCATCCTGCAGATCTTGTCGGAAAGCCCCTCTTACGACGCCGTAGTCGTTGTCGTGGGCTCGTCCTCGATCCGGCAGCCGGACGTCGTCGCCCAGCCGCTCCTGGAGTCGATGCACATCAGCAAGAAGCCCATGATCGCTTATGTCAGCCCCGAGGCGCCGGGCATCGTGCAACACTTGAATGCCCATGGGATCCCGGCTTATGCGGCTCCCGAGAGCTGCGCCGCAGCACTGCGCGCCTTGCTGCCGCGAGGCGAAGATGACTCGGCTGAGCGGCGGGCGCCCCCTGCCGTGGACGGAGCGGACCTGCCGCAAGGCTCGTTGAACGAGGCCGAGGCGAAGCGCTTTTTCGCCCGCTTCGGATTCCCGGTCACGCGCGAAATCGAGGCGGCAACCCCGGCAGACGCAGCGGCGAAGGCGGCCGCGTTCGACGGGTCCGTGGTCATCAAGATCCTCTCGAAGGAGATCCTCCACAAATCAGAGGTCGGCGGTGTTGAAGTCGGCGTTGCCACGGCCGACGTCGAAACGGTCTGCGAGCAGATGTTGTCGCGCGTCGAGGTTGCTGCGGACGGCGCGAACGTCGATGGCTTCCTGATCCAGGAGTTGGTCAGGGGTGGCGTAGAGTTCATACTCGGCTACAACCGCGATCCTCAGCTCGGGCCTTGTGTTCTTTTGGGCGCGGGGGGCGTGACCACCGAGCTGTACCAGGACGTCGCAATGCGGCTCTTGCCGGTGACGCGCCGACAGGTTCGCGACATGATCGGCGAATTGAAATGTTCGGCCCTTCTGGAAGGCTTCCGCGGTCGGCCGGTCGCCGATACCGAGGCTTTGATCGATGCCGTTCTGGTTTTCGCAGATATGGCGGTGGCGCTGGGCGATCGGCTGGAAGAGGCGGAGATCAACCCGGTCTTTGTGCTGCCCGAGGGCTCCGGTGTGCGCGCCGGCGACGCGCTCGTTGTGCTTCGCTGATTTTGGCGACCCGCACCCAAAGCGGCTCGCCCCCACAGCGGTGCGCGCGTTCGGCGTGGCTCCGCTAATTCTCTCTCCTCGGAGACTGAACCCGTGTCTGATGTCTACATTTGCGACTACATCCGTACCCCAATCGGCCGCTTCGGCGGAGCGCTCGCCTCCGTGAGGCCGGATGACCTCGGCGCCACCGTGCTGAAAGCGCTGATGACCCGTCAGCCGTCCCCGGATTGGGCAGCGGTTGACGAGGTGATTTTTGGCTGCGCTAATCAGGCGGGCGAGGACAACCGCAATGTGGCTCGCATGTCGTCGCTTCTTGCCGGACTGCCGGTGGAGGTTCCCGGAACGACGATCAACAGGCTCTGCGGTTCCGGGATGGACGCCATCATCACCGGATTTCGCGCCATCCGATCCGGCGAGGCCGAGCTGATAGTCGCTGGCGGCGTGGAAAGCATGAGCCGCGCCCCGTTCGTTGTGCCGAAGGCGGAGACGGCTTTTGGCCGGGAATCCTCGATACAGGACACCACGATCGGGTGGCGTTTCATCAACCCGATCATGAAGGCTCAATACGGCGTCGATTCGATGCCTGAAACTGCCGAGAATGTCGCGGAGGAATTCGGGATATCGCGGGCGGACCAGGACGCGTTCGCCTTCCGCTCTCAGCTGAAGACTGCTGCTGCCCAGGCATGCGGAAGGCTTGGGGAGGAGATCGTCCCTGTCAAGGTCCCTCAGCGCAGGGGCGACCCGGTCCTGGTCGATCGTGATGAACATCCGCGCGCGACAACGCTCGAGGCCTTGGCAGGTCTCAAGGCGCCCTTTCGACAAGGAGGGTCGGTCACTGCGGGCAATGCCAGCGGTGTGAACGATGGAGCGGCCGCCCTGATCCTTGCCAACGAGACTGCTGCAAAGCGTCACCGCCTGATGCCGATCGCGCGGATTCTCGGTGGGGCGACGGCTGGAGTCGCTCCACGGATCATGGGCTTCGGGCCGGCACCAGCCTGTCGAAAATTGATGGCGCGGCTGGGATTGCAGCAAGAGGCGATCGATGTCATCGAATTGAACGAGGCATTCGCGAGTCAGGGCCTGGCATGTCTGCGAGATCTCAGCATTGCCGATGACGATCCCCGGGTTAATCCCAACGGTGGCGCCATCGCTCTCGGACACCCGCTCGGCATGTCGGGTGCACGCATTACCGGAACGGCGGCACTGGAACTTGACAAGATCAATGGCCGCTTTGCCCTTGCAACCATGTGCATCGGCGTGGGACAGGGGATTGCCATTGCCCTTGAACGGGTGTGAGCACCGGGGCCGCAAAGTCGGCTCGGATGCGCGGACAGGCCCGCACGAAGGTCCAGCGGCGCGCCTCGCCGAAGCGCCACAGGTGTTTTGGGTACGATCGGACATGACGTATGACTAGCAAATGAGCAATTCAATACCCCCGCTAAACCCGTTAAGGACCTTCGAAGCGGCTGCCCGCCTGTCCAGCCTTACGCAGGCTGCGGAAGAGCTGAATGTGTCTCAGGTGGCCGTCAGCCGCCAGGTGAAAGTGCTGGAGGAGTATCTCGGTGTCGTGCTGTTCAAGCGGCTGCATCGCGGCATCGAACTGACCGACGAGGGACGGCAACTCTATGAAGGCGTGACTCGAGCCTTCGTCGAAATCGGGAACGCGGCAAGGCGAGTGTCCCGGCGGGGCAGGCGGGATATTCTCGCCATCCAGTCTTATACGACCTTTTCCCAGCGTTGGCTTATTCCACGGCTGACGCAGTTTCATGAAGCCTTCCCACGCATAGAGGTCCGTCTGAGTTCGTCCACCGCCCCAGTCGATTTCGAGACTCAGAACCTGGATGCTGCCATTCGGGCGGGAAAAGGAAATTGGCCAGATCTCCACAGCGAAAAGTTGGTCGATGTTGAACTGATTCCGATTTGTTCACCAGCTTTCCAGGAAGCCCACAAGCTCAGGTGCCCTGATGACCTGAGCCGTGTGCGGCTGCTGCATTCTATGGCACGTCCGACCGATTGGGCTGCATGGCTTAAACGCGTCGGATCGACGGTCGACCCCAGCCCTGGCATCCGTTTCGAAAGTTCGGCACTCGCTTACGAGGCCGCATCTCTGGATATCGGGGTCGCGATCGCAACCAAGGTGTTTGTAAAGAGACACCTTCAGGCCGGCAGCTTCGTCGCTCCCTTTGATATGACGTGTTACAGCGGCGAAGGTTATTATCTCACGTGGCCGAAAAGCATTGCTCCGTCATTGCCTCTTCAGAAGTTTCTCTCTTGGATGCGCGAGCAGATCGATAAAGACGAGGTGTTTTCTTCCTGATCCGTGTTAAGTGCCAGCAGGCCTGTACCATCGGCTGGAAATGAGTGAACCGCACGATCGTCCTGTTCGGCGAGCAGCAACGCGTCGACGGCCCAGTTCAACATGGCATAGGGTCGTAGCCCCTGTCGTTGGCAAGAAAGCTCACATCCTCGATGATGAAGCGTTTGTGTCGAGCCAGCCGAAATGCCGCGGTCGCAGACGACGGCCGAGACGCATTCTAACAGTCGAGCCAACGCCCGCTATCACCATCCGGAGCGGGCGTCCACCAGAGGAGGGCTACCGTCCGCATTCGGTCGAATCCGGCCTTCGGATTCGGGTGCCAAGGGTTAGATTTTCACCACTAGAACGTATAGCCGAGCATCAGGCCGGCCCGGGTGAGGCCGCCATTGGGGCCGTCGCAAAGATTGGCATGCGAGTTGTGCTCGATCGTGGCCGACAGGTTCCAGTTTGCATCAAAACGATAGCCAGCGGCGGCATATTCGCGAAAGAGCACCCGGCATCCGAGCTTCGGCCCGTCTGATCCGTCGTCCTCGAGGTCGCCGTCGTGGATCGTCCCGCCGGCACCCAGTTCGACAAAAAACCGTTCGGTGATGTCAGCGTCCCAGCTGAGCCCGCCATAGATCTGGTTGATGCCGTTGGATGAGGTTGCGACCGAGGCTCCCGCATGGATGCGTGGCCGCAGGATCTTTTCGGCAAGAGTACCCGCCCTACCGGCGCCAAGCGGGTCGAAGAACACCGTAAAGGAGGGAAAGACGCCGCTTTCATGGTGCTTTCCGCTCTCGATGGGGGCGGTGAGGCCGAACCGCATTTCGTCAAAGATCCCGTCATCCGCATGAGCCGATGAAACGGCGACGCTGCCGAGAAGCACCAGGCTGGCCATGGCGGGGCGGGAGAATGGGGCGTCGAACAAGACCGACTGGATCATGACCGAGTATCCTTTGCAGGCGAATCAACCTGGGCAATTGGCGACAACTATAGATCGTCGTTGTTTCGGCGAAAGCCGCTGTGGGAAGAATACTCAATCAAAGCTGTCATAGCCGGCGCGCCCGCTGTCGAGCAGGCGGCGGAGAACCTGAAAGCCTCGCCCCACTTCCGAACGCTCGGCGGCAGAGGAGAAGCCAACCCGGATGCGGTGGAAGACGCGATCGGCGCGCCCGGCCTTGAATTCGTCCTCATCGTCTATGAGCACGCCCTCCTGCAGGGCAGCCTGTTTGAAGGTTCCCGAGAGCCACGGATCCGGCAACTTGAGCCAGAGAAACGGCACCCTCGGGTGGGAACTGAACTCGAAACCGGAGAAGATGTCGCGCGCCATCGTTTCGCGAGCGCCGATTTCCTCGACGCTGCGGCTGCGCAACGCGGCGGCGGCACCGGAAAGAACCAGCCGGGCGCAAAGTTCCGCGAGAAGGAAGGGCAGGCCGCCGCTGATCATCTTGTGGGAAATGCGGATGCGCTGGCTGAAATGCGGCGGGCAAGCAACCCAGCCGCCGCGCACGCCGGCGGCAACGGATTTCGACAGACCGCCGACGAGGAAAGTTCGCTCCGGCGCAATCTCCGCCAACGCCGGCACCGGGTCTCCGGTCATCGACCCGTAGAGATCGTCTTCGATCAGCCAGACGCCGTAACGCCGGGCGATATCGGCGATCGCCAGGCGCCGGTCGAGCGGCATGATGGCAACCGTTGGGTTTTGGGCGCTCGGCATCAGGAAAGCCAGCTTCGGGTGCTGCTGAGCGCAGACGCGTTCGAAATCCTCCGGCACCAGTCCGAACTCGTCGCTCTCCATCAAGGCGATGCGTCGACCAATCAGCCCGGCGCTGCGGCTCACTTGCGAATAGGTCAAGGTTTCGAAGGCGACACGGTCGCCGGGCGAGGTCACCGCGGAGATCACCGCGATCACGGCGGCGTGGGCCCCGAGCGTCGGCACGATGCGCTCTACCTCCGGCCGGAAGCCGCCGCGTGCCAGCCACTGGGCACCCGCTTCGAACCAATGATCGGGGAAATTGCGGGCATAGCTGGCAATGTCCGCGTGGTGTTCGTGGCTGATGTCGCCCAAAAGCCTCGCGAGAATTTCCCCCTGGCCGATATCCGGCGCCGCGGTGCTGTCGAAACGCAATTTGCCCGCGGGCGCAACGATCGGCCGGGTACCGGCGAGCGACGTGGTCAGGGGATCGGACTGTTCCGGGGGACGGCTCTCCGGATGATCGAGCACATAGGTGCCGCGGCCCACCTCGCCGCTGACGAGGCCGCGCTCGCGCACGATGTGATAGGCACGGCCGATCGTGCCGATTGTCACCCCGATATCGAAGGCGAGGTTGCGCTGCGGCGGCAATTTGGTGCCGGCGGGCAGCGTGCCATTGCCGATCGCTTCTTCGATCTGATCGGCGATGCGCGCATAGATCGGGCCGCGGCCCTGCTGTATGTCAGGAAGCCATCTTGTCATAGTGACAATTATCTATATTGCCTCAGATTTCCTGTCAATTATCACAGACGAAGGTGACAATTGATATAAAGGTAAAGGCAATGGGTACAATTGGCACAATCCAGTTGTCGCGCAAACGGGGCGCTGGAGTTGCGGCTTCTGCTTCGAAGAGAAAGCCCGGTTCTGTTGGTGCTTTCGTACGGCTTTGGCGCGCCTATAGCGCCCTCGCCAGCAGGAGACGCAGCCGGCTTGCGCTGGGCGAACTCAGCGCCGAGCAACTCAAAGATATCGGGCTTACGGAAGCGGAGGCGAGGCGGGAGGCGGCCGTGCCGTTCTGGAGGTAGGCGACCGGACCTCCCCGCGCGGGTGCAGCGGGACTGCCAAGGACGAGCAGGCGGATGAAGGGCGGCTTGCGAACAGGAAGGGTCAGCTGCAGCCTTGATTGCCTGCCGCCCAGCGCCGCACGTCAGCCGACATGCGGGTGCCCACGGGTTCGCTGAAAAGCGGACCGAATGCTTCGAGGCGGGCAGGCTGTCCCTCCGCCTGGATGACGGCGAGAGGCCGCGCTTCGGGAGATCTGGCCGGCACGATCAGGATACGCGGCCGGCCGGAGAAGGAATTGAGTTCCGGCGCCAGGCGGTAGGTCTTGAAGGCCGGATCGCCCGATTTGAACCAGCAACCGCTGGCGCCGAGTGCGATACGCTCCATGGTCGGCAGGGCGGCAGAACTCGCCGGCGAGGCGGCCGGGCGATTGGATTGGCAACCGGCGATGACGATGAGGCTTGCCGTCGCCGAGGCAAGCGCAAGGAAACGTCCGAAAATCATGGGTTGCTTGGCGCCTCGCACTGATGAGATGGCCGCTTCGGTGGCTTGACGCCGGCGGCGTCGAAAGGAACGAAGCAGGCAGTGGAACTGCTGGAGTAACGGTGCGCGCCCCGACAACGACGCGCAACGGGGCGTCAATCAGGCTGCGATTACGTCGAGCGCCGAGGCGAAGAGTGCGCGTCCGTCCGCACCGCCATGGGCCGCTTCGATCAGGTTTTCCGGATGCGGCATCATGCCGAGAACATTGCCCGTGGCGTTGATGATACCGGCAATGTCGTTGATCGAGCCGTTCGGGTTGGTGCCGTAGGCATAGCGGAACACGACCTGTCCATTGCCTTCGATCGCCTTCAGCGTTTCCGCATCGGCAAAGTAGTTCCCGTCATGGTGGGCAACGGGGCAGCGGATCACCTGGCCCCTCGAATAGGCGCGCGTGAATGACGTGTCGGCATTGACGACTTCCAGCTTCACCTCGCGGCAGACGAACTTCAGCGAAGCATTGCGCATCAGCGCGCCGGGCAGAAGACCGGATTCGACCAGGATCTGAAAGCCGTTGCAGACGCCGAGCACGCGAACACCCTGTTTCGCCTTGGCCTTGATCGCCTGCATCACCGGCATGCGCGCGGCGATCGCGCCGCAGCGCAGGTAATCTCCATAGGAGAAGCCGCCCGGGATGACGATGAGGTCGACATCTGGAATTTCGGTTTCGGTCTGCCAGACGGTGACCGGCGCCTTGCCGGAAATCTTCGCGAGCGCCGCAATCATGTCGCGATCGCGGTTGAGGCCAGGAAGCTGAACGACGGCGGATTTCATGGACGTGGATACCTCGCCTTGGTCTCGCGGCCGCTATGGCGCGAGGCAGTTTCTATGCACTGGAGGCGCCGGCATGCCCCAAGGTCCGAGCCCGAGGCTGGCGCTAAAGCTCCCCCGCCTTCAGGCGAGGGAGATGCTGTAGTTTTCGATCACGGTGTTTGCGAGCAGCTTTTCGCACATGGCCTTGATATCCGCTTCGGCCTTGGCCTTGTCGGCGGTCTCGAGCTCAAGGTCGAAGACCTTGCCCTGGCGTACATGGCCGATGTCGTCGAAGCCAAGTGCGCCGAGTGCGCCTTCGATCGCCTTGCCCTGAGGGTCGAGTACGCCGTTCTTCAGCGTCACGGTTACGCGTGCCTTGATCACTTTGTTAATCCCCGAACTTACTTGACGAGCACCGGACCGGAGCCGCGCGGCGGCTCGTTCTCGTTGATGATGCCGAGACGGCGGGCCACTTCCTGATAGGCTTCGACCAGACCGCCCATGTCGCGGCGGAACCGATCCTTGTCCATCTTTTCTTTCGTCTCGATATCCCAGAGGCGGCAGCTGTCCGGCGAGATTTCGTCGGCCAGTACGATGCGCATCATGTCGCCTTCATAGAGGCGGCCGCACTCGATCTTGAAATCCACGAGCTGGATGCCGACGCCGAGGAAGAGGCCGGAGAGGAAATCGTTGATGCGAATGGCGAGCGCCATGATGTCGTCGAGTTCCTGCGGGCTCGCCCAGCCGAAGGCGGTGATGTGCTCTTCGGAAACCATGGGATCGTCGAGGGCATCGGCCTTGTAATAGAACTCGATGATGGAGCGGGGCAGGACGGTGCCTTCCTCGATGCCCAGGCGTTTGGCTAGCGAGCCGGCGGCGACGTTGCGCACCACGATCTCCAGCGGAATGATCTCCACTTCCTTGATCAGTTGCTCGCGCATATTGAGGCGGCGGATGAAGTGCGTCGGAATGCCGATCTTGTTCAGGTGCGTGAAGATGTACTCGGATATGCGGTTGTTGAGTACGCCCTTCCCGTCGATGACGTCATGCTTCTTCTTGTTGAAAGCGGTGGCGTCGTCCTTGAAAAACTGGATCAACGTGCCCGGTTCCGGACCCTCGTACAGGATCTTGGCCTTACCTTCATAGATACGGCGGCGACGATTCATGGATTTGTCTCTGTGCTTGTTGGCGCGCTTGGGTCGCGCAATTGGAGTTTTCTCAGCGGGTCCATATCTGAAAAGAACGCATTTCACAATCGGCGTATCTTCACATCCCCCGAATTAGATTAGGGTATCATGAAAGTCAGCAAACACGAAAACGCGCATTGCACTTTCGGCGGCGTTTTGGTTTATGGCGATAACAACTTCCGGCAGGAAAGGGAGATTGATTGATGACCACCATGAAGGACCGCGAGAAGGCTTTCGAGGCAAAGTTTGCTCTTGATGAGGAGTTGAGATTCAAATCCTTGGCGCGCCGCAACAAATTGCTTGGCCTCTGGGCCGCCGGTCTTTTGAACAAGTCCGATCCCGAGGACTATGCTCGGGAAGTGGTAGCCGCGGATTTCGAAGAGGCGGGCCACGAGGACGTCGTGCGCAAGATCAAGGCCGACTTCGATGCTGCCGGCGTGGCACAATCGGAGGACGAAATCCGCGCGCGGATGATCGAACTCCTGGGTGAGGCGGTCGCACAGGTTCAAAACAGCTGATCGCATCCATTCGGAAACTGCCGCCGCCCGGCCGGGTTGATCGGGCGGTTTTTTGAACATCTCTGTCAACGGCAAGATGTCAGCTGATCTTGGCTGTCATCCAGATCGCCATGGCGACCATCATCAGGTTCTCGGTCAGTGATACGAACCCAAGAGGGACCTTGCTCTTTCCGCCGACGCAGGCGCATTTCAGTTCACGTTTGTCGACATAGACGGCCTTGAAGACCGAGACGGCGCCGACCGTTCCTATGAGAAGCGCCACCGGGGCCGCGATAAAGATCAGCGCGGCGGATGAAGGCGCCTCTTGCGCATGTCCTTGAGCGGAACCAGTGGGGCTCGCGTAATCGTTTGTAAGCCCCCGTGTAGACGACGATCAACCAGATTGCGATGCCAGCCAGGATCGTGCCGACGATCCCGCCGGCCGCTCCAACGATGGCCGGGTGCCTGTTCATGTCTGCCCTCCCGCGTTCGGCAGAGGCTCGATATGCATCGCCCATGTACTCCGTGCCTTCCCCGAACCGACAGCAGCCGTCGATGTTCCTTGCAACATTCGAGTTCAAGCGAGATGAGATCATCGACCGATGAGTGAGGGAAAGCGTCGGCAACACCTGAACTACGGCCGCGTTTTCTGAATTCGAAGTCAGATCGGGGGTGAAAACGGCCGGCTGCGGACACGATTCTTCGGCGCAGACCCGGCACTGTGTCGAAACCCGCTGTCGCTTTACAATTCTTTACATTCGCCCGGAAGGGTCGAAACGTTGGCGCGCTAGCTTGTCTCCATCGCAGCAGGTGCTGCGGATTGAAAGGAGACTGACCATGGAAAACGAGGACAAGATCCAGTCGAGCCCGGCGGCGCGCGAAGCGATTTCGAAAGGATGGGGACGGCGCGCCGCGATTGGCGGACTTGCCGCCGTCGCTGTCGTCGGCGCGGTTGGCTACGCCGCTGCGCGCAGCGACGATTTCGGCTTCGGCATGGCCCGGTTCGGCGGCCATATGATGCATGCGCATATGGGAGGTGGCTTCATGGAACACCGGATCGGCTCCGTGCTTGACGAACTCGATGCGACGCCCGAGCAGGAGGACAAGCTTTGGGACATCATCGACAAGGCTCGGGCCGAAATCAGGCCGACCATCCGGGACTTCCGCGAGACCCGCGAAGAGGTAATCGATCTTCTCGGCGCGTCGACCCTCGACCGCGCTGCCGCCGAGAAGCTGCGCAGCGAGCGCGTCGCGGCCATCGACGAAGCCTCCCGCAAGATGACGACTGCGCTCCTCGATGCTGCTGAGGTGTTGACACCGGAGCAGCGCGCCAAACTCGCCGAGCATTTGAAGGAGCGCAGGGGCCGCGGCCGGTGGTAAGACTTCTGGCGGTAGACTTGAGTCGCCCGGGCGGCTGAACGGAGCATGAGAAATGGCGGAACGGGTCCTGATTGTTGACGACGACACGCGCCTGTCCGCCATGCTCTCCGACTATCTCTCGGGAAATGGCTATACCGTGCACACTGCGGCAACGGCTATGGCGGGGCTTGCGGAGCTCGGACGCCTTGCGCCGGACGCGGTCATCCTCGACGTCATGCTGCCGGACCTTGACGGCTTCGAGACCTGCCGGCGTATGCGTGCGGTCTCCGACGTTCCGATCCTGATGCTCACGGCCAAAGGCGAAGAGACGGACCGCATCGTCGGATTGGAGCTCGGGGCCGACGATTATCTGCCCAAGCCCTTCAATCCGCGCGAACTGCTGGCGCGGTTGAAGGCGATCCTGCGCCGCCGCAATGGCGGCTCGGCGGTTTCGCGGATATTGCGCTTCGGCCGGCTCGAGATCGATCCTGGATCCCGCTCGGTCAGGATCGACGGCGGCAACTGTGCGCTGACGAGCTATCAGTTCGACCTGCTTCTGGCGCTTGCTGAAAATGCCGGCCGCACGCTGTCGCGCGAACAGCTTCTGGATGCGGCGAAGGGCGAGGAGATGGAGGCCTTCGATCGCTCAATAGACGTGCATATCTCGCGCATCCGGTCAGCCATCGAGAGCGACCCCAAGCATCCAAGGCGCATCATCACCGTGCGCGGCGTCGGCTATGTCTTCGCCCGCTTCCAGGACGACGAAAGATAATGCATGTCGCCCAAGAATGTGCAGCGGTTTTGGCATAACGTGCATCACAACAGAGACCTGGAGCCATGCGCAGCCGGCTGTTCCTGAAAATCTACCTGACGCTGCTGGCAAGCCTTGCAGCGGTCGCCGTCGCCAGCGCGGCCTTCGTGTGGCTGGGGCGAGGCGAAGAGGATTCGGGCTGGCAGGGCCAACGGGCGCGGTTCATCACCGCGCTGATCCCCCCCGAGATGGACCGGCACTCGGTCGAAGCGACATTGGAGCGGTTTTCGCGGGCCTTCGACGCCGACATAGCGGTCTACGATCGGCAAGGCAGGCTGATTGCGAGCGCCGGTCGGCCGCTTCCACGCGATATTGGCGAGGGGCCGTCGCGCCATGACAGGGGCAAGTTTCACACCATGGTGACCGAACTACCCGACGGACGCGCAGTCGCTGCACGCATGGAGCGGCCTTTCCGTCCGGTCGGCCGCAATCCGCTCGCCTATCTGGCGTTGATCGCCGGCGTCATCGGCCTCGCCGCCTATCCGGTAGTGCGTCATCTGACGCGGAGGCTCGAGCGGTTGCGCGCGGGCGTGGATGCCTGGGGCAGGGGCGATTTCGTGACCCGGGTGCCGGCGCAGGGGCGCGACGAAGTCGCGGCGGTGGCCAGGAGCTTCAACAAGGCCGCCGACCACGTGGAGCGGCTGATCAAGTCCCATCGCGCTCTGCTCGCCAATGCCAGCCATGAATTGCGCTCGCCGCTTGCGCGCCTGCGCATGGCGATCGACCTTTATGAGCAGGCGCCGGACGGCAACCGTAAGGAAGAAATCGTCCGCAACCTTGCCGAACTGGACACGCTGGTCGAGGAAATCCTCGTGGCGAGCAGGCTGGACCATGTCGAGACTCTCGACGTTCAGGAGGCGGTCGACGTCCTCGCCCTGGTCTCCGAAGAAGGGGCCCGCAACGGAGTCGACGTTTCCGGCGCGCCCGCAACCGTCGCAGGCGACGTCCGCCTGCTCCGAAGGCTCGTGCGCAACCTGATGCAGAACGCCATGCGGCACGGTAGTCCACCGGTTACGGCCACCGTTTCGCTCGCCGGCAATAAAGTCGAGCTGAGGGTCCGCGACCACGGCCCTGGTATCGCGGATGGCGAGAGCGCCCGCCTGTTCGAGCCGTTCTATCGCCCCTCGGGGCGTAGCGAAGCCGCAGGCGGCTGGGGCCTGGGGCTGGCGCTGGTGCGCCAAATTGCCGAGCGCCACGGCGGCACGGTGCGCCACGAAACGCCGCCCGACGGCGGCGCCTGCTTCATCGTAACGCTTCCGGCGCATCGGTCCGCCCAAAGATGAACTGACGTAGAGTAATGCTCTCTCCCAGGAGAAGTTAGATCCTCTGGATCCGCGACCAATGGGCGTCGACCCATTGCGGAGTTTCGTTGCTGGCGGCACTGTTACAGCGCCGCGCGCCTGTTATCGGGCCGACGCGCCAGACGCTGTTAGTGACAACGGAGGAGCATGATGACGATGGATGCCGCCGCGCTGCGCGCCAGACAGGCGCCGATCAAGGAGCGTTACAGATCCAATCCCGAGGCGGCATACGTCACGCTTCGTGCGAATGGCAGGCTCGATGACCAGAACATCGCCTGCAAGGTCGAAACCGGCCGCGCGCTCGCGATGGCGGGCCTCCATCCGGCAACGGGCGGGACCGGTCTTGAACTCTGCTCGGGCGACATGCTTCTGGAGGCGCTCGTCGCCTGCGCCGGAGTTACCTTGAAGGCGGTGGCGACGGCGCTTGAGATCCCGCTGAAGTCCGGCAAGGTTTCGGCCGAAGGCGACCTCGACTTTCGCGGCACGTTGGGCGTCGACAAGGACGCGCCCGTCGGTTTCGCGCAAATCCGTCTATTCTTTGACCTCGAAACGGAGGCACCGCAGGAGAAGCTCGATCAACTCCTGAAGCTGACGGAACGCTATTGCGTCGTCTATCAGACCATCCGCAGCGGTCCGCCGCTCGAAGTCAAATTGCGCCTGAACGGCGTTTGAAATTGTGGCGCGGCGGCGATCGCAGGCCGTTGTCAGGCCTGCAGGCGGCTCAGGAACTGGGCGAAGACCATGGATCCTTCCGGCCACGGCCCATGGCCGGACTCCGTGTTGATATGGCCCGCTTCGCCGGCGTCGATCAGCAGCGAACCCCAGGCGTTGGCGATGTCGCCGGCGTGGTCGTAGGAGCCGAACGGATCGTTGCGGCTGGCGATCATCAGCGAGGGGAACGGCAATGGGTCGCGCGGGTAGGGTCCGAATGTCATGAAGTGCTTCGGGCGGACCTTCGGATTGGCTACCTCCGGCGGCGCGACCAGGAAGGCCCCGGCGATTTTCCGCTTGCAGTGAGGAAGCGCATGGACCGCCGTCGGCACGCCGAGTGAGTGGGCGATGATCACCACCGGTTTCGTCGCGGCGTTGACCGCGTCGACCATGCGGCCAACCCAGTCCTCCCTGACGGGCTTCGACCACTCTGCCTGAACCACGCGGCGCGCTGTCGAGAGCTTGCGCTCCCAACGGCTCTGCCAATGGTCGGGGCCGGAGTTGGTGTAGCCCGGAACGATGAGGATATGCGCGTCTGAAACCTTCATGATGGCCGCGATTTGGCGATGAAAGGCGCCGAAGTCAAGGCGCAGGCGACAGGGCCCGCATTTTCTGTATAATCGGAACCGGCGGTCGCGCTCGGCAGCGGCCCGTTTTTTATGTCGCTGTCCGTGAGTCCGTGGCCGCTCTGGTTCGTTGAGGAGTGTGAGCCATGACAACCTTCCATGTCCTCTCGGGATCGAACGCGGACGTCGTTCGGCCCGAGATACGAAAGATTGGCATTGCAGATGTATTCGACGCACTGCGTCTCGGCCTCGAGGATTTCCGCGAGAAGCCGTCGCATTATGTATTTTTATGTCTCATCTACCCTGTTGCCGGCGTTGTCCTGATGACCTGGAGCGCGGGCGCCAACATGCTGCCCTTGCTCTACCCGCTGGCCTCCGGATTCGCCCTCATCGGGCCCGTTGCGGCGATTGCTCTTTATGAGATCAGCCGGCGCCGCGAGCTCGGCATGGATGCGCGATGGCCGCATGCCATACGGTTGCATCGCCACCCCGCAATTCCCTCCATCCTGGCGGTCGCGGGGCTTTTGTTTGTCATATTTGTCATATGGTTGCTCGTCGCCCAGGCGCTTTACATCACGATTTTCGGCCCGACGCCTCCCGCGACGATCGGCGAGTTCTGGAACAATATCGTCGGAACAGAAGAAGGCCGGACTCTGATCATCGTCGGCAATGCTGTGGGATTCGTGTTCGCGGTGATCGTGCTCGCGATCAGCCTCGTCACCTTTCCGATGCTGCTCGACCGGGACGTCGGAGCCCTGGCGGCGATCGAGACCTCGGTCCGGGCGACGCTTGCCAACCCGATTCCGGTGGCGACCTGGGGCCTGATCATCGCCGCAGGCCTGCTCATCGGATCCATCCCGGTCTTTGTCGGACTTGCCGTTATCATGCCGATATTCGGCCACGCCACCTGGCATCTTTATCGCAAGCTGGTCGAGCCGGCCCGACCGACGCGATGAGGCTGAAAAAGGGTGACCGGTCTCCAAAGGCCGGTCACCACATCTCCACGCCACCGAAATACTTGTAATAGGACGAGATTTGCGCAGCCGTGTTCGAGGACAGGTTGAGCTTCACCCCGATCTTATCGCCGCGGCACCAGCGCACAATGCCTGTCAGGCGACCGAGCTCGCCGCTTTCGATCGTCACCTCCTGGCCGGTACAAACGCCGATGTCGAACAGGAGCTGGAAGCAGATACCCTGGGCGGACAGGTCTTTCACGATGCCGTTCGTCCATCCGGTCTTGCACGTAACCTTTCCGGTTATCTGTGTTTGATCGCGGGGGGACACGCGCTGAACATTATCCCTAAGAGCCATGGGCACCTCGAAGCTTGGACGGACAGGCTTCAAGTATTTCACGTGGTGATTGAATGTCCTGCTAAAAAAATCGCCCGCATTTGAGGAAAGCGCTCAAATACGGGCGATATGTACCGTCACGCGGCGCAATCAGGACGTGCCGAAAACACGACGGAAGATGGTATCGACATGTTTGGTGTGATAGCCGAGGTCGAACTTCTCGCGAATGGCTTCCTCGGAGAGCGCCGCGCGCACTTCCGTGTCGGCAAGCAGTTCCTCGAGGAAGTCCTTGCCCTGTTCCCACACCTTCATGGCATTGCGCTGGACGAGCCGGTAGGCATCATCGCGCGAAACCCCGGCCTGAGTGAGGGCGAGCAGTACACGCTGTGAATGAACAAGTCCGCGGAACTTGTTGAGATTCTTCATCATGTTCTCGGGATAGACGACCAGCTTGTCGACGACGCCGGTCAGGCGGGCCAGGGCGAAATCGAGCGTCACGGTTGCGTCCGGTCCAATCATGCGTTCCACCGAAGAGTGGGAGATGTCGCGTTCATGCCAGAGCGCAACGTTCTCCATGGCCGGCACGACGAAGGCGCGGACCATGCGGGAAAGGCCGGTCAGGTTTTCCGTCAGCACCGGGTTGCGCTTGTGCGGCATCGCCGAAGAGCCTTTCTGCCCTGGCGAGAAATATTCCTCCGCCTCCAGCACCTCGGTGCGCTGCAGGTGGCGGATCTCTGTTGCCAGGCGCTCGATCGACGAAGCGATGACGCCGAGCGTGGCGAAATACATCGCGTGGCGATCGCGCGGGATCACTTGCGTGGAGACTGGCTCCGGCTTCAGGCCGAGCGCCTTTGCCACATGTTCCTCGACGCGCGGATCGATATTGGCGAAGGTGCCGACGGCGCCGGAAATGGCGCAGGTGGCGATTTCCTCGCGGGCGGCGCGCAGCCGGTCCCTGCAGCGGTCGAACTCCGCATAGGCGAGTGCGAGCTTGACGCCGAAGGTCGTCGGCTCCGCATGGATGCCGTGCGAGCGGCCGATCGTTACCGTATCCTTGTGTTCGAAGGCGCGACGTTTCAGCGCCTCGAGCAGCTTGTCCATGTCGGCAAGCAGGATATCCGTGGCGCGGACGAGCTGCACGTTGAAGCAAGTGTCGAGAACGTCGGAGGAGGTCATGCCTTGGTGTACAAAGCGGCTGTCGGGGCCGACGAATTCGGCAAGATGCGTCAGAAAGGCGATGACGTCATGCTTGGTGACGGCCTCGATCTCGTCGATGCGCGCGACGTCGAAGGTCGCGGCTCCGCCCTTTTCCCAGATCGTCTTTGCCGCCTCCTTGGGGATAACGCCGATCTCGGCCAGGGCATCGCAGGCGTGTGCCTCGATCTCGAACCAGATGCGGAACTTCGTTTCCGGCGACCAGATGGCCACCATTTCCGGCCGGGAATAACGGGGGATCATGGGCTCTGTGCTTTCGTTATCTGTGGAGGATGGCTGTGCGTCTAGCAAAGATGACGGGCAAGCTCAACGTTGTTGAGACCCATCGGAGTGCGCCAGCCAAAGGCTGGCAAGGACAAGAGCTGTGGCACCGAGCGGCAGGTAAAGCCGGACGCCTAGGACGAGGAATTGGTAGAATGCCGAAAGTGACGTGAATACGAACTGGAAGAACCAGGTCGGGGTGCCGGCTGCGGCGTGCCATTGCGAATAGAAGACCCGGTAGTCGAGGGAGAAGAGGCAGCCCGTCACTCCGATCGTGCCCGCGATCAGGCATAGGAGGAAGGCGGCGAGGCGGGTTTCGAAGGCACGGCCCTGGGCAAGACAGCGGGCGGCGAACAGCGAAAGCGGCCATGCGAGGAGGCCGCCCATCGCGTAAAGCAGCAGAATGTCCCGCAGATGATATGTGGCATCATGCTCGCGCAGCCACAAGGCGTGCCAGGCCGAAATCGCCATCGAGACCGCCCAGAGCGGGCTGCCGACCGCAAGCTCGCGCAATGTCGGAAGAGCCCGGACGATGCGGTCGCGTGCCGACCGGCGAACGACGGAACTGACGATCGAACGGTTGGCCGGTGCCTCGTCCGTCATCGCCGAAGCCAGGTCGGGACCGCGATCCAGCGGCCGTCGGTCGTCCCCTCGAATCCGAGGGATTCGACAAGCACCATCACCACGTGCACTTGCGAGCCGTCGTCATTGATGTGGGTGACGACGCCGCCGATGCGATAGCCGGTCGGACAGCGGCGGCTCTCCGGGATGCGGGCGTCCTCCTGGAGCACGTCGGATGCAGGCTCTCCGGCTTTCTCCGTCATCACGAGGTAAAAGCCTCTAATCTCTTTCAGAAAGGCCTTGCAGATACCCTCCGCCGCGAAGCTCTTCTCTTCAAGTCGCAGCGAATAGGTCTTTCGAAAATCCGGATCGGCCGGAGCGGCATAGTAGCCGAGCGTGTGCTCCGACGCATCCGCTTCCGTTACGGGATTGTAGGCGGCGAGCAGGCCGGGCGTGTCGGCAAGGCGATAGGCATCGATCACCGGTGCCGCGCGCCTGCGCGCCTCGCGCCGGGCCATCGGCAGACTGCCGCCGTCGCTTTCGATACGCGCGCGAACGGGTGAGCCGGGCAGGAACGCGTCGGCCCGGGTGTCGAGCGCGTAGATCGTCGAATAGGGAAACCCGGACCCGTCCTCGATGCCGTATTCTTCGAAGGCGAAGACGGTCCCGTCCGACGAAAATCCTATCGGCCGAAAACTGGCATAGTCACCTGCGACGGCCGGAGACGTGGCCATCGCCGTCGCCGTCAGGAGCAGAGCCGCAATCGCCGACCGCCAACTCATCCGCGGCCGGTCTCCGCGGCCGCGCGGATAGCGGCAATGGCGCCGCGGTAGGCCTCGACGGAGTCACCCTTGAAGACGGCCGAACCGGCAACCAGCACATTGGAGCCGGCCCTCGCTACGGCGCCCGCCGTTTCCGGCGTAACGCCGCCATCGACCTCGATCTCGATCGGGCGATCGCCGACCATCGCCCTGATCCGTCGGATCTTCTCCTCCATCTCGGCGATGAACTTCTGGCCGCCGAAGCCCGGATTGACCGTCATCACCAGAATCAGATCGACGGCATCGAGCACATATTCAATCGTGCTTTCCGGCGTCGCCGGATTGAGCGAGACGCCGGCCCTTTTGCCGAGCGCCCTGACGGTCTGCAGCGATCGGTGCAGATGCGGGCCGGCTTCGGCGTGAACCGTCAGGATGTCGCAACCGGCCTTGGCGAAGGCCTCGAGGAAGGGATCGGCCGGTGCAATCATCAGATGGCAATCGAAGGTCGCGTCCGTGTAGGGGCGGAGCGACTTGATGATGTCCGGTCCGAAAGTGATATTCGGCACGAAATGGCCGTCCATGACGTCCAGGTGAACCCAGTCGGCGCCGGCATCGACGACGTCGCGCACCTCCTGGCCAAGTTTGGAAAAGTCGGCCGCCAGGATGGATGGGGCGATGCGAATGGGGTGGATCATGAAAAGCCTCCGCTCTTTTGCGCGGCCATAGCATTCCACGGCGGCGCAAACAACATGGGAAGGCGATCGCCGGCTATGCGGACGCCAGCGACCAGGCGGGCTTGACATCATTCTCCGCGGCGGCGGCGTCATGGATGCCGCGCGCGATCGCCCGCGCCATGGTTGCAGCGGCGGCGACGCCGAGATCGATGTAATCCTCGAGAAGCGGCTTCTTGCCGCTGGCCCCGGTCGACAGCGCGAAGACGAGGTCACCGTCGAGCGGCGTATGCGACGGCCAGAGCGCCCGAGAGAACCCGTCATGGGCCGAAATCGCCAGTCGTTTCGCCTCGGCCTTGGTGAGTACCGCATCGGTGGCGATGACGGCGATGGTCGTGTTGACGGGTGCGGCCGGCGGATCGCGGAATTTGAGGCGTGGCAGCATCGCGTCCTCGGGCCAGGGGGAGGGCATGCCGGCGCCGCCGAATTCGCGATCCAGTTCGAAGGGAGCGGCCCAGAAATGACGGGTATTGCCGATCGTTGCCGATCCCAAGGCGTTGACGGCGACAAGTGCGCCGACGGTGATGCCGTTCGCCAGCACGGCCGATGCGGAACCGAGGCCGCCCTTGAAGGTGGCCGTCAGCGCACCGGTGCCGGCGCCGGCACTGCCCGTCGTGAAATTCCGGGCGGCGGCGCGTGCCGCTGCATAGCCGAGCTCGCGATAGGGGGAGAACTGTCCCCAGTCCTTCTCTCCACCATTCATCAGGTCGAAGAGGATCGCCGCCGGGACGATCGGAATGCGCAGCGAGCCCACCGCAAAGCCGCGGCCCAGATCGCGAAGCGCTGCCTGGACGCCGGATGCGGCATCGAGGCCGAAGGCCGAGCCGCCGGAGAGCACGACAGCATCGACCGTCTGAACCGTATTATGAGGCGCAAGCAGGTCGGTTTCGCGCGTGCCAGGGGCACCGCCGAGCACAGCCACCGCTGCGGTCGCCGGCGGATCGCAGAGCACCGCGGTGACGCCCGATTTCAGGCGCTGATCCTCGGCATTGCCGACGAGCAAACCAGCGACGTCGGTAATCGCGTTGCTCTCTCCCTTGCGCATCATCCGCCGTCGCCCATATTCGTGGCATCGACGAAGCGGCCGTCCTGCCATCGCATCAGCCTGTAGGGGCTTTGGGCCCGCTCGTGCATGCTGTTGAAGCGGATCGGTCCCAGCACCGTCGGATAGGGACCCTTCAGGAGAGCATCCGAAAGTGCGCCGTCGTCCTTCTCCGCCTGGTCCTTCGCCTGTTCGAGGAGCGACGTCGCGGCAAAGGCGGGCAGGACATAGCCATCCGGCTCCAGGTCCGCGGCACGCATCGCCTTGACGACAGGGGCGGCCTGCTGCGACCGCGACGCATCGGGAACCGTAACCGCCAGCACCCCGTTTTCGAGCGGCACATTGAGGTCGGCCGCCTTCAGCACATCGCCGCCCATGAGCGTGATCGGAATGTGCTCGGCCTTCGCGTCGCGCGCGATGATCGCCGTGTCGTTGCGGTCGCCGCCGGTGAAGACATGGGTTGCACCGCTTTTTGCCAGGCGGCGGACGAGACTGACCTGCTGCTCCTGGGCCGGGCGGTAGGTGTCGGTGAAGACCGGCGTGATCCCGATTTCCTCCAGCGCATTGCGCACGGCCTCGACGAGCTCTCGGCTGTGAATGGTGCCGTCGTCGATGAGCGCGAGCGGCTTGTCCCTCCAATTCGCGACGATCGCGTCGATGATTGCTCTCGCCTCGGCCTTGCCGCTCGGGGCAAGGCGATAGAGCGGCCACTTCTTTTTCAGTGCATCCTCCATGAGGATGTCCGAGCGCACGCTGAGGGTAATGGCGGGCATGCCGGCTTCGGCTAGCGCCGGGAGTACCGCTTCGAGGCTCTCGATGCAGAGGAAACCGATCGCCGCCTCCGCGCCACTCGCGAGCAGCGCCTTGGCCAGTTCGTCGCCGCCGGCGGCGTCACAGCTTTCTCCGATCGCGGCGACTTCGCTTTCCCGGTCGCCGGCCTGAAAGGCGGCGCCGTCCAGGATCTGCTTTCCGAGCGCCGCGAAGGGGCCGTCGGTGGGGGCGACGACGGCCAGTTTCACTCCGGCAGCCAGTGCCGGTGGCGCCAGCGTCAGTCCGGCTATGAAAAGGCCCGTAACGATTGATTTCAGCATGCTTTTTCCCTGCTGTCGCATGCCATGTTTTAAGGCAGTCGCCCCGCTCGTCAAAGGAAAAGATCGCCAAGGAGGCCGCCCCATTGCTGTCTGCGTCATGTCCGTGCGCGGATCGGCAAGAATCTCCGGCCGCCGGGTTTCATATTTCATCCGACAGTCTATGTATGACCGAGACCGATCCGGAGCGAGATGTGTTGGAGAAGACCCGGCTGGACCCGATAGCCTACCGCGACGCCATGAGTCGCATGTCCGCGCATGTGCAGTTGATTACCGCCGCCGATGGCGCCGAACGGCGGGGCGTGACGATCACTGCTTCGTGCTCGGTCTCGGACGATCCGCCGACGGTGCTTGCCTGCCTCAACGCCGCCAATCCGCGCAATGATATCTTTTCGCGCAGCGGCAGTTTCGCACTGAATGTGCTGGGGGCACATCATCGTGCGCTGGCGCACGCTTTTTCCGGCAGGGACCAGCTCGATATGGAGCGACGCTTCGCGCTGGCCCGCTGGACGCAGCTTGCGACCGGCGCTCCGATCCTCACCGACGCCATCGTTGCCTTCGACTGCCGTCTCATCGAGATCAAGATCATGGCGACCCATGCGATCCTCTTCGGCGAAGTGGTCGACGTCAGGGTCGGCGAGGCGCAGCCACCGCTCATTTATGTGGACCGGGACTACCGCTCGCTATAAGTTTTCTCCACAAGTGGAGGAAACATGGCGCGCCCGGAAACAGGAAGGATCCCCCAGTCCATCGACGAGACGGCAGCGATGCTGGAAGCGCAGGACTACCTCGCCGGAACCGCGCTCGCGACCGTTCTCTTCCTCGCGCTCCGAATGAAGCGCCCGCTCTTCCTCGAGGGTGAGGCGGGAGTCGGCAAGACCGAGATCGCCAAGGTGTTGGCCCGCGCGCTCGACAGGCCGCTGATCCGGCTGCAATGCTACGAAGGGCTCGACATTGCTTCCGCTGTCTACGAATGGAACTATCCGGCGCAGATGCTGGAGATACGCCTTTCCGAAGCGGCCGGAATGGTCGACCGGCAGCGGATCGAAAGCGACATCTTCTCCGAACGCTTCCTCATCCGCCGACCAGTGTTGCAGGCGATTTCGGCCAATGCGGGCCGCGCGCCGGTGTTCCTGATCGACGAGCTGGATCGCACCGACGAGGCCTTCGAGGCATTTCTGCTGGAGGTGCTTTCCGATTTCCAGGTGACGATACCCGAACTCGGAACGATCCGCGCGAGCGAGCCGCCCATCGTCATCATCACCACGAATAGGACGCGTGAAATCCACGACGCCTTGAAACGGCGCTGCCTCTATCATTGGGTCGACTATCCTCAGGCGGCACAGGAACTGGAGATCATCCGCCGCAAGGTGCCGGGTTGCAGCGAAACCCTGTCGCGGGAGATCGTCGCCTATGTGCAGAAACTCAGGACGATCGACCTTTTCAAGAATCCCGGTGTCGCCGAGACGATCGACTGGGCGACGGCCTTGACCGAGCTCGATACGCTCGCGCTCGATCCGGAGACGCTTGCGGACACCCTCGGGACGCTTCTCAAATATCAGGATGATATCGCCCGGATCGAAGGCGCGGAGGGTCGCAAGCTGCTTTCCGAGGTCAAGGCCGAATTGGCGGTGCAGGGCTGAGCGCCATGAAGCCGCGTGCCGACAGCACCGCAAATAAAGAGCCGCCCGGCGATGGGCGGCTCGCGGACAATATCGTCTTCTTTTCCCGCGCTCTACGGCGTGCCGGAATGAGGATCGGTCCCGCCGCCATTGCCGATGCAATCGAGGCCGTGGCGGCGATCGGAGTCGGATCGCGTGACGAATTCTATGCGGCGCTTCGATGCACCTTGCTGAAGCGGCACGAGGATCAGGCCCTGTTCGACGAGGCGTTCCGCCTGTTCTGGCGCAGGCGCGATCTGGTCCGCAAGATGATCGCGCTGATGTCGCCGGCGGCGCCGCCACGCGTGAGCGATGAACGGCGGCGGCGTGCGGGAGAGGCGCGCCTCGGCGATGCATTGTTCGGCGGCGGGGATGACGCCCGGCCGCCTCAGGAAACGCCCGAGATCGAACTCGACGCGCGCCACACGGTTTCCGGACGCGAGGTGTTCCGCAAGGCCGATTTCGCCCAGATGAGCGCCGCCGAAATCGCAGCGGCGCGCAAAGCGCTGTCGTCGCTGCTTCTGCCGTTCGACCGGGTGAGGACGCGCCGCTTCCGCGCGGCGCACAGGCCAATCCGCATCGACCCGCGTGCGACCATGCGCGACGCCATGCGTCTCGGCGGCGATTTCATTCTGCCGCGATTCCGCGAACCGCGGCTCGTCCATCCGCCGCTCGTCGTGCTCGCCGACATTTCCGGGTCGATGAGCCAATACACACGGGTTTTCCTGCATTTTCTGCATGCGCTGACGGAGCAGAGACATCGCGTTCACACCTTCCTGTTCGGCACGCGCCTGACAAATGTCACGCGGCAGATGCGCAACCGCGATCCCGACGAGGCGCTCGACGAATGCGTGGCGGCGGTCAGGGACTGGTCGGGCGGCACGCGAATCGGAGAGACGCTGCACGAATTCAACCGGCGCTGGTCGAGACGCGTACTCGGGCAGGGCGCCGTGGTCCTCCTGATCACCGACGGTCTCGAGCGTGACGACACGGATCAACTCGAGGTCGAGATCGATCGCCTGCACCGCTCCTGCCGGCGCCTCATCTGGCTCAATCCACTTTTGCGCTTTGACGGGTTCGAAGCGCGGGCGCGTGGCGTCAGGGCGATGTTGCCGCATGTCGACGAGTTTCGTGCAGTGCATAATCTCGAATCGGTTGCCGAACTGGTGAAGTCCCTGTCCGGCCGGAGCACACGAGACGCCGATCCGCGGCGGTTCCTGAAGGATGGCGGAGCCAGTCGGCGGCTTTCGGGCGGTTTCTCTCGATGATCGGGGATTGAAACGCGCGTCGATCATTCTGATCTAATCAGACGAAGAGAGCAAAGATGACAAGCGAAGCGAATATCCTCGACCCGCTGCAGATTGCCGAAACCTGGCACAGGCAAGGCCGGACGGTTGCCCTTGCGACGGTCATCGAGACCTGGGGGTCGGCGCCGCGGCCGGTCGGTAGTCACCTGGTGATCGACGGGGAGGGCAACTTCCAGGGTTCGGTTTCGGGTGGCTGTGTCGAGGGTGCGGTCATCGCCGAGGCGGCAGACGTCATCCAGTCGGGAGCGCCAAAGATCCTCGAATTCGGTGTCGCCGATGAGACGGCATGGCGGGTCGGCCTTTCCTGTGGTGGCCGGATCCGCGTCTATCTCGAGCGCGTCGACGGCTGACCATGGATATAGCCACTCTCCAAAGACTCAATTCGGCACGCGCCGCCCGCCAGGCTTCAGTCGCCGTCACAGACCTCGCCACCGGCCGCACCCAAACCTTTCTCGAGGGCGAGCCTCTGACGTCCGAATGGGACGCCGCGATTTCCGATGCGCTCCGTTCCGGGCGGCCGACGCTCTCGGTGGTTGGCGAGCGCTCGCTCTTCATCAATGTGCATTTGCCTCCCCCGCGCATCGTTGTCATCGGCGCCGTCCATATCTCGCAAGCCCTGGCGCAGCTTGCGCCGGTCGCGGGCTTCGATCTGTCCATCATCGATCCGCGGACCGCGTTCGCGACGGGGGAGCGTTTTCGAGGGGTCGAACTCATCGCGGACTGGCCGGAGGATGTCTTGCCCGGGCGTCCGCTCGATCGCTATACGGCGCTTGCCGCCCTGACGCATGATCCCAAGATCGACGACTTTCCGATCCGAGCCGCCCTGGAGGGCGGCTGCTTCTATGTCGGCGCCCTCGGCAGCCGCAAGACACATGCGGCCCGCATGGAGAGACTGCGCCTGGCCGGCGTCGCGGCCGAAGATATTGGCAGGATCCGGGCGCCGATCGGCCTCGATATCGGCGCGGCGAGCCCGGCCGAAATTGCCGTCGCCATCTTGGCGGAGATCGTCGCAGCGTTGCGCAACCGCGAGCTCGGCTGGGGAGGGGAAGCATCATGAAATTCGGCCCGGTGGCCCTCTCTACCGCCGAGGGCGCCATTCTCGCGCACGCCGTGAAGACCGCAGCGCAAAAGCTACCGAAGGGGCACCGCCTGACGGCGGCCGACCTTCAGCTGTTGGCCGAGACCGATGTGAACGAGCTCATCGTCGCTCGGCTCGAGGCGGGCGATTTGACCGAGGACGACGCCGCGGCCCGACTTGCCTCCGCAATCGCTCCGGACCACCTGCGTATTTCGCCGGCGGCAACCGGCCGGGTGAATATCTATGCCACGGCGAGAGGGCTTTTCGTCGCCAGCAGCACCGTGGTCGATCGTGTCAACCGCATCGATCCCGCGATCACGCTCGCTTGTCTTCCCGACCACGTTTCCGTCAATGCAGGCGACATGGTGGCGACGATCAAGATTATCCCGTTGGCGGTGCCGGGCAAATTTGTCGAGGAGGCCGCGGCGGTGCTCCGCGCGCAGCCGGCCTTCGAGGTCAAGCCCTTCGCGCCGCGCCGCGTCGCCTTGATTGCAACTCAGTTGCCGTCGCTCAAAGTTCAAGTGATGGATAAGACGCGGGTCCTGCTCGCCGCGCGCCTGGCGCGCTCCGGCAGCGATCTCGCGACAGAACGGCGCGTGGCCCATAGGGAAGAGGCAGTTGCCGAGGCCATTGCCGAATTGAGGGCGGCGCATGATTTGATTGTCGTATTTGGAGCCTCGGCGGTCGCCGATCCGGACGATGTCGTGCCGGCCGCCATCCGACGCGCGGGCGGCCGCGTCGATCATGTCGGCATGCCGGTCGATCCGGGTAACCTGCTCGTTCTCGGGCGACTTGACGAAATTCCGGTCGTCGGTGCGCCCGGTTGCGCCCGCAGTCCGCGCGAGAACGGATTCGATTGGATTCTCGACCGACTTCTTGCCGGCGAATGGCCGAACCCGATGGATATCACCGCGCTCGGCGTCGGAGGCTTGCTGAAGGAGATCCCCACGCGACCGCAGCCGCGCGAAGCCGCCGTCGCGCCGCGCCGCGGGCCGGTGTCGATCGTCGTGCTGGCAGCCGGCCGGGCGAGCCGGATGGGGCCAGAGGGCAGGCACAAGCTTCTCGCCGAGTTCGATGGGGTGCCGCTGGTCCGTCGCTCGGTCGAAACGGCGCTTGCCGCCACGAATACTGGGGTCACTGACAAGGTCATCGTTGTCACCGGGCATCGGGAGCCGGAAATCAGGGCCGCGCTTGCTGGTCTGCCGGTGACGTTCGTCTCGAATCCCGACTTTGCCAGCGGCATGGCTTCGTCGCTGGTGGCGGGTCTTTCAGGGCTCGACGACGCAGCCGGAGGCATGCTGGTTATGCTCGCGGATATGCCGGGGATCACGGCCGAGCACCTCACCAGGCTGATCGGTGCCTTCGATGCGGAGTCCGGCGCCGCAGTCGTGCGTGCGGTTGCCGAAGGACAACGCGGCAATCCGGTCATCCTGCCGCGAAGCACCTTTGGCGCCGTGCGGCAACTCGTGGGCGACGTCGGCGCAAGGCATATCGTCGAGCGATGCGGTCTACCCATTATCGATGTCGAGCTTGGCGCCGCCGCGCGAATCGATCTCGACACGCCGGAAGCGATCGCCGCGGCCGGGGGCGTTTTGAAGGAGTAAAGCGATGGACAATGCGGCGATCGAGGACATGTTCGAGACGCTGGGACCCGTCACGATCCGCCGCATGTTCGGCGGCAAGGGCGTCTATTTCCAGGGTGTCATCCTTGCGGTCGAAGTCGACGGCGAGATCCTCTTGAAGGGCGATGCGGAAACGGCGCCGGAGCTAGAAGAGGCGGGCAGCCGCCAGTGGAGCTATGACGGCAAGGGCAAACCGGTGAAGATGCCCTACTGGAGCATTCCCGAGTCGGCCTTCGACGATCCGGACGAGATGGGCCGCTGGGTGCGGATGGCCTATGCAGCGGCGCTCAGGGCGAAAAAGTGAGGGCGGGCCGTTCGGGTTGGGTCGGACTGTCCCCTCTGGCCGCCATTTCCCCGGGGCAAGAATAGTGCACGGTCAGGCCGACAGTGAGCGAGGGGGCGAGGCCAGCGCGATCCGGGCGATTTCATCCGGCCTGCCGGCGGGATGAGATCGCCGTTGGCGCCTGCTCGGTCTTGCGATATGAGCCGGCACCACGCCGACGAAGCCGATCCCAAGGCGACGGCAAGGGGAAACCAGCTCGGGCATTGGTGCGGCCAACGACCTACAGGGTGGATATCAGCAACGGCAGCCCTACTATGAGGAAGAATACCTCACCCGAGATCGGCACATGCGGCGAATACTCATATCATCGGATTTGTCGGAGCGATCACGACGTGCGCTTCGGCGCGCGGTGGCCCTGGCGAAGCAGTTCGGTTCGTGGCTCTCGGTTCTTCACGTGGTGGATGACGACCAGCCGCAGGCGCTAATCGCCCAGGAAAGCCGCGCCGCTGAGGCAGTTCTTCGCGACGAGCTCGACCGTGCGTCTGTGGGTGACGTCGCGGCCCTGTCGTCCGTCTCGGTGGTTGCAGGCGATCCCTTCAGAGCGATCGCCGACGAGGCGCACCGGCTCGACGCCGATCTGATCGTGATGGGCGCGCATCGAAAGCGCCTGCTTGGAGATATCTTTACAGGCACGACGATCGAGCGCGTGGTGCGCCTCGGCGGTCGCCCTGTTCTGATGGTCAATCGCGATGATGATGCGGCCTATTCGAACGTGATGGCCGCGGTCGATCTGTCCGAAGCATCGGCTCATGCTCTCCACACCGCCCGAAGCCTGGGCCTGCTCGAGCCAGATCGGGATGCCGCCGTCCATGGATTCGTCCCGCTCGGCGAAGGCATGATGTATTATGCCGGCGTCGAAGCGCACCGGGTGAACAAGCATGTCGCGGTAAGCGCCAGCCAAGCTCGTACGGCAATCACTAAATTCCTTCGCGACCACGGCTTCGGCAAACTGTCGAACCTTCTCCTGATCGAGAAGGGTACGCCCTTTGCAGCAATCGACGTCGGCATCCATCAGTTGCAGCCGGATCTTCTCGTCATCGGCACGCGCGGGCATGGCGGGTTGAAACGCCTTCTGCTCGGGAGCGTGGCGGACGAGGTACTTAGGCGAGTCGAATGCGATATCCTCGCCGTTCCGGCAAGCCGAAACATCCCGTAGGCTGATAACATCCTGTATTGCAAATGCCGGCCGTTCCTTGCCTGTCGCAATCACAGCGGCCATAAGGATACGTATCGACTTACATGATGTTCACCCACCGAACTGAGGAAGGAGGCGCCGCCAGGCCGAACGATGCTAGATGCGATCTTCCCGGCTTTCCTTGTGGCCGCTGCCCTCGTGCTGGCGTCGGTGATGAGCAGCGCGTTGGCGTACCGCTTCGGTGCGCCTCTGCTGCTGGTCTTCCTGGGCGTTGGTCTCCTTGCCGGCGAGGATGGTTTCGGCATCAGCTATGACGATGCAGAGTCGGCGTATCTGATCGGCAGCCTGGCACTCGCGATCATCCTTTTCGACTCCGGCTTCGACACCAAGCTCAAATCCTTCAGGCAGGCCGCGGCACCGGCCATCACGCTGGCCACTCTGGGCGTGGCCCTTACGGCTGGCCTAGTCGGAGTGGCCGCTCATTATGTTCTCGGCCTCCCTTGGCTGGAGGCATTCCTCCTCGGCGCGATCGTCGCGTCCACGGACGCAGCCGCGGTGTTCTTCCTGCTGCGTGTCGGCGGTATCACCATCCGGGATCACGTGCGCTCGACGCTCGAGGTGGAGTCCGGATCGAACGATCCCATGGCAATCTTCCTCACTCTTATTCTGCTTGAGCTCATCCTCGCGGGCGGGAACCAGAAAGACCTCTGGCAGGAGATCGCGACGGGTTTCGCGATGCAGATGGGCATGGGCGCCATCACCGGGATCATCGGCGGCTACGCGATCGTAGCTGCCGCCAACCGGATAAAGCTCGAAGGAGCACTCTATCCCATTGGCGTCATTTCGTCGGCGATTTGCCTGTTCGGATTGGTGGGTGTGATGGGGGGCAGCGGCTTCCTCGCCGTTTATGTTGCAGGGCTGGTTGCCGGCAACAGCCAGATCACTGGGCATGCCGGGCTGCGACGCTTCATGGAAGGGCTCACCTGGATCGCTCAGATTGCCATGTTCCTGACGCTGGGATTGCTCGCCACTCCATCAGAATTCCTGGACGTCGCGATCCCTGCAATCGCCATCGCACTCGGGCTGACATTCATCTGCCGGCCGATGGCGATCTGGCTGTGCCTGCTGCCATTCCGCTATCAGCGCAATGAAACGGCGTTCATCTCCTGGGTCGGCCTTCGCGGGGCGGTCTCGATCCTGCTTGGCATCATCCCCTTGGCCGGAGGATTGGAAAACGGGCAGCTGTTATTCAACATCGCCTACATCATCGTGCTCACCTCGCTCCTGCTCCAGGGATGGACGATCCGGCCGATGGCTCGATGGCTCGGGCTCATCGTTCCCGCAAGAATCGGGCCGGTCGAACGGGTGGGACTCGATCTGCCGGGAAGATCCCATCACGAATTGATCGTTTATCGGGTGGTCAATGAAAGTCCTGTCCTGCAGGGCGAGCGCCTGCCGCGGTGGGCGCGGCCGTCGCTGGTCGTTCGCGACGGCCGATCCATGCGGTATCAGTATGCGGGGCACCTGCAGAAAAATGACCTGGTCTATATGTTCGTCGCTCCGCAATATATCCGGCTGCTGGACCGCCTTTTCGCAAGTCCCAAGCGCTTGAGTCAGGACGACGCCGAGTTCTTCGGCAGGTTCACGCTTGACCCGAAGAAGCCGCTCTCTTTGCTCGTAGATGCCTATGATCTGCAATCCGTTCCGGAACGGCATTTGAACAATTCGATCGCAGATTTCATGGTGCAGCGGCTCGGCGGAACAGCCGAAGTGGGAGACAGAGTTGCATGCGGCGAGGTCGACCTGGTCGTGCGCGATGTCCGCGCGGATGGGGAAATCGCGGAAGTTGGACTAGCGGTGGACCAGGCCCAAGGCCAAGCCCAGATTCCATTGTTCTTAAGCGGTGAGGAGATTTGGAGGTGGGTGAAAGAAAAAACGAAGCGGAAATTATCCCCCGACAGGTGATTGGGTCCTGACGGGTACCCCTGCGTGAGCTTGAGATCGCCTGACGGCGCCGAAGCCCGGGCAGCGGTTCGACAGGTCAGTGTTCACCTTGGGCGGCCTTGTAGGGGAGATGGCCGGCAGGCCAAGAGGAATTGGCGAGGTGCGAATGCGGCGGATGAAGCACACCCATTCCCATCCGGCGTGTTGTGTTCAGTCAAGCGCCCGCACGGCATCGGCTGCGAAGCGTGACAGCGGCTGGGGCAGGGCGGAGAGGTCGAACCAGCCGATATCGGACAGCTTGTCCGGCTCCGTGAGGCGCGGCTCGCCGGAAAAATCGTCCGTCACGTAAATCAGCGAGATCCAGTGCTGGCGGTCGGCTTCGATCATCTGCTCACTGACGCAGAGAAAGCGTGTCGAATGGATCGACAGCCCGCTTTCCTCTTCCGCCTCGCGCCGGGCAGCGTCCTGCGCCCGTTCCATGTGGTCGACCTTGCCGCCGACGATGCTCCAGTGGCCCGCCTCCGGCGCCTTCAGCCGGCGGCAGAGCAGGATCCTGCCGTCGCGAAGAACCGCAAGTCCGCAGCCAAGTCCTGGAAAGTCGATTCCGGGGTATGCCATGACACCCGGATATCAGGCCTTGCCGGCAATCAGCATGAAGGCTGGGATCTCATCGCCGAAGCCGAGCGGCGTCGGGCCATCATCGTGGTCGCGACGGTTGCGGCCGCGACGATCGCGATTGTCGTCATTGGCCGGCGTCTGCGCTCGGCCGGGACGATTGTTGCGGCCGGCCTGGCTATGCTTGTTCTCGGCGTTCCGTTCCGGTTTCACCGCTACCACCCTTTCCACGACTGATTCGAGTTCGGCCACACTATCGCTGTGGGCGGTATCGGCTTTATGTTCGGCACGGTCCCTCCCGGAACGCTCCACATCTTTTTTGCGGTCCCTGCGACCATCGCGGCCGCGGCGACCGTTTTCATGGCTCTCCATTGGCTCCGGCAGTTCCGAGAGGTCCCCGCTCAGCCACTCGACCTTTTGGCCGATCAGCTTCTCGATAGCGTCGGAAAATTTCACGTCGCGCTTGGTGACGATGGTGAAGGAAGCGCCGGAGCGGCCAGCGCGGCCGGTGCGGCCGATGCGGTGCACATAGTCTTCCGCATGGATCGGCACGTCGAAATTGAAGACATGGCTGACATCGGGGATGTCGAGGCCGCGGGCCGCGACGTCCGAGGCGACGAGGAGCTTGATGTTACCGTCCTTGAAATTCGCAAGCATCGTCATGCGCGAGCGCTGATCCATGTCGCCATGCAGCGCGCCGACGGAAAAGCCGTGGCGATCAAGCGACCGGAAGAGCTCGGCAACGTCCTTCTTGCGGTTGCAAAAGATGATTGCGTTCTTCAGTTCATCCTGCGAGCGGATGAGATCGCGCAGCATTGCGCGCTTCTCGTAGTCCTTCGCATGCGACGCCACGAAACGCTGCGTCACCGTAATCGCCGTCGAGGAGCGGCGCGCGACTTCGACGCGTTCGGGGTTTTGCAGGAACCGATCGGCAAGTTTCTGGATCTCCGGCGGCATCGTCGCCGAGAAAAACAGCGTTTGCCGGGTGAAGGGGATCAGCTTGGCGATGCGCTCGATGTCCGGGATGAAGCCCATGTCGAGCATGCGGTCGGCCTCGTCGATGACCAGGATCTCGACGCCGCTCATCAGGAGCTTGCCCCGCTCGCAGTGATCGAGCAGCCGACCGGGCGTGCAGATCAGGACATCCGCGCCGCGCTCCAGCTTGCGGTCCTGTTCATCGAAGGAAACGCCGCCGATCAGCAGTGCGATGTTCAACTTGTGGTTCTTGCCGTATTTGTCGAAGTTCTCCGCCACCTGGGCGGCGAGTTCGCGCGTCGGCTCGAGGATGAGGGTGCGCGGCATGCGGGCACGGGCGCGGCCCTTTTCCAGAAGCGTCAGCATCGGCAGCACGAAGGATGCGGTCTTGCCCGTCCCGGTCTGTGCAATGCCCAGAATGTCGCGGCGCTGAAGGGCCGGCGGAATGGCACCTGCTTGGATCGGGGTCGGCGTTGCATAGCCCGCATCGGCAACGGCGGAGAGAACTTTTTGGCTCAGGCCAAGATCAGCAAAATTGGTCAATGTGGAAACTGTTTCCGTTTCGTTCAATAGAACATAAGGTCGGTCGGTGAAAAACCACCACCACGTGCCAGCGCTCTTAAGGCGGAAGTCGCCGAAAGTCAAGAAATCCAGCATCTTGATGCGTGCGGCGGTCAATAGAACGAAAAACCACCCGGTTTTCCTTCAAGGCTTGACCGTCCCGGCCGCCTTCAATCGATGTAGTCGGCGAGTTTTGCCCCGGCGCTCAGGAACCGCATCGGATCGACGGCCTCGCCGTTCAACCGCACTTCGTAGTGAAGATGAGGGCCGGTCGAGCGGCCGGTGCTGCCGGATTTGCCGATCACCTGATCGGCCTTCACGCGGTCGCCGACATTGACCAGAACAACCGCGAGATGCGCGTACCGCGTCGACACGCCGTTGCCATGGTCGATTTCGATCAAATTGCCGTAGCCGCCCGCCGCCCCCGCGGCCGTCACCGTTCCCGCCGCGGTCGACCGGATGCGCGTGCCGGTCTGTGCACGGAAGTCGACGCCGGCGTGAAGCGCCAACCGGCCGAAAAACGGGTCCAGCCGGTTCCCGAAAGTGCTGGTGATATCGTTTGCCGGCGCCGGACTTGCAAGCGGCAGCTTTCGGGCAGCGGCGCGGGTCTGTTCCAGTTCGAGAAGGGCGCTGTCGAGTGCAGCCAGGGACTGCTCGAATTCATCCTCCCGTTGCGGCTCGACAAAGGGCCCGCCAATCCCCGTCGATTCGCCGGTTCTCAAGACAGCGGATGTGACGTCGGCCGCTTCATGATCGGGCAGGACGACCCCCGTCCGATCGACGATCGATCTGATGGCCTCGGAGACGCGCAGTGCGCCGTCCGTCATTTGCCGGATATGGGCCATCTGCTCGTGCGCGACACCTTTCAGGGACAGCGTCACCCTCGAGAAGACCCGGTCGGCGCGGTCGGATGTGGTCTCTCCGGCCCCAGCCGTGGCCGTGATCGGCGCAAACGCTGCGCGAGCAGTGGGCGCACCGTTGTTCGGCTCGGCCATGCCGATGATCTTTTCGATCGCCTCGAGCCCGCTTTTGGTGCCGGCGTGTTCCTCGTAAGCCAGCGGCTCCGTGTTGGGCAGCGATGCATCGTGCCCGATCGGTACAACTGATTCAGGACCGATGCCCAGAGCGTCCAGCCGCTCGCCGCGCGACGAAATCTCGAGCTGCTGCTGCAGGAGTTTTTCGACCTTCTCCTCGACGACCTGCTGGTCCAGCAATTGCCGGCTCGTCACCCGGTCGACCTGCGCGCGAAGCGCGGTGATTCGGTCCTCATATTCGTGCTGCATGCGCGCCTGGCGGGCGATCGTGCCACCGATCAAATCGTCGCGAAGCACGAGATAGGTGGTCGCGGCCAGATAGCCGATGGCGAATGCGCCGATAATGGAGGTAGTGATGGCCACCATCCACGGACGAATGGTGACATGCCTGATCCTGTTGCCGCTTGCGAGAATCAGGACGTGGCTCTGCGATCGTCTCCCGAAAGCGCCGTTTGCCGGACGAACAGACACTCACTTGCCCCCACCAGTTGCGAAATAATCCGCGTTGCCCGGCGGCGATTACACTTTATTAGCGTTAACAAATCCTTGAACGCACCCCGTCTCAGATGCTGGTCGAGGCCGTCATCGATCTGTAGAAAGACGGCGTCATCCCGGCTTCGGCGCGCGCAATGTCATTGAATGGCGCCTTTAGGGGGCCGCGGAAATTCGCCCGCACCAGCGCCTGGAAGGTCGCGGCCGGATCCTTTCGCTGCCGGGCACAGAGAAAGCGGAACCACTTGGCTCCGACGGCGACATGGCCCTTCTCATCCTCATAGATGACGTCGAGAACGGCAGCACTCTCGTGGTCGCCGGTCTCGCGCATCTTCGCCTGCAGCGCCGGCGTGACGTCGAGTCCGCGCGCTTCCAGGATCAAAGGCACCACGGCGAGGCGGGCGGTCAGATCGTTTCGCGTGTCGTGGGCGGCCTGCCAGAGGCCGTCATGCGCCGGCAGGTCGCCATAGTCCGCGCCGAGGTCGTTCAGCCTCTGCCGGACCAGGCGGAAATGCTTCGCTTCCTCGAAGGCGACCTGCATCCAGCCGTCGAAGAAGGAATGCGGGACCGGCTCGCCAGCGAAACGGGCGACAATGTCGAGCGCCAGGTCGACCGCGTTCAGTTCTATATGGGCGATCGCGTGGAGGAGGGCGATGCGTCCTTTCAGAGAGCCGAGAGAGCGCCGCCTGACCTGCGTCGGCGGCGTCAGGATCGGCCTTTCCGGCCGACCGGGGCGCGCCGGAACGGAGCGGTCGAGCGGAGAGCGCAATGATAATGTGCGCGCCTGCCAGCGCCGGTGGGCCTCCCGGGTCAGTTCAGTCTTCGCGTCGAGGTCCGCTGCCCGGACCGCTTCGACGGCCGCGCCGCGCAAGCTGTGGAAGTGCGGAAGCGTCGGCATCGTCAGCCGGCGGTAAGCGCTTTTGCGGCGGCAAAGACCTCCTCGGCATGGCCGGGGACTTTCACCTTTTCCCAAACGCGGTGGATTGTGCCCTGCGCATCGATCAGAAAGGTGGTTCGTTCCACACCCATATATTTGCGGCCATACATGCTCTTTTCCACCCAGACGCCATACGCATCGACAACCACCTTTTCTTCGTCCGCGGCAAGCGGGATCGTCAGTCCATGCTTGCCGACGAAGCGGTCATGGCTTTTGACCGAATCGGGCGAGATGCCGACCAGCACGACGCCAAGCGCTGCGAACTCCTGCGCAAGTCCTGAGAACGCGATTGCTTCCTGGGTGCAGCCCTTGGTGTCGTCCTTGGGATAGAAGAACAGGACGACCGGCTTTCCGCGCAGCGCAGAAAGAGAAAGCGAACCGCCGCCGTCGCGGGGAAGCTCGAAATCCGGGGCGGTGTCGCCGGACCGCAATAGTGCCATGATTGAGCCTTTCTTACGCCAAGTTTTCTGGACATTTCCCAGGTACTGCATGACGCCCCGGAACGGAACCGGCTGGGGAGAGTATCATGAGGTATTTTCGAGCGCTTCAGCGATCCGGCCATGGTGGCCAGGGCACGGCGTCGCAGGTTCATCGAGGATCGTGCCGAGCTTCCGGCGGATTTGTGATGGATTCTTGACAGGCGCGCGACGGGTTTTTGCATTATGACCCGTGATCGCCGCACGGAATCGGACGGAAGGCTGGACTCCGTTCCGCAGCATGCGAAGCGAAGGTGGCTGGGTTCCGCGAATTGTGATCTAGTTGGGGCACAAACTGGACCCGGGGCCGGCCCGACATCGGGCATGACAGGGGAGACTCGATGCAGCATTCACGTGGAGGACGCCTGCGGAGATGAACGAGATCCGCGGCGAAAGGATTTGCTTTCGCAAGGAAGACATCGTCGCGCTGCATGCGCTGCCCTCTGCGCAAGCCCATGATCCGGTCATCGTGCATACGCCGTCGTCCGGTGGGGCGGCGCGCCTGTGCGGTCAGATATTTCTCTGCCTTTCGCTTGTCATTTTCGTGATCGTTGCGTCCCTCGTCGCCGTCGTCGAAAGCGGCATCGCCGACGCCCCCCTGAATGCCCGCGCGCGCGAGGCTCTGAACGGCGCGCTTGGCCCCGCTTACCGTGCCGAAGTAGAGAGCACCGTCCTTCGCGTGACGGGCCGAGGCGCCCTCGCACTCAAGGCACGTGGGGTGACCCTGAAGGAGGGCGGGGCGGGGCGTCCCGTCGTCAGGCTTGCGGCCGTTTCGATCGCGCTCGATCCGGTCGCATTGCTGACGGGCCGTATATCGGTATCGAGACTCGAAGCAGACGGGGGCGATCTCGACACCGGGCTGTTGCCGCGCGGCGAACCCATCAATCTCGCGGCGATTCGCATCGCCGATGTCGGCACCGCCCTTGAAGCGCTGTTTGCGCATGTGGACGGCATGTCGCGGCTGACCGCGACCAGCGCAACCCAGAGGATTCGGCTTTCCGACTTCAGCCTGTCGGTGACCGGCGCGCGCGGTCGAACCGTCCCGATCCACATCGACTCCCTGGACTTCGCCCGCGAGCCGGACGGTTCCATCCGCGTCGACGGCGCGGTGGCCCTGGACGGTAGACAGACGCATCTGGCGGCACGCGCCTTTGGCAATGGCGGGCGTCTCACCGGCCTCGAGGCCGCACTGGAGGACCTGCCCCTCGCGCCTTTCCTCTATCATGGAAGAGCGGGAAACGAGGACGCCTTCGGTATAGACGCGGCCGCCGGCGTCAGACTGAAGGCGACGCGCGCCGCGGATGGCACGAAACCAACGCTCGCCGTCGCCGTCAGGACCTCCGAGGGACGCTTCCACGCCGGCGGGCTGGCCTCCGCACTCAATCCGTCGGAGCTGAACATCTCCTATGACTTCGAGCGGTCCTCGGTGGAGATTCTGCCGTCCATGGTGAGGATCGGCCAGTCGGCATTTCCTTTCACCGGCGCCTTGGTCGATCTCGACAAGGTCTCGACTACCGGCAAAAGAGGTTTCGCCGTCGACCTGCTTCTCAGGGATGCCAAGTCCGCTCCGGAAGACATGCCGGAGCGCCCGCTTGCCTTCGACGCCAAAGCGAACGGGAGATTCGAGGCCGACAGCAACCGGCTGATCTTCGACCGATTGATGATATCGAGCTCGCAGGGCTCGATGGCCGGTTCGCTTTCGGTCGCCTTCGGCAAGACCTCGCCGCAGATCAGTTTCGTCGCACTGAGCGATCGGATGCATTCGACTGCCATCAAGCAATTGTGGCCCTGGTGGATTGCCAAGGGTGCCCGGCGATGGGCCAACGCCAACCTGTTCGGCGGCACGGTCACCGATGCCCGGATCGAAGTCTCGATTCCGGAGGGACGCATTGCTGCGAGCGGGGGCGATCTCAGGCTCGACGAGCACGAGCTCAATATAAACTTCGCCATCGACGATACGCGTATAAATATCGCCGGCGAGATACCGCCGCTGCGTGACACGTCGGGCAACTTCCGCCTGAGCGGCAACCGCATGTCGGTAGCAGTCGGCAAAGGCGTGGCCTATTTCCCCTCCGCGCGGTCCGTGACCCTGAATGGCGGGGAATTCGTCATTCCCGACGTTCACACAAAGCCGCTGATGGCGGAGATGAAGATCGAGGTTGGCGGTCAGGCCGATGCCATCGCCGAGCTCGTCGCCTACAGGCCGATCCATGCGCTCCAGAAAACGCCGTTCGTGCCGGAGGACTTTACTGGACCGGTGACCGCCCTCGTCGGCGCGCGGTTCGGATTGATCATGGATCAGAACCCGCCGCGCCCGCTTTGGCAGGCGGAGATGCGGCTGCAGGACGTGACGATCAACCGTCCGGTTGCCGGGCGCTCCATTGCCGACCTGAGCGGCACGATGAGGATCGACAACAGCAAGGCAGTCCTTGATGCGGATGCCTCGATCGACGGCGCGAAAATGCGGATCGCCCTCACCGAACCGGTGGATCCGGCCGCCGATGTGAAGAGGACGCGCGACATTTCCGGAACGCTGGACGACGCCGCGCGACGCAAGATCGCCCCCGCCCTGTCCGGGATCGTCAACGGACCGGTCAGGGCCGAGGTTTCGCTCGCCGAGGACGGCAGCCAGTCCGTGAAAGCCGATCTCACCGGGGCTTCGCTGTCGCTGCCCTGGATCGGCTGGAGCAAGGGCGCCGGCATTGCGGCCAATGCGGTATTCACAGTGAAAGCTACGGGCGGCGTCACGGAGATAAGGGATTTCCGTATCGCGGGCGACGGCTTCGGCGCAACCGGTGACCTCCGCGTCGATGATGCGGGCCTGGCTTCGGCACGGCTTGATGGCGTCAGCCTCGCCCATGGCGACGACTTTGCAGTCGATGTCGACCGCGGCAAGGGCGGATACACCGTGGCCCTGACCGGTCCATCGGCGGATATCCGGCTACCACTGGCGCGGGCGAAGGGCGGCGCGAACTCCGGCGACGACGGCAATGTGAGGATCAGTGCGCGGCTCGACCGGGTTATCGGCTTCAACGGCGAGGTCTTGTCAAATGTGAACTTTGCCTATTCGGCGCGCGGCCAGCAGATCGACGATATCGATCTGTCTGCTGTCACCGGAAGCGGCCAGGCAGTGGTCGCCAGGATGGTGAAGGCGGGGGCGGACAACACGCTCGAATTGACGACGAGCGACGCGGGCGCGCTCGCGCGCTTCGCCGACGTCTACCGCAATATGCGAGGCGGGCTCCTCAATCTCAGGCTGCGCGACCGGGGCGCCAGGTCCTGGCGCGGCGCGGTCGACCTCAGGAAGTTCTCTCTCATCGGGGAACAGAAGCTGCAGTCGATGATCTCGACCCCCGCCGGGCAGGACGGCCGCAGTCTCAGCCAAGCCGTGCGACGGGATATAGACGTCAGCACGGCACGCTTCGAGCGGGGCTATGCACAACTGCTCCTGGATCGGGGCATGATTCGGGTCGACGGCGGCGTCCTGCGCGGCGTCGATGTCGGCGCGACCTTCCAAGGCACGATTCGCGACGCGAACGGCCGCATGGACATGACTGGAACATTCATGCCCGCCTATGGCCTCAACCGCATTTTCGCCGAGCTGCCGCTGATCGGCGGCTTGCTCGGCAACGGCCGCGACCGCGGGCTGCTCGGCATCACGTTCAAACTGACGGGGCCCTTCGATCAGCCGAGCCTGTTGATCAACCCGCTGTCGATCATCGCACCGGGCGTTTTTCGCAACATATTCGAGTTTCAATAATCTGATGCGGCGGACCGGGGATCCGCCACCATTTCCACGCTCTGCCGAAGTGAACCGGATGCGCCCTGGACAGGATCCCCCGCGACAGGCGCAGGGGTGTCCCCCGGCCGCTACGAGCGTTGCGCTCAGCCTCAGACGGGGCGCACCAGCATGTGTTTCTTCTTGCCGAGCGAGAGCTTGACGACGCCATCTCCGGTGACGTCGGCGCTTGCGACGATCCGGCGTTCATCGCTGACCGGCTGGTCGTTGATCCGCACGGCACCACCCTGAACGTGCCGCCGCGCTTCGCCGTTCGAAGCGGCGAGACCGGCGCGCACCACGAGCGTCAACAGGCCGAGGCCGGCCTCGAGTTCGGCGGCTGGGACCTCGACTGAAGGCAGGTTCTCGGCAAGCGCCCCTTCCTCGAAGGTCTTGCGCGCCGTTTCGGCGGCCTGCTCAGCGGCAGACCGCCCATGCAGCATGGCGGTGATTTCGGTCGCGAGGATCTTCTTTACCTCGTTGATCTCGGAGCCGCCGAGCTGCGACAATCGAGCGATTTCGGGCATCGGCAACGTCGTATAGAGCTTGAGAAAACGCGTCACGTCGGCATCCTCGGTGTTGCGCCAGTACTGCCAAAACTCGTAGGGGCCGAGCATGTCCGGATTGAGCCAGACCGCGCCGTTGACCGACTTGCCCATCTTCGCCCCCGACGCCGTCGTCAGTAGAGGCGAGGTGAGGGCGTAGAGCTGCGGGGTGCCCATGCGGTGGCCGAGATCGATGCCGTTGATGATATTGCCCCACTGATCCGAACCTCCCATCTGGAGACGGCAATCGTAGCGCTTGTTGAGCTCGACGAAGTCGTAGGCCTGCAGGATCATGTAATTGAATTCGAGGAAGGAGAGCGAGTGTTCGCGCTCGAGCCTCGTTTTCACGCTGTCGAAGGAGAGCATCCGATTGACCGAGAAGTAACGGCCGACGTCGCGCAGGAATTCGAGATAGTTGAGCGAGCGGAGCCACTCCGCATTATTGATCATCAGGGCCGTATTCGGGCCTTTGTCATAATCGAGATAGTTGGCGAAGACGCGCTTGATCGAGGCGATATTGCTTTCGATCGTCTCAACGGTCATCAACTGCCGCGCTTCGTCCTTGAAGGACGGGTCGCCGACCATGCCGGTGCCACCGCCCATCAGCGAGATCGGCCGATGGCCGGTTGCCTGGAGCCAATGCAGCATCATGATCTGGATAAGGCCGCCCGCATGCAGGCTCGGCGCCGTCGGGTCGAAGCCGATATAGGCCGTCACGGTTTCCTTCCGCAGCAGGTCGTCGAGACCGGCATCATCCGATGTCTGATGGATGAAACCGCGCTCGCTAAGGGTGCGAAGAAAATCGGACTTGAACTCGGACATAAGCTGTCTCTTTCGGCTTGATATGACGTCTGCGGCGGGCCTTTATCACTGTTTTGCCGAAAGTGCACGTTTTTGCTGGGGCCGGTTTTTGCTATGAACAGCGGGGCCGAGGGGGCGCCACGCACCTCCGATTCTCGAGCTTCAATGCAAAGGAGATTCATTTGGGCAGGATTTGGACCGCGATCGGCCTGATGAGCGGTACCAGCATGGACGGTATAGATGTCGCCCTCATCAGGACCGATGGCGACAGCATCGTCGAACGCGGCCCCTCCGCCGGCTATGCCTATGATCCAGCCTTCCGACAGCAACTGAAGCAGGGGCTGGAGGATGCGCGGGCGATCGAAGAGAGACGGGAACGGCCCGGCATACTCGCCGAACTCGAGCGAGACCTGACGGTGCGGCATGTAGGTGCCGTCAAGGCATTCCTGCGTGATAACAACATGTTGCCGGAAAATATTGATGTGGCCGGATTTCATGGCCAAACCGTCCTCCATCGCCCGGCTGAGGCTTTGACGGTGCAGATCGGCGATGGCGAACTGCTGGCAAAGGAGACGCGAATCGACGTCGTCTACGACATGCGCGCAAACGATATGGCCCATGGGGGCCAGGGGGCGCCGCTCATCCCGGCCTATCATGCGGTGCTCGCACGCGGTCTCGCCGAGCGGGAGGCGATCGACGCACCTATCGTCTTCGTCAACATAGGCGGCATTTCCAATCTCACCTATATCGGCGCCGGCGACGAACTCGTCGCCTATGACAGCGGCCCCGGGAATACGCTCATCGACCAGTGGGTGGAGGCGCATGCCGGTATCCCTTACGACCAGGGCGGCATGATCGCGAGCGAGGGGACTATTCTGCCGCAGCTCCTCGACCGGTACCTTTTGCATCCTTTCTTCACGGCGGAGAAGCGCCGATCGCTCGACCGCAGCGACTTTGCGCCGCCCGCGCCGAGCGATGCAAGCCTCGAGGATGGCGCCCGCACGCTGGCGCGTGTGACCGCCGCGGCGATCATTCGCTCTGCGCGCCACCTGCCTTCGAAGCCCGCGACCTACATCGTCTGCGGCGGCGGCCGTCTCAATCTGGTCATCATGCGAGACCTCGCCGCGCTTGCCGCGGAGGAGGGCGGGCGCGTATTTGCCGCGGAGGCGCTGGAGCTCAATGGCGATTCGATGGAGGCTGAAGCCTGGGCCTACCTCGCCGTCCGCTCGCTACGCCGCCTGCCCCTGACCTATCCCGGCACGACAGGCGTCGAACGGCCGATGAGCGGCGGACGGATGGCGGCCAAACCGGCAAACCCGCTGGAGTTCAAGCCTTGATACCATGGCGGCTTAATGTTTTCTTCGCGTCCGGCCGCTAATCTGCAGTCCGTTGCGCAACAGGGCATTTTGCAGGTCGGCCGACCTGCCGCGAGGAGTTTTCGGATCTGTCGATGGGTGGTGCAATTTCCCTTTTGGCGGTGAACTTCATCATTGCCCAGGTCTTCGTGGTGGCCTTCCTCGTCATTGCGGCAAGAAGCCGGACAAGACGGCCGGCGATCTGGTGCGCCGCCGGCTTTGCCGTGGCGTCCCTTTCGGCTGTGTTCGAAACCGTTCTGCCATTTACGCCTGTACCGAAGCTTTTCGCCGTCGGCGCCTTTGCCAGCGTCCTTGCCGGCCTCCTTCTCATCCGCTTCGCACTCGGGCTTTTTTATCGGGTTCCAGCGAAGCTGCTGCACCTCGCTATCTTCTTCACCGCTGGCGTCGCTCTCGACGTGATCATCTATGAGTTGCCGCGCGGAACGTTGCAGCACGCCTTCTTTTATCAAATGCCGTTCTGTCTCGTGCAGGCTTGGTCCGCTGCGACCGTCCTCCGGTCCGAGCGACGGTCGCAGGCGGACAAGATCCTGTTCTGCCTCCTCAGCCTCAGTGCGATCTATTACCTCGTGAAGATCCATGCCGCGATGGCCGCCGGATCCGGCTCAACCGCAGCGGATTATCTCACAAGCACTTTCGCGCTGATCTCGCAGGCTTTGGGGGCCATGCTGATCGTCGCGGCCGGTGTGGCGATGCTTGGCGTTATGGTCAAGGAGATCATCGACGATGCGCATGCCAGGTCGGAACTCGATCCACTGTCCGGCCTCTATAATCGCCGCGGCTTCATGGAACGCGTAGCTCCATTCCTGCCGGCGAACCACGACGACGGTCCCGGCACGCTGATCCTTGCCGACCTCGACCGCTTCAAGCTCGTCAACGATACATATGGCCACCATGCCGGGGACGAAGTCATCCGGCAGTTCGGCCGCGTGTTGCTCGACCTCATGCCGGGCCAAGCCGTCGCGGGGCGCCTCGGTGGTGAGGAGTTTGCCGTCTTCCTTCCGCGCGTGAGCCTGGCCGACGCCCGCGTGCTTGCGCATGGAATGCGTGCCGCATTGGCGTCGAGGGGGATCGAGGGGCTTCCCGAAACGGTCGCGGTCACTGCAAGCTTCGGGGTTGCTGCAATCGCCGCGGAAGAGCCGTTGGAAATGGCAATGCGACGCGCTGACAAGGCGCTCTATGCCGCAAAGGCTGCCGGCAGGAATCGCGTGGAATGCGCGGAGCCGTCGATGCATCTCGTTAAAGAGCTATATCGACCGCTGCGCGTCTGAGACGGCGGCGATCCCCGGAACCAAGAAGGCCCGGAATCCGCTTGCGATTTCGGGCCACTGCTCCAATGAACCGATGTGCCTCAGCGGATACGCTTTGCCGCAGGCTCCGGCACCAGTTCGCCGTTGAGGCGGCGGTCGAGATAGTCTTCGCATTCCGCCATCAGCGTTTCGACCTGGCCGTTGAAGAAGTGGTTCGCCCCGGCAACCGTCCTGTGCGTGATGAGAATGCCCTTCTGCGACTTCAGCTTGTCGACGAGGCCGTGCACATCCTTCTCGGGCGCCACCTTGTCAGCATCGCCATTGATGATCAGGCCGGAAGACGGGCAGGGCGCCAGGAAGGAGAAGTCGTAGATATTCGGCTGCGGCGCAACGGCCAGGAACCCCTCGATTTCCGGCCGGCGCATCAGAAGCTGCATGCCGATCCAGGCGCCGAAGGAATAGCCGGCCACCCAACAGCTTTTCGAATCCGGATGCAGGCTCTGCACCCAGTCAAGCGCCGATGCGGCGTCCGAAAGCTCGCCGGCGCCGTGATCGAATTCGCCCTGGCTGCGTCCGATACCGCGAAAGTTGAAGCGCAGAGTGGTGAAGCCGCGCTTTTGAAACATGTAAAAGAGCTGGTAGACGATCTGGTTGTTCATCGTGCCGCCGAACTGCGGATGCGGATGCAGGATGATCGCAATCGGTGCACTCTTCTGCTTCGAAGGCTGATAACGGCCTTCGAGGCGACCGGCCGGTCCGTTGAAGATGATTTCGGGCATTGGCTCTCCAGGGATGTTTCCGGTTCAAATCGTGGTTTCAGTGCCGATCTGTCTTGACGAAAGCACTCAGCTTTTCTAGAACCACTTTAGAACCGTTCAAAACTTCGGTGCGGGCATTCCGCCATGTGCCTCGTCTCTTAAGGCAAGCGGCGCGGAAAATTCAAGAAAAATGCAACGGCACCGAGTTTGTGGAATGGCGAGCTCGTTTTGACGAAGGAAAGCATGCCGAGGGCGCGTATTTATATGGATTGGAATGCGACGGCGCCGCTTCTGAGCGAAGCGCGCGAAGCCGTTCTGTCCGCGCTCGACATCAATGGCAATCCATCGTCCGTGCACGGGGAAGGCCGGGCGCTCCGGGCGATCGTCGAAAGCGCCCGCCGCGACGTGGCCGCGCTCTGCGGGGCACAGCCGGCCGAGGTGACCTTCACCAGTGGCGCCACCGAGGCGGCGAACATGGTGCTGACGCCTCATTTCCGCATGGGCCGCACGCCGCTCAAGCTCGGCAAGCTCTATGTTTCGGCGATCGAACATCCAGCCGTGCGCGAGGGTGGGCGTTTCGCGCGCGAAATGATGGGCGAGATCCCCGTGTCGAGCGCCGGCCTGGTCGATACGGGAGCGCTGGAGGCCTTGCTCGGCGCCCATGATCGTCAGTCCGGCCTGCCCATGGTGGCCGTGATGCTCGCCAACAACGAAACCGGAATCATCCAGCCGATCGCCGAGATTGCCGCGATCGTGCGCACGCATGGCGGCCTCCTCGTGGTGGATGCGGTCCAGGCGGCGGGGCGCGTGCCGCTGTCGATGGAGGCGCTTGGCGCCGATTTCCTCATCGTCTCCTCGCACAAGATCGGCGGACCGAAGGGGGCAGGTGCCCTGGTGGCCCGCGGCGAGGTCATGATGCCATCGCCGCTCATCCACGGCGGCGGACAGGAAAAAGGACATCGCTCCGGGACGGAGAATGCGCCGGCCATTGCAGGATTCGCGGCCGCGGCCCGAATGGCGGTCGGCAATTTAGAGGGCCGCATGGGCGCCATCGCTGCGCTGCGCGACCGCCTCGAGACGGAGATGCGTTGCCAAGCGCCGGACGTGGTGATCCATGGCGCGGACGTCCCGCGACTCGCCAATACCACCTTCTTCACCCTGCCGGGGCTGAAGGCTGAAACGGGCCAGATCGCCTTCGATCTCGAGGGCGTCGCGCTCTCGGCAGGTTCAGCATGCTCTTCCGGCAAGGTAGGACAGAGTCATGTGCTGACGGCAATGGGTTATGATCCCCGCCAGGGCGCGTTGCGCATTTCGATCGGCGAGAGCACGACGCAAGCGGAGATCGAGCAGTGCGCCGCCGTGTTCGCGAAAGTGGCGGCTCGCCGCCGGGCGAGTGGACAGGCGGCGTGAGCAAGGGAAGGTTTGGACGAAATTGCGGAAAAGCAATTTTCCGCTTGGCAAACGGGGTGAAAAGCGCCTTTTAGCCATTACATAAGCGGTGCGCAAACCAGCATCGAGTTGTCAAGCTGCCGGACCTTGGATCCGGCGAGATTGGAGAACGACATGCCTGCCGTGCAGGAAACGATTGATCAGGTCCGCCAAATCGACGTGGACCAGTACAAATACGGCTTCGAGACGAAGATCGAAATGGACAAGGCGCCGAAGGGCCTGTCCGAGGACATCATCCGTCTCATCTCTTCCAAGAAGAACGAGCCGGACTGGATGCTCGAATGGCGCCTCGAGGCCTATCGCCGCTGGCTGACCATGGACGAGCCGAGCTGGGCGCGTGTCCGCTATCCGAAGATCGATTTCAACGAGATTCACTACTACGCCGCGCCGAAGGGCACGACGGGGCCGAAGTCGCTCGACGAGGTCGATCCGGAACTGCTCAAGGTCTACGAGAAGCTTGGCATTCCGCTGAGGGAGCAGGAGATCCTTGCAGGCGTCGAGAAGTCGAAGATCGCCGTCGATGCGGTGTTCGACTCCGTCTCGGTCGTCACCACCTTCAAGGAGGAACTGAAGAAGGCCGGCGTGATCTTCATGTCGATCTCCGAGGCGATGCGGGAGCATCCCGATCTCGTACGGAAATATCTCGGCACGGTCGTCCCGCAGTCGGACAATTTCTATGCGACGCTGAATTCCGCTGTCTTCACCGACGGTTCCTTCGTCTATGTGCCGAAGGGGGTCCGGTGCCCGATGGAACTCTCGACCTATTTCCGCATCAACGAGAAGAACACCGGCCAGTTCGAGCGCACGCTGATCATTGCCGATGAAGGCGCCTATGTTTCCTATCTGGAAGGCTGCACCGCGCCGCAGCGCGACGAGAACCAGCTCCACGCGGCGGTCGTCGAACTGATCGCGCTCGACGATGCCGAGATCAAGTATTCGACGGTGCAGAACTGGTATCCGGGCGACAAGGAAGGCAAGGGCGGCATCTACAACTTCGTCACCAAGCGCGGTGATTGCCGCGGCAAGAACTCAAAGATCTCCTGGACCCAGGTCGAGACCGGCTCGGCGATCACCTGGAAATATCCGTCCTGCATCCTGCGCGGCGATGGTTCGCGCGGTGAGTTCTACTCGATCGCCGTTTCCAACGGCCATCAGCAGGTCGACTCGGGCACCAAGATGATCCATCTCGGCAAGAACACGTCGAGCCGCATCATCTCCAAGGGCATTGCCGCCGGCGTCTCCGACAACACCTATCGCGGCCAGGTTTCTGCCCACCGCAAGGCGGAGAACGCCCGCAACTTCACCCAGTGCGACTCGCTTCTGATCGGCGACAAGTGCGGCGCGCACACGGTGCCCTATATCGAGGCGAAGAATTCGACGGCGCAGTTCGAGCATGAGGCGACGACCTCGAAGATCTCCGAGGACCAGCTTTTCTACTGCCTGCAGCGCGGTATCCCGGAAGAGGCGGCGATCGCACTGATCGTCAACGGCTTCGTCAAGGAAGTCATTCAGGAACTGCCGATGGAATTCGCCGTCGAGGCACAGAAGCTGATCGGCATCTCGCTGGAAGGCTCCGTGGGCTAACCCCACACGCATAATCGAACCGACGCGCAGGGACTTGCGCGAGAAGAGAACACTTCGCTTCCGAAGAGGACGAACAATGCTTGAAATCAAGAACCTGCATGCCCGTATTGCCGAAGACGGCACCGAGATCATCCGCGGCCTGGACCTGACCGTGAAGGCCGGCGAGGTTGCCGCCATCATGGGGCCGAACGGCTCCGGCAAGTCGACGCTCTCCTATATCCTCTCCGGTCGCGAAGACTATGAGGTGACCGAGGGCGACATCCTTTACAACGGTGAAAGCATTCTGGAGCTCGATGCCGCCGAGCGGGCCGCCAAGGGCATCTTCCTCGCCTTCCAGTATCCGGTCGAGATCCCGGGCGTTGCCACCATGCAGTTCCTGAAGGTGGCGATGAACGAGCAGCGCAAGTATCGCGGCGAAGACGAACTCTCGACACCGGAATTCATGCGCCGCGTCAAGGAAGCGGCCGCCGAACTGAAGATCGCACCGGAAATGCTGCGCCGACCGCTGAATGTCGGCTTCTCCGGCGGTGAAAAGAAGCGGGCGGAAATCCTGCAGATGGCGCTGCTCGAGCCGAAGCTCTGCGTTCTTGACGAAACCGACTCCGGTCTCGACATCGACGCGCTGAAGGTCGTCGCCGACGGCGTCAATGCGTTGCGCTCGCCGGACCGCGCCGTCATCGTCATCACGCACTACCAGCGCCTGCTCGACTATATCGTCCCGGATACGGTCCACGTTCTCTACAGGGGCCAGGTCGTCAAGTCGGGCGACAAGACGCTGGCGCACGAACTCGAAGCCAAAGGCTACGCGGATATCATCGAGGCAGCGGCCTGACGCCTGTAGGAGGGTTCGAATGAATATGCAACAGGTCATCAAGATGACGGCGGCCGAAACGGCGCTGGTCGATGCCTATACCGCGCAGCTCGGCGACCTGCCGGGCGATGGCGCCGTGCTCTCGCTTCGAGATACGCTCGTCCATGACTTGAAGACTGCCGGCCTGCCGACGCGGCGCGTCGAATCCTGGCACTATACGGATCTGCGCACGCTGCTGCGCTCCGTGCCTGCCGCCGACCCGAGTGCCTTTTCGGATCGTGTCGAGGCCCTGGTGACCGGCTCTTCCGTGCTTTCGGTCCGCAATGGTGAAGCGGATGTCAAGGGACTGCCGGACGGTATTACGGCGCGTTCCTATACCGAGAGCCTGATCGACGGCTCGGCGGCTGCCGGCCTCTCGGTCCTCGGCTCGGACGATGCGATCGGCCGGATCAATGGCGGACTGGTTCGCGGCGGCCTCGAGATCGCCGTCGCCGAGGGCGTCGAATTGGAGGTGCCGCTGGAACTTCAGGTCGTGCAGAGCCATGGTCAGGCGCATACGCGCTTCCCGGTTTCCTTCGGCGCCGGCGCCAAGGCGACGGTTATCGAACGGCATCTCTCGACCGATGCGGAGCCGAGCTTCGTTTCGTCCGTCAGCGACGTAATGCTCGCCGAAGGGGCCGATGTCATCTGGATCATCCTGCAGCAGCAGGGAACGGCCGACACCCATCTCGGCCAGATCCGGTTCGATCTCGGCAAGGATGCCAAGCTGCATCTCTTCGTGATCAATGCCGGCGGCAAGCTGGTGCGCCAGGAGATTCACGGTCGCGCCAGCGGCGAGGGCTCCGACCTGACGCTCCGCGCCATCAACCTGCTTGGCGGCGACAGCCATACGGACGTGACCTTCACGCTCAGCCATGACGTGCCGCACACGACATCGAGCGAGATCATCCGCAATGTCGTGTTCGACCGGGCAAAGGGCGTGTTCCAGGGCAAGATCCTGGTGGCGAAGGATGCCCAGAAGACCGACGCCAAGATGGCCTGCAATACGCTGCTCCTGTCCGACGACGCCGACCTTTCGGCCAAGCCGGAACTGGAGATCTTCGCGGACGACGTGCAGTGCGGCCACGGGGCGACGGTCGCCGATATCGACCACACGCAGCTTTTCTACCTGCTCTCCCGCGGTATCCCGGAAAACAAGGCGCGGGCGATGCTCGTCAAAGCGTTCGTGGCCGAGATCGTCGAGGAACTGGAAGATGACGAGGCGCTGGTCGAGGCGCTCGAGGGCGTGATCGCGGCCTGGCTCGAAAAGCACGCCTGATTGGACAAAGACATGGAACATGTTGCGCCGGTGCCGGCCTATGACGTCGAGACGATCAGAAGGGATTTTCCGATCCTTTCACGGACAGTCTACGGCAAGCCGCTGGTCTATCTCGACAACGGCGCTTCGGCGCAGAAGCCGCAGGTCGTCATCGATGCCGTCGCCCATGCCTATTCCCATGAATACGCCAACGTCCATCGCGGCCTGCATTTCCTCTCCAACGCCGCGACGGACGCCTATGAAGGGGCGCGCGAAAAGGTTCGCCGCTTCCTGAACGCCCCTTCGCCCGACAACATCATCTTCACCAAGTCCTCGACCGAGGCGATCAATACGGTCGCGCATGGCTATGGCATGCCGAAAATCGGCGAGGGCGACGAGATCGTGCTTTCGATCATGGAGCACCACTCGAACATTGTTCCTTGGCATTTCATCCGCGAAAGGCAGGGCGCGAAGCTCGTCTGGGCGCCGGTAGACGATGACGGCGCATTTCACATCGAAGACTTCGTCAAGTGCCTGACCGAACGCACCAGGCTGATCGCCATCACGCATATGTCGAATGCGCTGGGCACGGTCGTCCCAGTCAAGGAAATCTGCCGCATCGCCCGCGAGCGCGGCATCCCCGTGCTTGTCGACGGCAGCCAGGGCGCCGTGCATATGCCGGTCGATGTCCAGGATATCGATTGCGACTGGTACGTCATGACCGGTCACAAGCTCTACGGCCCCTCCGGCGTCGGTGTGCTCTACGGCAGGATGGAGCGGCTCAAGGAGATGCGGCCATTCCAGGGCGGCGGCGAGATGATCGAGGAGGTGACGGAGGACTACGTCACCTACAACGATCCTCCGCACCGCTTCGAGGCCGGCACGCCACCGATCGTCCAGGCGATCGGGCTTGGCCACGCGCTCGACTACATGGAAAAGCTCGGCCGCGAAGCGATCCGGGCGCATGAGGCGGATCTGACCGCCTATGCACGCGAGCGCCTGTCTTCGGTGAATTCGCTCCGCGTCTTCGGTAACGCGCCGAGCAAGGGCAGCATCTTCTCATTCGAGATCGCCGGCATTCACTCGCATGACGTGTCGATGGTGATCGATCGCGCCGGCGTCGCCGTCCGGGCGGGAACCCATTGCGCCCAGCCGCTCTTGAAACGCTTCGGCGTGACCTCCACATGCCGTGCGTCCTTCGGACTCTATAACACGAGGACGGAGGTCGATGCGCTGGCGGATGCGCTCGAACACGCACGCAAGTTCTTCGCCTGAACGGTCGCTTGGTTGCGTCCGTTCAATTGTTTTTTTGTCGCAGGTTCTTGCCGTAAAGGTGTGAGACACTTTTGCAAACCTGCTCAAGGAGGCCGGGATGAGTCTCGAAACACAAGAGAAGGTCGATGTCCGCGAAGGCATCGTGCATTCGGCCATTCCCGCCGAGGAACTGGCGCGTCTCAGCGACGACATCATCGCCGCATTGAAGACCGTCTACGATCCTGAAATCCCGGCGGACATTTTCGAACTCGGCCTGATCTACAAGATCGACATCGAAGACGATCGGATGGTGAAGGTCGAGATGACGCTAACGGCTCCCGGCTGCCCGGTTGCCGGCGAGATGCCGGGTTGGGTCGAGAACGCGGTCGGCGCCGTCGAAGGAGTTTCCGGCGTCGAGGTCACCATGACCTTCGATCCGCCCTGGACGCCGGACCGCATGTCGGAAGAGGCGCAGGTGGCGCTCGGCTGGTATTAAGTCCAGCCGCCTCATATTGATCCGTTAACAGACGGGCATTACATTGGAATTCTGGAAAGCGTCGGGCCTTGACCCCGGCGACGTGAAGGAGATGAAGCCTATGGGCTTTGCCGTAATGAGCCTGACCGACGCGGCCGCCGGCCGCGTACGTTCGATCGTCGAGAATGCCGGCGGTGATGCCAAGGGCATTCGCCTGAGCATCAAGAAGGGCGGTTGCGCCGGCATGGAATATGCTGTCGACCTCGTCACCGAGCCCAATGCCAAGGATGATCTCGTCGAGCATCAGGGGGCGAGCGTGTGGGTCGCACCGGAAGCCGTGCTCTATCTGCTCGGCACGCAGATGGATTTCGAGGTCACGCCGCTGCGCTCGGGTTTCACGTTCAAAAACCCGAACCAGACGTCCGCCTGCGGCTGCGGCGAATCGGTGGAACTGAAGCCCGCCGACCTGGCCGCGCTTGCGGCCGAGGGCAATCCGGTGGTTAGGGCGAACTGACACCTATCACTGCATTTCAGAAGGGGCCCGGTTCGCCGCCGGGCCCTTTCTGGTTTCAAGCCCCTTTCGCGGCGGCTATGCGGACGAAGCGGCGGCTCGCTGTTTCACCGCCAGCATGATGAGGGCGATTGCGATCGTGCCGACGATGAAGATGAAGGCCGCTGCGGCGATCGCCGGGCTGATGTTCTCGCGGATGGTGGAGAACATCTGACGGGCAAGCGTCCTTTGGTTCGGTCCGGCGACGAACAATGTCAGCACCACTTCATCGAGAGATGTCGCGAAGGCGAGCACGGCGCCGGACAGGATGCCGGGCATGGCCAGCGGAAGCGTCATGCGACGGAACACCGTCACCGGTGGCGCGCCGAGGCTTTCGGCAGCCAGTTCCACCCGCCTGTCAATGCCGGCCAGTGCTCCGGTGACGCTGACGACGACAAAGGGGATCGCCACCACCGTGTGGGCGACGATCACCCCGATATAGCTGCTGGCGATGCCGAGCCGGACGAAAAGCACCTGCATGCCGACGCCAAGGACGACCGCGGGCACCACCATCGGCACGAGGAAAAGCGTCTTTGCGACACCGAGCAAGGGCAGGCTGCGGTGACGTAGCCCGAGCGAGGCGGTCGTGCCGAGCACCGTCGCAAGCAGCGTCGTGCCGCTTCCGACGATGAGGCTGTTGACGATCGATCGTTGCCAGGCGTCTGCCGTGACGAGTTCCTCGAACCAGCGGGTGGAAAAGCCCGGTATCGGATAGGTGAGAAAGACGCTCGATGTGAAAGCGAGCGGCAGGATCGCAATGAGTGGCGCAATCAGGAACGTGACCATTGCGGCGGCAAAAACGAGCTTCATCCCTTTGAACATGGCTCAGCTCCTCCTGGCGTCTTCTGCCGAAAGCCGCCCGTAGACGGCGTAAAGCATCAGGGTGGCGACGAGAAGGACGAGACCAAGTGCGCCCGCCATTCCCCAGTTGGCCGAACCGGTCGCGTAGAAGGCGATCACCGAACTGATCATCTGGTCGCTCGGCCCGCCGATCAGAGCCGGGGTGATGTAGTAGCCGATGGCCGACATGAAGACGAGGAGTGCGCCGGAGCCAAGCCCGCGGAAGCTCAAGGGCAGCAACACACGCAGGAAGGCTCGCAGCGGATTGGCGCCAAGCGAGGCAGCCGCCGGCATGAGGTTTTTGGGTATGGTGATGAGCACGCTGTAGATCGGCAGCACCATGAAGGGCAGGAGCACGTGCGTCATGGCGATGACGACGCCTGTGCGATTGAAGATCAGCGGAATGGGGCTGTCTGCCAGCCCCACAGCGCGGAGAAGGTCGTTGATCAGGCCGTTCTCCTGAAGGATGATGAACCATGCCGCCGTTCGCACGAGGAGCGACGTCCAGAGCGGCAACAATACGGCCGCGAGCAACAGGTTGCGCTTCCAGCCTTCGGTTGCCGCAGCCAGCATGGCGTATGGAAAACCGATTGCAGTGCAAGCGAGGGTGACCAGGCTGGCGATCCAGAAGGTGCGCAGCATGATTGCCCGGTTGGCTGAGGTTTCTTCCGGCATGGCGACCACCCCACCCGAGGCGTCGCGCGTCAGATCGACCGCGGCGAGCAGATTGCGGTCGGTAACCGGCGAAAGCGCGTCGACGATTGCAAGCCAGAACTGCGGTTTTTCCCAACGGGGATCGATCGCCGAGAGTTCGGGCGGCCTATCATTGTCCCGGATCGCCGACAGGGTCTTCGACATCAATGTCCGGAAACCGGATTGGGCGCTATTCAGCCGCCGCACCATGTCGCCGACGGCCTGGGTGTCGTTTGCTTCGCGGAGATCAGCGACGATGGCAGACTTCATCTCGGGCGTCGGTGGAGAACCGCGATCCCAGTCGGCCGATGCCTCTGCCGTTCGGGGCAGGATGTGTAGCACCGCCGTGTCGGAGATCGCTTGTGACATCATCGTTGCCAGCGGCCAGACGAAGAAACAGCCGAGAAAAAGGAGAAGCGGCGCGAGAAGGAGAAAAGCCCGCGCATTCTGGGGAAGGCGGCTCATCATGGCACGATCACCCGACAATCGGCAGCTTGAAATTCGGCGAAGACCTCCGCGCCCGGCCGCCACTCAGGCGACTTGCGGTCGAGCCGCACGACGAACCCATGAGCATCGTCGTCGAGTTGTACGCGCAGGTGGTCCCCCTGGTAGACGCAGTCGGCGATCTTGGCCGCAAGGCTGTTGCCGCTGTTCTCCGCGCGGTCCTTCAGCTCTATCCGTTCCGGCCGAAGGGAAAGGAGAACCTCCTGACCCGGTTCGACGGCTTGCGACAGGCCCGCGACCACGTGACGGCCGGATTTCAGCAGGATGCGGGCTTCCTTGCCTGCCACGCTTTCGACCCGGCCATCGGCCAGATTGGTCTCTCCGATGAATTGCGCGACGAAGCGCGTGCGCGGCTCGTCGTAGATCTCGCGCGGTGAACCGATCTGCTCGATCTTGCCGCGGTTGAAGACGGCAATGCGGTCGGACATCGTCAGCGCTTCCGACTGGTCATGCGTGACGAAGACAATGGTAAGGCCGAGCCGGTTATGCAGCGCGCGGATGTCGAGCTGCATCTGTTCGCGAAGCTGCTTGTCGAGCGCCCCAAGCGGCTCATCCATCAGCACCACGCGTGGCTCGAAAACCAGCGCTCGGGCAAGCGCGACGCGCTGTTGCTGGCCGCCCGAAAGCTGCGCCGGGCGGCGGTCTCGCAGGGCCGAAAGCTGCACCATGTCGAGCGCACGCGTCACCCGTTCGCCGATCTCCGCCTTGCCGATGCCACGCATCTGCAGCGGAAAGGCGATGTTTTCACCGACGCTCATATGGGGAAACAGGGCATAGCTCTGGAAGACGACGCCCATGTCCCGTCGGTAGGTGGGCACATCGTTCAGCGGTTCGCCGTCGAGGAAGATCGCACCCTCCGTCGGCGTTTCAAATCCGGCAAGCATCATCAAAAGCGTCGTCTTGCCGGAGCCCGAGGGGCCGAGAAGGCTTACGAATTCACCTTTGGCGATGTCCAGATCGAGCTTGTCCACGACCCTCAAGGGTCCATAGGATTTGCTGATGCGGTCGAAACGGATGCGGATATCTGTCAAAAGCGCTCTCCAGCCTTGCATCTCGGCAACGGTGCACACGCGCGCACAAGGAATGCAGGCCGCTGCCGATCTTGATGTGAGGTATGGTGCCGGATGCGGACCCTCGATGGACCGCAGGCAGGCCGGCACGGTTTTGCGCAAGCGGGGCCGCAGTGGCCCCGCAGGCGTCCATAGTCCATGGGGTGCTTTACTGCGCCAGCCAGGCGTTGAAGCGTTCGGTCAGCGCTTCGGAATTGTCGATCCAGAACTCGACGTCGAGGGCCAGTGCTGCCGCCATGTTCTCGGGGGCAGTCGGCAACTCGGCAGCATAGCGCGGTTCGACCTTTTCGGCCGCTTCAGTGTTGGGCAGGCCGTAGGCGATGTAGCCCGGGAGCTTGGTCATATTGTCCGGCATGCTGGCGAAGGTGATGAAGTCCTGTCCCGCATCCTGGTTCTCGGCATCCTTCAGGATCACCCAGCTGTCGATGGCGTAGATGCTGCCCGGCCAGACTACTTTGAACTCCTTGCCCTCGCTGCGGTTGATGCCCGTAATGCGGCCGTTATAGGCCGAGGTCATGACCACTTCGCCGGAGGCGAGCAGTTGTAGCGGCTGCGCGCCCGCTTCCCACCAAACGAGATGCGGACGCAGTTCATCGAGCTTCCTGAAGGCCCTGTCCACACCCTCGGGCGTCGCCAGCACTCCATAAACCTCATCCTTGCCGACACCGTCGGCGAGGAGAGCGAATTCCAGAGTATACTTGGCGCTTTTGCGCATCGCGCGCTTGCCCGGAAATTTCTGCACGTCCCAGAAATCCGCCCAGGAGGTGGGACCTTCGGCGAGTTTGGCGCCGTCATAGGCGATTGCCGTCGACCACACGATCGCGCCGACTCCGCATTCGCTGACCGCTTCCGGCAGGAACTTGTCCTTGCCGCCGAGCTTGTCCCAATCGATCTTTTCGAAGAGACCGTCGGCGCAGCCAAGTGCCAGTTCTTCGGCCTCCACCTGCACCACGTCCCAGTTCGGCGCGCCGGCCTTCACCTTCGCCTGGAGAACGCCGAAGCCACCGTCCCAAGACTCGTCGAGCACAGGCTTGCCGGTCTCCTCCGCAAAGGGTTTGAAGAAAATTTCGCGTTGTGCGTCCTGAAAGTTGCCTCCCCAGGAGACGACGGTGAGGTCGCGTGCAGCGGTCGACAGCGTGGTGGCCGCCAACATGGCTGCACCGATAGCGATCGTTCTGAATGCATTTTTCATTAACAGTTCCCCTGAATCTGCGTTGGGTAGATGGTCTCTTCCGGCAAAGGGAGGTCGTGCGCGCTTCGCAGGCGGCGCGCTTAAGACTCCCTTCGATGTCGGATGAGAAATAACCTACATTTTTTCTGCAGCTCTGCAACTCTTTTCTTTTGCTCGCGAAGTCGGTGGCCGCGGTGCACGGCAGGTTTGCACGCACCGAGGAGTCCCGCGGGGGGCGAAATTTGATTCAAGGTTGAAAGATCGAGGTCGTGCCATGCGAACGATCGCCGGAATCTCTTTAATGAGATTTTTGCGAAGCGCGCTTGCTTTACGGCTGTTCTCATGGATTGCTCGATCCAAACAACTTCGAGGTGAAAATATGTCCATGTCACTCTGGTTGGCATTCGTAGCAGCGTCGGCCGTTTTGCTGGCCATTCCCGGTCCGACCGTTCTTCTGGTTATTTCATACGCGCTCGGTCACGGGAAACGCTCCGCCACGGCGACCGTGGCGGGCGTTGCACTGGGCGACTTCACTGCAATGACGGCCTCGATGCTCGGACTTGGTGCGCTTCTCGCCACGTCCGCAACATTGTTCACTGTGTTGAAGTGGGTCGGGGCCGCCTATCTGATCTACCTCGGTACCAAGCTCTGGCGGGCGCCGGTGGTGAGCAATGAGGGGCCGGGCGAGGTTGGTTCCGTCGAAAAGGAACGCCCGCTACGCATCTTTCTGCATACCTATATCGTCACGGCGCTGAACCCGAAAAGCATCATCTTCTTTGTAGCTTTCCTGCCGCAGTTCTTGAACCATGCGCAGCCCATCGCGTTCCAGCTGGTCATTTTCGAGGTGACATTCCTCGTGCTGGCAACGGCGAACGCCGCAGCTTACGGCCTCATGGCTTCAATGGCGCGCAAGACAATCCGCAAGCCTGGCGTCCAGAGAGTGGTCAATCGCACGGGCGGTTCACTGATGATCGGCGCTGGCCTGCTCGCGGTAGGATGGAAGCGAGCCGCGGCCTAAGTGTGTCGCAAAAAACTAAAGGACGGGCCAAACCTGAAGTTCACAAGTTGTTCTCCAAGTCGGTCAAATTCGTAACCGATGTTCCACTCCCACGTTGTCCTTCCTGCCCTGATCTGTGATCGCCTTTCCATGGATAAACAAAGGGAGTTTCTCCATGGAGACTACAGTGGAGGTTCTCACTCGCGGCTCTCTTCCCGCCCACCTTCCTCGTGTCGAGGAGATTGTCGAGCCAGAAAGCCTAATCTGCTCCTGTGGCGGCGGCCTGCATTGCATCGGTGAGGACGTGTCCGAGCGGCTGGATGTCGTTCCGGCGCAGTACCGTGTCATCGTCACCCGCCGTCCCAAATATGCCTGCCGTTCCTGCACCGACGGCGTAGCGCAGGCACCAGCACCTGCCCGATTGATCCAGGCCGGGTTGCCGACAGAGGCGACCATCGCTTATGTGCTGGTGTCGAAGTACGCAGATCATCTGCCGCTATACCGCCAAGCCCAGATCATGAACCGACAGGGTATCGATCTTGACCGCTCCACGCTGGCCGATTGGGTCGGCCGGGCAGCGTTCGAACTACGTCTTCGACGCTCTGATTGCCGATGAAGCGGTCGACGAAGCTGTTCATGGACGAGACCCGTGCACCGGTCCTCGATCCCGGCTCCCGCTAAACCAAGACCGGATACTTCTGGGCGCTGGCGCGTGATGACCGACCGTGGGGCGGAGGTGCACCGCCCGGTGTGGCCTTTACCTACGCTCCCGGTCGCGGCGGGCACCATGCAGAACGGATATTGCACGGGTTCACGGGCGTCCTTCAGGTGGACGGCTATGCCGGATATAATCGGCTGATCTCACCGGATCGCGTTGGACCGGACATCCGGCTTGCCTATTGTTGGGCCCATGCCCGGCGTAAGTTGGTCGAGATCACACGCACCGGCTCGGCTCCGATTGCTGAAGAAGGCGTCAAGCGGATCGGTGAACTCTATCGCATCGAAGCCGATCTACGTGGCCTTTCCGCAGAAGCTCGCCTCGCCGGGCGGCAGGGACGATCAGCAGCGTTGGTCGCCGACATGCGGACCTGGCTTACCCGTCATCAGTCGCGCGTCGCTGGCAAGTCGCCGCTCGGCGAAGCGCTCGCTTATATCGCCAAATACTGGGATGGCCTCGGCAGCTTCCTGACCGACGGTCGCATCGAGATCGACAACAACTCCGTTGAAAGAACTATCCGGCCTATAGCTCTGGACAGGAAGAATGCCCTCTTCGCCGGACATGATGCCGGAGCAGAGAACTGGGCGACCATCGCCTCGCTAATCGAGACGTGCAAGCTTAATTCCATCGATCCGCTTGCCTACATGACCGCTACGCTCGCCTCTATCGTCAATGGCCACAAGCATCGCCAGATTGAGGGTCTCCTGCCATGGAATTACCCCTCAGGATGATACTGCCTAAAGCTCCCGTCAGCCTGAAGCGGTCGTCCCGCTACTGTTGGCTGGTTTCGTGGTTGCTGGATATGCAAAACACTTCGCAAACCTTTAGCACGCAAGCGTTCAGATGGCAGCTTGAGGGTTCTGTAACGAATCACCCCTAGACTGGGCAAATGATGTTCCGTCCAGTCATCGCCGCTATCACCAGCGTTCTGACCGCAGCGCCCGCCCTGGCTATCGAACGCGATCATCAGACACCTCGTCACTTCATATGCAAGTTGGATCAACGATTCCTGGGAAACGTGCACACACCACGAGAGGGACGCAGCACGACACGCAGCATAATCCAGCAATCGAACGATAGGGGATCGCCAGTTCCGGCGACCATCGAAATGAGGATTACCCCAGCCACCAAAAGCGGGAACGGGGTAGCCACCGGAGGACTCTGGCCGGAATTCGTTTCGCCGGGCCGCAGACCTACTCCTTTTGACCTTCAGCAGGTCAGAATATCGTTCTTCGATGAAAGGCAGACCATATCGTTCGTTTTGAAGAGCGAAACGATGATGCTCCCGCTCAGCATTGTTGAGGCACCATCTCGTCAATGGTGGCTTTCGCTTTCTTCTGCTGTTTATCCGAACACCAGAACACACGACTATTTGTGTGAAGACCTTCCGAACTGATCAATATTGAATGGCAGCGGTGAAACCGACAGCGTGTTTGAGATGACGGCTGTTGGCGCGAAGCAGCCGTCCCGTCATGGCGGCATCCTCAAAACTACTTGTAGCATCTTGGTCAAGGTGCGACTGATGTCCATTGTCAATGCATTGGGCACGAAGAAGCTGCCGCTCTCGCGAACGGGCCTCTCATGATGATCGCGTATGGGTGGAGGCGGAACTCGAGGACGTCGGTGATCAAGCTCTGATGCGCGGGTTGGATACCGCATTCCCGATTGTGCGTCCGGGGCTGTTCCTATCTTACTGCGGGCGTCGGACAATGCCGGCCATAAAGCGTCTGACGGATGTTCCCCTGCCGTTGTCCCGCCTCCGCCCATGCGCGAGGTGCAAGTTCGCTGCAGTGACCTATGTCCTGATCGCCTGCGCCTCCCTTGCAACGGCCCACATGAAGCCGGCCAATTCTCGGGCAATTGCGGTGCAAACCACCGTCGTCCGTTTTCCCCGTGCGACCAGCAGGCGATATCGAGCCGTTAACCGACTCTGAGCCTTCCACGCGATCTCTCTGACTGCCGGCGGCGCTTCCGCCAGACGGTATAGCTTTCTCGCGCCGACTTTCGGCGGGTGCCGGTAAGTCCACGCGCTCTCGACCAGCATGTGCCGAACCCGGCCGTTGCCTGCCTTTGTGATCGAGCCCCGTCTGACGGTCTCACCCGTGGATCGCTCACCAGGGACCAAGCCGAGATAGCCCATCAATTGGCGCGGACTCTCGAAACGGCTGACGTCGCCGACTTCCGTGGCGAATGTAACGGCGACGATCAGATCAACCCCTCGCAGCGTCTGCAGAGCTCGAATGACCGGAGCCAGAGACCAGTTCGGGACGAATTCCTCAATTACCGTCTCCAGGCGTCCGACGCGCTCTTTCGAGACGCGCACCGCCTCGACCATTTCCTGCAAGGCGATCTGATGCGCCGGATGATCGAACTGTTGCTCCTGGAGCCAGCAAAGGTATCGCATCGTCCAGCCCTTCTTGCGTGGATAGATACGACCGTGTTTGAGCATGAAAGCGCTGATCTGTTGCCGGTGAACCCGCAACGTCTCGACAGCCGCAGCCCGTGCGCGGACGAGGTCGCGCATCGCCTCATGGCCCTCGTCGGGAACCCACACCGCCGTGAGCTCGCCGGCCCTCAATAGCCGGGCGAGCGCGAGCGCATCTCGACGGTTGGTCTTTACTCTGTCGCCCGGCTTCCTGGGGATCAATGATGGAGCGACGACCACACATTCATGGCCGAGCGATCGGATCAGCCGATGCAGCCCGTATCCGGTTGGTCCGGCCTCGTAGCAGAATTGAACGCGGTCAAACTTTGCAGCTATCCGCTGGATGATGCGGCGCATGCTCGTATCAGACGCGTCAACCTCACCCCAGAAGCGAATCTCTCCCTCCCGGCCGGATTCGGCGACGGCAATCGCATTCTTCAGTTTGGCGACGTCGATTCCAACGAACACTTCTTTATAATCTGCCACGGCTCGTCCTCCTGTGATGAGGATCGGCTCGGCCTGTCCGAGCAACCCTCGGAAGACCAGTGTAGGGGCGAGCCACCTCAGCCACGAAGACGGACATACGGTCTTACTCAAATTCCAGCTTCGAGACGACAGGGCCTGCTTACTGCGCCTTTCGACCGTTTAAGGCCGCTTCGAGTGACGTCCGGCGCGGCACGTCGATGCGCTACGGGCTGGAGGTCGCGTTGTCGGTCAAACCGTCACAACAATCTTGCCGAATTGTTCGTTCGACTCCAGAAAGCGATGCGCCTCGACGATCTGGTCAAAGGCAAAGGTTCTGGCGATGACTGGCTGGAGCGTACCCGATATCAGCCCATCGAGAATGAACGCCTTGGCGGCCTCCAAGCGCGCCGGATCGCCGATGACTTCGTGGACGAGGTAGCCGCGCAGCGTCAGGCACTTGCTCAGCACAGTGAACAGCGGAAAGGGGGTCGGCTCAGGACTCAAGCCGCCATATTCGATGAGAATGCCTCCCCTTGACATAGCGGCCGTCAGAGGCTCGAAGATCGGGCCGCCGACCGGATCGAACACGACCCGGACGCCCTCCGGGCCGGCTATGTCCTTCAGCCTGGTTTCCAGATCTTCCTCCGCTGAAGCGATGACGTGGGCAGCGCCGAGTTCAATCAAGGCCTGCTTCTTGCCAGATGCCCGCGTGACCGCGATGGCGTTCGCGCCAACGATGTTGGCGATCTGGATCGCGGCAAGTCCGACACTGCTCGATGCCGCGGTAATGACGACAAAGTCCTTCCTGCGCAGTCCGGCAATGTCGATCAGCGCACCGTAGGCGGTGAGATATTGCATCCAGACGGCTGCCGCCGCTTCCCAGCTGAGCGATGGTGGGTGCTTGACTACGAGCTCGGCGGGAAAGGTGGCAAGCTCGCCATAGGCTGGCCAGCGGATCATCGATAGCGGTGGCACGACGCTGACGGCGTCGCCGGGCACGAATCCGTCCACGCCTTCCCCAACCGTTTCGACAATGCCCGCTGCTTCAAGGCCGAGACCGGCGGGCAACGTCGGCGTTTCGATGTAGAAGCCCGAACGCAGCAACGCTTCCGCCCGGTTGAGGCCTAGCGCCTTGACACGGATTTGAACCTCACCCCGACCCGGTCCCGAAACATCGACGCTCTCGATGCGCAGAACCTCGGGACCACCATGCTGATAAATGCGAACAATACGCGCCATCACCACAACTCCAAAATATTTGAACAGAATAAGCTATGCCAGTGACAAATGAGAGGATAAATGGCCTTGTTGGCAGAACAGTAGAAACGAATGGTTTTGAATATGGATCGCCTCACCAGCATGGCTGTATTCGTCAAAGCCGTCGACTTAGGCTCGTTCGCGGCCGCCGCGACGGCGCTCGATCTATCCGGACCGATGGTCGGCAAGCATGTCCGGTTTCTTGAAGAACGCCTGGGAGTGCGGCTCATCAACCGGACCACGCGCCGTCAGAGCCTGACGGACTTCGGGCGCGCCTATTATGAACGCTGCCGAGTGGTGCTCGCAGAGGCCGATGCTGCGGATGCACTCGCGGCCGATCAACTCTCCGAGCCGCGCGGAAGGCTGCGCGTCACCATGCCTGTGCATTTCGGCCGGCGCTGCGTCACCCCCATATTATTGGAGCTCGCGCAGCAATATCCTGCGCTGGAACTTGATCTGTCGCTCAACGACCGCATCGTCGATCTCGCGGAGGATGGCTACGATCTGGCAATCCGGACGGGCACCCTGGAGGACAAAGCCGGGGTGATAGCGCGTCGCATCGCGCGCCAGCGCATGGTCGTCTGCGCGTCGCCATCCTATCTCAAGGCGCACGGCCGGCCACTGCGGACAGGGGACCTCAGCAGTCACCATGCCATCGTCTACCGTCGGTCGGGGCCTGTTCCCCCGTGGTTGTTTCCGCGCAATGGCCAGCCGCCCGTGGAGGTCACGCCACTTCACCGTCTGCGTCTCGATGACCTCGATGCGATCGCCGATGTCGCAACCGCCGGCATGGGGCTGGCCTGGCTCCCTTATTGGCTGGTTCGTGGGCGCATTCAGGCTGGCGCGCTTGTCGAACTATTGCCTGATGAGCCGGGCTTTCTTTACGATGCCTTCGCAGTATGGCTCCCGACACCTCACCTGCCGGTGAAGGTTCGTCTGGCTGTCAACGCGTTGGCGGCTGCATTGCCGCAGTTCACGACCTGAATGCAACTGCGCGGTTCGTCGCGACAAGCTGAGGGACCGCTTTTGAGTAGGGTTTCGGATGCCGGCGTTGCACTTGGTTTTGGCTGGCGCCGGGGCCGATCATGTCCCGGGGAAGGCGTGCGAAAGCCTCCGGCGAACGCAGGGCATTTTTCCTCCCTCCTGCGTCCTTCGGGGGACATGAAGAATCGACCCGTAGCTGACCTTGGACGCTAACTTTGACTTAGCGTGCTATCGAGTCCGGCTTCTGGCTTCCTTGATTTCGGCAGAAGGAAGCGAAGTCGCGGAGGAAGCTTTCAGCCATATGTCGATTGGCAGGAATCTTGAGAATTTCCAGAATCGATTCCGGCGTCTCCTTCATCACTGGAAGTCGGAGGAAAAGGTCCTCGTTGAAATTGGAACTTAGGGTCGAAAGCACTGTTCGCAGCACTGTCAGCATGTCGTCTCCCCGATGGGAGGCGTGAACAAGGGCTATAGGCTTGCCGATGATCTGATCCCCGGACACGAGCCAATCAATCGCATTTTTCAAGCCTCCGGGTATGTTACGGACATATTCGGGGCTGGATATGACAAGTCCGTCGCTGTCGGAAATCTTCTGCATGAAAAGCCGAATGCTATCGGGCAGGTTCGGACCTTCCTGATCAGGTGAGAAGACGGGCAAATCCGCTATGTCGTCAAAGACTGTGATAGCGATGTCGCCGGGAGCGATGGCTTGCATTGCCCTCAACAATGCCGTGTTGGTGGACAACCGGCGGGCGCTGCCGGAAACTGCAAGTATCTTCATTGCCTGAAGCTAGCGCAGTGCGCAGACGTCTACAATCCACCCGAATGAGAAGTTCGGCACATGCTCAGCTAAGCCGAGGACGATTTATCGGCCCAATGATCGGATCCGATTCTCGAAAAGCATGACGCTCAGATTGACGGACCTGTGAGGACTTGAGGATGATTGCCATCTCGCATAGAGTTCAATCCGGGCGCAGGGCAGCAACTTTTTCGCGAGAGGAAAGATGTCGCCATTTGGACCGGCTTCGACTGACGGCGCTGCTTCGAAGGTAAATTTTCACCGCCCGTGCCGTGCGCGGCTGTTGACCAAGCCGTGACACCATGCCCGACCAAGTGACACGAAAGCACATCGATCTGGCGCTGCAGGGTGGCGGGTCCCATGGTGCTTTGACCTGGGGGGTGCTGGATCGGCTGTTGGAAGACAGTCGCATCGGCATCTGCAGCATCAGCGGGACGAGCGCGGGCGCTATGAATGCGGTCATGCTTGCGGATGGCCTCGAGAAAGGGGGGGTGGATGGTGGACGCGATGCGCTGGCTGCATTCTGGAAGGCGGTGAGCGACGCTGCGCGCTGGTCTCCGCTGCAGCGCACGCTTTGGGACCGCATGTCCAACAATTACAGTCTCGACCACTCCCCGGCCTATCTCTGGTTCGAACAGTTCACGCGCCAGTTCTCTCCCTATGAACTGAACCCGTTCGACATCAATCCTCTGCGCGACCTGATCGCCGACACAATCGATTTCGACGCAGTCAATCGGTGCTCCAGCCTGAAGGTGTTCGTCACCGCGACCAACGTGCGCACGGGCCGGGCCAAGGAGTTTACGCAGCCCGACCTGTCGGTCGACACCGTCATGGCGTCCGCCTGCCTGCCGTACCTGTTCAGGGCGGTCGAGATCGACGGCGAGGCCTATTGGGATGGCGGCTATATCGGCAATCCCGCGCTCTATCCGCTCGTCGACGACCGCGCCACCCGAGACATCGTAATCGTCCAGATCAATCCGCTTGTCCGCGAGGAACTGCCGACGACCGGCCGGGCAATCATCAATCGACTGAACGAAGTGACCTTCAATGCAGCGCTCCTGAAGGAGTTGCGTTCCATCCACCTCCTGCACGAGCTGATCGAGGCGGAAGGGCTCGAATCCGAGCGTTATCGGGACAGCTACGTTCACCTGATCCGCGCGCACGAGGAGACAGAGCTCCTTAGCGCCTCAAGCAAATTCACGGCCGAATGGAGCTATCTCGTCTATCTCATGGAGCGCGGACGGGCCTGGGCGGAACGCTTTCTCAACGAGCATTTCGATGACCTTGGCGTACGCTCGACGCTCGATCTCGGTCAGTTGTTCAGCGACAGTTTCAGGTTGCCCTGTGTGGGCGACGCATCGTCTGACAACGTCTCGACGGATTGACGGATTGACCGATGCTGGTTGCCATCATTGTCCTTACAGTATGTCTCCTTCGATCGACCCCGGCTCAAGGACAAACACAGGCAACAAGTGCTGCAGCGACCATTGCGTGGCGATAATTGGGGGGCGTACCAAGGCACGCCCCCGTCACTGATATATTTCACTCCGCCGCTTCCGCGTAGCTTTCGATCGGCGGGCAAGTGCAGATGAGATGGCGGTCGCCATAGACGTTGTCGACGCGGTTGACCGGCGACCAATATTTGTCGACACGGAAGGCGCCTGGCGGGAAGCAGGCCTGCTCGCGAGAGTAGGGCCGGTTCCAGTCGCCGACGAGGTCCTCGACCGTGTGCGGCGCATTCTTCAGCGGATTGTTGTCGCGGTCCATCCGGCCTTCCTCGATGGCGCGGGCCTCCTCGCGGATGGCCAGCATCGCATCACAGAAACGGTCGAGCTCCGCCTTCGTCTCGGATTCGGTCGGTTCGATCATCAGCGTGCCGGCAACTGGCCAACTCATCGTCGGCGCATGGAAACCGCAGTCGATCAGCCGCTTGGCGACATCGTCCACGGTGACGCCGGCGCTTTCGGCGAGCGGACGCGTGTCGATGATACACTCATGCGCGACGCGGCCCTTCGCGGATTTGTAGAGCACGTCATAGGCGTCCTTCAGCCGCGCGGCGACGTAGTTGGCATTGAGGATCGCCACCTTGGTCGCCTGGGTCAGGCCTTCCCCGCCCATCATCAGGCAATAGCTCCACGAGATCGGCAAGATCGACGCCGAACCGAAGGGGGCGGCTGAGACCGTGCCGTCGTTCCTGTCGGTTTCCGGATGTCCGGGGAGGAAGGGAATAAGATGCGCCTTGACGCCGATCGGACCCATGCCGGGACCGCCTCCGCCATGCGGAATACAGAAGGTCTTGTGCAGATTGAGGTGGCTGACGTCCGAGCCGATGTCGCCGGGCCGGGCGAGGCCGACCATGGCGTTCATGTTGGCGCCGTCCAGATAGACCTGCCCGCCGTGCTTGTGAACGATATCGCAGACTTCGCGCACATTCTCCTCGAAGACACCGTGCGTCGAAGGATAGGTGATCATGCAGCAGGAGAGAGTGTCCGAATACTGTTCCGCCTTGGCGCGGAAATCGTCCATGTCGATCTCGCCGATGTCGCTCACCTTGACGACCACGACTTTCATGCCGGCCATATTCGCGGAGGCGGGATTGGTGCCATGCGCCGAGGTCGGAATCAGGCAGACCTCACGATGTGCATCGCCGTTGGCGATGTGATAGGCGCGGATCGCAAGCAATCCGGCATACTCGCCCTGAGCGCCCGAGTTCGGCTGCATCGAAATCGCATCATAGCCCGTGATGGCGCAGAGTTTTTCCGACAGGTCCTCGATCATATGCCGGTAGCCGAGCGCCTGGTCGGTGGGCGCGAAGGGGTGGATCTCCGAAAATTCCGGCCAGGTGATCGGCAGCATTTCCGCCGTCGCATTGAGCTTCATCGTGCAGGAGCCAAGCGGGATCATGGCGCGGTCGAGCGCGAGATCGCGGTCGGCGAGGCGGCGCATATAGCGCGTCATCTCGCTCTCGGCGCGGTTCATATGGAAGATCGGATGGGTGAGATATTCGCCGGTGCGCAGCAACGGCTCCGGCAGCCGGTAACCGGGCTCGAACTCCTCGACCTTGAAATCGCCGCCGAATGCGCGCCACACCGCCTCCAGCGTCACCGGCCGCGACCGTTCGTCGAGGCTGATGCCGATCTTGGTCGAGCCGATCTTGCGCAGGTTCACTTCCTCGGCGACGGCCGCCTTCAGGATGACGCCCTGCAGCTTGCCGACCTCTACGGTGATCGTGTCGAAGAAGAGATCCGGCTCGACCTCATAGCCGAGCTTTTCGAGGCCCATGGCAAGTCGCACGGTCTTCTGATGCACGCCCTGGGCGATTGCCTTGATGCCCTCCGGGCCGTGGAAGACGGCGTACATCGACGCCATGACTGCGAGCAGCACCTGGGCGGTGCAGATGTTGGAGGTCGCCTTTTCCCGGCGGATGTGCTGTTCGCGCGTCTGAAGCGACAGCCGATACGCCCGGTTCCCGCGTGAATCGACCGAGACGCCGACGAGGCGACCGGGCATGGACCGTTTGTAGGCATCCTTGACGGCCATATAGGCGGCGTGCGGCCCGCCATAGCCGACCGGCACGCCGAAGCGCTGGGTCGAACCGACGGCGATATCCGCGCCCATCTCACCGGGGGACTTCAGCAATGCCAGCGCCAGCGGATCGGCGGCAATCGCCGCAATCGCGCCCTGCTCGTGAAGCCTGGCGATCAGGTCCGAGAAATCGTGAACGTGGCCGTAGGTGCCGGGATATTGAAAGATGGCGCCAAAGACGGTGGCGGGTTCCAAGTCCTTGAAGGGATCGCCGAAGACGAGCTGCCAGCCAAGGGGCTCCGCACGCGTCTGCAGCAATGCGATCGTCTGGGGATGGCAGTTCTCGTCGACGAAGAAGGTCTTCGACTTCGACTTGGCGACGCGCTCGGCCATGGCCATGGCTTCCGCCGCCGCTGTCGCCTCGTCGAGCAGCGACGCATTGGCGACGTCGAGGCCTGTCAGGTCGCAGACCATCGTCTGATAGTTGAGCAGGGCTTCGAGCCGGCCCTGGCTGATTTCCGGCTGGTAGGGCGTGTAGGCGGTGTACCAGGCCGGGTTCTCCAGGATGTTGCGCTGGATAACCGGCGGCGTGATCGTGCCGTAATAGCCCTGGCCGATCAGCGAGACGCGCTTCTCGTTGCGGTTTGCCGTTTCGCGCAGCTTGTCGAGCGCCTCGCGCTCCGTCATCGCCGCTCCCCAGGAGAGCGACGTTTTCTGCCGGATCGAGGCCGGGACTGTGTCGTCGATCAACGCATCGAGGCTCGGATAGCCGACGACTTTCAGCATCTCCTCCATTTCGGCCGGGGAAGGACCGATATGGCGCCGATTGGCGAAATCGTAGGGCTTGTAGTCAGTAAAGGTAAAGTCCTTTGGCATGCTCATCAGCCGACAAGCTCCATGTAGGCCGCTTCATCGAGAAGGGCATCGGCCGAATTCGCATCGGCGAGCTTGAGCTTGAAGAACCAGGCTTTGCCCTGTGGGTCGCTGTTGACGAGCGCGGGGTCGTCGACGATCGCCTGATTGATTTCGACGATCTCGCCGTCGAGCGGACAATAGACGTCGGACGCGGCCTTGACCGATTCGACGGTCGCGACCGAGTCGCCCTTGGAGAAGGTCGCGCCAACCTCCGGCAGCTCCACGAAGACGAGATCGCCCAGTTGGCCGGCTGCATGTTCGGTGATGCCGACCGTTGCAACGCCGCCGTCGATCTTCAGCCACTCGTGTTCCTCGGTAAATTTCAGCATGCGTGCTTCTCCTGGTCAGCGTTTGTAGGTTTGTTGGATGAAGGGCAGGGCGGACACCGTGACGGGCAGGTATTTGCCGCGCACCTCCGCAAAGAGCTTGGTGCCGCTTAGGGCGTGGGCGGTATCGACATAGCCCATGGCAACCGGGGCATCGACGCTCGGACCGAAACCGCCCGAGGTCACCGTGCCGGCGGCGACCGTGCCCTCCGGATCGGCAAAGAGTTTCACGCCACCGCGCACCGGCGCGCGCCCATCCGGCCTAAGCCCGACGCGGCGCCGGCTGGCACCGTCCGTGAATTCGGCAAGGATACGGTCTGCGCCGGGGAAGCCGCCGGCCCGGTCGCCACCGGAGCGGCGGCTCTTCTGGATCGCCCATTCGAGCGCAGCTTCGACCGGTGTCGTTTCCGTGTCTATGTCGTTGCCGTAAAGGCAGAGGCCCGCTTCCAGGCGCAGCGAGTCGCGGGCGCCGAGACCGATCGGCATCACGTCCGGATGCTCGAGCAGACGTTGCGCCACATCGACCGCCGAGGCAATGGGAATTGAGATCTCGAAGCCGTCTTCACCGGTATAGCCGGAGCGGGAAATGATGCAGGCGACGTCGTGGAGGTCCGCTTCCGCGACATCCATGAAGCGCATGGAGGCGATGTCTGCCCACAGTTCACCGAGCACCGCCTCGGCTCGGGGACCTTGCAGCGCTATGAGCGCGCGATCGTTCAGTATCGTCACGAGACAGCTGTCGCCAAGTCCGCGCTGCAAATGCTCGAAGTCGGCCGCCTTGCAGGCGGCGTTGACGATGAGGTAGAGATGGTCACCGCGGTTGGCGATCATCAGGTCGTCGAGGATTCCGCCTTGGTCGTTGGTGAAAAGCGCGTAGCGCTGGCGGCCTTCCGCAAGACCCAACACATCTACCGGCACCAGCCTTTCGAGCGCCAGAGCCGCATCGGCAATCCGGCCCGAGCGGGGGCGGATGGCGATTTGCCCCATATGGGAGACATCGAAGAGGCCGGCGGCCGCGCGGGTGTGCAGGTGCTCCTTGAGTACGCCCTCATGATATTGCACCGGCATCTCGTAGCCGGCGAAAGGCACCATGCGCGCGCCCAGCGACAGATGGAGCGCGTGCAGAGGCGTATGTTTCAAACGGGAGATACTTTCCAAAGTCCGGCCTCCAGGTCTGGCGCGCCACGCGCCGGCTCACACTACCGGCGTCGAGCGCCGACAAATTCGAGCCCCCTCTGTCCCTTTGCCTGAGATTGTTATCCCTTCGGCGAGCGTGAAAACGCTTCTCTCCAGAGTCCTTACCGGTATCCCGTCGGTCCTTTGGCCTGAGAGTTTCCGGGGCGGTGGCTCCTTCGGCACCGGATTGAACCGGTTTCTCCCAACAAGATCGTATCCAGATAACGGCGAAGTCCGGATTTTGGCAAGGGACAATGTCGCGTCCAAGCATATTTTTGTCGCCATGGCCTTACCGCGCCGTAACCCTTCGGATCCACGCATCGTGTTTACCGAGAATGGATGCACTGGCGCCGCGGCCGAGAGCGCCTGCGGCGATTCGGCTTTTGCATTTGCTGGCGGTTGTGGGTTACGAAGATCCTATCTATGAGGCGATGATGAGCGGGCGTGGGGAAAATCTCGGGATTGCGGTGCGGCTGCTGGCAGCTTTCGCACTCCTTCTCCTTGCCTTCGCCCACAAGCCCGGCGTCGCGCAGCATGCAAGCCCGGCGCTCTCAGCCGAATACCGTCTTCCCGACGGCGCTTTCGCGGATATCTGCTTCGGCACGCATGGGGTCGACGGCGGCCCGCAACGCGGGAAGGCGCCTGCCGTGGCGCCAGTGTGCGAGGCCTGCCGCCTCGCCGCATCGATCCTCTTGCCGTTACCGCCCAAACAAAGCGGGCCGGCAGTAAACGGCAGTTGGATGGCATCCAGGCCGGCCGTTGCGGACCAGGTGACATCTGTCGCCCGACGCTTGCTGCCGCCATCGCGCGCTCCGCCGGCTTTTTCGTAGCTCTCCCCAATCAAAACCTTAGTGCATTTCGCCGCCCGGGCGGCACCACAGAGCCCATGGATCAAAGGCGCGTGGTTCGGAGATTACGAGATGAACAGACTTACCTTTCTCACCGCCGGCATGACACTTGTCGCCGGCATGGCCCACGCGCATGCGACCTTCGAAGTGGACCAGGCGCCCGCCGAAAAGACCTTCAAGGCGGTTCTACAGGTGCCGCATGGCTGCGACGGCAAGGCGACGACCGAGGTGCAGGTCAGACTGCCCGAAGGTTTCGTCTTCGCAAAACCGCAGCCGAAGCCCGGCTGGGAGCTTGAAATCATTCAGGGTGACTACCAGAAGACCTATGACAATCACGGAACAAACATATCCTCCGGCCCGATCGAAATCCGCTGGAAGGGCGGCAATTTGCCCGATGCGTATTACGACACCTTTGTGATCCGCGGCAAAGTCTCCGGCTTCGACAAGGAAACGGTACTCGCCTTTCCGACGGTCCAGTTTTGCGGCGCCGATGGCAAGGTCGCCTGGGATGAGGTGCCGGCCGCCGGGCAAGACCCCCATTCGCTGAAAAATCCGGCGCCGACCGTAAGCGTGACGCTCACGGGCGGGGAGCATGCCCATGGCGGGCACGGCGGAGTTCAGGCCTCCGGCCCCGTCGAGGCGGGGGATCTCGAAATCTCCGGCGGCGCGGTGAAAGCCATGTTGCCGGGCGCCAAAGTCGGTGGCGGCGGTATGATCGTGAAAAACAACGGCAGTACCGACGATCGGCTGATTGCGGCGGAAAGCTCGGCCGCAGGCCGCGTCGAACTCCACGAAATGACAATGGAGAACGACGTGATGAAGATGCGCAAGCTCGAGGACGGTATCGTCATCCCGGCGGGTGAGACCGTGGACCTGACGCGCGGCCAGTTGCACCTGATGTTCATGGAGGTGACGAAGCCCTTTGCCGAAGGCGATGCGGTCCCCGTTACGCTCACTTTCGAAAAAGCGGGCAAGGTGGACTATGTGCTGCCGGTCGGCAATGCCGCCGGCGATGAGAACCAACACAAGCACAAGTGAACGCCGGTCGGACGGGAGCGGGCTCAGGCTCGCTCCTTCGGGTCATCCCCTTTGGATGAACTGCTCGAGCATGACGGAGAACTCGTCGGTCTCCTGCTCCTCGTCCGCCTCGGGCTCAACCGGCCGGTCGTCTGCCTGGCCGCGGTCTCCTTCCTCGTCCTGCATGAATTCGAGGTAACGACGCATAGTTTCCGCCGCACTCTCCTGCGGCGTTCGCCGTTCGGCGCTGATCAGCATCAGCGCTTGGCACAGGGCACCCTTGGCTTTCGCAATCGGCGCGGGCGCTACGTTTTTGCGCTCGACCGGACGGGCCGAAAGCAGCGTGATCGCCTCGTCGGCGGGGCCGTCGCCGCGTATGCGCGCGGACGGCTTGACGGCTTCCGCCGCATAGGCCGCCGTCGTTGCGGATACGGTTACAACCTGGGTCACCTTTTCAATCCCCGGTTACGCTCTTTTCTCCTCTGTGCCAGATTTCCTTTGATCGCCGGTGAAACCCGGCGGTTGCATTTGATGCAAATGCCGGATTTGCGGGCCCAGAGGGGCCGCGGCGACGCGGCGCGCTACATCTTACTGTTCCTTTAATCGACTTCGACCTTTGCGCGGGACGCGGGCGCTTTAGGGCAGGGGTTGCAGGCACGCCCTCTTTCGGCGGTCTGGGCGAATGGCGGCCCGGCATGTACAATCGACGTGCGACGCAGGGCAATGACGCCGATCCTCTCCCCCGGGAAAGAGATGGGGGACCTCAATCATTCCGGAAAGGACCAGCTCATGCGGGCGATCATATTGCTGATGGCACTCGTAATTCTCGGCGCCTGTTCACAGACCGGGAGCCCCACGGTTTACCACCACTACCAGCCGGGCCAGGGCGAATACTATACGGGCATTGTGCCGCCGACGCCGATCTAAGCGGCGCCGTATGCGCGGACGGCTTCCGCCCGGCCGCGCTGCGGCAGATCTTCGAGCTATGGCATACAGCCGTCCCCTGTCCGACGGCCGCTTGCGCGTTATCTACTCTCCACTGCGTTTCTATCTTTGCCTGGATGTATGCGGCAAAGAGCGCAGAAACCACGTGAAATCGGAGGAATGAGCCATGCAGTCGTGGACAAAGACGACCGGTATCGTCGTTGCGCTGGGCTATCTCGCCGCAGCTTCGATGGGGTTTGCCGAGGAGATGAAGTTCAAGGCAGAACTCAAGGGAAGCGAGGAGGTGCCGCCGGTCGAAACCAGTGCGACGGGAACGGCCGACGTCACCTATGATACGGAAAGCAAGAATCTCACTTGGACCATCGAGCATTCGGGGCTCAGCGGCGATGTCACCGCCGCCCATTTCCACGGACCTGCCGCATCCGGCGAAAATGCGCCACCCATGGTGCCGATCGAGGTGTCGGCGCTCTCTGAAGGTTCTGCGACACTGGACGACACCCAGGCTGCGGCGCTGACCGAAGGTCGCTTGTATGTGAATTTGCACACGGCCGCCCATCCCGACGGTGAAATCCGCGGCCAGGTCATGAAAGCTGAATAGGGAAAGCGGAACAAAGATTGCCGAGGGGCGGGCGGCAAAGCCCGCCCCTTCCATTCCGACAGGTTTGCCGGGAGGCGCGCGCGATCACGGTCATGAGATTTGATCGCGCCTGGATGCCGGAATATCAATGATCTGCAATGCGTTGGAGAGGACGATTCGATGCGCAAGATCATGCTGTTGCTGGCATTGGTGGCCCTGGCGGCGTGCCAGTCGGGAAAGGTTTACGTTGGCGGGGATGGTGAGTATTACGAAGGCATCGTCCCGCCCCGATGAACCACCGTCGTCTATCTGACGCTGGCGGCGATGATGGCTGGACTGTCGGATCCGGATGGGCGCTCCTGTGCTGGGTGTGACGCTGTGGCTGCAGCGCAAGGGAGAAGGGGAGGATGATTCCCCCTAGCGCATCTGCGCGCACCCGATTTTCGGAAGTCTACGCACACCCGAACGGTTACAGACACCTTTGCGGACACGCGGCGCCGTAGACATTGAATGGCAGACATCATCTGCCCGTCGATGCGACCGGGACAATGAACGATCAGGGCACTCAAGCGTTCCTTCTGTCCCGAATGCATGGAGGAGATCACCATGCGCCGCGACAGCCAACGCTTCCCGGTGGTCGAGTTGATCGCGCTCATCGTTTCGTTGACATTGGTTTTGGCGATCATGATCGTGACGCTGCTCCCGGCTGATCCGGTCGATATGCTGGCCGAAGTGCCGCCCGCGGAACCGGTCGAGCATTCGCCCCTGCAATGATCTGGAAAACGGTGCTGTTTGGCGCCGGCCGGGCGATGCGTGCTGCCGACCGCAAAGAGACTGCATCCCGATCTGGAATCCGGTCGCCGCGATACCAATATCAGATCCACCATCATCGAAGCTGCTTTGACTGGAGGATCAAAGTGAACTGGTACCGCTTTTCGGACTTGGCCATTGACGACGATGAAATCTCGATGCTTCGACGCGTTCACATTCACGTCTGCTCCTTGAAGGATATGGAGCCGGAGAGCGAGGGCGGTGCCGAGATCGGCAAGATGCTCTTCCACCTCTATCGGCAAGGTGTAAGGAGCGAGGTGGGCCTGATGCGGATGGTGACCGCGGATGAACCTCCTCCGGCCTTGGAAGCCGAGTAACGCCCGCGGGCGGGACGCCGATCGCGCACGCGTCGGCACGCACCCGCGATTTTGAACTTTTTGCGGGCGCGAATCGTTTCCCATTACCGCGCAACAGCGTGGAGGAGGTTGTCATGCGTCGCGATATGCAGCGTTTCATGATGCTGGAACTGATCGCGGTCTTCGCCGCGCTCGCGGTGGTTTTCGCCATCACGGTGCTGACGCTGCTTCCCGGCTGACCGATCAATGCGGAGGGAATGCAGTCCATTGGTGCGCTCATGACCAAATTCGAAACAGATTTCGCCCCTGCAAATCAGTACGACGCGGACAGGCTGGCATTCGCCAAACGGCTCGAAGACCTGCGCCCGGGCGAGTGCACCTGGCCGATCAACAGCGGCGGCCCCTATCTCTTCTGCGCGGCTAAGACGGACGGAAAGAAATATTGCGCGCACCACAAGGCGAGATTGCTCCACAAGAAAAGCGGGCAAGGCGGGGAGTAAAGGCCCTTCCGAACCGCCGGCCAGGCGGGCCGGCCCGCTCCCGAGCGCCATTCCCCGCTGAATGTCGCAATTGAATGGGCACATCGTCGAAAATGTGCGGCGCGTCCGGACGATTTCTCCAACATTATGCGCCCGAACGGTCCTGCCTAGTCAGGAAGCCCATTTTCTGAAGTGGAAAAGGTTTCCGGCGGGCGACAACAGGGAAGCGGTCACGGTCGCTCCCCGACAATCGGAACCAGAGGGTTATAGATGATATCCGACGCAGAATTGCACGCGCAGCGGCTCGATGCGCTTGAGTTGACAAAGAATGGCGCTCCTTCGCTGCCCTCGAATCCGTTCTTCGGGGTAGGGCCGATCACCGACGCTGCGACGGATGAGGTTGACAGCCGGCTTCGCCGCCTCGAATTCGATCGCTGGCTCGAGAAGACCTATCGGAAATATGACGATACCGGTAAGGACATCGGCGCTTTCACCACGGCGGAACTGTCGCGCAGCATGCATCGCGGTTACCCGGCGGACAAGATCCTGCTCGACATGATGCGGGCGATCCATCGCTACTTCGAATTTCCCAAGACCAACCGTATCGCCGTAGGGCTGGGCGGCGGCCACAGCGGCTACACCGTCTGCGTTCAACATCTTCTGAATGCCAACGACGCCGACCAACGCGTCTATGTGGACACGCCGCGTCCCGAAAGCGGCGGTGCCGGCGCATCCGGCTTCTTCCGCCAGTCCTGGGCGACGCAGCTCATCGAGATGCACCGCTTCGCCGAGAAGGGCGACGAGAACAGGATCTATTTCGCGGAGAAGGAGGGCGCGATCCCGTCGGCGCGGACCCTTGCCAGGCTCGGCGTCTCGATCTTCGTCGGAGTCGGCCACGAGACCACCGGCGCGAATTCCTACACCAACGAGGAAATCAACGAACTTCTGACGTGGCTGGATGGCGATCCGGAAAACAGGCATGCCGTGTTCGACGCCACTTCCATGCTCGGTGCCATGCCCTGGGAGCCCGAGGTCGTACGGGCCGTCATGGCGAAATGCTGCCTCTTCATGCCTTTCCAGAAGGCAATCGGCGGCGTTTCCGGCTACTTTGTCGCTTCCTTTACGCCGGCCGCTCTCGCGCTGATCGAGCGCAACCAGAGCAATCCGTCCTGGGCGATCCCCCGTCAGTTGAAGATCGCGCCGCCGCTCGATCCGAAGCAGCCGCTGAGCAGCAAGCGCTCCGTCGATGCCGGCCCGTTCTACGACGCCCAGGAAGACAAGATGCTGGGTGGTGTCATCAACACCTACAGCGCGCTCGCCTTCGCCGAAACGACATTCGGCCTGCTGCAGACCGAGCGCCGGATCGGCTCGGTCATCGAACTGAACAAGCGCTCCTCTGCGAACCGCGAAGTCATCAACGAGTGGGTCGCGAAGAATCCGCTGTTCAGCCTGGTGGTCGACGAGCGGGAGCGCCGGGGCGCGGCCGTTACGTTGCTCAAGGTCAATGACGGCGAGCTCTCGTCCTCCGACCTCCACGCCCGCATCATCGCACGCTCGAAGCAGCTTCTGGGCTACGAGGGCATCACCCACCCCAATGGTGATCACGAGACCGGGCTCGACGCGGCGCGCTACGTCAACGCGTTTCCGGGCACGCCGGGCGATTATCGCGCCTGGGTCGGCGGCATCCGCGAGCCCGCGGACATCGTCGCGCTCCTGGAAAACCTGAAATACGCCTATCTTCGCGCCAAGGTCGTCGTGCTGGAAGAGGACCTCGAACGGAGAGGCAGCAAGGTCGAATATGCCGAAAGCAGCGGCGCTTCCGCCGCCGGCCCACGCGAGGGCACCTTCAAGGTGCTGATCGCCGATGCGATCGGCCTGCGCTTCGATGCGGAAGGACGTCTCGACCACAGCGAACTCGCGGCCTATATCGGCGAAAAGGGATGCGTGTTCCACGAGGGCTCGGTTACGACCGCCGGCGCGACCGACGACAGCAGGGTCCACTTCTTCTACCAGCCGCATCTCAGCACCGCCGACGAAATCCTGGCCGAGACCGATCAGGGCCAATATGACGCGGTGATCGCAGCCGCGACCTTCATTCCCGCGGGAGCGAAGTTCCGTCTTGGCGGCGTCCGCATCGGCACCGGAACCGGCAATATGGGATCTGCCTCCTGGGGCGGCCCCAACGGCGAGGGAGGCGAGGCCCCCCTCATGAATACACCGGGCATCAACAGCCGCGCGACGGCGCAGATGGCCGCAAAGGCGCTGCTCAAGGTCACGCCCGATCTTCCGGTGGCGGACCTGCACGCGCGCGTCGTGAATGGCGACTTCGACACCGGCAAGAACCTGGCCGAATACCCGACCGAGAAGCTGGAAGGCCAACGGATCGCCATTCTCGGCTACGGCAATATCGGCCGCGAACTCGCCCGGATCGCCAAGGCCTTCCACATGGACGTCGTCATCTATGCTCGTCCGGCTCATCGCGACAATATTTTGGCCGAAGGCTATGAGTATGCGGAGACGCCGGTCGCTGCGGCAAAGGGTGCCGATGTGCTCTCCGTCCATCTCGGACTGGGCAGGCAGGATCCCGCCACCGGCGCCTTCTCCAATGCGGGGCTGGTGGGCCGCGAGGTCCTGTCCGCGCTGAACGAGCGGTCCGTGCTCATCAATTATGATCGCGGTGAACTGGTCGACGTCGCAGCGCTTGATGAGGCGCTGGCATCCGGCAAGGTCCGGCATGCGGCCATCGATGCGGACCTCTTCAAGGGTCCGGAAGGCCCGACCGGACCGATGAAGCCCTATCTGTCGCTGCTTCCCAAGCATGCGGACAAACTCGAGCTTCTTCCGCATGCGGCCGCCGATACCGACCACCCGACCCGGGTCGCCGGTGCGAAGCAGGCCGTCGATCAGCTGCTCGACGCGATCCGGAACCGGGCTGTCACGAACCTCAAGGGCGATCTGCCGGAGGGCTATGTGTCGAAGGGCGCCAAGACGCCGCTCGGTATCGGACAGCTTACCAGTGCGGACGTGTTCCGGCTGGCGGAGAATTCGGAGCTCCTCGGTGAGCTGCGCGCTGTGAGCGAAAAGATCGCCGCGGTCCTCGGCGCACTGAACGCGGTTTCGGACGAGGCGCATCGGTCCCGCATCGTCGCGCGTTATCGCGCGCTCCTCGCCGACAGCACGCTCAGACAGCACAACCTGCTGAAGGCCGCGGGACTGCTCGCTCCCGCCGCCAAGGAATAGTTCGGACGAACGCGCCTGGCCGGCGATCCGCCGGCCAGGCATAACTGTCGCGTGATTCCGTAAGCTTTTCAGCGCGAACTCGGCAATCACGACTGAATATCCGCGGAAAGGCTTCTTGCTGCGCTGCTTCATCCATGCAATGTCGATACGCACGGGTGGTCAGGCGTCGAACTGGACGTCCCGTCGCATGAGGGCAAACGGAAATGAAAGAGCCAGAGCGCCGAGGCGGAAGAGCTGTCGCGGTTGATCGCAATCCTGATGCCGGCACCATCCGTCAGGCCTCGAGAGCGCGCTCGAACTTCAGCTGCGATCCGTCGCCGGTCGGCAGGGCGCCCATCATGGTCTGGGGAAGCCGCCCGAAGAACCTGCAGACTGTGATCAATGTCGCGGCGAACCTCTTTCTCGCCCCTGACGTACCGGTGATGGCGAAGTACGTTGCCGGAAAGATCTTCCACACGCTGATGAAACCGTCATCGCTCTACAGCGCCGGCGGCAATATATTGCCGGCTGCCGAACATCTGGCCGAAACGCTGGCGGAAGCAACCAGGCTCGGTGGAACGATCGGCGCCATGGCCGATGCGATCCTGGCGATCGCGCCGGAATTGCGCTGGTACCGTTCGAGATCGGGGCCGTTTGCCAGCGTCAATTTCGCGCGCGACCATGCCCATGCATCCATCATCGGCCCGGGTGGCATCGAGGACCGCGACGACGTCCATATCGGCCTGACCGTCATGGGGCCTTACAGCCGGTTTCCCGACCACCGGAGAAAATTCCCGACCGCTTATCTGCCGCTTTCCCGCGTGGAAGTGCTATCGGATGACGGCGACTGGACTGTCGCCGATCCCGGCCGGGCGTTCTTCGTCGAGGAGGGCAGGGAGTTCGCGATGCGCTGCACCGGCAATCCTCTTCTGTTGCTTTGGTGCCAACGAACGGGATCTGAGGCGTAAGCGGCGCAAGCCCGCTTCCAGGCATTGCTGCATCTCTTCTCATACCGAACTCGATTTGTCTCATGTCGGCGCGGCGCCAATGCTGTCACTCAACTGCACGATGTTGAAGATCGATTTCAAATGGCGAGTTTTATGAAATCTGCAAGACAGCAACTCGCCGTGGCCTCCCTTCTTGCGGCTGCGTTCGCATTCTCCGCAAGCGCCGAGAATCTGCCGCAACCAAATCGTGAAAATCATACGCATGGTCAAAGCATGAAAGATTTCATCGCGGCCAATCCGGACTGCCTCGAGTTTACCGATCAATGTTCGATTTGCTCATTGGTCGACGGAATCGCTGAGTGCTCGACACCCAAGATTGCCTGCACAAAAGCGAAGTATCAGTGCACGCTACAATCCAAGTAATGAGAATTTTCAACGAAGTTGGATGGCCGCCGGTGACAGAATGTCATCGAGGTTTGCTCGGAACGCACGTTATCTTACAGTCGCGCGTCATGGTAGTGGAGGGGTGTGTGTCTTTCGACTTCTACTTCCACATGCCCCGCATTCGGGCCGCGACATCGATGCGGATCTGCTTCGCGCTTCGCTCGGAGGCGGCCGGGCTGACGGTCGGCCAGGTTCCACTCTCGAAGAACTGCAGCAGCGTCGCCGGGATGAAGCGTGTCCGGCTCGCATAGACATGGCGATCCCCCTGCGCGTGCTGGCCGCTGGTGAAGAAGCGCTGGGGCACGATCAGCGTCAGGCTGTCCTTGGCGCGCGTCATGCCGACATAGAGGAGCCGTCGCTCCTCTTCCAGATCGTGGCTCGTGCCCGTGCTGAGATCCGACGGGATGCAGCCGTCGACGACATTGAGCATGAAGACGGAACGCCATTCCTGGCCTTTGGCGGAATGAATGGTGGAGAGCACGAGATAATCCTCGTCGAGCAGAGGCACACCGGACTGGTCGCTCGTCGCGTCCGGCGGATCGAGCGTCAGCTCCGTCAGGAAGCGCTCGCGGCCCGGATAGCCGGCGGCGATCTGCTCGAGCTGCATGAGATCGGCCCGGCGCGTCTCGGCATCCTCGTGCATCCGCTCGAGATGGGGTTCATACCACGTCCGCGCCATCGCGATCTCCGCCGGCCAGCCGCTGCCGGATTTGCGTAAGGCCTGCAGCAGATCGACAAAGGAGCCCCAGTCCTGCCCGCTCTTCGGTGGAGCGGGTATCTCGCCGAGCGCCATCAGCGGCTCCGGATCGGCCGCGATGGCGTCGAGAATCTTGCCGGCGGTCTGGGGGCCAATGCCCGGCAGCATCTGCAGCAGCCGGAAGCCGGCAACCCGGTCTCGTGGATTTTGCGCGAAGCGCAGCACGGCGAGCAGGTCCTTGACATGGGCGCTGTCGAGGAATTTCAGCCCGCCGAATTTCACGAAGGGGATGTTGCGGCGGGTCAGTTCCACCTCGAGCGGCCCGCTGTGGCTCGATGTGCGGAACAGGACCGCCTGCTGCTTCAGCGGCATGCCCGATTCGCGATTGGCGAGGACCTGCTCGACGATGTAATTCGCCTGGTCCGCCTCGTCCTTCACGGTCAGGAGTTTCGGACGGTCCGCCGATTGCCGCTCGGTCCAGAGATTCTTGGTGAATCGCTCGCGTGCCAGCTCGATGACGCCGTTGGCGGCCGCGAGGATCGTCTGGGTCGATCGGTAGTTCCGATCGAGCGTGATGACGTCGGCCGGCGGCGAGAAGGCCTTCGGAAAATCAAGAATGTTGCGGACCGTCGCGGCCCGGAACGAATAGATGGACTGAGCGTCGTCGCCGACAACGGTGAGGCCACGCCCACCGGGTTTCAGCGCCAGCAGCACGGAGGACTGGAGCTTGTTGGTGTCCTGATACTCGTCCACGAGCACATGGTCGAACCGGTTGCCGATGTCCTCGGCCAGTGACGGATCGCTCACCATCTGCGCCCAGTAGAGAAGCAGATCATCGTAATCGAGAACATTCTGCGCCTGCTTGGCTTCGACATAGCCGGAAAAGAGCTGCTTCAACTGCTCTTCCCAGCTGGCGACCCAGGGATACCAGTTGCGGAGCACGTCGTTCAGCGGCGTCTCCGAATTCACCGTCCGCGAATAGATCGCCAGACAGGTGCCCTTGGTCGGGAACCGGCTTTCGGTCTTGGAGAACCCGAGCTCGTGCCGCATGAGATTCATCAGGTCGGCGCTGTCCTCGCGGTCGTGGATGGTGAAATCCACACCAAGTCCGATCTGCTCGGCATAGATCCGAAGCAGCCGGGCGCCGATGCCGTGAAAGGTCCCCGCCCAGGTGAGGGCGTCCGACATGACAGCGGAATTGGCGCCGAGCACCTGCGCGCAGATGCGCTCGACGCGGCGCGACATCTCGGCGGCGGCTCTGCGCGAAAAGGTCATCAGCAGAATGCGGCGCGGGTCGGCGCCATTGACGATCAGGTGGGCAACCCGATGCGCGAGCGTGTTCGTCTTGCCCGATCCGGCCCCGGCGATGATCAGCAGGGGCCCGGCGCCAGTTTCATCCTGTCCGACGCCATGCTCGACGGCGCAGCGCTGCCTGTCGTTCAGCTTCTCAAGATAGCTCGCGCTCATTCGCCCCCGTCAATCCGTTCCGTCATGAGTCCCTCCATACCCGATCACGGTCGGCGCTTCACGGGGGAATGAGCCGATCAACCGGGAATCCACGGGCGGGAGAGCCGGTACCCACGGCGATCGCACGGCCGCCGCGTTTTCCCATTGGTGCCATCCAGCAGCCAGCGGCGGTGATCATGAGATTGCATCGGTGGCTTGGCATGGTGTTCGACTCAGCAAATCAACTTTATGTTCGCCATACGTTCATGCAAGAGAAAACGCGTCAACCGTCGCCTTACTCCTGGCGGACCGTCGTTCCGATGGGGGCGCGCTGTCTCGGGGTGCTGCTTTTTGCAATCGCGGACCGAAAACCGCCCGCTGGCGAACCAAGCTGTGCTATACAGAGGAATGACAGAGACCGAACAAGAGTTTGAATTTTCAGAATTCTCCGGAGAGTTCGTCGAGGACGAGGTTACGGTGATATTGCGCATCTACCGGCCCGCCGGCACCAATCACGATTGGACGCTTGAAGTGTTCGACGAGGAAGGAAACACGACTATTTGGAATGATACCTTCGATACTGATCGAGACGCGTTCGAAGAATTTCTGGCGACCGTTCAGCGTGACGGCATCCGCAGCTTCCTGGATGAGCCGGTGCAGAGGCTGCATTGACTGCTTGGGGCGCGTTGATTTCGATCCGATTCACGGCATCACCGATGCCGCGCCGAACGCCGAACGAAATGAGACCTTCTTCGTCTCTGAACCATGCTCGATCAGCGCATCAAAGCTGGCGCAGCTGCCACACCGATCCCGACCGCACTCTGACCTCGGGCTGGCTGACGCAGGCAGAGTTCGCTCAGACCGTCACCCGGGGACGTGACGCGGCGCTGCGTAGCCGAAATAGCTCCGCACCGCAACCCGCTGCTACCGGTAGACTTCGCTGAGATTTCGATCACGTATCGAGCGGCCGATGACCGTCGACGGGAGAGCCAGCCAAGAAGGCGACCGCAGGCCGCCTCCTTCTATCACGTTGAACTTGGCCAAATGCTTGGGGTCGTTCTTCATGTACCACCGCCGCCGCCGCCGTCGTCGTCGTCGCCTCCCGTTCAGCTGCACCCGCTCGTCGCACCGCACGTGTCGCACTTCTCGCACGTGCCATTCCTCACCATGGTGAAGTTCTGGCACTCGGTGCACATGTTGCCGGTGTAGCCCTGCATGATCGAGCGGGCGCGGCGTTCGGCTTCGACCTTTTTCGCCTCCGACTTGGCGGCAGCGGCTTCCGCGGCGGCCTTGTCGGAGAAGAGGGCGGTTACGTCCGGTTCCGCTTCGCCAGCGACCTCTTCGGCGAGTTCGGCGGCGCGTTCCTCATAGTCGCGCTTGAAGGCCACGACTTCGGAAGTGGCGGCAGCTGTCGTCGGCTCCAGCTTGCGGGCGGCACTGCCCGCAAAGGAGGTGACGGTCGCGCCGCCGGAGGCGCGGGCAGGGGCCGCGGTCGAGGCGCCCTTCGGCTCGGAGCGCTCGCCCGAGCCGCCGACGATGGTCGGCTTGTAGCCGCGGGTCCAGCCGGTCGAGACGAGATTGGTCTTGCCTTCCTGGATGCCGCGGCCGAGCGCCGTGTTGCTGAAGTCCGACGTGTCGACATGGGCGAGGTCGTGGCGGCCGAGATAGGAGACGGCAAGCTCGCGGAACACGTAGTCGAGGATCGACGTCGCGTTCTTGATCGCGTCATTGCCCTGCACCATGCCGGCCGGCTCGAACTTGGTGAAGGTGAAGGCCTCCACATATTCCTCGAGCGGCACGCCATATTGCAGGCCGAGCGAGATGGCGATGGCGAAGTTGTTCATCATCGCACGGAAGGCGGCGCCTTCCTTGTGCATGTCGATGAAGATCTCGCCGAGGCGGCCGTCGCCGAATTCGCCGGTGCGCAGATAGACCTTGTGCCCGCCGACGATCGCCTTCTGGGTATAGCCCTGGCGGCGGTTCGGCAGTTTCTCGCGGGCGCGCACCACCTTCTCGATGACGCGCTCGACGATCTTCTCGGTGACGGCGACAGCCTGGGCTGCGGCCGGCGCCTGCAGCAGTTCCTCGATCGCCTCTTCGTCCTCCTCGTCCTCGATCAGCGAGGCGTTGAGCGGCTGCGACAGCTTGGAGCCATCGCGGTAAAGCGCATTCGCCTTCAGCGCCAGCTTCCAGGAGAGCATGTAGGCGTTCTTGCAATCCTCGACGGTCGCCTCGTTCGGCATGTTGATCGTCTTGGAAATCGCGCCCGAAATGAAGGGCTGGGCGGCCGCCATCATGCGGATGTGGCTTTCGACCGAAAGGTAGCGCTTACCGATCTTGCCGCAGGGATTGGCGCAATCGAAGACCGGCAGGTGCTCGGCCTTCAGGAAAGGCGCACCTTCGAGCGTCATGGCGCCGCAGACATGGATATTGGCGGCCTCGATGTCCTTCCGCGAGAAGCCGATATGCTCCAGAAGGTTGAAGTCCAGCGAGGCGAGCTGCTCGTCCGTAACCTTCAGCGTCGCTTTCAGGAAGTCGGCGCCGAGCGTCCACTGGTTGAAGACGAACTTGATGTCGAAGGCGGATTTCAACGCAGCGTTGACCGCCTCGATCTTCTCGTCGGTGAAGCCCCTGGCCTTCAGCGTCGTCGGATTGATCGCCGGCGCCTGGTTAAGGTTGCCGTGGCCGACGGCGTAGGCCTCGATCTCGGCGATCTGGCTTTCGGAATAGCCGAGCGTGCGCAGCGCTTCCGGCACGGCGCGGTTGATGATCTTGAAATAGCCGCCGCCGGCGAGCTTCTTGAACTTGACCAGCGCGAAATCGGGCTCGATGCCGGTGGTGTCGCAGTCCATGACGAGGCCGATCGTGCCGGTCGGCGCGATCACCGTCGCCTGGGCATTGCGGTAGCCGTGCTTTTCGCCGAGCTCGACGGCCTTGTCCCAGGCGCTTTTGGCATGCGCGATCAGGTCCTGGTCCGGGCAATCGGCATGAACGAGCGCGACCGGATCGACCGACAGGCCCTCATAGCCCGAGGTCTCGCCATGGGCAGCGCGGCGATGATTGCGCATCACGCGCAGCATGTTGTCGCGGTTCGGCGCAAAGCTCGGGAAGGGGCCGAGCTTGGCCGAGATCTCGGCCGAAGTGGCATAGGCGATGCCGGTCATGATCGCCGTCAGCGCGCCGGCAATGGCGCGGCCCTCCGGCGAATCATAGGGAATGCCGGAGGACATCAGCAGACCGCCAATATTCGCGTAGCCGAGGCCGAGCGTGCGGTATTCATAGGAGAGCTCGGCGATTTCGCGGGACGGGAACTGCGCCATCATCACCGAGACTTCGAGCACGATTGTCCAGAGGCGAACGGCGTGTTCGTAATCGGCGATGTTGATCCGCTTCGTTGCCGCATCCTTGAACTGCATCAGGTTGAGCGAGGCGAGGTTGCAGGCGGTGTCGTCGAGGAACATGTATTCCGAGCACGGATTTGACGCGCGGATCGGGCCGGCGGCCGGGCAGGTGTGCCAGTCGTTCATCGTCGTGTTGAAATGCAGGCCCGGATCGGCGGAAGCCCAGGCGGCATAGGAGATCGACTCCCAGAGGTCGCGCGCCTTCAGGGTCTTCATCACGCGGCCGTCCTTGCGGGCGGTCAGGTGCCAATCGCCGTCGGCCTCGACGGCGCGCAGGAAGTCGTCCTTGATGGAGACGGAATTGTTGGAGTTCTGGCCGGAGACCGTCAGGTAGGCTTCCGAATCCCAGTCCGTGTCATAGGTCTTGAACTGAATGTCCTTGTAGCCCTGACGTGCGAACTGGATGACGCGCTTGACGTAGTTTTCCGGAACCGCGGCCTGCTTGGCGGCGCGGATCTCGCGTTTCAGCACCGGGTTCTGCTTCGGGTCGAAGCAGGCGTCGTCGCTGCCGTCGCAATTGACGCAGGCCTTCATGATCGCCTTCAGGTGCCTGGCGACGATCTTGGAGCCGGTGACGAGGGCGGCAACCTTCTGTTCTTCCTTGACCTTCCAGTTGATATAGTCCTCGATATCCGGATGGTCGATGTCGACGACGACCATCTTGGCGGCGCGGCGCGTCGTGCCTCCCGACTTGATGGCGCCGGCGGCGCGGTCGCCGATCTTCAGGAAGCTCATGAGGCCGGAGGATTTGCCGCCCCCCGACAGCCTCTCGCCCTCGGCGCGAAGGTGGGAGAAGTTCGAGCCGGTCCCGGAGCCGTATTTGAAGAGGCGCGCTTCCCGCACCCACAGATCCATGATGCCGCCCTCGTTGACGAGGTCGTCGGCGACCGACTGGATGAAGCAGGCATGCGGCTGGGGATGCTCGTAGGCGGATTTCGACTTCGTCAGCTTGCCGGTGAAGGGATCGACATAGAAGTGGCCCTGTCCGGGGCCGTCGATGCCATAGGCCCAGTGCAGGCCGGTGTTGAACCATTGCGGCGAGTTGGGCGCGACGCGCTGGGTGGCAAGCATATAGGCGAGTTCATCGCGGAAGGCGGCCGCGTCTTCGTCCGTGTCGAAATAGCCGCCCTTCCAGCCCCAGTAGGTCCACGTGCCGGCCAGGCGATCGAAAACCTGGCGTGCATCCGTTTCGGAGCCGTATTGCTCATCCTTCGGGAGCGCTTTCAGCGCGTCCGTGTCCGGAACCGAGCGCCACAGGAACGAGGGCACATCGTTTTCCTCGACGCGCTTCAGCTTCGCCGGAACGCCGGCCTTGCGGAAATATTTCTGCGCAAGGATATCGGCGGCGACCTGGGAGAACTGCGCCGGCACGCCGATGTTCTCCAGACGGAAAACGATCGAGCCGTCCGGGTTCTTGATCTCGCTCGTCGCCTTGCGGAATTCGATCTCGGCATAGGCGGATTGCCCTGCTTTGGTGAACCGACGTTCGATCTTCATTGTCCCGTGTCCTTATTGCCTTCGCGCCGATTGAGCGCAGTTGACCCCGCCCGGCCGCAAGCGTTCTGCAGCCAGCTCCAGCTTTCGTCCGTTTTGAGAAACCCAAGCTCTGGGTGACCCTGTATCTTGTGATTATCCTGGCTACAAACGCTAAATATAGTATTAACAGCTTGTTTACGCCAGTCCGAAATCGCCCCGGCAGCACCCGCAACCGCGCAAAGCTCCGCCGTTGCCGCCACACCGAGACTGCCCGTTTGGCCGCTGGTCAGAACCGACGATTTGGAGGGATGAACCGGCCGCTTGACTATCCGGTCCGCCGCCGTCGCAACGTGAAATCCATTAACCGTGAATCGGCTTTGGGCGTCAAGGGGTGGTTTATGACGGAAGTTTGACCCCTATATCTTGTGTGGATGGGTTGTGGAAAACGGGGACATCAATCAAGTCGTTGAAAATCAGGCACTTCCGCCGGTTGTCTGCGCCGGCGGCGAAGCTGCAACCGTGAAACCGAATTTTTTAGGGGTAAAAATAAGGGGTAGGGAGACATCGCAGCGCCACTCGTGATTGCGTGCCGCGCCGCGATGTGATGCGTCCGGCGTGCCGATTCGCGACCGCGGCATGAGGCGTCACAGAGTCAGGGCCAGCCACATCTCGGAAGCGTCCAGCCCGGCCCGTGGAGACAGGCCGCTGGGCCGGCCTCAATCAACGCGTTTCTGCAACTCCCGCGCACCATTCGGCGCATTGACCTTGCCCGAGCTGATGAAGAAGGCAAAGACGTCGCGCGGGCGGCTTTCCGCCTTTCGCTCCGGCGCGCTCTTTTCGAGGCCCTCCGGCTCGCGGCCCGTGGCAAAGGTCTTGAGCCGCTCGGCCCAAAGATCGAGGGCCTGCGGCGGATAGCAGGTTTCCACCTCGTCGCTGCCCTTCTGCAGCCGGGCATAGACGAAATCGGCGGTGACATCGGCGATCATCGGATAATCCGCATGCTCGGCGAGCACCGCCGCCACCTTGTAGTTGTCGAGCATTTGCACGAAGTCGGGGGTCTGGAAGGAGGGGTGGCGGACCTCGACCACGTGACGGAGCTTCAGTCCCTCCTGCTTCTCCGGCAGCAGCTTCAGAAATCCCTCGAAATCGTCGGGCTCGAATTTCTTGGTGGCGGCGAACTGCCAGAGAATCGGACCGAGGCGATCGCCCAGTTCCGTCAGGCCCTGGGTCAGGAATCGCTGCATCGATTCGCCGGCGTCGGAGAGGACCTTGCGGTTCGTCACGAATCGGCTCGCCTTCAGCGAGAAGATGAAACCGTCCGGCACCTCCGATGCCCATTTGGCAAAGGTCGCCGGCTTCTGTGAGCTGTAATAGGTGCCGTTGACCTCGATCGTGCGGAGTTCCTTGCCGGCATATTCCAGCTGCCGCTTCTTCGGGAGATCAGAAGGGTAAAAGCTGCTTTCCCACGGCTCGAAGGTCCAGCCGCCAATGCCGACGCGGATCGTTCCGGTTTCTGCCATCATCTCCTCCTCAGCCCGCGGCGCGGGGGCAATCATTTAAGGACCTGCTGCATGTGTCCTTGAATCGATTTCGATTGAAAGACAAAGACAGACAGCAATTCAAAGTGCGACAGCGACCTTCGCGCGTCCGATAAGACGCGCGGCGCCGTAGTCCTCAGCGCCGGTCACTCCGCCGCGACGGCCTTCTTCGTCGGGCGGCGCTCCAGAAGCTCCTTCAGGAACTGCCCCGTATAGGAGCGGGGTTCCTTCACGACGTCTTCCGGCGTGCCCTTGGCAATGACCTCGCCCCCTCCGTCGCCGCCTTCGGGACCGAAGTCGATGATCCAGTCCGCCGTCTTGATCACTTCGAGGTTGTGCTCGATGACGACGACAGAATTGCCCTGGTTGACGAGCTCATGCAGAACTTCAAGAAGCTTGGCTACGTCATGGAAATGCAAGCCGGTTGTCGGCTCATCGAGTATGTAAAGCGTGCGCCCGGTGGAGCGCTTCGACAGTTCCTTGGCAAGCTTCACGCGCTGGGCCTCGCCGCCCGAAAGCGTGTTAGCCTGCTGGCCGATCTTGATATAGCCGAGCCCCACCTGGTTCAGCGTCACCAGCTTGTCGCGCACCGCCGGCACGGCCTGGAAGAACTCGACGCCTTCCTCGACCGTCATGTCGAGGACGTCGGCAATCGACTTGCCCTTGAAGTGCACGTCGAGCGTTTCGCGATTGTAGCGCTTGCCGTGGCAGACGTCGCAAGTGACGTAGACGTCCGGCAGGAAGTGCATCTCGATCTTGATGACGCCATCGCCCTGGCAGGCCTCGCAGCGGCCGCCCTTGACGTTGAAGGAAAAGCGGCCCGGCTGGTAGCCGCGCGCCTTCGCCTCCGGCAGGCCGGCAAACCAGTCGCGAATCGGCGTGAAGGCGCCGGTATAGGTCGCCGGATTCGAGCGCGGCGTGCGGCCGATCGGCGACTGGTCGATGTCGATCACCTTGTCGATATGCTCGAAACCGTCGATGCGGTCGTGATCGGCCGGGTTCTCGCGCGCGCCCATGATACGGCGGGCGGCCGCCTTGTAGAGCGTTTCGACCAGGAAGGTGGACTTGCCGCCGCCCGAGACGCCGGTCACCGCCGTGAAGACGCCAAGCGGGATCGACGCGGTAACATTCTTCAGATTGTTAGCACGCGCTCCTACGACAGTGATTTCCTTCTTCTTTTTAGGCTTGCGCCTTTCGCCTGGCACGGCGACGGAAAGCTCGCCCGAGAGATATCTGCCGGTCAGCGACCCGGAATTGGCCATGATCTCGGAGGGCGTGCCTTCGGCCACGATCTCGCCGCCATGGATGCCCGCCGCCGGGCCGATGTCGACGACATAGTCCGCGGTCAGGATCGCGTCCTCGTCATGCTCGACGACGATGACGGTGTTGCCGATGTCGCGCAGGTGCCTCAGCGTGTCGAGCAGGCGCGCATTGTCGCGCTGATGCAGACCGATCGACGGCTCGTCCAGCACATAAAGCACGCCGGTCAGGCCGGAGCCGATCTGGGAGGCAAGGCGGATGCGCTGGCTTTCGCCGCCGGAGAGCGTGCCGGAATTGCGCGACAGGCTCAGATATTCCAGTCCGACATCGTTCAGGAAGCGCAACCGCTCGCGGATCTCCTTGAGGATCCGCACGGCAATCTCGTTCTGCTTGACGCTGAGCTCATGCGGCAGCGCCTCGAACCAGTCGCGGGCAGCCCGGATCGACATTTCCGTGACTTCGCCGATGTGAAGCCGGTTGATCTTGACCGCCAGCGCTTCCGGCTTCAGCCGGTAGCCGGCACAGGCGGGGCAGGGCGCGGCCGACATATAGCGCTCGATTTCTTCCCGCGCCCAGGCGCTGTCGGTCTCCTTCCAGCGCCGCTCGAGATTGGGCACGACGCCCTCGAAGGTCTTGGTGGTGTTGTAGGCGCGCGCACCGTCCTTGTAGTGGAAGGTGATCTTTTCTTCGGTGCCATGGAGGATCGCCTTCTGCGCTTCAGCCGAAAGCTCGCTCCAGCGGTTGCCGAGCTTGAAATCGAAGACCTGGCCGAGCGCTTCGAGCGTCTGGTTGTAATAGGGCGAGGTCGACTTGGCCCAGGGCGCGATCGCGCCGTCGCGCAGTGTCCTGTTCGGTTCCGGAACGACCAGCGCCTCGTCGATCTTCTGCTGGCTGCCAAGACCGTCGCAGGTCGTGCAGGCGCCGAAGGGATTGTTGAACGAGAAAAGCCGCGGCTCGACCTCCGGAATGGTGAAGCCGGACACCGGGCAGGCGAATTTTTCCGAAAACAGCACGCGCTCATGCGTCTCGTTGAGCGACTTGTTGGCCGCGCCGCCGGCCGCGGTTTCGTCCGGCGGCAGTGGTCGGTCGGCGAACTCGGCGACAGCCAAGCCGTCGGCAAGCGTCAGGCAGGTCTCGATGCTGTCGGCGAGGCGCGTGGCGAGATCCGGCCTGACGACGACGCGGTCGACGACGACGTCGATATCGTGCTTGAATTTCTTGTCGAGCGCCGGGACGTCGGCGATCTCGTAGAACTGCCCGTCCACCTTGACGCGCTGGAAGCCCTTCTTCATCAATTCGGCGAGTTCCTTCCTGTACTCGCCTTTGCGGCCACGCACGAGCGGCGCCAGAATATAGAGACGGGTGCCTTCTCCGAACTCCAGCACGCGGTCGACCATCTGGCTGACCGTCTGGCTCTCGATCGGCAACCCCGTTGCCGGCGAATACGGCACGCCGACGCGCGCGAAGAGCAGGCGCAGATAGTCGTAGATCTCGGTGACCGTACCGACCGTCGAGCGCGGGTTGCGCGAGGTCGTCTTCTGCTCGATCGAGATCGCGGGGGAGAGACCGTCTATCTGGTCGACGTCCGGCTTCTGCATCATCTCCAGGAACTGCCGGGCATAGGCGGACAGGCTTTCGACGTAGCGGCGCTGGCCCTCCGCATAGATCGTGTCGAAGGCGAGCGAGGATTTGCCGGACCCGGAAAGCCCCGTCATCACGATCAGCCTGTTGCGCGGCAGGTCGAGGTCGATTCCCTTGAGGTTGTGCTCGCGCGCGCCGCGAATGGAAATGGTCTTGAGTTCGCTCATCGGAAGCCAGCTTTGCAGGTCGTTTGAAGCCCCCTATGTAATGACGACTGCGCCCATGTCGAGGCGCAAACGGCGAAGAGGCCAATCAATTGCGATTCGGTTGACAGGATAATAGGCAATCGCTAGAACAAAAAAAGAACAAATATCAGTTGTGGATTACGCGCGGAGCGGGGCGTATCGACGGCGGCGGGCCGTTAAGATGCGCGCTCTTGGGACATCGGAAAGCCGGGCCGGCGGTTCGGCGGCAAGCACGGGAAAAGTGATATGGCTGGCAGCGTCAACAAGGTGATCTTGATCGGAAATGTCGGGGCCGACCCGGAAATCCGGCGCACGCAGGACGGTCGGCCGATCGCCAACCTGCGCATCGCAACCTCCGAAAGCTGGCGCGACCGCAATACCGGCGAGCGCCGCGAGAAGACGGAATGGCACACTGTCGTCGTCTTCAACGAGGGCCTTTGCAAGGTCGTCGAGCAATATGTGAAGAAGGGCGCCAAGCTCTATATCGAAGGCCAGTTGCAGACCCGCAAGTGGCAGGACCAGAACGGCAATGACCGCTACACGACGGAAGTCGTGCTGCAGGGCTTCAACTCGACCCTGACGATGCTCGACGGTCGCGGCGAGGGCGGCGGGGCCAGCCGCGGCGGCAGCGACTTCGGCGGCGGCGGCGGTTACGAGGAATACGACCAGCCGCGGCAATCCTCCGGCGGTCGCGCCGGCGGCCAGCCGAACCAGGGCGGCAGCAACTTCTCGCGCGATCTCGACGACGACATTCCGTTCTGATCGGGTGGCGGCGCTGCCTTGTGTCTTCGGCGCCGCGCGTCCTTTCAAGCGGCAGAATCCGTTCGGCCCGCTTCATGCGGGCCGTTTGCTTTTCTCGAACGATCAGATGCCAAACGCAGCGCGCACGCCGTCGACGACGAATTGCACCGCGAGTGCCGCAAGGATGACGCCGAGCAGGCGGGTGAGGATGGCCCGGCCGGTGACGCCGAGAAAGCGGTCGACCCGTTCGGCGATCACCAGAGCCAGGAACAGAAGCGCCATCGAGACCGCAATGACGGCGAGAAGCTGCAGGCGCTCGAGGACGGAGGGAAAGGAACTGCCGAGCAGGATGGTCGCCGAAATCGCCCCCGGTCCGGCGATCAGCGGAAGGGCAAGCGGGAAGACGGCAATATTGTGGATGTGATCCCTGGTAACGGCAGCCTCGCCGGTCTTTTCCTTTCGCTCCTGGCGCCGCTCGAAGATCATCTCGAAGGCGATCCAGAACAGCAGCAGGCCGCCGGCAATCCGGAAGGCGCCGATCGAGATGCCGAGCAGGCCGAGAATGCCGTCACCGAAAAGTGCGAAGGCCGCCAGGATGAAGAAGGCGATCAGCGAGCCGCGCGTCGCCACCTGGAAGCGCTGCTGCCGGTTCAAACCGACGGTGAGACTGAGGAAGATCGGCGCCAGACCCGGCGGGTCCAGCGTGACGAGCAGTGTCGTCAGCGCATTGATCAACAGGTCGATATCGATCATCCGTTCCCCCTTTACGGACTCCGGCTGGGTCCGGGTTGTGGAGCCGCATTGTTAGGCAAGCCACGCGCGCTTGGAAAGGGGCGGGCGGGGCGCCATCGAACGAGTCTCCCAAACGCCCCTGTAGTACTGTGAATTGCTGTCGGTTCCCGACGTCGATTTCAGTGGCCAAGCGTACCGCGATGGCTTAAACCGGCACGGCGCACACATGCCTCGAAAATGCCCGACCCGGAGGCGAAAGACTGTTCAAAACCTTACGCCGTATTGGCGCGAAATTGGCGCGCGAAGCCGCATTCGACTATAAAGAACCGACTGATTCTGAACAAAGATCGTGATCGACATTGACTGAACAAAGCACTCCCGGCGGCGGAAAGACTCCGCCAGGCATCGAGCCGATTTCCATCATCGAGGAAATGCAGCGGTCCTACCTGGATTACGCCATGAGCGTGATCGTCTCGCGCGCGCTTCCCGATGTGCGCGACGGGCTGAAACCGGTTCACCGGCGCATCCTCTACGGGATGAGCGAACTCGGCATCGACTGGAACAAGAAATACGTCAAATGCGCCCGCGTCACCGGTGACGTGATGGGTAAATACCATCCGCACGGCAACATGGCGATCTACGACGCGCTGGCGCGCATGGCGCAGGATTGGTCGCTGCGACTGCCGCTGATCGACGGCCAGGGCAATTTCGGCTCGGTGGACGGCGATCCGCCTGCGGCCGAACGCTACACCGAATGCCGGCTGCAGAAGGCCGCCCATTCGCTGCTCGACGATCTCGACAAGGAAACGGTCGATTTCCGCGAGAACTACGACGGCACCCTGCAGGAACCCGTCGTCGTTCCGGCGAAATTTCCGAACCTGCTCGTCAATGGCGCCGGCGGCATCGCCGTCGGCATGGCGACCAACATTCCGCCGCACAATCTCGGCGAAGTCATCGACGGCTGCATCGCGCTGATCGACGATCCGGCAATCGAACTGCCGGAACTGATGCAGATCATTCCCGGTCCGGACTTTCCGACGGGGGCGCTGATCCTTGGCCGTGCCGGCATCCGCCAGGCCTATGAGACCGGCCGCGGCTCGGTGATCATGCGCGGGCGCGCCCATATCGAGCCGATGCGCGGCGACCGCGAACAGATCATCATCACCGAGATTCCCTATCAGGTGAACAAGGCGACGATGATCGAGAAGATGGCCGAACTGGTGCGCGAGAAGCGCATCGAGGGCATCTCGGATCTCCGCGACGAGTCGGACCGGCAAGGTTACCGCGTCGTGATCGAGCTAAAGCGCGATGCCAATGCCGATGTCATTCTCAACCAGCTTTACCGCTACACGCCGCTGCAGACCTCCTTCGGCTGCAACATGGTGGCGCTGAACGGCGGCAAGCCGGAGCAGATGACGCTGCTCGACATGCTGCGCGCCTTCGTCTCGTTCCGCGAGGATGTTGTTAGCCGGCGAACGAAATACCTGCTGCGCAAGGCACGCGAGCGGGCGCATGTCCTGGTCGGTCTCGCCATCGCCGTCGCCAATATCGACGAAGTGATCAAGCTCATCCGCCACGCGCCCGATCCGCAGAGCGCGCGCGAGCAGCTGATGGAACGCCGCTGGCCGGCCCATGAGGTCGATGCGCTGATCCGGCTGATCGACGATCCGCGCCACCGGATCAATGACGACGGCACCTACAATCTCTCGGAAGAGCAGGCGCGTGCCATTCTCGACCTCCGCCTGCAACGCCTGACCGCGCTTGGCCGGGACGAGATCGGCGGAGAGCTCAACAAGATCGGCGAGGAAATCCGGGATTATCTCGACATCCTCTCCTCGCGGCTCAGAATCATGCAGATCGTCAAGGACGAGCTTGCCGCCGTCCGCAACGAATTCGGCACGCCGCGCCGCACCGAGATCGCCGATGGCGGTCCGGACATGGACGACGAGGATCTGATCGCCCGCGAGGACATGGTGGTGACCGTGTCGCACCTCGGTTACATCAAGCGCGTGCCGCTGACGACCTATCGGGCACAGCGCCGCGGCGGCAAGGGCCGCTCCGGCATGGCGACGCGCGACGAGGATTTCGTTACCCGGCTATTCGTGGCCAACACCCATACGCCGGTCCTGTTCTTCTCCTCGCGCGGCATCGTCTACAAGGAGAAGGTCTGGCGGCTGCCGATCGGCACGCCGCAATCGCGCGGCAAGGCGCTGATCAACATGCTGCCGCTCGAACGCGGCGAACGCATCACCACGATCATGCCGCTGCCCGAGGACGAGACGACCTGGGAAAACCTGGACGTCATGTTCTCGACGACGCGCGGCACCGTCCGCCGCAACAAGCTGTCCGACTTCGTCCAGGTCAACCGCAACGGCAAGATCGCGATGAAGTTCGACGAGGAGGGCGACGAGATCCTCTCGGTCGACACCTGCACCGAATTCGACGACGTGCTGCTGACGACGGCCCTCGGGCAATGCATCCGCTTCCCCGTCTCCGACGTACGTGTTTTTGCGGGGCGCAATTCGATCGGCGTCCGCGGCATCTCGCTCGGGGAAGGCGACCGGATCATCTCGATGGCGATCGTCGCCCATGTCGATGCCGAGCCCTGGGAACGCGCCGCCTATCTGCGTCGTTCGGCGGCCGAACGGCGGGCGACGACCGGCGAGGACGAGGAGATCGTACTCGTCGGCGAGGAGGTCACCAATGGCGGCGAACTCACCAACGAGCGCTATGAGGAACTCAAGGCACGCGAGCAGTTCGTGCTGACGCTCTCGGAAAAGGGGTTCGGCAAGCGGTCCTCGTCCTATGATTTCCGCACCTCCGGCCGGGGCGGCAAGGGCATCCGGGCCACCGACACCTCCAAGACGGCCGAGATCGGCGAACTGGTTGCGGCATTCCCGATCGAGCACAACGACCAGATCATGCTCGTGTCCAACGGTGGACAGCTGATCCGCGTGCCGGTCGACGGCATTCGACTGGCAAGCCGCGCCACCAAGGGCGTCACGATCTTCTCGACGGCAAAGGACGAGAAGGTGGTCTCCGTCGAACGGATCAGCGAGCCGGAGGGCGAGGACGGGATCGAGGAAGTCGTGACCGCCGGCGAGTCCATCGTGGCCGAGCCTCCGGCCGACGCGGAAGATTGATCTCAGGCGCATCGCGACAACAAAGCCCGCCAGACCGGCGGGCTTTTTCACAAGCGACCCTTTATGCATGACGGCCCAAGCTGGTCGCCGAGCTCCCCGATCAGTTCTTGAAGACGATGCAGGACCCGCCGCTCCGGCGAACGGCGGCGCACAACTCATCTGCCTCGGCGCGCGTCTGGCGGCCGATCCGGGCGGCGTATCGGCCTCTCGCTCCGAAACTGCCGTTTCGCTCCCGCACGAGCAGGGCCTTTTCACTGCTGATCGGCGCCGGCAGCCGCTTCACGGCATTCAGGAACATTCGCTGCGCGACGGCCTTCTGGAAATGGGCTGCCAGTTGAACGCCCCAGGGCGCCCAAGCCGCCTCGTCGGCAACGGCGATCTCACGCAGCCGGCGGGTGTTCGCAAGCGCTACACAGCCCTCCAGAAAGTTTTTATCCTTGTCGAGCGAGAGGTCGAGCGCCTTTGGCGGGTTGTCTCGCCAATCCTCGACCGGATGGGCGGTGATCGCCAGGACATAGTTGCGCGTCTCATAGGGCAGCCTGTCCCTCTCCAGGAAACGCTCGAGCCCGGCTTCGCCGGCATTGTAGGCCGCCGCGGCAAATCCGAGATTGCCATAGCGAAGCTTGAGTTCGCTCAGATACTCGGCCGACTTGCCGAGTGCGGCTACCGCATCGAAACTGTTGGCGAGGCCCCGCAATTTTGCAGTCGCCGGCATGAACTGAGCGATCCCCTCGGCTCCCTTGGGACTGACAGCGTCCGGTTGAAACAGGCTCTCGCGCCAGATCAATCGGGCGAAGAACGTCGCCGGGAGACCATTCGTATCAGCATAATGCTCGATGATACTGCAGACGTCGCGTGCGAAATTCTCGCGCCTTATGCAAAGACGTACGGACGGATCTGCTGCCGAGTTGCCGACATAGATGCATTTCAGCGGAACGGGCCCATCCGGCCGTGCTTCGGCAGGGCCGCCGACGCCGATAACGTGCCAGATGGCCACGGCGGCTGCTCCGGCAGCGCGAGCCAGACGTCCCAAACGGTTGCCCCAGATGTGGCATCTGCCCGCTCTGCCTTGTTCGACCATGCGGCTCCTCAGCGACGACCGATTGCGCAAAAGTAGCATCTTCGCCGCCGACGGGAAACACCCGTTACGCCGACGTGCCGGCTTCCTCAATCAGGCGCGCGCCTGTGCGCAGGTACGGGCGCCCGGATACGCAGGGAAGCTGCTCGGCAAGACGCGGGGCGCTGTAGTTCCGCGCGGCAAAAAAAAGGGCCGCAAGAGAACTTGGGCCCTGTCAGTTGTGAAGGTTTGAAAAACCTCCAGAGGGGAACGGCTGCTGCTGCGGCCGGGGAGGAGAAAGCCGCCAAATGCATCAGCCAAGAGAGATATGGGCAGGAGCCAGCCGGCTTTCAAGTGCGTTCCCATAAGAAATCTCAACTGACGGCTGCACGAATAGCGAACAAAAAAAGAGGGCCGCAAGAGAACTTGGGCCCTTTATAGTTGTGAAGGTAATTAAAACCTCCAGAGGGGAACAGCTGCTGCGGTGGCACTGGGAGGAGAAGCCACCAAAGATGCATCAGCTGTGTGTGGTATGCTGTTTTTTTGGGCGGTGAGCAATCATTTAATATGCATGTCAGCCATGCCGTGCGCGCATCGCTGCACATTTTTGCGGCGCACAATGAAACAGATGCGGGGCAAAAACTCCACGGAGACGCAAATAAAACCAAGAAAACAGTTATTTAGCCTTCGTGCGAACCTGCGCCCAGAAATCGGGCATGTCCGGGCCGTCAAAAATTCCAATTTCGGGACTTGGCGACGATATAATCACGGAAGACCTTGAGCTTCGCCGAGTTCTTCAATTCGTCCGGATAGCAGAAATACGTATCGAACGAGGGAATCTCGGCGCTGATCGGAAGCTGGATCAAGCCGGGGTCGCGACCGACGATGTAGTCGGGCAGCATGGCGATCCCGATCCCGAGCAGGCAGGCGCGCTTGATGGACGTCTGGCTGTTGATCTGCAGGTGCGAGATACGCGGATTGTCCGGATCACGGCCGGCGATTTCCAGCCAGTTCACGTCCAGCAAATAGTTCGGGGCCGGCTCGCCGAAGGTGATGATGCGGTGATTATCCAGTTCCTCCAGCGTGTGGGGCTCGCCATGCTTGTTGATGTAGGACGGCGCCGCATAGACATGCATGTGCACCGTAAACAGCTTGCGCTGGATCAGATCCGACTGCTGCGGCTGGCGCAGCCGGATCGCGCAATCGGCATGCCGCATGTTCACGTCGAGCTCTTCGTTGTCGAGAATGAGTTGGACCTGCACATCCGGATAAAGCGTCATGAACTCCTGGATCTTGTCGGTCAGCCAGCCCTGGCCGAGACCGACAGTCGTCGTGATGCGGAGCTTGCCGCTGGGCTTGTCAGTGGTCTCGCTCAGTTGCGCCTTGATGCTTTCGAGCTTCATCAGCACTTCATGCGCGGTGCGGTAAAGCATCTCGCCCTGTTCGGTCAGAATCAAACCGCGGGCATGGCGATGAAACAGCTTGATGCCGACGTCCTGCTCGAGCGCACTGACCTGCCGGCTGATGGCGGATTGCGACAGATGGAGCTTATCTGCCGCATGCGTGAACGAGCCAGCCTCGGCCGCCGCGTGAAATATGCGCAGTTTGTCCCAATCGAGCGCCATGAATACCCCCATAACGGATCGCCGGAGGAACCGAGCGGCGTCCTCCGGGCGTCACCAATGCATCTGTTCCCACCCGAGGCGCACCTACTGCATGTTTCCTTGAACCGGCTTCGATTTAAGGACAAAACACGCGGCAACCAAAGTGCTGCAGCGACCTTTGCGTGTCTGAATCGACATGCGGCGCTGCAGGGCGTCGACCCCGATTTTGCAGCTTCTATTCGGCTGCAATTGCGACGGGCATATGACCCGCCAGATATTTCTCCGCCTCGAGCGCCGCCATACAGCCCATGCCGGCAGCGGTCACGGCCTGACGATAAATGTCGTCGGTGACATCGCCGGCGGCAAAAACGCCCGGAACATCCGTCGCGGTCGAATCGGGCGCGGTCCAAAGATAGCCGTTCGGCTTCTGGCGAAGCTTGCCTTTGAAGAGTTCCACGGCCGGCGCATGGCCGATTGCGACGAAGACACCGTCGGTCTCCATTTCGGAGACATCGCCGGTCTTGGTGTTGCGGAGCTTCACGCCGTTGACGGAGGCGGGCATCGGCGGCTTTGCCGGTGCGCCGAGATATTCGGTCACCTCATGGTCCCAAACGACCTTTACGTTCGCCTTGGCAAAGAGGCGTTCCTGCAGGATCTTTTCCGCCCGGAACGCGTCCCGACGGTGGACCACCGTTACCGTCTTGGCCAGGTTCGAGAGGTAAAGCGCCTCTTCCACGGCGGAGTTGCCGCCGCCGACCACGATTACCTCCTTGTTACGATAGAAGAAGCCATCGCAGGTGGCGCAAGCAGAAACGCCGAAGCCCATGAAGGTCTGCTCGCTTTCGATGCCCAGCCACTTTGCCTTCGCACCGGTGGCGATGATCAGCGCGTCGGTCGTCCAGTCGGCGCCACTGTCTGTCCTGACGCGAAAGGGGCGGACGGAAAGATCGACATCGGTGACGATATCATTGACGATCTCGGCGCCGACATGGACGGCCTGCTTCAGCATCTGCTCCATCATCCACGGGCCCTGGACCGGATCGGCATAGCCCGGGTAATTCTCGACATCCGTGGTGATCATCAATTGCCCACCCTGTTCCATCCCCGCGATCAGTACGGGCGAAAGCATGGCGCGCGCCGTATAAATCGCGGCGGTATAGCCGGCGGGGCCGGAGCCGATGATCAGCACTTTGGTGTGACGGGCGGTCATGCTCGTGTCCTTCATTCGCCGGAAGACCTGGCGGGAATTATCCGGTGGGTTCCGTGAGTGGCAAAAATATCGTCTTACTTTAGGTATTCACAGCCCGGACTTTCAAGGGCGCCTCCGCTGATACACACAAGTGCTTGCGCCTGCACCAGGAAATTGACACCAGATCAGGAATTTTGCCGCGTTTCCGCCGGAATTTCTCGCCGGAATCCCTCGACCTGAGTGCATGACCGCCTCGCGAGGGAGGGGCCCGTTGAAGTTTCTGTGCATGCGTCCGCTTGCGCGCTCGTTTCGACGTGCGGTTACGTGCTAGCCACACGACTGCGTCCGGCGGCGCGCCGGACGTGTGCCTTATCGACGATTGCTGCTGTTTCCCTGCGCTCGCAACGTCTATATGGGAAGAACGCGCCGGCGGCGGGGGGCCGGCAGTTATTGGGGATATTGGTCAATGGTCATGCGCGTCGATCTCGATTCCATCGACATGAAGATCCTGCGGGAGTTGCAGGGAAACGGCCGGATGACGAATGTGGAGCTTGCCGAACGGGTCGGAATATCGGCACCGCCCTGTCTGCGCCGCGTCCGCAAGCTCGAGGAATCCGGCGTCATTCGCGGCTATCGCGCCCTTCTCAATGCCTCGGCACTTGGATACGACCTCGTTGCCTTTTGCATGATCGGGCTCAAGCACCAGTCCGACGCCAATCTCAAGGCATTCGCAGCGCGCACCGCTTCGTGGCCGCTCGTGCGCGAGGCCTGGATGGTTTCCGGCGAATCCGACTTTCTCCTGCAGTGCGTGGCAGAGAACCTTGCGACCTTTCAAGATTTCGTTATTGAAGAACTCACCGCGACCGACAATGTCGACACGGTGCGAACCATGCTGACGATCCGCCAGGTCAAGGACGCCTGCCAGGTCGAAATCTGAGGTCTGTTGAGGCCTGCTCCATTCGAGGCTTTGCTGGGCGGAACGAATTGAAACATCTCCAGGACGAAGGCCCGGATGGGCCGGGACAGGTGAGAAAGAGCTCCACCATCGAAGAGAAGCTCCCGCTGTCTGCTTTCATCATCTGCCTGAACGAAGAGTCCTATCTCGGCAATTGCATCGAGGGCCTCGAGCAATGCGCCGAGATCGTGATCGTCGATTCTGGCTCGGAAGACGGCACGGCGGCTCTGGTGCAATCCTATATCGACAAGGGCTGGCCCATCCGCTTCATGTACGAACCCTGGCGGGGCTATGCCGGGCAGAAGCAGTTCGCCCTCGAGCAATGCCGTGAACCCTGGTGCTTCAACATCGATGCCGACGAGCGCTTCGACCAGCCGCTCAAGGCTTTGCTGCCATCGCTTCTCGCCGCCCCCGACGACGTCGTCGGCTGGAAGGTGGCGCGCCGCCCCTACCTGATCGGCTATGGCTACACGCCCGAGAAAGTGCACGAACGCCGCAATCTTCGCCTGATCCGCAATGGGCGCGGCCGCTACGATCTCGGCCAGAAGGTGCATGAAGGAATCGTTCCGGACGGCAAGGTGGGCGCGGCCAGGGCCGGCAGCCTGCTGCATTACCGGCCGCTGATCATCGATGAGCAGATCCTCAAGGAAAACAAGTATTCGACGCTGAAGGCAGACCAGCATTTCGCCGAAGGCAGACCGCCGCGGCCCTACAAACTGCTCTTCGGCCCGCCTCTCTATTTCTGCCGGCTCTATTTACGCAATGGCCTGTGGCGCTGCGGCTTTCCCGGTTTGATCGAGGCAATGACCGGAGCCGTTTATGCGTTCCTGACCGCTGCCAAGGCTTATCAAAGGCATGCGCTGAAAGCGCATCCGAATGTCGACGATGCGCCTTCCCGCTGAAGCTCCGAAAGGCGACACGATGAAAGTCATGCATATTCACTTCGGCAAGGAAGGGGGCGCGGAACGCTTCTTCGTGAACCTGGTCAACGCCCTGCATGAGAGGGGTGTGGAACAACGCGCCCTGATCCGGCCCGGGCGCAGCTGGTACGACCAGATCAAGGGCAGCGCGAAAATCCATGAAGGCACGTTCCGCAGGATTTCGCTCTCGCGGTTCCTGCTGCGATGGAGAATGCATCGCATTTTGAAGGAGTTCCAGCCTGATGTGATCATGGCGTGGCAATTGCGTGCAAGCCGGTTCATGCCCGCCTACAAGGGTGCCCATCGGATCGCGCGCCTCGGCGACTATCCAGAGCATCTCGGCTACTACGGCAACGTCGAGACCCTGGTGTGCATTACACCGGATATGGCCGCCAGGGTGCGCGCACTCGGATGGAAGCGGGACGTGGAGGTGATCGCAAATTTCACGCGTGCCGTCCCCGTCGCGCCGGTGGCGCGCTCGGAGATGGAAACGCCCGATGACGCCTTTGTGGTTCTCGGCATGGGGCGCTTCGTCAGGCGCAAAGGCTTTGACGGTCTTCTCCGCGCCGTGAAAAGGATCGATGGAGCCTATTTGTGGCTCATCGGCGACGGGCCCGAGCGGGAACAGCTGGAAAGGCTGACCGACGAGCTCGATCTGCGCGGTCGCGTGCGTTTCGCCGGCTGGCGGACCAATGCCTATGGCTATCTCGCCGCCGGCGACGTCTTCGTCATCAACTCAATGCATGAACCGCTCGGCAATGTGTGCTTCGAGGGCTGGGGTGCCGGCAAACCGACGGTTGCTTCGCGAGCAGAGGGCCCTTCCTGGGTGATGACGGATGAGGCCGATGCATTGATGGTCGATTGCGGCGACGACGAGGGGCTCGCGAATGCGATCCGCAGATTGCGCGATGACCCCGCACTTCGCCAAAGGCTGAGCATCGGCGGCCGCGAGACGTTGCGCACGCGCTTTTCCGAGGAAGCGATCACCAACGCCTATCTCGAGCTTTTTGCCAAGGCTGTGGCACGCCAATGAAAGTGATGCATATCCACTTTGGCAAGGACGGCGGCGCAGAGCGCTTTTTCGTCTATCTCGTAAATGCGCTCGCCGAACGCGGCGTCGAGCAGACATCCATTATTCGTCCCGGACGCATTTGGCGTCGGGAGATCGAGGGTGCCACGACGATCACGGAAAGCAATTTCCGCAACCTCTCGCTCGATCGCCTGCTCCTGCCGCGCAAAGCCATGCGCATGGCAGAGCAGGGCAGTCCGGACGCGCTGATGGCATGGGCGCCGCGCGCCAGCGAACTCATGCCGCCCTATGACGGCTGCATCAGGATTTCCCGGCTTGGCGACTATCCGAAGCGCCTCGACTATTTCAAGAACACGGATTGCCTTGTCTGCAACACGCCGGGCATAGCCGACCACGTGCGCAATCTGGGCTGGGCGCGGCAAGTCGAGGTCATATCGAACTTCACCAGTACCGAGCGGGCGCCGCCAAAAGACCGGGCCGCGCTGGACACACCGGCCGACGCCCCGCTGATCCTGTCGATGGGACGCTTTGTCGAGCGCAAGGGATTCCACACGCTGATCGAGGCCGTTGCCAAATTGCCCGACGCCCATCTCTGGCTTCTGGGCGACGGCGAAGAGCGCGACAATCTGCAAAAGCTTGCGGCCGATCTCGGCGTCTCCAGGCGGGTGCGCTTCGCCGGCTGGCAGGAGGATACCAGACCGTTCCTCGCCGCCGCCGACATTTTCGTGATGCCGTCCAGCCACGAGCCGCTCGGCAATGTCATCCTCGAAGCCTGGGCCCAGAAGACGCCGGTGGTCTCCAGCCGATCCGAAGGACCGCAATGGTTCATGCGCGACGGCGACAACGGCCTGATGGTGGACATCGGCGATGCCGACGGCTTCGCCCGTGCGATCGAGCGGATCGTCAACGATCCTGCCCTGGAAACCAGGCTCGCCGAGCGTGGACACGAGACGCTGATCGGCCAGTTTTCCAAGGCGGCGATCACCGATGCCTATCTGAAATTGTTCGCGTCGAAGCGATAGGTTCAGCGCATCAGGCTTTCGTAGACCGCGCCGATGGCGTGAGCCTCGCCTTCGATGGCGAAGTTCTTGGCGGCCCGCGCCAAAGCACTGGCGCCCGCAACGGCAAGCCGCGCCCCATCGTCCATGAAGCCCGCCGCGCCATCGACCATCGCTTTGAGATCTCCGGCAGGGACGAGGAGGCCGGTTTCCTCGGACCCTTCCGCGATCAGTTCGGCAAAGGCGCCGACGTCGGCGGCGACGACGGGCACGGCCGTGGCCATCGCCTCGAGCGGCGTCAGCCCGAAGCCCTCCCAGCGCTGCGGCGCGATGAAGAGATCGAGAGCCCGGTACCAGTCCGGAATATTGGTGTGCTCACCCACGAAAAGGATACGGTCTGCAAGCCCGGCCCTGGCGACGCGGTCCTTGAGCTCCACCTCGAAGGCGAGGTGAGGGCCGGTGGCCCGTCCGGCAACGATCGCGCACCAATCCGGCCGGCAGGGCAGGAGGGCGATCATGCTGTCGACGAAGAGGTCTGTTCCCTTCTGGTGACGAACGCGGCCGAAGCAGCCGACATGCTTCTTCGAGGAGTCGAGGCCGAGCCCACGTTTCGCTTCCGCCTTGTCGGCCGGCGGGTGGAACCGCTTCGTGTCGATCCCATGCAGGATTACCGAGTTCGGCACGTCCAGATAGGCCGCCGTCTTGCCGCTCGTGGCGATCACCGCATCCATGCGCCGGATGAGGAATTTGCTCCAGGCCGTATGCCGCCGCTGCGAAGCGGAGGTGAAGACGATCCGGACCTTCATACGCAAGAGATCGCGGAGCAGGATTGCCGGCAGCATCTCGACGTTTCGGCGCGCATGCCAGATGCGGCACGACCGCCCGGCGGGTGCGCTCCAGAGGTGGATCAGGTCGCGAAAGCGAATCGAGGGTAAGGTCGCGGGCAGACCCGGGCCGAGAACTGCGATCTTCTGGCCCAGCGCCCGCTGCACCGGGATCAGTTGGATGATGGTCGAAGTGACGCCGGAGAGACGCCGCTTGAAGTTCGGCGCAATGATTTCGATGTCCCGGATGTCGGCCACGAAAGCATGCTCCTCGCGCATACGGAGTCGGTCATAAAGGGGTCGTGGGGCGCAACGATGGAACGCGCGCCCCGAGGGGCTGGTCAGCCCCAATGGATGGCGAGGATTTCGTATGCCTTGGAGCCGCCGGGCGCGTTGACCTCGATCGAGTCACCGACTTCCTTGCCGATCAGCGCACGGGCGATCGGCGAGGAGATCGAAATGCGGCCGGCTTTCACATCGGCCTCCTGGTCCCCGACGATCTGGTAGGTCTTCTCTTCCTCGGTATCCTCGTCGACGAGCTTTACCTTGGCGCCGAATTTAATCTTCGAGCCGGACATCTTCGAAAGGTCGATGACCTCGGCCCGGGCAATCAGATCCTCGAGTTCCGCGATTCGGCCTTCATTGTGGCTCTGTGCCTCCTTGGCGGCATGATACTCGGCATTCTCCGACAAATCGCCATGGGCGCGTGCCTCGGCGATCGCTTCGATGATACGAGGGCGTTCTTCCTGCTGGCGCCAACGCAGTTCCTCCTGCAGATTGACGAATCCACCCTGGGTCATCGGCACCTTGTCGACCATTCTACTATCCTTCATCAAGCAGATGGCGCCGCCTTTCGGCGGCGCCTACGCAAAAGAAAACGGTCTCCGGTGCGATAACACCGGAACCGTCGAACATCCGAACCGCCCTTATAGCAGAAAGCCATTCGGCTTTGCCAGATTTTTCAGCCAGGCGGATCGTGTCCCCGGGGGCTCGTATATCAGCTGAAATAGTCCTGCAGGGGCCGAACTTCGAGGTTGCCGGCCTTCAGCGCCTTGATGGCAAGGGCCGCCGCTTCGGCGCCGGCCATGGTCGTATAATAGGGCACCTTCTGCATCAGGGTCGCACGGCGAAGCGACTTCGAGTCCGAAATCGCCTTGTTGCCGTCCGTGGTGTTGATGACGAGTTGGACCTGACGGTTGCGAATCGCGTCCTCGATGTGCGGTCGGCCTTCCAGAACCTTGTTGATCTTGGTCGCCGTGATGCCGTGCTCGCCCAGATAGCGGGCGGTACCGCCGGTCGCCATGACCTTGAAACCGATATCTGCGAGGATGCGGATCGTCGGCAGCACGCCCGGCTTGTCTTCGTCGCGAACCGAGACGAAGACCGTTCCGTCACGCGGCAGGTCGACGCCGGCACCGAGCTGAGACTTGGCAAAGGCGAGCGCGTAATCCGTGTCGAGCCCGATCACCTCGCCGGTGGAACGCATCTCGGGGCCGAGCAGCGTGTCGACGCCGGGGAAGCGGGCGAAGGGGAAGACCGCCTCCTTGACTGCGATATGCTTCAGGTTGCGCGGATCGGGCTTCTTTCCATAGGCGGCAATGGCCTCGTCCAGCGTTTCGCCCGCCATGACACGGGCGGCGATCTTCGCGATCGGCGCGCCGATCGTCTTGGCGACGAAGGGCACCGTGCGCGATGCGCGCGGATTGACTTCGAGAACGTAGATCGTGCCGTCCTTGATGGCGAACTGCACGTTCATCAGGCCGCCGACTTTCAGCGCCTTGGCAAGCGCTGAAGTCTGGCGCTCGAGTTCCTCGACGAGGTCGTTACCCAGCGTGTGCACCGGCAGCGAGCAGGCGGAGTCGCCGGAGTGAATGCCGGCCTCCTCGATATGCTCCATGATGCCCGACACGAAGACATCATTGCCGTCGCACAGGCAGTCGACATCCACTTCAGTCGCGTTCGTCAGATAGCTGTCGAAGAGCAGCGGGTTCTTGCCGAGCAGCGTGTTGATCTGCCCGGTCTTGTCGTTCGGATAGCGCTGCTTGATGTCCTCGGGCACCAATCCCGGGACGGTGTCGAGCAGATAGGTCTGCAGCATGCTTTCCGAATGGATGATCTGCATGGCGCGGCCGCCGAGAACGTAAGAGGGGCGGACGACCAGCGGGAAGCCGATCTCGGCGGCGACGAGGCGCGCCTGCTCGACCGAATAGGCGATGCCGTTATTCGGCTGGTTGAGGTCGAGCTTCATCAGGAGCTTCTGGAAGCGGTCGCGGTCTTCGGCCAGGTCGATTGCGTCCGGCGCCGTGCCGAGGATCGGAATTCCGTTCTTTTCAAGCGCTTCGGCGAGCTTCAGCGGCGTCTGGCCGCCGAATTGAACGATGACGCCGTGCAGCGTGCCGTTTTCCTGTTCGGCGCGCATGATCTCGATCACGTCTTCCGCCGTCAGCGGCTCGAAATAGAGCCGGTCGGAGGTATCGTAGTCGGTCGAGACGGTTTCCGGGTTGCAGTTGATCATGATCGCTTCATAGCCGGCATCCTTCAAGGCGAAGGCCGCATGGCAGCAGCAATAGTCGAACTCGATGCCCTGGCCGATCCGGTTCGGACCGCCGCCGAGAATCACGACCTTCTTGCGATCGGAGACCTGGGCCTCGGAGCGGGCAAGACCGGCGAAGGGCGTCTCGTAGGTGGAATACATATAGGCGGTCGGCGAGGCGAACTCTGCGGCGCACGTGTCGATCCGCTTGTAGACCGGGCGGACGTTGAGGGCGTTGCGCAGTTCCGCGACCTCCTTGGGGCGCTTGCCCGTGAGCGTCGCCAGGCGTGCATCGGAAAAGCCCATCGCTTTCAGCATGCGCACGTTTTCGGCATCCTCCGGCAAGCCATGCTCGCGGATGCGCGCCTCCATGTCGACGATCGCCTTGAACTGGGCGATGAACCACGGATCGATCTTGCAGGCTTCGTGCACCTCCGCCTCGCTCATGCCGAGACGCAGCGCCTGGGCAACCATTCTCAGGCGGTCCGGCGTCGGCGTGCCGAGTGCGGCGCGGATGGCATTGCGGCCGTCGCCGTTGTCGTCGAAATCCGGAATCTCGATCTCGTCGAGACCGGTCAAGCCCGTTTCGAGCCCGCGAAGCGCCTTCTGGAGCGACTCGGCAAAGGTACGGCCGATCGCCATGACCTCACCGACCGATTTCATCGCGGTCGTCAGTGTCGGTTCGGCACCGGGAAACTTCTCGAAGGCGAAGCGCGGGATCTTGGTAACCACATAGTCGATCGACGGCTCGAAGGAGGCCGGCGTCCCGCCGCCGGTAATGTCGTTTTCCAGCTCGTCGAGCGTGTAGCCGACCGCAAGCTTCGCGGCGATCTTGGCGATCGGGAAACCGGTCGCCTTGGAGGCAAGCGCCGAGGAACGGGACACGCGCGGGTTCATCTCGATGACCACGAGGCGGCCGTTTGCCGGATTGACCGCGAACTGGACGTTGGAACCGCCGGTCTCGACGCCGATCTCGCGCAAGACCGCGATCGAGGCGTTGCGCATGATCTGATATTCCTTGTCAGTCAGCGTCAGCGCCGGCGCGACAGTGATCGAATCGCCCGTATGCACCCCCATCGGATCGATGTTCTCGATCGAGCAGATGATGATGCAATTGTCCGCCTTGTCGCGGACGACCTCCATTTCATATTCCTTCCAGCCGAGCACCGACTCCTCGATCAGCACTTCGGTCGTCGGCGAGGCGTCGAGGCCGCTGGCGACGATGTCGAAGAACTCGGACCGATTATACGCGATACCGCCGCCGGTGCCGCCGAGCGTGAAGGAGGGGCGAATGATTGCCGGCAGGCCGACCTCGTCGAGCGCCTGGGCGGCGATCGCCATGGCGTGGTTGACGTAGCGCTGCTTACGGTCGCCTTCGCCGAGGTTCCACTGGTTTTCAAGTTCGTCGAGCGCCTTGTCGAGTTCAGGGCCGGAGAACCGGGCCTTGAGTGCCGTCCGCTCGGCTTCGTGTGCCTTGCGATCCTGGTCCTTGATATCGGTGGCGTTGGCAAGATGCGACTTCGGCGTTTCGAGGCCGATCCGCGCCATCGCCTCGCGGAAGAGCGCGCGGTCCTCGGCCATGTCGATAGCCTCCGGCTTGGCGCCGATCATCTCGACATTATAGCGATCGAGCACGCCCATGCGGCGCAGCGACAGGGCCGTGTTAAGCGCCGTCTGTCCGCCCATGGTCGGCAACAGAGCGTCCGGACGCTCCTTGGCGATGATCTTGGCGACGACTTCGGGCGTGATCGGCTCCACATAGGTCGCATCAGCCAGTCCCGGATCGGTCATGATCGTCGCCGGATTGGAGTTGACCAGGATGACCCGGTAGCCTTCTTCCTTGAGCGCCTTGCACGCCTGGGTACCGGAATAGTCGAATTCGCAAGCCTGGCCGATGACGATCGGCCCCGCACCAATGATGAGAATCGATTTGATATCTTGGCGCTTCGGCATAGGCTTTCATCCGTTCTGGCTGCGCGAAAAGCCGGCCAGGGTGAAGGATCACCGGCCGGGGCGCGCAACAATGGTGTTTTCAGGCTAGAAGCGGCTTATAGGCAAATGTTTCTGCAAGCGAAACCCCGAAAATTCCGGAATCGACAATAAAGCGGAACATATCCGCCCCCGGCCGGAAAGCGATGCCTCGGCGCCGCGGATCCTGCGGCGAGCGCGTTCTCGCGACTGCAAGCCCGTCCTTGGCCCCACCAAAACAAGGGCAGCGTGAAACCGGCACTGCTGCAAATGCGTTTTGCAACAATCGCGGCTGCGGCTACAACGACTTCGGTTCTCGAGAGCGAGAGGAAGCGGACGTCGCGCCGTCTAGTGGAGGAAAGAAGTCATGGAGTGGAAGGGCCGCCGTCAATCCAGCAACGTCGAGGATCGACGGGGCGCAGGCCGAGGTCGCATCGGAGGCAGTCCGTTCGGACGCGGCGGAGGCATTCGGATCCCCACTGGCGGCATGCGGCGCGCGGGCGGTGGGCTCAGCATCGGCACGATCATTTTCCTCGTCGTCATCTATTTCCTGTTCAGAGCCATGGGGATCGATCTGCTTCAGGTCATCGAAGGCGGACCGGTGAATATGCCGGGTTTCGAGCAGAGCGACGGCTCGCAAACGCCGCGCGGTTCAGCCGAGGAAGAGGAGATGAAGGCGTTCATGGCGACTGTGCTGGCCGAAACGGAAGACACCTGGCACGGGATTTTCCAAGCCAATGGAGAAGAGTACCAGGAGCCGAGGCTTGTTCTTTTCAGCGGCGCCGTGCAGTCGGCCTGCGGCTTCACTTCAGCCGCTTCCGGCCCCTTCTATTGCCCGGGCGACCGCAAGGTCTATCTCGACATGAGCTTCTTCGACGAACTGGCACGGAAGTTCGACGCCGCGGGAGACTTCGCCCAGGCTTATGTGCTGGCGCATGAGGTGGGCCATCACGTGCAGAATCTGATCGGCGTCCTGCCGAAATTCAACCAGATGCGCCAGCGGTTGAGCGAGGCCGAGGCGAACCAGATGTCGATTCGCGTGGAACTGCAGGCCGATTGCTTTGCCGGTATATGGGGCAAATTCACCGAGCAGAAGGGTCTGTTGGAAAGCGGCGATCTGGAGGAGGCGCTGAATGCCGCAACCCAGATCGGCGACGACACCTTGCAGAAGCGCATGCAAGGCTATGTGGTGCCGGAAAGCTTCAACCATGGGACGTCCGAGCAGCGGGTGACTTGGTTCAAACGCGGCTTCGACAGCGGCAGGATGTCGGCTTGCGACACCTTCTCAAGTCCGGTCTGATCAAGGTCGATTCCAGAGACATGCAGCAGAACCATAAAGCAGCGTGATCGCCGCATCATAAAAAGTGAAATGTTCACGCATTGTTCCCAGGAGCATTGTGCGATACACCTTTTCTGGTGACATCGTTCATGGTTTGTCTGCTGCTTCGGCCGACGGCAGGGAGGGGCTTGATGCTCGACAAGCGTTTCAGTCATCGCGGCCTGCTCCTCGTCTTTTTCATCCTGCTACTCGATATCATGGGTATCGCCATCATCGTGCCGGTGCTGCCGAGCTACCTGCGCGAGTTGACGGGAGCGGAGATTGGTGAAGCCGCGATCGACGGCGGCTGGCTGCTGCTCGTCTATTCGGCAATGCAGTTTCTGTTCGCTCCCCTGATCGGCAATCTGAGCGACCGCTTCGGGCGTCGGCCAGTGCTGCTGGCTTCCGTCTTCACCTTTGCAATGGACAATCTGATCTGCGCGCTTGCAACCAGCTACTGGATGCTCTTCATAGGCCGCGTTCTGGCCGGGGTGAGCGGGGCGAGCTTCGGGACCGCTTCGGCCTTCATCGCCGACGTCAGCGACGACAGTAACCGCGCGCGGAATTTCGGCTTGATCGGCATCGCCTTCGGCACGGGCTTCGCGCTCGGGCCGGTCATTGGCGGACTTCTCGGCGAGCTCGGACCGCGAGTGCCGTTTTTCGGTGCGGCTGGCCTGTCCCTTCTCAACTTCGCCGTTGCCTGCTTCCTTCTTCCCGAGACGCTCGATGCCGCCAATCGTCGCCGCTTCGAGTGGCGCCGCGCGAACCCGCTCGGCGCCCTGAGGCAGATGCGTCAATATCGCGGGATCGGATGGGTGTGCCTCGTCTTCTTCCTTCTGTGGCTTGCCCATGCCGTCTACCCGGCCGTCTGGTCCTTCGTTTCGTCCCATCGCTATGGCTGGAGCGAGGGGCAGATCGGCCTGTCGCTTGGCGTTTTCGGCGTCGGCGGCGCCTTCGTGATGGCCGTCGTCCTGCCGCGGGTCGTGTCGAAACTGGGCGAAAGACGAACGGCGACGCTCGGCCTTGCGTTCACGGCACTCGGAATGGCGGGCTACGCAGCCGCGTGGCAAGGATGGATGGTCTATGTCGTGATCGTCGCAACGGCGCTCGAGAGCCTCGCTGAGCCGCCATTGCGCAGCATCGCGTCGGCCCATGTGCCATCCTCGGCCCAGGGCGAATTGCAGGGTGCGCTCACCAGCATATCGAGCGCAACGACCATCCTCGGACCGCTGCTGTTCACGCAGATCTTTGCGCATTTCGCAGGGCCGGCGGCCACATACCGATTCTCCGGTGCACCCTATGCGATTTCGACCTGTCTGGTCGCTGCAGCTCTCGCGATCTTCCACCTGCGTGTGCGTCGCGCCCGCGGCGTCACATTCGAGCGTGCCGCGTCGAGTCCAACAGAGGCTTAGGCTTGCGGGCGATTCGATCAATTTCCTTGATGGATCGATGAAAGTTTAGACAGGGCGTTGCTTGCTGCTGGCGCCCGTACCGGTGGTGCTGTAACCATCGCTCTCCTTCAACAGGTCTCAAGACCGTCGCCGTTATCGAGCGAGGAGTTCCATGCTGACCGCGACCAAAGATTGGGTACGGCCGCCGGCCGACAATTCGTGGAGCACGCATTTTCGTGCCAGCATCTCTCTCGGCGTGCCCTTCATCGGCGCGCAGCTGGCGCAGCTTGGGATCAATGCCACGGATGTGCTGATGGTCGGCCAGCTGGGCGCAACGCAACTCGCCGCGGTCATTCTTGCCACGCAGGCCTTCTTTACCGTCTTCATCTTCGGCAGCGGCTTCGCGCATGCCGTGGTGCCGATGGTCGCCCAGGCTCGGGGCAGCGGCGACAAGATATCCGTCCGCCGAGCCGTTCGCATGGGCATGTGGGTGGTGCTGCTCTACAGCGTGCTGACGGCACCTATCCTCTGGTTGGCCGAGCCTATCCTGCTCTTCGCCGGCCAGGCGCCGGACGTTGCGGAACTCGCCGGAAAATATCTGCGCGTCGCGCAATGGGCAATGTTTCCGAACCTGCTCTTCCTGGTGTTTCGGGCGTTTCTCGGCGGGCTCGAGCGGGCAGGGGTGATCCTCTACGTGACGCTCGCCACCCTGGTGCTCAACGCCGGCCTTTGCTACGTGCTGATCTTCGGCCACTTCGGTTTCCCCGCATTCGGACTGTCCGGCGCGGCGATAGCGGCCGTCTGTGTGGCGATTTTCGGCGTCGCCCTGACGATCGGCTATATCAACAGTCGCGCGGAACTTCACGGCTATCAACTGTTCGTCCGTTTCTGGCGGGCAGACTGGCCGGTCTTCTTCGAGGTCGTCCGTCTCGGCCTGCCGATTTCGCTGACGATCCTCGCGGAAGTGAGCCTTTTCACCGTGGCATCCTTGCTCATGGGAATGATCGGCACGATCGAGCTGGCGGCCCATGGCATCGCGCTGCAGTTCGCCTCGATCGCCTTCATGATCCCCTTGGGCCTGGCGCAGGCCGGCACAATCCGCGTGGGGCATGCCTATGGCAGCGGCGACATGCTGGGCGTCAGACGTGCGGCCATTGCCACGCTCGCGCTCGGTTGCGGGTTTGCCGCCGTCAGCAGCGCCGTTTTTGCACTGTTTCCGCGCGAGTTGGCCGCACTCTACCTGGACACGAGCCGGCCCGACGCTGCCAAGGTGCTTGCCTTCGCCGGTCCGCTGATCGTGATCGCCGGCGCCTTCCAGCTGATGGATGGGCTCCAGGCGATCGCTGCCGGGCTGCTGCGCGGACTCAAGGATACGACGGTGCCGATGGTCCTGGCGATGATTGCCTATTGGCCGGTCGGTTTTCTTTGTGCCTGGGCCGTCGCCTTCCCGCTCGCCTTCGGCGGCGTCGGCGTCTGGTTCGGTTTCGTGCTGGGGCTCGGGACTGCCGCCCTGTTGCTCAACTGGCGCTTCTTCCGCCTGCTCGGCTCACGCTCGTACGCCGGATATTGAGGGCGGAGCTGCGAACCCGGCAAAGAAAAGCCGGACGGGCAGGGGAGACCGTCCGGCTTGCAAGAGCGACCCCATCCGGGGAAGTAACGAGGCCGCTTGTCATGAAACTTCCTGGCAGAAGTTTCCTGGAGGCATTTCCTGCATGCAGCAATTCAGAGTGCTACCGCTACCATTGCGGATCTGATAAGACGCGCGGCGCTGTCGCCGCACGCGCCGTCATCTCCTCTTTGGTCGGGTGACCGCTGCCGATAGTGCGGTCGCACGGCCGCGGGCCTCGTCGCGAAGCGCATGAATTGTCGCAAAGCTCATCGCGAAAAACATCGCCATCGAAAACAGAGCAAGTCCCATAGCCGTCTCCTTTCAATCGCTACAACGGCACGCTCTCGAAAATGGTTCCGTCCAACGTTGGCCTACGCTACGACATCCGGCGTGAAATGAACTTGAACGTTGCGTTCATTTAGCATTCATTCTTTCGCTCTGGTTGTTTCCAGGGGAACAGCGGCGAGCCGCGCGCGCCCTTGCGGTTCGCCGCGGTCCATGACAAAAGGCTTCACCAAATGGAAACAGGCGCGATGACCACGGCATTCTATCCCGGTTCCTTCGACCCGATGACGAACGGGCATCTCGACGTGCTCGTCCAGGCGCTGAATGTCGCTTCGAAGGTGATCGTGGCGATCGGCATCCATCCCGGTAAGACACCGCTTTTTTCATTCGAGGAGCGCGCGGCGCTCATCCGCCAGTCGCTGGGCGAATCCCTGCCGGAAAGGGCTGGAGATATCGCCATCGTCGCCTTCGGCAACCTTGTGGTCGATGCCGCCCGCGAACACGGCGCATCCCTTCTGGTACGAGGTTTGCGCGACGGCACCGACCTCGACTACGAAATGCAGATGGCCGGCATGAACCGGCAGATGGCGCCCGACATCCAGACGCTGTTTCTGCCAGCGGGAACGGCCTCGCGGCCCATTACGGCCACATTGGTCCGGCAGATCGCGGCCATGGGCGGCGACGTCAGCGCCTTCGTTCCCAAGGCGGTCTATCGGGCGCTGCAGGCAAAGCACAACGCCTGAGCCACATCACGCAAGGAGAACCCATGAAAATCCTCCATTTCGCTCTCGCCGGCGCACTGGCGCTTGCCTCCTTCACGGGCGGCGCGCTCGCACAGTCGAACGACGACTACCTGACCATCGAACTCAAGGACGGTCCTGTCGTGATCGAACTGCGTCCGGACATCGCGCCGAAGCACGTCCAGCGGATCAAGGAACTGGCAGCTGCCGCAGAATACGACAATGTCGCCTTCCACCGCGTGATCCAGGGTTTCATGGCCCAGACCGGTGACGTTCAGTACGGCGACATGCAGGAGGGCTTTCGGCCCGAGCTCGCCGGAACCGGCGGCTCCTCGAAACCCGATCTGCCGGCCGAGTTCTCCGACGTGCCTTTCGAGCGCGGCACTGTCGGCATGGCCCGTTCGCAGGACCCCAACAGCGCCAATTCGCAGTTCTTCATCATGTTCGCGCCCGGCGACTTCCTCAACGGCCAGTACACGGTCGTCGGAAAGGTCGTCGAAGGCATGGAGAACGTCGACAAGATCAAGCGGGGTGACGAAGCCAACAATGGCGCCGTCAGCGACCCCGACCGGATGATCAACGTCAAGGTCGGCAAGTAAATCAAAGAGAAGGAGAAACACCATGGCCGAGATCAAGGATCCGGAAAACACGATCATCATGGAAACCACGAAGGGCAGGGTGGTGATCGAGCTCATGCCGGACGTGGCTCCGGGCCATGTCGCCCGCATAAAGGAACTTGCGCGCGAAGGCGCCTATGATGGCGTGGTTTTCCATCGCGTGATCGAGGACTTCATGGCCCAGACCGGCGACGTGCAGTACGGGAAGACCGGCGGCGACCAGTTCAATCCGGCGCGCGCCGGCATGGGCGGCTCCTCCAAGCCGGACCTCAAAGCCGAGTTCTCCGACGTCTCCCATGTGCGCGGCACCTGCTCGATGGCTCGCAGCCAGATGCCGAACTCGGCCAATTCGCAGTTCTTCATCTGCTTCACCGACGCTCCCTGGCTCAACAAGCAGTATTCCGTCTGGGGACAGGTGGTCGAAGGCATGGAGAATATCGACAAGATCAAGCGCGGCGAGCCGGTGCGCGATCCCGATTCGATCGTGTCGATGCGGGTTGCCGCCGACGCCTGATTTGCGCTAATGCACAAACCCGCCTCGCTGGCCCGCGCCGGTCGCGCCGATGCCGCCGGGGCGGGTTTGCTTTTTGTCCGAATACAGAGATGCGCGTAGACCTGTTTGACTTCGACCTGCCGGAGACTTCGATTGCGCTGAGGCCCGCGAGCCCGCGCGACAGTGCACGCATGCTCGTCGTGCGGCCGCAAGGCGAGCGGCTTCTTGCGGATAACTGTGTTCTCGACCTGCCATCGTTCCTGAAGGCCGGCGATGCTCTCGTTTTCAACGATACCAAGGTCATACCGGCCCAGCTCGAAGGTATCCGCAGGCGCGGCGAGGACGTAGCCACGTCGGTATCCCTGACGCTGCATATGCGCGTTACGGCCGATCGCTGGAAGGCGTTCGCACGTCCGGCCAAGCGGCTGAAAGCCGGCGACAGGATCAGTTTCGGTCACGGCGAAAACGTCTGCCTGCTTGGTGCACTTGAAGCTACGGTCGAAGAAAAAGGCGAGGCCGGCGAAGTCACGCTCCGGTTCGACCTTTCCGGACCTGCACTCGACGAGGCGATCATGAGCGTGGGCCACATCCCGCTGCCGCCCTATATCGCTTCGAAGCGCCCGGAGGACGCCCGCGACCGGACCGATTACCAGACGATCTATGCGCGGGAAGAGGGGGCCGTGGCGGCTCCGACGGCTGGACTGCACTTCACCGATCGGCTCTTTGCCAAGCTCGACCAGGCGGGCATCGAGCGCCATTTCGTTACCCTCCACGTGGGCGCCGGCACTTTCCTGCCGGTCAAGGCCGACGATACCGAAGACCATGTGATGCATGAAGAAATCGGCCATGTGGACGCGGCAACGGCGGAGAAGATAAACGCTGTTCGCGCCCGAGGCGGACGCATCGTCTGCGTCGGCACGACATCGCTTCGGCTCGTCGAAAGCGCGGCAACGAAGGAAGGCAGTATCCGTCCCTGGTCGGGCCCGACCGGCATTTTCATCACCCCCGGCTACCGCTTCCGTGCCGTCGACGCGCTGGTGACCAATTTCCACCTGCCGAAATCGACCCTGTTCATGCTCGTTTCCGCTTTCGCCGGCCTCGATACCATGCGCGCCGCCTACACCCATGCGATCGCATCCGGCTATCGCTTCTATTCCTACGGCGATGCAAGCCTGCTTTTCCGGAAAGACTGAATGACTGACACGTTTCAATTCAAGCTACTTGCAACGGACGGCAAGGCGCGGCGCGGCGAGGTTCTCATGCCACGGGGCACGATACGCACGCCGGCCTTCATGCCGGTCGGTACCGTCGGCACGGTCAAGGCGATGTATCTCGACCAGGTCCGCGAGCTCGGCGCCGACATCATCCTCGGCAATACCTATCATCTGATGCTGCGCCCCGGCGCCGAGCGCGTAGCGCGTCTCGGCGGCCTGCACAAATTCATCCGCTGGGAGCGGCCGATCCTGACCGACAGCGGCGGCTTCCAGGTTATGTCGCTCTCCAGCCTGCGCAAGCTCAACGAACAGGGCGTCACCTTCAAGAGCCATGTCGACGGCGCGCTCTATCACATGTCGCCCGAGCGCTCGATCGAGATCCAGGGGCTGCTCGACAGCGACATTCAGATGCAGCTCGACGAATGCGTGGCGCTGCCGGCAGAGCCCGACGAGATCGAGCGCGCCATGGAAATGTCGCTGCGCTGGGCCGAACGCTGCAAGACCGCATTCGGCGATCAGCCGGGCAAGGCCATGTTCGGCATCGTGCAGGGCGGCGATAGTCCGAAACTCCGCGAGCGCTCGGCGCTGGCACTGAAGGATCTCGACCTCAAGGGCTATGCCGTCGGCGGTCTTGCCGTCGGCGAACCGCAGGAGGTCATGCTCGACATGCTGGACGTCACCTGTCCGGCCCTGCCGGAGGAGAAGCCGCGCTATCTAATGGGCGTCGGCACCCCCGACGACATTCTGAAGTCGGTCGCGCATGGCATCGACATGTTCGACTGCGTCATGCCGACCCGTTCAGGCCGCCATGGGCTGGCCTTCACCCGCCATGGCCGCATCAACCTGCGCAATGCACGGCATGCGGAGGACACGCGGCCGCTCGACGAGCAGTCCTCCTGTCCGGCGACGCGCGACTACTCGCGCGCCTACCTGCATCATCTTATCCGCTCGAACGAATCGCTCGGCGGCATGCTGCTCAGCTGGAACAATCTCGCCTACTATCAGGAACTCATGGTCGGCATCCGAAAGGCCATCGAAGCGGGGCGCTATGCCGATTTCATGGCGGAGACGCACGAAGGCTGGCAGCGCGGCGACCTGCCACCGGTGTAAACGAGTTTCCAATCGGGCGTGATGGTCACCGGGCGCTGCGCCGGCGCGTGGCACCGCAGCAGATCTTGTAGGCCTTGCCGGAACCGCAGGGGCAGGGATCCTTGCTGCGGCGCTGCAGGCGGCCGACGAGCGGCAGCATAAACGCCGATGGAAGTACTGCGGCAATGAGGACGGCGAGCTTGGACGCGAGGCCAGGGACGACGAGGCGGCGACCCGCTTTGAAGCCACGCCACGCGCATTCGGCGACGTAGTCCGAATCGAGCTTGGGCAGAACCTTGAAGAGAGCCGCCCTGTTGGCGCCGGATCGCTGCAGGAACTCGGTGGCCACCGGCCCCGGCGCCACGCAGGTGACCGTGACGCCGGTGCGGTGAAGCTCCTCGTAAAGCGCCTCCGAAAAGGAGCGAACGAAACCCTTGCTAGCGTAATAGAGGGCCATGAACGGTCCTGGGGTGAAGCTCGCGACCGATCCGAGATTGATGACGCCACCGCGGCCGCGCGCCACCATGCCCGGCAGGAAGCGAAGCGTGAGCGCCGCAACGGCGCGAATGTTGAGATCGACGATGCCAAGTTGATCTTCGACCGGCAGGACTGCCGCACTGCCGCGCAGGCCGTAACCGGCGCTGTTGACAAGGACGTCGCAGTACAAGCCGTTTTCGGACAGGAATGCCTCAAGGCGGCGGTCGGCATTCGCCGCCATGAGATCCAGGGCAAGAACGAAGGCTTCCTCATCCGCCTTGCGGAGATCGGCAGCGACGGCCTCGAGGTCCGCCTCGGATCGCGCCACCAGAACGACTGTATCGCCGTCGCGCGCGGCCACCTGCGCGATCGCCTTTCCGATGCCGCGTGAAGCGCCCACCACGACGACGGCAGGCCGCGGCATTCGATCTTCATTCATCGCGCAGCGCCCCGCATCTCCCTGTCCACGGTCTCACTTTCGGCGAGGCTGGCCAATTCGGCCGCGACTTCGCCGTTCAGGATTTTCTCGAACCGCTCCAGCGCCCGCGCGACATTGGCGCCATCCATGACCCTGTGATCGTAGTGTATCCGCACGGTCACCAGGCCCTCATCGCTAATCGGGCCGTAGTTGAATAGCGTCGTCAGCGGCGTCAGAGGGTTGAGCGATTCGGCGCCGAGCCCGGAATAGACGGACAACTGAAACGTGCCGAAATGGCGCGCCCGCTGGCGTCCGATATTGAGGCCCAGCCACATGAGCAGCCATCGGATCGGCGCGGGCGCGCGGGCAATTTTCAAGGCGCGCCGGAACTCCTTGATTTCGAGAACGGGACGGGTGCGCGCATCCGCCAGGGATGCGCCAAGCTCCACGATCGTCCGGCGCTCGGGATTTTTGATGAGGCTCAAGAGTACGACACGTTCGCCTTCGTATTCACGCTCATGCGCAACGGAGGCAATGTTTCCCGGATATTCATAGAGCTGCGGCCTGGGCAGCTTCACATAGGCACGCCGCAATTCCGGCGTCTCCATGGCAAGCAGCGCATAGCCCTTCAGAAACAGCGCCATCCATGAGGGTCTGTTCGCGGCCAAGTTCCTCGCTTGCTGAAGGGCCGCGAGATTCATCTGCCTCTGGACGCTGACCCGGGGAACCCCGATCGAAAATCTCATCAGGTCGCCTACGAGGCGGCGTGGCCCCGAGAGCTTGAGAGCGCGGCCTCGCATCGTACACCTCTAATATATGTATGGGATGATCCGCTTGGTCTTTTCCATATAAGCGCGGTATTGCGGACCGAAGGTTTCGAGCATCATCCGCTCCTCTTCATCCACCCTCAGGAAGAACAGAACGGCGAAGCCCGCCAGGCCGGCGAGACCGGCGACCCAGTTCGGCAGCAGGAAGGCCTGGCCGATGGCCATCAGCAGAAATGAGGTGTACATCGGATGACGGACGAAGGCATACGGACCGCTGCTTATAAGTTCATGCCGGTCCCGGATTTCAAGCGTAATGGACCAGTTGCGGCCGAGAGCCTTATGCGTTCTGCGAAACACCCACATGGCGGCGAGGAACGCGACTGTACCAATCGCCACGGCCCAGGGACCGGCGGCATGGTCGGCCGAATCGGGAATGCCGGTCGCGACGTAAAATCCCGGGACGATTGCCAAGCCGAGCAGGGCCGCAGCAAGTCCGATTCTTTCCGAAGGAGAGCGGCGGTGGCTGACGACCTGCACACGCTTGGCGCGGCGCTCATGGGGCCTGCGAATCAAGTACCAGGCTATGATGCCCAGCACCCATAACGTCTTTCCGACGGCAGCTATCGACATTCTCACTCCCCGCAAAGGCTTTCCGCGATTCGACCACCAGCGAAGCGGGAATAACGCAACCAGATCGCGTCAGCCGCCATTCATCTGGCGCAGCTTTGTAATGAATTCTTGCGGTCTGAGCCAGATGTTTGGCGTCTTATAGCCCATGGAGCGAGCAATTTCCGCAACAAACGCGTTGCAGTTGTAGAGCGAAGCATGCCAGAAACGAGCCTTGGCCTTCAGCTTGCGAATGTCGGCGACGACCTTGTTGTATTCTGCCTCGGTCAGCATGATGCGCCAGCTTGCCGATCTGTATTCTTCTTCGAGATCACCATCGCTCCACCCGGTCTCCGCCGGCACGGGCAGAAAATGGCCCATGACATAGGGCGCCGTATCATTCGTCGCGGGAGCGAGACCTGCGACCTCAGGATTGATCATGGATCCATTCTTGTCGACGCGACCAAAGATGACGTAGGAGTGCCCATAACTCAGTGCATAGCGCGAGCGGAATTCAATGAAATATCCCTGCTCTCTCGCTTCCGACGCCAGCTTGGCGGGGCCGTCGATATTTGGGCTGCTCGATACGTAGCGCGGTTGAGGTTTCTCATCCTGCGTCTGGCAAGCCGTTGCAGCGAGTGCAAGCAGGACAAGTGCCAATGTACGGGTTCCTACACGTATCATCACGTCTCTACGCTTTGTCCCCGGTCTACTCGGGCCAGCATGCGGGCCGACCCGTCATCGTAAATGTCTTTGACTGTCAGCCGCACCGATCCAGCCTTAGAAGAGTGCTGCGGGGAGGGGCTCTTCAGCTTCCCCCCGCAGCACAATTTCAGCAATTACTTGTAAATCGGTGCGGGCTCGACGGGCGCAGCCGCCACCGGCGGCGGGGCCTTGCCTTTACCTTTGCCGATCGTGCCGCAGGCGCTCAGGCCAACGACAGAAAGCAACGTAATCGTCAACACCAGAATTCTGCTCATCAAGTAGTCCTTTCCTCAATAGTGGGAATGGTTTATCGAAGGCAACACTCCAAGTAATAGTGGCGATTCCCGCCGTGGCCTAGTGCATGAAAGACACAGTTGGCATCAGCTTTGTCGGTTTGGAACTGTTCAAAGGGACCTCACACACATGGCTCACGCTATTTATACCAAATATGCGCAAAAACACCATCAGACGATCATGACTGGCGTGCCCACCGGGGCGCGGCTGTACAGATCGACGATATCTTCGTTCGTCAAACGGATGCAGCCGCTCGATACGGCTTGGCCGATAGTCCATGGTTCGTTGGTACCATGCAGGCGGAACATGGTGTCCTGCCCACCTCGATAGAGGTAGAGCGCAGCCGCTCCGAGAGGATTGTGGAGCCCGCCCGAGACACCGCTGGCATATTGCCTAAGGTGGGGCTTCCGGCGCATCATATTTTCGGTTGGGGTCCAGGAGGGCCACTCCGCCTTTCGGCCGATTCTCGCCCGGCCCTTGATCGTCCGGCCTTCTTCGCCGACGCCGATGCCGTAGCGAATAGCCGATCCCCCGCCCTCAACGTAGTAGAGGTAACGCTGCACGGTATCGACGACGATCGTTCCCGGCCCCTCAGGCCCCGGGTAAGCCACCTCTTGCCGACGGTAGCGTGGATCGAGACGCGGCCGGGCAGCAATGGCGCTCGCCCTCGGACGCTCGGTCAAGCTGCAGCCCGACACCAACATACCAAGAGCACCCAGCACGAGCATCCGGCGTGTAACGTGGTTTTTCCCCATTTTCACCTGCTGAGCAGTTGAGACTCGGTTACCATCCGTGTTTAACACCGTCGCGGGTGTCAGCCAAGCCTTGCATCCAGCACGGGACGAAAACCGGCTGGACCCGCCGATCAAAAATAGGCAAAGGCTGTATTCCATAGTGATCTTAAACCTTTGTCGCAGCTTTCGAACAAAGGCGATCAGGCAGATTCGCCTCAGTCGGGCGAACAACGTCGCCGACGCCCGACGAAACGCATTGCGCAGACTGTTCATGTCTGGTCGACTACCGGGCCAGGCCCTGGCTCCGCAGCCGAAGTCGGCTTGAGGAGACTTGCAGCAGCGAAGAGAAGATGATGGAGGCACGATGAAACAACGCTTCGGGGGGAAAGTGGCACTCGTGACCGGCGCGGGCTCCGGAATAGGTGCCGCCGTTTCGCGGCAGCTCGCAGGCGAGGGGGCCGAGGTCATCATCGCCGATATCAATGCCGATGCCGCCCAGAGCGTGGCGGCCGAGATCAACTCCGGCGGTGGCAGGGCGCGCGACTTCGCCGTCGATATCACCGACGCAGATGCGGTCGAGCGGCTGATCGAATTCGCGTCGTCGCTCGGCGGCCTGCACCTGGCGGTCAACAATGCGGGCACCGAAGCTCAGCGCTGGCCGACGGCGAATTATCCGCTCGACGAATGGCACCGGGTGATGAACGTGAACCTGCACGGCACCTTCTACTGCATGAAGCACGAGATCGCGGCCATGCTGACTCAACGGGAAGGCGCCATCGTCAACATAACTTCGATTCTCGGATCGGTCGCTTTGCCGACTGCTTCGGCCTACACCGCAGCCAAGCACGGTGTCGTCGGCCTGACCAAGGCGGCTGCAATCGAATATGCTCGACTGGGCATCCGCATCAATGCCGTCGGTCCCGGCTGGATCGAGACCCCGCTTCTGTCGGAATATGCGGAACTCGCAAAGACGCGTCGCATGGAGGCCCTTCAGCCCATGGGACGGCGCGGAACGCCGGAGGAGGTGGCCGCCCTCGTCTGCTTCCTCCTTTCCGACGAGGCCTCCTTCATCACGGGGAGCTATCATCTCGTCGACGGAGCTTATACGGCGCATTGATGCATGCCACCGACAAGCGTGCAGCGGTTTTCGGACGACGAGCACGTCGCACGAAGGCAGCAGGCGCGGTCGCACACCTTACCAATTGGGCAACCATCGCGGCGCCGCCCTATGGCGGGCCCCATCGAGGCGGCACGACGTAGTCTCATTCCGCGACGCCGCGTCACCGCGCCCTCCACGGCAAAGGGAAAAATGCCGGGAGATGCGTAAGCCTCCGGTTGTAGATTGGGTTATGCGATTGTGACGATAAGAACGACCGTAAGTACCGATGAAATCAAACCAATCCATTCTGCGACCGGAGCCAAGCGGCATCACGTCCTCGTCGGACCCGACGATGACGTCGTTGTAGCGGCCGACCTCGCCGAATTCATTGACGAGGACCGCAAGCCTCTTGCCATGCGGCTCTGTGAAAATACGGTTCAATAGCGTGATTTTGCCCGCCGCACCGAGATATCCCGCAAGCACGGCGACCGGCGAGGGCTCAGTCTTCCTGAACGTGTTCGATCTTTTGGATTGACGGGTCTGATGCAGGTAACCGCTCAAGCTGCGGGCTCGCTTGCCGCTCCATTCGGTATGTTATTTCGTAACATTTCGTTTGACGAACGTAATAACGTTACATATGCAGGAACCGTCATTCCCCGAGGACGCGATGAGCGACACCTGCCCGGAATGCGCAAATCTGACGCTTGGCTATCAAGGCCATGCAGCAAGTCCTCGCTCGCACCTTTCCGGCGAGCGTCATCGACCTCGTGCCGCTGGGCTTGGTCGGCGTCTTCCCGATGCTCAGACGCATGCGCCTGACGGGCGATTGCACGAGATTGGCAATTCGACATCACTTTGAATCACCGGAGAATACGATGCGTAAAACGCTTGCCCTCGGTGCGTCCCTATCCGTCAGCTCCGCTTATGCAGTAGTGCTGAAGGTGGCGGGGCCATGGGAAATCAGCGGTATCGAGCCGGCGCAGACGGGCTATGTCTTCAGCAGGCTTCAGGTCGCCGAAACGCTGGTGACGACCGACAAGGTGGGGGGCCTCGTTCCAGGTCTTGCGGAAAACTGGTCGGTTTCGGACGACGGCCTCGCGTGGACCTTTACGCTCCGGGCCAATGCGGTTTTCCATGATGGAACCCCGGTCACCGCCGAGACGGCCGCCGCCAGCCTAAATCGAGCGCTCGCGGGTGTCGGCGTTCTATCTCAGGCACCGATAGCCGAGATTGCGAGCGACGGCAGCGACGTCCGGATACGGCTGACCAAGCCCTTTTCCGCCTTGCCGGCTTATCTCGTGCATTTCAGCGCCATCATCCTTGCTCCGTCCTCGTTCGACGGCGCGGGCAAAATCACGCAGATCGTTGGTTCCGGACCCTACAAGATCAAACGCCTGACGCCGCCGGCACGGCTCGAATTGGAAGGATCGGGCAACTGGTGGGGCGGAAAACCCGGCATCGAGCAAGTAAGCTACCTTGCCGTGGGGCAGGGGGAAACCCGCGCTCTCATGGCCGAAAGCGGCGAAGCCGACCTCGTCTTTTCTATGCTGCCGGTTTCGGTCGATCGGCTGAAGGCCAATCCGAATCTGGACGTCCGGATCGCGACCATCCCCCGCACACGTATTCTCAAGGTCAACGCTGCATCGCCGTTTTTCGACCAGATCGAAGAGCGACGGGCGATCAGCGCCGCCATCGACCGCATCGGCATCACAAAGGTCATCCTGCGCAATGCCGACCTGGCCGCAACCCAGCTTTTCCCACCGGCCATGAAGGGCTGGAACCTTCCCGATGTTCGGCCGCTCGGGCGTAACGTCGAAAAGGCGAAGGAACTGCTGGCGGCCGCCGGCTGGGTGCCGGGGAGCGACGGCATCCTGGAGAAGGACGGCAAGCGCTTCAGCGTGACGATGCTCACCTATTCCAGCTGGCCGGAACTGCCGCCGATCGCGACAGCGCTCCAGGCCCAGCTCAGGCAGGTCGGCATCGAGGCCAAGGTATCCGTCGGCAACAGTTCTGAAATCCCGGCCCGTCACAAGGATGGGAGCCTGGAGATGGGGCTGATCTCGCGGCTCTATTCGATCGTGCCTGATCCGGTCGGCACACTTCTTCAGGACTATGGTGCGGGCGGTAGCGACTGGGGCTCCATGGGTTGGGACAACAAGGAGATGCAGGACATCGTCGAAAAGCTCGCGGCAACGAGCGACGCGAATGTCCGCGCTCCGCTCCAGACCCGCGCGGTCGAAATCCTGCAACAGGAATTGCCGAGCATACCCGTCACCTGGTCCGAACTCGCTATCGTCTCCAGCAAGCGCATCACCGGCGTTGAGGTCGATCCTCTCGAGGTGAACTACGGCCTCTCGTCGATCCGCTGGGCAGAATAACGGGAAGGGCTATGAAGAAGTTCTTTTTTGCTCGCCTTCTGCAGGCTGCTGTCGTTGCGATCGTGGTGGGAGCCTTGTGTTTCGTCCTGATGCGCGTGCTGCCGGGGGACGTTGCCATGCGCATCGCGGCCGGCCGCTACGGACCGGACGCGCGGATCGCTGAGGCGGCCGAGAAGGTGCGTCTCGAACTCGGCCTCGAACGGCCGATCGCCATGCAGTTCATCGAATGGCTGGGCAGCCTCGCGCGATTCGATCTCGGCCATTCGCTGGTTACCGGACGCGCCGTTGCCCATGAATTGCAGGTGCAACTCGGCGCTTCGGTCTGGCTAGCGGCAGCAGCGTTGCTGCTGTCGCTGCTGATCGGTCCGATCGTAGGGCTTTTCGGGGGCCTCAAGCCGGGTGGCGTCGCAGATCGGGTCTGCCTCATGGGCGCCGTGACCTTCCGCGCCATTCCGCCCTTCGTGATGGGCCTCATCCTCATGCTGGTCTTTTCCCGGCAGCTCGGCTGGCTGCCGCCGGCCGGCTTCGGGTCCCCCCGGGAGATCCTGTTGCCGGCGCTGACGCTAGCGCTCGGGCTCGCGGCGATGTCGAGCCGCGTTACCCGCAACGCCGTCGCGGCCGTCGCCCGGGCGCCCTATTTTGCCTTCGCTCGCTACAAGGGGCTCTCCGAGCCCGTGGCCGTGCGACGGCACGGGCTCAGGAATGCGGCCATTCCAGTCGTCTCCTATCTCGGATTGCAGGCGATCTATCTGATCGAAGGGGTGGTGGTGGTGGAATCGCTCTTCGCCTATCCGGGCATCGGCCACGCGCTGGTGCATGCGATCGTCGAACGCGACATCCCGATGGTGCAGGGGACGGCACTGATAATGGGACTGATGTTCGTCGCCATTGGCGCGGCCGTCGATCTTGTCACCCTCTGGCTCGATCCGCGCGTGAGGAGAACGGCATGAGCACCTTCGACAATTTCTTATTCACGAGACCGAAGGCGGCCATCGGGCCGGCGCGCCAGGCGGGCGCCGGTCTGATGATCCTACTCAGCGGCTTTGCCATCGTCGGCCCCGTGGTCATTCCGTCCGACCCGGCCGCCCAGGATTTCGGCGCGAGCCTTGCGCCGATCGGCGGCGACTATCTGCTGGGCGCCGATCATTACGGCCGCAGCCTCGTCGCGCGGCTTGCCCACGGCGCGCGCCTCTCCTTCGGCATGGCCTTTCTCACCATGCTGGCTGCGGCCATACCCGGCGTTCTGCTCGGCCTTCTCGCCGCATGGAAAGGCGGCTGGACGGAGCGCCTGCTTGAATTGGTGGCGACTGTCGTCCTGGCCTTGCCCGGCCTTATGCTCGTGCTTCTGCTACTCGCCTTTGCGCCCGGCAATTATGGGCCGCTCTTTCTCGGGCTGGCGCTGACCCTGTGGGTGGAGTTTTACCGCGTGACGAAAACGACGACGAGAACGGTGTTGGCTCAACCGCATATCGAAGCAGCGCGCATGCTCGGTTTCGGCTCGCGCTACATCTTCGTCCATTATGTCCTGCCGGTCATCGGACCGATGATCGCCACGCTTTCCGCATTCGCCATGGCAACCGCCATCATCGCGGTATCGACGCTGAGCGCGATCAGCGTCGGTCTCCAGCCACCCACGCCGGAACTCGGCAGCATGATCGTGGAACTCCTGCCATACTATGCCGAGGCTCCGATGCATGTGCTGCTTCCCGCCACGCTCATCTTCCTTCTGGTTCTCGGACTGCAACTGCTCGCGCAGGGAGATCGCGCATGAACATCCAGGTCCCATCCGACCTCTCGGTTTCCGGTCTGTCCATCCACTCAGCCGAGGGTGCGATCGTTTCGGACGTAACGCTTGCCTTAGGCAGAGGTCAGCCTTTGACCCTTCTCGGCGAAAGCGGCTCGGGAAAGTCGCTGGTCGCGCAGGCGATCATGGGCAATCTGCCCCCGGAACTGCGGGCGACGGGGCGCGTGCTGTTCAAGGAGGCGGATCTTCTCAAGGAAACGCCGAGCCAACGTCGCCGTCGGTGGGGCCGCAGCATCAGCCTGCTGCCGCAGGAACCATGGCTGGCGCTGGATCCGACCATGCGCGTGGCCCCGCAAGTTGCCGAGGTTCATCGCTACGTGAAGGGCAGGGCGGCCGCCGAAAGCGCAATGGCTGCGAAGAAAAACCTCTCCGAAGTGGCTCTTTCTGCCGCAGAAGGGCTCTACCCGTTCCAGATTTCCGGCGGCATGGGGCAGCGGACGGCCATTGCCATGGCGCATGCGACGGACGCCGAACTGCTGATCGCCGACGAACCGACCAAGGGGCTCGATGCGGCCCTCCGGGACGCGGTGACGGACCGCCTGAGACAGGAAGTGGAAAGGGGACGCCTGCTCCTGACCATCACCCACGACGTCGCCGTGGCCAGAGCGCTCGGCGGAACGATTGGCGTCATGCTCGATGGTCGGCTCGTTGAATATGGGCCCACCCAGAAGCTGCTGACTGCCCCCGCGCACGCCTACACCAAGGCACTTCTGGCGGCCGAGCCATCACAGTGGGAGCGGCATCCGGGCATGAAATCGGACAAGCTGGTTGTCGCGGGCTGCGGACTGGAAAAGAGATACGGTGACAGGGTTCTGTTTTCCGGCCTCGACATCACCGTGGCTGCCGGCGAGATCGTCTCGATCGCCGGCCCCAGCGGATGCGGCAAGACGACGGTCGGCAACATCCTGCTTGGCCTGACCAATCCTGATGCGGGCTCGATCGTGCGCAAGGCAGGCCTCTCCTCGCTACGCTTCCAGAAACTCTACCAGGACCCGCCTGCAGCGTTCGCGCCGTCTCAGACGATCCGCAGGGGATTGCGGGATCTGACGCGGCTGCATGGCAAGGAATGGACCGATGTCGAGCGATTGCTGGCCCGGTTGCGCTTGCCGGGAGCCTTGCTCGATCGTCTGCCGGGACAGATTTCCGGCGGGGAATTGCAGCGTTTTGCGCTGTTGCGTGCCCTGCTGCTCGATCCCGCCTTCCTCTTCGCCGACGAGATGACCTCGCGGCTGGACCCGGTCAGCCAGAAAGAGGTGATGACATTCCTGCTGGAAATCGTCAGCGAGAGGCGCGTTGCGGTGCTCATGGTAACGCATGATCGGGAGGTTGCAGACCGTGTTTCGACCCGGGTAGTTGAGCTTGCGCGCACATGCTAGCCCACCACAAATAGCAGCGCGACATTGTCGAGGTGAATGGGACGGGCCATCGCTCTTGAACAGTCGGCGCAACGCCGACTCCTTGCGCTTCGACCGCGACGGCAGCGTCGGACCGAAGTCGGCATAGCGCTCGCGAACCAGCGCCACATAATCCCGAACACTATCGCTGATCCGGTTGTTCGACGGTCGGCCAAATCGCCTTGTGCCGGATGCTGCGCCGTCCGTCCGGATCCGCTCCAAGAGCCGGCGCACTTGGCACAACACATGCGCCGCCGAGACAATCGTCATGCGGCCGTCGATCACCTTCGACAAAACCTCGATCCGCTGCAGATCACGCTCGCTCATCGCAATCAATCCCATCCGCAATCTCCCAGGTCATCAAAACCGGGGAGAGTGACATTCTTACTTTGCAGAAACAGGACACTTCAACTTTGCGGTGGCGACGAGCTGATGCTGGCTTGCTGCCGCCAGATCTGTGTCGCTGGGCAGGAAGCGGCGGATGCGCTTGTTGGTGTTCTTGACGGCACCTTTCTGCGACGGTGAATTTGGATCGCAGAACCAGTTCCTGGCGCCGATCCCGTCATCCAGAGCCCTGGAACCGCGAAACTCGGTACCGCGGCGGCCGTCTCCAGGGGATCCGGCAGGAGGCCGTGTTCATCCATCGGCATGGGCACGATCGTTGCGCCGATCCTGCGAAGAGCAGAAAGGGCGAGCGAGAACGTCGCCCTGCGGCGGGTGCACGACCAAGACGGAGCGAATGTGCTGCGCCAGGACGTCCTCCTGGCCGACACCGCTTGGATAGCAGGTTTTCAGATTGAAGGGCAGCAAGGGGATACCTTACCTGTGGCGGCTGCGAGAGGGGAGCGTTGGAGCATGCCACAGTCCGGTGCTCAATTGCTGCCCATCGTGCCCACGCGGGTTACTGCCGCTCCATTCGCTTCATCCCAGGCCTCATGCCCGCCGGGCATTCTCCTGCGAATGAGGCGCTGACAGTGATGGTTTGTCGATCGACCTGCTGACTTGGCCCCCTTGCTTCTGTGGTTGATTTGAAGGTGTAAGCCGTTCTGAAGTCGCCGGAGAAATCCACAATAAGCCTGACGTCGCCGGTGAGGCTGGAATTGCAATTAGAGATCAACGAGTAGCCGTTCCCGCTTCTTGTGAGCGATCTGACCTTGCATTCTTTCTTGAAGTTGCTCCAGACATCGCTGTTCAGGAACGTGTTGTTCTTGTCGTTGACGCACATGCTCCAGTTCGCGAAGGGATTGTCTTGGGATTTTACGATCCAAAGCCCTGATTTTCTGGCGGGCACTTCAGAGGCGGATGCCGCACCCAATGACAGCGCCGTGACAACGGCGGCATGGGCGATAAGCCGCAGTATTCTATGCAAATGTCTCTCCTTCTCATCATTCATGAAAGCGCCGCCGAAGCCGTTTGGCGGCCGCTTCCTTTGCGAGCATGTTTCCAACAGCAGGCCGACGTTAATTTCGTCCAGCGGTGCGAGGATTATTCCGACGCGCACCACCTGTATCGATCTGTCATCTCAAGGCTTTCATTCTCGCGTTTTAACAGGAATTCCCTCTTGTTTGATATTTCCATCCTGCTTTTGTATCCCGTGACAATTGTCGGCAAGATGCTCCACCAGTGATGATAATATGAGCAGGTCTCGTCGAACTCGTAAATGTTTCCAGAATAGGAAACGTTGCTCACGGTGCAGCTGCTCTTTTCGCCCTTAATGTTTTGCCCGTTATAGATAAATAGGAGCGAACGTTTTGTTTCGCCGCAACCAAGTCGCGATTCGACGTATCTTCCGTGATCTATCGGGAACAGCTCTCCTGCGAAAAGCGGCGTCGCGGAGGCAACAACAAATACGGAGAGGGCGAGTGATGATATTCGTCGTTTAGATTGCATTGTTTCTGTCTTTGATTTGGCTAGTGATACACGCGTGCGTCGTTGTGGAATGTGCTGATCAGTGCCTAGATGACCTCAGGTCGGATCGACACGATTTTGCGGGGCCTCTCGTCAAGAGGCTCGGTCGAAAAGACGAGCCCTGGCGCCGGAGTGAAATGCCAACGATAGACCGGGCGGCTTGCACCCCTTCTCGCAGGGTCAGTCGGCGAAATAGCGGGCCACGCCGACCAGCATCAGCAGATAGGCCCAATACTTCATCGGGATGAAGAAGAAATCGTGTTTGGCTTTAAGCACGAGCTCGCTGCCCGTTTCCTTGTCGATTACAGTGCGCGGCTTGTCGACGCGCTCCAGCGCCAGGTTCATAAGGGCTACGAGTGCGGCTCCCGACCACATACCGGCCATTTGGCCGATCGGGACAAATTCCGATGCGGGAGGACCATCAAAAATGGCTTCGACGACGAATTGAGACCCGAGCAGTCCAAGAGCTGCCAGGACGATTCACGCCAGATTATCATTCTGTCCTCAATAGATTTGACTGCTTGTCCTATGTGCGAAGGGGCTTCCACTGACTGCTATCGCCGGCGGCGGGCCACTGCCCGATTGCAGGATGGGCCCCGTCCTGGATGAAGGCACAGCCCTTTGTCTCGGCGAACCGACGCGCCTCGGCCTTGGCCGCGTCGAAATCGTCGCCGTGAAGAATGACTTCCGCTCCAACGCGCTGCATGGCGGCAATCTTCAGCGGGTTGGCATTCGTCGCCGCAAAAACGATCGCCTTGCGACCCCGTTTGGCGGCGGCATGTGCGAGCCCTTGGCCGAAGTTTCCGGCCGAGGCGGTGACGAGCGAGGGGCCGGCGGCGGGCATCGTTTGGAGGAGCCAGTCGGTCCCGCGCCCCTGGAAGGCGCGGATTGGGCCGTCCTGAAGACGCTGAAGCGGGGCCTGGGCTTGCCGTAGAAGGGACGAAGCTTCACGTGACACTGGGCGTCTCCCCGGCCAAAACCTTCTGAAACACGTCGGCGTCCACATTCGCTCCGCTCAGGATGAGGCCGATTTTCCTGCCACGCATGGCCGCACCTTCCTTGAGCAGCGCGGCGAGCGGCGCCGCGCCCGCGCCCTCGGCGACATTGTGGGTGGCGCGGTAGAGGAGGCGCATCGCCTCCGCCACTTCGTCGTCGCTGACGGCGACGATGCGGGAGGCGCCTTTCGCATAGATCGCGAAGGCCTCTTCCACGGGGACGCGAACGGCCATGCCGTCCGCGAAGGTCAGCGCCGTTTCGGTCTGGATCGGCCGCCCGGCTTCAAATGACAGTTTCGCAGCCGGCGCGTGGGTTGAGACGACGCCGATCACCTCCGTCTTTAGGCCCAGCGTCTCGCGTGCGGCAATGACGCCGCAAATCCCCGAGCCGCAGCCGATCGGCACATAGACCGCATCGAGATCGGGTGCCGCGGTGAAGAGTTCCAGCGCATAAGTCGCGACACCGAGGACGATCTCTTTATGGAAGGCCGGCACCAGGAAAGAGCCGGCCTCGGCCGCAAGCCGCCGCGCTTCGCTTCGCGCCTCGTCAAAGTCCCGGCCGAACTCGATGACCTTGCCGCCCCAGGCGCGCATGGCGGCATTCTTTTCGACGGAATTGCCGTGCGGAACGATGATTTGCGCCTCAAGCCCGGCAGTCCGGGCGGCACGCGCTTGGCTCTGTCCGTGATTGCCGCGCGTTGCGGTGACAATGCCCGTGGTTTCTGGCCGGCTGCGGCGGAGCCAATCCATGAAGGTGATGCCACCGCGGACCTTGAACGCGCCGACGGGCGTGTGGTTCTCGTGCTTGATCCAGACCGTGGCGCCCGCCATCTCGCAGAGCTGTGGCCACACATATTGCGGGGTGGGCGGCATGTGCCGGTAGACGAGCGCGGCCGCCTCTTCGATGTCCTTCCGTGCGAACAGCTTCATCCCGTTGCCTCCATCGTTTACGGATGCCGGATGACTGACATGCCGAAAGTTTTGGCGCTTTCAGATTCCTGACGTAAAACGGCGGCCATTGGAAATTGATCCTGAGGAGCGGACGAGTAAGCATGAGCGGACCCACGGCATTGACGCCGGAGCCGGCAAGGCGCGTGACCGTCGGCCGCTGGTCGGCGGAGCTTTTGCCGCGCCGGCCCTATGAGGCGCGCTATACGGCGGATCGCCCGGTCCTCGGCTTCGCCTTCGAGAGCCAGGAGGGCGTACATGCCTATGCCAGCGACAGGATCCGGCCTTTTCGCGCGCGGCCGAACGGGCTCGCCTATGTGCCGAAAGGCTGCGAAGTCTTCTCGTGTTCGGCCTCCGGCGGGGAATATCTCGTCCTCACCGGCTTCGATCTCGAGGAAGAAGGCGGCTTCGCTTTCAGCGACCGCATCGATTCCCTCGCTGTTGCGGCCGCGCATGAGTTGAGACGCCTCTTTCTCGCATCTCCCTTCGCCGAGCCGTTGCGCCACGAAGCGCAGATGATCGCTCTCGTCGATCGGCTTTGCCTGCAGATGGGATGTCGTGCCCCTTCGAGTGACACTCCGCAATGGATGACCGCACGGCGCCTGAGACGGATCGACGAAATCATCGAAGGTAATCTCGACGGAGAATTAACGGTACAAGCGCTCGCTGAAGGGCTCGGTCTTTCGGCGGGTTTCTTCTCACGGGCTTTCAAGCAGGCGACCGGTTGGTCGCCTCATGCCTATATCGTCGATCGCCGTGTCGCGCGTGCCCGTTCGCTGATCACCGCCGGCGCCGTAGATCTAAGCGCCGTTGCACTTGCAGTGGGCTTTTCCTCGCACGCGCATCTGAGCGCCACGTTTCACCGACAGCTGGGCATCAGCCCAAGCGCCTTGCGCAGGAGCTTCAACCTTCGGGCGTAGGGTCCGCCGGCGGGCGATGCGCCGGCACTCCACGTAGAGGAGGGCGGGCAGATGCTCCTGGCGAAATTCCCGCGCGTCGAGCCGAATGGTCGGCTGACGAACTCGTGAAATGGCGGCCTTGCGCTGCCCACACTGGTCATTGTAACGGTCACAAACTCCCTATTCTGCGATTTGCTAGGTAGGCGAGATCGATTGAAATCGGGATTGTTGCAGTAGATCGGGGGCGACGATGGAGTACGAAGAACAGCGGCTGAAACATGTGCTGTTCCTCATAATTGGGTCGGGTCTTGTGACCATCGCGCGTGCAATGACTCTCTCGTTCCTCGCCATCAAATTGCAGCAGTCATTCGGGCTCGGTCCCGCCATGATCGGCGCACTGTTGGGGGCCTTGGTGGGAGCGATTGCTGCCCCCTTCGCAGGATCCTTGTCGGACCGAGTGGGGCGCAAAACTGTGCTGACGCTTACCCTCCTTTCTATGGCTTTCGCTCTGGTTGGGATGGGGTTAGCTGAAACGGTTCTTGCGTTCTGCCTCGCTCAGATCGTAGCTGCTGTCGCCGTCGCGATATATGAGCCGATTTCACGCGCCCTGATGAGCGACGTATGCCCTGAACACGCACGTCTGAAGTATTTCTCTTGGCGCTACACGGCGTCAAATGTCGGTTGGGCCGTTGGGCCGCTGATCGGAATCGCAGCAGGCGCTGCATCCACGACCCTTTTCCTCATTGCAGGCATCGTCTATGCGATGTTTGCGTTTGCCCTGCATCTCTTGCAGGTTCCCCTTCATCGAGGGGATGTTCACCAAGCCGCCGCGTCGGCGGTGCCGGTGTTTCAGAGCATCAAGGCGACGGTCCGTGATCCGCGTCTGGCCTTCTTTGTCGCTGGCGGCATGTTGCCAATTGCCGTGTACGGTCAATGGTCGGCTACGCTTGCTCCCTATCTTTCGGACAATGTAGCTGGCGGCGTGGAGATTTTTGCATATCTCGTTTCGATCAACGGCGCAGTCGTTCTAATCGGCAATCCGTTCGCGCGGCGATTCATTGAACGTGCAGGCGCCCTAGATGCCCTCGTGATCGGCTGCGTTCTGTTCCTTCTGAGTGAGATCGGTTTTCTAACCTCCACGGCATTTTGGAGCTTGGCGATCTCGATGATTGTCTTCACGATCGGCGAGATTCTGGTCGTCCCATCCGAATACATGCTTGTTGACGGTATATCGAGCGACCGCAATAGGGGAAGCTATTTCGGGGCTCACTCATTCTCAACCGTCGGCAATTTCGTCGGCCCGACCCTGGGCGGCGTCATGCTTGGCGCTTTTGGAGGGCCTGGCATGTTCCTTCTTCTTGCGGGGTTTGCGGCCGCCAGCGCAATTCTATTTGCTGTCGGCACGAGAATGCCTCCCCCCAAGGCGACGACACAGCACGTTCGAACAGAGACGGCTGACACGACATCTGGCTTACAGCTTAGGGGCTGCTGCACCTACGTGTAGCGGGTTGAGATCATCCGCGCTCGGGGGGAAATTAACTGAATAGCCGGATAGGTAACCAGAATCGGCACTTTCGGCCCAGAGCAGTCCGCGAATCCTGCGTACCGGTTAGGCTCTCCCTCCGAACACGAGTCGAGAGGCCAGTCCGGCAAATACGGCAGCAAGGAGATAATTGGGTAGTCGAGCAAATTTCGACGAGAGCTTCATACTGCTTTTCGCCCGGGCCATAATCAGGATCATCCCCGTTCACGACGAAGCCGACGCATTTTAGGATGATTGCGAGGACCAGCATTTGCAATCTGATGGAACCGTTTCCTGGCGTCGTGAATTGCGGAAATAGCGCGAGGACGAACAGTGCCATTTTGGATTGAGGAGGTTGGTCGCCAAAGAGGCGACGACTGTCGCATCTCTAACTGGCTCATATGTCTCTAAAATGCGGTGTAAGTTCATGCCGAACTGCGACTTGTGCGTGTGAAGCTAGCCGACACGCCGCATTTGCGCGAGCAGTTTCTTGCGGAAGACTTCCGCCGGCGTTCGGTAGCCTAAGCACTTCCGCGGAGTCGAGTTGAGCCGATCGCAGATGTCCTTCAGCTCGCCGTCGGTGATCGACAGGGGATCAATCTCTCTCGAAAGCCATTTGCGAACCCGGCCATTGGTGTTCTCGACCGTGCCTTTCTGCCAGGGCGACTGCGGGTCGCAGAACCATGTCTGCGTTCCGATACCAGCCTGCAGATAGGGCCATTCGCTGAACTCAGTGCCCCGGTCAAAGGTGATGGAGCGTCGAGCGGCTTGGGGCAGGGGGTTGGAGCACCTCAATCAGCCCGTCCATGATCGGCTTCGATTGCCGGTCGTTGTTGCGCAGGAAGACCGCAAAGCGGCTGACCCGCTCGACCAGTGACGTCACATTGGCCTTGCCGAACTTCTTGCGAAACTGAATGAATGCCGTCCGAGCTTCTCGGCGATGACGGTGGCGCTGAGGCCGGCCGCTCGCCAGCGAGCGATCCTGCGACGTTCATCCATATCGATCTGGACTGTAGAAGGCGATCGGCTTGCCCCATTGCTGCAAGTAGGCCTTCGTCGCGTGCAGATAATCGAAGGTGTTCGCTGAAGTCGCAAAGCGCAGATGCAAGAGCTTGCCGGTGGCATCGTCGATATAGACGAGCAGGGCGCATTTGGGACCGCGGTTCTCGAACATGGAGTAATCGCGGCGCGACCGTCTCTGGATTTTGGGCTGGTGAGGGTGGTTGCCCCCGATAAGATGGAAAAACGGGCTCTCGATTGGAACCGGGCCCAAACATCGGATGGAGGCAACCTTGAACCAATATATTGGCCTTGATCTTTCTTTGAAAGATACCGCAATTTCGATCCGGGAAGATGGGAAGCGGATCTGGCGGGGGAAATGTCCTTCGGATCCTAAGCTTCTTGCACAGATGATCCGCAAAAAAGCTCCGCGCGCGCGGCGGGTCGTATTCGAAACGGGACCGCTGTCGACGTGGTTCTATCACGCGCTGACGAGCGAGGGGGTGCCGGCGATCTGCATTGAAGCGCGGCATGCGCAAAAGGTATTGAGCGAGACGCTCAACAAAACCGATGCCAATGACGCCGATGGTTTAGCGCAACTCGCTGAAGCAGGCTTTTACAAAGAGGTTCGCGTCAAGTCTTTTGACGCTATGTTGGCCCGCACATTGGTGGCTGCCCGCGAACAGCTCCTGAATATGTCAACGCAACTTGGCAATCAAATCCGCGGCCTGATGAAGACCTTCGGTCTCATCATCCCGAAAGGGAAGGGGCAGGTCTTTGATGGGGATGTGCGGAAGCTTTTGGATGGGAACGTCGAGCTTGCGAAGATTATCTTGCCTCTTTTGGAGGCGTGGCACGATATCCGCAAGCGCGCAGCCAATCTTGGTCGCCAGCTGCTTATAGTGGCCCGTGAGAGCCAAGCCACAAAGCTATTGATGACAATCCCAGGCATCGGCGCCGTCACGGCGGTATCCTACGTTACGGCAATTGAAGATCCAGAAAACTTTCGAACGTCGCGCTCGGTTGGCGCCTGGCTCGGCTTGACAACGCGGCGATATCAGTCAGGCGAGGTCGACTATGACGGCCATATCTCGCGAAGGGGGGACAATCGTTTACGTGGGCTGCTTTATGAAGCGGCGACAGTGCTTTTGACGAGAACCAGCGCCAGGACCGAGAGCAGTCTCAAGAGCTGGGGACTTAAGCTGCGCGAGCGCCTTGGCTTCAAGCGCTCCGCGGTGGCGGTTGCCCGGAAACTCGCGGTCATCATGCACAGCATGCTCAAGACGGGAGAAGTGTTCAACGCATCGGCTGGCGCCGCCGTATAGGCGACGCTCAGCCTTCATCCCTCAGCGCGTCATCTAACTTTGTGCTGAGCGTCCCTGCTGCGGACGTGGGCAGGATCATTCCGCTTCTGGTGGCTGCAGCTCGTTGAGACTGCGCCTCGAACATTAGGAAGATCCCACCTGCGAAGACCATTGTGCGGCGACATTTGTCGACCGCGGAGACAACCCTGCTCCCAGCACTGGATAGCTCAGAGGACACGGCCGGTGAGGGAAGATTCATTCAATTAGTTCAGCCGGGTTGCCTATCTCGCAAGCCGGCAAGGACATCGAATGCTCAAATCAGCTTGACGGATGGAATGCGATTAGACAACCACCAATGATGCGAGCCATCGATCTGGATCTGGAGAATCTAATCCAAGTGCAACAATGCCGTGTGAAGGGTAGGGCATCAGCTACTTTCGCGCAAATGCGCCATGAAGACCTCCGCCGGTGTTCGATAACCGAGGCACTTCCTGGGCAGCGAGTTCATGTGATGGGCAAGGGCGACCAGCTGTTGCTGGCTGACGGCGGATAGGTCCGTATCGCTTGGCACAAAGCGGCGGATGCGCTTGTTGGTGTTCTCGACTGCGCCTTTCTGCGACGGTGAATTTGGATCGCAGAACATGGAGTAATCGCGGCGCGATCGCCCCAAGCACTTTCCTAACATGATGCTGGCGGGGGTGGTTGCCCCCGATAAGATGGGAAAACGGGCTCACGATTGGAACCGGGCCCAAAACATCAAACGGAGAGCAACCATGGACCAGCATATTGGGCTTGATGTTTCATTGAAAGATACGGCGATCTCGGTTCGAGAGAGCGGGAAGCAGATCTGGCGGGGGAAGTGCCCTTCGGACCCAAAGCTTCTGGCGGAGATTATCCGCAAGCGCGCGCCGCACGCCAGGCGCGTCGTCTTCGAAACAGGGCCACTGGCGACGTGGTTCTATCATGCGCTGACGACCGAGGGAGTGCCGGCGATCTGTATTGAAGCGCGGCACGCGCAAAAGGTATTGAACGAGACACTCAACAAGACCGATGCCAATGATGCGGATGGCCTGGCCCAGCTCGCTGAAGCCGGCTTTTACAAAGCGGTTCGCGTCAAGTCGTTTGAAGCTATGATGATCCGCGCTTTGGTGGCGGCCCGCAACCAGCTCCTGACCCTCTCAACCCAACTTGGCAATCAGATCAGGGGTGTCATGAAGACGTTCGGCCTTATCGTGCCTAAGGGGACAGGTCGGGTGTTTGACGCCAATGTTCGAGAGCTTCTGGACAAGCAGACTTCTCTGGCAGAAATCATTTTGCCCTTGCTTGACGCGTGGCGCGACATCCGCAAGCGTGCGGCCATTCTTGACCGTCAACTCATTGCAACGGCGCGGCAAAGCGCGGCCACAAAGCTGTTGATGACAACTCCAGGCATAGGCGCCATCACTGCGGTCTCCTATGTCGCCGCAATCGAGTATCCAGACAACTTCCGAACTTCGCGCTCCGTTGGCGCCTGGCTCGGTCTCACCACACGCCGCTATCAGTCGGGTGAAGTCGATTATGACGGTCATATCTCACGAAGAGGGGACAGCCGTCTGCGCGGGCTGCTTTACGAAGCGGCGACAGCGATGCTTACGCGAACCAGCGCCAGGAATGAAAGCCGTCTTAAAGACTGGGGGCTGAAGTTACGCGACCGGCTTGGCTTCAAGCGGGCCACCGTGGCCGTCGCCCGCAAGCTCTCGGTCATTATGCATGCCATGCTCAAAACGGGAGAAGTCTTCAACCCATCGGCCGGCGCCAGCGCATAATGAAGGCCTGACAGACAATTACTCTCAGCGCGTTATCTTCTGACGCGACGAGGCGTCCCTGTCGTGGACGTAGGTCAGGTCATTCCGTGAAGCTGGCGGCAGCCCCCGAAGACTGCGCGCAGAACATAGGAAGACCCTTGCCTGCGAAGACCAACATGCGGCGGTCTTGTACCGACCGCGGAGACAACCATGCTCCCGACATACGATTGCCCTCACGTTAAAACGAAGCCGTGAGCGAACGCTGAGAACGCGCTAAATCAAGACTCCCGAATCCGTGCCGACAACGGCGCCCGGAGCTCATCGCACGTATCCACTCGGGCTTGACTTGCAAAGCGCGATCAGACAACCAGCTCCTGGCGCCGAGCCCATCTTCCAGAGCCTTGAAACCGCGAAACTCGGTACCGCGGTCGAAGGTGAAGCTCTGCCGGGCAAAGGCGGGCAGCGGTGAGAAGGCATCGACGATCTTGTCGATAAGCGGCCGAGAGTGGCGGCTGCCATTCTTGATCATCACCGTGTAGCGGCTCTTGCGCTCGACCAGCGAGGTGACATTGGCTTCACCGAGGTCGCGCCGGAAGATCAGGAGATCGCCCTCCCAGTGGCCGAACCGCGAGCGATCGGCAATGAAATCAGGGCGTTGGCTGATCCTGCAGTCCAACGGGATCGAGCCGTCGCGGGGTTTGCGGGAGCGGCGCGGGCGGCGCTTGCGGCGGCCTTCCGGCAGATGCTGATAGAGCTGCAGCGGATAATCTTCCTTGCCATAAATGAAGCGGTAGATCGTTTCCGTGCAGACACGCAGGGCGCTCACACCGTCGGCAAGCAGGCGGCCGGCGATCTGCTCCGGCGACCAAAGTGCCTTCAGCTGCTCAATGACCAGTTCGCGTAATTGCGGGTGGCGGCTGAGCTTGCGCAGCCGTCGCCGACGCTCCTTGGAGATGTCGTTGGCGATGCCGCCGTAGTAGCCGCTGTATTCCGGAAACTCGGCATCATGAAAGGTATTGCGCTTCAGTTCACGATAGATCGTCGATCGATGCCGACCGAGTTGGCGGGCGATGTCACCGACAGGAACCTTGCGTTCCACGAGCTGATGCAAACGTCGGCGGTCGGAAAGGGTGAGCTGCGAATAGCAGAGCGACATCCAAAAATCTCCAAGGCGAAGCCTTTGTTTTTATTGGCATGTCGCACTTGGAAATAGAATGTACCCCGCTACACAACATGTGGCGGCCAGGTTGAAATGTCCGGCGTGGCGCAAAGTTAAAATGTCACTTTGGATACGTCTTCAGCCATTTAGAAATGCGACACTCGGCATCTCCACTTGCGCTGAGGCAAGCCCCCGACCGGACCGGCTGGGCCGGGTTGCAAGGGAAGGGAGGGGGCGGGTGAATGGCACCAACCGGCTTTAGCTTTGAGACCTTGCGATGGCGGATCATTCCGCCGCATCGAGCTCAGAGAGCGCTTGCCGCCGCCGAGCAACGACCGCCGGATCGTTCATGAAATCCGTCCGCTTGCCCGGCCTGCGTCCCCGCGGCCTGTAGCCATTCTTCTCGCTGTTGGTCTTCACAACCGGCTTCTCTTGCTGGTCCTGACGGTCCTTGATGTAGGCCAGCACATCGGAAAGACGCTTGTTCTCGGTGATCGCCGCATGCGTCACGCGCTGGTCCTTGTCGAACACCCGGTAGGACAGGGAATGCCCCTTCCAGCGCACATCGAGCCGGCCATCGGCATAAGCGTAGGTCTCGACATAGCGGCCGACCAGTCCGCGCGTCACCTCGGTCTCTTCCAGCATGATCCGCTGGCGCTCGTAGGAGAACGTCAACTGGGCACCGACATAACGCTGCTCACGTTTGCAGAGGATCTCCTTCAGCCGGTCCGACGCGAGATTCATCGGCCGATGCAGATCATCCGGTCGGGCAGGGGTAATGGCAAACTGCCGGTTATAGCGCTCCATGAACCGAGGCAGGAAAGCGTTGCCGTCGTCCATGCCGCAGATGCCCTCCAGGCGCAGATCCTTGATCAAACGGTCCTGCAGCGTCCGGTTCATCCGCTCGACCCGGCCCTTCGCCTGGCTCGAGTTTGCGCAAAGAATCTCGATGTTTAGCTCTGACAGCGCACGCCCGAACTGGGTCATGCCCTGGCCGCCCTTGGCGTCCTTCTTCGCCACCCGGAACACCGAATGCTTGTCGGAATAGAAGGCGACCGGCGCACCATGCGCCTTCAGATAGAGTTCCAGCGCCTCGAAATACGTAAACGCGCTTTCCGAGCGTACGAAGCGCAACTGCATCAGCTTGCCGGTCGCATCGTCGATGAACACCAGCAGCGAACAGGGATCACCACGATCCTCGAACCAGCGATGCTCGGACCCGTCGATCTGCACCAGCTCGCCATAGGCTTCGCGGCGCAGCCGCGGCTGGTGAAACGTCCGGCGCTGCTTGCGCGACAGCCACAGGCCGGCCTCCGACATCCATTGGCGCAAGGTCTCGCGCGACACCGTCAGCCCATCGCGCTCGGCCAGCTTCTCGGCCGCCAGCGTCGGGCCGAAATCGGCATAGCGCTCGCGCACGATCGCCATGGCGTAATCGCGCACGCCGTCGCTAATCCGGTTGTTCGACGGTCGGCCGATCGCCCTGTGCCGGATCGCCGCCGCTCCATCCGTCCGGATCCGCTCCAGCAGTCGACGCACCTGACGCGTGCTCAAGCCCAGGACATGCGCCGCCGAAACCAGCGTCATGCGGCCGTCGACCACCTTCGACAAAACCTCGATCCGCTGCAGGTCGCGCTCGCTCATCGCAATCAATCCCATCCGCAATCTCCCACGTCATTGAAAACGCGGGGAGAGTGACATTCTTACTTTGCAGGAACAGGACACTTTAACTTTGCGGCTACACAACATGATCGCATAAGATAGATTATGGAACTCACGGGCGCCGCTGTATGCGCTTTTAAATCAATGCCTTCAAGTCGAATGCTCGATTGCGACGTCACGCCTCTTCGGCACTTGGCATCGCCACCTCGAACTCCAGCCGCATCATGTCGTAGGCCGGCTCGACGTGATCCGGCGTCTCGTCGCAAACCGTCTCATAGTCCAGCGGCACGTGCATGTGCGTGAGCACGGCGCGTTTCGGCTGAAGCCGGTTTATCCAGCCGAGCGATTGCACGAGCGACAGATGGCTCGGGTGGAACTTGTACTGCAGCGTGTCGATCACCAGGAGATCCAGTCCCAGGAGCTTCTCGACCGTCTCCGCCGGAAAATCACTGACGTCGCTGCAATAGGCAAAATCGCCGATGCGGAAGCCGAGCGAGTGAATATTGCCGTGAAACTGCATCAGCGGCTGGAATGCGACCGGACCGCCAGCACCGTGAACGGTCACGGGCGGCAAATCGTCCTCGATGACACGCGCTTCGACAATCGGCGGATAGCCGCTGCCTGGCGGCGACTCCAGGCAATAGCGAAAGCCATCGCGGATCCGGGACATCGTCAAGGCGTCCGCCCAGATCGGTATGCGCTTCCGGTTCTCGATGACGAAGCCGCGCAGGTCATCGATTCCGTGCAAGTGATCCGCGTGAGCGTGCGTGTAGAGCACCGCATCGATGTGGCGGACATCGGCTGCAATCATCTGGGTGCGGAAATCGGGCCCGGTGTCGATGACGACGGTGGTCTTGCCGCCGTCGGGAGCAAACTGCTCCACCAGTAGTGCTGCCCGCAAGCGCCGGTTGCGCGGGTTCGACGGATCGCAAGCGCCCCAGTCCCCGGTGATGCGCGGCACGCCCGGCGATGAGCCGCAACCGAGAATGGTGAACGCCCGCCGGAACGCCATGTCACAGCCTCGGCATCTTCGAGAAGATCCGGAGCGCGTTTTCGGTGGTGATGTCCTCGATCTCAGCCCGACTGACGCCGATCGTCTCGGCCAGAACGTCTGCAGTATGCGCGACATAAGCCGGCTCGTTGCGCTTGCCGCGGAACGGTTTCGGCGCCAGATAGGGCGCATCCGTCTCCACGATCATCCGGTTGCGCGGAAGGGTCTTGGCGATGTCCCTCAGTTCCTGCGATTTCGGGAAGGTCAGAATGCCCGAAAAGGAAACGTAGCCGCCAAGTTCGATACCGATACGCGCCAGTTCCGGACCGGATGAAAAACAATGGAGGAGGAAGGGGAAAGCGCCCTTCCCCGTTTCTTCCGTCAGGATTGCCGCCATGTCATCGTCTGCCGAACGGCTGTGGATGACGAGCGGCAGCCCGGTTTCGCGCGCTGCCTCGATGTGCCGCCGCAGGCCCTCGGCCTGCGCCTCGCGCGGAGCATTGTCGTAGAAATAATCGAGCCCTGCCTCGCCGATCGCCACCACCTTCGGATGTTGCGAAAGGCGAACGAGATCGTCGGCCATGATATCGAGCTCTTCGTCGGCATTGTGCGGATGGGTGCCGACGGAACAGAAGACGTTCGGATATTTTTCGGCAATCGCAAGGATCGTCTCGAAGCGCTTCACGCGCGTCGAGATCGTCACCATCTGGGTAACGCCGGCCTCGCGGGCGCGTTCGATGATCGCATCGCGTTCCGTTTCGAAGTCGGGAAAATCCAGATGGCAATGCGTGTCGATCAGCATTGATACGCTCTCGCTTACACTTCCGGCGCTACATAGCGCGGAAAGACGGGCTTCGGCGCCTCCAGCGGCGTTCCGGACACGAGCCGACCGGCCTCGCCGAGGCTGGTGAAATCCCGCTTTTCCGCTGGAACGGCGACGAGATCGAGCAGCTTGCCCGCCGATCCCGGCATGAAGGGCTGCAACAAAATGGCAATCTGCCGCACGACCTCCGCCGTCACATAGAGCACCGTCGCCATGCGCTCCGGATCGGTTTTCTTGAGCGCCCAGGGCTCCTGGCCGGCAAAATAGCGGTCGGTTTCGGAGACGACGGCGATGATGGCGGCGAGCGCTCGGTGGATCAGCTGCTTGCCCATCTCCTCGCGCGTCGTCTCGAGAAGCGCATCGGCCGCCGCAAGCATGGCTTTGTCTTCGTCTGTCAGCGGCCCGCAGGCCGGTATCCGGCCATCGCAGTTCTTTACGATCATCGAGAGCGAACGGCTGGCGAGATTGCCGATGCCGTTGGCAAGGTCGGAGTTAATCCGCGTCGCGATCCCCTCTTCGCTGTAGCTGCCGTCCTGGCCGAACGACACCTCGCGCAGGAAGAAGTAGCGGATCTGATCAAGGCCGAAATGCTCGACCAGGTTGAACGGATCGACGACATTGCCGAGCGACTTCGACATCTTCTCGCCCTTGTTGAGCAGGAAGCCGTGCGCAAAGACCCGCTTCGGCAGCGGCAGACCGGCGGACATCAGGAAGGCCGGCCAGTAGACCGCGTGGAAACGGATGATGTCCTTGCCGATGACGTGAATGTTCGCCGGCCAGAATTTCGCCCGCGGGCCTTGCGGATCGGTGAGGTATCCAGTGGCGGTCAGATAGTTGGTCAGCGCATCCACCCAGACATACATGACATGGGCCGGATCGCTCGGCACTTTGATGCCCCAGTCGAAGGTTGTGCGCGAGACCGAAAGGTCCTTGAGACCCGACTTGACGAAGGAGACGACCTCGTTGCGCCGCTCCGCCGGGCCGATGAAATCCGGATTGTCGTCGTAGTGCTTCAGGAGCTTTTCCTGATAGGCGGAGAGGCGGAAAAAGTAGCTCTCCTCCTCCACCCACTCGACCGGTGTTCCCTGGGGACCGTAGCGAATCCCGTCGGCGCGCAACTCCGTTTCATTCTCTTGGTAATAGGCCTCGTCGCGAACCGAGTACCAGCCGGCATAGGAATCCTTATAGATGTCGCCGGCCTCGCTCATCCGGGTCCAGATCGCCTGCGACGCCTCGTGATGCCGCTTTTCGGTCGTGCGGATGAAGTCGTCGTTCGACGCGTTGAGAAGACGCGCCATGTTCTGGAACTCGGCCGAGTTGCGATCGGCCAGTTCCTGCGGCGAAACGTCTTCCTTCTTTGCCGTCTGCTGCATCTTCTGGCCGTGTTCGTCCGTGCCGGTCAGGAAGAACACCTCGCGCCCGTCGAGCCGCTGAAACCGGGCAAGCGCATCCGTCGCGATCAATTCGTAGGCGTGGCCGATATGCGGCTTGCCGTTCGGATAGGAAATCGCGGTGGTGATGTAGAAGGGGGACGTATCTCTCATTGTCGGCTTCGATATCTCGGATCTGGAGTTAGCGCTGCTATTAGCGCATCGCCTTTAGGTAGGGAACCGCCGCGGCGAGAAAAAGCGGACGCCACGGAAGGCCAGCGGACGACCGGGAGCGGAATTGACATGGCCACGTCATGCTCTTCGCTCACCGGTATGAAATCGATCCCGCCACCGCGATCGAGCGGAAGTGGAAGTTCGCCCCTGCGCTATAAGCGGTCCTTCAGATCGTCCAGAAGCGACAGGACTGTCTGCTTGCGGTCGAGATTATAGCCTTCGCTGATCGCGAGGCGCTCGGCGAAGCTGCTGGAAAGATGTGCGAAGCGTTCCGCTCGCCCGATGTCGCCGGCCAAAGCCGCCTCACGTGCCAGTTGCATGACACGGCTTTGAAGGAGCGAGGCGAAGAAATCGAAGATCGTTTCGCTGTCTTTTGCCGAGAGAATGTCGGCGAGCTTGTGCATTTGCTTGCGCACCGCAGGTCCCTGCCCTGCGATCACGTCGTCGAAGGCAGCGGCGATCTCGAGGCCGCCATAGTTGATCAGCTTCAGCGCCTCGGCAACGCTCCCGCCCGCCGCTGCAAGGATCTGATCGGCATTGCCCCCACCCATGTCGAACCCGAGGTGCGCGAGTGCTTGGCGCATGGCCCCCGCATCGAGCGGCTTCAGCCGCAGCGGCAGGCAACGGGAGCGGATCGTCGGCAGGAGTTTCCCCGGCGCGTGCGTCAAGACAAGAAACAGCGATCGGCGCGGCGGCTCCTCCAGTATCTTCAGGATGGCATTGGCCGCGTTGCGGTTGAGGTCGTCGGCCGGGTCGATGATGACGATCCGCCAGTTTCCCGTCCCCGACGTCTGGCCGAAGAACTTTCCGGCGCGGCGCACTTCGTCAACCGTGATCGCACCCTTGACCCTCCCGCTCTTCTCATCGACCGGACGCGTCAGATGCAGGAGGTTGTGGGAGGCGCCGGAGGCAAGCTGACGGCTGACGATCGAACCGGGATCCGGGTCGCCGAGCCGGTCGGGCGCCTCCGTCGGCTCCGGATGGCAAAGCACGTGTTTGGCGAAGCGAAAGGCGAGCGTCGCCTTGCCGATGCCCTCCGGCCCTTCGATGAGGACCGCGTGATGCCCCTTGCCGGACTTGTAGCTCTGCGCGAGGAAGACTTCGGCCTCACCATGGCCGAAGAGCCTGCTGTTTTCGGCCGGCGCGATCGCCCCGTCCAGCACCCCTGGGCGTTCTGCTGTCATGTGGCCACTTCCGCCGCGGATGCGCGCGCCGCGTCCTCGCTCGGCAGCAGCGCCGCCACAAGGTCCAGCACGTCTGCAGCGATCACCTCCGGCGGGCGCGTCGCGTCCACGACCCGGCAGCGCTCCGGATCGGTCTCGGCAATATCGAGAAAGGCTTCGCGCCGCTTCTCATGCGTTTCCAACTGCTCCTTTTCGAAGCGGTCCGGCCCTTGATCGGCGGCGCGGCGACGCGCGCGCTCGAGGCCTACAATGGCCGGGAGGTCGAAGATGATCGTGAGATCGGGAACGACGCCATTGACGGCGACGCGCTCCAGTGTCTCGATGAAGCTCGCCTCGAGATTGCCGGTAATCCCCTGATAGACGCGCGAGGAATCCATGAACCGGTCGCAAAGGACGATCGTCCTCCTTCCGAGCGCCGGCCGGATCACCTGCTCGACATGGTCGCTACGCGCGGCGGCGAAGAGGATCGCCTCCATACGCACGCCAAAGGACTCCGCCGCCCCCGAAAGAAGCACGTGGCGAACCGCCTCTGCACCGGCGGACCCGCCGGGTTCCCGCGTCGTCAGCACGGCATAACCCCGCGCGCTGAGCGAATCGGCAAGCAGGCGCATCTGGGTCGACTTGCCCGCCCCTTCTCCGCCTTCGAACGTTACGAACAAACCCTTTGTCAGCGACACATGCTCTTCCAGATCGGCGTATTCCTGCCCTCTGTTTAGCCGATTGGTCTGCCGGAAGAAACCGTCACGGCGTGCAATTGTCACAGCCAGAAAAAGAGAAGTTCCTGCAAGGCGTCAAGCGCACGGCTCGTCAGCGTGCCCGGCTCGACGGCATCGGCTGTGCGGACTGGAACTTCCTTGACGAGCTCTTCTCCGTTCCAGAGCTTGACGACGCCGACCTCCTGTCCTGCGGCCACCGGCGCGCTGAGAGGCCACCGGTAGACGATGCGGGCGGTCAGCCGCTCCGGATTGTTGACCGGCAGCAACACGTCCACGGGTCCGCCGGCGACAAGCGCGACGTGGGATGCCGCCCCGCCATAGACGCTCGCTTCACCGATCGTTTCGCCACCGGCAAAAATCCGCCGCTTCTCGAAGTTCGTCATTGCCCATTCGAGGACGCGGCGGCTCTCCTCGGTCCTCTCCTTATCGCTCTCAAGGCCGCCCATTGCGAGATAGACACGGCGCTCTCCGCGCTGCATCGAAGCGGCGACCGAGAAGCCGAAGCCTTCCGCAAATCCCGTCGCCAGCCCGTCGACGCCGACATTGGCGGCGATCAGCGGATTCTTGTTGCGCTGGAAGATCTTGTTCCACTCGAAATCCGGCTGGGAATAGAGGCGGTAATAATGCGGATGCGCCTCGTGCAAATGCCGCGAAAGCGTGACGAGTTCGCGCATGGTCATCTTGTTTCCGGGGTCCGGCAGTCCGGTCGCGTTCTTGAATGTCGCGACCGGCATGCCGAGTTCGCGAGCCCGCTCCGTCATCCGTTCGGCAAAGGCCGTCTCGCTGCCCGCCATTCCCTCGGCCAGAACAATGCAGGCGTCGTTCGCCAGCTGTACAATCGCACCTTGCATGAGATCCGCGACCGCGACCTTCGACTTGATCGCGGCAAACATGGTCGCGGTGCCGGATGGCGCTCCGCCCGTGCGCCAGGCGTGTTCCGAAACTTCGAAGGTCGCGTGCGGCGTCAGTTCCCCCTTGTCGAGGGCCTCGAAGACCAGTTCCATCGTCATGAGCTTTGCAAGCGACGCCGGTGGCACGGGCTCGTTCTCGCCGCGCGCAAAGAGCACGCTCCCGGTCTCCGCATCGACGAGATAGATCTGTTTCGCCTTGGTGTCGAAGGCAGGCGCCTGTGCCTCCGCATCACCTGCGACGACCGCTGCAAGGACACCCACGATCGCCAGCCACACAATGCGCATGAGAAACTCCGGTTTCTTCACGGGCATAGCAGCGCCGCCAGACCTATTCAACCGGCGTCAATCGGCCAGAACGCCCCGGTTCTGCCGCTTTGCGTAGGCCCGAATGGAGTCGGACGTCAGCGGGTCCGGATCGGCCATGATCAGTTCGAATGGCGAAGCCCTGTCACTGACCCGGACTTCGACATAGGCGGCGGCATAGGCCATGTTGCCATCCGGCAACGGGATCCATTCCGGGCGCTCGGAGGGAACCGGCCCGATCTCCGGCAGCATCATGAACTCGGCAAGCGCGGCCGATGCCGGCGACGCTGCAGGCGGCGCCGTGAGCGCATTCAACGACCTCGTTGCGCCAAGCGTCGATTTCGCCGGAATCGTCAGAGTCCCAAGGTCCTGTGCCTGATCGCGCAGCGGTTCGTTCGAAGCCACCATGACCCCCGTCGCGATCTGCCCTTCCGGCGCGATGCGAGGGCCGCGATCGCCCTTGGTAACGTAAGACGCCATGAGATAAGGCATGTCGTTGCCCTCGAGCGGGGCTCGGCCGACATATTGCACGCGTACCTGGGCACTTCCCTTGCGCTTGATATCGAGCAGGTCGGCGGTCTTCGAGGAGACATCGATGATCCGGCCGAATTCATAGGGCCCGCGATCGTTCACCCGCACAATGACGGAGCTGCCGTTCTCGAGATTGGTCACGCGAGCATAGCTCGGCAAAGGGAACGTGGGATGCGCCGCGGAGAGGTGATACTTGTCATAGACCTCGCCATTCGCCGTCAGCCGGCCATGAAAGGCCGAGCCGTACCAGGAGGCCATGCCGGTCTTGTTGTAGCCCGGCTCCTCCTTCGGCTGATACCACTTGCCCTTGACCTGATAGGCATTGCCGACCTGGAATCGCCCGCCGCCCTTCGGAATGTTGCGCCCGTTGGCCACTCGCGGACTTGCTTTGACCCCGTAGACCGATTCGGCGAAATATTCCTTGCTTCTCGACTTGCTCTTCTTGACGCTGGACGTCGAACCGCAGGCCGCTAGTGCTGCGCAAAGCAGTGGAATTGCAGCGAGGCGCAATCCCCTCGCAAGGCATGCCGCTTTTCTACGAGATATCATCTGTCCCCAAGGTCATTCGCGAAATTCGTGCCCGAACGATCCGCATTTCACCCCCGCGGATCTTTCGACGTCCCGGAAAGGGACAATCGTGTAATGATGACAACAACAAGGCAAAAATACGAATTTCTAGGCGAGATCGCGCCGGGTTTTTCTCGTTATGGTTTACAAAACGTAAATACCAGACCGACGGAGATGCGCAGTACCAAGCGGCAGAGGCCGAAGAAATTCGTGCGGGCGGCGAGCTTAAATCTTGCAACGAACCGCACTTCGCGCAATAACGCGCTGCCCGGATGGGTGGCCGAGCGGTTTAAGGCACCGGTCTTGAAAACCGGCGACGGGCAACCGTCCGTGGGTTCGAATCCCACCCCATCCGCCAGCGTGAACTTTGTCCGACCCGGCACCTGCTCCCATTCGGACTCGACTGTCTGCCGACGTCTCGAGCACGTTCGGCCAATTCAGCCGAGCGGGCTGGCGCGCGCCGTGGAATTCTTCTATATAGTCCAGGCCTGCCGGGGTCGTAGCTCAGTTGGGAGAGCGCCGCAATCGCACTGCGGAGGTCGAGGGTTCGACTCCCTTCGACTCCACCATTCTTCTCTTTGTCCAGCCCGGAGCCGTGATGCCCGATCTGCCCGGCGGCGGCGGCAGGTTTCTTCGCCGAGGCGCATTGCGCCAAGTCGTTTACCGGGAACACAAAATGCTGGTTTCGGCCACCAAGGTTTCCTTGCCATCGCTGGCGAATTGAGGGACAGTTGGGGTCTGCATCTTTTCGTGTCGGCAACTCCCGCGAGTGGAGAAAATCATGTCCTCTAAAACTCTGATGGCGGTTGCAGCATTGGCGCTCCTGTCACTTTGGGGATGCGCCACCACCGGCGCTACGGGCAACACGACCTACGCGCAGTGGTACGGCCCCTACCCTGAGCCTGACTTCGACGTTCTCAGTCCCGGGGGTCTGCGCCTCGCCTATTGATCGGGCGCCACATCAACGCTCCATCGCCCGACAGCCCAATGGCTTGTCGGCCCCGGCAAAGCGACGCCGCCCAATTCAGCATGGCAATATTCACGGAATGTTAGGCACTTGCGGAACACAAATGGAACGGATAGTGTCTGTTCTTGATTTGTTTCGCGATTCTGGAGTGACGCGCCATGCTGACCCGCAAGCAACAGGAATTGCTTCTCTTCATTCATGAACGAATGAAAGAGTCGGGAGTCCCGCCGTCCTTCGATGAAATGAAAGACGCGCTCGATCTTGCGTCGAAGTCGGGCATCCACCGGTTGATCACTGCGCTCGAGGAGCGGGGCTTCATTCGCCGGCTTCCCAATCGGGCACGCGCACTTGAAGTCATCAAGCTGCCGGAAGCCTATACGACACCGGCGCAGCCAAGGCGCGGCTTTTCGCCGAGCGTCATCGAGGGCAGCCTGGGCAAGCCATCTGCCGCGCCCAGGGTCGAGGCGCCACCCGCAGAGACGTCCTCGATTGCGGTTCCCGTGATGGGGCGCATCGCCGCCGGCGTCCCAATTTCTGCGATCCAGAACAATACGCACGAGGTTTCCGTTCCGCTCGACATGATCGGCAACGGTGAACATTACGCACTGGAAATCAAGGGCGATTCGATGATCGAGGCCGGCATCCTCGATGGCGACACCGTGATCATCCGCAACGCGAGCACGGCCAGTCCGGGCGATATCGTCGTGGCACTGATCGATGACGAAGAAGCGACCCTGAAGCGATTCCGCCGGAAAGGTGCGTCGATTGCCCTCGAAGCGGCGAACCCGGCCTATGAGACCCGGATATTCGGACCGGACCGGGTGAAAATCCAGGGCAAACTGGTCGGGCTGATACGGCGGTATCACTAGCCCATCGCCCCGGTGATCGGAGCCGTTTCGTTTGGCCGATGCATGGGTATTTGCGCACAGTGCGTGATCGAGTGGGCAACAGTTATCGTCCGAAGCCTTGGGCGGTAGACGTTCCGCTCGACGTTGCGGCCGACCAGCGCCGAGTACTTTCGTCTGGCTGCCTCCCCCCATCCCCGCATGGGCGTAGAGCCGTCCGCAGGTGGACGGTCGGCGCCACGGGTATTCTCCCCGGTTATCGTATCGGTTTCGGGCCCAGCTCAATCTCCCTCGGGTTCGGCTTTCATGTGGGAGACGGCATGGCTTGGCCGGTCGGATCTGCAGTCCTGGGTTTGCCCATGGACTCTCCTCCTTGTTGCGATCTCGACGCGATCCATGGGTCCGATGAAAGTTCCTCCAAAGCGCTGCCTATGGAGTCTTGCTGGATCGGATTGCGCGCACACCGTTCTCGCGGCCACGCTCGCGGTATCGCTTGACCATGCGGCGGGCGATTCCGCCTGACCAACGCGCTCCGACGATCAGGCGGTGGTAAAGCGGCGGCCCGGTCAGGCCGGAATCGACATTCTGCAGGCAAGCGGCCGTTGCCGCAGCGGCTGAAGATCACTTGCCAAGAAATTTGCCGGCGCACATCGGTGCCACCAGCCGGATCATCAGGGGAATTTGGAGGCCTCGCCCGGAATTGAACCGGGGTACAAGGATTTGCAGTCCTCTGCGTCACCACTCCGCCACGAGGCCTCATCGACAAGAAATATCAAGTCGTGGCGAGCGTTTAGAATCATTCGAGATGAACCGCAAGAGGCAATTTCCGAAAAACGCACCCCTCGTCTCGGCCCATCGTAAAAGGAGGTTGGACACTGGAATGCCCAGCCTCCCAGTTCGATCGCAATAAACTCACCCATAAGGTAGGATTTTCCTTGATTTTCCTCAACCGGCGCTGTTTTGTCACAAAACTTTCACACTTAATGGGCGAGGACATGTTCGACGGCAAGATCTCCCTTTCCGACTGGCACCAATGTGCAGGCGGGCACCAGCGGTGTGTTTTCGAGCATGACCTCTACCCGAATATTTTGGTCAAGGTTCTCAGAATCAGGGGCAACAGCGGCGAGCGCCAATCGACGCGGATGCTGCGCTTCATCGATCGCTTCAAGCGGTTCGGTGCCTACCGGACATTTCGACGCGAAGTCGACGAGTTCATCGAACAGGCCCGAAAGTTCACCCTGTCCGACACAGCCGATCTCCCCATCCCCGGAGTGCTGGGCTTCGTTCAGACCGAACACGGCCTCGGTCTCGTGGTCGAGAAGATCACTATGGCAAACGGACAGTTGGCCCCAACCTTGCGCGACCTGGCGCTGGCGGGGCGGTTGACGGCCAGGCACCTGGCGATGATTGACGAACTTTTCGAGCGCTGTCGCCGGCTTCACATCGTGCTGATGGATTGCAATGCCGGCAACTTCGTAGTGACGGACCGTCGCGGTTTTGAGGAACTGATGTGCATCGACGGGACCGGTGAAAAAAGCCCGTTGCGCATTTTCGCTCTCAGCCGCAGGGCCAACGGCTTCAGACTGCGGCAAATGCGTGAGAAGCTGTTTCTCAAACTCGCCAGAACCTTGAACGATCCGGCGGCGCTGCCCAACGAGGGGCACGTCCACACGGTCCTAGAGCCGTATCTGCGGCCGAAGCGCAGACTTCACGCGGTCGAGGGCGTTCCGGACGCACTCAACGTTTCACGGGCCAGCTAGCCCGAGATCGCAATTCTACTTCCCCGACGTTTTCTCGGTATTGCCGCGCCAGCGGGCCCACCACACGGCGAGTCGTCGGCGTGCGCGGCGCACAACCGGTATGTCGTGCGACAGCACCAGCAGCCCGAGCGGTATCATCCAGAAGCCGAGGACCGGCAGGAAGCCGAGAACACCGCCAGCAATGAGCAGAAGCCCAATCGTCACCCTGAGGGCCGGCGAGTCGGGCAGGCCGACGCGCCATGTACCGAGAATGATTTCCCGCGTTTTCGGATCGATACCGAAATGCTTCTTCTTCGCCATTGCTTCCTTCCTGCGACTTTCCCAGAATTGGTGCTTTCTCCACAGCCGAGCAAGCGGCGCTTTCAATTTTTTTTGAAAAATCGCTTGGCAAATCGAAAAAGCATTTGTATTAGCAGCCTCACTTCTGCGGCGCAGATGATCCCTGGTAGCTCAGCGGTAGAGCACTCGACTGTTAATCGATAGGTCGCCGGTTCGAATCCGGCCCGGGGAGCCAGTTTCGAAGAGCCATTCGCGGCGAAGGCCGGAGTGGCTCTTTTCGTTTGCTAGCGCATCGGCCGAAAATCGATGCGCAGATCCAATGATTTACAGCGTCCTCTGTGTGCCCTGAAAAACGCACGGCGCCACAGGTCCATCAGAGGTTCCGGATGCGCTTCGCGTGGTTTTTCCTGATTCTCGCCATTGGCACCGAAATCGCCGGCCTCACCGCCATGAAGGCCGCCGGGGGCGCCTATGTCGGCCATGCGGTCATGTATGGCTCGATCGCGCTCTCCTACGTGTTTCTTGCTATGGCGGTGAAGACGATTCCCGTCGGGGTCGCCTACGCGATCTGGGAAGGCTCGGGCGTCGCGCTGATCACGCTCGTCTCGGTCATGGTCTTCGATCACGTGCTGACCGGTCGCGAGATGCTCGGCCTCTCCATGGCCGTGTCCGGTATCCTTCTCGTCAATGCCGGCAAGGTGCAGGACGAGGAAAGCGCGGCATGAGCATGCCAGTCTTTTCCTTCTCCTCCTTCGCCTTCGCAGTGCTGGCCGGCCTTTTCGACGTGGCTGCCAACCTCGCCTCCTCGAGATCGAACGGCTTTAGTCACCGCGGCTGGGGTGTGCTTTCGATTGCGCTCGTGCTCGCCGCCTTTGCGCTGCTCGCGGAGGCCGTCAAAGGCATGGAATTGGCGATCGCCTATGCCGTGCTGGGCGCTACCGGCATATTTGGAACGGCGATCTCGGGCCGCCTTCTCTTTGGCCAGAGATTGAAGCCGATCGGGTGGATCGGTCTCTGCCTGATCTTCGGTGCGGTGCTGGTGCTTCACACCGCCTGACGCGGCCGTCCCTTTGAACGGGACTCCTTGTGCTTGGGCGCCGTGTTGCGCGGTGCCCGCCACGGCATCAGCCAGCGGAGAACCGGAAAATAGACCCCATAGGGCAGAAACTTGAGCAGCTTGACGAGATAGGTGAAGCGTTTCGGGAAGGTGATCTCGAAGCGTCCGGACTTCAGCCCTTGCGAAATCCGCGCCGCCGCCGTCTCGGCGCTGACGAGTGCGGGTCGCGGGAAATCGCCCTTTACGGCGCCGCGTGTATCGACGAATCCCGGACAGATCAGTTGCAGGCGTATGCCGATTTGGTCGAGATCGAATTTAAGGCTCTCGGCCATGTTGATGAGAGCTGCCTTGGTCGCACCGTAGGCGGCGTTCATGGGCAGGCCGCCATAGCCCGCAACGGAGGAGACGATGGCGATCTGCCCATGCCCCTTCGCTTTCATATGTTCGACGAGCGGCACAAGGCAATTGACAACGCCCTGGAGGTTGACGGCGAAACTCCTGTCGAAGGCATCGTGATGCAGATCGTCACCACGCACGGGGATTGCGACGCCCGCATTGAGGATCGCGAGCGCCACCTGTCCATGCTCGTATTCGATCGCCGTGATCACCCGCTCCATGTCATGGGGGTGGGTCACGTCCCCGTCGAGGACGATCATTTTCCCCGGCCCTGTCGCTTCGTGCTGCAGAGCGACCAACTTGTCGTGGCTGCGCGCCGTGACGACGACGCAATAGCCTTCCTCGACGAGTTGCAGGGCCACGGCGCGCCCGATTCCCGAACTCGCGCCGGTTATCCATGCCAGACCGTGCTCTGGGCGGGCGGTAAAAGCAGTCGTCATCTCCTCCTCGCATCCGTTGGGACTTTGCCTCTCCCCGCAAAGCCCGACCTTTCATCCAAGGCCGACCGCTGCGACGGCAATGCCGCCTGCACCTCCGCTTCCCGCCCATCATTTGACCGCGGAGACGATTTTTGCCCGGGACAAGAAAGCTTCGAAACGCTATTTCTTGTTTATTCAACAGGCTAGGCGGAAAAGACGCCAACATTTCGGCGACCGATATACCCGCACGAAATGTTTATCGGCTTGCCGTCAATCCTGGTTAGTGCTTGGCTTGAGGCTCGGCATACGTTCCGTTCAGCGCGAGGTTTCTTAAAATGCGTGTTCTTCCGTCCGTGCTTGAAGCAATCGGCAATACGCCGTTGATCCGGCTCAAGGCCGTCTCCGAAGCCACCGGCTGCAACATCCTCGGCAAGGCGGAATTTCTCAATCCTGGACAGTCGGTGAAGGACCGGGCAGCCCTCTGGATCATCCGCGCCGCCGAGAGAGCCGGCACGCTCCGGCCGGGCGGCGTGATCGTCGAAGGCACGGCCGGCAATACGGGCATCGGCCTTGCCGTCGTGGGAAGCGCCTTGGGCTATCGCACGGTCATCGTCATCCCGGAGACCCAGAGCGAGGAAAAGAAGGATGCGCTTCGCCTGATGGGCGCCGAACTGGTGGAGGTCCCGGCGGTGCCTTACAAGAACCCCAACAACTATGTGAAGATTTCCGGGCGGCTGGCGGAGGAACTCGCCAGCACCGAGCCAAACGGCGCCATCTGGGCGAACCAGTTCGACAACGTCGCCAACCGGCAGGCGCATGTCGACACGACCGCGCCGGAGATCTGGCGGGACACCGATGGCAAGATCGACGGCTTCATCTGCGCCGTCGGCTCCGGCGGCACGCTCGCCGGGGTGGCCGAGGGGCTGCGCGCCCGAAATCCCGACGTCAAGATCGGCATTGCCGATCCGGAAGGCGCCGCCCTTTACAACTATTATGCGCATGGCGAGCTGAAGGCGAGCGGCAGCTCGATTACCGAAGGCATTGGCCAGGGCCGAATCACCGCCAATCTCGAGGGATTCACACCGGACTTCGCCTACCAGATCCCCGATACGGAAGCCGTGCCCTACGTCTTCGACCTGATCGAGGAGGAAGGCATCTGCGTCGGCGGTTCCACCGGGATCAACATTGCCGGCGCCGTGCGGCTGGCGCGGGAACTCGGGCCCGGGCATACGATCGTGACGATCCTGTGCGACTATGGCAACCGCTATCAATCGAAGCTCTTCAACCCCGACTTTCTCAACTCGAAGGGCCTGCCGGTGCCCGGCTGGCTTGCGCGGACCTCGAGCATCACTGTTCCCTACGAACCAGTCGAGTGATCGATGACCAGAAGCGTGACCGCCCTTTTCCGTAATGATTTCTATCTGTCGACCTGCGAGGCGCAGGTCACGGGGCTCCTGGAGGATGGCGGGATCGAACTGGACCAGACCTGCTTCTACGCCGCCTCCGGCGGCCAGCCGGGCGACACGGGCTTTCTCGAGCGCGAGGACGGGAGTCGCATCGTCATCGCCGACACGCGGCATGGCGCCACCAAGGACGTCATCGTGCATCTGCCCAACCTCGGGCAGCCGCAGCCGGCCGTCGGCGAGAAGCTCGTCCTGCACATCGACTGGCCGCGTCGCTATCGGCTGATGCGCATGCACACGGCCTGCCACCTGCTTTCCGTCGTCTGCCCCTATCCGATCACCGGCGCCGCCGTCGGCGTGGAGGAAAGCCGCGTCGATTTCGACATGAGCGAAACGATAGACAAGGAACAGGTGACAGCGGCCCTGATGAAGCTCGTCGACGAAAACCACCCGGTCTACGTGCAATGGATCACGGACGAGGAACTCGCCGCCAATCCCGGCATCGTCAAATCGAAGAATGTCCGCCCTCCCGTCGGGCTCGGGCGCGTGAGCCTTGTCTGCATCGGCGAGAACTCTGCTATCGACAGTCAGCCCTGCGGCGGCACCCATGTCTCCGAGACCCAGGAGGTCGGCGCGATCCATATCGCAAAGATCGAAAAGAAGGGTAAGGAGAACCGGCGGTTTCGCATACGATTCGGAACGCCGGACGATCGCGCTGCCGTCTAAAGGGCGTTCGTTCGACGCGCTTTAGATCGTTGATTTTTGTGCATGTCGTTGCCTCTGCTGCGCGCGCCGCGGGCGACAGGCATCAGATTCGTGGAGTGACGAGATGAATGACAAGAACAACAGGAGCGTCTTCGTTGTCTCCGCCGACTGGCTGGAGCAACGCCTCGGCGATCCCGGGACCAAGATCGTCGATGCCGCCTGGTACCTGCCGGCGCAGAACCGAGACCCCAAGGCGGAATATAAGGCGGCTCATATCCCCGGTGCGGTATTCTTCGATCAGGATGCGATCGCGGACCAGACGAGCGGACTGCCCCACACGCTGCCCTCGGCTGAAGCCTTCGCCGAGGCCGTCGGCGCCATGGGTATTGGCGAAGAGGACACGATCGTCGTCTATGACGGCCCCGGCATCTTCACGGCGCCGAGGGTCTGGTGGATGTTCCGGATCATGGGCGCGAAGCACGTCTACGTCCTCGACGGCGGCATGGATGGCTGGAGGGCGGATGGCCGTCCGACCACGGCCGAGGTTCCAAACCCCGCACGACGCAGGTTCCACACGGCCGTGAACGAGCAGGCCGTCACCTCCTTCGAGCGCATGAGGGACATCGTCGAAAACCGTCTGGCGCAGATTGCCGATGCCCGCAGCGCCGGCCGCTTCACAGGCGAGGAGCCGGAGCCGCGCGCGGGGATGCGGTCGGGCCATATGCCCGGCGCCAGGAGCCTGCCCTCCGGCGTTTTCTCCGAGAGCGGAAAGCTCAAGAACCTCGAATCGCTGCGCACGATATTTGCGGATGCCGGGATCGACCTGGCGAAGCCGGTCGTCACCACCTGCGGATCCGGCGTTACCGCCGCGATCATCACACTTGCGCTCCAATCATTGGGACATACGGACAATACGCTCTATGATGGCTCCTGGTCGGAGTGGGGCGCTCGTCCCGATACGCCCGTCGCAATCGGTAGAGAGTGAAAACCATGCAAGGATCGAAGCCTGCCGCAATCACGGCACAAGTCACCGAGCTCGAAATGACGTCGCCGCCGAAGCAGAGCCTGCCGATGCCTGTGAACCTCCATACGGCGATCCTCCGCGTACTCGATATCCCCCTTGCCTACTACCACTTTCTCTATCTGGGCGTCGGCAAGCGTTGGCACTGGACGGACCGCCTGCGCATGAACGATCAGGAACTGGCGGCCGTGCTGCATGACAAGGCGACGTCGCTGAGCGTTCTCTACGTCAACGGCGCGCCGGCCGGCTTCTTCGAACTTCAGCAGCGGGATGAGGACATCGTGGAAATCACCCATTTCGGGCTGATGGAACATGCGCTCGGGCTGGGCTTGGGAAAATGGTTCCTGCTGCAGACCTTGTTTGCCGCCTGGGCTATGGACCCGTCCAAGGTCACGGTCTCGACCAACAGCCTCGACCACCCCCGTGCGCTGCAGCTCTATCAGCAATTCGGTTTCTCGCCCGTCGCGACGGGAGAAGTTACCATTGAGCCGCTGACGGACGACGAACTGCTCGCTTTCGCCAAGAAGCTGTAACTAACCATACGGGCGCGGCAAGTTTCGGGTGTCGCGACCGGTCACCAAGGCGCATTGTCCTCGATAGCTTTTCATGAGGAGAATGCTCAATGACTTTGCGCTACATTTGCATGCCGGCCGAAGAGGCGCAGCGGATCTGGCGGGGCGGGCGCGATGCCAATGGCAATCTGCCCGAGCGGCACATTTCGGACGGTGATGGTGTGCCTTGCCGGCATTGCCTCAGCAATGTCGAGGCGGATCAGCCCTATCTGATTTTGGCATATCGCCCCTTTTTGTCAGTCCAGCCTTACGCTGAAATGGGACCTATCTTCCTTCATGCCGAGGAATGCCCCGCCGCCGCGGATGGACAAACTATGCCGCCCGTTCTCACATCCAGCAAGGATTACCTGCTTCGCGGTTATGGCGCGGATGAACGCATCGTCTACGGGACCGGGGGCGTCATACCGCAGGAACAGCTCGAGCAGCGCGCCGAGGAGTTACTGGCGCGGCCGGACGTCGCCTTCGTGCATGTGCGATCCGCCAAATACAATTGCTACCAGTGCCGCATCGAAAGGTGCTGAAGCAGCCGAGTGGAGAAACACGACAGGGCTGTGCGTCTTTTGAGGTGCACAGCCCTTTGCCAGTTTCACGGCACTGCTGTTACAGGCAGACAGACAGGCCGTCGAACCCCGTCAGGCGACGTTGAGCACCGCTTCAGGCGCGAAGGCATCATATCCGAGAGCCTCTGCGACGGCGGCGTTCGTCACGCGGCCCCGATGCACGTTGAGACCCGCCCGCAGGTGCCGATCTTCAGCGATTGCCTTCAGGCCGCGATCGGCGAGCTGAAGCCCGTAGTGCAGCGTCGCGTTGTTGAGCGCCTGGGCCGAGGTGATCGGCACGGCACCCGGCATGTTGGCAACGCAATAGTGCACGATCCCGTCGACCTCATAGGTCGGCTCGGAATGGGTGGTCGCATGCGAGGTCTCGAAGCAGCCGCCTTGGTCGATCGCCACATCGACGACAACGGCACCCTTCTTCATGCCCGAGAGCATTTCGCGCGTGACGAGCTTGGGCGCGGCGGCACCCGGAATGAGCACGGCGCCGACCACGAGGTCGGCGGAGAACACCTCCTCCTCCAGCGCATCGATGGTCGAATAACGCGTGTGGATGCGGCCGTTGAAAATATCGTCGAGCTGACGCAGGCGCGGGATCGACCGGTCGAGGATCGAAACATCGGCGCCGAGGCCGACCGCCATCTTCGCCGCGTGCAGGCCGACAACGCCGCCGCCGATGATCGTGACCTTGGCCGGGAGCACGCCGGGCACGCCGCCGAGCAGGACGCCGCGGCCGCCATTCGCCTTTTGCAGGGAGGTGGCACCGGCCTGGATGGAAAGCCTGCCGGCCACCTCCGACATCGGCGCAAGCAGCGGCAGGCCGCCGCGCTCGTCCGTGACCGTCTCGTAAGCGATTGCGGTGACGCCCGAATTCAGAAGTCCCCGTGTCTGTTCGGGATCGGGCGCCAGGTGCAGATAGGTGTAGAGGATTTGACCCTCGCGCAACTGCGCCCATTCGGACGGCTGCGGCTCCTTGACCTTGACGACCATGTCCGACTTCTCGAACACGTCCTTGGCCATCGGTACGATCCGCGCGCCGGCCGCGCGGTAGGCGTCGTCGTCCGCCCCGATCCCTGCCCCGGCCTTGGTCTCCACGATGACCTCGTGACCATGGGCGATATATTCCCTCACCGACCCGGGCGTCAGGCCGACGCGATATTCATGATTCTTGATTTCCTTCGGGCAACCGACACGCATCCTTGCGTTCCTCTCCTATCTGTTGGCCTTCGCCGCATGGGCTGGGAAACCCAGCAAAACAGATGACGCCCCGAATGTCCTTGCAAAGAGGGGGCTGGCCGCGCATGAGATTCGTGTATTATTGCGCGATGAGCGCCATTTCTGAACGAAAGCACGAATGAGTGACCTCGACGCCATTGATCGTTCGATCCTGCGTGTGCTGCAGCAGAACGGACGGATATCAAATGCGGACCTCGCCGCAAGGATCGGCCTCTCGCCATCCGCCTGTTCGCGGCGGGTGGATCTGCTCGAGAAGTCCGGCACTATCGCCGGCTACCATGCCCGCATCGCCCACAAGGCGCTCGACTACAAGATCATGGTCATCGTGCATATTTCGCTGTCGGGGCAATTCGCCAAGACGCTCGCCGAATTCGAGGCGGCGGTGAAACTCTGCCCCAATGTGCTGGTGTGCTATCTGATGTCCGGAGAATACGACTACATCCTGCGTGTGGCGGCAAAGGACCTCGAGGATTACGAACGGATCCACCGCGACTGGCTGTCGGCGCTGCCGCATGTCGTGAAGATCAATTCGAGCTTTTCGCTTCGCGAGATCATCGATCGCCCGAATGTCGGGATCTAGCGCACGCCGTAGCGGCGGTCAGCGGCCGACGACGTGGTTGCGGCCGGCGCTTTTGGCCGCATAGAGGCGAACATCCGCCTCCGACAGCAGTTCGCGAATCCCGGTGCCATCCGCAAGCGTCGCCGAAACGCCGATGCTGATCGTGACCGGCTGTCCGTCGGATGTCGCCACCCTCTTTGGGACCGCCAGCCTTATGTCCTCGGCCCGCGCGTGCGCATCCGCATAGGCAAGGCCGGGGCAAAGCACGATAAATTCCTCGCCGCCGTAGCGGAACAGGCGATCCACCGGCCGCAGTTGATCCCTCACCGTCTCGACGAGCTTCTTCAGCACCCGATCGCCTTCCATGTGGCCCAGGGTGTCGTTGACGCTCTTGAAGCGATCGACGTCGATGAGAAGCAGGCTGACCGGCTTATCCTTCGCCGCCGCCTCGCGCATCACCTGCTGGCCTTCGCTCTCGAAGCGTCCGCGATCGAGCGCCCCGGTCAGCGTATCATGACCGGCGCGGGACAAGAGATCCTCGTAGCGTTCGCGGAAGGTCAGATCGTTGAAGACATCGGCCAAGGGGCGGTCGGAAATCGCCAGGAACGCATGGCGCGAAGCAGTGAGATAGAAGCCGATCGCCAGGGCATAGAAGGGTGCCGCCAGCATCTTCGCCATCCAGCCGCCCCAGAAGACGTCGAAGGGCGCGCCGTTGATGAAATGAAGTGCCGTATAAAAGCCTATCTGATCCAAAGTCAGCACCGCCGCGCCGCTGATCAGGAACCGGATGGTCACGAATCGGCGGAACCAGCGGCCGAGCCTCTCGTAAAGCAGAATGATGATGATTGCGTCGAAATAGAGAAGCGTCGTGCCCCAGACCATCAGCCATCCCATTTCGTCTATGAAGGCGATGTCGGCCACGCGATTCTGCACGATCGCCACGGTGTCGTGCTGCCTGAGCAGCAGGCTCAAAGCGACGGTCAGGAAGTTGCCCGCAAGCAGACCGTAGATCGGCTGGCGCACCGTCGCGGCGTCCTCCTTCACATAAAGCAGGAGGATCATCATCAGCTTGCCGGAAAAGAACACGGCGGAGCCGGGGGAAATAACGCCGAACGGCAGTTGGACGTAGAAGACCGCGGCGAGATAGGTCTCGATGAAATGCATCACGCCGAGCGCCGCCACGAAGACGCCAAGCCCCAGACGGGTCCGCAGATGCAGAAGCCCGATCATGGCCGCGGCATAGACCAGCGCCTCACCGAGAAAGAGCATCAGATTGGCGTTGGGCATGCGCGCACGTGACTTCCGATTTCAACCGAATGGCTAGTAAAGGTAAAATTTGAAAAAAGCCTTACCTACCGGTTCTCAGAAGTCGGCGACCCACAGGATTTTGCTTCTTGGTACTATGGCCGCAAATCGTCATAGTCACGCGGTGAAGTTGCAGTAACATCACGGCCAGCGGGAGGGTCGCCTGTGAGCAGCGAGTCCGCCCGCATTCCAGAATACGGAGATCCGCCCATGCCATCGACCACCGCTTTGCATCCCATATCGCGCCGCGCCCTGCTTGGCGGCCTCGCCGCTACGTCCGCACTTGCCGTGCTGCACCCCTTCTCTACCCGCGCGGCCGCGAATCAGGCGCATCTGCGGATCATGGAGACGACGGATCTTCACGTGCATGTCTTCCCCTACGATTATTATGCCGACAAGCCGAACGACACGATGGGGCTTGCGCGCACGGCCTCGATCATGGACGCGATCCGCGCCGAGGCGACGAACTCGATCCTCGTCGACAATGGCGATTTCCTGCAGGGAAATCCGATGGGCGATTATATCGCCTATCAGCGCGGGATGAAGGAAGGCGACATGCATCCGATCATCGCCGCCATGAATGTGCTCGGCTACGATTGCGGCACGCTCGGCAATCACGAATTCAACTACGGGCTCGACTTCCTGTTCAACGTAGCGAACGGCGCGAACTTCCCGCTCGTCTGCGCCAACCTGACGAAGGGCACGCTTGCCGCGAACCCGCGCGAGGATGCGCTCTTCCTCAAGCCTTATGTCATTCTCGATCGCAAGGTCAGGGACGGCACCGGCCAGGAACACCCGATCCGCATCGGCCTGATCGGTTTTGTGCCACCGCAGATCATGACCTGGGATGCCAAGAACCTGGAGGGCAAGGCGAATGCCCGTGACATCGTCAAAGCGGCGGAAGCCTGGGTGCCGCAGATGCGGGAGGAAGGCGCCGACATCGTGATCGCGCTTTCTCACTCCGGCATCGGACAGCAAGCCTATGCCGAAAACCTGGAGAATGCGTCGATCCCCCTGGCGGCGATCGACGGCATCGATGCCATCGTCACGGGCCACAGCCATCTCGATTTCCCGGGACCGAAGTTCGACGGCATTGCCGGGGTGGACAATGCCAAGGGGCTGATTTCCGGAAAGCCGGGCGTGATGGGCGGCTTCTGGGGCTCGCATCTCGGCCTTATCGACCTTCTCCTCGAGCGCGACGGCGGCCAATGGCGGGTTGTGAGTTCGATGAGCGAGGCCCGGCCGATCTTCAGGCGTGAAGAGAAGAAGGTGATCGCGGAGGTCGGCGACAAGCCGGAGGTGCTGGCTGCTGCCGAGAAGGACCATGAGGCGACGCTCGCCTATGTCCGCACGCCCGTCGGCAAGACTTCGGCACCGCTCTATTCCTACTTCGCTCTCGTCGCCGACGATCCTTCCGTGCAGATCGTCAGCCAGGCCCAGACCTGGTATATCCGCGAGATGCTGAAGGACACCGACTACCGGGACCTGCCCGTTCTTTCGGCGGCGGCACCGTTCAAGGCCGGCGGACGCGGCGGCGCCGAGTATTATACGGACGTACCGGCCGGCGACATCGCCATCAAGAACGTCGCCGACCTGTATCTCTACCCGAACACGGTTCAGGCCGTCGTCGTCACCGGCGAGCAGGTCCGCAACTGGCTGGAAATGTCCGCCGGCATCTTCAACCGGATCGCGCCCGGATCGACGGATGCAAGCCTGATCAATGGCGATTTCCCGTCCTATAATTTCGACGTGATCGACGGCGTCACCTACGAAATCGACTTGTCGCAGCCGGCGAAGTTCGACAAGGACGGCAATCTCGTGAACCCGGAATCCGGCCGCATTCGCGACCTCAAATTCGACGGCAAGCCGATCGATCCCGCACAAAAATTTGTGGTGGCGACCAACAACTATCGCGCCGGCGGCGGCGGCAATTTTCCGGAAATCGCGGCCGACAAGGTCGTCTTCGTCGCGCCCGATACCAATCGTGATGTCATCGTGCGCTACATCATCGAGCAGGGAACGATCAATCCGTCGGCCGACGGCAATTGGGCATTTGCCCCTATGGTGAACACCAGCGTCGTCTTCGACAGCGGCCCCAGGGCACGGCAGTTCCTGTCCGACTTGAAGGCCATTACGGTTGAAGACGCCGGCGATGGACCGGAAGGCTTCGCCCGTTTCCGCATCCGGCTTTAAGCGTCATGGAGCGTGGCGCCGATCGAAATCGGCGCCACGCGTTCTGACCGTCTCTTTGGCAATTGGTGTGATTGGATCCGCCGCGCGGATCCCGTCAGACCGAGCGGGTCTGGGCGTCGTCGGCGAAAAGCGCCGCGCGCTGCTCGTCCACGATCTGCCGGCCCTTCCGGATAGCCGAATCGATGGCGTCCTGCTCGGACGAGAAGAGGTCCGCGCGGATGAAATTGCGCGTTTTCGTCGCGCCGTCGGGCATCGTCTTTTCGATGCTGCCGGCGAGCCGGAATTGCGCTCCCTCGCGAATCGGTGTCGCGCGGATCAGGCAATCCGCATAGTTCTCCGTCTTGCCTGCGGCCGGTTCGGCCTCAAGTTCGGAGCCGCGCGAAAGACCGAAAAGTTTCGAAAAAAACGATGCCATGCCCTATGGTTAGCCGCGACGACCGGCGCTGTCAAAGCAAACATGACGCGGCTCCGTGGCACTGCGATCAAATGATCAGATTGGAGAGAACCTCATTTTCGGTAATGTCCTGGTAGCGCAGCCCTGCCGCGTCGAAGCGCTGCTTCAGGATCGGGAAGTTCTCGGCGTGTTTCGTCTCGATGCCGATCAGTACGGAGCCGAAATTGCGCGCCGATTTCTTCAGATATTCGAAGCGGGCAATATCGTCCTCCTCGCCAAGCAGATTGAGGAAGTCGCGCAGCGCGCCCGGCCGCTGGGCCATGCGCAGGATGAAATATTTCTTGAGCCCGGCATGCCGCATCGCCCGCTCCTTCACGTCCGGCAGGCGTTCGAAATCGAAATTGCCCCCGGAGACGACTGCGACGACGGTCTTGCCTTCGAGCCGCTCGCGACCGAGCGCCTCCAATGCGGTGATGGCGAGCGCCCCCGCCGGTTCGAGGACGACGCCTTCGACGTTCAGCATCTCGGTGATCGTCAGGCAGATGGCGTTTTCGGGCAGCAGCATTACCTGGTCTGGCCGGAACCCGCCGAGCGCGGCAAAGTTGAGGTCGCCGATCCGCGCGACGGCCGCACCATCGACGAAATTGTCCACCTGGTCGAGCGTGATCACGCTGCCGGCCTCCAGGCTGCGCCTAAGGCTCGGCGCGCCCGCCGGCTCGCAAAAGACGAAGCGATCGGCCGAAAGGCTGCCGCCGAAATAGCCGGTGACGCCCGCGGCTAGCCCGCCGCCGCCGACGGGCAGCACGACGAGATCCGGGACAGTGCCGGCGGGGAGCTGATCGTCGATCTCCGCGGCGACCGTCGCCTGCCCTTCGATGATGTCGCGATGGTCGAAGGGCGGCACCATGATGCCGTCGATCGCCGCGACGTGGTCGCGCGCCGCCTGATAGCACTGGTCGAATATATCGCCGAAGAGCCGGATGGTTATGAATTCGCCGCCGAACATGCGGGTCTTGTCGATCTTCTGCTGCGGCGTCGTCACCGGCATGAATACGACGCCGGGCACGCCGAAGTGCCGGCAGACGAATGCGAAGCCCTGCGCGTGATTTCCCGCCGAAGCGCAGACGAAAGTCTTGCCGGCAGCACCGCCCGCAAGCGCCTTTCGAAAGAAGTTGAAGGCGCCGCGGATCTTGTAGGAGCGAACCGGCGACAGATCCTCACGCTTGAGAAACACCGACGCGCCGAAGCGGGCGCTCAGGTGATCGTTGAGTTGCAACGGCGTCGCCGGGAAGATTTCGCGCATGGCCGCCGTCGCCGATTCGACATCCTGTCTCATTTCGCATTACCCGTTCGATTGCCGATTGCCGTCGCTATCGCACATTGTTGTGTTCGAGACCATTGATTTTGGAAGGATGGCGGACCGCCGAGCTTCTCTAGCCCCATTGGCTTATCTTGACTTACGGCTGCAAATGCCGAAGCTTTTTTTCCAAGCGGGTCTGGGGAAACGCGATGCGAAGACACCTGCCCTTTCTTGCGGCGCTGGCGACCGCAGCCTCGATCGGCGCTAGCGCCGAAGCGGGACCGCTTTCCGACGCGGCAGCGCGGGCGGAGAACCAGGCGAACACCGGCGACACGGCGGCAGCGTGGGAGACGCTACGGCAGGCGGTCGGTGATTTCTCCCAGACCCTTCCCTTCGCGATCGGCAAGGCCGTGTTCGTAACCGCCGCGCCGGCCGGCTACGCGATGTACGAGCCGAAACAGGATGCGACATTCAAGACGGGCGAAAAACTCGTCTCCTATGTCGAGCCCCTGGGGCTCACCTGGAAGAAGTCCGGCGACGAGAAGGTCGAGACACGCTTCACGGTCGATCTCGACATACTGAACCCGGACGGCGACGTACTCGCCAGCCGCAAGGCGTTCGGCGACTTCACCTTCACCGGCTATATGCGAAACCAGGAAATCTACGCCACGCTGACCGTCGACATCAGCAGCGCGCCTGCCGGCGACTATGTACTGCGCTACCGCTTCAACGATATCAACAGCGGCGAAACCGCGACCGTCGACCAAAAATTCCAGATTGCTGCGCAGTAGCGAGTACGGGGAGTGCAGAAGGGAACGGTGCTGGTGCGGACGACGGGGGTCGAACCCGTACAGCCTAAGGCCGAGGGATTTTAAGTCCCTTGCGTCTACCAGTTTCGCCACGTCCGCCTGCGGCCTAGATCAAGCACTTGGGCGATTCAGTCAAGGAAATGTTTGCGGCCGATCCAGGATCGGCAGAGCCGCTTCCCAGAAGCGGGAACACAACCACGCCTCTCCGTCGCGCCGCGCCAGGCGCAACGCGCAATTCATGGCTCCAGGAGGCGTGGCTATCGCGGTCTTTCGGCGTCTATTGCGCCGGAGCCGGTTGCGTGCCCTCGCCGCCCGAGGGTGCCGGAGCCGCCTCGCCGCCCGAAGGTGCCGGTGCGGCCTCACCACCGCCGGCGGGCACTTCGACGTTGGGCGCATTCACATTGACGTCGGTGTCGCCACCACCGCCGCCGCCGTAGAACAGATCACCGCCGCCGAACAGGAAAAAGGCTCCGACCAGCACCAGAACCACCACTATGGCGGCAACGGCCCAACCGCCGCCGCCACTTCCGCCCGTATTGATTACGGTTGGATCTCTATCAGCCATTGACGTTCTCCTTCAATTGACGCCGCTGATTTAACCCACTTGCGGTGAATAGGTTCCAACAAGAAGAGTGAAGAAGAAAAGGACGTTCAGCGCCACCGATCGCCAGAAAGGCACTCCGAAAACGACAACAAAGGCGGCCGTAGCCTGCGACGAAACGCCGTATACCCGGGTTTATCGGGGCGTCTATTGCCTAGCTTCTTTACAGAGCGGATGTCATCGCTGCGCAGCACCATGATGGCGGGCAGTTGGGCGCCTAGTACCTCGCCGACGGGAAGTGCTCCCCGCTGCATCTTGATCCTGCGCAATAAATCCGCGCAAACCCCTGATTCGGCAGGGTCTCAATCAGTGCGTGTTTCTGGCATGGTGACGGTGCATCGAAATCGTCCTGCACCGGTGGCTGAGGGTAAGTCCGTGCATCCAATGCATGCGTCCAGCAACGTTCCCCTATTTCCAGACGACCTGGCTGCAATTCAGCGGGTATTCGATCGGCTATGCCGCGAGAACCGGTGGTCGCGCGCCAGCGCACCGGCGCAACATTACGGAAGAATGCTGATCGACAGCTATCAGGCGGGCACGCGCGACGAGGAGCTTCTTCTCCTCGCCGGCCGCTCATTTGTCAGCCGCGCTCGCGAGCAAAGGAGTCCTGCGTGACCGACAAAGTCCAAGTGGATCGCGACGATTTTGCCGACATGCGTCGCGCCATCGATGCAAGAAAGGACGCTTTCGCCAATGCCATCGAGGCGCGTCAGGCGGAGTTGCGCGCAAGAGACAGCTTCGCCCCGCGCACAGGCTGGTTCCGGATGATCATCCGCAAGCCGCGCTGAACGCCCGCGGGTTGCGATCCAGCCTGCCCATGTATCCAAGGGCCCGGCGAGCGCTTCAGCGATGCATTTCGGCCCCATTTATGATCATTCTCCGTGATAGAAGAAGCAGTCGCAATCGGCTTTTTCGGCGTCCTCGCCCCGCCACACTCGGACCGCGAGTTTCGATGAATCGCCCTTGTCTTCCAGCCGTAACCCGAGCAGCGAAACTGCTGCTGCCTTGGCATTCGGCGCATCGATCCCGATGAGTGATCCCACCTGATGCACACCCTGCCGAGGGGTCCAGGTGAAGATCTGAACATTGTAATGCATGGAAACCTCCGTCGCGTCGCCGCCAGGCAGATCGGCGGCAGATGTCCGGGCGAGCCTGTCCGCAAGCCCTTTCAGTGCATCAACCTTCAGCCGTCCTCGACGGTCGCCTCAGGGCGATCCCCCCCATCCGCATGCTCGAAGTGCCAGTTCCCCGCCTCGTCCTGGAAGCTAATTTCCTCGTCCTCCCCGCCGACCTGCTGCTCGGCAGCCGCGATCCTGGCAGCTGTTACCGCCATCTCGCGACTGGGAAAGGGTTCCGAATACGCATCACCCGCCTTGTACGCCCAGCCTCCGTCGTGTGGAACGATGGAATAAACGATCCGAGCCATTCTTCACTCCCGTGGTAATCCCGGCCCGCACAAAGGGCGCTGCAACTCCCGAAAATCAGGTCCGATTTTCGGGCCGATGCGCTAGCATGTGCACACGCCCCGCATGCTCCTCCTCGGCTGTGGTATTGCCAGGCGCGATCTTAGCATAAATTAGCTATTGTCGTGCCATTTTTGAACGCGCCCTCAGCCGTTCGATGCAGACGCTTATCCATAAGTTCGAGGACGTGAGGCAGGTCTCGCGCAAGCAGGTGTTCAATCCAAATCGACAATACACGGTCCCGGTGTCCGTCGATCTTCGCCTTGCGGCAAAGCGCTTGATTGTCAGGGCCGGCAGGAACTATGAGAATGCAACGCTGTTGTCAGAACGGGACAGTCGCCGGACCCTTCAGTATTCGCTACGCTGGAAAGGCCGCGTCGAGCGATCCCACCATGCCGGAGTATCCATGATCAGTGCCACGATCGTCACCGCCGCCATGCTCGCCATCGGCGACGAACTTCTCTCCGGCCGGACCAAGGACAAGAATATCGGCCATCTCGCCGATATGCTGACCCTGGTCGGCATCGATCTCCGCGAAGTCCGGATCGTCGCCGACGACGAGGCCGCGATCGTCGAGTCCGTCAATGCGCTACGCGGCCGTTACGACCATGTCTTCACCTCGGGCGGCATAGGTCCGACCCACGACGACATAACGGCCGATGCCATCGCAAAGGCGTTCGGCGTCGAATGCATCCACGAGCCCAGGGCGATGGAGTTGCTCGGCGCAATGTACAAGCGGCGCGGCATGGAGTTCACCGACTCCCGCAAGCGGATGGCGCGCATGCCCGTCGGGGCCGAGCACATCGTCAATCCCGTCTCCACGGCGCCGGGATTCCGGATCGGCAATGTCTATGTCATGGCCGGTGTTCCGCAGGTGTTCCAGGCGATGCTCGATACCCTACTGCCCACCCTGCATGCCGGCACTCCCATCCTGTCGCGCACGGTCCGCTCGCCCTTCGGCGAAGGAGATATCGGCGTTCCCCTGACCGAGGTTCAAAAGAAGCACCCGCAGACGAGCATCGGTTCCTATCCGAAATTCGACGGCAGGAGCTTTTCTACCGAGATCGTCATTCGAGCACGCGACCCTTCGTTTCTCGATGCCGCGGAAGCCGACGTGGCAGCCATGATCGATGCCATCTCGCGGACCCGCGCGCCCTGAGCAGATATCATACGGGTTTTCCCAACCTTATCCGGAATCCGCTCAAGCGCCGCGCATCTTGCGAACGCGCAAAAATCGCTGGAGCTCCTTGATCTGCGGATCGAGCCTTCCGGGACCGGTACGTCCGGCCGATGCTATGGCCATGGATCACCTGCATTCGGGCCTTATGCGGGGTCTTGCACTGCTGCCTGCATTGCCAGTATTGGATGCTCAAATCACTGTAGCGCCGATGCTCCCGACCCTGGGCTATCGCGTTTCACGAGTTCCTGCTTCCACGATTTCGGAGTCCGCCACATGTCCCTACCCGAAAAGGCCTTTCCCGTATCCTGGGACCAGTTCCACCGCGACGCGCGCGCGCTCGCCTGGCGGCTTGCCGATAACGGGCAGGACTGGCGCGCTATGGTCTGCATCACCCGCGGCGGCCTCGTTCCGGCGGCGATTATCTCCCGCGAGCTCAACATCCGCATGATCGAAACCGTCTGCATCGCCTCCTATCACGATTACGACAGCCAGGGGCAGATGAAGGTGCTCAAAGGCATTACGGCGGAAATCGCACGCGATGGCGGCGAAGGCGTGCTTATCGTCGACGACCTGACCGATACCGGAAAGACGGCGGCGGAAGTCCGGGCCATGCTGCCAAAGGCGCATTTCGCCGCCGTCTACGCCAAGCCAAAGGGACGCCCCTTGGTCGATACCTTCGTCACCGAGGTGAGCCAGGACACATGGATCTATTTCCCCTGGGACATGGGCTTTACCTATCAGGAGCCGATCGCCAAGGGCACGCGCGGCTGAACTCGCAGGGTTAACGCTGCGTCGCCCGCTTACAGCGCCACGCGTCCCATTGGACGCGTGGCGCTGTAGTCGAACGGCGGAATGTTCGCGACAAGCGTCTCGGCCGTGGCACCCTGCCCGGCCCGCATGCCCGCCTCGCCATGGCGCCAGACGGCGGCCGCGGCCGCTTCGAATGCCGGCATGCCTTGTGCGAGGTGCGCACCGATGATGCCGGTAAGCACGTCGCCGGATCCGGCCGTCGCAAGCCAGGGTGGCGCATTCGCGTTGACGACGGTGCGTCCGGATGGCGCCGCGACGACGGTGTCCGGTCCCTTGTACAGGATCACCGCATGACTGAGCTTCGCCGCGGCCTGCGCCTTCTCGATCTTGGAGAGTGCGGTGTCGGCGGCGATCTCCGGAAAAAGACGCGCAAACTCGCCCTCGTGCGGCGTCATCACCACCTGCCCGCCCTCCATCGCGATAGTGTTAAAAAGGTCCGTCCTCCTCTCCTTGAAGGACGTCACAGCGTCGGCATCGAGGACCAGCGCCCGTCCGCAGAGCATCAGTGCAAACGCCCTCGCCTTCTTGCCGACGCCGAAGCCGGGGCCCAACACGAATGCGCCCAAGCGCCTGTCCTTCAGCCATGCCGCAAGGTCGCCGGTCTTGCCCATTTCCTTGAGCATGACGGCGGTTAGGTGCGCGGCGTTGGCCGCGATCGCGTCCGGCGGCGAAACGAGCGTCACCAGCCCTGCACCGGCGTTGAGGCCGGCCATCGCCGACAGGCGCGCGGCGCCGGTGGAGATCTGCGGCCCTGAAAAGACGGCGAGATGGCCGCGCTTATATTTATGGGTTGCCGGGTCCAGACCGGACGCATGCTGCTGCCAGACCGCCGGCGTATTGATGCGGAGGTCGCCGGTACGCGCGCGCACCACCCGGTCGGGGATGCCGATATCGAAGACCTCGAGCGTGCCGCAGCGCGTGCGCCCCGGCAGGAGCAGATGGCCGGGTTTCGCGGCCATGAAGGTCACAGTATGCGCGGCAGTGAAACTCGCACCGCGTATCTCGCCGCTCCGTCCGTCGATCCCAGAGGGGAGATCGACGGCGATCACCGGTCGGCGGCTGTCCTCGACCCGCCTGATCGCCTCCTGAACTTCATCCGGCAGATCGCGGGCAAGTCCCGCGCCGAACAAGGCATCGATCACCACGTCTCCGGCCTGTGGCTCATAGGTCCCGATCGCCTGAATCTCGCCGGCATAGGCTGCGCGTGCCCGCGCCGCATCGCCCTTCAGTTTGCCGACGTCGCCAAGCGCGAAAACGGCGAGGCTGGCGCCACTCTCGGCGAGTGCCGCTGCCGCCACATAACCGTCGCCGCCATTGTTGCCGGGCCCGCAAAGAACCACAAAACGGGAGGCGGAGGGAAAGAGACGCAGGGCCGCCGCCGACACGGCCATTCCCGCCGAGCACATCAGCGAGAAGCTCTCGATGCCCGAGTGGACCGCGTCCTCGTCGATTGCCGCCATCTCGGCCGGCGTTACCAATAGATCCCGAAGTGCCTCGCCCATGGCTCGATCTAAGCGCGAGTGGAAGCACAAGACAAGAGCAACGGATCAACTGCCATTGTGCCTATTCATTGTGCATTTGCACACAATTATTGCTCAAACAACATGCACTGCGTCGAAATTGGCGGTGGCACCGAGCCATGAGAGCGCATCAGACGATCAAGTCTAATAAAAATTAGGCAGAACCCAGCGCCGGGAAAGCGAACCGCCGGAATGCAACCGCTTCTTTGCCCCGGGGAAATCCGCGATTGGCGCATCATTTCCCTATAAAATTGGCACGCTACATGCATATTGGAGGGCGAGCGGGCATGACCCGGCTTTAAAGGGAGAAGCGGAGAGAAATTTTCTCATGAAAAAGATCGAAGCGATCATAAAACCCTTCAAGCTCGACGAAGTGAAGGAAGCCCTTCAGGAAGTCGGCCTGCAGGGTATCACCGTCACGGAGGCAAAGGGCTTCGGACGGCAGAAGGGACACACGGAACTCTACCGCGGCGCCGAATACGTCGTCGACTTCCTGCCGAAGGTAAAGGTCGAGGTGGTGCTGGCGGACGAGAACGCGGAGGCGGTGATCGAAGCGATCCGCAACGCGGCGCAAACCGGACGCATCGGCGATGGGAAGATCTTCGTGTCCAACGTCGAAGAGGTCATTCGCATTCGTACGGGCGAAACCGGTCTCGACGCCATCTGATCACCTATTCTACAAGGGTCTGTCGACATTCGCGGCCCCATACCCTCGTTCGATCCTTGGGGCCGTCCGGCCCCGAATTGCCAAACCTTGGTTATCTCACACAGGGAATTACAAAAAATGACGACTGCGAGTGAAGTTCTGAAACAGATCCAGGAAAACGACGTCAAATTCGTCGACCTGCGCTTTACCGACCCGAAGGGCAAACTTCAGCATGTGACGATGGACGTTGCTGTCGTGGACGAGGACATGTTCGCCGATGGCGTCATGTTCGACGGCTCCTCGATTGCCGGCTGGAAGGCCATCAACGAGTCCGACATGGTGCTGATGCCCGACCCCGAGACGGCGCATATGGACCCGTTCTTCGCGCAGTCCACCATGGTCATCGTCTGCGATATTCTCGATCCGGTCTCCGGCGAAGCCTATAATCGCGACCCGCGCGGCACCGCGAAAAAGGCCGAAGCCTATCTCAAGGCCTCCGGCGTCGGCGACACGGTTTTCGTCGGGCCGGAAGCCGAGTTCTTCGTCTTTGACGACGTCCGGTACAAGGCCGATCCCTACAATACCGGCTTCAAGCTCGACTGCACCGAACTGCCCTCCAATGACGACACCGACTACGAAACGGGCAATCTCGGCCATCGCCCGCGCATCAAGGGCGGTTACTTCCCTGTTCCGCCGGTCGACAGCTGCCAGGACATGCGCTCCGAAATGCTCACCGTTCTCGCTGAAATGGGCGTGACGGTGGAAAAGCACCACCACGAAGTTGCCGCCGCCCAGCATGAACTCGGCGTCAAGTTCGACGCACTCGTCCGCAACGCCGACAAGATGCAGATCTACAAATATGTCGTGCATCAGGTCGCCAATGCTTACGGCAAGACCGCGACCTTCATGCCGAAGCCGGTTTTCGGCGACAATGGTTCGGGCATGCACGTGCACCTGTCGATCTGGAAGGACGGCAAGCCGACTTTCGCCGGTGACGAGTATGCCGGCCTTTCGGAAACCTGCCTCTATTTCATCGGCGGCATCATCAAGCATGCCAAGGCGATCAATGCTTTCACCAACCCGTCGACGAACTCCTACAAGCGCCTCGTCCCGGGCTATGAAGCACCGGTCCTGCTTGCCTATTCCGCCCGCAACCGCTCGGCTTCCTGCCGCATACCGTTCGGCAGCAACCCGAAGGCAAAGCGCGTCGAAGTCCGCTTCCCCGACCCGAGCGCGAATCCGTATCTCGCCTTCGCCGCCATGCTGATGGCCGGCCTCGACGGCATCAAGAACAAGATTCATCCGGGCAAGGCGATGGACAAGGATCTTTACGATCTGCCACCGAAGGAACTGAAGAAGATTCCGACCGTCTGCGGCAGCCTGCGCGAAGCTCTGGAAAGCCTCGACAAGGACCGCAAGTTCCTGACCGCCGGCGGCGTCTTCGACGACGATCAGATCGACTCGTTCATCGAGCTCAAGATGCAGGAAGTCATGCGCTTCGAAATGACCCCGCATCCGGTCGAGTTCGACATGTACTACTCCGTCTGATGCGCACCGAGTCCGCGCGCAATAACGGGGGCAGAACCTGACAGGAAAAGGCGGGTCTCCGGCGAGACCCGCCTTTTCTCAAATGCGACGATGCGAACGCTTCTCAACCGGTTTCGCGTCGCTATTGATGTTCCACATGCGACAACCCAGATATGGTCTGAAAGGATGTGTTGCGTCATGAAACAGAGAAACGCGAAATTCGAGATCGGGCAGGTGGTCCGGCACCGGTTCTTCCCGTTTCGGGGCGTCATCTTCGACGTCGATCCGGAATATGCAAACACCGAGGATTGGTGGAACGCAATTCCGCAGGAGATCCGGCCAACCAAGGATCAGCCTTTTTATCACCTGTTCGCCGAGAACGACGACAGCGAATATGTCGCCTATGTCTCGGAGCAGAACCTCGTCTCCGACGAGAGCGGTCAGCCGGTCCGGCACGCTCAGGTAAATGCCCTGTTTGAAAAGGCCGACGACAGCCACTACAGGCCGAGAGCGAACTACCGGCATTGATGGCACCTGCCCGCAAGCCTCCTTCCATAGCCCCGAGGGACGCTTGGCCGAGTGCCCCGAAGGGGCGCTCGTCGCCGTCGTGATAGCGGAGCGCAGGGAGGCGATGTTTGCCGATGGGATCGCGGATCTGCAAGTCGCTGTCCACGCCACTGGCGACGGTGCGGTGGACATGAATGGCTATCAGGCCGCCTCGCAAACCACCAGCCGGCGCGACAGCCGCCACCGGGTGGAACATATCCAGGCAGCACTTCCGACCGATTTTCGGCGGTCCCAGGAACTCGGCGTCGTGGCGTCGATGCAACCGACCCATCCCCCCGGCTCCGCCGGCCTGCCCCTCGAGCCGTATTTGAGCCGCATCGGCGAAGACCGCTGACCGTACGCCTTGACTGGCGGACACTTGTCGTCTTCGCGAGAGACTGGCCTGTCTCGCCGCTCGACCCGATATACTGCATCTAATGTGCTATGTTGAAGCCGGATCTGCCCGACCAACGCCCTTCTCTCTTGGAAACGCTCGCCGCCTACACCCGGAGCAGCGCCTGGGTCGAATTCATGGAAGACCGAAAGGGCATGCTGAAGCCAGGCTATCTCGCCGATGTGGTCGTGCTGAGCGGCGACATCGAAGCAGTGCCTTTCATCCAGCTCGCGACGTTGCTCCCGATGATGACCGTCTGTGATGGCCGCAGCACCTACGAGACCTGAGCGAAATCGCGTCGCGCGCCTTATCAGACGCGCAAAGGCCGCTTTAGCACTTTGAAACGCTGCATGTCCTCAAATCGAGATCGATCTAAGGAGACATGCAGCAGGTCGCCGGTTTGCCCTTGTTCACGGCCCGGGCCCGGACAGCATGGCGGCTTTCGACACAATCCCTCAGCGAATGCACCGGTCGCAGCCCTCCGCCGTGGCTACTGCATGCGCACGATCGGTTTGATGGTCCGGCCGCTCTCGGAATCCGCGATTGCCCGGTTGATCTCGTCGAAGGAGTAGAACTTCACGAGTCTGTCGAAGGGGAAGCGGCCCTGCGCGTGGAGCTCGGCCAGCATGGGAATGAACGTATCCGGGTTGGATTCGCCCTCGACGATGCCCATCAGCCTACGGCCGCCGCTCATAAAATGCACTTCGTCGAGATTGATTTCACTGCCCATGGCCGAGGCGCCAAGAATTCCGCAGGCGCCCATCGGCGCCAGCGCCATCACCGCACTTCGAATGACGCTCGATATACCCGTTGTGTCAAGCGCGAAGTTTAGCCCATAGCCGGTGATCCCGATGATCTCAGCCGTCGGGTCGACCTTGGCCGGATTGATCGTGTGGGTGGCGCCCAGCTCGCGCGCCATTTCCAGCCGCTCCTCGTTCCTGTCCACGGCGATGACAATCGTGGAACCCACAACCTTTGCGGCCATCAGGGCGGAAAGACCGACGGAGCCCGAACCGAACACCGCGAAGGACTTACCGGCCGAGACCTTGAGCGCGTTCATCACGGCGCCGGCGCCGGTCTGGACGCCGCAGGCGAGTGGCCCGAGCAGTTCGAGAGGCGCTGTTTCCGGCACCTTCACGACATTCACTTCGTGGCAGATTGCATGGGTAGCAAAGGATGACTGGCCGAAAAAATTGCTGTGAATAGGCTCGCCGCCCGCGGAAAGTGCGCTCGTGCCGTCCGTTCGCGTGGCAAAGAAGTTGCGCGGGAAGAACTCGTGGCAGTAGCTGAGGTGGTGGTCCTGGCAGCTCGGGCAACGCCCACAGGAATTAAAGGTCATGACCACTTTGTCACCGGGCTTCACCTTCGAGACAGCGCGGCCAACCTTCTCGACCACGCCCGCACCTTCATGGCCGAGCACCACGGGCAGCGGCGTCGGAAGCATGCCGTCGCGCACGACAATGTCCGTATGGCAAATACCGGTCGCGACGACTTTAACGAGGATTTCGTTTTCCCTAGGCTCCTCGATGTCGATCGTCTCGAGGCTGAGTTCGGCGCCTTTTGCGCGGGCAATGGCAGCTTTGATCTGCATGGCTGTCTCCGGATTGACACGATAGGCGTGGCGGACGCGAGCGCTGTACTGCGCGCATCCCGATCTGGGATTGATCAGAAGGGATGGGGCGTTGCCGCGTCCTTGACGGAAATCCACTTCCAGGTCGTGAACTCCTCGATGTCCGCCGGTCCACCGATACGGGTGCCGTTGCCGGACTTGCGCGGCCCCCCGAATGGCGCGAAGGGACCGCCATTGACCGTCTGATCGTTGACATGGACCATACCGACGTCGAGCTCCTCGGCAATCCGAAGGGCGCGGCCGATGTCGGCTGAGATCACGCCGGCGGCAAGACCGTAGTCGCTGTTGTTGGTCAAGGCGATCGCCTCCTGTTCGGAGCTGAAGGTGGCAATGCAGGCCACCGGGCCGAAGATCTCTTCCTCGAAAGCGCGCATTCCGGGTTTGACCCCCGAGAGCACGGTCGCCGCGTAGAAGCGGCCGTCGTGCGTACCGCCGACAAGGAGCTTCGCCCCCTTGGCCACGGCGTCGTTGACGATTTCATCGATAATCTCGACCTGACCATCCGAGATGATCGGTCCGAGCGCCACCTCGTTGAGCGACGGATCGCCCGCCGTGAGGTGGGAGGCCTTCGCTACCAGCTTGGTTGTCAGCGCATCGGCAATCTTCTCGTCGACCAGGATCAACCCGGTCGCCATGCAGATCTGGCCCTGATGCAGGAAAGCGCCCCAGGCCGAATTCGATGCGGCGACGTCGAGGTCGGCGTCGTCGAGCACGACGAGCGAATTCTTGCCACCGAGCTCGAGCTGGACCTTTTTGAAATGCTTGCCGGCGATCTCGGCAACCTTCGAGCCGCCTCGCGCCGACCCCGTGAAGGAGATCATTGCGATATTGGGGTCGGTACACATGGCCTCGCCCGCATCCGCTCCGCCCGGAACGATTTGCAGAACGCCCTTGGGCAGACCGGCTTCCTCGAAGATCCGGGCAATGATGATGCCACCCGAGATCGGCGTGCGCGGGTCCGGCTTATGGACCACGGCATTGCCGAATGCCAACGCCGCGGCGATCGAGCGGACGGACAGCACGAGCGGAAAATTGAAGGGAGAGATCACACCCACGACGCCATGCGGCACGCGCCTGGCATAGTTCGTCCGATTGTCCATCGCCGGGATCAACATGCCCATGGGTGCCGTGGCGAGCGAAGCCGCATGTCGCATGAAGAGCGCGCCATGCTCGATCTCGATGCCGGCCTTGGGATAGATCGATCCGGACTCCCGCATGATCCACGGTATCAGCTCCGCGCCGTTCTGTTCGAGCAGGTCGGCGGCCTTGGAAAGAATGCGCGCCCTTTCGGTCGGCAGCATCCTGGCCCAGGCTTTCTGCGCGACGCGCGCCTCGGCGGCGGCACGGCGAATGTCGGCGCCCCCCCCAACACCGACCGAAGCGATTACCGCTCCCGTCGCCGGATCGGTCACCTCGATGACGCCCGCCGCCGTCCTTTGCCAATCGGCAAAGAAGGCGCGCCCTTCCCAGCGCTCGCTGTCCAGGAAATTCCCTTTCTGAATGTTCATACTGTTCTCCTCAAAGTGTCGGCCTGTCAGGGTGCGCGGGCACGGCTTCGCCGCGGGGCCCGCCCAGCCTTCGTTGCCGACGTTTGGTTTTCTGCCGATGTCCTCCGGCCGCTTTCCTCGAGCGGTCGAAACTAATGCTGCAAAGGTCGTGCCAGAACTTCAGGGGAAGACCCATCTCTCCGAGAAAGCGCTGCAAGCGCTTGGAAACGCTTGTTTCTCAGCTTCGTTCAGAAGAGAAAGCCGCCTCGGCCACCGCGCTTGAGATTACGAAAATTATGAAATATCGTTCCTGCGTTCATCAAATAATCAAGAAGAACATGACAGACTCGCAACATTCCGAGCGTTTGATCTCCCTGGTCGAGGCGTCCCGCAAAACGGGCGGGGTTCTTACGCGCGGCGCTTTCAACGAACTCGACACGGGCGCGGCGCCCACCCTCACCGACCTTGCGGAGGCACTCCAGTTCGCGCTCGGCGACGGTCGAATATGGCTCAACGACCAGCGCATGGTACTGATCCAGTCGCTGGTGCTGGGGCGCCTGCGGCAGGAGATCATCGACGCCTTCGGCATCGAGACTGCCAAAGGCATCTTCATGCGTGTCGGCTATATGCAAGGTGTGCGCGATGCCGAACTGATTCAGAAGCGCTTTCCGCAGGAAGATCTGACCCACGCGCTTGCAGCCGGCCCCCGCGTCCACACGCTCGAGGGCTTCGCCAAAGTGACGACGAAGCAGTTTCAGTTCGACCTTCGCAAGGGTACCTATTTCGGCGAGTTCTACTGGGACGACTCTTCGGAGGCCGCGGAACATATTTCGAGCTACGGTATTTCAAGTGAACCCGCTTGCTGGATGCAGACGGGCTATCCATCCGGCTACACCAGTACGCTGTTCGGCAGGCCGATCGTCTTCCGCGAGATCGAATGCGCTGCTATGGGCGCGCCTCGCTGCCTCGTCGTCGGGCAGAATGTCGATGCCTGGGGCAAGGACGCTCCGGAGCGGCACTATCTTGGTCTGGACTGGAAAACCCGGCGCCATGTGGCCGTTGATCGAGCCGCGCCGGCAACCGCGCCCGACCCACCTGGTGTCACCGAGGGCAAAGTCGTGGGCGTTTCCGCAAGCTTCCTGCGAACTCGGCTGATGCTGGAAAAGGTCGCCGACACCGATGCGACGGTCCTTTTCATCGGAGAGTCGGGCGTCGGCAAGGAACTCTTCTCCAGCGAACTCCACAAACTCGGGCGGCGACATGACGGGCCGTTCGTGCCGATCAACTGTGCAGCCATTCCAGAGAACCTCGTCGAATCCGAACTGTTCGGAGTCGAGAAGGGCGCTTTCACCGGTGCGGTGCAGTCGCGCGCCGGCTATTTCGAGCGCGCGCATCGCGGCACCCTTTTCCTCGACGAAATCGCATCCCTTACCTACTCGGCCCAGGGCAAGGTGCTACGCGCCATCCAGGAACGGAAGATCGAACGTGTTGGTGGCACGAAGACCATTCCCGTCGATGTGCGCGTCGTCGCCGCCTCCAACGTCAACCTCGCCGACGAGATCCGCGCCGGCCGCTTCCGCCAGGACCTCTATTTCCGTCTCTGCGTCTTCCCGATCGTCATTCCGCCGCTTCGAGACCGGCGCGACGATATTCCGCTGCTCGCCGCCCATTTCCTGACACTCTTCCGCGACCGCCACCGCCGCAATGTCACCGGTTTCACCCGCCGGGCGATGGACGCCCTTCTCGCCTATGATTACCCCGGCAATATCCGCGAGCTCCAGAACCTCGTCGAGCGTGGCGTCATCTACGCCGACAACGGTTCGATGGTCGACATGCAGCACCTGTTTACCGGCTTCGAGAAGGTCCCGTCTCTGCCATTGAAGCTGACCGGCGAAGGGCGCATCGGGACGGCGCAGGCGGTCCCCACCGACATCATGGGCGAACGTCGGATGGTAACCACTCCCGAGGCTCTCAAGCGTGCCGAAGCCGCGCTCTATCGATCGGCGCTCGAAGCGGCTGGAGGCAACATATCCGCGGCCGCCCGCCAACTCGGCCTGACACGCGCCAAGCTCGAGTACAGGCTGAAGAAGCAAAGACCCGTGACGCAACGCCCCACATCAGGTCGCCCTTGAACGGACTGTTTTGAAAGCACACCGCCGCGCGTCTTATTCAGACGCGCGGCGGTGGCAATTCGCAAAGCCCATGCTTACTGCTGCTTGGCGGCCTTCTGAGCCTCTTCCAGCTTCTTGCGCGCATCTTCGGCCTTCTTCTGCATTTCTTCCTGCAGCAGGCGCTGGCGCTCTTCGAGCTGCGACTGTTCGATCGGTTCGCCGTCGAAGACGCCGGTGAAGCCTTCCAGCGTCATCTTGATGGGATTGGGAGCGCGCTGGAAATTGACCGACGTAAAGACGACCTCATTGCCCTTCTTGAGGCTGGAGATCACCGCGTCGGCAAGTGGTACTTCGGCAACGCACTTGTCGGGCATGCAGATTGCGTAGTCGAGCTTGACGGCCTTGCCGCCGTCGATCTGCATCTGGACGCCCGGCGGGATCATGCGCGCCGACGGCACGGAAACTTGCAGCACCTTGCGGTTGACCTTACCGGAGACGGTGATCAGTCCGACCGCCGTGACGAGCTGGCCGTTATTGGCGGTAAGCAGGTTCTGCACGATGCAAACATCGTTGTCCTCCTGCTTGGTGCAGACCTTGAACCATCCCCGCGGCGCCTTGCCTCCCGCCTGCTGCGCGGATGCCACGCCCGGCGCGCCGGCGGCTGCTACGGTGAGCGCCAACGCTGCCATTCCCGCGCGTTTGGCGAAGTTCGACTTGAAGTTCATTGTGATTCCGTCTCCTGAAATCCGGTCACGGAACTTGCCGTTCCGCTGGTGAATATCGTCAGCCGCCGCTGTCCTGTTGGCCAAATGAGGCTTTTGAATGGCCCCGATTCCGGAAACACCTGTTACATTGGCTCGTGCCGTTTATCCAGTGTTTCGTTGCATTTTTTGAGTTTGTTGGAAATATGCGTGCGCATTGCTAACGTGCCGGGATTCGGCAGTATAGATCCCACGGGAGGTCAAGTTGCGCGCAATTCTTTCCGGCCTGGTCATGCTCCTGGCAACCGGCTTGGCTGCTTATCAAGCCGCTGCCGCACCGGTGCATGCCATCGCCATGCATGGCGAGCCTGCCCTGCCGGCCGATTTCAAGCACTTTCCCTATGTCAATCCGGACGTGAAGAAAGGGGGCAGGATCGCCTATGGCGTCGTCGGCACCTTCGACAGCCTCAATCCCTTCATCCTGAAGAGCATGCGCACCACCGCGCGTGGCATGTGGGACCCGGCATTCGGCAATCTGGTCTACGAGTCGCTGATGCAACGCTCCCAGGACGAGCCCTTCACCATGTATGGGTTGCTTGCCGAGACCGTCGAGTTGGACGAGGACCGTACGTTCATCCAGTTCAACCTCAACCCCAAAGCACGTTGGGCCGATGGCCAGCCGGTGACCGCCGAGGATGTCACCTTCACCTTCGAATTGCTGCGCGACAAGGGGCGTGCGCCGTTCAGCAATCGCCTCGCGAAGGTGGAGAAGATGGAAAAAGTCGGAGAGCGCAGCGTGCGCTTCACTTTCACCGAGGACGCGGATCGCGAATTCCCGCTGCTGCTGGCGCTGTCGCCGGTGCTGCCGAAGCATGCCGTCGATGTCGAGACATTCGACAGGACGACGCTCGAGCCGCCGCTCGGCTCCGGCCCCTATCGCGTCGCCGAGGTGCGGCCGGGCGAGCGGATCGTCTACCGGCGCAATCCGGACTATTGGGGCAAGGACCTGCCCTCGAAGGTCGGCGTCGACAATTACGACGAGATTTCCGTCGAGTATTTTCTCCAGGAAAACACCCTGTTCGAGGCTTTCAAGAAGGGCGAGGTCGACGTCTATCCGGAGGGCAGCGCGACCAAATGGGCGCGCGCCTATGATTTCCCGGCGGTTCAGTCCGGCAACGTGATCAAGGAGAGCTTCAAGCCCGAAACGCCCTCCGGCATGCTCGGTTTCGTCTTCAACACCCGCAGGCCGATGTTCCAAAACATCAAGCTTCGGCAGGGCCTCGCGCTCGTTTTCGACTTCGAGTGGGTGAACAAGAATCTCTTCGACGGAGCCTATACGCGGACGCAGAGCTATTGGCAGAATTCATCGCTTTCCTTCCTCGGTGTCGCCGCCGACGACCGCGAGCTCGAGCTGATGGGGAACGTTCGGGAGAGGATCAATCCGGCGATCCTCGACGGAACCTACCGTCTTCCCGTAACCGACGGGTCCGGTCGCGACCGCAATGTGCTGAGGGAGGCGGTGACCCTGCTTCGGGAAGCCGGCTATGTCATCAAGGACGGCAAGATGGTCGATGAGAAAACGGGCGCCCCGCTCACCTTCGAGATCATGAGCCAGAATGCGGGCCAGGAGAAGATCGCGCTGGCCTATCAGCGCTTCCTGGCGCCGCTCGGCATCGTCGCGACGGTGCGGACGGTTGACGACTCCCAATACCAGTTGCGCAGCCAGTCCTTCGACTATGACGTGATCATCAAGTCCTATCCTTCGTCGCTATCGCCGGGAGCGGAGCAGATATCCTATTGGGGATCCGTGTCGCGCGATCGCCAAGGCAGTTCCAACTTCGCCGGCGTCGCCAACAAGGATGTCGACAAGATGATCGACAATATCCTGCGGGCACAGACGCCCGAGGATTTCACCGCCGCCGTGCGCGCGCATGACCGGCTGCTGGTCAACAATTCCTACGTCGTGCCGCTCTATCATCTCGATGCGCAATGGATCGCCCGCTGGAAGCATATCGGCCGGCCTGCAAAGGTGCCGCTCTATGGCTACCAGCTTCCGACCTGGTGGGACGGGCGTGCCCAGTAAGCTGGTACCCATTCGGTAACGCGTTGAAAGAGACTGCGCAGCGGCCTATGTCGCAGCCTTAATGCATCGTCGTCCGAGCTTACGCAGCGGTTTGTGCAACGACATGCAGGGAATCCGCCCCCGCGCGAATGCGGGACGCGTTATAGCCAAACGGGAAAGGCCGCCACCATGGAAACCGTCAATATCGATATCGTCTCGGACGTCGTCTGCCCGTGGTGCTATCTCGGCAAGAACCGCCTCGACCAGGCGATCGCCAATGTGGCCAACGAGGTGCAGGTCGCGATCCGATGGCGTCCCTATCAGCTCAACCCCGATCTGCCGCCGGAGGGCGTCGACCATAAGCGCCACCTCGCGGAAAAGTTCGGCGGTCGGGCCGCCGTCGACCGTGCGCATGAAATGCTCGAAGGGCTCGGTCGCGAGGCCGGCATCGCCTTCGATTTCGATGCGGTGAAGATCAGCCCCAATACGCTCGACGCCCATCGCCTGATCCGCTGGGCCGCCACCAGCGGATCAGCCGCTCAGGAGGAGACCGTACGCCTGCTCTTCAAGGCGAATTTCGAAGAGGGCAAGAATGTCGGCGATCACGCGATCCTGCTTGACATCGCGGAGAAGGCCGGGCTCGATCGCCCGGTCATCGGCACCCTCCTCTCCTCCGACGCCGACAAGGACGCCGTCAAGCAGGAGATCGACATGGCGCGCGACATGGGTGTGACCGGCGTCCCCTGCTTCATCCTCGATCAGCAATATGCGGTGATGGGCGCGCAGTCGGTCGAAGTACTGACCAACGCCCTGCTCGAACTTGCCGCGATGAAAGCGGCCCGCCCGGCGCACTGACCGTTATAGGCGAAAGACCCCTCCCCACAAGGGGGAGGGATTAACTTGCCGCACCCTCTCTGCCGCATCGCGCCGCATCGTCGCAACAGACGCCAGCCTGTCGGAACTGCAAGGAGAACGCCGCGAGCGCAAAGCCCCTCTCTCTTGTGGGGAGGGGTTGGGGAGGTTTTTTGGGGAGACCGGGAATTGGGAGAGAGGTTCCGCCTGCGTCGAGGCCGCACCACCCCATCGCCCTCTCATCCCGCTTTCGCAAGCCCCGCGAGCTGGGTCATCACCATCGCAGCGCCCGAAAGCCGCTTTTCCGGCGATGCAAGCTCCCGCTGGAAGAAGATGCTCTGGTCCTGCCGGATCTTGGCGACCGTCCCCTGCTTGGCGATATAGCCGACGAGGGCCGCCGGGTTGGGGAACTCCTTGTTGCGGAACTGGACGACGACGCCCTTGGGTCCGGCATCGAGCTTTTCCACATTCGCCGTCCGGCACAGCGCCTTGATGTAAACGATCTTCAGGAGATGCTGGACCTCGACCGGCAGCGGGCCGAAGCGGTCGATCAGTTCGGCGCCGAAGCCATCGATTTCCTTGAGGTCCGTCAGTTCACCGAGGCGTCGATAGAGGCCGAGGCGGAGATTGAGATCGGGTACGTATTCTTCCGGGATCATGACCGGCGTTCCGACCGAGATCTGCGGCGACCAGCCAGTGTCGTGGATCTCCTCCTCGCCCTTGAGTTCGGCGACCGCCTCCTCAAGCATCTGCTGGTAAAGCTCGAAGCCGACCTCCTTGATGTGGCCGGACTGCTCCTCGCCGAGCAGATTGCCCGCGCCGCGGATATCGAGATCGTGGCTCGCCAGTTGGAAGCCGGCGCCGAGGGTATCGAGCGACTGCAGCACCTTCAGCCGGCGCTCCGCCGGGCCCGTCAGCGTCTTGTTGACGGGCAACGTGAAGAGCGCGAAGGCGCGGACCTTCGAGCGGCCGACCCGGCCGCGCAGCTGGTAGAGCTGAGCCAGGCCGAACATATCGGCGCGGTGAACGATCAGCGTGTTGGCGGTCGGTACGTCCAGGCCGGATTCGACGATCGTCGTCGAAAGCAGCACGTCATAGCGGCCCTCATAGAAGGCGTTCATGATGTCTTCGAGTTCGGTAGCCGGCATCTGGCCGTGCGCCACCGCGACCTTCAACTCCGGTACGTCGGAATTCAGGAACTCGTGAACCTCGGAAAGGTCGCTCACCCGCGGGCAGACGTAAAAGCTTTGGCCGCCACGATAATGCTCGCGCATGAGCGTCTCGCGGATCACCAGCGCATCGAAGGGAGAAATAAAGGTACGCACCGCCATGCGATCGACGGGCGGCGTAGTGATCAACGACAATTCGCGAACGCCCGTCAGAGCAAGCTGCAGCGTTCGCGGGATCGGCGTCGCCGATAGCGTCAGCACGTGGACGTCGGTCTTCAGCTCCTTCAGCCGCTCCTTGTGCTTGACGCCGAAATGCTGCTCCTCGTCGATGATGAGCAGACCGAGATTGGCGAACTTGATCGAGGAACCGAGCAGCGCATGGGTGCCGATGACAATGTCGGTCTTGCCCTCCGCGACTTCCTTCTTGGTCAGTGCCAGTTCCTTCGAGCCGACAAGGCGGGAGGCCTGCTGGATGCGCACCGGCAGGCCGCGGAAACGTTCGGCAAAAGTCTTGTAGTGCTGACGCGCCAGCAAGGTCGTCGGCACGACGACCGCGACCTGGATGCCGTTCATCGCCGCGATGAAAGCGGCACGCAGCGCCACCTCCGTCTTGCCGAATCCGACATCGCCACAGACCAGACGGTCCATCGGCCGGCCGCTGCCGAGATCATCGCGAACGGCCTCGATCGAGTTCAGCTGATCCTCGGTCTCGTCGTAGGGGAAGCGTGCGGCGAATTCGTCATAGACGCCGTCCTGGGCGGCGAGAACCGGCGCATGCCGCGTGTGCCGTTCGGCGGCAATGCGGATGAGACCGCCGGCCATGTCGAGCAGCCGCTTCTTGAGCTTGGCCTTGCGCGCCTGCCAGGCGACGCCGCCGAGCTTGTCGAGGATTGCGTCTGTCCCTTCCGAACCGTAGCGAGACAGAAGCTCGATGTTTTCCACCGGCAGGAAAAGCTTGGCGTCGTCGGCATAGAGGAGCTCGAGGCAATCATGCGGCGCGCCGGCGGCCTCGATCGTGCGCAGGCCGACAAAGCGGCCGATGCCGTGCTCCGCATGCACGACATAGCTCCCCTCGTCGAGGCCCGTCATCTCGGCGATGAAGTCGGCGCCACGCTTTCGGCGCTTCGAGCGGCGCACTAGCCGGTCACCGAGAATATCCTGCTCGCCAATGACGACGAGATCGCCGGTTTCGAATCCCGCCTCAAGGCTGAGAACCGCGGATGCCGCCTCGCCCGGTTTCAAAGAGCCGAGGTCGGAGAGCGCCTTGATCGGGCGGATCCTTGCAAGACCATGCTCGGCAAGAACCTGGGTGAGCCGGTCGAGCGATCCTTCCGTCCAGCCGGAAATGACGACCTTCGCACCCTTCGCCCGCTTTTCCGCGATGTGCTTGACCGCATGGTCGAAGACATTGACGCGTTCGCCGTCACTCTCCTCGCCAACGGCCTTGGCCCAGCGCAGGCCCTGACGCGCCTCGATGGTGACGACCTGACGCGCCTCCCCTTCATGTTCGCTGAAGGGCGAGAGGCGCACAGCGCGCCGTTCGGTCAAGGCGGTGCCGAATGCTTCAGCGCCGAGATAAAGAAGTTCCGCCGGCACGGGCTTGTAGGGGGTGCCCTGCGGGAACTGCTTGCCCGGCGACGCGGATGCAAGCCGCGCGTCATAATAGTCGAGGATCAGCTTCGAGCGCTCCGCGGCCGCTTCGCGGATCAGGTGATCCGTGACGATACGGAAGCCGTCGAGATAGTCGAAAACCGTTTCCAGGCGATCGTAGAAGAGCGGCAGCCAATGTTCCATGCCGGCATAGCGGCGCCCTTCCGAGACGGCCTGGTAGAGTGCATCGTCGCGAGTCGCCGCGCCGAAGCGCGAGAGATACTGCTTGCGGAAATGGCTGATGGTCTCCGGCGTCAGCGACACTTCGCTCATCGGGTTGAGGTCGAGCGAGCGCACCTGCCCCGTCGTGCGCTGGCTGACCGGGTCGAATGAGCGGATCGTTTCCAGCGTATCGCCGAAGAAATCGAGACGCAGCGGCTCGCCGCCTCCAGGCACATAGACGTCGAGAATGCCACCCCGCACGGCAAACTCGCCAACCTCGCGCACAGTCGGCACCCGCTCGAAGCCGTTTCGCTCCAACCTGGCGGCGAGATCGTCCATGCGCACCTGGTTGCCAGGCCGCGCCGAAAAGGCAAGACCTTCGATCACCCGCCGCGGCGAAATCCTCTGCAGGGCGGCATTGACGGTGACGAGCACGATCGCCGCATGCGGCTTTGCCCGATGCGCAATGAGCGCGCTCAATGCGGCCAGCCTCCGCGCCGAAATATCGGCGCTCGGCGACACTCGGTCGTAAGGCAGGCAGTCCCAGCCCGGCAGCGTCAAGACGGGAATGTCGGGCGCCACGAAGCCAAGAACCTGCTCGAGATCGGCTATCCGTTGGCCGTCGGAAAGGAAATAGGCGACCGGCGTTCCTGCCCGCGCCAGATCCGCAAGGATCAGCGCCTCGGCGCCGGAGGGCACGGGCCCGATCGTCACTTCCCGCGTTGCCGCCACAACCCTCTTCGCATCGAGGCCAGGTATCATCGTCGTGTCATTCCGTTTCTTACGAGCGCCGCGCGTCTTTTCAGCCGCGCAAAGGTCGCTGTAACTCTTTGAAACTGCGCTTCGAGCCTTTCGGATAGATTCCGATTATGGCGCCGTAGCGCTAGCGGACGGGATCGAAATCCGGGCGATAGGCCGCGATGCGCGCGAACAGCGCCGTCGCATGCCGCTCGGGCAGCGGCTTCTCTCCCGTGATCCAGCGCACGAGGTCGTTGTCTTCTTCGCCCATGATCGTTTCGAGCTCGTCGAGCTCGGGATCGGTGAGGCTTGCAATCTCGGCTTCGGCGAACTGCCCGAGGATCAGATCCATCTCACGGATGCCGCGATGCCAGGCGCGAAACAGTATTCGGCGCCGACGCGGGTCGAGATCGGCGCTCGTGCGCGAAATGCCGGTCATGAAACGTCCTTCCTGCCATCCGCCTTTCGCGGCGGATCCATGATCAGGGGCTCTATAAACGCTGGAAAGCAGGTTGTCAGCCTTGCCAAAGCGGGAATTATCGTCCCATTTTCACTCCTATGCGCCCTGCCCTGCTCGATCCGCTGTTTTCGCCCCTCGACACGCTGCCCGGCATCGGTCCGAAAACCGGCGAGCTTTACGCGCGGCTGCTCGGGCGCGAAACGATCGACGATTGCCGCGTCGTCGATCTCCTGTTTCACGCCCCCCACTCGCTGATCGATCGGCGCCGGCAGCCGGGCATCGCCCATGCGCCGCAGGGCGCGATCGTCACCATCACCGGGCGCGTCGACCGGCACCAGCCATCGCCGCACGGACGTCCCAACGTGCCCTATCGCGTCTTCCTGCACGACGACAGCGGCGAGCTGGCGCTGACCTTCTTCCGCGTCAAGGGGAACTGGCTGGAAAAGGCGCTGCCGGTCGACGAAATCGTGACCGTCAGCGGCAAGGTGGATTGGTTCAACGGTCGCGCATCGATGGTCCACCCGGACCACATGGTCTCTGCGGCGGAAGCGGAGAACCTGCCATTGGTCGAGCCCGTCTATGGGCTCACGGCCGGGCTCGCCCCGAGGGCGCTCCGTAAGACCATCGAGGCGGCGGTGGCGCGCATCCCCGATCTACCCGAATGGCTCGACGAGACGTTTCTCCGCCAACAAGGATTCGGAAGTGCGAAGGAGAGTTTTCATCGCCTGCATGAACCTCGGGACGAGACCGATATCGACAACCAGGCTCCGGCGCGCCGGCGGCTCGCCTATGACGAGTTCCTGGCCGGTCAGCTTTCGCTCGCGCTGGTGCGCCAGCGGCTGCGGAAGGTCGCCGGCTCGCCGGTGCATGCGACGGGGCGCCTAAGCGGTCCTGTACTCGCCGCCCTGCCCTTCTCGCTGACGGCAAGCCAGTCGGCTGCCGTAAGGGACATACTTGCCGACATGTCCGGTGCCGAGCGCATGCTGCGCCTGCTTCAGGGCGACGTTGGCTCCGGCAAGACGGCGGTGGCGCTCATGACGATGCTCGCGGCGATCGAATCCGGCGGCCAGGCGGTGCTGATGGCACCGACGGAGATTCTCGCCCGCCAGCACCATGCCACGCTTTCCAGGATGGCAGCGCCGGCGGGCATCACCACCGACGTCTTGACGGGCCGGACCAAGGGCAAGGAGCGCGACGCGATCCTCGAGCGCATCGCCTCCGGCGAGACGCATATGGTCATCGGCACGCATGCGCTATTCCAGGACGCGGTGAACTACCATCGACTCATCCTCGCCGTCGTCGACGAGCAGCATCGCTTCGGCGTCCATCAAAGGCTGCGGCTGACGGCCAAAAGCATCTCTCCGCACATGCTGGTCATGACCGCCACGCCGATCCCGCGCACGCTCGTGTTGGCGGCCTTTGGCGACATGGATGTCTCCAAGCTCACGGAGAAGCCGGCCGGCCGCAAGCCGATACAGACCGTCACCATTCCGACCGAGCGTACCGACGAGATCATCGACAGGCTCGATTCCGCGCTCCGGCAAGGCAAGAAAGCCTATTGGATCTGCCCGCTCGTGGAGGAATCGGAAGAGACCGACGCCATGTCCGCCGACGAGCGCTATCAAGGGCTCGTCCGCCGCTTCGGCAATGATGTCGGACTGGTCCACGGCCGGATGGCGGGGCCGGAAAAGGACGCCGTCATGCTCGCCTTCAAGAACGGCGAGATTCGCGTGCTCGTAGCGACGACGGTGGTGGAGGTCGGCGTCGACGTTCCCGATGCGACGATCATGGTGATCGAGCACGCCGAACGCTTCGGCCTTGCGCAATTGCACCAACTGCGCGGCCGCGTCGGCCGCGGCGACGAGGCCTCCACCTGCATCCTGCTCTACAAGGGACCGCTGAGCGATGCGGGGCACGCGCGGCTTTCGATCCTCAGGGAAACGGAAGACGGGTTCCTGATCGCCGAGGAGGATTTGAAGCTTCGCGGCGAAGGCGAGCTTCTCGGCACGCGCCAATCCGGCACCCCCGGCTTCCGCATCGCCAGCCTGGAGGCGCACGCCGATCTTCTGGAGACCGCACGAAAGGACGCGGCCTATGTCATCGAGCGGGACCCGGATCTGACGTCGGATCGCGGCGAAGCGTTGAGGACGCTGCTCTATCTTTATCGACGTGATGAAGCGATCCGGTTCCTGCGGGCGGGATAACCCGGTGATTGAGACTACGTTCCCGCTGCATCCGGCTGGTGGAGCAATACACAATTGCGACCTGCCTGCTTGGCAAGATAAAGGGCCGCATCCGCTTCGTTCTGAAGCTGCTCCGGTGAAATGCTCGCCTTGTCCGGCGGCTGGATCGCCACGCCAATGCTGAGGGTCACATAGGGCCCCACGCGCGAGGCAGGGTTCGGAAGCGAGGCTGCTTCGACGCTCTTTCGGATTCGCTCGGCCGTCGCAATGGCTTCTTGCTCGTCTGCACCCGGCAGCACCACGAGGAACTCCTCGCCGCCATAGCGGGCGACATGGTCCCGTTCGCCGTTCACGCTGCTCTGGATAATGCCGGCGACCTTCACGAGGCAGCGATCGCCTTCCGCATGCCCCAGGTGATCGTTCAGCTTCTTGAACTCGTCGACATCGCACATCAGCATGGCGCAGCCGCGGCAATTCATGCCGCCGTTCCACAGATGATGGAGAGTTTCCATCATCCAGCGCCGATTGGCGATGCCGGTCAGGGGATCGGTTCTCGCAAGGCGCTCGAGCCGGGCATTCGCGTCGGCAAGTTCCGCGACCCGGCTCCGGTCTCTGAGCTCGAGTAGGAAAGTCTTCTGAGCGAGAATCGTCATGGTGCGTCGCGCGACGACAGTTGCGACGATGCCGCTCGCAAAGAAAAGCGTCGCAGCTACGGCATTCCCCGGCTCCAGGTTCGGATTCAGCAACTGGAAGACGAGGTAGAGGCCAAGCGCAATGGCGGCGACCGTCACTGTCCAGGCCAGTGGAATGGCGAAAATGATGATGGCGGTGATCGCCACGAAAAGCATGATGTTCAAGTGGCGTTCGTAGAACTCGCCCCCTGCGCTCACCCCCACCAGGGCGACCGACAGGAGAATGAGGAGCAGGCCAGCGATGATGGAGATCTTTTGCAGCCAATAGGCGCGCGGCTTTCGCCAGATAAAGGCGGTCGCCAGCGCGGCGGGCGGAAGAATGCAGGCTGGCGCGAGCATCGCCATCACGATCGCCTTCGGGAGCAGTATGGCGTTGAGACTGAGGGTCAACACATCCAGAAATGCCACCCACGTCATCCATGCACGAATGATCTTGGCCGTTCGCGGCCAGGAGCGCTCTCGAAACAGGCGGCGAAGCTCACCTGTGAGGCGAATGTCCCGCGTGCGGCCCGCGAGAAGGCGCGCGACTTCTGCCATGGTGGCAGGATTCTCCGTCCGAAGCTGCATCTGTGCAGACGGGCTGCCTCTACTCGCTGAAGCTGTGTTCTCCTCCATATCCATGCTACCCTATTTAGCGGCGCTTCTGCTGCAAGCAAGCACGGGCGGCCGCTCGGCGGACGTGTGGAACGGCCCTTTCGCGGGCCCGAAGACCCTCTGGACCCGACCGTTCGCCAGGGAGCCCGGCACATTGGCGAAGGCTGCCACATCAATCCTATCCTCATAGTTCGATTCCCACTTGCAAACGAACGACACTCCGTGTTAAACGTTTAACTGTTAATCGTTTAACTGCGAAGGGAGCCGCTGTCCGTGGCCGCGAAAAAGCCGTCAATCCGCGAGGTCGCCGCCTATGCGGGCGTATCCACCGCAACGGTTTCGAACGTCTTCAGCGGCCGCAAACCCGTCAACGACGAACTGAAGAAGAGCGTTCTCGAAGCGGCGGAGCATCTTGGCTATCAGATCGACCGTGCCGCCTCTCAACTGCGCTCCGGAAGGACACGCATCATTGCGGTCCTTGTTCCGGATCTCACCGACACCTTCTTCGCGACGATCGTCTCCCGGCTGGAAACCCAAGCCTTTGCGGAAGGCTATGACGTCATCGTCGCGAGCTCCCATGACGATCCATCGGTGGAATCCTCGCGTCTGAAGGCGCTCCTTTCCTGGAAGCCGGCAGGCATGATTGCTGTCCCCTGCTCGAGCTCCATTCCCACGGAGCTCGTCGAGATCGAAAAGACGCTTCCCATGGTGCTTGTCGACCGCGTGGCAAGCGAGGGTGCCATCGCCGACACGGTCACCCTCGACAACCGGGAGGCCGGACAGATTGCCGCCAGCCATCTTCTCGAACATGGCCACCGCGACATCGTGATCGCCGTCTCCGATCTGGATTACCCGCCAATATTCGAGCGAGCCGAGGGCGCCGCCGGCCTGATCGCGCAGCGCACCGGCGCGCGCCCTGTCACACTCAAGCTCGGCACCAACATGGAAGCCGGAGCAAGGATCTTCTCCGATTGGATGGACCGCAATACGGCTCCGGGCGCAGTGATCGCGCTCACCAACGTGACGACCTTGAGCGTGCTGTCGGCTCTTGCGGAACGTCGAATTGCCATTCCCGACAAAACCTCGATTGTCGCTTTCGACGATTATGCTTGGATGGCGGCGCGCAATACCGGACTGACGGCCATACGCCAACCCGTGGACCGGATGGCCGAGACGGCCTGGAAAAGGCTGCAACTGAGAATGGACATGGGCATGGAAGCACCGGCCGAACCCTCGGTTCTCAATGCCAGTCTCGTTGTGCGGGATTCGGTGCGCGACCTCGACAGCCGAAAGCCGCATCCGGTTGGAAACGACGCTCAGGATACCGCATTGCCGGGCGAAGGACTTTTGGCGGCTTCCCGGCACGGGAAGAATATCCACTGAACCAAACGCCAGGCAAAAACCGGCGAATTCAAGAAAGCGGCGCATGGCCGCCAACAGGGAGGAATGGAGGAGCCAAAACGTCGAAGCAGACACGCGGGGCGCCTAGCGTCACCCCGCGCGCAAGCACAATCGTTCTGAAATGGCCCGCCTGAACCGACGGATGCCGATCTCAACAGTCGCCCTCGACCCGGGTTGGCAATCAAGCCGTTGCAGCGGCGCGAAAGCCCGGAGCGTGCGGCGTGGCCGATCGCGCCTGTCCGATTCTTAGCAGCGGTCTTTCAGGAAACCAACACTCTTCGGGCGATGTGTCGCTCCAAGAGCCCATTTCAAATGGAGGAACTGAAATGACACGAACAACAATGAAGCTCGCCACCGCCGCGCTGGCATCTGCCCTGATGAGCGGGGCGGCATATGCTCAGACATCCGGAACCGTCGCCTTCCTGATGCCCGACCAGGCCTCTACCCGCTACGAGGAACACGATTTCCCGGGCTTCAAGGCGGCGATGGAGAAGCTCTGCGCCGACTGCCAGGTCATCTACCAGAATGCGGATGCCGACGTCGCCCGCCAGCAGCAGCAGTTCAACTCGGTCATCGCGCAGGGTGCCAAGGTGGTCGTGCTCGATCCGGTCGACTCGAGCGCCGCTGCATCGCTCGTGGCGCTCGCCCAGAGCCAGGGCGTGAAAGTCATCGCCTACGACCGTCCGATCCCGGACAAGCCGGCCGATTACTATGTCTCGTTCGACAACGAGGGTATCGGCAAGGCAATCGCCGAGTCCCTGATGCGTCACCTGGAGGAAAAGGAGGTGCCGACGGACAAAGGCGGCGTGCTCCAGATCAACGGCTCGCCGACCGACGCGGCCGCAGGCCTTATTCGCGACGGCATTCACGCCGGCATCGCGACCAGCAAGTACAAGACGCTTGCGGAATTCGACACGCCGGACTGGGCGCCGCCGAAGGCGCAGGAATGGACAAGCGGACAGATCACCCGCTTCGGTGACCAGATCGTCGGCGTAGTTGCCGCCAATGACGGTACCGCCGGCGGCGCGATCGCGGCCTTCAAGGCAGCCGGCGTCGATCCGGTTCCGCCTGTGACCGGCAACGATGCGACGATCGCAGCGCTGCAGCTGATCATCGCGGGCGACCAGTACAACACGATCTCCAAGCCCTCCGAGATCGTTGCCGCCGCCGCGGCCAACGTCGCCGTCCAGCTCTTGAATGGTGAAACGCCGGAGGCAAAGACCACGCTCTACGACACTCCGTCGGAACTCTTCGTCCCGGCTGTCGTGACCCGCGAGAACCTCAAGGCGGAAATCATCGACAAGGGCATCCAGACGGCTGCGGAGCTCTGCACCGGCCGCTACGCCGAAGGCTGCGCCGAATTCGGCATCAAATAGATCCTCCCGAGACGGTCGCCCGGTCAATCGCCGGCCGGGCGACCGAACACAAGCATGAATAGGACACAAGGGTTGAACCCGTCATGACCGAGAACCCTACCGATCCGAACAGGACCGAGCCTATCCTCAGCCTCCGGGGCGTGTCGAAGAGTTTCGGCGCGGTCTCGGCTTTGACCAACATCGATCTGGACATCCATCCCGGCGAGGTAGTGGCACTTGTGGGCGACAACGGTGCCGGCAAATCGACGCTCGTCAAGATCCTCGCGGGCGTTCATCAGCCGACTTCCGGCACCATCCACTTCCAGGGACGGCCGGTCACCATGAACGAGCCGGCCGATGCGCTCAGACTCGGCATCGCCACTGTGTTCCAGGATCTCGCGCTCTGCGAAAACCTCGACGTTGTGGCCAATATCTTCCTGGGGCAGGAAAAAAACGCCTGGTATCTCGACGAAGTCGCCATGGAAGTCCGTTCCTGGGAGCTCTTGAACGAGCTTGCAGCCCGTATCCCGAGCGTCCGCGAGCCGATCGCCTCGCTCTCCGGCGGCCAGCGTCAAACGGTGGCCATCGCCCGCTCGCTCCTTCTCGAACCGCAGATCATCATGCTCGACGAACCGACGGCAGCTCTCGGCGTCGCGCAGACCGCGGAGGTTCTGAATCTCGTCGAACGTGTCCGCGACAAGGGGCTCGGGGTGGTGATGATCTCGCATAACATGGAGGACGTTCGGGCGGTCGCCGACCGTATCGTCGTCCTCAGGCTCGGTCGCAACAATGGGGTGTTCACCCCGGATGCCTCCAACGAGGAACTGGTCGGAGCCATCACCGGCGCTGTCGACAATGCCGTTTCCAGGCGCGCAAGCCGGCTCTCGTCGAGCGCCGTCGGTGAAGGAGCCCGGCCGTGAGCATTCAACAGAAATCGGGAAATCCGAACATGCAGACACCACAACTCGACCGCGCCGACACGCGGGTCAGACATGCCGAGGGCATCGGCGGCTCCGTCAGCGCCTTCCTCGATCGCGTGCGTTCCGGTGACCTTGGGTCCTTGCCGGTGATCGTCGGGCTGATCGTCATCTGGACGGTGTTCACGTCGCTCAATCCGATCTTCCTGTCACCGAACAACCTCGTGAACCTTCTCTTCGACTGCTCGACCGTCGGCGTCATCTCGCTCGGTATCGTCTGTGTGCTGATGCTCGGTGAAATCGATCTTTCGGTCGGGTCGATGAGCGGGGTCGGCTCGGCCCTCATCGGCGTTCTGTGGGTCAACATGGGCGTTCCCCTGCCGATTGCCGTCGGCGGCGCGCTTGCACTCGGGGTCGCCATCGGAGCGGCTTATGCGCTGCTGCGCACGCATCTGGGAATGCCGAGCTTCGTCTCCACCCTGGCGGGCCTCCTCGCCCTTCTCGGGCTGCAGCTTTACATGCTCGGCTCGACCGGGTCGATCAATCTTCCCTATGGTTCGTCCATCGTCGATTTCGGCCAGCTGATGATCATGCCAGCCTGGCTGTCCCATACGCTGGCATTTCTGCCCGGCCTCACACTTCTCGTCATGGGGCTCAGGACCCGCGCGAAAAGACAGGCCGCCAATCTGTCCTCGAGCTCCGTAAACGGTCTCCTATTCCGAGCGGCCGTCGCGACTGGCGGGTTCGAACTGGCGGTCTTCTACCTCAACCAAGGCCGGGGCGTGCCATGGATGTTCGGCCTGTTCGTACTGCTGGTCGTCATCATGAATTATGCCTTCGTGCGCACGAAATGGGGCCGCTCCATGAAGGCGGTCGGCGGCAATGCCGAGGCGGCGCGGCGCTCCGGCATCAACGTGACGCGAATCTATCTGAGCGCCTTCATGCTCTGCTCGTTGTTTGCCTCCCTTGGCGGTGTCCTCTCGGCCGCGCGGCTTGCTTCGGCAAGCCAGCAGGCGGGTACGGGCGATGTAAACCTCAATGCCATCGCGGCAGCGGTCATCGGCGGCACCAGCCTCTTCGGCGGCCGCGGCTCGGCCTGGTCGGCCCTGCTCGGCATCATCGTCATCCAGTCCATCGCGAACGGCCTGACGCTCCTGAACCTGTCGTCGTCGCTGCGTTACATGATCACCGGCGCGGTTCTCGCCATCGCCGTCATCGTCGACAGCCTCGCCCGGCAAAGCCGCGTCTCCCACGGCCGTGCCTAGGCGACAAGAACGAAGGATCTCGAACATGAACGACGAACTGAAAGGCAAGGTTGCGGCCATCACGGGCGCTGCCTCCGGCATCGGCCTGGAATGCGCCCGCTCGCTCATCGCCGCGGATGCGACGGTCGTGCTGATCGACCGGGCGGAAGAGCGGCTCATGCAACTCTGCGCCGAACTCGGGCCGAGGGCGATCCCGCTGGTGATCGACCTGATGGATGCGCGGGCGGTCGACGGCATGGCCGAACGCATCCTCGAAGGGGCCGGCGGCCTCGACATTTTCCACGCCAATGCCGGCGCCTATATCGGCGGCGAGGTTGCGACAGGCGATCCGGATGCCTGGGACGGCATGCTCAATCTCAACATCAATGCGGCTTTCCGCTCAGTTCGGGCAGTGCTGCCGCACATGATCGAACAGAAGGGCGGCGACATCATCCTCACCAGTTCCATAGCCGGGATCGTCCCGGTCGTCTGGGAACCGATCTACACCGCCTCGAAATTCGCGGTGCAGGCCTTCGTCCATACGGTCCGCCGTCAGGTCGCGCCGCACGGCATTCGCGTCGGAGCCGTTGCGCCCGGCCCCGTGGTCACCGCGCTCCTCGACGACTGGCCCAAGGCGAAAATGGAGGAAGCCCTTGCCAATGGCAGTCTGATGCAGCCGAAGGAAGTCGCCGACGCGGTGCTTTTCATGCTCAGCCGTCCCCGCACGGTCACCATCCGCGACCTCGTGATCCTGCCCTTGACCGTGGACCTCTAGGCAATGGACCGCTATCTGATCGGCATTGACGTCGGGACCGCCAGCGCCCGGGCCGGGATATTCGACAGCACCGGCAGGCTGCTTGCCGCTGCCAAACAGAACATCGCCCTCTTCAGCGACGGGCCGGACCTCTACGAGCAATCTTCGGAAGATATCTGGCAGGCCGTTTGCGCCAGCATACGCCGCGCCATCGGCGCATCGGGCATCGACCCGAACGCCATCGCCGGCATCGGCGTGGATGCCACGTGCTCGCTGGTGGTGATCGGTGCCGGGGGAAGATCGTTGCCCGTCGGCGACCTGGGCCATCCCGAACGCAATATCATCGTCTGGATGGACCATCGTGCGCTCGGGCAGGCCAATCGGATCAACGACACCCGCCATGACGTTCTGCGCTTTGTCGGAAACCGCATCTCGCCGGAAATGGAGACGCCGAAACTGCTCTGGCTCAAGGAAAACAAGCCCGAGACGTTCAATGCCGCGGAGCACTTCTTCGATCTCACGGATTTCCTCACCTGGCGCGCCACGGACTGTCTCGCCCGGTCGATCTGCACGGTGACCTGCAAATGGACCTATCTGGGACACGAGCGGCGATGGGACGAAAGCTATTTCCGGACCGTGGGCCTTTCCGAGCTGACGGCTGACAATTTTGCCCGGATCGGCAGCCATGTGGTCGAGGCCGGAACGGCGTTGGGGTCCGGCCTGACGCCGCGGGCCGCTTCCGAGCTCGGACTGCCGGTCGGCGTGCCCGTCGCAGCGGGCCTGATCGATGCCCACGCGGGAGGTGTCGGCACGGTCGGCTGGAAGGACGAAGCCGACGGCGGGTCTGCGACGTCGCGGATGGCCTATGTCTTCGGCACATCCGCCTGCACCATGACCTCCACGCACGCGCCTGCCTTCGTGCCGGGCGTCTGGGGACCCTACTATTCCGCCATGGTGCCGGGTCTGTGGCTAAACGAGGCGGGCCAGTCGGCGGCGGGTGCTGCAATCGACCATCTCCTGTCGCTGCATCCGGCCTCTGCGGAAGCGGCGCGGCTGGCCGAGGCCGCCGGAATGGGTCTGGCAGAATGGCTCGCCGCCCGGGCCGCCGCGATGGCCGCCGGCCAACCGGACTTGGCGATCCTTGCCGACGGACTGCACGTGGTCCCCGAATTCCTCGGCAACCGGGCGCCATTTGCCGATCCGGAGGCAAAGGCGCTCATTGCCGGGCTGAGCATGGACCGATCCGTCGACTCGCTCATCCGGCTTTACGTGGCCGGCGTTTGCGGGCTCGGCTGCGGATTGCGGCAGATCGTCGAAGCCCAACAGGCAGAAGGTGTCAGCGTCGATACCATTGTCGTCAGTGGCGGCGCGGGCCGAAGCCCCATCATCAGGCAGCTCCTGGCAGATGCAACGGGCCTCAAAGTGGCGGCTCCGGCTACGGACGAGCCCGTGCTCCTAGGCGCCGCCATGCTTGCCGCCGTGGCAAGCGGCCTCCATCCGAACCTCGAGGCAGCAATGGCAGGCATGTCCGGCATCGGCGACGTCTACACACCGAAAGGCGGGGAAGTCGCCGCCTATCACGCCAAACGGTTCGAGGGGTTTGAACTGCTGCAGTCGACCGGTCGCCGCTTGCGGACGCTATATTCCCGGAATTAGGCAGGTACGTATGTCAGCCTGATCACGTCTTCGATTTGATCGCAGGCCACAAGGCGTAGCGGCGGTCGAGGACCGGCGAAGAATGGCTTGCCGTGACCAAGCACGACCGGGTGGAGGTAGAGTCGATACTCATCGACAAGTCCAAGGTCGGTCAGGCTTTGCGCCAATTCCGGACCGGCGACTGCAATCTCGCCGGCGCACCCGGCTTTCAGCCGACGCACCACCGCCTCGAGATCATCCTCGACGAGCGTGGCGTTGGGGCCCACGGACTTCAGCGAACGCGACACGACCCATTTCGGTTGGCTCCGCCACGCAGCCGCGAAGTCGCGTTCCTCCGGGCCCCACTCAGGGGCGTCTTCGTCCCAATAACGCATTACCTCGTATATACGGCGACCGTAAATACTGCCGGCCAGGCCGCGCACTTGATCGATGAAGTGACGAAAGAGCGAAGGTCCCGGCGCAAATTCCTGATGATCGACATAGCCGTCCAGGGACTGGTTCATTCCAAAGAAGAGCTTCGCCATGCAAATCTCCATTTCGAATGCTGCAAAATAGCTCGGCCGAGGTTGCGCGGAAGTGAGTCGGACGCGCCACTTTGTCAGTGTGACCAATACCCCTGCCCCCAATCTCCCGACCGGGCACCAATTAACCTGGGTCCGAATCCGACGAGCAAGAAAGCGCAATCGGCACTCGCGCTCCATCCGGCCCTTGTGCTCGATGGCTACCGGTTCGTACTAGCCAAGAGCAGACTTTAAGATCGACCGTCACTAACGCCTCAAGCGATCTCCTGCACGACCGCACGCGGCGGCGCATTCGCAAGCGGCATGTATTCCGGCGCGACAAGACCGCCCGAAATCAAGAGTTTTGCCGCGTCCTCGGCGCTCATCTGCAGTGGAACGATCTTTTCGCGCGGCACGAACAGCAGGAAACCGGCGGTCGGGAGCGGCGTCGGCGGCAAGAAGACGGCCACCATGTCGAGGCCGCGCTCGTCGAATTTGGCAGCGATCTCGCCCTTGGCGTCGGTGGCGATGAAGACCAGCGACCAGAGGCCGGGGCTCGGATATTCGATGAGCCCGGCCGTCTTGAAGGATGAGGATTGGTCCTGCAGCACCGTCTGGAAAATCTGCTTCAAGGACCTGTAGATCGTCCGCACAAGCGGCGTCCGGTTAAGGAGCGACTCGCCGATATTGACGATCGTTCGCCCCACGAGATTGGCGGTGAGGAAGCCGACAAGGGTGATGACGACGATGGCCACCAAAAGGCCGAATCCCGGAATAGCCACAGGCAGGTAGTTGTCCGGATTGTAGAAGCTCGGCAGATAGGGCTTCACCCAGCTGTCCGCCCATTCGATGAAGGAGCGAACCAGCCAAACGGTGATCGCCACGGGCGCGCAGATGATCAGCCCCGTGAGGAAATAATTGCGCAGCCTCGATGCGATGATGCCGCCTTTGGAACCGTCCGTCATGCCCAATGCCACCAACCCTCAGCCCAGCCCGAAGGCAGGATCAAAAGCGACCGTGCCGGAAGCCATTGCTTCCGTCAGGGCCAGAGCCATGAAATATTGCGGCGCACAACCTGGAAAGGCAAGAGCGGGCTCGTTGCGAAACCCGAACTTTTGGTAGTAGCCCGGCTCGCCCACGAGAACGCAGCCGGCAGCACCTGAACCCCGAAGCATATCCAGGCCTCTGCGGATGAGGGCGCTGCCCACACCGCGCCCCTGCATGTCCGGCCGGACGGAAATGGGGCCCAGCCCGTACCAGCCGGCAGCCGCAGGCGTGACCGTCACCGGCGAAAAGGCGACGTGGCCGATCACTTCCCCCGCTTCCTCCGCCACTAGGGAGAGGCTCAAGGCGCCGCCGGCGCGCAGTCGCTCGATGATCAGCGGCTCGGTCTGATCACTATGCGGGTGGCCGGCGAAGGCGGCGGCCGTCACGGCGCCGATCGCGCTTCGATCGTCGTCCCTCTCCGGCCTGATGATCATTCCACGGTCACCGATTTTGCCAGGTTGCGCGGCTGGTCCACATCGGTGCCCATGAAGACGGCCGTATGATAGGCGAGAAGCTGGACCGGCAAGGAGAAGATCATCGGCGCGACGATCTCGTCGACATTCGGCAGGACGATCGTGTGCATCGTATCGAGCGTCGAGGCGGCAGCGCCCTTCTCGTCGGTGATCAGGATGATCCTTCCGCCGCGGGCCGCTACCTCCTGCATGTTGGAGACCGTCTTGTCGAAGAAGCGGTCATGAGGGGCGATGACGATGACCGGCATGTTCTCGTCGATGAGGGCGATCGGGCCGTGCTTCAATTCGCCGGCGGCATAGCCTTCGGCATGGATGTAGGAAATCTCCTTGAGCTTCAATGCGCCTTCCATGGCGAGCGGGAAACTCGTGCCGCGGCCGAGATAGAGCACATCGCGGCACTTTGAGAGCTCCCGCGACAGGGACTCGATCTTCGGCTGAATGCTGTTCAACACTCGACCCATGAGGCGCGGCATTTCGGCGAGGCTCCTGACCATCGCCTGCTCTTGCGCATCGCCGATCGTGCCGCGCGCCTTGCCGGCGGCAATGGCGAGGGCGGCAAGAACGGCGAGTTGGCAGGTGAAGGCCTTGGTCGAGGCGACGCCGATCTCGGGTCCTGCAAGGATCGGAAAGACGGCGTCCGACTCGCGCGCGATCGTCGATTCGCGGGTGTTGACGACGGCACCGATCTTCAGGCCATGCTCCTTGCAGTAGCGCAGCGACGCGAGCGTATCCGCGGTCTCGCCCGACTGCGAGATGAAGAGCGCCGCCGCTTGCGGCGCTAGCGGAATCTCGCGGTAGCGGAACTCGGAAGCGACGTCGATTTCGACCGGCAGGCGCGCATAGCGCTCGAACCAGTATTTGCCGACCAGCCCAGCCAGATAGGCCGTCCCGCAGGCGGAGATCGCAAGGCTCGGCACCTTGGCGAAGTCGATCACGTCGGAGGCCGGGAGCACGCGGTTCTCGATGAAATTGACGTAGTGGCCGAGCGCATGGGAGATCACCTCCGGCTGCTCGTAGATTTCCTTCTCCATGAAATGGCGGTGATTGCCCTTGTCGATCATGTAGGCGGCGGCCGTGGAGGTCTGGCGTGGCCGCGCGACGGGATTGCCGTCGATATCGAATATATGCACGCCGGTCCTGCCGATGACGGCCCAGTCGCCATCGATCAGATAGGTGATCTCATTGGTGAAGGGTGCGAGCGCTATGGCATCCGAGCCGAGGAACATTTCGCCCTCGCCATGGCCGATCGCCAGCGGCGGCCCGTTGCGGGCCGCCATGATGGTCGAGGGATCGTCTTCGAACAGGACGGCAAGCGCGTAGGCGCCGCTGACGCGCCTCAGCATCGCGTGCATCGCCTCGCGCCGTCCCATGCCCTCTCGGCGCAGGCTTGCGAGAAGTTGGGCGACGACCTCGGTATCCGTCTCGGTCTGAAACTTGGCGCCTGCGGCAGCAAGTTCGCTCTTCAGCTCGGCGAAGTTCTCGATGATGCCGTTGTGGACCACGGCGACGCCGGCGGTGAAATGCGGATGGGCGTTGCGTTCGGTCGGCGCGCCATGGGTCGCCCAGCGCGTGTGGGCGATTCCAATGGTACCAGCCAGCGGCTCCTCTTTCAGCCTTGCCTCGAGATTGACGAGCTTGCCCTCGGCGCGCCGGCGATGCAACTCACCGCCGTTGATCGTCGCCACGCCCGCCGAATCATAGCCCCGATATTCCAGGCGCTTCAACGCGTCGACGAGCCGCTCCGAAACCGGCTGGCTTCCCACGATGCCTACAATCCCGCACATATAAAACTCCGCATTCTTCTCCACGCCGACGCGGCGCGACAGGTCACCCGAGCGAGACGAGGGATATTCTCAGATCACCGCCCCTCGCCCCGCCAGTTTCGTAAAGATCACGACAGCGATCGCGAGCCGCCCCGCTGCCAGCGTGACCGTCAGGTGGGCACGCCACCTTCCCCAAGCCTTCGTACCGATATTATCGCGCGAGACAATCCGCTTCGATTTCACTTTCAGTTTCAATAATTAACGAGATTATTCGGCGGCCTTCGCCTTTTTCCTGGCGGCCTTTTCCGCCTCGTACCGCTCCCGCAGTACCGGGGCCCGTCCGGGCTTCACCTCCTGACGCGCCCGGCCGAACGCGACCGCGTCCGCCGGAACGTCCTCGGTAATCACGCTGCCGCCGCCGACGAGCGCTCGGTCGCCAATCGTCACAGGCGCCACGAGCGCCGTATTCGAACCGATAAAGGCATTCTCGCCGATGCGGGTCACGTGCTTGTTCACGCCGTCATAATTGCAGGTGATCGTGCCGGCGCCGATATTCGACCCGGCGCCGACAAAGGCGTCGCCGATATAGGTTAGATGGTTGACCTTCGCCCCGGCGCCGATCTCGGATTTCTTCACCTCGCAGAAATTGCCGACCTTCGATTTCGGACCGAGATCCGCGCCAGGCCTCAGGCGGGCAAAGGGCCCAACGAGCGCGCCGGCGCCAATATGCGCCCCTTCGACATACGAAAAGGCGTGGATGACCGCACCGCTTTCGACGCATACGCCCGGACCGAAAACGACATTCGGCTCGACCAGCACATCCTGCGCAAGCTCGGTGTCCCAGGAAAGAAAGACGGTTTCCGGCGCAATCATCGAGACGCCGGCCAGCATCAACTCGTGCCGGCGACGCTGCTGCCAGAGCCTTTCGATAGAGGCGAGCTCGGCGCGCGTGTTGCAGCCGGTCAGTTCTTCCTCCGGCGCTTCCACGGCAATCGCGCGGCCGCCGAGCGAACGAACGATCTCGACGAGATCCGTGAGATAATACTCGCCCTTGGCATTCCCATTGCCGATGCGGCCGAGAAGGTCGAGTGCCTTGCGGCCGTCGATCGCCATCAGGCCGCCATTGCAATAGGTGATGCGGCGCTCTTCTTCGGACGCGTCCTTGTGCTCGCGGATCGCCAGCAGTTCTCCGTCCTCGATGATCAGGCGACCGTAACCGCTCGGTTCTGCCGTCTGGAAGCCGATGACGACGACGTCGTTGCCCTCGGCCAAGCGCTCGCGTGCCGCGACGAGCGGCGCGGCGGTGATCAGGGGCGTGTCGCCGAAGACCACGAGGAGATCGTCATACCCGTTTTCGATGGCCTGCCGCGCGGCAAGCACCGCATGCGCCGTGCCCAATCGATCTTTCTGCAGGAACGAAGTGACCGTGGCGGCACCATGCGCGGCCGCGGCCGTGACCGCCTCGGCGTCGCGCCCGACGACCAGGGCCACGTCCGAAATGGAAGCGCTTGCCAGCGCGTCGACGACATGCGCGATCATCGGCCTGCCCGCAATGGGGTGCAGCACCTTCGACATTGCCGATTTCATCCGCGTGCTTTCGCCAGCCGCCAGGATGATCGCCAGGCAAGTCCGTTCCATGCTCTTGTTCTCCTTGGTATTCTTCAACAGTTTCGCGCGTCATATCAGACGCGCAAAGCTCGCTGTAGCACTTTGAACCGCTGCATGTCTTCCTGCGCGCCCGCCTGATCCGACTGTCCACCGACAGGTTATTGCGGCAAGGCCGTGTCGGCCAATCACGTCGCATTAATCCGGTTAAAACGCAATGACGCGACGCGCGCGGGTCGCCTGCTGCAGCATCAAGCCCGCGGCCGCAGCCTGCTCTCCGTCAGAAGTCCGCTTTCCTCGACGATCGGATAGGCGACGGATGCGATATGGGCGTTGATGCGCTTCAGATCCCTGAGCATGTCGAGGTGCAGCGAGCTCGTCTGGAGGCTTTCGGCGAGACCATCGCGCAGCCGTTCCAGGTGCCGCTCAGCGGACTGCTTCTCCATGTGCCGCACGTCGACCTTCACCTCGATCAGGTGCCGCGCAAGATCGGCGTTGCGCGAAACGAAGATCGATTGGGCGATCCGGAGATTGTCGATCGTCAGTTCGAAGAGACTCTTCAGCTCCCGATATCCGTCTTCGGAGAATTTCAGGCCGTTGGTGATCTTCTTGCGGATCTGCTCGCAAAGGCCTTTTTCGATGATATCGCCCATGTGTTCGAGGTTGATGGCATAGTCGATGATCACGATCGAACGGCGGCCGTTCTCCTCGTCCGGTTCGCCGCGTCCGAGCCTCGACAGGAAGATCTTTACCTCCTGCTGCAGGAGATCCACCTGCCTTTCCATTCGGGCCACATCGTTGAGCTCGCTCAGGTCGTTATTCTTGAATGCTGTCGAGGCACGCATGAGCATCGACTCGATCAGGTCTCCCACCCGCAGGACCTCTCGTGTCGCGCCGGAGAGCGCCATGGCCGGCGTTTCGAGTGATGCCTCGTCGAGATAGCGCGGTCCCAGTTCGCTTGCCTCCTCATCGGGAACGAACCGGGCCATGGCGCGCGCGAGCATGCCGGCGAAGGGCCATGCGACGAGCGCCACGACCATATTGAAGGCCAGATGGACGTCGACGGGCAGGTTCTCCGGCTGCAGAGGCAGCCTCTGCAGGAATTCCACGTTTATGCCGACGAGCGGAAGCGCGATCAAACAGCCAATGCTGCGCACCACCAGATTCCCGAGCGTCACCCGTCGCGCGGCCGGCGCTGAGCCAAGCGTGGCGAGAACAGGCGGTATGGCACCTCCGATATTCGCACCAAGCACCAGGGCGACGGTGAGGCCGGCCGAAAGCACGCCGGCGGAGGACAGCGACAGCACCAGCATGACCACGGCGAGGCTCGAAGAGGAGGCGAATGCGAGACCGGCGGATATGATGGTCGCGACGGGCCATGCGCCGTCGAGCAGGCCAAGAAACGCGGCGAGCGCCTCCGATTCGCGCATCGGCGCCGTTGCCGCTCCGAGGAGCTCGAGGGACAGGAGCATCAAGCCTATGCCGACCAGCGCATAACCGCCGCCCTGGCGCGCGCTCGACCGGCTCATCCGGTGCGTGACGACACCCGCAAGCAGGAGCAGCGGCGATAGCCACCCGATCCCGAGTGCAACGATCCAGGCCGTCATCGCGGTCCCGATATTGGCGCCGAGCAGCACGATCTGCGCCATGCGAGAGCGCACCAGGCCCTTCTCGACGAAGGACGCGGTCATCAAGGCCGTAGCGGTCGAGCTCTGAAGCGCGAGCGTCGCAACGAGACCCGTCGCGAATGCCCGCAAGGGTCCGCCGGTCCCCTGCGCGAGGCCAGCCCGCAACCGCGCCCCGAAAGCGCGCGTCACACCTTCCTTGACGAGGGAAAGGCCAAACAGCAGCAGGGCAACAGCGCCGAAAAGATTGACCATCACGATTGTGGATTGCATGGCATTAGTTCCGTAAGGGCCACGGAGAATGGGATTGCTGGAGCACTATCGAAGACACGATTCCCGACCAATTGCTATAAGGGAAAGCGGATAATCCTATAGATCGTTTTCAGTTGCCGGCTAACGAAATCGACACGCTCTTTCCTGTTTGCGCCTACCCCGCCGATCGTCGCTTCGCAGGAAACAGGCAGCCATGAGATGGCCGAATACGCATGAGCGAGCCGGTCAAGCGCCCAAGTCCGAACGGATCAAGCAATTTGCATCATAGCGCCCTTCAATTCCCGTCCGGTTTGTTCTAAGGAACGAACTCGTTCGGCTCTATGCCGCTGTACTGCAACGAGGTTTTCTGCCCCCATGCTCGATTCCCTGAGAAACGCCGCCCGGACGCGGGTCGTCAAAGGCCTGATGGCCATTCTCATCCTCTCATTCATGGTGTGGGGCGGTCAGACGATGATGGTGAGGGGCGCGTCCGACGCTGTGGTTACCGTCGGCGACGTCAAGGTATCGGCCAGCGATTTCCGCCTCGCCTATGAGCGCCAGCGCAGCCTTCTGTCGCGACAGCTCGGCATGCCGCTTACGCGGCAGCAGGCGCGTGCCTTCGGCGTCGAGGCGCAAGTCTACTCGCAGCTCGTCGCCGGCGCGGCTCTCGACCAACTCGCCGAGGACATGAATCTCGGCCTCTCCGAGGACCGGCTCGCAAGGCTCATCGGCGAAGATCCGGCCTTTCACAGCGCCAGCGGCCAGTTCGACCGGTTGACCTTTTCAAGCGTGCTTCGCAATGCGGGCCTCACCGAAAAGGACTACATCCGCAACCGCGCCCAGGTGGCGGTGCGTTCGCAGGTCGTCGATGCGATCACAGACGGTTACAAGGCTCCGGACGTACTTGCCGAGGCGGTCGGCAAGTACCGTCACGAGACCCGCAGCATCGACTATCTGATGCTCTCGAACGCCAATATCGATGCGGTCAAGGCTCCGGGCGACGACGTGCTTGCGCCCTGGTTCGAAAGTCGCAAGGCGAACTATCGCGCGCCGGAGTATCGCAAGTTCAGCTATATCAAGCTCGAGCCGGAAGATCTCGCCGCGCCCGAGAGCATTTCCGAGGAGGAAGTGCGCGCCGACTACGAGCAGCGCAAGGAAAGGTTCCGCTCGCCCGGGACGAGAACCATCGAGCAGCTCGCCTTCCCCTCGCACGAAGCGGCCGACGCCGCGGCGGCAAGGCTTGCCGCCGGCACCTCATTCGACGACTTGATCAAAGCCGAAGGCAAAAGCGCCGGCGACGTTCTTCTCGGTGACTTCACCAAGGAGAGCATGCCCGACCCCAAGGTTGCCGATGCCGCCTTCGCCGTACCCGCCGATGGCGGCGTGACGCCGGTCGTCGAGGGGGCATTCGGCCCCGTCATCCTGCGCGTCACCAACATCCGCCCGGAAACCGTTCGCAGCTACGACGAAGTGAAGGACGAGTTGCGCAAGGAGATCGCTCTCGACGCCGCGCGGGACCAGCTTATTGGTCTCCACGCCAAGATCGAGGACGAACGCGCCGCAGGTGTGCCCGTCAAGGAAGTGGCCGAACAGCTGAATCTGAAGCTCGTCACCGTCGATGCGATAGATGCCACCGGCAAGGACCAGAACGGCGACGACGTAACCGGTCTGCCGCAGCAGCGCGAACTGCTCCAGGAGGTCTTCAAGGCCGAGGTCGGTCTCGACACGCTCGCAGTCAACATCGGACGCGACGGATACCTCTGGTTCGACCTCGAAGAGGTGATCCCCGCCCGCGATCGGAGCCTCGAGGAGGTGCGCGACGAAGTGGCGGCCGACTGGACCGCCGAACAGCAGGGCGTGGCTCTCGCTGCCAAGGCCGCCGAACTCAAGGAGCGTGTCGAGAAGGGCGAAACGTTTGCCGATATCGCAACCGAGCTCGGCCTGTCGATCGAAAGCAAAACCGGACTGAAGCGCTCGACTGAGGATGCGGCGCTCAGCCAGGCGGCGATCATCGCAGCCTTCGGCGGTCCGAACGGGCATGTCGCCAATGCACCAGGGATCGACGGCGACGGCCAGATCCTCCTTCGGGTGACGGCGGTGGACGAGAGTGCGCCGGCCAGTGCCCTCGATGACGACAGCCGCCAGATCGAGGCGATCGCCCGCGCCAGCGGAGACGACATTCTCGACCAGATGGTGTCCACGTTGCAGGCGGCCTATGGCGTATCGATCAACCAGACGCTGGCCGAGCAGGCATTGGCGCGGCAGTGAGGGGTGACGCATGAGTGATTTGAAGCCGTTCGTTGCGAAGGTCGCGGCGCGTGAGGCCCTCAGCCGCGACGACGCGCGCTCCGCCTTCGAGATCATCATGTCCGGCGCAGCGACACCCTCGCAAATCGGCGGCTTTCTCATGGCGCTCCGCGTCCGCGGCGAAACCGTCGACGAGATCGTCGGCGCCGTCGGAGCCATGCGCGCGCGGATGCTGCCGGTCGAAGCCCCGGAAAATGCGATCGACATCGTCGGGACCGGCGGCGATGGCGCGGGCACCTACAATATTTCGACGCTGGCGTCGCTCATCGTCGCCGGCGCGGGCGTCCCTGTCGCCAAGCACGGCAACCGGGCGCTCAGCTCGAAATCCGGTACGGCGGACGCGCTCTCCTGCCTCGGGGTCAAGCTCGACATCGGCCCAGAAGCGATCGCCCGCTGCATTCGCGAGGCCAGCGTCGGCTTCATGTTTGCCCAGCAGCATCATTCGGCGATGCGCCACGTGGGGCCAACCCGCGTCGAACTCGGCACGAGGACGATCTTCAACCTGCTCGGTCCCCTCTCCAATCCGGCCGGCGTCAAACGGCAGCTCGTCGGCGTCTATGCGCCGCAATGGGTCGATCCGATCGCCGAGGTCTTGCGTGATCTCGGCTCCGAAAGCGTCTGGGTCGTCCATGGCGAAGGCCTCGACGAGATCACCACGACCGGGGTTACCAGGGTGGCGGCGCTCGAGGACGGCAAGATCAGGAGTTTCGAACTGACACCTGCCGATTTCGGCCTCCCCCCTGTCACGCTCGATGCTCTGAAGGGCGGCGACGGAGCGCATAATGCGGCGGCCTTGCAGGCGGTGCTCGATGGCGAGGAGAACGCCTATCGAGACATTTCGCTTGCGAACGCCGCCGCTTCATTGATGATAGCAGGACGCGCCAAGGATCTCGCCGAGGGCATGACGGTTGCGCGCCTATCGCTTTCGAGCGGTGCAGCCAAAACCGCCCTGCAGCGCCTGATCACCGTCTCCAATGCCGCTTGAGGAGAGGATATGACGGATATTCTGCGCAAGATCGAATCCTATAAGCGCGAGGAGATCGCCGCCGCGAAATCGCGCATGCCGCTCGATGAATTGAAGGCGCGGATCGCCGATCAATCGGCTCCGCGCGGCTTTCATGCGGCCCTTGCCGGGCGACGCCAGAAGGGCGAGTTCGGCCTCATCGCCGAGATCAAGAAGGCGAGCCCCTCGAAAGGGTTGATCCGTCCGGATTTCGACCCCCCGGCGCTCGCTGAAGCCTATGCTGCAGGTGGGGCGGCCTGCCTTTCGGTCCTGACCGATGGGCCGAGCTTCCAGGGTGCGCCGGAATATCTGACGGCGGGGCGCGCCGCCTCGCCGCTTCCGGCGCTGCGCAAGGACTTCATGTTCGACAGCTATCAGGTATTCGAAGCCCGTGCCTGGGGCGCCGACTGCATCCTGTTGATCATGGCGTCGCTATCCGACGACGACGCCCACCGCCTCGAAGACGCCGCCATCGCGCTCGGCATGGACGTGCTCATCGAGGTCCATGACGAAGGCGAGATGGAAAGGGCCCTTCGCCTGTCCTCGCCTCTCGTCGGCATCAACAATCGCAACCTTAGGACCTTCGAGGTTGACCTTGCCGTTTCCGAAGCCCTGGCGCCGATGGTTCCGGCCGATCGGCTGCTTGTCGGCGAGAGCGGGATCTTCACCCATGCCGACTGCCGACGCCTCGAAGAGAGCGGGATCACCACCTTTCTCGTCGGCGAAAGCCTGATGCGAAAGGGCGACGTGGAGGCGGCGACGCGCGCGCTGTTGACCGGCGCGGACGACGCCTTGGCAGCAGAATGAACGAACCTCGACTCAGCCATATCGACAGTACCGGCGAAGCCAACATGGTCGATGTCGGCGACAAGGCGGAAACGGTCCGCGTTGCCGTCGCCGAAGGCTTCGTTCGAATGCGGCCGGAAACCTTGGCCCTGATCCTCGAAGGCGATGCCAAGAAGGGCGACGTCATCGGCACCGCCCGGCTTGCCGGCATCATGGCGGCCAAGCAGACGGCGAACCTGATACCGCTCTGCCACCCGCTGATGCTCACCAAGGTTTCGGTCGATATCGCTCCGGACGCCGCGCTGCCCGGCCTGCGGGTAGAGGCGATGGCAAAGCTAAATGGGCGCACCGGCGTCGAAATGGAAGCGCTGACGGCGGTCAGCGTCGCCTGCCTCACGATCTACGACATGGCCAAGGCCGCGGATCGGGAGATGGAGATCGGCGGCGTCCGGCTCGTCAGCAAGTCGGGCGGCCGATCGGGCGACTATCGGCGCGAGGGGGACCGGCGCTGATGTCCCTGCTTCCGGTCGAAGAGGCCCTGGCCAGGGTTCTTGCCAAGGCCCGCCCGCGCGAGGAAACGGAACGGCTTGCATTGCATGACTGCCTTGGCCGTGTTCTCGCTGAAGACTTGGCCGCTCGCCTCACCCACCCCGCTTTCGACAATTCCGCCATGGACGGCTATGCCGTCCGCCACGAGGACATCGCCGAGATCGGCGCGGAGCTGGCGGTTATCGGTCAGTCCGCCGCGGGACGCGGTTTTCGCGGCGAGGTGAAGCGCGGCGAGGCCGTGCGCATCTTCACCGGCGCGCCCCTTCCCACCGGCGCAGATACCGTCATCGTCCAGGAGGATATCGAGATCCTTGAAGGCGCGCGTGTCCGCACACTCTTCGCGCCCGCGAAGGGGCGTCATATCCGCCTGTCCGGCCAGGATTTCGAGGCGGGGGAATTGGCGCTCTTCGGCGGAAGCGTGCTCGATGCCGGCCGACTGACGCTCGCCGCCAGCATGAACCACGACTGCCTGCCGGTATTTGGGCGTCCGAGGATCGCGATCCTCGCCACCGGCGACGAGCTCTTGCCCCCCGGCAGTTCGCCCGGCCCCGACCAGATCATCGCTTCGAACACGTTCGGTGTCGCCGCGATCGCGCGCGAAAATGGCGCGGAGATTCTGGACCTCGGCATCGTCGCGGACGACCGCGCCGCAATCGCTGCTGCCGTTGCCGAGGCTCAATCAGCCGACATTGATGTGCTCGTCACGCTTGGCGGCGCCTCCGTCGGCGATCACGACCTCGTTCAGTCGACGCTTCTTGGGTGCGGCATGACGCTTGACTTCTGGCGCATCGCCATGCGGCCGGGAAAACCGTTGATGGTGGGAGAGCTCGCTGGAATCACGGTGCTCGGACTACCGGGCAATCCGGTCTCGAGCCTTGTCTGCGCCCTGCTATTCCTCGAACCCTTGACCCGGAAGCTCGCACATCTTCCTCCGCGCTCCCGCTTGACCACCGCCCGTCTCGCCGCGGACTTGCCCGCCAACGACCGCCGCCAGGACTACATTCGCGCGCGCCTCACTGTCGGGCCCGACGGCTCGCTCCTGGCGGAACCCTTCTCGCGCCAGGATTCGTCGATGACCAAGATCTTCGCGCAATCGGACGGCTTGATCGTTCGACCGCCGCAAGCACCCGCTGCCGCGACCGGAGATTTATGTCCGGTGCTGAAGCTGCGGGAACCCGTATAAGACGCGGAGCGCATAAACTCGAGTTCGGCCATTTTTTGCCATCATGCGGCGCCGAGAGAATCCTCCGTGTCTCGGCCTTTTCCCTCACCTATTGCCGATCAGGCCGGACTGTCTTCCGGGCCGCGGCTGACGAGGATCTTGTCGATGCGTCGGCCGTCCATGTCGACGACCTCGAAGCGATAGCCATAGGCCTCGACCCGGTCGCCCTCTTCCGGGGACTTGCGCAGTTCATGCACGAGAAAGCCGGCTATCGTCTCGAAATCGGCGTCCGGATCGATGCCTTCAATACCGATTTGCAGATTGATTTCATCGATCGACGTCCGGCCGTCGACAAGATAGCTGCCATCTTCGCGCTGGCGGATCGGCGCGTGCTCGGCGTCGTCGTAGTTCGAAGGCATCACGCCGACGATGGCCTCCAGTATGTCGGCAGTGGTGATGATCCCTTCCATGCTGCCATATTCGTCGACGATCATTGCCATGTCGATGGGCGAAGTCTTGAATGCCTCGAGCGCCTTCAGGCAGGAGACGGTCTCGGGAAGCGTCAGGATTTCGCGGACATAGTTGCGCAGGTCGAAGGGCGGAGCCAAAGGCGCGTTCAATATCTCCTTGACGAGGACCGCTCCGATCACCTCGCCGGTCGGGCCCTCGACCACGGGGTAGCGCGAGTGGCCGAAGTCACGGACCTTGCGGCCGATCGTCTCCGGACTGTCGGCAACGTCGATGAAGCTCACCTCGGTCCGGTGAGTCATGATCGATTTGACGCTGCGATCGCCGAGGCGGATGATCCGCCGCAACATCTCATGCTCGCTCTTTTCGATGGCGCCGCTTTCCACGCCCTCCGCCATGATGGCCTGCACTTCCTCTTCCGTCACGCGATCGACGTCATCCGGCCGCATGCCCATCAGCCGGATCGCGAGAGCTGCAGCAGTCTCGAACACATAGACGACCGGCGCCGTAAATCGCGAAAGCCAGGTCATCGGGGTCGCGACGAAGAGCGCCAGTCCTTCAGGATTGCGCAGTGCGATCTGCTTGGGAATGAGCTCGCCGATGACGACCGACAGGAAGGTGATGAGCGTGACGACGAGAGCCACCGCAACGGTGTTGCCATAGGGGTTGATCCACATCACCTGATCGAGCACCGGTGCTAATTTTGCGGCTATGGTCGCGCCGCCATAGGCGCCCGCCAGAATGCCGACGAGCGTAATTCCGACCTGGACCGTGGACAGGAACTTGCCTGGATCCTCGGCGAGCTTCAGCGCGCCTTCCGCGCGCCGGTTCCCCTGCTTCACCATCTGGCGCAGCAGCGGCTTGCTTGCCGAGACGACTGCAAGTTCCGAAAGCGCAAAGAAGGCGTTGATCAGCAGGAGCAGAAAGATGACGAAGAACTCGGACATGATCCCGATTACCGTTGAGGGAAGCTGCCCGATCCGGAGCGGCTGCTCTCCAGATAGGCCTGAATAGAGGTCAGGGCAAGATCAGGTGGTGATGCAGCGGGTCACGCCCCCTCGCCTGTTTCGGCGTGCAATGCCCGATGGATGCGGTCGCGCCCGTATCGGATGACGTATTCCATCGCCTGCCGGGCGCCGGCCTCGTCCCTCTTGCCGATCTCCTCGACGATGTGGATGTGATTCTGCGCAACCTCGTCGATGCCGCCTACATCGTCCGTGGGCGAACTCAGCCGGAAAACACCGACGAGGGCGGCCTCGATCAGGCTGCCGACCGTCCTGAGGAACGGATTTCCGGATGCATCGAGAAGCGCAAGATGGAACTTGAGATCGGCCTCGGCGAGCGTTTCCGCCGTATGATTCGCATGGCCCATCGCCACCGCGAGGCGCATCATCGTGGCGATTTCCGCATCGGACGCGTTTCTAGCCGCAAGTGCGGCGGCATGGGTCTCGAAGGCAAGGCGCACCTCGCTGAGGTGCTGGAGAAATTCCTCGTCCACCCCGCAAGCAAAATGCCAGGTCAGGATATCCGCGTCGAACAGGTTCCACTCCTTGCGAGGCGTGACACGCGTGCCGATTCGGGCGCGCGGAACGACCATGCCCTTGGCGGCAAGCGTCTTCATCGCCTCCCGCAGGACCGTCCGCGACACCCGGAAGCGTGCAGCCAGCTCTGGGTCGCCCGGCAATATGCTCCCGACCGGAAATTCCCCCGAAACGATGGCCTTGCCAAGTTGATCCACCACCTGCGCATGGCTCGTCCGTTTCGGCGTCCCGGATATCACGGTCTCAAGCAAGCTCTTCACCCCTCCCCTCCCGGTCACGGGCGCAGTTGCTCACGCCACATCAGAACAATCGCATATAAACTCTAGATCGAATATGCGATTCTTGAAAGTCTCGCGTGCGGGCCGCAGAGGCGTTATGCAGCAGAAAACCCCGCGTTGGAGCGCGGGGTTTTCAGGCGCAATCACCATCGGCGGGTGCAGCTTATTGCGGCAGCTTGTCGTCCACGCCCTCGACATAGAAGTTCATGCCGAGAAGCGTGGCGTCGTCGGCGGTCTCGCCTTCCTTGAGCCACGGGCTGCCATCCTGCTTGTTGAGCGGGCCGGTGAAGGGCTTCAATTCGCCGGACTTGATCTTGGCTTCCGTCGCTTCAGCCATTGCCTTCACGTCATCGGGCATGTTCGTGTAGGGCGCCATGGTCAGGATACCATCCTTGAGGCCATCCCAGCTCGAGGTCGATTCCCAGGTTCCGTCGAGGAACGCCTGGGCGCGCTTCACGTAATAGGCACCCCAGGTATCGACGATCGCCGTCAGCTGCGTCTTAGGACCGGCTGCGATCATGTCCGACGCCTGACCGAATGCCTTGATCCCGCGTTCGGCGGCGACCTGCATCGGCGCGGTCGTGTCGGTGTGCTGGGTCAGGATATCGACGCCCTGGTCGATCAGCGCCTTGGCGGCGTCGGCTTCCTTGCCCGGGTCGAACCAGGTGTTGGCCCAAATGACCTTGATCTTGAAGTCGGGATTGACCGAGCGGGCTCCGATCACGAAGGAATTGATACCCATCACCACTTCCGGGATCGGGAAGGACGCGATGTAGCCGGCGACGCCCTTCTCCGACATCTTCGCCGCGATCTGGCCCTGGATGTAGCGGCCCTCATAGAAACGGCTGTTGTAGGTGGCGACATTCGGCGCGGTCTTGTAGCCGGTCGCATGTTCGAACTTCACGTCCGGGAATTTCTGCGCGATGGTGATCGTCGCATCCATGAAGCCGAAGGACGTGGTGAAGATCAGGCCGCAGCCCGAGCGTGCCAGGCGCTCGATGGCGCGCTCGGCATCAGGTCCTTCCGGCACGTTTTCGAGGAACTGCGTTTCGACCTTGTCGCCGAGCTCGTTTTCAACCTGCTGGCGACCGATGTCATGCGCCTGGGTCCAGCCGCCATCGGTCTTGGAGCCCACATAGACGAAGCAGATCTTGGCCTTTTCCTGTGCGCTTGCGGCCGCTGCAAATCCGAGCACCGCTGTCGTGGTTGCGAGGGCGAGGAGTAGTTTTTTCATTTTTTGACCTCTGTCGGTTCGAGAATAGCCGTCTGGTTCTTGTTGTTCACCGATCCGGCACGAACGGCTTGCCGAGCGATGCCGGCGTATTGATCAAGGTCATCCGCCGGTTGTGCGATATCAGTATGAGTACGACAATTGTCGCCACATAGGGAAGCGAAGAAAGGAACTGCGACGGGATGCCGATGCCGAAGGCTTGCGCGTGAAGCTGGCTGATCGAGACGGCCCCGAAGAGATAGCCGCCCGCGACCACACGCCACGGCCGCCAGGACGAAAACACCACGAGCGCCAGCGCGATCCAGCCGCGGCCGGCCGACATGTTCTCCACCCATTGCGGCGTGTAGACCAGCGAGAGCTGTGCACCCGCGAGGCCGGCACAGGCGCCGCCGAAGAGAACCGCCAGATAGCGGGTGCGGATAACGTCGACACCCAGCGCATGCGCCGAGGCATGGCTGTCGCCGACCGCCCTGAGCTTCAGCCCGGCGCGGCTTGAAAACAGGAACCAATGGACGCCGGCAACGATCGCGATCGAAAGATAGAAGATCGCATCCTGCCGGAAGAGGAGCGGACCGACGACGGGGATTTCCGACAGGAGCGGAATGGCAATCGGCTGCAGCTTGATTCCCTGCATGCCGAGAAAGCTCTCGCCGATCATGCCGGACGCGCCGAGGCCAAGCAGCGTCAGCGCCAGACCGGTCGCCACCTGGTTGGCAACAAGCGTCAGTGTAAGGACGCCGAAGAGGAGCGAAAACAAGGCACCCGCGGCAATGCCGGCAAGAACCCCGAGATAGGGCGAGCCGGTGATCTGGGTGGCCGCGAAGGCGCAGACCGCCCCCATGATCATCATGCCTTCGACACCGAGATTGAGCACGCCGGACCGCTCTGCGACGAGTTCGCCGGCGGCCGCAAGCACCAGCGGCGTTGCCGCGGTGATGACGCTCAGGAGAATTGCTTCGACGATGCCCATCAGTGCGCCTCATCCAACTTGGCTGCCGAAAATCTCTCCCATACCAGCCGGATGCGATAATGGATGAGCGTATCGCAGGAGAGTACGAAGAACAGCAGCAGGCCCTGGAAGACGCGCGTCACCTTGTCCGACACGCCGAGCGACAGCTGTGCCGCCTCGCCGCCGAGATAGGTGAGCGCCAGCACGAGGCCGGCGGCGATGATGCCGAGTGGATTGAGGCGCCCCAGAAAGGCGACGATAATCGCGGTGAAGCCGTAGCCGGGCGAAATCACCGGCCGCAACTGCTGGATGGCGCCGCTCACTTCCGCAATGCCCGCGAGCCCGGCAAGCGCGCCGGAAAACAGCATCGAGAACCAGATCATCTTACGCGACGAAAAGCCGGCGAAGCGCCCGGCCCGCGCAGACTGGCCAAGGACGGTGATCTCAAAGCCACGGAGCGTGTAACGCATCATGAACCAGACGAGCAGCGCCGCGATGATGGCGAAGGCGAAACCCCAATGCGCACGTCCGGAGGCAAGCATTTCCGGCAGGATCGCCTCGGCGGCGAACCTGCGGGTTTCGGGAAAGTTCATTCCCTCCGGATTGCGCCAGGGGCCGCGCACCAGCCAATCGAGAAAGAGCTGGGCGACATAGACCAGCATCAGACTCGTCAGGATCTCGTTGGTGTTCATATGCGCCTTCAGGAAGGCGGGTATCGCGGCAAAGAGCGCGCCGCCGATGATGCCCATGAGAAGCATCAGCGGCAGCATCAAAGCCGAGTGCCACCCATGGAAGACCACCGGGAGGATCGAGCCGGCGATCGCGCCGATGATGAACTGGCCCTCGGCGCCGATATTCCAGTTGTTGGACCGGAAGCAGACGGAGAGGCCGACGCCGATCAGGATCAGCGGCGCGGCCTTGATCGCCAACTCATGCAGCGACCACACCTCGATCAAGGGCTCGACGAAGTAACTGTAGAGCGCGGTCACCGGGTCCTTGCCGAGAAGCGCGAACATGATGCCGCCGAGGACGATGGTCAGCGCGAAGGCGAGGAATGGCGACAGGATTGAATAGAGCGTCGAGGCCTTGGCGCGCTTTTCGAGTTCAATGCGCATGTGCCGCTCCCGCACTTTCCGTGGGGCCATGAATGCCGCCCATCAGCAGGCCGATCTTCTCGCGCGAAAGTTCGCGGGCCGGATAGGCGTTGGAAAGGCGCCCCTCGCTGATCACCGCGATCTCTGTCGCTACTTCAAATATTTCGTCGAGGTCCTGGCTGATCACCAGGACGGCGGATCCCGCCTTTGCGAGATCGACCAGCGCCTGCCGGATGCGGCTGGCGGCGCCCGCATCGACGCCCCAGGTGGGCTGGTTGACGACGAGCACGGCGGGCTGCCGGTCGAGCTCGCGCCCGACGATGAATTTCTGCAGATTGCCGCCCGAAAGCGAGCCGGCCGGCGGATCCTCGCCGCTCTTGCGAACGTCCATCGCCTCGGAGATGCGCTTGGTCGCCGCCTTGACCGCGCCTTGGCGGATGATCTTCAGGAAGCCACCACCGAGAAATGCGCGCCGGTCGGACTGATTGCGTGCGAGAACAAGGTTGTCGGAGAGCGAAAGCGCCGAGACCGCTGCATGCCCGTGTCGCTCCTCCGGCACGAAGCCGGCCCCCATCAGCCGCCGTGCATTGATGTTCTTCGTTCCGACCGGCTTTTGCCGAATCTGGACGGCATCGCTATTGGGCACCGGATATTCGCCCGAAAGCGCATCGAAAAGCTCGCTCTGGCCGTTGCCGGCGACGCCTGCGATCGCCAGCACTTCCCCCGCCCGCACCTTGAGGCAGACATTCTTCAGCGAAACCGCGAAGGGCGTGCGCGCGGGCACCGAAAGATGGCGCGCCTCCAGTTGCACATCGCCCTTGGTGCTGGTCCCTTCCGGGGTGACGGCCGCGACGTCACTGCCGACCATCATGCGCGCAAGCGAGGCGGGCGTTTCCGCGCGCGGATCGCAGGCGCCGGTCACCTTGCCGTGCCGCAAGACCGTGGCACGGTCGCAGAGGCGCTGCACCTCCTCGAGGCGGTGGCTGATATAGAGCACGGAGCGGCCTTCGGATTTCAGCTTGTGCAGCGTCTCGAACAGGCGATCGGCCTCCTGCGGCGTCAAGACCGAGGTCGGCTCGTCGAGGATGATCAATTGCGGATTCTGCAGAAGCGCCCGCACGATCTCGATGCGCTGCCTCTCGCCGACGGAAAGGTCGGCCACATGCGCCTTCGGATCGAGCGGCAGGCCGTAGGCATGCGAGAGCCGCGACGCCTCCTCCGCAACCCGCGCCAACGAAACATTCCTGTCCATGGACAGCGCGATGTTCTCGGCAACCGTCAGCGCCTCGAACAGGGAAAAGTGCTGGAACACCATGCCGATGCCGAGCTTTCGCGCGTCGCCCGGGCTCGCAATGCGGACGGCCTCGCCCTTCCACCGGATCTCGCCAGCCGTCGGCGCCAACACGCCGAACAGCATCTTCACCAGCGTCGACTTCCCCGCCCCGTTCTCTCCGAGGAGGGCATGGATTTCTCCGGGCTCTATGTGCAGATCGATCGCGCTGCAGGCGGCGAACGAACCAAAGAATTTCGTCAGGTTGCGCACGGCCAGCAACGGACCGCTCGCATTTGATCCCTTTAGAGGCACGCTGCCCTCTTTCCCCTCATATCCCTGCCCGTTTCAGCAACGCTCAGGGAATCAGCAATGTCGTTCCGCTCGTTCTTCTTGATTCGAGGTCCGTATGCGCCCGGCCGGCCTCGGCGAGCGGATAGGTCTGATTGATATTGATACGCACTTTGTTGCCTTGCACAACATCAAACAGGGAATTTGCACATGCCTCCAGCGCGGGCCTCGTCGCGATATAACCGAAGAGGGTCGGCCGGGTGGCGAAGAGCGATCCCTTCTGCGCCAGGATGCCGATATTGAACGCGTCCACCGGGCCGGAGGAATTGCCGAAGCTGACCCACAGGCCGCGCGGCCTGATGCAGTCGAGCGAGCCTGGAAAGGTGTCGCGGCCGACCGAGTCGTAAACGACGTCGACGCCCCGGCCGGCCGTCAATTCCTTGACGCGGTCGACGAAGTTCTCGGTGTTGTAGTTGATGACGTGGTCGTAGCCATGGGCGAGCGCCAGTTCGATCTTCTCCTGCGATCCCGCCGTGCCGATCACGGTTGCACCGAGCGCCTTCGCCCACTGCCCGGCAATGAGGCCGACGCCGCCGGCGGCCGCATGAAAGAGCAGGGTCGTCTCCGGGCCCACCTGGAATGTCTGGTTCAGGAGATACTGCGCGGTCATGCCCTTTAGCATCATTGCCGCGGCCGTCTCGAGACTGATGCCGTCCGGAACCTTGACGAGTTGCGAGGACTCCACATTGCGTTCGCTTGCATAGGCGCCGTCCGCGGAGGCATAGGCCACCCGGTCACCGACCGAAAACAAGCTGACGCCGTCACCGACGGCCGTGACGATCCCCGCGCCCTCCTTGCCCGGAATGAAGGGCAGGCCCTTGGCCGACTTGTAGAGCCCGGTGCGGAAATAGACATCGATGAAATTCAGGCCGATGGCCACCTGGCGGATCTGCACCTCTCCCGGTCCGGGCGGCGCCAGCGTCACGCCTTCCATCTTCAGAACTTCCGGTCCGCCGAGCTCGCGGACAACGATCGCCTGTGCCATGACCAACTCCTAAACACGCCCGAGATTGGGGAACAGCTGCAGAATGAAACCAATGACGTAGAGATAGATCCCGGTCGCCACCACGCCAAGCGCCACCCAGGGCGGCGTATCGAAATGCAGCAGCAACGCATACATGCCGAGCACCGACCAGACGAGGAAGACGCCGAGATTGAGCGATCTCAGCCTTTGCACCCGCACCGGATGCAGGAAATTCACCGGCAGGAAGGTCAGCACCACAGAGAGAAAAACAACAACGGACGCCGTGACTTCACTCGCCTGGATAACAAACAGGGTGAAGACGACCATATTCCACACGACCGGAAAACCGGAGAAGAAATATTCGTCTGTTTTCATACCCATGTCGGCATAGTAGATGGCGCTCGAAACCACGATTGCGCCGGCCGCGACAAAGGACCAGGGCTCGCCGATCATGCCGCTTTGGTAGAGCGCGAAGGCCGGCAGCAGGACGTAAGTCACGTAGTCGATGACATTGTCGAGCGTGTCGCCCGACCAGTTGGGCAGCACTTCCTTCACCTGCACCTTGCGCGCAATCGGCCCGTCGATCCCGTCGACGAGCAGGGCGAGGCCCAGCCACCAGAACATATCGACAAAGCGATGCTCGGCCGCCGCCACAACACCGAGAAAGGCCAGGAACGAGCCGGACGCCGTCAGGATATGCACGGAAAAGGCGCGGATTTCGGCATAGGGCACGCGTCTATAGTTGAAGAATTTCATCTTTGAATGTCGCCCATCCCTCATTTCGACCGGTGCCGAGATCACCGCTGCCCGACAGCCGGTAATATGCACCGTTTGTGGGGCACCGCCAGCAAAATTAGCCTGCGTCAAGCCCGGAACGGAATTGTCCTGTGGACATGCGCCGAACGCGACCTGCCCGGATTGAACCCATTTATTTCAACAGGCTAACGGAGTAGAACAAACCCGGTAATGGAGAATTGGGGCGGCCAAACGCTCGGACAAGAGGTCTCGTCGGCCATGGATCACTACGACATCGTCATCATCGGCGCCGGACTTGCCGGCTCGCTGTCCGCGGTCGCGCTAGCCCGCCACGGCCATCGCGTCGCACTGGTCGGTCCACGTCCGGCGATTGCGGACGGGCGCACCACGGCCCTGATGGACCAATCGATCGAATATCTGAAAGAGCTCGAACTCTGGGACGAGGTCGCGCCGCTGACGGCACCGCTGGTCGCGATCCACATCATCGACGATACGAGGCGGTTGCTGCGGGCGCCGCCCGTCAATTTCCGCGCAGCGGAAGTCGGCCTCGAGGCGTTCGGCTACAACATCCCCAATGCGCCCTTCCTCGAGATCCTCGAAAGATGCGAAGCGAGCCTGCCCACGCTGGATCGCATCGCCGTGGCGGCGACGGTCTTCGATTTGGGCGATGTCGAAGCGCGCGTCGGCCTCGGGGACGGCCGCATGCTGACCGCGGACCTGATCGTCGGCGCCGATGGCCGGCGCTCGGCGGTCCGGCAAGCGGCGGATATCGACACGCTCACATGGTCCTATCCGCAGGCGGCGGTCGTTTTGAATTTCGCGCACGAACTGCCGCACCAGGACGTGTCGACGGAATTCCATACGCCAAGCGGACCATTCACGCAGGTGCCGCTGCCCGGCAACCGCTCGAGCCTCGTCTGGGTCCAGAAACCGCGCGATGCCGAAGAAACCGTGAAACTGCCGTTGGAGGTCCTGTCGCACACTATCGAGGAGCGGCTGCACTCGATCCTTGGGCAGGTGACCGCCGAAGGTAAGCCGCAGTCCTTCCCGCTGTCCGGCATGATCGCCCGACGCTTCGGCAAGGGCCGCCTGATGCTCGTCGGGGAGGCTGCGCACGCCTTCCCACCGATCGGGGCGCAGGGATTGAACCTCAGCCTTCGCGACGTGATGACGGCCGTCGAACTCGTGGGCCCGGCGACCGAAGGCCGCCTGCCGGCCGATGCCGGCGACCGATTTGACCGAGAGCGCCGTATGGACATCCTCAGCAGGACGGCGAGCGTCGACCTCTTGAACCGGTCGCTGCTTTCGAGCTTCCTGCCCGTCCAGGCGATGCGGGCCGTCGGGCTCCAGCTTCTTTCCTCCGCCGGACCGCTGCGGGGCCTCCTGATGCGCGAAGGCATTCATCCCGGCAGCGCCCTGCGATCGCTCAAGGAGGGCTTGCGGGAGACGTTCACCAGAAGGAGCGCCTGATCGGCCTTCTCGCTCTAGAGCGCATCCTCGTTTCACTCCGGTCGGATCATGCTCTAATCAGCCGATCTGCGAGAGAACCGGAAAAGCCTGCTGGAACCAGATCGCCACGGTGCTGACGAAGCCGAAAAGGAAGGCGAGCCCGGCCGCAACCAGCAACATGCCCATCAGCTTCTCGACCAGCCCGAGATGGCGCCGGAAGCGCGAAAGAAAGCGCATGAACGCCCCCGAGAAGCCCGCAGCCACCCAGAACGGAACCGCAAGGCCGAGCGAGTAGATCGCAAGCAGCAGGGCACCATCGCCGACGGTGTCGCGCGCCGCGGCGACGCCGAGGATCGTGCCGAGCACCGGGCCGATGCAGGGTGTCCAGCCAAAGGCAAAGGCGAGCCCCATGACATAGGCGCCCGACATCGTCGCCGGCTTACCGCCGCCGTGAAAACGCGCTTCCCGGGCAAGCAGGCCGATGCGGAAGACACCCAGGAAATGCAGGCCCATGACGATGATGATGATACCGCCGACGCGCGACAGCACGTCCATATGTTGCCGCAGCAACAGGCCGATCGACGAAGCCCCCGCCCCGAGCGCAACGAAAACGGTCGCAAAGCCGAGCGTGAAAAAAAGCGCCGCGAACATCACGGCCCTGCGTGTGTTCCCGATCGCCGCGGCATCGCCGCCACGGAACTGATCGACGGAAACGCCCGCCATATAGCAGAGATAGGGAGGAACGAGCGGCAGGACGCAAGGCGAGAGAAAGGACAGTGCGCCCGCGAGAATCGCAGTCCAGATGGATATATCGGCAATCGACAAGGTTCAGATACTCCGGCACTCGGGCTCGCCACTCTCTTATCGTCATATATAGCGCGAAACCAATCACCTTTTGGCGACCAAATTGCCGCACGCCGAGGTCCCCGCTGCCCCGTTTGCGCTCCCCGCGCCGACCGGCACTCATGGGCTCGCAATCGCCCATTTTTCTCAGAAATGCATGCCCGAAATCCTGCTTTCCCGTCATTTTTGGGTTGACCGGCACGAAAGGCGCGTGCATATGTCCGCCCACCTCCGCCGAGCGTTACGCTCGGGCGACGGGAGCGCGTAGCTCAGCCGGTAGAGCAACTGACTTTTAATCAGTAGGTCCAGGGTTCGAATCCCTGCGCGCTCACCATGCAACTCTTTGTCCAGCCCGAAGACATAGGTAACAGAACGTACCTAAGACATGGGTGACAACCTCGCGCCGAACGGGTTGTCGATGGTTTGCAAAGTCCTCTGCTCCAGGTCGATATATCCCAAATCATAATGCATGAAGCTGACGAGCCAAATTCCATCGGATTCCCCAGGGGAAAGCCTCTGCCGACTTACCCTCATTCGAGCCTTTGCGCGGCAAAAACTCGCCATTTTGGGCAATATTGACTTCCAACCGCATCCTGCCGGGGGGACGACGGAGCGACGACGCTGTCGCAGGTGAACCGTGTTATGGCAACGCTCGAGGAACTGTCGCAAAAGGTTGCTCAGGTAGTGGAAAGGCGCTGCATCGCTCCGGGCGGGGGCCGCCCTAAGAGCCACTGCGAAGCTTGAACCGCCGCCCCGCGGAGGTCTGCCTGCCACAATCAGCCCCGCTTCAGGCGCCCCCTTGGAACCTACCCGCGGCGCCGCCCGTTCCTGTGCCAGGAAAGGAGGCAACATGAACCAGATCATTTATCTCGTGGGCCTGATCGTGATCGTGATCGCTATCTTGTCGTTCTTCGGGCTTAGCTGAGCTCGGCTGCGGTCGCGAGCGTTTCGAAATTACAAGGGTCTTCGCAAGGCGGCGCAAGTGCGGTGCCGCCGCGAGAAGAGTGCGCCAAGTGGAGTGGGCGCCGCGCGCGAGGGCGCAACATGGCCAGCCGCCCGATGGCAGCAGTAAAATATTGCAAACCCCCGCGCACAGTGTCGCATTCACAAGTTTTTCAATCGTTAACGAACTGTTACCGTAGAGATCTCTCGTAATTCACGAAAACAAAATCAAGGAACAAATGAAATCCCCCAGAGTTTTACTGGCGTCCATAGCAAGGGAGTACGACAGATGAAAGCCAAGATCTTTGTAGCTTCTGTGATCGCGGCCGGTGTCTTTGCCGCGCCCGCACTTGCAGGGGATAACGACGCTGCCGTGACGGGCGCCGCAGGCGGAGCCGCCACCGGCGCAATCATCGGCGGCCCGGTCGGGGCAGCCATCGGCGGCGCAGTTGGTCTGGCCGCCGGCGCGGTTCTTTCTCCGCCGCCGAAACCGGTCGTTGCCTATGTCGAGCAGCAGCCGATCCCGGCCGAGACGATCCGGATCGAGCAGCCGATCGTGGTCGGCAAACCGCTACCGCGGACGGTTATGTTGACGCCGGTTCCTGAAAACCCCGCTTACGCCTATGCGGTGGTCAATCAGCAGCGCGTGATCGTTGACCCGAAGACCTACACGGTCGTCCAGGTCATTCAGTAACAACCACTACGCGTGAGAACACGGGCCCTTCGCAGTTTGCGAGGGGCTCTTTCCGCCTTGGGTGTGGCCTATACACATCGGCGTTCGATAAAATGCCATCGATCGCAAATCCCTCTTCCTTCCGAGCGATATCCATCCTCTATTTTGGGAACCAGCGAAACCGCCCATCCGTTTCCTGATGATCGCCCCGGAGGAGTCCCACAATGTTCGCCGCCCTGCTGATCGCCACGCTCGTGGCGCCTTCGGATATCGTTCCGACAACGGCAACGATGGAGGAACTGCAGGCGGATTTCGAAACTGCGGTTGCCTGCCGTCAGATCGACGGCCGCAAGGTGTGGAAGGGGGAACTGGCCTATTACATTCAGTCCTACGTCTACGAGGGCGCGGCGGTGGCATCGGAGGACGCTGCGGACGCGGTGCTGCCCGAGGACAATACCGAGGAAACCGTCAGGGAGTTCGAGGAAGCCTGCGCCATTGCCGGTTCCGCCGGGTCGCACGCGCAAAAGTGACTGCGACTCTCACGCCGCGGACAGACTTGCCGCGCGGTTCGCAGTTCGCATCCTGAGCGGGCTCTCGCCATATTCGCGCCGGTAGGCCCGCGAGAATGCGGAAAGACTATCGAACCCGCAACGCAGCGCGATGTCGCGCATTGGAATACCGGAATCCCGCACCAAGCGGTGGGCGACCTGCAATCTCAGCCGCAGATAATAGGCGCCGGGGCTGGTTGAAAGGCCTCGCGCGAAAACCTGTTCGAGCTTTCGCCGAGAAATGGCGAGCCGACGCGCCAGCGCCGCAACCGTCATCGGCCGCTCAAGCGTGCGTTCCATCAGGCGGATGGCGCCTGCCAGTTCGGGGTCGCGTTCCTCGATCCGCCCGAGAGAGACCAAAGGCTGGACGTCGGTCGGGCTGTGCATCTGGTCGTAGACGAAGATGCTGGCGACATCGAGCGCCAGCGCCGGTCCCAGCCGCTCGGTGATCAGGCGCAGCATCATGTCGAAGGTGGGCGACGCGCCGCCCGAGGTCCAGTATTTGCCGTCGGTGACGAAGCGGTCGCCGATCACCGTCAGTGCCGGAAAGGCCTGGCCGAAATCCTCGAGTTCCTCCCAGTGCGCCGTCGCCTTGCGGCCGTTGAGCAGGCCGGACCGGCCGAGCAGCCAGCAGCCGGATTCGATGCCGGCGACCACCTCGAAATGGCGGGCGCAGTCCTGCAATGTCACAAGAAATCGCTTTCCGGCGTGCCGTTCGAGATTGAATCCGGCAATGACCAGGAGAACGTCACCCGCGAGCGGCAGCGAGAACCGGCCGTCGACGGCAATCGGAATGCCGCAGGTGAGCATGACCGCCTGACCGTCGCCGGATAGGAGCCGCCAGTTGAAGACCTGGCGGCCGGCCACGCGATTGGCGGCACGCATCGGATCCAGGACGGAAGCAAGCGACATAATCGAGGATTCGGGCAGAATGACCACCGCGACCTCGATTGGAGACCCTCTTTCCGCATTTCCCGCCATGCGCATAACGTCAAATTCCCTGCGTCAAATGTCAACTTTAAACGCGCTCTTCGGGCATTATTGGCGGGCAATCGATCTCCTCGGCGGGCCGTCTTGACCCGCCGAGAGACGTTCCCCTCTCCGCACATCTGCCGGGACGGGCCGGCCCATCCCATTAGCCGGCCCGATTTTTTTATTACTGCAAAGACAAGTGATTCGCCCCGATGGCGATTTTTGGCAGACTCGCCGTTCTACAGTTGTTATTCTGCGGGGCCGGACGACAGGAGACATCTGTGATGATCAGAAATGTGCTTGTTGCCATCTTCGGCGCCTCTGTTGCTGCGGGCACATCGCATGCGGCGGATATCATGGCAGCGCCAGAGCCTGCTCCGGTTATCGAGGCCGTGCCCACTTTCGTCTGGACGGGTGGCTATGTGGGCCTTCAGGGCGGCGGCGGATGGCTTGACGGTGATCTCAGCGTTCCCGGTGACAGCGCGTCGGAAGATTTCAATGGCGGCATTTTCGGTGCCTTTGCCGGCTACAACCACCAGATGGGCGATTGGGTCGTCGGCGTCGAGGGAGACGTCAGCTACAATTGGAACGACGAGAGCCTTACCGTTTTCGGCACGAGCGCCGAGGCCGGCAGCGATGTGGCCGGCTCGGTGCGCGGGCGGGTCGGCTATACCGTCAACGACAGGGCTCTGCTCTATGCGACCGGCGGCTGGGCCGTGACGCGCGGCTTCGTCGATGTTGATGGAGCGCCAAAGGAGAAGGAGACCTTCAACGGCTGGACGATCGGCGGCGGCATTGATTACGCCTTTACCGACAGCATGTTCGGTCGCGCCGAGTATCGCTACAACGACTATGGCGCCAAGGATATCGGCGGCGTCGACGTAGACCTCGACCAGCACCAGTTCACGGTCGGCGTCGGTGTGAAGTTCTGATCGCGACCGGCGCTTGCGTTCCCGGCCAATGCCCGCGCCCTTCCCTGCAAACGATCGCCGTCCTACGGCGCCGAGCAATGTCGGCGCGCCGAGGTTGCTGAGCGCTTTCGACTGCGCCATGTTCTAATCCTTGGATCGACCTAGCGCATCGGCCCGAAAATCGTACCCGTTTTTCGGAAAGCTCGATGCGCAGATTCAAAGAGTTACAGCGACCTTTGCGCGTCTGAAAAGACGCGCGGCGCTGTAAGCGCCGGGCGTGCTTCGGGATGCCGGAAGTCTGGCTTGAGCGGAAAGGGGATGGAGGATGGGCAAGTTTCTCGAATTCCTGGGCGGTGCCGTCACGATCGGCACGTTCCTGCTCGTGGCAACGACGCTGGTCCCCTCGCCCGACATCGGCAACCTCATCCCGATCCTCCCCTGGGCCTTTCCGGCAATTGCCGGCGGCCTGCTGCTAGTCGCCTTCGGCGCGATGCTCGACCACCTGGCGGCAATTCGAATCGCAGCCGAGCAACAGGCGGAGATTTTTCGGCAATTGCTCGAGCGCCGGTCACCGCCCAGGAAAGAATGAGAGGACAGGTTCCCTTAGCGCACCCGCATCTCCCGAGGCACTGCCTGTTTTCTTGACCGCAATCGGTGAAACATGCAGGTGCCCTTTCTCGTTCTGCCTTTCAAAGGAGAACGACGATGGCGACGAAAAACACCAATGCCGAGCCCGAGCAGGCGAACCCACAAGACGTCCACCCACCGGACGGCCGAAGGAAGGATGCGGACAAGAAGTCGACCGCGCCTCCGGTCGTGCAGCCTCCTCACGCCAAGGACAGCAGCGAAAAACCCGAGGTCAATCCCGTCACTGGAACGCCAAAGTGAAATGAGGGGGCGGGCAAGGCTTGGGCGCTAAACGTGCATTCAGATCGCTGGCACCCACTTCCAGAAAACGCCTTCCTTGCGTTCCGGGTAGTGTTTGAATTCGCACTCGAACTGCCGCCCGTAGGAACCGGCTTCGGCCAGGGCCACTTTCGATGGCGGGTCCATTCCAGTTCCCGGTGCGAACCAATCCTCACGGAGATCATCGGGCACGTAGGTGCCTGTCCTTAAAGGCAGAGTCATCAAGACGAAGGCTAGTTCTCTCGGCGGTGGCATACGGAAATCCTCCCGACGGCGGATCTAACGAGGCTGCGGCTGCAAAGTTCCGGCGCTTGCCAAATCGATGATAAGCAGATGTAAGCCGCCTGACCCGCCGATCGTCAGATGCCCTGGTTCCCGGACCGTCAGTCGGCCCCTTGTACTTGTTCCGGCAACGGAGAACAGATGCAAAAGTGATGGGCTTGTGATAGTTTGTGGCGTTTTTTTACATTTGATCGCCAAAGCCTATGAGCGCCCGGTTCGCAAAGATATCCCCCGTGGGGATATTCATTTCAACTTGTGTCGTTTCAGCCTTGCTTCTCAGCGCGAGCATTGCCCAGGACCTAATTCTATACACTGGAACCAAAGCAACGTCCGCCGACAAGATATGGCTGCTCGATGTGGACTCCGAGACCAGCGCGTTCACTTGGCTGTCGGTGGTGGCGACTTTTTCCGCGGCTTGGCTGCTCCTCCGGGCAGGCAGCGAGGCGGCGACGCGGGGTAGCGCGTTGACGTGGCACTGGTATTTCCTTGCGGCCCTTTTTCTGCTGGTGTCATTTGACGAATTCGCGGGCATTCACGAAAAGATTTCTGCCGCTCTGGCCTCGCGGATCGACAACACCGGGATGTTATATTTCGCCTGGGCCGCGCCGTTCGGCGTCATCAGCCTGGTTGGCCTCGCCGCCTTCATTCCTTTCATCCGATCGTTTCCGCCCGGACTTGCCGTCCTCCTGCTGCTTTCCGCCGCAAGCTACCTCGGCGGCGCGGTCGGGTTCGAGATGATCGGCGGGAGTGTTGCGGAGGTTCAAGGCATAAATTCACTCCGCTACCGGATACTGGCGAATGCGGAGGAGGGCCTCGAAATCACGGGGGTGCTGATCTTCATCTATGTGCTGCTCGTGCACCTGCGACCGACATACGCTGCACTGCAGAAAGATTTGCCGCCTTCGAGTTCCGGCGCATGACCTGGTGATGACCACACGGGGCCAAGCGCAGAGTCTGATGTCAAGCGATACGACAACACCATGAACGGCATTGATCAGGCTGGAACCAAACTGCGGCTCGCGTGTTCTTTTGACGCGTAAAAAATCCCGTTCAAAGAGGTAATCACGTGAAAAACCTGATCATTATTGCGGCAGCGCTTGGCGCTGTGGCAACGACGGCGCTCGCGCAAACCGCACCATCGCCGGACGGCAACACGCCCGCCATCGCGACACCGGACACCCAGAACCCGGCGGCCCCGGTGGAAGGAGCAAACAGCTTTACCGAAGCTCAAGCGAAGGCCCGGATCGAAGAAGCCGGGTACACCGATGTCGCAGGGTTGAAGCTCGATGAAAAAGGCGTGTGGCAGGCGACCGCCATGAAAGATGGCAAGTCGGTTTCGGTCGCTCTCGATTACCAGGGCAACGTCACGGCTCAGTAGCCGGCAAGGACGCCCCAACTTAAAAGGAGCATTAGCATGCGAACTGTAACAGGGCTATTTGACGACTTCGACGATGCCCGCGCTGCCGTGGCCGACCTGGAAACGGCGGGCATATCTTCAGACGACATTAGCATCGTTGCCAGCAACACGGGCGACCGCTATTCGACCGACAGTTCGGACGCCGCCGAAGGCGCCGGAGCCGGAGCTGGTCTCGGAGCCGTCGGAGGTGGAGTGGTCGGTCTCCTTACCGGGCTTGGTGTGATGGCGATTCCCGGCCTCGGGCCCGTCGTGGCCGCCGGATGGCTCGCCTCTACAGCTGTTGGAGCGGCGGCTGGGGCCATGGCCGGTGGTGCGGCCGGAGGCTTGATAGGCGCGCTGACGGATTCCGGAGTGGAGGAGGAGGAGGCCCACGTCTATGCCGAGGGCGTGCGCCGCGGCGGCGCCTTAGTGACAGCGAGGGTAGACGACAGCCTTGTGCCGAGAGCAGAGGAAATTCTGAAGCAACGGAACCGCGTTGATCTCGGCGCGCGTAGGAGCATCTACGCGCAAGAGGGATGGACACGGTTCAATGAAAACGCCGACCCGTACACGCTGGATCAAATTCAACGCGAGCGCGAACGCTATCGCAGTATGATGCCATAGCCACGGGGAGCGACATCGCAGGAACCAAAGCGTTCATCGCTCTACTGCAGGTCTCCTTTCGACCTCCATGTAGGGTGGCGGCGAGCTCTTGCGCCGCTACCTGGCCGTGACGAACTCTCCAGCGGGCCGTGGTTGATTGAAGACCCGTCAACGTCGTCGCTGCCTGTCATCATTGCAACTGGACCCGACGACGCCGGCCACGATGAACCGCCGCTCATGACATGCCCGGCGGTGCGATGAAATGGAAGTACGCCCAAACCGCAACCAAAGCCGCTATCGCCACAAGCCAGGTAAGCGCCCTGCGCCGCGCTGGACTGACCGCTCTCGGTTGCGGCTTTGATGTCCGTCGTTCAAATTTGATAATCTTGTCGTCGCTCATGTGGTGCCTCTACTCACCGGTGGTCCTAATGGCACACTGTTGCTGGCCCGTTCATTGACGAAATCGTATCGCGAAAGGGAGCACAGCGAACCGATTGCGGCCGGTGGAAAATGCCGGTCAATGGGTAGATGGCGACCCCTGCAGGACTCGAACCTGCGACAACCTGCTTAGAAGGCAGGTGCTCTATCCAGCTGAGCTAAGGGGCCGTCGGGCAAGCGCCCGCCGGATTGGCCGCAGGCCTCAATGGGTCCAGGGCTGCATCCGGTTGAAACGGAAGTTGTCCGAATAGGACACATTCTTGCGCGTCGAGTCCTTCGGCGCGATCACGCGGTATTCGATGCCGTTGCGCTCGGCATAGGCGATGGCCTGCTCAGCGGTTTCGAAGGTCAGGCGCAATTGCTGCCGGGTATCGCGGGAGCTCGTATAGCCCATGATAGGATCGATCGTGCGCGGAACTTCCTGATCGAACTCCAGCACCCACAGATTCGTCTTGGCCTTGCCGGACTGCATGGCTGTCTTTGCGGGACGATAGATCTTCGCGGACATGTTTTCGAACGGCTCCCGTTTTTCCACCCCGACGCCTCCGCACCCGCCCCGATGCGTGCAGTCGCTTGAATGACTTGGATACGGCATGGTGTCCTTTCGGGACCAACATCCACCCCGCGACAACCACGCCCCCCCGAGGCGGCTTTCGCCTCGGTCTGCGTCACTCCCTTAGCGCAGAATGAATTAAAACGAAATGACTTCCGATAGGGAAATGCAGCTTTTTCGAGCCGGTGCCATCCACCCCCGTCACCGCGAGTCACTGTGCAAAGACCGACTCAAAATCCTTGAAGCCCTTCACCTCGATAGGATTGCCGCTCGGATCGAAGAAGAACATCGTCCTCTGTTCGCCGGGAAGTCCCTCGAAGCGGATGACCGGGGGAATGTCGAACCTAACGCCGGCGGCCTCGAGACGCCCGGCCAGCGCCATCCAGTCGTTGAGCGGCAGCACGACGCCGAGATGCGGCATCATGACCAGATGATCGCCGACCTTACCGCTGCGTGTAACCTCAAAGGGCTTGCCGAGATGAAGGGAAATCTGGTGGCCGAAAAAGTCGAAATCGACCCAACTATCCGTGCTGCGCCCCTCCTTGCAGCCGAGGACCCCGCCATAGAATCGGCGGGCGGCCTCAAGATCGGTCACGTGATAGGCGAGATGAAACAGCGAGCGCATCAAGACATTCCTTTCCTGCGACTGGCGGGAGCCTATATTTTATGCCTGCACGTATCCATGCCTGGCAAAAAAGCGATCCAGCTCGCGCTGCTGCGGCGCCTCGCCCGTGAAAATCTCGACGTAGTCGGGAATGCGCCGCATGCGTACAGCCACCTCCTCCCTGGTCTGCATGGAGATGTAGCCGATCTGGACCAGATAGATTGTCCGGGCGCGCACATCAGCGGAACTCTCTTTGTAGCCGAACCTGACGAACATGCGGCTTAATGCAGCGATGCGGGCCTGATCCGCCTTTTGAACTTCGGCGAGGATATCGGAAGACTGCAGTGCCCAGCTGCGCACCGCGAACTCGAACTGGGAGTCGAACAGGGACTTGTCGAGCCAGCAATCGAATACATTGAGCATCGCCTCGACGACAGACTCGGCATAAGCCTCCGATTGCTTGATCAAGCTTCCGGTGTTCTTGTCCCGCCATCTTGCGACGAGGGCCGCCAGCAATTCTTCCCGGTCCTTGAAGAACCAATAGAAACTGGTCCGCGACAAGTTCAACTTCTTGGCGAGCGGGAGAATTTTCACCGAATCCACGCCGGACTCGAGCAGTGCCTCGTAGGCTGCCTCGAGCCATCCCTCCGGGGATCCACGCCAGCCGCTGTCATTTGAAACTTGCTCCATGAACAATCTCCTAACAACGTATAAGCGGAAAGACAAGATCAATGTACATACATGTCACCTCGGTCGACTTCCATGTAGTCTTGCTTGACACCGATGTACACATTCATTCGCACAAGTCCTTAAATGCCGCCGATGTCGAACGATCCTCTTCTGCAGCCCCACCAGCTCAAGCCTTTGAGCCTGGGCAATCGCATTATCGCGACGGCTCGTGAGCTGACCTACCCGGAGGACGGCACGCCGAAGGCGAGATTGCGGAACCTGTGCGAACTGGTCGAACGCCGCGAAAGCGGCATTGACGAACGCTCGAAGGGCTTCACTTGGACGTGTCATGGAGCGTCCTTGTCGTGATTCGGCAGGCTTATATATCAGCCGGTCAAATATCCTTGAGGAGACGAAGCGCGTCGTAGATCGCGGCATGCGTGTTGCGCGCTGCAACTGCATCGCCGATGCGGAAGAGCTGGAATTTACCCGCCGGATTGCGGACGACAGTTTGCGGCTCGCCGGCGATCAGTTGGTCATGCGATATCTCTCCGAGGTTGTTCGAGACCGGCTTCAGGTCGAAATAGAGTTCATCGAGCGGGATGGTCCCATGATTGACGACGATCTGGTCGACCATTCGTTGCTTGGAAATCCCTCCGTAATCGCTGCCAACATGGGCAATGATCTCGTTACCGCTCTGCTCGGCCGCTTTCAGCCGGTAGGTGACGGTGAAGGTCACGTCGAGTTTCTGAAGCGCGCGCATGTAAGGAACGAGGTTCATCGCCATGACCTCCGGCGCGAAGGAGCGGTCGGGGGTCATGATTTCGACCTTGGCTCCCGCCTTCGCGAGAAATTCGGCGGCCTGGAGCCCGGCGTGATCTCCGGCGTCGTCAAAGATGAGCACGTTTGCGCCGGGCTTCACATCGCCTGAAATAATGTCCCAGGCGGAAACGACCAGCTCATTGCCCTTCGAGAGCACTTCCGTGTGAGGGTATCCGCCGGTCGCGATGACGACGACATCCGGATTTTCCGACTGAACGGTTTCCGCTTCCGCCCAGGTGTTGAAATGGAAGCTGACGCCCAGCTTCTCACACTGGCTCATGCGCCAGTCTATGATGCTGATCATCTCTCTGCGGCGTTCACTCTGCGCCGTAAGACGGATCTGCCCGCCCGGATCGTTCGCCGCCTCGAACACCACGACGTCATGGCCGCGCTCGCCTGCGACGCGCGCAGCCTCGAGACCGGCCGGGCCGGCGCCGACGATCACGACCTTCTTGCGGCGGTCGGCCTTTGCGATCGTGTGCGGCATCGTGAGCTCGCGCCCGGTCGCCGCGTTGTGGATGCAGTAGGCCGCCCCGCCTTGATAGATGCGGTCGAGACAGTAGTTCGCACCGACGCAGGGGCGAATGTCGTCCTCACGCTTCTCGATGATCTTCCGGACGATGTGCGGGTCCGTCATATGCGCGCGGGTCATCCCCACCATATCGACCTTGCCGGACGCGATCGCGTGGCGCGCCGTCGCCACATCCGGTATCTTGGCTGCGTGGAAGGTCGGGAAGTTCGTGGCGGAGCGAATTTCGCCGGCGAAATCGAGATGCGGCGAATTTGCCATGCCCTGGATCGGGATCACGTCGGTGAGACCGGCATCGGTGTCGATATGCCCGCGAATGACGTTCAGGTAGTCGATAAGCCCGCTCTCCTTGAGACGCTTCGAAATCTCGAAACCGTCTTCTTTGCCCGTTCCACCGGGAAGACATTCATCGGCCGTGTATCGCACGCCCAAGATGAAGTCGTCTCCAACGCGCGTTCGGATCGCCTTCAGGACGTCGAAACAAAAGCGCATGCGGTTGTCGAGCGAGCCGCCATAGGGACCGTCGAGCTCGTTCGTCAGCGGCGACGCGAACTGATCGATGAGGTGACCGTAGGCTTCGAGCTCAACACCATCCATGCCGCCAGCCTTCATGCGCTCGGCCGCATCGGCGAAGTCCTCGATGATCCTCTCGATGTCCCAGTCTTCGATTTTCTTGGGGAAGGCGCGGTGCGAAGCTTCGCGGTGATGCGAGGGGGCGACAACCGGCAGCCACTCCCCCTTGTCCCACCGCGTGCGCCGGCCGAGATGGGTGAGCTGAATCATGATCGCCGCGCCCTCTGCGTGCACGGCGTCGGTCATCTCCCTGATCCAAGGCACGATCTCGTCCTTGTAGGCGAGCAGGTTGTTGAACACCGGCGGGCTGTCCTTCGAGACGGCCGCCGATCCGGCGGTCATGGTCATCGCGACGCCCCCCTTCGCACGCTCCACGGTGTAGGCGCGATACCGCTCCTTCGGCATGCCGTCTTCCGGATAGGCCGGCTCGTGCGCGGTCACGATGATGCGGTTGCGCAGCGTGAGGTGCTTTAGCTGATAGGGCTGAAGGAGGGGATCATGCGACATCTGCCGGGCTCCGATTTAGAAACTTGCAAACGCTACGCATAAATGTACATATATGTCAATTAGGAAAGCAGTGACGTCCGGTGCACAGACATATATGTACATTTTTCTTGCGCAGCCCTTCCCGTTTTGTTAAGAGACGATCCTTGAGCAGACCTTGAACGACACGGGCTGGCACGGTTCGCAGGAGGGAGAGCAGAAGCGCTTTTTTTTCACAGCACTATTACCAGCTCGAGTACGAGGACGCGGACGATGAGCAGCTCATTGAGGATAGGAATCATCGGCGCAAGCGGCTGGCTTGGTGGAGCAATTGCCGCTTCGATCCTCGATGCCGGCCTGGTGCAGCCGCATGATCTTTGCGTTTCTTTCCGCACGGAGCGACCGGACCGCCTCAAAGGTTCGTTCTGGACCACTGAGAATCAGCGCCTCGCCGATCGCTCGGACGTTATCATCCCCTCTGTCCGACCTGGCGATTGGCCGCCACTCGCCGTCGATGCCAATGGCAAGCTTGTGATATCTGTCATGGCCGGTGTTCGTTTGAGCCAGTTGGCCGAACATCACAATACGGACCGGGTCGTCCGCAGCTTGCCTAACGCGGCTGCTGAGGTTGGCAAGTCGTACACGCCGTGGGTGGCAACGGCAGCTGTCTCCGACCGCGATCGGTTCATCGTCCGCAGCATCTTCGAAGCCTGTGGCACGGCAGATGAAGTCGCCGGCGAAGGCGAAATCGACTATTTGACCGGTCTTTCAGGGTCCGGACCGGCTTTCCCCGCGCTCCTGGCAACGGCGATGATAAAGGATGCCGTCGCCTACGGCATCTCTCCCACTGTTGCGGAGCGCGCAGCAATTTCCGTTCTGATTGGAACCGGACGCCTGTTCGAACGGCGGGACGAGTGTTCCGCGCGCGTGGTCGAAACATTTCTCGACTATCGCGGCACCACTGCGGCGGCGATCGAGGCAATGCGCTCCGCCGGCTTCGACGCCGCGGTCGGCGCCGGGCTTGCCGCCGCTCTCAAGAAATCGGTGAGTATGGGAGAGCGCTCCTGACCTCCGTCGGAGCGGGCAAACGCGGCACCCCGCTCCTTGAAAAAGCGCCGCCAACAAAAGGGAACGTCTGATGAAGAACCTGCTTGCGTCCACATGCCTGGTGTTCGGGCTCTTCGGGGGAGCATCGCTGTCGAATGCCGCAGAGTGCGGGAGCGTCACCATCGCCAGCATGAACTGGCAGAGTGCAGAGGTCCTCTCGAATCTGGATAAGTTCATCCTCAATGAGGGTTACGGCTGCAGTGCCGAAATCACCATCGGCGACACCGTACCGACGATCACCTCCATGGCGGAAAAGGGCCAACCGGACATCGCACCTGAAGCCTGGATCGACCTGCTCCCGGACGTCGTGAAAAAGGGGACGGAAGAAGGCCGGATCGTTCAGGTCGGATCTCCACTGCCCGATGGCGGCGTACAGGGATGGTGGATCCCGAAATATCTCGCCGACGCGCATCCGGAGATCAAGACAATTCCGGACATGCTGAAGCATCCGGAACTCTTCCCGGATCCGGAAGATTCCGCACGGGGCGCCATCTTCAATGGCCCGCAGGGTTGGGGCGGTACCGTGGTGACCTCGCAGCTATACAGGGCGTTCGACGCCGAGAAGGCGGGCTTCGCGCTGGTCGACACGGGCTCTGCCGCCGGCCTCGACGGCTCCATCGCCAAGGCTTACGAGCGCAAGCAAGGATGGGTGGGCTACTACTGGGCGCCGACGGCGCTGCTCGGCAAATATCCGATGGTCAAACTCGATGCCGGCGTGCCCTACGATGCTGCCGAATGGAAGCGCTGCAACACCGTGGCCGATTGCCCCGATCCGAAGCCCAACGCCTGGCCGATAGACACGGTCGTGACCCTCGTCGCCAGGTCGTTCTCCGAGGAGGTCGGCCCCGAGGTTATGGAGTATCTGGAGAAGCGGTCCTGGAGCAATGACACGGTGAACCAACTGATGGCCTGGATGACGGACAACCAGGCGACCGGCGAAGAAGGTGCGAAGCACTTCCTCGAGGAGAATGAAGACATCTGGACCAAGTGGGTTTCTCCGGAGGTCGCTGAGAAGGTCAGAGCAGCGCTTTAGGCGACTTGATCCGTGGGGCGCGCCGAGGCGCGTCACTCGTCGAGTACCTTGTCGTGCAGGGGACGCGAGGCACCCACTCGCCAACAACTCCGTCCAGACGCAGACGCCTCTGGCCGGCTGGTCCAAATGAATGCGTTGTGTTTGAGCCGTTGCGGCCAATTCACTTCGATATAGTCAGATTAGTATCCGAGACTCGGTTCAGACTAGGCGCTGGTGACCAGCCAGTCCGCGAACAGGCGGGCCTTCGAGGTCGCCTTGGGATGGATCTTCAGATGGAAGGGCACGGGCGAGCGAACGCTGTCGGCGACCAGTCGGACAAGTCGCCCGTCCTGCATCAGACTTCCAACCAGCCCATCCCACCCCAGCACCGCACCGACATCGTCCTGAGCCGCTTGAAGGGCGATCATATAGTTGTTGACGTAGAAATTGCGCCCCTTCGGGAGGGGGCGCCCGAGCGCCAGAAACCAGTCTGCCCAGGTGGTCCAGCCGGCTTCCTCGTTGCTCATATGAATCAGCGGCGCCTTGAGCAAATCCTCGACGCCACGGATGCCATGCTCGGCGGCGAAGGCTGGCGTGCCGAGGGCGACGATGCGATCCTGAAAAAGCGTGCGGTACTCGATGCCATTCTCCTGCGGATCGCCGTAATGGACGCTGAGATCGCAGCGACCGGTTCCGGGGATGTCGCTGACGATCTGCGAGACGGTGATGGCGGGGTGGATTTTCCAGAAGGCTGATATCTTCGGTGTGAGCCACAGCGCACTGACCGCCGTGGTCGTCCGGATCGTCACGTCAACCTTCTCCTGGCGATCGCGGATCTGCGTGACCGCCTCTGAAATCGTCTCCAATCCGCGCTGTATCGCCAAAAACAAAAAGGCGCCTTTCTCCGTGAGCTCGACACCACGGCTGCGCCGCAGAAACAGGCTGCATTCGAGGTCCGTCTCGAGCGCCTTGATCTGGTGACTTACGGCCGCCGGTGTCACATTCATTTCCTGAGCGGCCTTCTTGAAGCTCGCATTGCGCGCGGCCGCCTCGAAGCAGATGAGCGCTGTCATCGAGGAGAGATCATAGGGCCTGGGCATAGGAAACCTTCTCGAAGGCACGTTATCGGAGCAACGAGCGGGGCGTCCGCAAGAGGTTAGTCAAACTAAACCATCGTGAAAAAAAGTGCTATTGTCAAAAGGGCTTGCTGCCCAGAAGACTTCATCTCAGTTGAAAGCTGCCGAGTAATGGACTCTTCCTATGACAGTGCCCTCACCTTCCGCACATGACCTGCTTGGGCGCCGCGTTCCGGGCTACGCACTCGAGCAACCGCTTTACACATCGCCGGCGATATACCAGCTCGACCTCGAGAATATCTTCCATAAGGAATGGCTCTACGCGATCCCGGCCTGTCAGCTTGCCAATGCGGCAGCTGCAAGATCCGCAAGACCGAGGGCGATATTCACATGGTGCACAATGGCCGGATCACCGACGAAGATATCGACGAGGGGTATATCCTCGCCTGCTGCTCAAAGCCCTTGGGCCGAGTAACCGTAGAGGCATAGCCGCAAAAGTGACGGGAGATTGGCAATGGCATCAGCAACGGCAGCATCGGGGGAAGCCCCCCGGAAAACACGAGGCGTCAGAGCACAGCGACGGGAAGCGGGCACCAATCTCGGCGTCCCTTACATCGTCCGCAACATACCGACCTACGATATTCTCGGCGAAGAAAGTCTCGTGCGGATCGAGAAGACCGCCGATCGTATCCTCGCCGAGGTCGGCATCGAGTTTCGCGACGATGCCGTAGCACTTGACCACTGGAGGCGAGCCGGTGCCAAGATCGACGGTGTCCGCGTCACCTTCGAACCGGGCATGCTGAAGGAGATCGTATCGTCGGCACCGCGGCAGTTCACCCAGCACGCGCGCAATCCCGCTCGCAGCGTCGAGATCGGCGGCAACAATGTCGTCTTCGCCCCCGCCTATGGTTCTCCCTTCGTCATGGATCTCGACAAGGGCCGACGCTACGGCACGATCGAGGATTTCCGCAACCTGGTCAAACTCGCCCAGTCGAGCCCCTGGTTGCACCATTCCGGCGGGACGATCTGCGAACCGGTCGACGTGCCCGTCAACAAGCGCCACCTCGACATGGTCTACAGCCACATCAAGTATTCGGACCGCGCCTTCATGGGCTCGATCACGGCGGAGGAGCGGGCCGAGGATTCGATCGAGATGGCCCGCATCCTCTTCGGCCGCGACTTCGTCGACCGCAATTGCGTGATCCTCGGCAATGTCAACGTCAATTCGCCGCTCGTCTGGGACGGGACGATGACGAATTCGCTGCGCGCCTATGCGCGCGCCAACCAGGCGGCGGTCGTCGTGCCCTTCATTCTCGGCGGTGCGATGGGCCCCGTCACCAACGCCGGCGCCATTGCCCAATCCTATGCCGAGACGTTGGCCGGCTGCGCGCTGACCCAGCTCGAGCGCAAGGGCGCGCCCGTCATCTTCGGCAATTTCCTGTCGTCGATGTCGCTCCGCTCCGGCTCGCCGACCTTCGGCACCCCGGAACCGGCGATCGGCAGCATGGTCGTCGGCCAGCTCGCGCGCCGGCTGGGCCTGCCGTTGCGCTGCGCCGGCAACTTCTCCAACTCCAAGCGCCCGGATGCGCAGGCGATGCAGGAGGGCGTCATGTCGATGCTGTCGGCAGTCCATTGCGGCGCCAATTTCATCCTGCATTCGGCCGGGTTCGTCGATGGGCTGCTAGCGATGTCCTACGAGAAATTCGTCATGGACACCGAGTTCTGCGGTGCGCTGCATTCCTACCTCGCCGGCGTCGTCGTCGACGACAATACGCTTGCGATGGATGCCTTCCTGCAAGTCGGACCCGGCAGCCATTTCCTCGGTTGCGACCACACGATGCGCAACTATCAAACCGCTTTCTGGGACAGCAAGCTTTCCGACAACGAACCGTTCGAGAAATGGGTCGAGCAGGGCGAGACGGACATGGCTGAGCGCGCCAACCGGTACTGGAAGAAGTCGCTTGCCGAATATGAGGCGCCGCCTCTGGATGTGGCGATCGACGAGGCGCTCACCGATTTCGTTGCCCGCCGCAAGGCAGGCATGCCGGATGCCTGGTACTGACCGGTTGTTACAATCGGGCGCGGGCGAAAGTATGGCGCGGTTTCAAAAGAGTGCAGCGCACTTAGATGTCTGAAAAGACGCGCGGCGCTGTGTCTGCGCGCGCAATGAGGCTCTGCGACCTGACGCTCTAATGATTTTCGGTATTTAGATGGTCGGAGTGGAGAGATTCGAACTCCCGACCCTCTGGTCCCAAACCAGATGCGCTACCAGACTGCGCTACACTCCGTACCATTGCGGCGGAGATACACGCTTCGTCTGGCGCCTGCAACATGAAATTTACCCGGGACGGGCGGGCGGTGCCGTGCGGCTTGGCAGACGAGCGGAATCCCGACTCGTCGCTACCCTATCGGCGGTATCTGCCTGCAGACCACGATTACTGTGCGCCGCCTGCAGGCACGATCCCGGCGCCTGAAAGCCGGTCACCCGGCTTGATCCCGAGTCGTCTCACCGTGCCGGCGTTGAGCTCAAGCACGAACACCACCGGCTCTCGCGAATCGATGATGGATTCCGAAAGGGGTACCGCGTTCTCGTGGATATGCCGCACCGTGCCGTCGGCGGCGGCGAACAGCATGTCCAGCGGCAGGTAAGTATTCTTCATCCACATCATCACGCGCCGCGTCTCGCCGAAATCGAACAGCATGCCGCGATCCGGCGCCATCTGGCGACGGTACATCAAGCCCTGCGCGCGCTGGTCCGGATCGACGGCCAGTTCGACCGTGAAGCTGTGTGTCCGGCCCTGGCCGGTCACCAGTTTCAGTTGCCGCCTCTCAAAGGAGACATCCGCGGCAGCCGAGATTGCGAGCCACGAAAACAAAAAAAGCGCCGCCAAGGCGCTTCTTGCAAGCGTCTTGAGCAGTGACGGCATCAATGCGACCGATTGTTGGGCGTCGGGCCATCCGGGTGGATCTCCGCGGCCATCAGCCCCTTTTCGCCGTCGCCGAAGCGGCAGAGCACCACCTGGCCCGGACGCAGCTCCGTAAGGCCGAAGCGCCGCAAGGTCTCCATGTGCACGAATATGTCCTCGGTCCCCTCGCCACGCGTCAGGAAGCCGAAACCCTTCGTGCGATTAAACCACTTGACGAGGACCCGCTCCAACCCGCTCGTCGGCGTTACCTGCACGTGCGTGCGTACCGGCGGCAGTTGCGACGGGTGAACCGCGGTCGATTGATCCATGGAAAGAACGCGGAAGGCCTGGTACCCGCGGTCCCGTTTCTGGACAAGAGCGACGACTCGCGCGCCTTCGAGGACCGTCTGGTAACCGTCGCGCCTGAGGCAGGTCACATGCAACAGCACATCCTGCATGCCGTTGTCGGGGACGATGAAGCCGAAACCCTTCGCAACGTCGAACCACTTGATCACGCCGGTAATCTCGATCAGATCAAGAGCGTCGCTGGCATAGTCATCATTCTCGACGACGCCTTTTGAAGATGTCCTGTCCGCCATTCTCCCAGCCCCTCGTTACGCGCGACTCTGCAATACGGTTAACTGATTCTTATGGACCAGAATAACATCGTCCCGCCGCGCCTGCGCAAGTCCCTCAACATATTTTGGCCGGGACCATTTATGACGGCACAGCCTTGCCTCTGGCTTGCCGGCGCTTAAGTATACGCCATCTTCCGCAAAACAGGGACAATCCAATGCGATATCTGCACACGATGGTTCGCGTAAAAAGTCTGGACCAGGCTCTCCACTTCTATTGCACGCTGTTCGGCCTTCAGGAAATTCGCAGGATCGAAAACGAGAAAGGCCGCTTCACCCTCGTCTTCCTTGCCGCCCCCGGTGATCTCGAGCGCGCAAAGGGCGAGGCCTCCCCTTGCCTCGAGCTTACCTACAACTGGGACCCGGAGGACTATACCGGCGGCCGCAATTTCGGTCACCTCGCCTATGAGGTTGATGACATCTACGCCTTTTGCAAGCAATTGATGGACAACGGCGTCACGATCAACCGCCCGCCGCGCGATGGACATATGGCCTTCGTCCGCTCGCCCGACGGCATCTCGATCGAGATCCTGCAGAAGGGCGGTCACCTGCCGATCGAGGAACCCTGGGCCTCCATGCCCAATACCGGAACCTGGTAAGCCTCGCGCAACCCAAGACTCACAATTTCACGACGCGAGAGTGGCAAAGTATTGATTCAATCGAGCGAGGCCCGGGCGGATCGCCCGGCTTTCAGATGGGTTTCGTCGGCGGAATAGGTTAGTCCAGATTTACGAATCGGACGTCCCTTCAACTTGCCGAGCCATAAGTTGAAACGGGGCTGATGCCCGCGTATCGACATGCGCGCGGCGAGCCCTTTACTTGGCCTGGGCTATCGCGCGGCGCTTCGTTTTTCGCCGCAAGGGAATAGGTGTCTGTTCCGGCCGTCGGTCGGAGCCGAGACTTGACGCATGCCGTGCTCGAACGGGCAAAGGGATGCGAGTAGTGCGGAGTAATGACATTGCAGCATATAGGCTCAAGATGGCCGCTCCTCTCGATCGGACGCGCCACGGCACTGTCCGTATCGCTGTTGGCGCTCACCGGCTGCGTCTCGGCGATTGCCGAAGGCGACGGGTTGAATCCGCAAGATCTCCAGCAGTCCACCTCGCAAGCCGCTCCCGCCGATAACGAAGCCAGCACGCCAGAGGGTAACGTTGTCGCGCTTAGCGACGAAGGGTCCACGCCGCTGCAGGGCGAGGACGTGCCGGCACAAGCCGGCCCGGACGCGACTGCCCTGCAACAGGGATTGACGATGCAGAGCACCGCGTTGCGTGCCGCATCGTCGAGCATCTACGGACAAGCGCCGGCGTCCGCGGCCTTTCCGGCCGAACAGGATGCGCCCGGCCCCCGGCCAGCCATTAATGCGACGACCAATAGTCTCTTCGGTACAGCTCAGCCGCCAGCGCAGCCGGTGATCCTGCCGCAGCAGGGCGCTAGCAACGAATCACCGGCCACGGCCCCGATCGCTGCCGAGAAAGTTGCGGTATCGGCGACAGCGGCCGAAGATAATCTGCCCGCCACGGTTCCATTGCCGCTCAGTGCAGGAGCCGCACTCGCCGGCGAAGTCTCGGCGGCGCTTCAGCCGGTAGAGGTCGCCTCCGCGGACCAGATTCTGCAGCCCGAGATGCTTTCCGCCCCGGTGACCGATTCCGGCAAATCGGAACCGGAAAGGACATCCAAGGCCTGGAGCTTCGCAAGCCTCTTCGCACCCAAGCGCAAGGAGAAGCCACGCAACGGCGGCACGCGCAATACGCAGGCCTCCGAGAAGAAGACGACCACGGCCAATGATGCGCCGGGACCGCAGGTGGCCTCCCTCGCCTATAATTCGTTGCCGGGCGTCAACATGAAGCCGCTCTTCAATATGGAACATGCGGACCATATGGCCGAGGACGACGAGCCGGTCGAAGTCGCCACTCTCTCCGGGCTTGCCCGGCTTGCGCCAAGCGGGCTCGTTTTGCAGACGGAGAAGGTGGAAACGGGCTGCTTCAAGCCCGAGCTGCTGCAGCTCTTGAAGATGGTGGAGCAGCGCTATGGCCAGAGGGTCATGGTCACGTCCGGGCTTCGTCCCATCAAGGCCAGCCGGAAACGGCAATCCCTGCATACGCGCTGCGAGGCGGCAGATATCCAGGTGAAAGGCGTAAGCAAATGGGAGCTGGCCGACTACCTGCGCAACCTGCCCGGCCGCGGCGGCGTCGGCACCTATTGCCATACCGAATCCGTGCATATCGACATCGGCCCGCAAAGGGACTGGAACTGGCGATGTCGCCGCAAAGGCTAGCGTATCGATATTTGGAAAGAATCTTGAAGGACGCACGGGCGATAAGCGAGGGGCTCCCGATCCGGTCGTCACTTTTCTGAAAGAAAATGAAGTTTTCCACTTGCGGGAATCCGAAGCCGTCTCTATAAGCCGCCTCGTCCTGCAGCGCCGCACGTCTTTTCAGACACGCAAAGATCGCTGCAGCACATCACAGTAGGCGCCCATCGTCTAGCGGTCTAGGACGCCGCCCTTTCACGGCGGAAACACGGGTTCGAGTCCCGTTGGGCGTGCCACTCTTCCATCTCAATACTTGCGGATACTTCAGAAGCGCATGCACGCGCCAGCCTTTGCTAAGGTCATGAAGCAATGCTCTTAAACTTCCGCAGGAAAATCAAAATAATCGCTTTTGCACACTTGCGGGAATCCAAACGCCCCTCTATAAGCCACCTCGACTTACGGCGTGCGCATCATTTGGATGCACAAAGGATTGCCGTAACGCTTCAATGCGCGCCCATCGTCTAGCGGTCTAGGACGCCGCCCTTTCACGGCGGAAACACGGGTTCGAGTCCCGTTGGGCGTGCCATTTCCTGCTTGCCAAAATCTCTTTCTTTCCTTTATCGTGTCGGCTTCCGGCTGCCGTGATTGCGGTTTGGCCGGGTTGGTAGGCGCCCATCGTCTAGCGGTCAGGACGCCGCCCTCTCACGGCGGTAACACGGGTTCGAGTCCCGTTGGGCGTACCAACTCGTCAGGCAGAAGCGGCCGGCTCGGTCGCAGTCGACCTGCTTAGCGTTTTCCAGGCCGTTATACAGAAAAAATCGTCCAGGCCGACGTGTGGTCCCTTGCGGGAATCCGAGGCCGTCTCTATAAGCCACCTCGTCTTACGGCGTTGCGCATCATTTTGATGCACAAGGAATGCTGTAACGCTTTAATGCGCGCCCATCGTCTAGCGGTCTAGGACGCCGCCCTTTCACGGCGGAAACACGGGTTCGAGTCCCGTTGGGCGTGCCACTTCCCACCTCACAGGAAACTTCAGGAAAGCCTCGCAAGGCACGGATTCGACAATTCTATGTCGGGACAGCGTCAGTCGACCCTGGCCGCGTCGGTCACCCGCACCTGGACGCGCCGTGATCCCTGCCAGAGATCGGCCGAAATTGATCCGGCAACATGGATCAATGAACCCCTTTTTCCGAGCAGGAAGTCTCCAAGCGGCGTTCCCGCTGCCCGGAACGCGATGCCGTCGATCCGGCTGCCATCCTGGCCCTCGAGCGTCACCTTCACGTGATTGGCGCCGACCTGCCTGCTGTCGCGCAGACGGTGCTGGGGAAAGGCGAACAGGGGCTGCGGATGGCCGGAGCCATAGGGGCCTGCCTGATCCAGGAGATCGACGAGTCCGAGCGTCGCACCGGCGGCCGCAAGCGCACCGTCGACTTTAAGCGTCTGGACGGCGACCAGATCGCGAACAGTGCTCTCGGCGTGTTCCTCGAAGAACCGGCGAAGCTTGCCGAGCTTGCCGCGCTCGACCGTCAACCCCGCCGCCATTGCATGGCCGCCGCCTTTCACGAGCAAACCGTTCTCGACCCCGGCACGCACGAGCCTGCCCATGTCGAAGCCATTGATGGAACGGCCGGAGCCGGTGCCCTTGCCGTTCGGGTCGAAGGCGATGGCAAAGGCCGGCCGGCGGAACTTTTCCTTGATGCGCGCCGCGATGAGCCCGACGATGCCGGGATGCCAGTTTTCCCGCGCGGTGACGATAACCGAGGCACCCTCGCCCGTTCCGTATTCGGCCAGCACTTCCGCCTCGGCTTCGGCGAGCATGGCCGCTTCCATGGCCTGGCGCTCGCGGTTGAGCTCGTCGAGCTGCCCGGCAATGGCCTCCGCGGCCGAAGCGTCGTCAAGCGTCAGGAGTCGGCTGCCAAGCGCGGCGTCGCCGATGCGCCCGCCGGCATTGATGCGCGGTCCGATCAGGAAACCGAGATGATAGGGCGTCACCGGCCCGCCGATCGCCGCCTTGCGCAGCAGGGCCGCAAGGCCCGGATTGCCCATGTGCCGCGCAGCGATCAGCCCCTTAACGACATAGGCGCGGTTCAGGCCCTTAAGCGGCACGACGTCGCAGACGGTCGCCAGCGCGACGAGGTCGAGCTGCGCCAGCAGGTCGAACGAAGCGGTCCGTGCGCCGCCCGCGAGGCGCAGGACGCGCAGCGTGTTGACGAGTACCAGATAGACGACGCCGGCCGCTGAAAGATGCCCCTGCCCCGACAGATCGTCCTCGCGATTCGGGTTGACCAACGCATGGCAGGGAGGAAGCGCAGTGCCGACCTGGTGATGATCGATGACGACGACGTCGACCCCACGCTCGGCGGCTATTGCGAGCGACTCATGGCTGGTCGAGCCACAATCGACCGTGACGATAAGATTGGCGCCATTGTCGATCAATTGCTCGATCGCCTGCGAGTTCGGACCATAACCTTCGAAGATGCGGTCAGGAATATAGATCTCGGCCCTTAGGTCGAAGTGGCGCAGGAAACGCAGCATGAGCGCGGATGATGCCGCACCGTCGACGTCGTAATCGCCGAAGATCGCCACCTTTTCGCCGCGCCGGATCGCATGCGCCAGCCGCTCCGCCGCCTTGCGGCAATCGGTCAGGGCGTCCGGATCCGGCATCAGCGCGCGGAGCGTCGGATCGAGGAAAGCCGCCGCATCGTCCAGGCTCACGCCCCGGCCGGCTAGCACCCGAGCGATGAGCTCGGAATGGCCATGGACCTGGCTGATCGCCAACGCCCGATTCTGCCCCGCCTGATCGAGACGCGAGACCCAACGCTGACCGCTGACCGATTGCTCGACGCCGAGAAACGCCCGTTGGATGGGATCCGCCAATACGTCCATCTTGCCTACCCGTGCGAAGTTCCCCCGTTCTTAACGAAGATTTCGGCGGGGAAAAACCGGCCGGCCAGCAGCCACGCCGCGGAAGACACGTCCTTCAGCGGTTTCTCAACAGTTTTAATCGAAGAGGCGTGAGGCTTACGGCTTCGGGCGCTCGATCCGGATCACCTGAGGCTCGCCGACGAGATAGCCCTCGCCCCTGATCGAAGAGATCGCTTGGCGCACGGAGGCCTCGAAGGTCGCATGCGTTACCAGGATGATCGTCTTCGGCTCGGCGGCATCCAGGTAGTGGGTGGAATGCTGCATGATCGATTCGAGAGATATGTCGTTCTCGGCCATGTGCCCGGCGATGTTCGCAAACACGCCCGTGCGATCGAGGACCTTCAGGCGGATGAAATACCCGCCTTCATGGCTGCGCATGCGTGCGCGCTTATAGGGAAGCAGCGCCGTTGCCGGGCGCCCGAAGGCGGGCACGTGCTGCGCGCCCGGACGGCTCTTGGCAATATCTGCGATATCGCCCAGCACGGCCGAGGCCGTGGCGTTGCCGCCGGCACCGGGGCCGACCATCAGGAGTTCGCCGAGAATGTCGGATTCGATCGCGACTGCGTTGGTCACGCCATCGACCTGAGCGATGACGGAATCGTAGGGCACCATGGTCGGATGGACGCGCTGCTCGATGCCGCTTTCGGTACGCTGGGCCACGCCGAGCAGCTTGATGCGATAGCCGAGATCGGCGGCCGCATGAATGTCCTCGATCGAGATATTGGTGATGCCCTCGAGATAGATGTCGTCAGCTGCGATCGCCGTGCCGAATGCAAGGCTCGTCAGGATCGATAGCTTGTGCGCCGTGTCGTTACCTTCGATGTCGAAGGCCGGATCCGCCTCCGCATAGCCGAGACGCTGGGCCTCCTTGAGGCAATCCCCGAAGGAGAGCCCCTCCTTCTCCATCTGCGTCAGGATATAGTTGCAGGTCCCGTTCATGATCCCGTAGACGCGCGAGATCGTGTTGCCCGTCATCGATTCGCGCAGCGCCTTGATCACCGGAATGCCGCCGGCAACGGCAGCTTCGTAATTGAGCAGCGCCCCACGCTCCTCCGCAATACCGGCAAGCTCGATACCGTGAGCCGAAAGGAGCGCCTTGTTTGCGGTGACGACATGGATGCCGCGGTTCAGCGCCGCCTTGACCGATGCATAGGCCGGATCTCCGGCGCCGCCCATCAGTTCGACGAAAACATCGATGTCGGCTTCCAAGGCAAGGGCAATGGCGTCCTCATGCCAGGCGGCCTTCGATAGATCGACCCCGCGATCCCTATTGCGATCCCTCGCGGCCACGGCAACGATTTCAATCGCCCTTCCGCACGTGGTTGCCAGCATCTCTTGACGTTCCTGGACAATCCGGACGAGCGAGGCACCAACCGTGCCCAAGCCCGCAACGCCGATTTTGAGGGCATCTGCCATAGCAAGGTTCCTAACGGGTAGAAGGCGCCCCGCCACGCGGACGGGGCCGATTTCGGCGTGAGAAGCGGCTCAAGTCCCGCTTTCTAACGGCGTGTGTTCAGCGAAACGACATTATGCATCGTCTCGTCGGCGGTCGAGAAGAAGCGCTTGATGCTGCGCGCCGCCTGGCGGATGCGATGCTCGTTTTCGACGAGGGCCAGACGCACATAGTCGTCGCCCTGCTCGCCAAAGCCGACACCGGGGGCGACCGCCACATCGGCCTTCTCGACGAGCAGCTTCGAGAACTCCAGCGAGCCCAGATGACGGAACTTCTCCGGAATCTTTGCCCAGGCGAACATCGTCGCCGGCGGCGGCGGCACCTCGAAGCCCGCCTTTCCGAAGCTCTCGACCATCACGTCGCGTCGGCGCTTGTAGATATTGCGGACCTCCGCGATGTCGCTGCCATCGCCGTTCAGCGCCTGGGTCGCCGCAACCTGGATCGGCGTGAATGCGCCATAGTCGAGATAGGACTTCACCCGTGTCAACGCCGCGATCAGCCGCTCGTTGCCGACCGCAAAGCCCATGCGCCAGCCCGGCATGGAGAAGGTTTTCGACATCGAGGTGAATTCGACCGTCACGTCGATCGCGCCCGGCACTTCCAGCACCGACGGCGGCGGAACGTCGTCGAAGTAGATTTCCGAATAGGCGAGATCCGAAAGCACGATGATGTCGTGCTTCTTCGCGAAGGCGACGACCTCCTTGTAGAAATCAAGCGTCGCGACCTGCGCCGTCGGGTTGGAGGGATAGTTGAGAACGAGCGCCAAGGGCTTCGGGATCGAATGCCTGACGGCCCGCTCGAGCGGCGGAAAGAACGAATCGTCCGGCTCGACGGGGATCGAGCGGATGACGCCACCGGCCATCAGAAAACCGAAGGCATGGATCGGATAGGTGGGATTCGGGCAGAGAATAACGTCGCCCGGCGCGGTGATCGCCTGCGCCATATTGGCGAAGCCTTCCTTCGAACCGAGGGTCGCGACGACCTGCGTCTCGGGATTGAGCTTCACGCCGAAGCGGCGCGCATAATAGGCGGCCTGCGCGCGTCGCAACCCCGGAATGCCCCTCGACGACGAATAACGGTGCGTTCGCGGGTCCTGCACGACTTCACAGAGCTTGTCGACGATCGACTGCGGAGTGGGAAGATCGGGGTTGCCCATGCCAAGGTCGATGATGTCGGCCCCGGCGGCTCGCGCACTTGCTTTCAAACGGTTGACCTGTTCGAAAACATAGGGCGGCAGGCGCCGGACTTTGTGAAACTCTTCCATCTCCAGACCTCGTTTGGCACGCGCTTCTGCGAGCCGATGCGGCTATCGCTATAGCTTGCGCGGGGTGAACGGCCGACATTGCGGCCATTGAACGCTTTGCGGCCAAATCAGCGGAAACGCAAGCGCTAATTCTCGATCTGTTTCAGCGTGTCTGCGCCGTGCTGTTCGGCCAGCGCCCGCATTTCCTTCAGACGCCGCTGATACTCAGCCTCCGAGATCGAGCCGGATCGGCGCTGTGCCGCAAGCGCCGTCAAGCGCTCCTGCTGGTTCAAGGCTTCCTCATCGGTCATCTGCCCCATGGCGGCGGGCTTTTGCCCATAGACCGAGGGATAGCTTTGGAGATCGGCGGTCGAGTTGCAGCCGGCGAGCACGGTTGCGAGCATCAGCCCGGAAAAGATGGAAATCGAACGCTGCTTTCCGACATGCATGCTGGCAATGAACCTCTGTTTTGCGGCGCGATGATGCGCTAGCCCTTGTAATCATTTTCAGGCAGAATGTAAAAATACAAAACAAACAAGACGCTGCGGAGGGCACCGGGTGACAGGAGACAAGGTCGACGACACCACGAGCAAGAGCGGTTTTGCTGGCTTCGATCCGAAATCGGTCGAGCCCTACATCGTCAAGGATCCCGAAAGTCTTGCAATCAACCTGGCACGCGCTGCCGAACATATGGGAAAAGCTGCGTCCGCGTGGCTCGCGCCACGCGAGACCGGCCACAGGGCCGAAACCTACGAGCCCGTCTCCGACATGGTGAAGACGCTTTCGAAGGTCACCGAATATTGGCTCTCCGATCCGCGCCGGACGTTGGAAGCGCAGACCAACCTGATGGGAAGCTTCTTCGGGATCTGGTCGCGAACGATCCAGCAGATGGCCGGTGACAGCGTCGCCGAACCGGAGGCAATCCAAAGGGAAGACAAGCGCTTCGCCGACGAGGACTGGGTGAAGAATCCCTTCTTCGCCTTCATCCGCCAAGCCTATTTCGTCACCTCCGACTGGGCCGAACGCATGGTCGAGGACGCCGACGGACTGGACGACCACACCCGGCTGAAGGCGGCCTTCTATATCCGCCAGATTTCGAGCGCGCTTTCGCCGAGCAATTTCATCACCACCAACCCTCAGCTCTACCGGGAAACCGTCGCATCCAGCGGCGCCAACCTCGCCAAGGGCATGCAGATGCTGGCCGAAGACATCGCCGCCGGGCGCGGAGAGTTGCGGCTGAGACAAACGGATACGAGCAAGTTCGCGATCGGCGAGAACATCGCGATTACTCCCGGCAAGGTGATCGCCCAAAGCGACGTCTGCCAGGTCATTCAATACGAGGCAAGCACCGAAACCGTGCTCAAGCGGCCCTTGCTCATCGTCCCGCCCTGGATCAACAAATTCTACGTGCTCGACCTCAATCCCCAGAAGTCCTTCATCAAATGGGCGGTGGATCAGGGCCACACGGTTTTCGTGATTTCCTGGGTCAATCCCGACGAGCGTCATGCCCGAAAGGACTGGGAGGCCTATGTGCGCGAAGGCATCGACTTCGCGCTCGACACGGTGGAGACGGCCACGGGCGAACGCGAGGTCAACGCCGTCGGCTATTGCGTTGGCGGCACGCTGCTTGCAGCAACGCTGGCGCTCCACGCCGCCGAGCGTGACAACCGGATCCGTTCGGCGACCCTCTTCACCACCCAGGTGGATTTCACCTATGCGGGCGACCTCAAGGTTTTCGCCGACGAGGATCAGATCCGCCAGGTCGAAGCGAAAATGAACACGATCGGATATCTCGAAGGTTCGAAGATGGCGACGGCATTCAACATGCTTCGCGCCTCCGAACTGATCTGGCCCTATTTCGTCAACAACTACCTGAAGGGCCAGGAGCCGATGCCCTTCGATCTGCTCTACTGGAACTCCGATTCGACGCGGATGCCGGCGGCGAACCATTCCTTCTATCTTCGCAACTGCTATTTGGAGAACAAGCTCGCAAAGGGTGAGATGGTGCTGGCCGGCAAGCAAGTCTCGCTTGGCGACGTGACTATCCCCATCTACAACCTCGCCACCAAGGAGGACCACATCGCCCCGGCGAAATCCGTCTTCCTCGGCAGCCAGCTCTTCGGCGGCAAGGTCACGTTCGTGCTGTCCGGATCCGGCCACATTGCCGGCGTCGTCAATCCGCCGGACAAGAACAAATACCAGTTCTGGACCGGCGGTCCCGCAAAGGGCGAACTCGAAGCGTGGTTCGACAAGGCGAAGGAGACCCCGGGCTCCTGGTGGCCGCATTGGCAGCACTGGATCGAACAACTCGACGATCGCCGCGTCTCTGCCCGCAAGGCAGGCGGGCCTCTGAACGCGATCGAAGATGCGCCGGGCTCCTACGTGCGCGACCGCGCATAGCTCATAAAGCCGATCTGCGGTCGCACCGACTTATCGTGGTTCAGCGGAAACATTGCTTGTGAAATTCTCCCGACCGCTCGTTCCAGCGACGCTCGTACAGCGTTACAAACGCTTCCTCTTCGATGCCGTCCTGGTCGACGGCACGCGCATCACCGGCTCCTGCCCAAACACCGGCTCCATGCGTGGTCTGACGACGCCCGGCTCGGCAGTCTGGTTGTCCGAACACGACGCACCCACCCGAAAGTATCGCCACATGCTCGAGATCGTCGAGGTCGACGGCCTGCTCGTCGGCATCAATACGGGATTGCCGAACCGCATCGCGGAGGAGGCGATCGCGGCCGGCATGGTCAGCAATCTGCACAACTATCAAACGCTTCGTCGCGAGCAGCGATACGGCCGTAATTCGCGCATCGACATCCTGCTCAGCGATCCGGAAAAGGGCCTCGCCTATGTGGAGGTGAAAAACGTTCATTTCAGCCGCGCCGCGGGCCTGGCGGAGTTCCCGGACAGTCCGACCGAACGGGGCCGCCAAGCATCTGGACGAACTCGCAGACGTGGTCGAGGCGGGACACCGGGCGATCATGCTTTATCTTGTCCAAAGAAACGATTGCGGTGTCTTGCGCATATGCCGCGAACTCGATCCGGTCTATGCTCGTGCCTTCGAGAGAGCGGCTGCACGCGGCGTCGAGGCCTATGCGGTTCGATGCACCGTTTCACCCTTCGGGATCGAACCGGTCGCAGCGGTGACAGTGGACGAACCGGTCTCCGCTGTTCTATGAATGCGCCTGCAACAACGAAAGTCTGGGAATGGTCACTTACATCGAGGCCGGCGCGGCCCCTTACAAGAACACCGGCGCCATCCGTCTCTACGGGCCGGAAGGATTTGAAGGCATGCGCAAGGCCTGTCAGGTGACGGCGCGCTGCCTGGACGAACTCGTGACGCGTGTCCGGCCCGGCGTGACGACGGAAGAAATCGATCGCTTCGTGTTCGAATTCGGCATGGACCATGGTGCACTGCCCGCCACGTTGAACTACCGCGGCTACACAAAATCCTCCTGCACCTCCATCAACCACGTCGTCTGCCACGGCATTCCGAACGACAAACCGTTGCGCGAGGGAGACATCGTCAATATCGACGTCACCTATGTGGTCGACGGCTGGCACGGCGATTCGAGCCGGATGTATCCGGTCGGTGAGATCAAGCGCGCCGCCGAGCGACTGCTCGAGGTGACGCATGAGTGCCTGATGCGCGGCATCGCCGCCGTGCGCCCCGGCGCGCGCACCGGCGCGATCGGCGAAGCAATCCAAAGCTATGCCGAAGCCGAACGCTGCGCGGTCGTGCGCGATTTCTGCGGCCATGGCGTCGGTCGGCTGTTCCACGATGCGCCGAACATCCTGCACTACGGCAATGCCAATGAAGGGCCGGAGCTGAAGGAAGGCATGATCTTCACGATCGAGCCGATGATCAATATCGGCCGGCCGCATGTGAAGGTGCTGTCGGACGGTTGGACGGCCGTCACGCGGGATCGATCGCTGTCGGCGCAGTACGAACACACGGTCGGCGTCACGGCGGATGGCTGCGAAGTCTTCACATTGTCACCGGCCGGCCTGTTCAAGCCCGGCATCAGGGCATTGGGCACCGCGTGACGAAGCCTCCGCCTCGCTTCGAATCGGAAGCATTGCCGCCCGCAGACGAACGGCAGTTCTTTGCGCAGCAGAAGACGGGAAGACGGGAAAGGCCGCCAGCGCTCGGCGGCACCACGGAGGCGCATTATCATGGCCACCGCGATCGCCTGCGGAGCCGTTTCCGCGAACAGGGCGAATCGGCACTCGCGGACTACGAAATACTCGAGCTCATTCTCTTTCGACTGATCCCCCGCCGCGACACCAAGCCGATCGCCAAGGCTCTGCTCGCCCGCTTCGGTACGCTTTCGGCCGTTTTTGGCGCGCCTCAACATCTGTTGCAGGAGGTCAAAGGGATTGGCGAAACGGTCGCGCTCGACCTGAAACTCATCGCGACGACGGCTCAGCGGCTGTTGAAGAGCGAACTGCGCAACAAGCAGGTTCTTTCCTCATGGAGCGCGGTGATCGATTACTGCCATGCCGCGATGGCGCATGAAACGAAGGAACAGTTCCGCATCCTGTTTCTCGACAAGCGCAATGCGCTGATCGCCGACGAGGTGCAGCAGCAAGGCACCATCGACCATACGCCGGTCTATCCGCGGGAGGTGGTCAAACGGGCGCTGGAGCTTTCTGCAACGGCTTTGATTTTAGTGCACAATCATCCGTCCGGCGATCCGACGCCCTCGCGTGCCGACATCGACATGACGAAGTTGATCTCGGATGCCGCCAAGCCGCTCGGTATCACCGTCCACGACCATATCATCATCGGCAAGGACGGTCATGTCAGCATGAAGGGGCTGCGGCTTTTCTGAACCGCTTTGCGCTCAAAGCCACCGGGCCCTGCGGAACAGCCGATAAAGCGTGATGCATAGCACGAAGATGATCGCCAGAATGATGAAATAGGCGTAACGGAACTTCAGTTCCGGCATTTCCTCAAAATTCATGCCGTAGATGCCAGCAACCGCCGTCGGCACCGCAAGTATCGCGGCCCAGGAGGCCAGCTTGCGTGATATCTCCGTCTGCTCCGATTGTCCGATCATGAGACTCGCCTCGAAGGTGAAGGCAAGGACCTCGCGAAGCGCGTCAATATCCTCCTGGACCCGGCGCACGTGATCCGTGACGTCACGGAACAGCGGCTGCATCGCAGCCTCCATACCGGGCAGTTCCAGATGCTCATGTCGCCGGCAGACGTCCACCAGCGGAACGACGGCATTGCGAAGGCGAAGCAGGTTCCGCCGCAACATGTACAGGTGCTCGATATCGACCTTGGCCAACCGGTCACGCAACAGGCGGTCTTCCAGTGTTTCCACCTCGTCATGAATTACTTCGACGACCGGCATATAGTTATCGACGATGAAGTCGAGGATCGAATAGAGGATGTAGTGCTCGCCGTGCGCGAGAGCCGTCGGTGAGGCTTCGCAGCGCTGTCTCACCGCCATGTATGATGTCGAGGGACCGTGGCGGACAGAGACGACATAGCCGCGTCCGACGAAGAGGTGGGTTTCGCCGAAAGCAATCTCCTCACCCGTCATATGCGCCGTGCGGGCCACGACGAAGATCGCGTCGCCGTAAATTTCGAGCTTGGGACGCTGATGGGCTTTGCCGGCGTCTTCGATGGCGAGGTCGTTGAGGTCGAATTCCGATTGCACCTGCCTCAGAAGTCCCTCGTCCGGCTCGTGCAGGCCGATCCAGATCACCACGCCCTCGCGATTGCGCCACTCTCCGGCCTCTTCGATCCGGATTTCGCGCAGCCGGTGCCCATGCCGATAGACGGCTGCCGCGATCACGCCTGGTCGATGGCTCGCCGCATCCGCCTGCCCGTCGACAACGGCAGGGCCGCGCCCCGCCGCGGCATCGCCACCTTTCGTCCACTCGAGCGCCATGCTGACAGGTCTCCCGCTTCCCCCCGTGCAGCATAATCGCATTTCGGATGGGACGCATCCAGAACAGATGATTACGGCATTCAACATCAGCCGAACGTGGATTGACGCTATAGCTGTGCCCGCGCGAAAAGTGCCGCATCGCACAGACGATTCTCTGGCGCTGCCCGCGCCGCGCCTCTTATCAGATGCGCAAAGGTCGCTGAGTCGCTGTATGTCCTTAAATCAACGGTGATTTAAGGAGAAATGCGATAGGAGCGGGATGCGCTCACATGCGTTCGCGCCACCGCTCTGGCCGTTGGTTTGCCGCATTTGCGCGACGTCAGGTGGTTCACCCGACTACATAAGGCTCTAGGGGAAGCGTTCATGACCCAATTCGATCTCATCGTCGTCGGCAGCGGACCGGCCGGTCGCAGAGGCGCCATTCAGGCTGCCAAGCTCGGCAAGAAGGTACTCGTCGTCGAGCAAGGCAAGCGCGTCGGCGGCGTCTCCGTCCACACCGGGACGATCCCCTCCAAGACATTGCGGGAAACCGCGCTCAATCTCTCCGGCTGGCGCGAGCGGGGCTTTTACGGCCGCTCCTATCGGGTGAAGCAGGAAATCAGCGCCGAGGACCTGCGCCGCCGCCTCATCATCACGCTCAATCACGAGGTCGAGGTGCTGGAGCATCAGTTTGCTCGCAACCGCGTCCAGCACATTCGCGGAAGGGCGAGCTTCGTCGCCCCGTCGACGCTCGAAATCACCAAGGACGACGGGGAAAACCTCCTCGTCACCGGCGCCAGCATTCTGCTTGCCGTCGGCACGAAACCCTTTCGCCCCGACTATATGCCCTTCGACGGCAAGACCGTCGTCGATAGCGACGAGCTGCTTGAGATCAAGGAATTGCCGCGATCACTCGTCGTGATCGGCGCGGGGGTGATCGGCATCGAATATGCAACCATCTTCAGCGCCCTCGATACGCAGGTCACGGTGGTCGATCCCAAGAGCACGATGCTCGATTTCATCGACAAGGAGATCGTCGAGGATTTCACCTATCAGCTTCGCGATCGCAGCATGAAGCTCTGCCTCGGGCAGAAGGCCGAAAAGGTCGAGCGGCTCGATAGCGGCAAGGTTGCGCTTACGCTCGACAACGGCCGCAGGATCACAACCGACATGGTTCTGTTTGCCGCCGGGCGGATGGGCGCGACCGATGCGCTCAATCTTCCGGCCGCGGGCCTCGAGGCCGACAGCCGGGGACGCCTCAAGGTCAATCCCGAAACCTTCGAAACGGCCGTGCCGAATATCTTTGCCGCGGGTGACGTCGTCGGCTTTCCAAGCCTTGCCTCGACCTCGATGGAACAGGGGCGCGTCGCCGCGCGCGTTGCCGTCGGTGCCATTGCCAAGGAGCCGCAGAAATATTTCCCCTATGGCATCTACGCGGTGCCGGAAATCTCCACCTGCGGTCTTTCCGAAGAGGAGGTCAAGGAACGCGGCATCCCCTATGAATGCGGCATCGCCCGGTTCCGGGAGACGTCCCGCGGGCACATCATGGGGCTCGATGCCGGCCTCTTGAAGATGATCTTCTCGCTAAAGACCCGCCGCCTCCTCGGGGTGCACATCATCGGCGAAGGCGCGACCGAACTCGTGCATATCGGCCAGGCGGTCCTGAACCTGAAGGGTACCGTCGAATACTTCGTCGAGAACACCTTCAACTATCCGACGCTCGCCGAAGCCTACAAGATCGCCGGGCTCGACGCCTGGAACCGGATGGGCGAGATCAAAGTGGGTTAAGGTTTAGTCAGGTGGACGCACGTGACGAGGCTGTGGCGACCGGTGGGAATCGGCTCGCGTCAGCCCCTCCGGCATTTCGTCCGCCGCTCCAGCAGTTTCTTTTGCGCAGGCCTACGCGACACATCAATCCCCTTCGAATCAAAAAGGCCGCCCGGAGGCGGCCTTTGCATCTTTGCCGAAGATGCCGATTACTCGGCGCTTTCGTCCGCGACCTTCTTCTTGGCCGGGGCCTTCTTCTTCGGAGCGGCAGCCTCTTCGCCTGCGGCAGCCTCGGTCTTGGCGGCCGCCTTCTTCTTGGCAGGCGCCTTCTTGGTGGCCGGCTTTTCCTCCGCCTCGTCGTCAGCCATCAGATCTTCCTTGGAAACCGTCTTGTCGGTCACCGAGATTTCCGAAAGCAGGTGATCGACGACCTTTTCTTCGAAGATCGGTGCGCGTAGCGAAGCCGCGGCGCCGGGCGTGTTCTTGAAGTAATCGTAGATCTGCTTTTCCTGGCCCGGGAACTGGCGCAGCTGCTCGAACAGCGAGCGCTGCATCTCCTCGTCGCTGACCTGAACGCCCGCCTTTTCGCCTATCTCGGAAAGGACCAGGCCGAGGCGGACGCGGCGTTCCGCGAGCTTGCGGTACTCGGTACGCGCTTCCTCTTCCGTCGTGTCTTCATCGGCGAAAGTCTTGCCGGCCTGTTGGAGGTCGGTGTTGATCTGGCGCCAGATGTTCTCGAACTCGGCATCGACGAGACGCTCCGGCGTTTCGAACTGATAGAGCTCGTCGAGCTGGTCGAGCAGTTGGCGCTTGACCTTCTGCCGGGTAACCGAGCCGTACTGGCTTTCGATCTGGCCGCGGACGATCTCCTTCAGCTTGTCGGCCGATTCGAGGCCGAGCTTGGTGGCGAGGTCGTCATTGATCTCGATCGGAGCCGCGGCGGCCACGTCCTTCACGGTGACGTCGAAGGTTGCTTCCTTGCCGGCAAGATTGGCTGCCGGGTATTCGGCCGGGAAGGTGACGGTGATGGTCTTCTCGTCGCCGGCCTTGGCGCCGACGAGCTGTTCTTCGAAGCCCGGGATGAAGCGGTTGGAACCGAGCACCAGCTCGGCGTCCTCGTCCTTGCCGCCGTCGAAGGCAACGCCGTCGACCTTGCCCAGATAATCGATGGTGACGCGATCGCCGTTCTCCGCCTTGCCCTTCTTGGATTCATAAGTGCGGGCGCTCTCGGCGATGCGGAGGATCTGTTCGTTGATCTCGTCCTCGCCGATTTCCACGACTTCGCGGGTCACCTTGATGCCGCTGACATCCTTGATCTCGATCGCCGGGATGATCTCGTAGGCGACGGTGAATTCGAAATCCGCTTCGGCCTTGAGGATCTTGTCGGCTTCGGCCTCGTCCTCAGTCATGGCGATTTCCGGCTGCGTGGCCGACTTCTCACCGCGATCCGTCAGGATCTCGGTCGGCTTTTCGCGCACGAGCTCGTTGACGAGATCGGCCATGATCGACTTGCCGTAGACCTTCTTCAGATGCGCGACCGGCACCTTGCCCGGGCGGAAGCCGTTGATGCGGATACGGTCCTTCACCTCAGCCAGACGCTCGTTCATCCGAGCTTGCATTTCGTCGGCCGGAATCACGACCTTGAGTTCGCGCTTCAGCCCTTGAGCGAGCGTTTCGATAACCTGCATGTTCAAACCTTCACTTCACGTTGACAGCGCTCTTGCCCCGCAGGGCCTGGCGAGCACTTGAACCGATCCATTTGCCGGGAGTGGCTTTCGCAATTCCGGAACCGTTTTGCAAGTAAAATGGCACTTGCCTGCCCTCCTCACGCTCGAATGCCGATACTTTGGCTCAGATATCGTCTCGGCCGCTGGAGAACTTGCCATCTCCATACAACACCGCGCTAACCCGGAACGCGGGCGCCGGCATGCCAATGCTGCCCGTCTGGCAGAGCATTGCGGGCACACGGCACAGTTCGCGGCGTGTCACGGGCGCCAAATACACCCGTTGGCCCGCGAATGGCAAGCATTTCCGGCACGATCGCGGTGCTGAAGCCGCAAATCCTGGAGGGCGGCCCGCGCACTCCCGTTGCGAGCGTGCTTGCCTCCGCCACGCCCGCTTGCAGGCAGACGCCACCAGGCTTGCCAAAAGGGCCGTCATTGTTCTACAGGCTTGAGCAACACCTTGCCTGCCCGGTTGGTGGAATTGGTAGACACACTTGGTTTAGGTCCAAGCGCGCGAGCATGGGGGTTCGAGTCCCTCACCGGGCACCACTTTTGCAGCTGAGCACTAAAGCCTCGCCCGCGGACCGTTGGTCGGCGGCCGCCCGAGATGTCCCCCTGCCTCCTGAAGACCTACTGACAACGGTCTGCGCAGGGCGCATATCTTCCATGTTGATATTGCACTGCACAAATCGGCCCGCGCTCGCTATATTGGAACCATCGAAGGCGACCAAGGTTATGAGCCAGGAAGCCGCGGATTGGTCTCCCGTCAACCAATAAGACCCGAGCATGAGCTCGAAGGAATTCGACGCGACGTCATCCTCCTCCCGGCGTCGTATCGATAAGATTGGCAACACTCCTCCTCCCGGTTGCCAATCGCCCATATGACGCCCGCCGGACCTCCTCCCCCGGCGGGCGTTATTTTTGCACCTGCGAATGTCGATCTCCCCTTCACGCCGCCAGTTGCCCGAATGCGCAATATCGGAGCAGTTGCGCGGGAGAATACGACGCCGGTATGCGATTGGCGCATAGGTGCCATTCAACCTGCGCCCTACACAAATCAGGGGCTCGCGCCTATCTCCAATCAACGATCGGGAAGCGTCCTCCTCCTCCCAGCGCTCCCGGACGGATTGGCAACACTCCTCCTCCCAGTTGTCAATCAGGATAGGCAGCGCCCGCCGGATCTCCTCCCCCGGCGGGCGTTGCTTTTTTGCTGCGTGTCGAAGGTCTCGTCAGTCCTCCGGGCGGATATCCACCGCCCGGAACGGAAGATCAAGGGTGAGTAAACGGCGGAAAGAGGGATGCATAACGCGCATGGGTGCGATGCAGCATCGGCTCTGTTTTCGAAGTCCAAATCGATTATATTCCAACCATGAGATGAGGGCCGGCAAGAAAGCGCTGGCAAGACCTTGGAAAGGAAAGCATCATGAACTTCGCACGTTCTTTCAACAACTGGCGCAAGTATCGTCAGACCTGCACCGAACTCGGCCGCATGAGCGACCGCGAGCTGAACGACCTCGGCATCGGCCGCGCCGACATCCCCTACGTCGCGCGCCAGGCCGTCAAGTAATCTGCGCATCGAGCTTTCCGAGGATCGGGTACGATTCTCGGGCCGATGCGCTTACAGCGACCTTTGCACGTGAACGTGCGGCGCTGCAGCTTCGCGGCCGACGACGGCATCGAAAAACGCCTACCGGCTCCTGCCGGCGGGCGTTTTTTTTCATCTGGCCCCCGTCAAAGGATCAGCCCCTACCTCGCACCTGCGAAGGCTCGTTGATCCGCCCCCGCGCACCTCCCCGCGGCATCCGGCGGGACGTATGCGACGTTTCCGAAATCCAAGAAAACCAGAACGTTACGGTCAGAGCGGCATCATCCCTCAACGGAATACCGGTGATGCATTTTCGAGCCGCCGGGACCTTTGCACAGGAATTCGGCGATGCAGTGCACAAATGCATAGCAGATGCATCTTCTTTGCACTCCATCTTCCCATTAGACAAGCGTATAAGAACCTCAACGACGCAGACAATCACTGTCGCGAACAGATCTTGAGGAAAACGACCATGAACCCCCTTCGTATCGCAAAAAGCTGGATCAACTACCGCCGTACCGTCGCCGAACTGGGCGGCCTGTCGAACCACGCTCTCAACGACATCGGTATCACCCGCTATGATATCCGCAACATTGCGGCCCGCTCCTTCCGCTGAGTTGGAAGCAAGCCTTCAAACCCACCAAAACGGCGCCTTCGGGCGCCGTTTCGTTTCTTCGCCAATTGGAACCGAGGAAGGGCTATGGTAGGAAGCCGCGCATGAAAACGACTTCCTCCTCTCTTTCTCCCATCCATGTCATCGGCGGCGGACTTGCCGGCTCCGAAGCCGCTTGGCAGATCGCCGAAGCCGGCGTGCCGGTCGTCTTGCATGAAATGCGCGGCGTGCGCGGCACCGACGCGCATAAGACCGATGGCCTCGCCGAACTCGTCTGTTCGAACTCTTTCCGCTCCGATGACGCCACCAGCAATGCGGTCGGCGTGCTGCATGCCGAAATGCGCCTGGCGGGCTCGCTGATCATGCGGGCAGCCGACAGCAATCAGGTGCCGGCCGGCGGGGCGCTTGCCGTCGATCGCGAGGGCTTCTCCGCCGCCGTCAGTGCGGCTATCCAAGCCCACCCACTGATCACGGTGCTGCGCGAAGAAGTAACCGGCTTGCCGCCGAGGGAGTGGGATCTCGCAATAATCGCCACCGGGCCGCTGACCGCGCCCGGTCTCGCAGAAGCAATCCGCCAGGAAACGGGCGCCGATGCGCTCGCCTTTTTCGACGCCATCGCCCCGATCGTCCACACGGACACGATCGACATGGATATCTGCTGGCATCAATCGCGCTACGACAAAGTCGGCCCGGGCGGCACGGGCAAGGACTATATCAACTGCCCCATGACCGAGGAGCAGTACAATGCCTTCGTCGATGCGCTGCTTGCCAGCGATACGACCGGCTTCAAGGAATGGGAAGGCACTCCGTATTTCGATGGCTGCCTGCCGATCGAGGTCATGGCCGAGCGAGGGCGGGAAACGCTGCGTCACGGACCGATGAAGCCGATGGGCCTCACCAATGCGCATAATCCCGGCGTCAAGCCCTATGCCGTCGTCCAGTTGCGCCAGGATAATGCGCTCGGAACCCTCTACAACATGGTCGGCTTCCAGACGAAGCTGAAATATGGCGCCCAGACGGAGGTCTTCCGGATGATTCCGGGCCTTGAGAAGGCTGAATTCGCCAGGCTCGGCGGTCTGCACCGCAACACCTACATCAACTCGCCGACACTGCTCGACGGGTCGCTGGCGCTGAAATCTCGCCCGGGCCTTCGCTTCGCCGGGCAGATCACCGGCTGCGAGGGCTATGTGGAGAGTGCCAGCATCGGGCTGCTCGCGGGCCGCTTCGCCGCAGCGGAGCGCAAGGGTGAAGCACCGTCATTGCCGCCAGCCACCACTGCCTTCGGCTCGCTCCTGAACCACATCACAGGCGGCCACATCGTTTCCGACGACGAGCCAGGCAAGCGCTCATTCCAGCCGATGAACGTCAATTTCGGGCTGTTCCCCCCTCTGGAGCCCGGCGCGCTGACCAGGCCCGAAGGAGCCAAGCGATTCCGCGGCAAGGAAAAGGCGCTGGCCAAGAAGCAGGCGACGGCGTCGCGTGCGCTCGCCGATTGCGCGGCCTGGCTCGGCGCAGCCTTTTGAAGCTCACTCCCGAGCCCGTGCCGATTCAGCCGCATCTAAGGAGGATGCGAACTCCGATTGAGGACTGAAGCTGCCGAGCAGCCACAGCGAGACCTCGGCGGCCTCCGCGGCCGTCCGAAATTCGAAGCTGTTGTCCAGGTAGGCGAAATCCGGGAAGTGCGCGATCAGCCCCCGGCCGCTTTCGGAGCCATTCACCCGCACCTTTCCCGGCTGAATGACATGGCAGACATAATGCGAGCCGTGAGACTGGATGAAGCCGGCCTTGCCGTCGTGCAGACGCAGGAAGATTGCCCTGCCGTCGATGGTCGAGTGCAGGGCCCGGATTGCCTCGTCCGGGAAGGCTCGGCCGAATTCCACCATTGCCAAGCCCGCATCCGGGTTGGCGACGTCGCGCTCCGCGCGCGCATTCATCCGCATATAGAATGCGCCGGCGCAAACAACCAAAGCGATGAACAGCAACCACAGCATTGTCGCGAGCCTCTTCCAGGCGGGATCTATAGTTCGGTGTTCTACCGCTTCAGACTTGCGCCAACTTGACCAGTGTACATCGCCTAAATCGACGTCGACCTGCGGCGCTGTCCTATGGAATCCAAGCAGACAATCGTCAGAAACCCACGATTGTCTGCTTAGAAGTGCCGCCGCCGACTAGCCCTCCACATCCACCATTGCCGCTGCCACTGCGGCGGTTGAATGGACTGCTTGAGGATGCCCCCTGCCGCCGCCTCGGCGCGGGAGAAGACCGGTTCGGCCAGGGCGATCGGAGTGAACGCCGCGAAGTTCCGCGGAGAAATCGATCCCATGCTGCCGCGGGCCTTCATCAGATGATCACGGCCGAGACCGCAGAACGCCTGCACGGCCCTGCCGATCGCGTCCTCGTCGCGCCCCTCGAGCAGCGTCTCCCTGTCGAGGCCCGTCGCACTCAGGATCTCCCCCGGGAAATAGACCTGTCCGCGCCGACTGTGCAGCGGCAAGAGCAGCAGCAGGCCGGCAATCGTCTGGGCAACGCCGGCATGGCCGGCCGCTTCCGCCGAAGCGGCTGCATTCTCGGGATCGAGGATCAGGGACGCGAGCTGGATCAACGCCGATGCCGTTTCGCCCGCATAGCCCTCCAAAGCCGACCGGTCCTCCATGGGATCGTCATAGAGATCGAAAATCCGCGCGTCGATCATGTTCTGCAGAACGGCGACCGGCAGGCGATGTTCACGGATGCAGGCAAGCAGTGCTTCGGCGATCGGATGCCCCTCGCCTGTCGACTGCTCATTGCCCAATACGTCGCGCCACCATTGCAGCCTGATTTCTCCTGGCAGGGGTTCGCGAATGACGTCGCGAACCCGCGCAATCTCTGCGTAGAAAGCGTAGAGAGCCGCCAGGGCATGCCGTTTCTCCTGGGCCGAGAGGAGGCAGGCCAGGTAGCGATCGCGGTCCGTATCCCGCAGCATTGCGAGAATCTGGGCATCAGGCGGTTGCACGGCTTGGACTTCCTTCGCTCGTCAAACTGCGATCAGCGCCGCGGCGACGGCACGCGATTCTGCCAACATGACGTTGTAGGTCCTGACCGCCGCACCGGTATTCATGGGATCCGAGGAAATATTGGCGGCCTTGAGAACCGCCTTCAGATCCGCGGGCAAAGGCCGGATCTCGCGCCCCGTACCGACGAGCAGCACTTCGATTTCGTGCGCCTCTTGCAGAATGCGCTGGAATTTGGCGATCACCAGCGGATCGCCCTCCACCATGTCCCAGGCGTAGACGCCGGAAGGCAGCATCAGCACCGAGCCACGGTGCGACATGTCCGCGAAACGGAAACCGCCATTGCCGTAGGCATCAATCGGCGCGCGCCCCGGAAAATGCGCTTCGCGCATTTCAATGCCTTTTGCCATGTCAGGGTGCACCCTTTGCTGTCTGTTCCCGCGTCCCTTCCGGCTCTCCCAACTCGCTATCGAGCCCAATGTTGCGGCGGCCGAAGAGAATGAGCACCGGCCCCGCGATATAGATCGAGGAGAGAGTGCCGACAAGCACGCCGAAAAGGAGGATCGCGCTGAAGGATTCGACAAGACGACTGCCGCCAAAGAGGTAGAGGGCGGCAAGCGCCAGCGCCGTCGTCAAGGCCGTCAGAACGGTACGGGAAAGGGTCTGATTGATCGACGTGTCGATCAAGACCGAAAGCGGCATCCTGCGGTAGCGCACGAGATTCTCGCGGATGCGGTCGTAGACTACCATCGTATCGTTCAGCGAATAGCAGACGATCGTAAGCAGCGCGGCAAGACTCACGAGGCTGAATTCCACCCCCGTGACGGCGAGGAAACCCACACTGAGGAGCACGTCGCAGAACACTGCGACGATGGCGCCGGTGGCGAACTGCCAACCGAAGCGGAGCCAGACGTAAAGGACGACGGCCAGCATCGCGGCTGCGACCGCAAGCGTTCCCGCGCGCGTCAACTCCCCGGAAACCGCCGGCCCGACCACATCCACGCGCCGAAGCAGATAATCATCCTGGAGTTCGGCACGCAGCAGATCGACCGCGGTTTGTTCGGCATTGTCGCCAGCTTCGTGCGAAGGAATGCGCACGAGAACGTCACGCGGAGAGCCGAGCGGCTGGATGCGGGCGTCGCCGAGATTCAGTTCGTCGAGACGCGCGCGAATACCGGCGATGTCTGCGGCATCCGTCTTCGCACGCAGTTCGACAAGCGAACCGCCCTTGAAGTCGGCACCCATGTTAAGGCCAACGCCGACGAGGACGACGAGCGCCGAGAGCGAAAGCGCCGCCATCAAAATGAAAACCGGGTTGCGGATCGCCATGAAGCGCATATCGGCTTCAGCGAAAAAGCCCGTGCGAATGCCTCTCGGCAGGTGCCGCGGCCGGCGGCGCCGATACCAGCCGCGAATGAGGCGACGCGTGAGGCTGTGCGCCGTCAGAATTGTGGTGATGCTGCCGATGGCAAGCGTGGCCGCAAAACCGCGCACGGCGCCGGCACCGAGGAGGAAGAGAATGGCCCCGGCGGCGAATATCGAGAGATTTGCGTCGAAAATGCTTCTCAACACACGCGAAAAGCCATTGTCGAGCGTTTGCCGCAATGGTTCGCTGCTGTTGCGCGCCTCCTCCCGCAGCCGCTCATAGATGAGCACGTTCGAGTCGACTGCCATTCCGACCGTAAGAATGATTCCCGCAATTCCGGGCAATGTCAGCGTCACGCCCAGCTGGGACAGGGCGGCGATGATCAGCACGAGGTTGACGACGAGCGCCGCCACGGCGACGACTCCGAAAAACCCGTAGAAGCCGACCATGCAAGCCGCAACGGCCAGCGCAGCGATCAATCCTGCCTCAAGACCGCTTTCGATGGCATCCATGCCGAACTCGGGCCCAACGGTGCGTTCCTCGATGACCGTGAGAGAAACGGGCAGCGGGCCCGCCCGCAGCACTGCGGCGAGGTCGTTCGCCCCCTCTTCCGACATTGCGCCTGCGATACGGACCGTATCCCCGCTGAACGCATCGGCGATGGTGGGCGTCGACATGACCTGGCCGTCGAGCACGATTGCGAACTGCCGCTCCGCATCCGCCTGCAGCGTCGGTGCAATCCGGGACAGGGCCTCTGGCTTGAGGGTGACGTCGACGGCGGGCTCCCCGCTTGATGGATCAGACACCGGCTGCGCCGAGAGAAAGTCCTCGGGACCGACAAGCGAGCGCCTTTCGACGAGGTAGGGGATCGGCGGATCGTCGAGCGAGTAAAGAACTTCGGACGATGCCGGCGGACGCTGATCGACCGCCTGCTCAGCCGGCATCGACAGATCGAGCCAGTGGAAGCTGACCTTCCCGCGCTGGCTCAAAACATCCTTGAGCCGTTGCGGGTTATCCAATCCCGGCACCTGCACCCTGATGCGGTCTGCGCCGCGGCGCGCGATTGAGGGCTCGAGGGCGACGACCTCGCCAACACGTCGGCGAATAGCTTCGACGGCGTGCGACACCGCCTCGGCCAAGCGGCGATCGATAGCCTCATCTCTCAGGCGGAAGCGCAGAGATCCCGCCGCCGTCGATGGCTCCGCGGCAAGTTCAGCCTCATCGTCCGGCGCCGTCAATGCGCGCAGGGCTTCGCGTGCGTCCTGCAGCTTCGCGGCGTCGCGAAGCCGAAACTGAATGGCCTGACCGCTTCCGGAAAGGCGCGCATAACCGATATCCGCCGCCCTCAGTGCCCGGCTGATCGCATCGATGGTCGCATCCAGTTGCTCGGCCACGATGTCGTCGCGGCTGACCTTCAGCGTGATGTCAACACCGCCTTGCAGATCGAGCCCTAGCGGGACCTGGCGATGCGGCAGCCAGTTCGGCCAACCGGCAAGCTGCTCCTTCGGGAGGAAGTTCGGCAGTGCGAAGGCAAAACCGGCCAGAACGACGAGCCAGATAACGGCGTTCTTCAGCGGCGAGAATTTGGGCATGCGTCGAATGCTCCATCGCCAGGCCCAGGACGCCGCGCGTCCTTAAGACGCGCGAAGATTGCTGCATACTCGTCAGAAACCATATGCAGCAACTGGTCAGGGCTCGCGCCGTCTCTTATTCCTTGACGGGTTCGCCCTTGACGCGGACCTCGGAAATACCGCTGCGCACGACACGCACCTTGAGGCCCTCGGCAATCTCGACCTCGAGTTCCGAATCGTCGACGACCTTCGTCACCTTGCCGACGATGCCGCCACCGGTGACCACCTGATCGCCCCGGCGAATGTTCTTCAAGAGCTCTTCGCGACGCTTCATCTGGGCGCGCTGCGGCCGGATGATCAGGAAGTACATCACGACGAAAATCAGGATGAACGGCAGGATGGACATCAGGATATCGGCGCCCCCAGCGGCCGGGGCAGTCGTCTGCGCGAAAGCTTCGGTAATGAACATCGATCACTCCTTGAGTTCAGCTGCGCGGTTGCTCTCCCGCGCGAAATCCGCCGGAATATGGGAAATGATTTCACGACAATAAAGTCGGTACCCTGCTCCGTTGCTCCTGCCTCTGACACAAATTGCGCGATAGGAGAACCCCTCGCGCACGCGCGCCCGGGCTTTTCCAGCGCAAACCACCGTGCTAGCGAGGAAAAACGCGCCAGCAGCCTTCCTAAGAACCCACCGAGGGCGGCGTGACGGGACACACCGACGAGTGGCCGCGCTACGCCCGCGGCGATCCGGAGACGAGCAGATGCACCAAAGCAAGATCGACGTCCTCATCAATGAATTACAGAAGCTCTCCGCAGCCCTCGAGCGGATTGCCGGTCCGGGTGAAGCGGTCAACGACTGGGCTCGCGCGGAATGCTTCGTCTGGGCTCCGGCGACCCGTCATCTGCAGCCGGTGGAAAAGCCGAATCGGATCGAGCTCGCGCTGATCACCGGCGTCGATCATGTTCGCGACATACTTTTCGACAACACGCTCCGCTTCGCCGAAGGCTATCCGGCAAACAACGTGCTGCTCTGGGGTGCGCGAGGCATGGGCAAGTCTTCGCTCGTCAAGGCCGTCCACGCGCAAGTAGCCCGCAACACCGGTGCCGGACTGAAACTCGTCGAAGTGCACCGGGAAGACATTGCGACGCTGCCGGCCCTGATGGAAATCCTCAAGGTTGCTCCGATGCCCGTCATCGTCTTCTGCGACGATCTGTCCTTCGACCATGACGACACGTCCTACAAGTCCCTGAAGGCCGTTCTGGACGGCGGCGTCGAAGGGCGCCCGGCCAATGTCGTGCTCTACGCGACGTCGAACCGCCGGCACCTTCTGCCGCGCAACATGATGGAAAACGAGCAGTCGACCGCAATCAACCCCTCCGAGGCCGTCGAGGAAAAGGTCTCCCTGTCCGATCGCTTCGGCCTTTGGCTCGGATTTCACAAATGCAGCCAGGACGACTATCTCGCCATGGTCGACGGTTACGCACGCTACTACGATTTGCCTGTCGAGCGGGAAACCCTTCACGCCGATGCGCTCGAGTGGGCGACGACAAGGGGAGCAAGGTCCGGCCGCGTCGCCTGGCAGTTCATTCAGGATCTTGCGGGGCGTCTGCGCCGGTCATTGCGCGACCCCGCGTGACGGTGGGACACGGGGCGCGCCTTCTAGTTACTGCAAGTTCGTTCAGTAGGCTTCGGCTCAAGGACAAGGCCCGCAGCAATTCAAAGTGCTACGGCTATTCCAGGTAGGTTGCCGGGTTCACCGGTGTCGCGTTCTTGCGGACTTCGAAATGCACCTGCGGCTGGGTGGCGCGCCCGGTCATGCCCGAAGAAGCGAGCGTCTGGCCCCGCTGGACCTTCTGCCCCCGCTGAACATTGAGTTCCGAGGCATTGCCGTAGACGGTGACTGTGCCATCGTCGTGGCGGACCAGCACGGCATTGCCGAGTTCCTTCAGACTGCTGCCGGAATAGATGACCACGCCGTTTTCGGCCGCCTTGATCGGCGTCCCTTCCGGCACCGAGATATTGATGCCGTCGTTGCGATTGCCGTCGACATTCGCGCCATAGCCGGCAACGACCGCGCCGCGGACGGGCCAGCGATATTTGCCGATTCCGGTCGATTTCGGCGACTCCGCGTCGACGTCGGACTTAGCTGCCGCCTCCGAAACGCTCTCCTTGACGACAGGCGGCTTGTATTCCGTCGGCTTGCTCTGATCGAGCGACGCCACTTTCGTTTCCGCCCTCTTCGAAGGAACGGAAGCGGTCGCGTCGCCAGCGACGGCGCCACCCGGCACTTTCAGCTTCTGTCCAATGCGGATCGATTCGGTCGTCAGCCCATTCGCTTGCTTGAGGGCAGCGACGGACACGCCATTCGCCTTGGCGATCCGGTTGAGCGAGTCGCCCGCCTTGACTGTGTAGAGCCCACCTGCGCCACCGCCCTCGCCGGCAGCATCGACCTTTCCGCTTGCAACGTTCGCGCGCTCCTCGCCCTTCTCGCGCAGTTGCGATTGCCCCGGCAGGATCGCGACTTCACGCTGACCAGCGGGCAGCGGCAATGGCTGCTTGTTGCCACCCTCGATATCGGCGATCGAACTTGACGCCGCCGCTTTCGCGGCGCTGCTTCCGCCGCCAAAGCTCGGAATGATGAGGCGCTGGCCCGGCTCCACCTGTCCGGCGGAATTCAGGCCATTGGCCTTCAGGATCTCCTTTTCCGGTACACCGAAGCGGCGCGCCAGTACGGCTACGGTATCCCCCGGGCGTACCATGATCGTTGGTGCGTTTTCCGTGCTCCAGCCGCCCTTGCCGGAACGCTCCCTGGAAGAGGTCGGCAGCGGTTCGGCTTTTGCGAGAACTGGCTGCGGCTGGCGGGCGGCAGGGGTCTCCGGCGCCTGGCGAGGAATGGCCGGCGCCGGTTCGGCCAGGGCCGTACGCTGTACATTCATCGGCGTCGACGCTACGCGGGCACTCGACACCGGCGCGGCAACGGCATGCACCTGACCGTAGGACCCGGTTCCGCCGGCATCCGGATAAGTCTGACCGAGGGCGACGCTCTGGCTGCCCGATATATCGCCTCGCGGAACGGGAGTCGTATTGCGCGGGATCGAGCCTGTCGTCAGGGCGTCGGAGCTTGAAAAGAGCCCATCGAAGCGGCTTACACCGGAGCTGCAGCCTGCCGCGGCGCTTGCCAACAAGGCCGCCGCACACAGGCGGATCAAGGACTTCCCTGCACCGGGAGATGAAAACTGACGCATGACGCTTACCCACTCCGAACGCAACTCGCTGTGGAATGATTAAAGCGCATTAGAGTTACCGGCCGGTTAAGGGCGGCGGCGATTTGACGAAACGCTAACCATGATGCCGCCCCGGCGCCGGAGCCGTGCGGGATTGATCGGCCTATAGGAGTTCCGAATAGAGGCGCTCGATTTCCGAAAGCGATCGCGATTCCGGCGTTTCCGTCTCATAGCTGATATTGGACGCATCCCAGCCCAAAAATCGTTCGTCGCCCGGCTCTGGATCGAGCGGAGCAGCCGAAGAGACGGTCTTGTCCTCATCGAGAAACACGCTGACGATCCTCTTGAAACTTGAATCGCCATCGAGGCCGCTCTCGGCGTCGTATTCGAGCGACCGTAATCCCGCGACCGACGCTTCGCGCGTACCGAAATAGCGCAGGCTGTTTTGATCCTCCGGCCGGAGAGTATCGTAGTACTCGATGAAGGCTCGGTAATAGGCCCTGTAATCGCCGCTATCGGCGAACCTCCCGAAGGCCTGGTGCTCCCGTGCCGCTAGTTGCGGAGAGAGCCGGTTGTTCCACTCGTCGGCGGTCAAGGGCGGCGCCCTCTCCGGCGTCTTCTTGGTGCGGCTTAGATAAAGCAATGCATCGACCGAAAGGGAGATGCGCGGCGTCGGGTCGAAAAATGCCGCCTGCGCCGCTTGTGCGCTCGCATCTTCCTTGCCAGTGGTCCCGACCTGGTCCGCCGACCGCCCGGCGAGATTACTCAGACCATCGCCCGTCGCAGCGCCCGTCAACCTGTTCGCAATCTGCATCTGCCGTCTCCATCATCTGCACGATCCAAACGAACAACGCAGAAATCACAGCTCAAGCGCGCCACGACCATCGTGCCCTTCCGGGCTATGGCGACAAGCTTGCGCGAAGCTGGAGGCGGGTTAATAAAGGGTTAACCACTTGATCGAGAACAATGCTTTCGGGGCCTGAGGCAGGAGCTGGAGGGCAAGCTGGCCTTGTGCGAATCAGCTGTTTGCGACGCGCCGGCCATCGCGACCTGCTCAGAGGAAGGATGCCAGCTGCGGGACGATCGGGAGGTAAGGTGCTTCGAACAGGTCCTCCCGATCGAAGCGGCTGCCCGTGCGGTTGACGCGAACGATGCGGCACCGCGTTTCGTTCATCATGATCGGCACCAGCAAGGTGCCGCCCGATACGAGGTGATCGGAATACATGCGCGGCAGACTGTCGAAAGCGGCAGTGATGAGAATGCGGTCGAAGGTGCCCTCGCCCGGCGCCCCGACGCTGCCGTCCGCATGTCGCACGACGACATTGCGGATGCCGGCTTTCTCGAGATTCTTCTGCGCGGTCCCCACCAGCGTCTGATAGCGATCGATCGTCAACACCCGCTCTGCGAGGCGCCCGATGACACCGGCGGTAAAGCCGCTGCCAGTGCCCACTTCAAGCACGCGCTGCCCCGGCTTGACATTGAGGCAATGGATGAGCCGAACCGCAAAATCGCATCCTTCCATGAAGGAGCCGCAATCAAGCGGGATCAGTCGCCGGGAATAGACGTCCTCCTGATAGGGCGCCGGACAGAACAGGCCGCGCGGGGTCTGCTCCACGGCTTTCAGCAGGTCGTTGTTCACGACGCCGGCTGCGCGGAGGCGAAGTGCCATCGCCGCAAGCCCTTCCTGCTGCGCGACACGCCCGCTCAAGCAGCAGTCCCTTTCAGCAATGCCCGGGCGATGCGCTCCTGAACCGTGTAGTCGGTCATATCCAGCTTCAGCGGCGTCACCGAAATCCGGTTGTCGCGCAAGGCCCGAATGTCGGTGCCGGAGCGAAAGTCGCCGGAGCGCTCGCCGAAGCGCAGCCAGAAATAGGGAAAGCCGCGGCCGTCCAGGCGCTCGTCGATGCTGAGCCCGATCTCGAGCTTGCCTTGCGAGGTGACCTCCACGCCAGCAACCGCATCCGGCGCGCAATTGGGGAAATTCAGATTGATCAAGGTGCCGTCCGGCAGGTCGACCCGCATCAAGCGGCCAATCAGCGCCGGCGCGTGCGCCTCGACCACGTCCCAGGGCACCGTCGCCCCGACTGAGTGGGAATAGGCCTGGCTCAGCGCCATCGAGCGAACGCCCTGCAGCGTCCCTTCTATCGCCCCGGCGACCGTGCCGGAATAGGTGACGTCGTCGGCGAGATTTGCCCCCACATTGACGCCCGAGAGAACGAGGTCCGGCTTGCGGTCCAGGATCTTTCTCGACGCCATGATCACGCAATCGGTTGGCGTTCCCCGAAGCGCGAAGCGCCGCTCGGCGACCTGGCGCAGGCGCAGCGGCTCCGAAAGCGTCAACGAGTGCGCAAGGCCGCTCTGGTCCACTTCCGGGGCGACGACCCAGACGTCGTCCGAAATCGATTGCGCAATCCGTTCCAGGACGGAGAGCCCCTCGGCATGGATGCCGTCATCATTCGTCAGCAGGATGCGCATGCCGCCTCTCTCGCTCGCCCCGCGTGCCTTACGCGGCCTTTTCGATCCGCTGCAACCCGCCCATATAGGGCACGAGAACGTCCGGTACCGTCACGGAACCGTCCTCATTGAGATAGTTTTCGATGACTGCGATCAGAGCACGCCCCACCGCCACGCCCGAACCGTTGAGCGTGTGGACGAATTTCGTTGCCCTGTCCTCCTTCAGGCGATAGCGCGCGTTCATCCGCCGCGCCTGGAAGTCGCCGCAGACCGAGCAGGACGAGATTTCGCGATAGGTGTCCTGCCCCGGCAGCCAGACCTCGAGGTCATAGGTCTTGCGCGCGCCGAAGCCCATGTCGCCCGTGCAGAGCGTCATCACGCGATAATGCAGTCCGAGCCGCTTCAACACTTCCTCGGCGCAAGCCGTCATCCGCTCGTGTTCGTCGATTGAGCTTTCGGCATCGGTGATCGAAACCAGCTCGACCTTGTTGAACTGATGTTGACGCAACATGCCGCGGGTGTCGCGCCCGGCAGAACCGGCCTCCGAGCGGAAGCAGGGCGTCAATGCAGTGAAGCGCAACGGCAGCTTCTCCAGGATTTGCTCGCGGACCATGTTCGTCAGCGGCACCTCCGCCGTCGGAATCAACCAACGTCCATCGGTCGTCCGGAAGAGGTCTTCCGCGAATTTCGGCAATTGACCCGTTCCATACATCGCGTCGTCTCTGACGAGGAGCGGCGGCTGAACTTCGGTGTAGCCATGCTCCTGCGTATGCAGGTCGAGCATGAATTGTCCGAGCGCACGCTCGAGGCGCGCAAGCTGGCCCCTAAGAATGGTGAAACGTGCGCCGGCTATGCGCGCCGCGCCTTCGAAATCCATAAAGCCGAGCGCTTCGCCGACCTCGAAATGCTCGAACGGCTTATGGTTCCATTGCGGCTTTGAGCCGACGACCCGCGTCACCACATTGGCGGTTTCGTCGGGGCCGACCGGAACGTCCTCGAGCGGGATGTTCGGGATGCGCGACAGGGCATCCGTCAGTTCGGCCTCCAGCCGGCGGCTCTCGTCCTCTGCCGCGGGCAGGGCGTTCTTCAGCTCTGCGACCTCGGCCTTGAGCTTCTCAGCGAGCTCGCCGTTCTTCTGCGCCATGGCCGCGCCGATTTCCTTCGAGGCAGCGTTGCGGCGCGCTTGCATTTCCTGCAGCGAGGAAAGGATGGCGCGGCGGCGTTCATCAAGCTCAATCAGAGACGCCGACAATGGCTCCGCACCCCGCTTTAGCAGGGCGTCGTCGAGCATGGCAGCATTCTCACGGATCCATTTGATATCGAGCATAGTCGTTCCACGCGTTGGTGCCGCCAGTCCTGGGACCGCCTCGGTCCAGGCGAAAAGCCAGCAGCGATTTCAAAGTGCCACAACGACCGGCGCGTGTACGAACGGGCACGGTTGCTGCAGGACGCGGCGCGGAATCGTCGGACGGGTCAGCCCTTGGCAGGGCCAGCCGTCTCGGAGGAACCTTCCTGCGAAGAAGCCAACTCGGTCGAGAGGGCTTCGGCTGCTCGCTTCTTCTCGACGAGTCGCGCCGTATAGATGGAAATTTCGTAGAGAAGGATGGCTGGTAGCGCAAGACCGATCTGCGAAACGGGATCCGGCGGGGTCAGAACCG